>JAZKIV010000054.1:0-45651 GCA_040384685.1 Pseudomonadota bacterium | reverse complement strand
TGCCCACCGGCTTCATCCCGCCGGACGACAACTCGCAGACCCAGGTCTACCTGGAACTGCCGCCCGGCGCCAACCTCCAGCAGACGCTCGCGACCGCCGAGCAGGCGCGCCTGCTGGTGGCCGGCGTGCCGCACGTGAAGAGCATCTACACCACCATCGGCGGCGGTTCCGCCGGCGGCGACCCGATGACTTCCATCGGCGTGGCCGAAGTGCGCCGCGCCACGCTGACGATCCAGCTCGCCTCGCGCGCCGAGCGCCCGCGCAAGCAGGGCATCGAGAACCGGATACGCACGGCGCTGGAGGCGCTTCCCGGCGTGCGCACGCGCGTCGGCCTGGGCGGCTCGGGCGAGAAGTACACGCTGTCGCTGACCGGCGAGGACCCGCAGGCGCTGGAGTCGGCGGCGCTGGCGGTGGAGCGCGACCTGCGCACCATCCCGGGCCTGGGCCAGGTGGCGTCCACCGCCAGCCTGATCCGCCCCGAGGTGGTGGTGCGGCCCGACTTCGCCAAGGCGGCCGACCTGGGCGTGACCAGCGCGGCCATCGCCGAGACGCTGCGCATCGCCACCTCGGGCGACTACGACGTGGCGCTGCCCAAGCTCAATCTCGCGCAGCGGCAGATCCCGATCGTTGTGAAGCTGCGGGAAGAGGCGCGCAAGGACCTGAGCGTGCTGGAGCGCCTGTCGGTGCCCGGCACGCGCGGGCCGGTGATGCTGGGGCAGGTGGCCACGCTGCAGCTGACCGGCGGGCCGGCGGTGATCGACCGCTACGACCGATCCCGCAACATCAACTTCGACATCGAGCTGTCCGGAATGCCCCTGGGCGACGTGAAGGAGGCGGTGCAGGCGCTGCCCGCCGTGCGCGGCCTGCCGCCCGGCGTGAAGCTGGTGGAGGTGGGCGACGCCGAGGTGATGGGCGAGCTGTTCGCCAGCTTCGGGCTGGCCATGCTGACCGGCGTGCTGTGCATCTACATCGTGCTGGTGCTGCTGTTCAAGGATTTCCTGCACCCGGTCACCATCCTGGCGGCGCTGCCGCTGTCGCTGGGCGGCGCCTTCATCGGCCTCTTGCTGGCGCAGAAGAGTTTTTCGATGCCCTCGCTGATCGGCCTGATCATGCTGATGGGCGTCGCCACCAAGAACTCCATCCTGCTGGTGGAATACGCCATCGTGGCGCGGCGCGAGCACGGCATGAGCCGCTTCGACGCGCTGCTGGATGCCTGCCACAAGCGGGCCCGGCCGATCATCATGACCACCATCGCCATGGGCGCCGGCATGCTGCCGATCGCCATCGGCATCGGCAGCGCCGACCCGAGCTTCCGCTCGCCGATGTCGATCGCGGTGATCGGCGGGCTGATCACGTCCACCGTGCTGAGCCTGCTGGTGATCCCGGTGGTATTCACCTACATCGACGACATCGAGCACTGGATGCGACGGCGCATCGACCGGCTGCGGCATCGCGGCGGCAAACCCGCCGCGGAGCCGGTCGAAGAACCTAGGCCGGCTTCCTGATCCGGCCGACCAGGGCGGTGGTGGAATAGCCCGTGACGAACGGGATTGCCACCGCCTGGCCGCCGTACCCCTCCACCAGGCGGGTTTCGGCAAGCGTCGCCATGTCGTAGTCGCCGCCCTTCACGTAGACCTGCGGGCGCAGTTCGTCCAGCAGCTGCACCGGCGTGTCCTCGTCGAACCAGGTGACCAGGCTCACGGCTTCCAGCGCCGCGACCACGGCGGCGCGGTCGGCTTCGTTGTTCAGGGGGCGCTCGGGGCCCTTGTTCAGGCGGCGCGCCGAAGCGTCGGTGTTGAGCGCGACCACCAGGCTTGCGCCCAGCGCGCGCGCCTGCGCCAGGTAGCTCACGTGGCCGCGGTGCAGCACGTCGAACACGCCGTTGGTGAACACCACCGGCCGCGGCAGGTCCTGCAGGGCACGCGCCGCGTCGGCGCGCGCGACGGTCTTGCGCAGGAAGTCGGGCGGCTGCACCCGCTTCAGGCCCTCAGGCCGCGCCGGGCTGCGGCGCGGCGGCGCCGGCCAGCAGCTCCTTGCGGAAGCGGTTGAGCTCCTGCACGCTCTTGAAGCTGCGGTCCATCAGCAGGCTCAGGTTGTGCAGGATGCGCTCGACCACCTTGTTTTCCCACACCGCGTCGAACTTGATCTGGGTGTCCAGCCAGTGTTCGAGCCATTCCGGGTTGGGCAGGCGCGACTGGATGGTGTCCCGGGGGAACAGCGCCTTGTTGACGTGCAGGTTGGTCGGATGCAGCGCCTGCGCCGTGCGGCGCGCGCTGGCCATCAGCACGCCGACCTTGGAGAAGGCCGAACGCGCCTCGTTGCCGAAGTTCTGGATGGCGCGCTTCATGTAGCGCAGGTAGGCGCCGCCGTGGCGCGCCTCGTCCTGGCTGAGCGTGCTGTAGATGTGCTTGATGACCGGTTCGGTGTGCCACTCGGACGCGCGGCGGTACCAGTGGTTCAGGCGGATCTCGCCGCAGAAATGCAGCATCAGGGTTTCCAGCGCCGGCGCCGGGTCGAACTCGAAGCGGATGTCGTGCAGCTCCTGCTCGGTGGGCGCCAGTTCCGGGCGGAAGCGCCGCAGGTATTCCATCAGCACCAGCGAGTGCTTCTGCTCCTCGAAGAACCAGATCGACATGAACGCCGAGAAGTCCGAGTCGCCGCGGTTGTCGCGCAGGAACATCTCGGTGGCCGGCAGCGCCGCCCACTCGGTGATGGCATTCATCTTGATGGTCTGGGCCTGCTCGTCGGACAGCTTGGTGCCGTCGAACTGGTCCCAGGGGATGTCCTTGTCCATGTCCCAGCGGACGGACTCGAGTTGCTTGAAGAGTTCTGGATAAAGCATGAAGGTCGGCGTGTTACCGCGATTTTACGCGGCCCAAGATGAAAAAGGCTTTACAGATCAGGGACATGCTGCAGCCGGGCGCAATTTTCCACACCCTGCGGCGCACAATGGCCGCGCCGCCACCGCCAGGAGAAGCGCCATGCGCCTGTTCCCCCGCACCCTCGTCGCCATTGCCGCCGCCGGCCTGCTGTCCGCCGCAGCCCAAGCCCAGCAGCCTCCTGCGGCCGCCACGGCCGCCGCCTGTCCGGCCCTGCTGCAGCACAGCTTTCCCCGGCTACAGGACGAGAAGCCGCAGGCGCTGTGCCAATACGGCGGGCGCGTGCTGCTGGTGGTCAACACCGCCAGTTATTGCGGCTTCACGCCCCAATACAAGGGCCTGGAGGCGCTTTACAGCCGCTACAAGGACCGCGGCCTGGTGGTCCTGGGCTTCCCGTCCAACGATTTCGCCCAGGAAAAGGGCAGCAACAAGGACATCGCCGACTTCTGCGAAAACACCTTCGGCGTGAAATTCCCGATGTTCGGCGCCTCCCACGTGCGCGGCGACGAGGCCAATGCGCTGTTCAAGCAGCTGGCCGCCCAGAGCGGCGTGGCGCCGCGCTGGAATTTCTACAAATACCTGGTGGGCCGCGACGGCCGGGTGCTGGCCAGCTACGGCAGCACCACCACGCCGGAGGACAAGGCGCTGGTGCAGGCGCTGGAAACGGCGCTGGTCGCCCGCTGAGCCGCCGAGGCCGCGTTCACAAAAATTTACCCGACAGTGCGGCGGCTGCGGGGAACCTGGCAGCGCGGGCGGCACTCCATCCCGGCAACAAGGGCAGGGAATCAATACCCAGTTATTGCTGCGAAGCCTTCTGCGCCCACGGGTGCGGATGCAATCCTGGAGCGCCTCTTCTCCTCCTCCCTCCCTCCCTCCTTCGTTCCGGGGCGCTTCGCGGCATTTTTATTTCGGACGGCAAAAAGCGCGGCACATGCCGCGCTTTTTTCATGGGCGCCCAGGAATCAGGCGGCGGGCGGGGCGCTGTCGATGAAGCTCGCGCGCTGCATCAGCTTGTCCTGCAGTTTCGCCAGGTTGGGGTAGTCGCTGCGCCAGGCGATTTCCGGAAAGCGGAAGTCCAGGTAGCCCAGCGCGCAGCCGACGGCGATGTCGGCCAGGCTGAGGTAGATGCCGGCGCAGAACGGCTTGTCGCCCAGGCCCTGGCTCATGGCCTTGACGCTGGCCTCGACCTTGCGCAGCTGGTGGTCGATCCAGGCCTGCGAGCGCTGCTGCTTGCCGCGGTGGGCCCAGGTGTTTTCCATGCGAGCCAGGGTGGACGCATCCAGCACGCCGTCGGCCAGCGCTTCCCAGGTCTTCACCTCGGCGCGCTCGCGGCCCACCGCCGGAATGAGCTTGCCCACCGGCGACAGCGTGTCCAGGTACTCGACGATCACGCGCGAATCGAACAGGGCCTCGCCGCCTTCCATCACCAGGCAGGGCACCTTGCCCAGCGGGTTGGATTCCATGATGGTCGTGCCCTCGGCCCAGACATCTTCCAGCACGAACTGATAGTCCAGCTTTTTCTCGGCCATCACGATGCGCACCTTGCGCACGTAAGGACTGGTCGTGGATCCGATCAATTTCATGGGGGCTCTCTCGCGTGTTCGTGTTGTGGTCGCTTGCGATCCGATTCTAGGGGAAGGGATTTCGGCCGCCGTCGCTCCGGGGCGACAGCCCGGGCGGCAAATCCGCCGCGGGCGCGCCCCTACAATTCGCAACCATGACGCCTTCCCCGATTTCCGCGCTGTCGCCGCTGGACGGCCGCTACGCCGCGCGGCTCGCGCCGCTGCGGCCGCTGATGAGCGAGCTCGGCTACATGCACCGGCGCGTCCAGGTGGAGGTGTGCTGGTTCATCGCATTGTCCGATGCCGGCTTTGCCGAGTTCAAGCCGCTCAGCCCCGGAGCGCGCACTTACCTGCTGGGCCTGGTGAAGAATTTCTCCGAGGCCGACGGCAACGCCATCAAGGACATCGAGAAGACCACCAACCACGACGTCAAGGCGGTGGAGTACTGGATCAAGTCCAAGTTCGACGCGCGGCCCGAACTGCGCGCGGCCAGCGAGTTCGTGCACTTCGCCTGCACCAGCGAGGACATCAACAACACCAGCCACGCGCTTCAGCTGAAAGGCGCGCGCGACCAGGTGATCCTGCCGGCGCTGGACGCGGTGATCGCCAGGCTGCGCGACATGGCGCATGCGCATGCCGCGGTGCCCATGCTCAGCCGCACCCACGGCCAGACCGCCAGCCCCACCACGGTGGGCAAGGAGATCGCCAACGTGGTGGTGCGCCTGGCGGCGGCGCGCGAGAAGATCGCCGGCATCAGGATCATGGGCAAGATGAACGGCGCGGTGGGCAACTACAACGCGCACCTGGCCGCCTGGCCGGACTTCGACTGGGAGGCGTTCGCGCGCAAGATGGTGGAGAGCCCCGAGCCGCTGGGCCTGGGCCTGACTTTCCAGCCGTACAGCATCCAGATCGAGCCGCACGACTACATGGCGGAGCTGTTCGACGCGGTGGCGCGCGCCAACACCATCCTGGTCGACTGGTGCCGCGACGTCTGGGGCTACGTCAGCCTGGGCTACTTCAAGCAGAAGCTGCGTGCCGGCGAGATCGGCTCCTCGACCATGCCGCACAAGGTCAACCCGATCGACTTCGAGAACGCCGAAGGCAACCTGGGGCTGGCCAACGCGCTGCTGCGGCACCTGTCGGAGAAGCTGCCGGTGTCGCGCTGGCAGCGCGACCTGACCGATTCCACCGTGCTGCGCAACATGGGCGTGGCGCTGGGCTACGCCGCGCTGGCCTACCACTCGCTGGGCATCGGCCTGGCCAAGCTGGAGCTGAACGAAGAAGCGCTGCAGGCCGACCTGGACGCGTCGTGGGAAGTGCTGGCCGAGCCGATCCAGACCGTGATGCGCCGCTACGGCGTGCAGGGCGCCTACGAGAAGCTGAAGGAAGTGACGCGCGGCAAGAGCGTGCGTCCCGAAGACCTGCACGGCCTGATCCGCTCGCTGGAGATTCCGGAGAGCGAGAAGGCCCGATTGCTCGAGATGACGCCCGCCAGCTACACCGGCAAGGCGGCAGAGCTCGCAAGGCGCTGCTAGTGGCCCTCAAATCCACCATCTTCAAGGCCACGCTGGCGGTCGCCGACATCGACCACGGCTATTACGCCGACCACACGCTCACGCTGGCGCGGCACCCCAGCGAAACCGACGAACGCATGATGGTGCGGCTGGCCGCGCTGGCGCTGAACGCGCATGCGCTGCAGACCGTGTGCAACGGCGACGGCACGCTGGGCTTCGGCGCCGGCCTGTCGGACCCGGACGAGCCTGACGTGCTGCTGCGCGACTTCACCGGCGCCATCCGCCTGTGGATCGAGGTCGGCCAGCCCGACGACGTGGCGCTCGCCAAGGCCAGCCGCAAGGCCGACCGCGCCATCCTCTACGTGTTCAGCCATTCGGCCGAAGTGTGGTGGCGCGGCATCGAGACCAAGCTCACGCGGCTGGACAAGCTGGAGGTCTGGCGCATTCCGACCGATGCGTCGCGCGAACTCAGCGCGCTGGCACAGCGCAGCATGCAGCTGCAGGCCACCATCCAGGAAGGCGCGCTAATGCTGGGCGACGGCGCGGCGGCCAGCGTCAACATCGAGCCGGTGCGCTGGAAGTAACGCAGTTCGCGCCCGCGGCCCGCGAACTCAGCGCGGCATGTCCAGCCCGCAGGCCCAGCAGGATTCGAAACCGCCTTCCACCTGTTCGCCGCAGGCGCAGGTCCAGCGCCGCTGCGGCACCTGCTGCAGGTCGCGCAGCAGCGCGCGCGCCTGTGTTTCCTGCTCGTCGTGCGTGACCCAGATCTCCGGCAGGCACTGGTCGGGCGGCAGCTCGCCGGCCGCGGCACCCAGGAAATAGCGCTGCACGGACGCTGTGATGCCGGCCTGGTGCAGCATGTCGACCCAGAGCGCGGCGATGGCGATGTTGGGTGCTCTGGTCAGCCGGCGCATCCGCTCAGCTTAACGGCTTGTCCGGCGCTTCGCGGGCGCGCTCGGCATAGCGGTTGAAGCGCCAGGCCTCGCCCTGCAGCGTGATGCGCCGCCAGACCACCCGCTTTTCGGCCGGGCTCATCTCGGTCCAGTACTGGACCTCCTCGAAGCTGCGCCCGCAGCCCTTGCATTGGGGGTCGCCCTGGCTGGTCGAGCAGATGGCGATGCAGGGCGTGTCGGGCTGGGTGGCATACCAGGCCTGCCAGGCGGCATAGGCGGCCGGCGGGAAGCCGCGCTCGGCCACCTCGTCCTCGCGGTAGAACACCATCAGGGCGTACACCTCGGCCAGGGCGCGCAGCTCGGGCGCGAGCGTCACGCCGTCGGGCGAAGGCTTCCTGTCGCGCCAGAAATTGATCGCGGCCTCGATGTCGGTGATGTGGATGGCGGCCATGGCGTCGGCAGGAGGCGGATGATAGCGTCCCCGCCGACATCCGTTGCAGCGGCTTCTGTGCTGTAATCGGCTTCTGAAGGGGAGTAGCTCCCGTCTGCCGCAGTTATGGGGAGGTGCCAACAGGGCACGGCTGCAGCAGGCAACATCAGGCCGTCAATACGGGGCGCAAGCCTCCGGCCTGCTGGGCAAAACAAACACACTCCAGCCGAGCAAGACCTTCGACATAGAACCCGATCCGGTTCGGTCGAAGCGCGACCGTGGCTCTCTCGGCAGCCACAGCCTCACTGACGCCGCACCGCCTCGGGTTGTCGATCGACACACAACTCGGAGCATTCGTCATGGAGTTTCTTTCCACCGCCTGGTGGTCGGCCTTGCTGGCCATCGTCCTCATCGATCTTGTCCTGGCCGGGGACAACGCCATCGTCATCGCGCTGGCCGCGCGCAACCTGCCGCAGCACCTGCAGAAGAAGGCCATCCTCTGGGGCACCGTGGGCGCCATCGCCGTGCGCTCGGTGATGACCGTCGGCGTGGTCTGGCTGCTCAAGATCCCGGGCCTGATGCTGGTCGGCGGCCTGGGCCTGCTGTGGATCGCCTACAAGCTGCTCGCCGACGACGACCGCGGCGACGCGCACGGCCCGGTCGCCTCCACGTTCTGGGGCGCCATGAAGACCATCGTCGTGGCCGACGCGCTGATGGGCGTGGACAACGTGCTGGGCGTGGCCGGCGCGGCGCACGGCGCGTTCGACCTGGTGATCATCGGCCTCCTGGTGAGCGTGCCCATCGTGGTGTTCGGCAGCACCGTGGTGCTGAAGCTGGTGGAACGCTTCCCGCTGATCATCCATGCCGGCGCCGCCGTGCTGGCCTTCACCGCCGCCAGGATGATCGTGGGCGAACCGCTGCTCGACGCGGTGTTCGATCCGCCCGAGGCGCTGCACACCGCCGCCCGCTGGGCCACCTACCTGGCCGCCATCGCCGGCGTGCTGGCTTCCGGCTGGTGGGCTTCCCGCCGCCGCGCCGGCCGCCCGCATTCCCATCACGCCGCCTGACCACCCCCCGAGGAGCCTCGCATGGACACCAATCAACACACCTTCATCGTTTACCTGGACGACGCCGACAGCGTGCTGCGGCAGATGCCGCCGCGGCGGGACGCGCGCGCCACGCCGCTGCACTGGGTGCTGGTCGCCTGCGCGCCGCGCATGACGCGGCGCATCGGCAAATGGGTGAGCCACAGCGCGCGCGAGCAGTGGCGCCAGCGCTGGGCCGACAAGCTGTTCGCCCAGGTGGTGCCGGCGCTGCGCGCGGGCGGCGACAACGTGACACCGGTGCTGGCCAAGGGACCGCTGCCCGAGTTGACGCGCCAGCTGCTGGCGCGGCACGGCACGGCCCGCGTGCTGGACCTGCGCCGGCCGAAGTTCGGCCAGGAACTGGCGCCCCTGGAGGCCGGGCAAACGCCGGAACACGGCGCCGGCTGGCAGGTCTCGGGCGCCGTGCTCGGCATGGGCGCCATCGCGCTGCTGGCAGCGGAATGAGGTGCGCCGCCGCGGGATGACCCTGAAAATTCTGGGTTATCCTGCGGCGATGTTGAAGCTCATCGTCAAATGGCTGTTGCTTGCCTCGGCGCTGCTGTTCGTGGCCTATGTGTACAGCGGCGTCCAGGTCAGCAGCTTCGGCGCCGCGCTGATCGCGGCTTTCGTCATCGGCCTGCTCAACACCGTGCTGCGGCCGATCCTGGTGGTGCTCACGCTGCCGGTGACGGTGCTGACGGTCGGCCTGTTCCTGTTCGTCATCAACGCCCTGATGTTCTGGGCCGCCGCCGGGGTCATGAGCGGCTTCCAGGTGCGCGGCTTCGGCGCCGCGCTGATCGGTTCGCTGATCTACTCGGTGATCGGCATGGTGATCGACTCAGCGCTCGAGCGCCTGTTCGCGAAGAAGTGATTCCACCTGGCGCGCGCGGGTGTCGATGATCGACGCCTCGAAATGGTCCTGCGCGGCGCCGCCCTTGCGCGCCGCGTCCTGCGCCGCCTTGAAGCGGTCCAGCGCGGCCGCGTAGTCCAGGTGCGCCACCTGCGCCTCCGCCTCGGCGCGGATGGAACGCAGGTTCTGCCCCTGCGCCGCATAGGCGCGCGCGAGCAGCTGCCACGCGGCGGCATCCTTGGGACGCGACGCCACCCAGGTCTGCAGCCGCTGCGCCACCTCGCCGGCGCGGCCGTTCTGCTGCAGCTGCGCCTGCGCCGTCAGCAGCAGCTCGGGGCGCTGCTCTGTCCCACCGCCTTCCAGCGCCGCCAGGGCGCGCGCCGGATCGTTGGCCGCCAGGGCAAGTTCGGCGCCGAGCAGCCGCGCCTGCCGCGCGCCGCGCGCGTCGCCGGCCACCGCCGTGGCCAGGCGCGCGAGATAGCGGCCGGCCTGCGCCGGATCGCGCAGCCGGGCGCTGGCCAGCGCCGCCGCATACAGCGCGCCGGCCTGGCGGGCCGCGCCCTGGTTGCGGGCGGTGGGCGTGTCGGCCTCGGACAGGTAGCCGCGCAGCGCGTCGACGCCGCCATTCGAGAGCACGCGGGCACGCGCGGCCAGCAATGCATGTTCGATCACGAAACCCGGTGCCGCCGGGTGCTTGCCGGCCAGTTGCTGGCGCGATTGCATCTCGGCCACGCGCTCGGTGTTGAGCGGGTGGGTGCGCAGGTAGGGAAAGGAGCCGTTGTCGTTGTGCCGCTGCGCCTGCTGCAGCTTCTCGAACATGGCGACGAAACCCTGCGGATCGAAGCCGGCCTGGGTGAGCACGCCCAGGCCGATGCGGTCGGCCTCGCGTTCCATGTCGCGCGAGAAATTCAGCTGGTTCTGCATGGCCAGCGCCTGGCTGCCGGCCATGATGGCGTTGCCGGCCTCGGCGTTCTTGCTGGCCGCCAGCGCGCCCAGGATCATGGCGCCGATCACCAGCGGCGCCTGCCGCTTCTCCTGGCTGATCAGCCGCGAGATGTGGCGCTGCGTCACGTGGCTGAGCTCGTGCGCCAGCACCGAGGCCAGTTCGTCGCGCGAGCCGGTGACGCTGACCAGCCCCAGGTGCAGGCCCAGCCAGCCGCCCGGCAGGGCGAAGGCGTTGATGGTGCGGTCCTTGCCCAGCAGCACCTGCCAGGCGAAACGCTCGTCCAGCTCGGCGGTGAGCTCGCCGCGCGCGCGGGCGGCGGCCAGCAGCGGCTGCCAGATGCTTTGCACGTAGTCGACCACCACCGGGTCGTCGATGTAGTCGGGGTCGCGGAACAGCTCGCGCGCGATTTTCTCGCCCAGCTGGCGCTCGGCACCGCTGGTCATGTCGCTGCCGTCGCCCAGCGTGGGCAGCTGCGCCTGGGCGGGCAGCGCCAGCAGCAGCGCGAGCACGCAAGCCCAGGCGGCGGATCGGGAAGGCCGGTTCAGCATCGCCGTATGATGCGCGAAGACTGTCAAGCGGCTGTAACTGCCGCTCCATCTCCCAGCCCGACAGAACCCATGAGCTCCCCCCTCACCCATTTCGACGCGCAAGGCCAGGCGCACATGGTGGACGTGGCCGGCAAGCCCGCCACCCGCCGCGTGGCGGTGGCCCAGGGCCGCATTTGCATGCAGCCGGCGACCTTGTCACTCATCCAGCAAGGCAATGCGAAGAAAGGCGACGTGCTGGGCATTGCGCGCATCGCCGGCATCCAGGGCGCGAAGAAGACCAGTGAACTGATTCCGCTGTGTCATCCGCTTGCGCTGACGCGGGTGGCGGTGGAGTTCGAGGTGGATGAGGCCGGTTCGGCCGTGGTGTGCACGGCGACTGCGGAGACCGTCGGGCCGACGGGCGTGGAGATGGAAGCGCTCACGGCCGTCAACGTAGCCCTGCTCACCATCTACGACATGTGCAAGGCGGCGGATCGGGGAATGACGATGACCGATGTCAAGCTGTTGGAGAAGCACGGCGGCAAGTCGGGCAGCTACTACCTGCGCGACAGCGCCACGCCCTAGCGCGCCTGCGCCATCACCCCATGGGCTTCTGCCCACGCCCGGTACTCCTCCGGGAACGCGATGCGATACCGCGTCACGTACGCCTCCACCTCCTCGTCCCGGTGCAGCATCAGGGCGCTCTCGATCACCTTCTCGATCACCTTGGGCTCCGGCGAGAAATGCACCATCTCCAGCGCCAGCTTGTGCAGCTCGGGCGCGTTCTCGCGCGTGAGCGGCGTGGTGGTGAGTTCGGCGAACACCACCTGGTCGCGGAACAGGCGCGCATCGCGCACCTTGGACATCGGGTCTTCGCGGTAGGCCGCCCAGCGTGCCTCGGCCGGCAGGTACAGCTGCGAAACACGGCCGTATTCGAGGAAGCCATAGCCGAGCGCGGCAACGCAGAAAATGCCGAGCAGCACGCGCGGCCACAGTGCGCCACTGCCATAGTGCGAGACCTCCGCGTCGTCAGCATCCCATCCCAGCCACAGCATGCCGACGGCGAAGCCCAGCGCCATCTGGAACGGCCCGTACCAGAGCGGGTATTCGACCATGCTGTGCAAACCGATGGCCAGGGCCGCCAGCCACGCGACACGCCGGTGCGGCTCGGCTTCGCTCCAGGGCCGCGCGCGCACGACGCCCCAGACCAGCACGGCGCACACCGCCAGCGCGACCGGCACGCCCAGCTCCACCGCCAGGTGCAGCGGCAGGTCGTGCGCGTTGTCCAGGATGTCGCAGAAGCGCGGTCCGCGGTACAGGTGCCAGAGATGCGCGAAATCGAGCTCGCCCCAGCCCCAGCCGGTCCACGGCCGCGCGGCGATCAGCTCCAGCACGTTGGGCCACAGCAGCGAGCGCGTGCCGCAGGCCGCCTGCGAGGAGATGCGCGAGAACACGTTCAGGCTGGAGCCGCCCGAAATGCGTTCCAGCAGCGCCGGCAGGACCAGCGAGGCCGCCAGGTAGAGGGCGAGGCCGAACGCCACCAGCGCGGCCCAGCGGCGCCACCGCGGTCCCGGCCAGAGCGCGACGCACACCAGCACCATACCCCACTGCAGCAGCCCGGTGCGCGAGGCCGAAGCCGCATTGGCAATGGCGAGCAGGGCGACGCCGGGAATCGCCAACGCCAGCCGCCCGGATCCCAGCCACAGCAGGCTGGCCAGCCCCAGGGTGGTGAGCGTGGCGAACTGGTTGCGCTGGCGCAGGTTGCCGAAGGCCTCGCCGAGTTCGGCCGCGTTGACCAGCGGCGACAGGGGCCCGGCCCAGCCGAAGTACTGCAGCAGCGCCATCGCGCTGCTGGTCAGCGCCGCCACCAGCCAGCCGATCGCCACCGCGCGGGCCGCGGCGCGCGCATCCGGCTGGCCCGCGACGGCGGCGGCGCAGGCCGCCATCGCGGCGAGCGCCGCCAGCGCGGCGGCTGTCACGCCGCTCCAGTTCGCCGCCCAGCCCAGGAGTGCGAGCACAGCGCCGGCAGCCAGCCAGAGCGGCAAGCGCCGCGGCAATGCCGGTGCGCTCAGCAGCGCCAGGGCGCTGAAGCTCCAGGCGACCAGCAGCGGCACCGCATTGGCCGAAGGGCCGGGTGCGAACGGCTGGATCCAGGGCAGCGCCGCGCAGGCGGCCAGCACCAGCCGCGCGGCCGCGGCGCGGGGAGAATCGGCAAAGGACAGGGCGCCAGTCAAGACGTGTTGCGGGAGTGAGCCACGCGGCCCGCCAGCGGCTTGCGCGCGGGCGGTGGCACGGCGGTGCCGGACTATACTGGACCGCTGGACCAGGACGGAGCGAGCCGCGGATGAAAGCAGTGATTTTGGCCGGGGGCAAAGGCACGCGATTGTCGGAAGAGACGATGCTCAAGCCCAAGCCGATGGTGGAGATCGGCGGCATGCCCATCCTGTGGCACATCATGAAGATCTATGCCGGCCACGGCATCACGGAATTCATCGTCTGCCTGGGCCACCGCGGCTACCAGATCAAGGAATGGTTCGTGAACCAGCGCCTGCACCTGGCCGACATCACGGTGGACCTGCGCAGCGGCGACATCCAGATCCACCGGCAGCTCAGCGAGCCCTGGAAAGTGACCCTGGTGGAAACCGGCGAGAGCGCGCTCACCGCCACCCGCCTGAAGCGCGTCATGCCCTACCTGGACGGCTCGGATTTCTGCATGACCTATGGCGACGGCGTGGGCAGCGTGGACATCGGCGCGCTGCTGGACTTCCACCGCGCATCCGGCAAGCAGGCCACCGTCACGGTGGTGCAGCCGCCCGGACGCTTCGGCTCGGTGGACCTGGACGGCGACGACGTGCGCGGCTTCGTGGAAAAGCCGGTGGGCGACGGCGGCTGGATCAACGCCGGCTTCTTCGTGCTCAAGCCCGCGGCGCTGGCCCACATTCCCGACGAGGACTGCATGTGGGAAGGCCCGCCGGTGCAGTCGCTGGCGAGCGCCGGCGAACTGGCGGCATACCGCCACAGCGGCTTCTGGCTGCCCATGGACACGCTGCGCGACAAGGAACGGCTGGAGGAGCTCTGGGCCACCGGCAGCGCGCCGTGGAAGAACTGGACCTGAGAAGCTGAGGCAGCACACGATGGCTTCCAAGGCACCGGCATGGGACCCCGCCTTCTGGCGCGGCAAGCGCGTGCTGCTGACCGGCCACACCGGCTTCAAGGGCGCGTGGCTGGCGGCCTGGCTGGTGAAGCTGGGCGCGCACGTCACCGGCTTCAGCCTGCCGGCGCCGGGGCGCCAGTCGCAGGCCTGGGATTTCGTCGGCGCTGAACTGGCCGCACGGGGCCTGGCAGACCGGCGCGGCAACATCAACGGTGGACATGGCAACAACGGCCTCGACGACGCGGTGGCCGCCGCCGACGCCGACATCGTGCTGCACCTGGCCGCGCAGGCCATCGTGCTCGACTCCTACACCGCGCCGGTGGACACCTGGCAGACCAACGTGATGGGCACGCTGCAGCTGCTGCAGGCGCTGGCGCGGCACGGCAAGTCCTGCGCCTTCGTCGGCGTCACCAGCGACAAGTGCTACGACAACAAGGGCTGGGCCTGGGGCTACCGCGAGATCGACCCGCTGGGCGGCAAGGACCCGTATTCGGCCAGCAAGGCGGCCTGCGAAATCCTGCTGGCCAGCTGGCGCGCCTCGTTCTCCGAATCCACCGGCATCGCGGTGGCGAGCGCGCGCGCCGGCAACGTGATCGGCGGCGGCGACAACTCCGCCCACCGGATCGTGCCGGACCTGGTGCGCGCCTTCGCCGCCGGCGAAGCGGCCCACATCCGCAACCCGGCCTCCACCCGCCCCTACCAGCACGTGCTGGAGCCGCTGTCCGGTTACATGCTGCTGGCCCGCTTTCTGCATGAGCAGCCGCAACGTTTCGCGCAAGCCTACAATTTCGGACCCGATGCGGGGGGCGAGCAGCGGACGGACCGGTTGGCCCGCGCCGTCGCCGCACAGTGGGGCACGAGCGCCCGGCTGACCATGAACGAGGCGCCGGCGGGACCGGCCGAGGCCCAGTTCCTGATGCTGGATAGCAGCAAGGCCCGGAAGGATTTGGCCTGGATGCCCACCTGGAACGTGGAACAGGCCGTTGCCGCCACCGTGGCGTGGCACAAGACAGCACTGGACCATCCACAACAGGCAAGCGCGGAAACATTGCGGCAGATCGAGCGTTACGAAACCGACTCCTGAGCGGCTCCCCAGGCCGCCGCTTCGCGCCGCTGACAATCCTGTCGGCCTGCCTGCCGGATTTGTCCCCTTTTTTTGATTCCTGATGCCACCGACCATGCCTTCGACGCCCACGACCGCCCCGCCCGCCATCGACGCCTGCTGGATCGCGGCGGATGCCGGCGGCCGCCCGGTCGTGATCTGCCAGGTGCTGGGCGACCACGCGCTGGTGTTCGACCATGCGGCCGACGCCGAGCCTGATGCCGCGCAAGCCGAAACCGGCGTGCGGCGCCTGCGTGCCGTGCCGGTTGCGGACCTGCGCCCGCAAGCCGCCCTGTCCTGGCCGGCCGCCGAACGCGTGCTGCGCGCTCTGGCCGTGCGGCACGCGGTGGAGCACGCCACGCGCACCGCCGCCCAGCCGGTGCATTTCGTGCCGGGCCAGAGCCGCATCCAGCCTTCGGGCAAGGTGGTGGGCGCCCCCGAGGCGGCCAACCTGGTGGAGGCCAGCCTGGACCTGTGGCTGACGGCCGGCCGCTTCAGCGACCGCTTCGAGGCGCAGATCGCCGCCTGGTTCGGCGCCTCCAAGGCGATCGCCGTCAACTCCGGCTCGTCGGCCAACCTGGTGGCGTTGTCCACCCTCACCTCGCCGCAGCTGGGCGACCGTGCGCTGCGCAAGGGCGACGAGGTCATCACGGCGGCGGCGGGCTTCCCGACCACGGTCAACCCGATCCTGCAGAACGGCCTGGTGCCGGTGTTCGTCGATTCCGAGCTGGGCAGCGGCAACATCGACGTGCGCCTGATCGAGGCCGCCATCGGCCCGCGCACCCGCGCCATCATGGCCGCCCACACGCTGGGCAACCCGATGGACATGCGCGAGATCATGCGCATCGCCCGCAAGCACAACTTGTGGGTGATCGAGGACTGCTGCGACGCCTTCGGCTCCACCCTGGACGGCCGCAAGTGCGGCACCTTCGGCGACCTGGCGACGCTGTCGTTCTACCCGGCGCACCACATCACCATGGGCGAGGGCGGCGCGGTGTTCGGGCGCGACGCCAACCTGATGAAGCTGGCCGAGTCGTTCCGCGACTGGGGCCGCGACTGCTACTGCCCGCCCGGCAAGGAGAACACCTGCGGCCAGCGCTTCTGCTGGAAGCTGGGCCAGCTGCCGCAGGGCTACGACCACAAGTACATCTACACCCACGCCGGCTACAACCTGAAGATCACCGACATGCAGGCGGCGGTGGGTGTGGCGCAGCTGGAACGGCTGCCGGGGTTCATCGAGCGGCGCATCGCCAACCATGCGCGGCTGCTGGAGCTGCTGCGCGAGGCGGGTGCCGACCAGTACCTGGAACTCCCGCAGGTCGCGCAAGGCGCGGTCCCGTCGTGGTTCGGCTTCCTGGCGACGCTGAAGGAAGGCGCTCCCTGCAGCCGCAACGAGCTCACGAGCTATCTCGAAGAACAGGGCATTGGCACGCGCCTCCTGTTCGCCGGCAACCTGACCAAGCAGCCCTACTTCGCAGGGCGCGAATGGCGCGCGCCCGGACCGCTGCACAACGCCGACATCCTGATGGAACGCGCGTTCTGGATCGGCGTGTGGCCGGGATTGTCGGAAGCGCACCTGCGGCACATGGCCGGCAGGATCACGGGCTTCCTCGGCCTGACATGGGACTGAGCACCGCCACGCCCGGACAGGCGCCACCGCCCGGCTGGCAATTGGCACGGGACGATCTCGACGCGGTCCTGGAGTCGACCGAGGCCTTGTGGCGCGACGCGCGCGGCACGCGTGTGCTGCTGACGGGCGTGTCCGGCTTCGTCGGCGCGTGGCTGGTGGAGACGCTGCTGTGGGCGAATGCGCGGCTCGGCCTGGGCATGGGCGTGACACTGCTCGCGCGCGACGTCGAACGCCTGCGTGCGGCACGCCCGCACTGGCCCCGGCATGCGGGCGTCGAGCTGTTCGCCGCCGACATCACCGCCGGCCCGCTGCCCGCCGGCCCGCATGACCTGGTGCTCCACGGCGCGGCGGAAACCAACGTGCGGCGCGACAACCCGGCGCCGGCCAGCATGCTGATGACCAGCGTGACCGGCACCCAACGCCTGCTGGACGCCTGCCTGCCGCATCCGGGGACCCGCTTCCTGTTCCTGAGCTCGGGCGCGGTCTACGGGCGGCAGCCGTCGGCGCACGAGCGCCTGGCGGAAACCGACCCGTTCGGCCCGGACTGCGCTTCCGTCCAGCACGCCTACGGGCACGGGAAGCGCACGGCGGAAGTCCTCGTCAACTGCTACGCATCGCAAGGCGCCGTGCACGGCACGTCCGCACGCTGCTTCGCGTTCTCGGGCCCTTTCCTGCCGCTGGATTCGGGGTTCGCGGTCGGCAATTTCGTGGCCGACGCGCTGGCCGGCCGGCCCATCACCATCCTGGGCGACGGCACGCCGCTGCGCTCCTACATGTACGGGCTGGACATGGCGGTGTGGCTCTGGCACATCCTGTTTCGCGGCCGCAGCGGCGCGGCCTACAACGTCGGGTCGCCGGAAGCGGTGTCGATCGCGGCGCTGGCGCAGCGTGTCCGCGACATCGCCGGCGGCGCATCCTCCCCGGCCACTCAGGTCATGACGCCGCCCACCCCGGGCCGCCTGCCGGAACGCTATATCCCGGAGGTCCGGCGCGCCATGGACGAGCTGGACCTCCACATCACCGTCGGCCTGGATGAGGGGCTGCGCCGCATGGCGGCGTGGCACCGCCAGCAGGCAAGCCACTGACTCTTCTTCAAGCCATGCCGGAAAAACTTTCACATGCAGTCGCCCGCTTCGTCGCGGCACAAAACGTCGGCCATGTCTTCACCGTCTCGGGCGGCGGCATCATGCACCTGCTCGACTCCTTCGGCCGCGAACCGGGCTTGCGCTACACCTGCAACTACCACGAGCAGGCCTGCGCCATCGCGGCGGAAGCCTATGCGCGGCGCAGCGGCAACCTGGGCGTGTGCCTGGTCACCACCGGGCCGGGCAGCACCAATGCGCTGTCGGCCATCGCGGGCGCCTGGGTCGACTCGGTCCCGGTGCTGGTGATCTCGGGGCAGGTCCGCTCGGACCTCATCGCCGACTACCGCTACGTGCGGCAGATGGGCCCGCAGGAAATCAACATCGACGACATGGCACGGCCGGTGACCAAGTTCTTCCGCACCGTGCTGAACCCCGCCGAGATCCGGGCGACGCTGGAAGAGGCCGTGTTCACCGCGCGTTCCGGCCGGCCGGGGCCGGTGTGGGTCAACGTTCCGCTGGACGTGCAGGGCGCCTCCATCGATTGGGATGCGCTCGCCCCGTTCGTGCCGCCCGAAACGTCTGCATCGGCCGCGGTGCCGGCGCAGTCCGCCGACGCGCAGGTCCAGGCCATCGTGCAGCGGCTGCGTGGCGCGCAGCGGCCGGTGATCGTCGCGGGCAACGGCATTCATCTCGCCGATGCGCATGCCGCGCTCGACCGCTTCGTCACGCAGACCGGCGTGCCGGTGGTGGTCCCCATCGGCGCCACCGACCTGTTGTACGAGGAGCACCCCGCGTTCCAGGGGCGCGTCGGGCCGCTCGGCCAGCGCCGCGCCAATTTCGCGGTGCAGAATGCCGATCTCGTGCTCGGCCTGGGTGCCAGCCTGTCGATCTCGTCGATCGGCTTCAACACCGACGGTTTCGCGCCCGGCGCCGACGTCGTGATGGTCAACATCGATGCGCACGAGATCGAGAAGGCGCGCCCGCGGCCGGTGCTGGGCGTGGTGCAGGATGTGGCGAAGGTGCTGGAGGCGCTGATGCCTGCCACGCTGGAATGGCAGTGTCCGGCGGCGTGGAAAAGCGCGTGCGACGAATGGTGGGACCGCTATCCGCCGCTCGAGGTGCACCCGGCGGCGGCGGATCCGGTCAACAGCTACCACTTCTTCAGCCGGCTGGGCGAGCAGATGCAGGCCGGGGACACGCTGCTGACCGGCAATTCGCTGGATGCGTGGTCGGCGTTCCAGACCTTCGCCAACAAGCCGCGCCAGCGCCTGTTCACCAACATCAACTACGGCGCCATGGGCTGGGACCTGCCCGCCATCGTGGGCGCGCGGCAGGCGGCGGACGGCCGCGTGGTGCTCGTCACCGGCGACGGCAGCCTCCTGTTCAACGTGCAGGAACTGATGACCATCGGCCACAACCGCATGGACATCAAGCTGTTCGTGCTGAACAACCAGGGCTACGAGTCGATCCGCACCACGCAGCGGAATTACTTCCAGGGCAACTTCGTCGGCTCGGACGCCTCGTCAGGCGTGGCAAACCCCGACTTCGCCGCGCTGGCCCAGGCGTTCGGCCTGGCTTACCGGAAGATCGCAACCACCGGCGAGATCGACGCCGGCATCGCCGAGGCGTTCGCCGCCCCGGGCCCGGTGCTGGTCGAGTTGATGCTGGACCCCGACCAGAGCCGGTCGCCACGCGTCATGTCGCGCCGGCGCGAGGACGGCACGATGGAGTCCGGCATGCTGCACAACATGTTCCCGTACCTCGGCGAAGCGGAGGCGGAATACAACGCCCGCTTCGTGCCGAAGACCCCGAAGGTGCGCACGTGACGCGCGCGGCATCGCCCGCCGGGCACGAGCGCGTGGCAAGGCAGTGCGTGTGCTGCGGCGGCACGTCGCTGCAATCGAGCCCGGCGATCCTGATGCCTTTCGTCGCGGACCGGGCGTTCGGCTGGAAGCCGGCGGTCATCGACGAGAGCTGGGGGCTGCAGACCATCCGCAGCGGGACGGCCTACGCCTTGTGCAATTCGCTGTGGTGCGCCGATTGCGGACTGCTGTTCCTGGACATCCGCTTCTCCGACCGCGAGATGGACGGCATCTACCAGGGCTATCGCGGGCCGGAGTACACGCGGCTGCGCGAGCACTACGAACCTGGCTACGCATTGCGCAACCGGCAGTTCGACGAAGGCGTGTCCTATGTCGCCGACGTGGAAGCCTTCCTGCGCCCGCTGGTCGGCGACGCGCCGCGCGTGCTCGACTGGGGCGGTCATGACGGCAGGAACACGCCGTTTCGCGGCAAGGCCGCCGTCTGCGACGTCTACGACCTCAGCCAGACGCCGGTGCTTGCCGGCACACGGCAGGTGACCGAAGACATGGCGCGCGGCAGCCGCTACGACCTGGTGGTCTGCAGCAACGTGCTCGAGCACAGCCCCTATCCGGCGGACACCCTGGAAGACATCGGCGCCGTGATGGACCAGGACACGGTGCTCTACATCGAGGTGCCTTTCGAGGAGTTGGTGCGAACGGTGCCCGTGCAGCCGCACCTGCGCAAGAAGCATTGGCACGAGCACGTCAATTTCTTCTCCGAGTCCTCGCTGCACAAGCTGGTGGCGGGCTGCGGGCTGCAGGTGCTGGCGAGCGCGCAGCTGTTCGTCACGACCGCGGGGAAATCGTCCTACCTGTTCCAGCTCGCGTGCCGCCGGCAGCCCGCCGCAGCAGCTCGGTAAACGCGGCCGCGTTGCGCTCCCAGTCGGCGCGCAGCAGGACCTGGGCCCGGCCCTGCTCGCCCCAGCCGCTGCGCACCGCGTCCGGCAGGGCTGCGACATCGAGAAGCGCCTGCGCGAGCAGCGCGGCGTCGCCCACGGGAAAGAGCAGGCCGTTGCGCCCGGGCTCGACCCACTCGCGGTTTCCGGGGATGTCCGAAACCACCACCGCACGCCTGCTCGCCATCGCCTCCAGCAGCGAGACCGACGTGCCGTCGACTTCGCTGGCGCTCACATAGGCGTCGGCCGCGGCATAGGCTGCCATCAGGGCGTGGCGGGAAAGGCGGCCCGGGCAATGCACGGCCCGGGCAAGGCCGAGCGACTGGATGCGGGCGCGCAGTTGCGGCGCCATTGCGCCATCGCCTGCCAGCACGAGCCGCAGATCCGGGTTGGCGGCATGCGCCCGGGCAAAACCGTCGAGCACGGTATCGGGGCGGTAGATAGATTCCCATGCGCGCACGCACAGCACGATGAATCCGTCCTGCCACCCCGGCTGCGCGCGAAAGGGCGCCGGCCGCCCGGCCCAGTCCCGCAGGGATGCCTCCAGGCCCCATGGCAGGCCGATGCACCGGTCCGCCGCGATGCCGCCCAGTGCGAGCGCGGCGTCACGCACGGCGTCGCAGTCGCAGACCAGCGCGTCGGCGGCGCGAAGTGCTTCGCAAGCGGCCTGCGCCGCGGCCGCGTCGATGCGCACGTCGCGCAGCAAGTCGAAGCCCCAGGAGAGCAGGAACAACGGGCGCACGCCGGCACGTGCCGCCAGCAGCCCATTGGTCGGTACAGGGCCGGCAACCACGGCGTCGACAGCCGCATGCCGAAGGATTTCGTCCAGCGGCACGGCGTCCGCGGCGATGTGCCGCACGCCCGGCGGCACGTCGCCGGCGGCAACCGCGTCGCGCGTGGAAACGAAGACCGGCTCGAACCCGGCGGAAAGAAACAGCGAGAGGAAGCGCAGGTCGTGCGGACCCAGTCCCGAGGAGACATAGGCCAGCCTCATCGACGGCTGCCGGTCAGGACCCGAGCAGATGCCAGGACAAATGCTCGCCGAAGGCGATGTCCGCCTGCAGCGTCCTGCCGACCACGCGGTCGATTTCCCAGGGCTCGATGCCTCCGGCCGCGGCCGGGCGCAGCACCTGCAGGTGCGCGCGCGTCAGCACGGTGCCGGCCTCGAGGTCGGCGCTCGCACGGACGCAGCGCCGCTGCACGACGGACGTATCCATCTCGTTCTCCGCCACGAACTTGTCGCCGCTGCCCAGCGCATTCTCCAGCTCGCGCGTGCGGTCCACCATGTCGCGCCAGTCGGCCGGGGACATGGAGAACGCGTGGTCCGGGCCCACCCGGGCCTTGTCGTCGGTGAAGTGCTTTTCGACCACGCGCGCGCCGAGCGCAACCGCGCCGAGCACGGTGGCGTGGCCGGGGGTGTGGTCCGACAGGCCCAGCACCATCCGCGGATACATGGACCGGAAGGTCCGCAGCACGTTCAGGTGGATGTGGCGGAAATTCTCGAGGCTGCCGGTGTAGTTCGTGTTGCACTGCATCAGCACCAGCTTGTCGTTGTGGCGCTGCACCGCGTTCACCGCGCGCTGGACGTCACCGATGGTCGACGCGCCGCTCGCCAGCATCACGAGCTTGCCGGTCTTCGCGATCTTTTCGACGATCTCCAGCCAGTTGATGTCGCCCGAACCGATCTTGTACATCGACACATAGCGATCCAGTTCGTCGACCGCCTCGAAGTCGTAGGGACTGGAGAAGAAATCGATCCCGCAGCGGTCGCACGCCTGCTTCAGGCTGGGAGTCCAGTCGCGTGGCAGCGAGGCCTCCTCATAAACCTCGTACACGGATTTCTTCCAGCCCGACTGGTGCGACATCTTTCCCGGCAACGAGCGGAAACCCCGGTCGCTCACGATCTGCCCAGCCGCGAAATGCTGGAACTTGGCCGCATTCGCGCCAGCGGCGGCGGCCTGCTCCACCAGTTCCAGGGCGCGGTCGAGATTGCCGTCGTGGTTGGCGGCGATGTCGGCGACGAAATAGGTCGGTTCTTCGTTTCCGATGCTGAAATGGTCGGTGCTGTATGTCACGGCGAAATCCTTGTGTTCAACGCGCAGCCGGCGCCACGCCGGTGCCCGCCGTCAGAAAGCGCTCCAGGCCGGGCGCGACCCCGGGCAGCGGCCCGAGTCCCAGTTCGTCGGCCCGGCGCGTGCGAAGCGTCGTGTCGCGCGGGCGCGGCGCGTCGAACGCGACGTCCGCGACGCTGGCCAGCCGGACGGCATCCGCAGCATACCCAAGGCCGCGGGCGAACAGCCTCAGGAACTCATACTTGCTGATCCCGTCGCTGGAACCCAGGTGCACCACTCCGCGCATCTGCGAATCGACAAGCTGCGCGAGCATGGACGCCAGTTCGGGTGCGGCCAGCGGCGAAAAGAGCACGTCGACGAATCCCGGCAGCGGGTCGCCGCGCCGCAGGCATTGCAGCGCCCATTCGCACAGGCGCGTCTTGCCGGCGGGGCTCCATCCGTAAAAGTTCGTTCTCGCCACCAGATGCCGCGGCGCGCGGGCCGCGGCGGCCTCGCCGGCGAGCTTCGAGCGGGCGTAGACGTTCAGGGGCGCGGGCACCGCGCCTTCGTCATAAGCGCCTGTCTCGCCGTCGAACACCGAATCGGTGGAGATGTAGATGAAGCGCGCGCCGTTCTCGCCGGCCCAATCCGCCAGTTCGGCCGTCAGCCCGGCATTGAACCGGTGGGCCGCCTCGGGGTGGCGTTCGCACCAGTCGACATCCGTCAGCGCGGCGCAATGCACCACGGCGCCCGGCCGCGCGGCATCCAGCACGGCCCTGGCGGCGCCATCGGCCGACAGGTCGGCCTGCAGCCAGGTTGCGCCCGGCAGAGCGAGCGGCGCGCCGCGGGCGACGCCGGCGGCACGGATGCCGCGCGACAGCAGCGCCGAAAGCACCGCACTGCCCAACAAACCGGTCGCCCCGGTGACGAGCACGTCGCATGGCATGGGCTGCATGCGGGAGCGCGTCAGCTCACGCCATACACCTGCAGCCACTCTTTCACGATGGGCCGCATGGCGTCGGCATCCAGCCATTGCGTGTTCAGGTCGCTGCGGTAGAAGAAGCCCTTGGGCACGGGCGTGCCGGCGTGCGGAATGCCGCTGTCGCGGGCGAATTCGAATTCCGGCGCGATGATGTAGTGGCTGCCGTCGTCGTAGGTATGGCGGCCCTCGTCCTCGCCGATCAGGCTCTCGTGGAGCTTCTCGCCGGGGCGGATGCCCACCACATCCACTTCCACATGCGGGGGAAAGACCTTGGCCAGATCCGCCATCTTGATGCTCGGGATCTTGGGAACGAACACCTCGCCCGGGGCGGCCGAGTTCAGCGCACGGATCACCAGGTCGACGCCCTCGTCCAGCGAGATGACGAAGCGCGTCATCTCCGGACTGGTCAGCGGCAGGCGCGTGGCGCCGTTGGCGATCATTTCGCACCAGTGCGGGATGACGCTGCCACGGCTTCCGATGACGTTGCCGTAGCGCACCACCGTGAACCGGATGTCGCGGTAGCGCACGTAGTTGTTCGCGGCCACCAGCAGTTTTTCCATCGACAGCTTGGTCGCGCCGTACAGGTTGGTCGGGCTGACCGCTTTGTCGGTGGAGACGCCGACCACGCGCTTCACGCCACGGTCGAGCGCGGCCTCGATGATGTTCTGCACGCCCAGGATGTTCGTCTTGACCGCCTCGAACGGGTTGTTTTCCAGTGCCGGGACCTGCTTGAGCGCGGCCGCGTGGATCACGACGTCGACGCCGTTGAACGCGCGCAGCAGGCGGTCGCGGTCGCGGATGTCGCCGATGTAGTAGCGGATCGGGAATTTTCCCGGAGGAAACTTCTTCGCCATTTCCGACTGCTTGAATTCGTCGCGGCTGAACACGACGAGTTCGCGCGGCGAATATTTCTCGAAAACGGATTTGACGAACGCCTGCCCGAACGAGCCGGTGCCGCCCGTGACGAGCACCGTTGTGTTGTCGATGTACTGTTGCTGTGTCATTGTGGTGAACGCCCACGGATTGCTTCGCCAGCATGGTACACGGCGGAGCAGGCCCCTACAATCGACGCGTCGCATCAATGCCTTGCGCTTTCGCCATGGGAAACACCCGCCCGTTGATCAGTGTGCTCACCCCCTGCTTCAACGAGGCCGGCAACATCGAGGAATTGTGCCGCCGGGTCCGGCAGACCATGGAAGGCATCGACAGCGTCGCGTACGAGCACGTTCTGATCGACAACAACTCGACCGACGACACCGTTGCCAGGATTCGCGCCGAGATCTCGGCCGACCCGCGCATCCGCCTGATCGTGAACGCGCGCAACTTCGGCCAGGTGCGCTCGCCCTACCACGGCCTGCTGCAGTGCACGGGCGACGCGGTGGTGGTGCTGGCCTCCGACCTGCAGGATCCGCCGGAACTCATTCCTGAATTCATCGCGCACTGGCGCGCCGGCAAGCCCGTCGTCCTGGGCGTCAAGGCCTCCAGCGAGGAGTCGCGCACGATGTGGCTGCTGCGTTCGGCCTATTATGGTTTCGCGGCGCGGATTTCCGACGTGCCGCTGATCCAGCATGCCACGGGATTCGGCCTGTACGACCGCTCGGTGATCGAGATCATCCGCGACATCGGCGACCCTTATCCCTACTTCCGCGGAATGATCGCCGACATCGGCCTGGAGATCGCGAAGGTCTCCTACGACCAGGGCGTGCGCCGCCGCGGCATCACGAAGAACAACTTCTACAGCCTGTACGACGTGGCGATGCTGGGGATCACCAGTCATTCGAAAGTGCCGCTGCGCATGGCGACGATGGCGGGCTTCGCGCTGAGCGCGATCAGCCTGGCGGTGGCACTGGGCTATCTCATCGCCAAGCTGCTGTTCTGGGAAAGCTTCGCGCTCGGCATCGCACCGGTGGTGATCGGCGTGTTCTTCTTCGCCTCCGTCCAGCTGTTCTTCATCGGCATCCTGGGCGAATACATCGGCGCGATCCACACCTACGTGCAGCGGCGGCCCGTGGCCGTCGAAAAGGAAAGATTCAATTTCCCCCCGCCCGGCGACGAAACCGGTGCACGCTGAGATGCCGGACCAAGGCACCACGGGGGCGAGGATGTCCCTGGCGCACCGCCTCGCGGCTTCCCAATGGTTCCGGTTCCTGCTCGCGGGGGGCTGGAATTCACTGTTCGGCTGGGCTGTCTTTTCGGCCCTGTGGTTTGCCGCGAATGCGCATGCCGGCCTCTGGCTGATCAGCACCCTGGCCCACGTGCTGGCAACCACGCAGGCGTTCTTCATCCAGCGGCACCTGGTGTTCCGCAGCGCGGGCCACTCGGCCATCGCGCAGTTCCTGCGCTTCCAGGCGGCCTATCTGTTCCAGCTGGTGGCAGGTGTCGTTCTCATCACGGTGCTGGCCACGCAGGGCATCCATCCAGTGGCCGCGCAGCCGGTCGCCATGCTGGTGCTCGCGGTGTGCGGTTTCTTTCTGGGACGCGACTTCGTCTTCGTGCGCGACGCGGCGCCCCGGCGCTGGGGCGCGGCCGTGCGCGATGCCTTCAGCCGGCATCGCGTCGCGGTGGCGCTGTTTGTCCTGAGCATGGCCGCGTTCGAGCGTTTCTGGGGCGGCCGCTTCTATACCAGCACCACGCACCTGGGCCATGATTTCACGCTGGCCGGGTTGACGCTGCTGGAGGGGCACTCCTGGGTGCTGAGCAACGGGTTGTTGCGTGGACTGCTCGATCCGCCATGGTTCACGCCGGCCTGGTGCGCCGGCGGGGCACTGTACGCCGATCCTCAGGCGGCGTTCTACTCACCCTTGCAGTTGCTCGCATTCGTGGTCGACCCGTTTACCGCCGCGCACCTGAATGCGCTGTTGTTCGCGGCCGTGGGCTTCTGGGGCAGCTACGCGCTGGCGCGCAAGGTGCTCGGCTGGACCAGTGCCGGCGCAGCTGTTTTCGGTGTGCTGGCCGCCGCCAACGCATTCATGCCGCTGCGCTCGGCGGTCGGCGAGGTCGGCTTCCAGCCTCTTTACCTGTGGCCGTGGCTGGTGCTGGCCTTGTGCTGGCCGGGTGGCGAAGGCTGGCGCGGGCGGCTGGCGTGGCCCGCGCTGTCCGTGGCGCTGTGCCTGACCGCGTGGCTGCAGTTCGGCTTCGGCGGCCTGATGGTGCCGGCGTTCCTGGCCAGCCTGGCACTGGCGCTCGCTGTCGTCCTGCTGGGGCGGGCGCCGCTTGGCCTGCTTGTCGCGCGTGCTGCTGCGGGCGGCACGATGGCGATCGTCCTCAACGCGTCCAAGCTGTACGAGAGCGTCAGCTTCATGCGCAATTTCCCGCGGGACTTTTACGGAATGCCCGGCTTCCCGAGCCTGGGGGACGCGTTGGCGACGATCGCGTTTTCGTTGATCCAGCCGTCCGAATGGACCGCGGCGTTTGCCGCCCATCGCATGGAGAACGTGCGCTTCGCCGTGCTCCCCCACGAGTGGAACCTGAACTTCGGCTGGGGCGCGCTGTGCCTGGCCATCGCCGCGGTTGCGTGGCTGCTCGTGCGCGCCAACCGTGCCGGCGACAGCAAGCCCGTGGCCCCGACCGTCACCCCGAGCCAGTCGCTGGCCCTTGCGGCGCTTGCCGTGCTCGTCGCCGTCCCCGTCCTTCTGCTTTGGAGCCAGGGCGCCGTGCAGTCCGCCCTCAAGAGCGTTCCGATTCTCAACAGCACCGCCTGGCCGATGCGGTGGATCGTGATCTATCTCCCATTGGTGCAGTTGCTGCTGGCCTGGCCTGTGCAGAAGCTGCTGTCGCAGCAGCCCGAGTCCCGGCGCTGGATGTGGGGCACTGCCGCCCTGCTGGTGATCTGGAGCGGACCCGCCACCGAACCGGTCGATTACTACCTCTCCCCGGACATCCAGTCCTACGATCCCCAGCCCGTCATGCTCGCATCCCACGCGAGCCGCAAGAAGGGCCCGATCCCGATCACCAGCATCGAGATGACCCAGCCGCTGTACGCCAACCGCAACGATGCGATGCTGTACGGCGCGTCCCAGGGCCTTTGCTACAACCCGATCTACGGTTACCGGCTCGAGAGCTTTCCCCAGCTGAGCCGGCTGCGCGAAGGTGCGGCGCTGGAGCGCGATGCCGCCGGCCGCAGCCTGCTGCTCAACCCCGCTTGCCTGGTCCATCCGGCGGAGAACCAATGCAAGCCGGGGGACGGCTTCGCGCTGGACGACCCGAAGCAGCGCCAGCAGGCGGAGCTGTTCCTGGCGCGCCATCCATTCGAGTGGAAGCGGCCTGCCGCCGGGATCTATCTGTCCTGGCTGTCGCAGTTCTGCTTCTGGCTCGTTGCCGTGCTGCTGTGCCTGCGAGCCGGCAGGGCATTGCGCCCCACCGCTAGGGTTTGAAGATCCGCGAGACCTGCCGGCACACAGCCGGCGTTTCTTCCGGCTTGGTGCACAGCTGCCGCAGGAAGGACTCGCGGATGATGTCCGCCTCGGGTTGCACGGCGGCAACGTACATGGTCCTGGCTTTCTGGAAGGCTGCCTCACCGTCCGTCCACCGGTCCTGCCCATAGATGGCGAAGCTGCGATAGAGCTGCGGCACCGGGTTGTCGCGCTGGTAGAACGACGCGATCTTCGCGTCGTGCTCCGCCTCCTTGAACTGGCGCAGCGCGTTGTGTCCCTCGGCCAAGGTGATGTACGCGTAGATCAGGGTCCAGCCGGGGAAGGTCTGGCGATGCAGCATGGCATCTTCCAGCTCGAGCCCTGCCGCCTCGACCTCCCGGTGCGGCAGGATTTCCTTGCTGAGCGCTTCCGTCACTTTGTCCACGCCGGCTTGCGGCTGGCCGGTGCGAATCAGGTACTGCCCATAGGGGACCATCAGCCGCAGCGGCAGCGGGCCGTTCTTTTCCGCGCGGGTGATCACCTCGCGCGCGATGTCGTTGTCGCGCGAGCGCAGCGCGGCGCCGGCAAGCGAGTACTGCGCGAACGGCGCGTCCGGGTTCTGCGCATAGGCCCAGCTCCACAAGCTCAGATCGTTGCGCCACAAAGGCAATGTGACCTGCAGGTTCATCACCGACACCGCGGTCCAGGCGACGAACGCCAATCCGCCCAGCAAGGGCAGGCGGCTGCGCAGCATCGCGGAGACCTGCCACCGCGAGGTGTCGACCGATGCAACGGCGAGAGCGGCCAGTGCCAATGGCAGGACCAGGAAACGCTCGTGCCCGATGTTGCCGACAATCATCAGCGGAACGATGTTGGCCACCGGCAGCAGGGACACAAGCACCGCGCTCGCCAGCAGGCGCACGCGCGTGGGCCGCCACAGGCTGAAGGCGACGAAGCCGAGGCACAGAAGCAGGAACGCCGCGGCGCCCGCCGCCTCCGCCGAGCCGATCGACGCCACGTCGACCGGGTGCAGGGGCCCCATGCCCATGAACGGCCAGATGATGGTCTTGATGTAGAAAGCGAAGGTTTTCCCGATGAATCCCGCATGGATCAGCGGCGAGGCCAGCAGCGCCGTGAGCGTGGGGTCGTTGCGCAGCGCCGCGCCGATGGAGAAAAATCGCAGGCCGAGGTAAGCCAGGCCGGCGGCCACCAGCGCAAGATAGGGCCACAGTTGAGGCGGCCGCAAACTGGCCACGACTGCTTCCCGCAGAGAGCTGTCGGGCCGGCGCAGCGCCCACAGGAGCAGGAACAGGACGACCGGCAGCGTCACGGCCATTTCCTTGCACAGAAGCGCCGTGAAAAACGCCAATCCACCCAGCCAGACCGCCGTGCGCGATGACGACGACAACAGCAGCAGCGCAATCAGGCTGAAGGTGGTGACCATCAGATCGAATCGGCCGGAAATCCAGGCCACGCTTTCGATCAAGGCGGGGTGAAAGCCGAAGAACGTCATCGCCAGCGTGGCCACGATCCAGCCGGCGGCGCGGCGTGGATCGAACGAACGGCGCAGCCTGAAGGCTAGCAAACCCACCAGTGCGGTGTTGACCAGGTGGATGGCCACGTTGACCACATGCGACCAGTAGGGGTCGCCGCCGGCCCAGCGCAGCTCGCCGACGAAGCTCGCCATGACGAGGGGCCGGAAATAGGCGGTGCCCGCGAGCACCGGCGCCGAAATGACGGAAAGGAACTTGCCCTCGCGCAGATCGGTACTGATCAGGAAGAAGGCGCGGTCGTCCCAGACGTAGTCGAACCCGAAGGTGCTGCGATAGCACCATCCGATCGCAAGCAGAACAAGGAAGGGGAGCAGGGCGGATAAACGCCTCCCCATAAAAACAAAACCCCCGAGGCCGGGGGTTTTGCTGCCAAAAGGCTCAGGCTGCATCAGGAGCGGCACTGGCCCGGGCGATACTTGGCCTGCATGCCACCGAAGGTGCAGCTCCAGGTGATGGCGCCCGACGGGATCGTGCCGGCAGCCAGAGCCGAGCCGCTAGCGGCCGGGCTCATGATGATGTCGCTGCCGCCGGCCTTGGCCGTGTAGGTGATGGTAATGACGCCCGTGGACGGATCGACCACCAGCGAGGACACGTTGTCGGTCGCGGACGGCGGCGTCCAGCCGGAAGACAGGCTGCTCAGGCCGTTGGCGGCGTTTTCGGCCACCGACGTCTTGGCGCTGCTGGCCAGTGCCAGACCTTCCGTCACACGCGCACGGACCGTGTAGTCCTGGTAGGCGGGCAGCGCGACGGCAGCCAGAATACCGATGATCGCAACCACGATCATCAGTTCGATCAGGGTAAAGCCCTGTTGCAGTTGACGCTTCATTAAGTACCTCCGGAGTATTTGAAGAGAAGCTTAGCTAACCAGCAATCGGCATGCCAAGGCGGCACGTACGAATTCAGGCTTAGTTTCGACCCTCTTGTAGGCGGTGTCTGACATTACCCGCCTCGCCCTGCTGACAAGTTTGTCCTGCACGACAACTGCTGTCATTTGATACACACGGATCGGACCTGTTTCAGGTCGGTCAACCCCATCAGGACTTTCTCCATGCCGTCCATCTTCAGGGTGCGCATGCCGGCCTCCACGGCCGTGGAGAACAGGTCCGCGACGCGGGCGCGCTCCTGGATCAGCTTTTTCATCGGGTCGTCGGCCACCAGCAGCTCATGCAGGCCCAGCCGACCCTTGTAACCCGTTTTATTGCACTTCGGGCAACCCACCGGCTTGTACAGCCTCAGCTTGCCGTTCTCACCGTGGCTCTTGATCCAGCCTTCGTAGAGCTTGCGCGCTTCGCCGGCGTAGTCGGCCTTCCAGGCGCTGGTGTGGCGCAGTTCCTCGGCGTATTCGGCGACGAAGGAGCGGATCTCCTCGGCGTCGGGTGTGTACTCCTGCCTGCAGTCGCACAGCTTCTTGGCCAGGCGCTGCGCCAGGATGCCCAGCAGCGCGTCGGCGAAGTTGAACGGGTCCATGCCCATGTCCAAGAGGCGCACGATGGACTCGGGCGCCGAGTTGGTGTGCAGCGTGGAGAACACCAGGTGGCCGGTGAGCGAAGCCTCCACGCCCATCGACACGGTTTCCTTGTCGCGCGACTCGCCGACCATGATGATGTCCGGGTCGGCACGCAGGAAGGCCCGCATGACCAGCGCGAAGTCGATGCCGGCCTTCTTGTTGATCTGGACCTGGCGCAGGCCCTTCTGCGTGATTTCCACCGGGTCCTCGGCGGTCCAGATCTTGGTGTCGGGCGTGTTGAGGAATTTCAGCACCGAGTGCAGCGTGGTGGTCTTGCCCGAACCGGTGGGGCCGCACACGTAGAACAGGCCGTAGGGCTTGCTGACGGTCTTTTCCAGCCGCTCGCGGTTGCCCGGCGTGAGGCCGAGCTTGTCCAGCGGGATCGGCTCGCCCGCGGCCAGGATCCGCATCACCACGTCCTCGACGCCACCGGACGACGGGATGGTCGCGACCCGCAGCTCGATGTCCAGCGGGCCGTACTTCTTGAACTTGATCTTGCCGTCCTGCGGCTTGCGCTTCTCGGAGATGTCGAGGTCGCACATGATCTTCAGCCGCGTCACCAGCGCCTGGCGGAAGTGCGCGGGCACTTCGATGTAGGGCTGCAGGCTGCCGTCGATGCGAAACCGGATGCCGGTCTTCTGCCGCCCGGGCAGCGGCTCGACGTGGATGTCCGAGGCGCCCATGTTGTGCGCGTCGACGATCACCTTGTTGACGAACTTCACCAGCTCGTTGTCCGCGGCCGCCGACTCCAGCGCCGACATGTCGCCGCCGCCGCCCTCGTCGTCCATCGGGGCGCTGAGGTCGGCCAGCAGCTCGTCGATCGAGGCACCGTCCTCGCTGCCATAGAGCTGCGCCAGCGTTTCCTCGAACTCGGTCTGCGTGGTGACGCGGTAGCTAAACCGGGAGAAGCGCGGGAACACCTGCGGCACGATGCGCGAGTTGCGCACCGCCTCGGGGTCGGTGCACATCAGCACCAGCCCCTCGGGCGAATCCTCCAGCGGGATCCAGGCCTGCTCCTCGACGAAGTCGCGCTTGAGGCTGCCCTGCAGCGCCTCGGAGCGGATGCGGCTGGACTTGAACGGCTCGTAGGGAACGCCGAAGAACCTGGCGAGCGAGGGGCCGATCTGCGCCGGGCGGATGCGGAAGTCCGACATCAGCACGTGCTCGACCGGCTTGGCTTCCTCGCGCGCCTTCTGGACGCAGTTGTGCAGCTCGTCGGCGCTCATCACGCCTGCCGCCACCAGGCCGTCGTACTTGGTGGCCTTGCGCCGGGGCCCGTCCTCGGACTTCTGCATGCGCTGGCGGATCGCCGTGGCCAGCGTCTTGCACAGCTGCGCGGCGCCCTCCACCTCCAGCTCGCCGAACGGCTGGTCGCTCTTGTTGTTGATGACCTGCAGCACGCCGTAAAGCGACTGGCCATCCATGATCGGCACCACCAGCATCTGCTTGGTGCGGTAGCCCGAGCGCTTGTCCACTTCCTTCAGGAACGACAGCGTCGGGTGGATCTGCTTGAGTTCCTCGTCCTCGTAGACGTCGGCGATGTTCACCATGTGCTTCGACCAGGCCACGTAGCCCGCGATGCTCTGCGCGCTGACCGGCAGCTTCAGCTCGCGGCTGGTGTTCAGCCCGGTCTTCACCTTGGAGACGATGGCGGCGCCGTCCTCGCTCGCCGCGTACAGCGTGAGGCGGTCGGCGTTGAACAGCCGGCAGATGTCCTGGCTGGCTTCCAGCATCAGCTGCTCGACGTTCTCGGTCTCGTGGATCTTGGTGGTGACCTGCTGCAGCTGGCGGAAGAACAGCGCCTCGAACGACACGCCGCGCTTGTCCGGCGGCAGCTGCTGCGAATCGAAGAACGCCTGCTCCGCGTTGCGCGGCGGTTGAAGGACGGCGTTCATGGCGGCGGGTACCTCACAGGTCGAACTCCTGGCCCGCGCGCAGCCAGCGGATGTCGTGCGTCACATTCGGGCCGAAGGGCTGCGTCTGGTCGAAACGCTGGATCTCGGCCATGATCATCTCGGTCTCGGCGGGCTTGGTGTGCGTGATGAAGATCGGGAAGCGCTTGCCCTTGTCGATGCAGTCCAGCTCCTGGGCCAGCGCGTGCGGCGACAGGTGCAGGCTGCGCTTGGCGAGATCCTTCTCGCGGTTGCTGAACGCGGTCTCGATGACCAGCGCCGCCACGTTCATCTGGTTGATGCGGCGCCAGAACGCCGGGTTGCGCTCGGTGTCGCCGGTGAAGATCCAGCAGCCGTGGCCGGCCGTCACCGCGTAGCCGCAGGCCGGCACGGTGTGCACCGCCGGCAGCACCTCGATGTGCTTGCCGGTGATGGTGAGGATCTGGCCCACGTTGATTTCGTGGAAGCTGACGAACGGCGCCTGCGGGCTCGGGATGCGGCTGAAGTCGGGCCAGATCACGTTGTTGAACACGTGCGCCTGCAGCGCCGCGAGCGTACCTGGCAGCGCGTAGACGCGCACCGGCTCGGTGATGTGCGAGGCGATGGCGTCGATCATCAGCGGCAGCGCCGCCACGTGGTCGAGGTGCGAGTGGGTGAGCAGCACGTGCTTGATGCCGCGCATCTCGTCCAGCGTGAGGTCGCCCACGCCGGTGCCCGCGTCCACCAGCACGTCGCTGCCGACCAGGAACGACGTGGTGCGGCAATCCTTGGCGATTGCCCCGGAGCAACCCAGCACCCGGACCTTCATGGCATCGCCCTCATTTGGTTTCGAAATTGGTGGCGCCGTCCCATGCGGGGTCGAACGGGAGGCGCCGCATCGAGGCTACACGCTCGGAATACAACTCGTAAAGGTACTTTTTCGCGTTCATCCGCTGCAGGTTCAGCATCGGAAGGTCGCATTGGTCCCAGTCCTGCGCGCGGTAGGCCTTCAAGAGGGCGTTCCAGGTCTTCAGTTCGTCGGCCACGGGCTTGTCGACGCGTTCGGCCGGCGCCACCGGCCAGAAGATCGCCACCGCCTGCTCCTTGCCCTTCACGCGCACCCGATCGAGCTCCTGCCAGGCGAAGCCGGGCGCCAGCTTGCGGGTGGACTCGCTGACCACGATGTCCACGCCGTACACCTTGGACAGGCCTTCCAGCCGCGAGCCGAGGTTCACCGCGTCGCCGATCACCGTGTAGCTGCGCCGCACGTCGGAGCCCATGTCGCCCACGCACATGGTGCCGGTGTTGATGCCGATGCCCACGCCGATCTCGGGCAGGCCCTTGGCGCGGTGTTCCTCGTTGATCCTGCGCACCGCGCTGGCCATCTCCATCGCCGTCTTCACCGCCAGGTGGGCGTGCTCGGGCAGTTCCACCGGGGCGCCCCAGAACGCCATCACGCAGTCGCCCATGTACTTGTCGATGGTGCCGCGGTTGTTGCGGATCAGGCCGGTGAGCCTGCTGAACACCTCGTTGAGCAGGTGCTGCAGCTGGGTGGGCTCCATCTGCTCGGACAGCTGGGTGAAGCCGCGCATGTCGCAGAACATGACGGTCAGCTCCTTGTTGGCCGCCTGCATGCTGTAGCTGTCCGGGTCCTTCACCATCTCGTCGACCAGCTCGGGCGGGACGTAGGTGCCGAACAGGTTGGCCAGCTCGCGCTTGCTGCGGCTTTCCACGAAGTAGCCGTAGCTCATGTTCAGGGCGAAGGCGGTGAGCACCATGGCCACGGCGCCGGCCAGCGGCAGCACCAGCCCGTAGCCGAGGTACAGCCACAGGTTCAGCGCCACCACCGCGCCCAGCACCGCCACGCTGAGCAGCACCGCGCGCAGCGCCGGCAGCAGCGGCAGCGCGAACGCCAGCAGCAGGCCCGCGGCCAGCAGCACGGTGATCTCGAAGCCGACGGCGTAATCGGGCTTGACCAGCATCTTGCCGTCCAGCAGGCCCGAGATCATGTTGGCGTGGGTTTCCACGCCCGGATAGGCCTCGCCCACCGGCGTCACGCGCAGGTCCAGCAGGCCGGGCGCCGTGGTGCCCAGCAGCACGATCTTGTCCTTCAGCGCGCCGGCCGCAAGCCGCTTGCCCAGCACGTCGGACGCCGGGATGTAGCGGAACGACCCGCCCGCCGGGCCGCCCAGCCCGCGGAACGGCACCAGCGCGGCCACGCGGTCGTCCACCGGCACGGCCAGCGTCTTGTCGCCCTGGCGCAGCAGGATGCTTTCCAGCCCCTGGTAGCCGCGGCCGATGAAGCGCTCCTTGGGGAAACCCGGCTGCACCGCGGGCAGGCCCACCAGCATGCGGAACATCGCCAGCGACAGCGATTCGTAGTAGTTGCCCTTGTGCTCGGCCACCAGCGGGATCGAGCGCACCGCGCCGTCGGCGTCGGTGATGGAGTTGAAGTAGCCGGCCATCGGCGCGGCCTTGGCCAGCGGCTCGATGTTGGCGCCGTAGCCGTCCCAGCTGGTGAAGCGGATTGGCCGCCCGCGCAGGGCGTCGTGCGCCATCACCGGCCTGGGCAGCATGCCGGAGGTGCGGCCGTCGCGGTCGCTGGTGAGGTAGTAGCCCATCACCACCGGGCGGCTCTGCAGGGCGCGGGCGAACGCGCCGTCGTAGTCGAGCGCGCCCTGCATCTGTGCCAGGCGCTCGGCGAAGCCCGGCTGGTCCTTGAATTCGGCCTGGGCGAGCTGGCGCAGGCGCTTCAGGCCCGAGCTGTCGTCGGCTTCGGCGAACAGCACGTCGAAGCCGAGCAGCGCGACCTTCTGGCGGTCGAACAGCTCATCGGTCAGTTCGGCCAGGCGGTTGCGGCCCCAGGGCCAGCGGCCGACTTCCGCCAGGCTTTTCTCGTCGATGTCGACGATGACGATGCGCGGGTCCAGCGTGGCCGGCATGGTGGCGCGCAGGCGCGCGTCGTAGATGATGTCGTCCAGCCGCTGCAGCATGCCGAGCGGCAGCGCGCCGGCGGCGTGCAGCAGCGCGAACAGCAGCGGAATGAGCGTGACCGCGATGCGCGGCCAATGCCTGGACAAGGACACCATGGGTGCCGGCTCCCCCCTCTAGCAACGATGGCCGGCGTCGCCGGCGATCAGGCCTGCACGAACTGCATCTGCGTGCCTGCGAGCTCCAGCAGGTCACCGCTTTTCAGAAGCACAGGGTCGGCGCCGACCGCGTTGCCGTTGAGCAGCGGCTTGCTGCCGCCCTCCACGTGCGCCACCACGAATCCATGGGACCGCTTGGTGATGGCCGCCACCGCCACGCCGGGCTTGCCGATGGTGGTGACCACTTTCACCAGCGCGACTTCCCGGCCGGCCGCGGCACCCGACAGCACCTTGATGCTGGCGGAGACGCCGCTCAGCTCGCCCGGCCCGGTCGCCGGCCCGGCGGGTGCCAGGGCGGGCGCGGGCGCATGCGCGGCGGCGGCCACGGCGGGCTGGGACGCGGGGGCCACGGGAGCCGGCGGCTTGACGGCCGGCGGCGGCACCATGCCGGCCTTCAGGATCATGGTCTTCTCGAAGTTCGCGCCCGGAACCTCGTTGATGTACTTGATCTTGTACTTGCCGATCTCGACCGTGTCGTTGTTCTGCAGCAGCTGCTTCTTGACGGCCTTGCCGTTGACGTAGGTGCCGTTCGTGCTGTTGAGGTCTTCCAGGTAGACCTCGTTGCCGGCCATCTGCAGCACGGCGTGCTCGCCGCTGACGGCAAGGTTGTCGATCACGATGTCGTTGTAGGGCCGCCGGCCGAGCGTGGTCCGGTCCTTGGTCAGCTGGACTTCCTTGATCACGACACCGTCGATCGAAACGATCATTTTCGGCATGATCGACTCCTGTTCATTTGTATGCGCACCTGCAAAAACTAGTACCAAAGGCTCGTTGCCGCCTTATTGTCTCAACAATCGGGAGATCAGGCCCCTCTTTTTGGAGCCATTGTTGGCTTGAGCCAGCAACACCGAGATATTGTCGCGCCCGCCGTTGGCGTTTGCCGCATCGATGAGCTGGGCGACTTTCTGTTCCAGCGGCCCATCGGCGGACAGGATGCGCCCGATGGCGTCGTCCTCCACCATGTCGGACAGCCCGTCCGAGCACATCAGGAACAGGTCGCCGGGGTCGACCCGGTGCTCGTTGACTTCCAGCAGCACGGCGTCTTCCACGCCCAGCGCGCGGGTGACCAGGTTCTTGTTGCTCGAGGTGGCCGCCTGTTCGGGCGTGATCAGGCCGGCGTCCATCTGTTCCTGCAGCAGCGAATGGTCCTTGGTGATCTGCACCAGCTCGCCGGCGCGCAGCCGGTAGCAGCGCGAGTCGCCGATGTGGCCGAGCATCAGGCGGCCGTCGTTGAACACGCCCAGCACCAGCGTCGTGCCCATGCCGCTGTACTGCGGGTTGGAATTGGCGGCGTTGAAGATCGAACGGTTCGCGTTGTCGACGCAGATCTCCATCGCGCGCCGCACCTCGCGCGCGTTGGCCGAGCGGCCGGCCTGGGCCAGCCAGCGCCCCAGCTCCGACTTGATGAAGGTGGTGGCCATGCCGCTGGCGATCTCGCCGGCGTTGTAGCCGCCCATGCCGTCAGCCAGGATGCCCAGCCGGGTGGGTTCGTCGATGGTGACGGAATCCTCGTTGTTCTCGCGTGCGAGCCCCGGATCCGTGCGCATGCAAAACTCGTAGTCCATATCGCGGATCAGGTCTCCAGGTCGCCGGCGCCAGGCTTGGGGCTCGCCACGATCGTCTTGTCGAAGACGCCGGCGGCCGCCTGGTCGATTTTCTGGGTCGCATCATAGCTGGGCAGGGGCATGGTGCCGCCGCCCCCTGGAGGTTCAGCCGGCGCGACGGGCGCGGCGGACGGCGCGGGGGCGGCCGTGCCGTCGAGTTCGGCCATCAGAGCGCGCAGGTCGGCGGCGAAGCGGTCGCCGTCCTGGTAACGCGCCTCGGGCCGCTTGTTCAGCGCCAGCGCCAGCACCTGCGCCAGGCGCTCGGGGATGGCACCCTGCACCTGCCGCACGTCGGGCGCTTCCTCGTTGGCGATCTTGTACATCAGCTCGGCCATCGATTCGCCGCGGAACGGCAGCACCCCGGCGACCATCTGGAACAGCATCACGCCCAGCGAATACAGGTCCGAGCGGCCGTCCACCTTCTTGCCGGCGATCTGCTCGGGCGACATGAAGCTGGGCGTGCCCAGCACCAGGCCGGTCTTGGTCTTGCTGGAATCGGTGATGCGGGCGATGCCGAAGTCGGTGACCTTGACGACGTCGCTGTCCGGCTCGTACATGATGTTGGCCGGCTTGATGTCGCGGTGCACCACGCTCTGGCGGTGCGCGTAGGCCAGCGCCTCGGCCACGCGGGCGATGATGGACACCACCTTGGGCAGCGGCAGCAGGCTGCCGGGGCGGCAGTAGTCGGCCAGGTCGCGGCCCTTCAGGAACTCCATGGCGATGTAGGCCAGGTCGTGCTCCTCGCCCGCATCGAAGATGGTCACGATGTTCTGGTGCTGCAGCCGACCCGCCGTCTCGGCTTCGCGGAAGAAGCGCTCGCGCGCGTCGTTCAGCTCCTCGCCCTCGAACTCCTGCGACAGGGCCAGGGTCTTGATCGCCACCACGCGGCCGATCTTCGGGTCGCGGCCCTGGTAGACCACGCCCATGGCGCCCTTGCCCAGTTCCTTCTCGACCTGGTAGCGGCCCAGCATCGGTTTCTCGACCGCGCCGCCGTCGAGCAGCATGGTGCCGCCCGGATGGCCGCCGCTGCCCAGGATCACCGTCTCGGACAGGTTCTTGGCGCGATTGAGCTTGGACTCCAGGTCCTTGAACTTGCGGTTGTACGCGGCCATGTGCTCGTACACCGCTTGCGCCTTGTTGAACTGGCGCTTGCGCTCGAAGTCCAGCGCCAGGTTGTACATGTTCTCCATCACCGCATCGCCCATGGGCACGCGGCGGAAACGGTCGAACGCCATGTCCAGCTGGCCCTGGCCCTGCAGCGCCAGGCCCATCATGCGGTTGGTCTCGGCCGATTCCTCGTCCGACCTGAGCTTGCCGGCCTCGGTGACCAGGAAGCGCTTGGTGGTGAGGGCCAGGTGCCCCAGCACCAGCAGGCCGGCCGGGAACACGAACTTGAGCCACAGCGCGGGGCCGGCGAGCAAGGCGTATTCGGTGCCGACCAGCAGCGCGAACAGGCCCGCCGTCAGGCCCGCGGCCACGCCGGCCGACATGCGCGGCAGCACCGCCACCAGGTAGGCCGCCACCAGCAGGAACACCCCGAGCGCCGCCCACAGGCCCCAGCCCGGCTCGACCACGAAGTGCTCGGCCAGGATGCTGGAGGTGACGTGCGCCATCAGCTCCGCGGGCGACAGGCTGGCGTTGCCGGGCGCCGGGAAGGTCGAGCCCACGCCGGCCGCCGTGGCGCCGATCAGCACGATCTTGCCGGCGTACTTGGAGGCCGGCACCTTGCCGTTCAGCACGTCGTAGAAGGAATCGACGGCGAAGGCGGGCCGGCCGTCCTTGCCGCGGTAGAACTGCGGCAGCATGCGGGCCGACTCGTCGGTCTTGATGCGCAGCTTGCCGATCTGCACCAGTTCGCCCGGGACCAGCTTCAGGTCGCCGGGACCCAGGTTCAGGCTTTTCATGGCCGCCAGCAGCGCCATCGAAGGAACGGCCTTGCCGTAGTAGTTGACCAGCAGCGGGTCCGAGCGGACGGCGCCGTCGCTGTCGCCGAGCTGGTTCAGGTGGCCGATGCCGGCGGCGGCGTTGCCCAGCGCCTCCAGCGGAAACTGCCCGCGCACGGCCGGCACCGAGAAACCGGTCTTCTCATCGACCGCGTCCCTGGCCACGGCGGCAGGCAGGGGCTTGTCGGCATTGCCCTGGGGCTCGCCGATCAGGTACACCGAGGGCAGCAGCACGTTGCCGGCCTTGCCGATGCTGGCGGCCAGCTTGCCGTCGCTGTCCAGCGCTTCCTCGGCCTCGGTCATCAGCTTGGCGAGCGCCTCGTTCGACGCCGGGTCGGCCGCCGGGCCGAGCGCTTCCTTGATCTTGCGGATGTAGGCCAGGCCGCGGTCGGTCTGCGGCTCGAAGAAGAAGGTGGTGTGGACGACGGTCTTGGCCTTGGCTGCCGCCAGCTGGTCGATCAGCTGGGCGTGCACGTCGCGCGGCCAGGGCCAGCGGCCGATGTTGGCGATGCTCTGGTCGTCGATCGCGATGATGGCGATGCGGTCCGACGGCTGGCGCGCGCTCTGCGTGCTGGCGAAGTCGTAGAAACGGCGCTCCAGCGTGGAGAACAGGTCGGTCGACTGGTGCAGCACCAATACGGCGGCCACGGTCAGCAGTCCGGCAAACCAGTCCCGCCGCCAGAACTGGCGCTGCTTCGTCGACGATGATGAGCTCACTTCCCCGCCCCTTGTCCGAGAGTCGCGAGCGCCGCTGTGTTTACCCACAGCTTCGACCCGGCGATCGCGCCAACGGGGCGCGTCACTCCTGTTTAAACGTTAACAGACAGCACATGGACGGACAAGGCAATTTGTCACGCTCTATAAACGGTTTGTTTCAAATGTGCCACGAACCTGACAGGAATTCAGCCGGCGCGCCTGCGCGCCTGCAGCCCCTTGCCGATCGCGATCACCAGCAAGGTGCCGGCGACGGCGCCCGCGTAGTGCAGCCACGGGTTCTGCGCCACCACGTCCTTCAGCACGTTGTCGCTGACGATGGTCTCGCCCCCCACCCAGCCGATCAGCGCGGCGCCCAGCACCACGATGATGGGGAAGCGCTCCATCAGCTTGATCATCAGCGTGCTGCCGAAGATCACCAGCGGGATGCTGATGGCCAGGCCCAGGATCAGCAGCAGCATGCTGCCCTGCGCGGCCGCCGCGACCGCGATCACGTTGTCCAGGCTCATGACCAGGTCGGCGATGAGGATGGTGCGCACCGCGGCGGCCATGCTGCCGTGCCCGTGCGCGGCGCCGCCCTCGTCGTCGTCCTCGTCGCCCAGCAGCTGCACGCCGATCCACAGCAGCAGCACCCCGCCGATGATCTGCAGGTAGGACAGGGCGAGCAGCTTGGCGGCGACCACCGTGAGCACGATGCGCAGCACCACCGCGGCGCCCGAGCCGAGCAGGACCGCCTGCCTCTGCTGCTGCGGCGGCAGCGTGCGCGCCGCCAGCGCGATCACCACCGCGTTGTCGCCCGACAGGATGATGTTGATCCAGATGATCTTGACCAGGCCGATCCAGAAATCGGCGCTTTGCAGGTACTCCATGCCGAGCTGCTCCAGTGTTTGAATGAAGAAGCGCCCGGAACCCGCGTTCCGAGCGCTCTTTTGCTTCTTTGGCAGCCGAAGTGTAAAGGGCCGCAGCCGCGGCCCCCACCGTAGTTCTGCTTAGAGCAGGGCCTTCAGCAGCCTGGCCATCTCGGACGGGTTGCGCGTCACCTTGAAACCGCACTCCTCCATCACGGCGAGCTTGGCGTCGGCAGTGTCGGCGCCGCCGGAGATCAGCGCACCGGCATGGCCCATGCGCTTGCCGGGAGGCGCGGTGACGCCGGCGATGAAGCCGACCACCGGCTTCTTCATGTGGTCCTTGCACCAGCGCGCGGCGTCCGCCTCGTCGGGGCCGCCGATCTCGCCGATCATGATGACCGCATCGGTCTCGGGATCGTCGTTGAAGGCCTTCATCACGTCGATGTGCTTCAGCCCGTTGATCGGGTCGCCGCCGATGCCCACGGCGCTGGACTGGCCCAGGCCGATTTCGGTGAGTTGCGCCACCGCCTCATAGGTCAGCGTGCCGGAACGCGAGACCACGCCGATGCGGCCCTTGCGGTGGATGTGGCCGGGCATGATACCGATCTTGATCTCGTCGGGCGTGATCAGGCCGGGGCAGTTGGGGCCCAGCAGCAGCGTCTTGCGGCCGCCCTTGGCTTCCTTTTCCTTCATGCGGTTGCGCACGTTCAGCATGTCGCGCACCGGGATGCCTTCGGTGATGCAGATGACCAGCTCCAGGTCGGCTTCCACCGCCTCCCAGATCGCGTCGGCGGCGCCCGCCGGCGGCACGTAGATCACCGACGCGTTGGCGCCGGTCTGCGCCTTGGCGTCCTTCACCGAGGCGAAGATCGGGATGTCGAAGATCTTCTCGCCGGCCTTCTTGGGGTTCACGCCGGCCACGAAGCAGTTCTTGCCGTTCGCGTATTCCTGGCACTTCTCGGTGTGGAACTGCCCGGTCTTGCCCGTGATGCCCTGCGTGATGACACGCGTGTCCTTGTTGATGTAGATCGACATGTTGGGAGTCCTTAGGCTGCTTTCACTGCGGCAACGACCTTCTGTGCCGCCTCCGCCATGGTGTCCGCGCTGATGATCGGAAGGCCCGACTCGGCCAGCATCTTCTTGCCGAGTTCCTCGTTGGTGCCCTTCATGCGCACCACCAGCGGCACGCTCAGGTTCACCGCCTTGCAGGCGGTGATCACGCCGGTGGCGATGGTGTCGCACTTCATGATGCCGCCGAAGATGTTGACCAGGATCGCCTTGACCTTGCTGTTCTTCAGCATGATCTTGAAGGCCTCGGTGACCTTCTCGGGGGTCGCGCCGCCGCCGACGTCGAGGAAGTTGGCCGGCTCGGCGCCGAACAGCTTGATGGTGTCCATGGTCGCCATCGCCAGGCCGGCGCCGTTGACCAGGCAGCCGATGTTGCCGTCCAGGCTGATGTAGGCCAGGTCGAACTTGCTGGCCTCGATCTCGGCCGGGTCTTCCTCGTCCAGGTCGCGCAGGGCCACGATGTCCGGGTGGCGGAACAGGGCGTTGCTGTCGAAGTTGAACTTGGCGTCCAGCGCCTTGATGTTGCCGTTGCCTTCCAGGATCAGCGGGTTGACTTCCACCAGCGAGGCATCGGTGTCCATGTAGCAGGTGTAGAGCTTCTTCAGCACGTCCACCGCCTGCGCGGTGGAGCCGGCCGGCACGCCGATGCCGTTGGCCAGCTCGGTGGCCTGGGCATCCGTCAGCCCCACCAGCGGGTCGGCGAACACCTTGATGATCTTCTCGGGGGTGGCGTGGGCGACCTCCTCGATGTCCATGCCGCCTTCGCTGGAGGCCATCAGGGCCACCTTCTGGCTGGCGCGGTCGGTCACCACCGACACGTAGTATTCCTTCTTGATGTCGGCGCCGTCCTCGATCAGCAGGCGCCGCACCTTCTGGCCTTCGGGGCCGGTCTGGTGGGTGACCAGCTGCATGCCGAGGATCTGCCCGGCCAGCGCCTTCACCTCGTCCACCGAGCGGGCCAGCTTGACGCCGCCGCCCTTGCCGCGGCCGCCCGCGTGGATCTGGGCCTTGACCACCCACACGGGGCCGCCGAGCTTCTGCGCGGCTTCCACCGCCTCCTGCACCGTGAACGCCGGGATGCCGCGCGGCACAGGCACGCCGAAGTTGCGCAAGATGTCCTTGCCTTGGTACTCGTGAATCTTCATGAGGTGTCGTCTCTCGAGGAACGGATGAGGGGCGGTGCGTCAGGCAGGCGCTGGCCGGCGGCCGGCTGCACGAAAACAGCCTTCAACTGTATCATGCTGCAACGCACAAATCCGCACGGCGGGTTGACGGTGTCCACAGGATGTCCCAGAGGAAGCGCGATGCCCAAGGTCTTCATTGACGGCGAAGCCGGTACCACCGGCCTGCAGATCCGCGAGCGGCTGCAGGCCATGCCCCAGATCGAGATGGTCAGCATCGCGCCCGAGCTGCGCAAGGACCCCGCCGCCAAGCGCGAGGTGATGGCCTCGGTCGACCTGGTGATCTTCTGCCTGCACGACGACGCCGCGCGCGAATCGGCCGCGATGATCGACGGCATCGAGCGCGACACCGGCCGCGCGCCGCGCGTGATCGACGCTTCCAGCGCGCACCGCGTCGCCGAAGGCTGGGTCTACGGCTTTGCCGAGCTCGCCCCCGGCCAGCGCGAAGCCATCGCCAGCGCGAAGCGCGTGACCAACCCCGGCTGCTATCCCACCGGCGGCATCGCGCTGATCCGGCCGCTGGTCGACGCCGGCATCCTGCCGCGCGACCATCCGGTGATCGTGCCCGCGGTCAGCGGCTACACCGGCGGCGGCCGCGGCATGATCGAGTCGTTCGAGAAGGGCGAGTCCGGGCCGATGGAAGTCTATGGCCTGGGCATGAAGCACAAGCACGTGCCGGAGCTGGTGAAGTACACCGGCCTCACCCGCCGCCCGATCTTCGTTCCCGCGGTCGGCAACTACGCCCAGGGCATGCTGGTGCAGCTGCCGCTGTTCCTGGACGAACTGCCGGGCAAGCCGGGCCTGCCCGACCTGCATGCGGCACTTGCCCGGCACTATGCCGGCAGCGAATGGGTGACGGTGGAGCCGCCGACCGAAGGCGCCCGCATCGAGGCCACCGCGCTGAACGGCACCAACAAGATGGAGCTGCGCGCGTTCGGCAACGAAGACTATCGCCAAGCCGTGCTGGTCGCCCGCCTGGACAACCTGGGCAAGGGCGCCAGCGGCGCGGCGGTGCAGAACTTGAAGCTGATGTTCGGCCTCTAGCCGGCGTCTTCGCTCAAGTCCTCATCCCCGCCGCCGCCCAGCACACGGCGGATCACGTCACCGCTGAAGCCGCGCGCGGCAAGAAACCGCGCCTGCTTCGCGCGCCCCGCCGCATCGGCCGGCGGCGCATCGAACTTCTTGCGCCAGACTTCGCGCGCGCGCGCCAGCTCGCTGCCGCGCAGGCCGGCCACCGCGCGCGCGATGCGCTCGGCGTCCAGCCCCTTGGCCTGCAGCTCCTGCCGGATGCGCCCGGCGCCCAGGCGCGGGGCGCGGCGGTTCAGCACCGACTCCACCACCCGGCCTTCGTCGATGAAGCCGCGCGCCTGCAGGTCGTCGAGCGCCTGGCGCAGCTGGCCAGGTTCGGCCTCGTGCTGCGCCAGCTTGCGCTCCAGCTCCCTGCGCGAGTGCTCGCGCTGCGACAGCAGCTTCAGCGCCCGGCCCTTGAGCGATGGCTGGCCGAACCCCATCTCGCCCTTACGCGTCGTCGCCGATGTCCGCCGGCAGCAGCGGGATGTCCAGCGATTCGCGCACCTTGTTCTCGATCTCGCGCGCCAGCTCGGGGTTCTCGCGCAGGAACTCGCGCGCGTTGTCGCGGCCCTGGCCGATCTTCTCGCCGTTGTAGGCGTACCAGGCGCCGGACTTCTCCAGGATGTGGGCATTCACCCCCATGTCGATGATTTCGCCGTGGCGGCTGATGCCTTCGCCGAACAGGATGTCGAATTCCGCGGTCTTGAACGGCGGCGCCACCTTGTTCTTCACCACCTTCACCTTGGTCTCGTTGCCGATCGCCTCCTCGCCCTTCTTGATGGTGCCGGTGCGGCGAATGTCCAGGCGCACCGAGGCGTAGAACTTCAGCGCGTTGCCGCCGGTGGTGGTCTCGGGGCTGCCGAACATCACGCCGATCTTCATGCGGATCTGGTTGATGAAGATGACCATGCAGTTGGTCCGCTTGATGCTGGCGGTGAGCTTGCGCAGCGCCTGACTCATCAGGCGGGCCTGCAGGCCGGGCAGCGAATCGCCCATCTCGCCTTCGATCTCGGCCTTGGGCGTGAGCGCCGCCACCGAGTCGATCACGATCAGGTCGACCGCGCCGGAGCGCACCAGGCTGTCGACGATCTCCAGCGCCTGCTCGCCGGTGTCGGGCTGGCTGATCAGCAGGTCGGAGACCTTCACGCCCAGCTTCTGCGCGTACTGGATGTCCAGCGCATGCTCGGCGTCGACGAAGGCGCAGGTGCCGGCCTGGCGCTGCATCTCGGCGATGACCTGCAAGGTCAGCGTGGTCTTGCCGGACGATTCCGGGCCGTAGATTTCGATCACCCGGCCGCGCGGCAGGCCGCCGACGCCCAGCGCGATGTCCAGGCCCAGCGAG
>JAZKIV010000053.1:0-34739 GCA_040384685.1 Pseudomonadota bacterium | reverse complement strand
TGTGCTGGTCCACCGTGTAGACGTGGAACAGGTCGTGCTGCATCTGGCCGACGATGCGGCGGAACACCCACAGGTAGCGCCCCAGCACCGAAGTCCGGTTCATCAGCCGCAGCGCGTGGGTGATGCCGTGCGGCTGCATCAGCATGGCGCGGAAGGTGGCGTGGTTGGCCGGGTCGTTGCGGAACTTCCCGTCCATCGCCTCGCGCGCGTTGTAGAGCGCCCGCAGCGTGCGCGCCGACAGGTCCTTCACGCCGACGGTGGTCTGGTACAGCAGGAAGGTTTCCAGGATGGCGCGCGGTTCCCGCAGGTACAGGTCGTCGTCGGCCACCTCGATCATCCCGGCCTTCTCGTAGAAGCGCTCGTTGATCGGCCGCGGCTCGTGGGTGTTCGGGTTGAGCCGCTCCTCGATGTTGAGCAGCAGGATCTGGTTGAGCTGCGCCACCGCCTTGGCGGCCCAGTAGAAGCGCTTCATCAGCACTTCGCTGGCGCGCACCACGATGCGGCCGGTGGCCGGGTTTGTCTCGGTTTCGTAGCCGAAGGATTCGGCCACCGCGGTCTGCAGGTCGAACACCAGCCGGTCTTCCCGCCGGTTGGCGATGGCGTGCAGCTTGGCGCGCATCAGGTTCAGCAGGGCCTCGTTCTGCTTGATGCTGCGCGCCTCCAGCGGCGTGGCCATGCCGGTGCGCACCAGCTCGTCCCAGCTGCTGCCCAGGCCGGCCGCCCGGGCCACCCACAGGATCACCTGCAGGTCGCGCAGGCCGCCCGGCGACTCCTTGCAGTTCGGCTCCAGGGCGTAGGGCGTGTTCTCGTACTTGTTGTGGCGCTGGCGCATCTCCAGCGTCTTGGCGACGAAGAAGGCGCGCGGGTCGATCAGGGGCTGGAAGCGCCGCTCGAATTCGACGCACAGCGCGCGGTCGCCGACCAGCAGGCGCGACTCCAGCAGCGAGGTCTGCACCGTCACGTCGCCCTGCGCCTGCGCGACGCAGTCGGCCACGGTGCGCACGCTGGAACCGATCTCCAGGCCGGCGTCCCAGCAGCTGCCGATGAAAGCCTCGAGCTTGCGCCGCAGTTCGGCGTCGCCGTCGACCGAAACGCCGTCGGGCAGCAGCACCAGCACGTCGACGTCGGAGTGCGGCAGCAGCTCGCCGCGGCCGAAACCGCCCACCGCCATCAGGGCGAAGGAGGGCGGCAGCTGCGCCTGGGCCCAGAGCTCGCGCAGCGCCCCGTCGGTCAGCGCCGACAGGTCGCGCAGCAGCTTGCGGATGCCGCGGGTGGACATGCCGGGCGCCTTGAGCGGCGCCACCAGCGCCGATTTGCGGGCGCGGTAGCTCTCGCGCAGCGCGATGACGGAATGACCTTGCGGCTGCGCCGCTTCAATGACGGAATGACGGGCGGCCATGCGTCATTCCGCCTGGAGCGAGGTCATCCCTTGACGAAGGGCGGCGGCGGCGGGCTGCCGGCCGAGAGGGTCAGCACCTCGTAGCCGCTCTCGGTGACCAGCACCGTGTGCTCCCATTGGGCGGACAGCGAGTGGTCCTTGGTGACGATGGTCCAGCCGTCGCTGCCGAATTCCTTCACCTCGCGCCGCCCGGCGTTGATCATCGGCTCGATGGTGAAGGTCATGCCCGGCGTCAGCTCTTCCAGCGTGCCCGGGCGGCCGTAGTGCAGCACCTGCGGGTCTTCGTGAAAGCGCTGCCCGATGCCGTGGCCGCAGAACTCGCGCACCACCGAGTAGCCGTTGCCTTCGGCGAATTTCTGGATGGCGAAGCCGATGTCGCCCAGCCGGATGCCCGGCTTCACCTGCACGATGCCGTGCCACATGGCCTCATAGGTGAGGGCGCACAGCCGCTTGGCGGCGATGGACACGTCGCCCACCAGGAACATGCGGCTGGTGTCGCCGTACCAGCTGTCCTTGATGACCGTGACGTCCACGTTGACGATGTCGCCCTTCTTCAGCGGCTTGTCGTTCGGGATGCCGTGGCAGACCACGTGGTTGACCGAGGTGCACAGCGACGCCGGGTAGGCCGGGTAGCCCGAGGGCTGGTAGCCCAGCGTGGCCGAGGTGGTGCCCTGCTTCTTCATGAAGTCGGCGGCCAGCCGGTCGATCTCGCGGGTGGTGATGCCCGGCTTGATGAACGGGGTGAGATAGTCCAGCACTTCGGCGGCCAGCCGCCCCGCCACGCGCATGCCCTGGATGCCGTCCGCATCTTTGTACGTAATACCCATGGACGCGATTATCCCATCCGGCCCGCAGGTGCGCATTGGGCAGCAGTTAGAATCAAAGGCTGCCCCGGACCCCAGTCAGCGGTTCGCGGGCCATCGGATTCCCCCGACGCAACCCAGGCAAGACAGTGTCCCTGCACATCACCGAGTTCGAGGGCGGCAATGCCCTCAGCGCGTTCCGCGCCCAGCAACTTCTTCCCCGTCTGCAAGCCCTGCACGACAAGATCGCCGGCATCTCGGCGCGCTACGTGCACCTGGCCGCGGCGCAGGAGCCCCCTTCGGGCGCCGGGCGCGAGCGGCTGGCGGCGCTGCTGACCTACGGCGATCCCTATTCCGGTGCGTCCGACGGGCCGCTGGTGGTGGTGACGCCGCGCCTGGGCACGGTCTCGCCCTGGGCCTCCAAGGCCACCGACATCGCCCACAACTGCGGCCTGGCGGTGCGCCGCATCGAGCGCGTCGTGGAATACCGGCTGGCCATGAAGTCCGGCTGGCTGGGCGGCAAGGCCGGGCTGGATGCCCCCACCCTGGCGGCGGTGGCGGCCCTGCTGCACGACCGCATGACCGAAAGCGTCATGCCCTCGCGCGCCGAAGCCCGGGCCCTGTTCACCGAGCTGCAGGCCGCGCCGATGGAGCACGTGGACGTGCTGCAGGGCGGGCGCGCCGCGCTGGAGCAGGCCAACACGCGCTTCGGCCTGGCGCTGGCCGATGACGAGATCGACTACCTGGTGGATGCCTTCCGCGGCCTGGGGCGCAACCCCAGCGACGTGGAGCTGATGATGTTCGCCCAGGCCAACAGCGAGCACTGCCGCCACAAGATCTTCAACGCCGGCTTCACCATCGACGGCGTGCCGCAGGACAAGAGCATGTTCGGCATGATCCGGCACACCCACCAGAGCAATCCCCAGCACACGGTGATCGCCTATGCCGACAACGCCGCGGTGATGGAGGGCCTGCCGGTCGAGCGCTACCTGGCGCGCGCCGGCGGGCGCTACGAAAAGGGCGACGCCACCCACCACGTGCTGATGAAGGTGGAGACGCACAACCACCCGACGGCGATTTCGCCGTTCCCGGGCGCCTCCACCGGCGCCGGCGGCGAGATCCGCGACGAGGGCGCCACCGGCCGCGGCGCGCGGCCCAAGGCGGGGCTGGCCGGCTTCACGGTGTCCAAGCTGTGGGACGGCCGCTTCGGCAAGCCCGAGCACATCGCCAGCCCGCTGCAGATCATGGTCGAAGGGCCGCTGGGCGGCGCCGCCTTCAACAACGAATTCGGCCGGCCCAACCTGCTGGGCTATTTCCGCGAGTACGAGCAGCAGGTGGGTGACGTGGCGCGCGGCTACCACAAGCCCATCATGATCGCCGGCGGCGTCGGCATGATCGATGCGCGGTTGACAAAAAAGATCCCGTTCCCGCCCGGCACCCTGCTGGTCCAGCTGGGGGGCCCCGGCATGCGCATCGGCATGGGCGGCGGCGCGGCCAGCTCCATGGCCACCGGCACCAACACGGCGGAGCTGGACTTCGATTCGGTCCAGCGCGGCAACCCGGAAATCCAGCGGCGCGCGCAGGAGGTCATCAACCACTGCTGGGCCGAAGGCGATGCGAACCCGGTGCTGGCGATCCACGACGTGGGCGCCGGCGGCCTGTCGAACGCCTTCCCCGAACTGACCAACGACGCCGGCCGCGGCGCGCGCTTCGATCTGCGCAAGATCCCGCTGGAGGAATCCGGCCTGGCGCCCAAGGAAATCTGGTGCAACGAGAGCCAGGAGCGCTACGTGCTGGCCATCGCGCCGGAATCGCTGGCGCAGTTCCAGGGGTTCTGCGAGCGGGAAAGGTGCCCGTTCGCGGTGGTGGGGGTGGCGACGGAAGAGCCGCAGCTGGTGGTTGAGCGTTCAGGGTTGGGCGTTGAGAGTGAAGACCGGGAACGCCCAACGCTCAACACTCAACCTGCCGTCGACATGCCCCTGGAAGTCCTCCTCGGCAAGCCTCCCAAGATGCACCGCGACGTCCGCCGCATTCCCATCGACGTCCCCCCCATCGACCTGGCCAACGTCACCCTGCAGGACGCCGCGATCAAGGTGCTGAGCCACCCGACCGTGGCCTCCAAGCGCTTCCTCATCACCATCGGCGACCGCACCGTCGGCGGCCTCAGCCACCGCGACCAGATGGTTGGCCCCTGGCAGGTCCCCGTGGCCGACTGCGCCGTGACGCTGGCCGACTACAAGGGCTTCGGCGGCGAGGCCATGAGCATGGGCGAGCGCACGCCGCTGGCCGCCATCGACGCGCCGGCCTCGGGCCGCATGGCGGTGGCCGAGGCCATCACCAACCTGCTGGCCGCGCCGATCGAGCTGCCGCGCGTGAAGCTGTCGGCCAACTGGATGGCGGCCTGCGGCGAGCCCGGCGAGGACGCCGCCCTGTACGACACCGTGTACGCCATCGCCATGGACCTGTGCCCCAGGCTGGGCGTGGCCGTGCCGGTGGGCAAGGACAGCCTGTCGATGCGCACGCAATGGCGCGAGAACGACGAGGCCAAGAAAGTCACCTCGCCGGTCAGCCTGATCGTCAGCGCCTTCGCCACCCTGCCGGACGTGCGCGGCACGCTCACGCCGCAGCTGGAGAACACCGAAGACACCACGCTCGTGCTGGTCGACCTGGGCCGTGGCCGCCACCGCATGGGCGGCAGCATCCTGGCCCAGGTGCTGGAGCAGCCGGGCGGCGCGGTGCCGGACCTGGACGAGGCGCAGGACCTGGTCAACCTGGCGAATGCCGTCAACGCGCTGCGCGCGCAGGGCCGCATCCTGGCCTACCACGACCGCAGCGACGGCGGCCTGTTCGCCGCGGCCTGCGAGATGGCCTTCGCCGGCCACGTGGGCGTGTCGCTCAACGTGGACCTGCTGGTGACCGAAGGCGACGGCATCGCCGACAGCCGCGCCGACGTCGGCGACGCCAAGAACTGGGCCGGGCAGGTGAGCGCGCGGCGCGAGGAGCTGACGCTCAAGGCGCTGTTCAACGAAGAGCTGGGCGTGCTGCTGCAGGTGCGCACGGCCGAGCGCAACGAGGCCATGCAGGTGCTGCGCGAGCACGGCCTGTCGAAGTTCAGCCATTTCGTCGGCATGACCCGCCCGGCATCGTCGGCCGTCGACGTGGGCAAGGGCGAGGTGCAGGTCTGGCGCGACACCAAGGCCGTGTTCTCCGCCAGGCTGGCCGACCTGCACCAGGTGTGGGACAGCGTGAGCTGGAAGATCTGCCAGCTGCGCGACAACCCGGCGTGCGCCGACAGCGAGCACGCGGCCACCGGTGCGGCGGACGACCCGGGCCTGCACGTGCACCTGACCTTCGACCCGAAGGAAGAGCCGTTCGCCCTGAGCCTGTCGAAGGGCGCGCCCGCGCTGAACCTCACCCGTCCCAAGGTCGCCATCCTGCGCGAGCAGGGCGTCAACTCGCACGTGGAGATGGCCTACACCTTCGACGAGGCCGGCTTCGACCCGTACGACGTGCACATGACCGACCTGCAGTCCGGCCGCACCACGCTGGGCGACTTCCAGGGCATCGTGGCCTGCGGCGGCTTCAGCTACGGCGACACGCTGGGCGCGGGCATCGGCTGGGCCCGCAGCGTCACCTTCCACCCGGTGCTGGCCGAACAGTTCAAGGCCTTCTTCGCCCGCACCGACACCTTCGGCCTGGGTGCCTGCAACGGCTGCCAGATGTTCGGCGAGCTGGCCGACATCATTCCCGGCGCCGATGCCTGGCCGCGCTTCACCACCAACCTCAGCGAGCGCTTCGAGGCGCGCCTGTCGCTGGTGGAAGTGCTGGAGTCGCCCAGCATCTTCTTCGCCGGCATGGCCGGCAGCCGCCTGCCGATCGCGCTGGCGCACGGCGAGGGCTATGCCAACTTCGCGCGCCACGGCGACGCCGGTCGCGTGGTGGCGGCGATGCGCTTCGTGGACAACCACGGCCGCGCCACCGAGCAGTACCCGTTCAACCCGAACGGCAGCCCGGGCGGCCTGACGGCCGTGACCACATCCGACGGCCGCTTCACCGCGCTGATGCCGCACGCCGAGCGCGTGTTCCGCAACGTGCAGATGAGCTGGACCTCGGGCGGCAAGAGCGACTTCAGCCCCTGGATCCGGATGTGGCGCAACGCGCGCAAGTGGGTGGGGTGATCAGCCGCGCAGCCGCTCCACCAGCGCCCAGCCGGCGGGCCAGTGCGCCAGGCCGCTCTCGGCATTGATGTGGCCGGCCGCCGGCAGGCGGATGTGCTCGGCCTGCCAGCGCAGCGCGCAGGCCTCGCTGTAGGCCGGGCTGGAATAGGGATCGTCGCCGCTGCTGACCAGCACCGCAGTGCGTGCGCCGAGCGTGCCGGCCGGCGGCTGGAAGCCCCGGGCCTGCGCCGGAAAGCGCGGGCCCGCCGGGTCGGGCACGGCCACCAGCAGCACCGCCTGCACGCTGCGCGTGGCCATCTCGCACCAGCGCGCCAGTGCCAGGCAGCCGAGGCTGTGCGCCACCAGCACCGGGGGCTCGGCGCACTCGCGCACGGCCGCATCGATGCCCGCGGCCCATTCCCCGCAATCCGGCTGGTCCCAGTCACGCTGCGGCACGCGTGCCACCCCGGGATGCGCGGCTTCCCACAGGCTTTGCCAGTGGCCGGGGCCGGAATTGTGGATGCCGGGAATGAGGAGGACAGGTCGCATGGTGTGTGGTGTGTGACGGTGATGACAAGGCCGGGCTACGATAGGCCACCGCCGCCGCGGCCGCCATGCGAAGTCATCGGAATCACGGGCCGCGCGGCTTCAATTCATCGGCACCGTGGACCTCGACAAGAAAGACCGCGCCATCCTGCAGGCGCTGCAGGCCGACGCCCGGCAAAGCCTGTCCGCGCTGGGCAAGCGCATCGGCCTGTCGCAGCCGGCGATGAGCGAGCGCGTGCGCAAGCTGGAAGAGGCCGGCGTGATCGAGGGCTATTCGGCCCGCATCAACCTGCGCGCCGTCGGCCTGCCGCTGCAGGCGGTGGTGCGGGTGAAGACCACGCACGAGCACATCCGGCCCTACCTGAAGCTGTTCGCCACGGTGCCGGAAGTGCTGGAGGTGTTCCGCATCACCGGCGACGACTGCTTCGTGCTGCGCTGCGCGTTCGCCGAACCGGCGGACCTGGAGCGCGTGGTGGACGCGCTGGCGGTCCACGGCAGCGTCACCACCTCGCTGGTGCTGTCGCACCCGCTGTCCCGGGGCGCGGCGCTGGCCGGGCGCTGACCGGGTCGCGGCGGCCTCTACACTGGCGGCCCATGGCCCGCACCCCCGACCGCTACGACACCATCGACGCGCTGCGCGGCGTGGCCATCGTCTGGATGACGGTGTTCCATTTCTGCTTCGACCTCAACCACTTCGGCTGGACGCGGCAGAACTTCTACCTCGATCCGTTCTGGACGTGGCAGCGCACCGCCATCGTCAGCCTGTTCCTGTTCTGCGCCGGGCTCGGCCAGGCGGTGGCGGTGGCGCAGCGGCAGAGCTGGCCGCGCTTCTGGAAGCGCTGGGGGCAGGTGGCGGGCTGCGCGCTGCTGGTCACGGCCGGCTCGGTGTGGATGTTCCCGCGCAGCTACATCTACTTCGGCGTGCTGCACGGCATCGCGCTGATGCTGGTCATCGTGCGGCTCACGGCGGGCTGGGGCCGTTCGGGTCCTTGGCTATGGCTGGCAGGCGCGCTGGCCATCGCCAGCAAGTTCGTCGCGGCGGACCTCATCGCGTCGATGCCGGCGCTGGACTTCCTCAACGGCAAGGCATGGAACTGGCTGGGCTGGATCAGCCGCAAGCCGGTCACCGAAGACTACGTGCCGCTCATTCCGTGGCTGGGCGTGATGTGGTGGGGCATGGCTGCCGGCCAATGGCTGCTGCGCGAGAAACGCGCATGGGTGACGCGGGCCATGCCGCGCGCCGCCGCGCCGCTGGCCTGGCTCGGCCGCTGGAGCCTCAGCTGGTACATGCTGCACCAGCCGGTGCTGATGGGCCTGTTGATGCTCATCAGGACAGTATCCTTGCCCGGCTGATTCTTATTGCCGGGCAGCCCCTGCGGCGCCTTGTGAGGCGCACAATGGGCAATTAGCGCAATGCGGGTCCCCCTGGCTCGCAGCGAAGGCACAAACATGAGCCACGAGACGCCGAATCCTCTCGGCGAAGACGCGCGGCAGGTCGCGGATGCGGCCGTCGTGCAATGGCGTGCCATCGAGGCGGCGCTGTCGCCCATCATCGGCCCCCGTGGCGTCGCCGCGCTGTACAAGCGCGCCGTGCACCTGGCGATCGCCGAGCGTCCCTGGCTGGCGGCCGCCTACCGGGGACCGCTCGGTCCCCTTGAGACCGATGCGCTGCACGCCGTGCTGGTGCTGCAGCCGCGTGCGCGCGCCGCCGAGGCCGCCAACGCCATTTCGGACATCTTCCGCGCCCTGCTGTCCAGCCTGATCGGCGCGGACCTCACCCAGCAGCTGCTGCCTCCCGCGCAGCCCCGTACCCCAGGCGGCACATCCGCCGCGAACGATTCTTCATGACCGCCAAAGAAACCATCAAGCGCTTGCGTACCGGCATCCCAGGACTGGACGAGGTGCTCGGCGGCGGACTGCCCGAGTTTTCCTTCAACGTGATCGCCGGGCCGCCGGGCTGCGGCAAGACGACGCTCGCGCACCAGGTGATGTTCGCGCTGGCCACCCCGCAGCGGCCGGCGCTGTACTTCACCGTGCTGGGGGAGCCGCCGCTGAAGATGCTGCGCTACCAGCAGATGTTCGATTTCTTCGACCACCGCAAGCTGAACCAGTCGATCCATTTCGTCAACCTGTCCGAAGAGGCTGGCGCAGGCGACCTGGACCGGGTGCTGGCGCGCATCCTCGCCGAAGTCGAGGCGCACGGGCCCAGCCTGGTGTTCGTCGATTCGTTCCGCTCGGTGGCGCTGGCGGGGCAGGCGGCCGGCGGCGGCTCGCCCCTGGGCCTGCAGCAGTTTGTGCAGCAGCTGGGCATGGTGATGACCAGCTGGCAGGCCACCACCTTTCTCATCGGCGAATACTTCGGCGAGGACGCGGCCAACCCGGTCTTCACCGTCGCCGACGGCCTGATCTGGCTGCGCCAGAGCGTGCAGCGCAATTCGATCGTGCGCAAGCTGGAGATCATGAAGATGCGCGGGCAGGCCACGGTGCCGGGCCTGCACACCTTCCGCATCGGAGCCGACGGCCTGCGCGTGTTCGGCCCGCCGCCGCCCCTGCGGGCGCGGCCCGACGAAGCGGCGCCGGCCGGCCGGCTGGGCATGGGCGTGCCCGGGCTGGACGCGATGATGGGCGGCGGCCTGCCGCGGGGCTATTCGCTGCTGGTGGCGGGACCCACGGGCGCGGGCAAGAGCATCATGGCGGCGGCCTTCCTGGTGGAGGGCGCGCGTTGCGGCGAAACCGGCGTGATTGCGGCCTTCGAGCAGCGGCCCATGCGCGCGCGCGGCCCGGCCATGGCCGAGCTGGTCGCGGCCGGGCGCATCGGGGTGGTCGATGCGCGCGCGCCGGGGCTGTCGGTCGACGAGGTGTCGAACCTGCTGATCGCGGAGATCCGGCGGCTCAAGGCCACCCGCGTCGTCATCGATTCGCTGTCGGGCTTCGAACTCGCGCTCGCGCCGACGTTCCGGGAGGACTTCCGCGAGTCGCTCTCGCGCATGGTGCTGGCGTTGGCGAGCACCGGCGCGACCGTGCTGATGACCTCCGAGCTGGAGGACCGCTACGACGACCTGCGCTTCAGTCCCTATGGCACCGCGTTCCTGACCGATGCGATCATCGTGCAGCGCTACGTCGAGGTCGACGGCCGGCTGCTGCGCGTGCTCGCGGTGGCCAAGGTGCGCGACAGCGCGCATTCCAACGAGCTGCGGCTGTTCACCGTCGAGGCGGACGGCATCCATGTCGGCGACATGCCGCGCGGCTACGAAGGGCTGCTGGGCGGCAGCCCGGCCCTGCGCCCGCGCCAGGTCGGCGAGCCGGTGGAGCCGGGCCAGTGGCGCGGCGAACCCTGAGGCCAACGTGAACGGACAAGGCCATCCCCCGCAAGCGCCGCCGCAAGCCGGCACGCCCGAGCAGATGCGCCTGCAAGCCGAGCTGCTGCGCGACGCCAACGAACACTTGGTGCTGGCGGCGGTGCGTTTCCAGGAGCTGGAGGAGGCCGCCACCGAGGCGCACCGGCAGCAGCTCACCTTCCTGGCCAGGGTGGCGCACGAGCTGCGCAACCCGCTGCAGCCTCTGCGGTTCGCCGCCGAGCTGCTCGGGCGCCTGACCGACGAGAAGCTGCTGGCCAGGATGCGCGCCATCGTGAGCGGCCAGGTGGTCCACCTCGCCAGGCTGATCGAGGACCTGCTCGACGGCGCGCGGGCGGGCACGGGAAAGTTCAGCCTGGAGCGCAGCACGGTCGACCTGTCGCACGTGCTTGGCCTGGCGGCGGAAAGCTGCCTGCCCGCGATGCGGGCGCGCCATCTCGTGTTCGAAAGCCGGCTGCCGCCGCAGCCCCTGCTGATCGACGCAGACCCGGTCCGCCTGGCGCAGATTTTCGGCAACCTGCTGCAGAACGCGGCCAAGTACACGCCCGAGGGCGGCAGTGTCCTGCTGGCGATGGCGCGCCGCGACGCAGTTGCGGAGGTGACCGTGACGGACGACGGCATCGGCATCAGCGCCGAGGCGCTGCCGCACGTCTTCGAACTGTTCGTGCAGGACCCCCACGCCGTGCGCGTGGCGCGCGACGGCCTGGGCATCGGCCTTGCCGTGGTGCGCGAACTGGTGGAGGCGCACGGCGGCACGGTGCAGGCCTACAGCGCCGGCAAGGACCAGGGCAGCCAGTTCGTCGTGGAGTTGCCGCTGCACGTGGCGGGCTGAACGGCCGCGCATCACAAGAAGGTGTCCTACAGGTGCGCGGGACACGGGGCATTTAACGTGACGAGCGGCTATTCCGCCGTTCGCTATTCCGCCGTTCGATTTCCCCACCTCCGTTCAATGCCCAAGAATTCCTCTCCCACCACGCCGGCCCGCAAGACCGGCGCCAAGTCCGCCGCCCGCAACACCGACTCGGGTCCCAGCGAAGTCGCGCCCGTCGCCGACGGCGACCGCGCGGCGCGCAAGATGGCCGACACCCAGGCCCTGGCCGCGGCCATGCCGCACAACCTGAACAAGCCCGGCGAGCACGGCTTCGCCAACGGCGTGGCGCCGCAGCCCGGCGCAACCGCTGAGCCGGCCTCGCGCCTGCCCACCGCCAGCACCCTGTCGGAAGCCAACAGCTCGGACAAGGTGGGCAGCGTCGCGCTGGAAGGCAGGAACGCCACCATCGCGCCGCTGGACCGCGTGCGCGTCGACTCCAGCGGCCAGGTGCTCACCACCAACCAGGGCGTGGCGATCGCCGACAACCAGAACTCGCTGAAATACGGCGTGCGCGGCCCGGCGCTGCTGGAAGACTTCATCCTGCGCGAGAAGATCACGCATTTCGACCACGAGCGCATTCCCGAGCGCATCGTGCACGCGCGCGGCTCGGGCGCGCACGGCTTCTTCGAGAGCTACGAGGCGCTGACCGACATCACCAGGGCGGCGCCCTTCAAGGCCGCCGGCAAGCGCACGCCGGTGTTCGTGCGCTTCTCCACCGTGCAGGGCGAGCGCGGCTCCAAGGACACGGCGCGCGACGTGCGCGGCTTCGCGGTGAAGTTCTACACCGACGAAGGCAACTGGGACCTGGTGGGCAACAACATCCCGGTGTTCTTCATCCAGGACGCGATGAAGTTTCCCGACCTGGTGCACGCGGTCAAGCCCGAGCCGCACCACCAGATGCCGCAGGCCGCCAGCGCGCACGACACCTTCTGGGACTTCGTCTCGCTGATGCCGGAATCCACCCACATGCTGATGTGGGTGATGAGCGACCGCGGCATCCCGCGCAGCTACGCCACCATGCAGGGCTTCGGCGTGCACAGCTACCGGCTGGTCAACGAGGCCGGCGAATCGGTGTTCGTGAAGTTCCACTGGAACCCCAAGGCCGGCACGCATTCGCTGACCTGGGACGAGGCGGTGAAGATCTCCGGCGCCGACCCGGACTTCCACCGCCGCGACCTGTGGGAGCGCATCGAGGCCGGCAACTACCCGGAATACGAACTCGGCCTGCAGGTCTTCACCGAGGAAGAAGCCGAGAAGTTCAGCTTCGACATCCTGGACGCCACCAAGATCATTCCCGAGGAACTGGTGCCGGTGCGCATCGTGGGCCGCATGGTGCTGGACCGCAACCCGGACAACTTCTTCGCCGAGACCGAGCAGGTGGCGTTCTGCACCGCGCACGTGGTGCCGGGCATCGACTTCTCCAACGACCCGCTCCTGGCCGGGCGCATCCACTCCTACGTGGACACGCAGATCTCGCGCCTGGGCGGCCCCAACTTCCACGAGATCCCGATCAACGCGCCGCTCGCGCCGGTGCACAACAACCAGCGCGACGGCCTGCACCGCCAGGCGATCCACCGCGGCCGCGTGAACTACGAACCGAACTCGCTGGCCGGCGGCTGCCCGTTCCAGGCCGGCGCCGCGCAGGGCTTCGTGTCCGTGCCGGCGCGCATCCGCGCCGACGAGGAGCAGGGCAAGGTGCGCGCCAAGCCGGAGAAATTCGCCGACCATTACACCCAGGCGGCGCTGTTCTTCGAGAGCCAGACGCCGGCCGAGCAGGCCCACATCGCCGCGGCCTTCCGCTTCGAGCTGTCCAAGGTGACGGTGCCGGCGATCCGCGAACGCATGGTGGGCTCGCTGCGCAATGCGTCCGAGGACCTGGCGCGCCAGGTGGCCGACGGGCTGGGCATGAAAGAGCTGCCGGCGCCGCTGCCGCGCGCGCTGGCCAATCCGGCCGAACCGGAAGTCACGGCGTCGCCCGCGCTCTCGCTGATGGCGCGCCCCGGCGACGGCAGCGTGCGCGGCCGCAAGGTGGCGCTGCTGGTGGCCGACGGCGTGGACGGCGACGCGGTGGCGCGCATGCAGCAGGCGCTGGCGCAGAACGGCGCCGTGGGCCGCCTGGTGGCGCCGCGCATCGGGCCGGTGCGCACCGCATCGGGCGCACCGCTGGACGCCGACGCCTCGCTGGAAAACGAGCCCGGCTTCCTGTTCGACGCGCTGGTGCTGCCGGACGGCGAGGATGCCGTGGCCGCGCTGGCGCGCGACGGGCACACGGCGGAGTTCGTCCGCGACCAGTACCGCCATTGCAAGCCGCTGCTGGTGCTGGGCGCATCGCGCGCGCTGCTGGAGAAGTACGGCGTGCCGGTGGCGGACGGCCAGGACGATCCGTCGCTGATCGTGGCGGACAGCCTGGATGCGAGCTCCGGCCAGGCCTTCCTGACGGCGCTGGCCGGGCCGCGCAACTTCGCGCGCGAGACCGATCCGCCGATGGTCTGAGCGCCGCCCATGAAAAAACGCGGCCGGCGGCCGCGTTTTTTTTCACCGGAGCGGCGAGGCCGCTTATTCCACCTTGGCGCTCTTGCGCAGTTCTTCCTGGAAGGCGGCCAGCTTCTGCTGCTGCAGCTGCTGCGCGATCTGCGGCTTGACGTCGTCCAGCTTGGGCAGCTGCGCTTCGCGGATGTCGTCCACCCGGATCACGTGCCAGCCGAACTGGCTCTTCACCGGCTCCTGGGTGGTCTGGCCCTTGTTCAGCTTGGTCATCGCCTGCGCGAACTCGGGCACGTAGCTGCCCGGGTTGGACCAGTCCAGGTCGCCGCCGTTGGCGCCCGAGCCCGGGTCCTTGGACTGCTTCTTGGCGATGTCCTCGAACTTGCCGCCCTTCTTGAGGGAAGCGATGATGGCCTTGGCCTCGTCTTCCTTCTCCACCAGGATGTGGCGAGCCTTGTATTCCTTGCCGCCGTTGGCCGCCGCGAACTTGTCGTATTCGGACTTGATCTCGGCGTCGGTGACCGGGTTGGTCTTCTGGTACTGGGCGAACAGCTCGCGGATCAGGATGGTCTGGCGGGCCAGCTCCATCTGCGCCTTGAAGTCGTCGGTGGCGTCCAGGCCGCGCTTTTGCGCTTCCTGCATGAACACCTCGCGGGCGATCACTTCGTCCTTCAGCTGGCCCTTCATTTCCTCCGAGACCGGGCGGCCGGACTTGGCGAGCTGCGCCGCCAGCATGTCCGCGCGCGACGACGGCACCGGCTTGCCGTTGACGATGGCGAGGTTCTGGGCGAACGCGGGCAGAGCGGCGCCGAGAGTGGCCGCGACAGCGGCCGCGAGGAGGACTTTCTTCATGGGGTGTCGCTTCAGGAAAAGCAGAGGGGGAATGTCGGAACGGTCACAGCGGTCAGAGCGTTTCGATCGCCAGGGCATGCAGGCCGCGGTCGGTGAACTCGCGCAGCGCATCATACACAAGGCGATGGCGCGCCACGCGAGCCCGGCCGTCGAACAGCGGGGAGGCGATGCGCACCCGGAAATGGGTGCCCGCGCCGGTGCCGTCGGAGCCGGAGTGGCCCATGTGGGCCGCGCTCTCGTCGATGACTTCCAGCACGGTGGGTTGGAGCGTTTCGGCCAGGCGCAGCCGCAGCGCCTCGGCGGTGATGCCGGTGGGCATGTGGCGTTTCCTCAGGAGTCCGCGTCGGCCTTCATGTAGCGGCCCAGGTACAGCGCCTGGCCCACCACGAACACGGCCATCAGGCCCAGACCGCCGAACAGCTTGAAGTTGACCCAGGTGTCGGTGTCGTAGTGGTAGGCCACCCAGAGATTGACCAGGCCCATGGCCGCGAAGAACGCGATCCAGCTCCAGGCCATGGCGCGCCAGGCGGCCTCGGGCAGTTCGAGCTGGCCGCCCATCAGCGACTTCAGCAGGTTCCTGCGCAGGATCACCTGGCCGGCCAGCAGCGCACCGCCCATCAGCCAGTACAGCACGGTGGGCTTCCACTTGATGAAGGTTTCGTCCTGCGCCAGGATGGTGGCGCCGCCGAACAGCACGATCACGCCCAGGCTCAGCCACTGCATGGGCTCGACCTTGCCGGTGCGATACCGCAGCCAGCCGATCTGGCCGATGGTGGCGACGATGGCGACGCCGGTGGCCGCGTAGATGCCCCACAGCTTGAAGGCCGCGAAGAACAGGATGATGGGGAAGAAGTCGAGCAGCAGCTTCATGGCGCGGCGTTCACTCGCTCTTGGCCGGCGCGAAGTCCAGCGAGGCGGAGTTCATGCAGTAGCGCAGCCCGGTGTCGGTGGGACCGTCGGGGAACACGTGGCCCAGGTGGGCGCCGCATTGCGCGCACACCGTCTCGGTGCGGCTCATGCCGTGGCTGCGGTCGACGATCTCCTTGATGGCGCCGGGCACCGCCTGCGAGAAGCTGGGCCAGCCGCAGCCGGCGTCGAACTTGGTGCCGGCGTCGAACAGCTTGTTGCCGCAGCACATGCAGTGGTAGCTGCCGTCGGCCCATACGGTTTCGTACTTGCCGGTGAAAGGGCGCTCGGTGGCGGCGTGGCGGGTGACATCGAAGGCGCGCGGCTCGGCGCCCTTTTCGGCCAGCAGGGCCTTCCACTCGGCTTCGGTTTTCTGGATCGGGTAGGTCATGAGGAGCAGCTGATTTCGATCTGGGCGGCCCAGTCGGGCGGGAAGCCGGCCTTGTCCTGGTGCGCCGGATGTTCGTCGAACGGCGCGTGCAGCAGGCCCAGCAGGGTTTCGACCTCGGAATGATCCTTCAGTTTCGCATGCCGGATGGCCAGCTCGGCCAGGTGGTTGCGCAGCACGTACTTGGGGTTGCTGCGCAGCATCGCAACGGCCGCGGGCGCCCGGTCGGCGGGCAGGCGCGCCTCGTATTGTCGCTGCCAGGCGTCGAAACCGTCGCGGTCCAGGAACAGGTCGCGCACGGATTCGGCGGGTTCGCCGCCCACGAAGCCCGACAGGCGGCGCCAGAAGATGGTGTAGTCCACCCGGTCCTGGGCCAGCAGCTTGAGGATGTCCTCGATCAGCGCGCGGTCTTCCGGCTGCTCGCTGTACAGCCCCAGCTTGGCGCGCATGCGCGCCAGCAGCTCGCGCGGGAACACCGTCTTGTACGGCTCCAGCGCGGCCAGGGCCAGTTCCTGGTCGCCGATCAGCGGCAGCAGCGCCTGGGCCAGGCAGTAGAGGTTCCAGTAGGCCACGTTGGGCTGGCGGTTGAAGGCGTAGCGGCCGCCCTCGTCGCTGTGGTTGCAGATGTGGCCGGGATCGAACGCATCCAGGAACTGGAACGGCCCGTAGTCGATGGTCAGGCCCAGGATGCTCATGTTGTCGGTGTTCATCACGCCGTGGCAGAACCCCACCGCCTGCCATTGCGCCACCATGGCGGCGGTGCGCTCGCTCACCTGCTCCAGCAGGGCGGCGTAGGCGTTGCCGCCGAAGCTGTCCGTGGCGCGGCATTCGGGGTAGAACCGGTCGATCACGTAGTCGGCCAGCGTCGCGAGTTCCTCGTGCTGGCCGCGCGCCGAGAAATGCTCGAAATGGCCGAAGCGGATGAAGCTGGGCGCCACGCGCATCACGACCGCGGCGGTCTCGACCTCTTCGCGGCGCACCGGCGCGGGCGAACCGGCCACGGCCAGCGCCCGGGTGGTCGGGATGCCCAGGCCGTGCATGGCCTCGGAACACAGGTATTCGCGGATGCTGGAGCGCAGCACGGCGCGGCCGTCGCCCATGCGGGAATAGGGCGTGCGGCCGCTGCCCTTGAGCTGGAGCTCGCGCGGGCCCAGCGGCGTGTCGATTTCGCCCAGCAGGATGGCCCGGCCGTCGCCCAGCTGCCCGGCCCAGACGCCGAACTGGTGGCCGCTGTAGACGGTGGCCAGCGGCCTGGCGCCCTCCGGCACGGCGTTGCCGGCAAAGATGGCCACGGCCTCGGGCGTGCCCAGCCGGCCAGGGTCGAGCCCGAGCTCGGATGCGAACGAATGGTTTAGGGAAACCACGTAAGGTTCAGGCAGCGGCGTGGGGGGCAGCTCGGTGAAGAATGCGGGGCCGAGGGTGGCGAAGCCGGGGCGCCACACAGCCGTGCAAAGTCGCGGGGCCAGGATATCTGGAGTCATCCCTTGGATTGTCCTTCTTCCGCACAGACCGGGTGGTAAGCATGGCCGAGCAGCACCAATGTTGTGCTGAATGATGCAGTCTGAGCGACAATTCCCAGGAGAGCAGGGAGGAATATGAGCGATTTATCAGGACAGCGCCATTGGCAATCGATGGCCCTATCGCCGCCCAAACACGAGCTCAGCGCCAATGAGCTGCGTTTTCATCGGCTGAAGTCACCGCGGGAAATCGCGGAGATTGCCCCGCTGCGCCGGCAAATTCCCCTGCCTGCATCTGTTCAGGCTGCCCCCCTCTTCGCAGAGCTGGAAAAAAAAGAGACGAATTGGGCATGGTCGGGGCATTTGAATATGGCGGTCGGCTCGTTGGCACCATGCGCGCTGTCCCAATAGGCAGAGGGCTGGCCTCCTGCGATTCGGTCCTGGCCCGACTCCCGGCGTTTCCTGAAAATGATCTCGCTGGCGCGTGGGAGATCGGCCGGTTGGTGTTTGCGCCTGAATACCGCAGCGGGTATGACAGCCTGAAGAAATGCATGCAGATGGCATTTCTCTATCTCGTTGAAAACGCCGATTTCAACAACGGGTGGGCGCTATGCGGCCCTGTACTGGTTCGGCTTTACCGCCGGTTTGGCTTCGCGGTAGCCGAGGCGAATGCGGTGACAACGGAAGAAGAAAAGTTTTCCCTTATTCATGGGGCAGTGCCCGATGTGCTTGTGGCACTAGCCGGAGAATCGTTGCGAACACCCCAGGAACCTGCTCATGAACTGGTGGCGTGAGATCTTCAGGCACTACAAGGAATATCACTCCTTCGGGCCTCCTCGTCTCAAATACGCGGGCATCGTTGGCATTGCTGCATTCACCGCCTTTTATTTTCTGAGATTCACCCGGCCGGGCCCGCTTCTATGGGATGACCTTGCACCGCGATTGATCGGCATTGGCCTGTTCGTGCTGCTCGCCCTCAAAGACCAGTGGCCCGAGCAGCTCAAGCGGCACTACATAGCGTTTTCCTATGTGGTCGTCCTGTATGGGTTGCCGTTCTTCACAACGCTCACTGCATTGCAGCGCGGCGGCGGCATGCCGTCGATTTCGAACGCGTACATCGTTCTTTGCTTTCTCGTGCTGTTGACCGATTGGCGCAACACTCTCGTGACTCTGGTCCTGGGAATAGGTGCGGCAGTCCTGCTCTATGTACTGACTTCATCCTCGCCTGCCATCCCGACGGATCTGGTCAAACACATCCCGGCGTATGCCTTGATCGTCCTCGGAGGCAACCTGTTCAAGTCTTCGACGGAGCAGATCGAAACCGAGCGCAGGCTGCGCGCCACGCAGGCGCTTGCCGGATCCATCGCCCATGAAATGCGGCACCCGCTGTCGCGGCTCAAGCAGAGCCTGCAGCGGATCCACCAGGCCTTGCCGCCGACGGGGCAGGGCGCCCAGCTGATGCCGGCCCGCAACCTGGGCGAGCTCTATGACCAGCTTGCGGAGGGCGACCTGGCGGTCAAGCGCGGCCTGCAGGTGATCGCGATGACCCTGGACGAGGTCAGCGCCAAGCCGATGGATGCGGCGGCGTTCACGGACATCTCGGCGGCGGAGGTTGTCCGCAAGGCGGTGCAGGAGTACGGCTACGACAGCGAGGAGGAGCGCGCGGCCGTCGACGTGCGCATCGTCGACGACTTCAGCTTCAGGGGCGACGAAACGGCGTGCCTGTTCGTGCTGTTCAACCTCATCAAGAACGCGCTCTATTACCTGCCGCGCTATCCCGACATGCGCGTGACGGTCACGGTGGAACGGAATGCCGTGCGGGTGCACGACAGCGGCCCCGGCATTCCCAAGGAAGCCCTCGCGCACCTGTTCGAGCCCTTCAAGTCGGTCGGGAAGGCCGGCGGCACCGGCCTCGGCCTCGCCTATTGCGACCGGGTGATGCGCGCCTTCGGCGGGGAGATCGGCTGCGCTTCCGTCGTGGGCGAGTCCACGGAGTTCACGCTGCGCTTTCCGCCCGCCGATGCCGAAGACGTGCGGCTGCGCCAGACCGCCTTCTTCGACGCGGTGTGCGCGATGTTCGACGGCAGGCGCATCCTGGTGGTCGACGACGACGCCGTGCAGCGCCTGGTCACCCACCACAAGCTGCAGCCGCTGCCCGCGCGGATCGACGAGGCGGCCAACGGCAACGCCGCACTGGATCTTGCCTACCAGCACAGGTACGACCTGGTGCTGCTGGACCTGAACATGCCGGGCCTGGACGGCCACGCGGTGGCGCAGCGGCTGCGCGCCGGCCATGGCGCCACGCCGTCCACCGTGCCGATCGTCGCCTACACCGCGGAGCCGGCGCACGTGGCGGCCGGCAAGGCGCGCAAGTCCGGCATGGACGGCTACGTCGCCAAGCCGAGCACGCAGCTCGCGCTGCTGCAGGCCATGCGCGAGGCGCTCGAGCGGCCGCGCCTGGCCGCCGCGGCCGACGAGGCGCTGCACGGGCGCTGCGTGCTGCTGGTGGACGACGCCGCCTGGAACCGCAAGGCGGTGGCGGGCTACCTGCGCCAGGCCGGCGTGACGGTCACGCAGGCCGCGCACGGCGAGGAGGCGCTGCGCAGGCTGTCGGAGGCGCCGGTGTGGGACGCCGTCATCATGGACATCAACATGCCGGGCATGAACGGCCTGGAGGCGACGAGCGCGATCCGCCGCGGCGGCGGCCGGCACGCCTCGGTCCCGGTCATCGGGCTGACCGCCCACTCCGACCCGGCGCTGATCGAGGAGGCGCGCAAGGCCGGCATGAACGACTTCCTCACCAAGCCGGTGGACACCGAGCTGCTGCGCCACATCCTGCTGCGCTGGACCCGCACCGCGCGCGCCGAACCGGTGCCGGCCGATCCGCAGGCCGCGAAGACCGAACCGGTGCGGCCGCTGCTCGATGCCGAGCGCCTGGAAACCTACCGCCGCATCGGCCTGTACGACGACCTGATCGGCGACTACCTGCCCGCCATGACCCGCGTGGTCGACCAGCTGCAGGCCAGCGCCGCCGGCGGCGACATGGACGCCACCCTGCAGGCGCTGCATTCCCTGCTGGGCATGAGCGGCGAGGCGGGCGCGACCGCGCTGCACCAGCTGGTGCGCCGCATCTACGTGCCCATGCTGGAACACAAGCGCTGGCCCGAAGGCGGCTCCTGGCCCGAGCAGATCCGCCGGCTGGCGACGCAGACCGACGAGGCCCTGCGCGCCTACAGCCCATGAACGCCGTCCGGTCGCTGTTCGCGCGCTTCGAGCGCTACCACGCGCAGGACCGCCCGATGCTGTTCTACGTGGCCTGCACCGGCCTGGTGGCGATACCGCTGCTCTACCTGCTGAGGTTCACCAAGGCCGTGCCGCCGTACGACGACATCTGGCTGCGCGCGGTGTCCACGCTGATGTGCGCCGCGCTGGCCCTGCGGGCGCGCTGGCCCGAACGGCTGAAGCGGTACTACCTGCCCTTCGCCTATGCGGCCCTGGTCTACTGCCTGCCGTTCGTCCTGGTGTTCACCTCGCTGGCCAACGGCGGCGGCGTGGTGGCCGTCGCCAACACGCTGATGGCGGTGTTCTTCCTGATCCTGCTGGCCGACTGGCGCAACACGCTGGTGATGCTGGCGCTGGGCGCGGGCGCGGCCACGCTGGCCTACGTGCTGGTCACGCCCGACCCGGCGCTGCCGCGCGACTACATCGCCCGCATCCCCGTCATGCTGCTGGTGGTGCTGGGCGGCAGCATCTTCAAGTTCACCGAGAAGCAGGCCGAATTGCGCAACCTGGAGCGCAGCTACGCGGCGCTGGCGGCGTCCATCGCGCACGAAATGCGCAATCCGCTCAGCCAGATCGCGCACGGCGTGCAGAGCATGCGGCACGCGCTCCACCAGCACGACCTCGACCCGGCCACCCGGCGCAACCTGCTGGACAAGCAGCTCACCCAGAGCGAGCTGTCGATCCAGCGCGGCCTGCGGGTGATCGCGATGATCCTCGACGAGGTGAGCGCCAAGCCGATGGAGCCGGCGCGCTTCTCGCTGATCCGCGCCGCCGACGCCACCCGCAAGGCGGTGGCGGACTACGGCTACGACAACGAGGCCGACCGCGCCCGGGTGAGCGTGGAGGTCGGCCGGGACTTCATGTTCCGCGGCGACGAGACGGCCTACCTGTACGTGCTGTTCAACCTCATCAAGAACGCGCTGTACTACGTGGTGCCCGATCCGCAGGCGCGGGTGCGCATCACCGTCGACGCGGGAGCCGTGCGGGTGTACGACAACGGCCCCGGGCTGGCGCCGGACGTGCGGGCCACGCTGTTCGAGCCGTTCCACTCCGGCCGCAAGACCGGCGGCACCGGCCTCGGGCTGGCCTATTGCCGGCGCGTGATGCAGGCGTTCGGCGGCGAGATCGGCTGCGAGTCGGCGCCGGGGCGGTTCACCCAGTTCAGCTTGCGCTTTCCCCCGGTGCCGCAGGCCGACCTGCACCGCGCGGAGGCGGACGCGCCGCCCGAGGCGGCGCAGAAGGACGTATTGCCCAAGCCGGAGGTCCTGCTGGCCGGCCGCACCATCCTGGTGGCAGACGACAGCGAATGGAACCGCAGGGCCGCGGCCGCCCACCTGGTGCGCGCCGGCGCGCGCGTGGTGGAGGCCGCCCACGGCGCGGCGGTGCTGGACTACATGCGCACGGCGGCGCCCTGCGACGCGATCCTGATGGACGTGGACATGCCGGGCATGAGCGGCATCGAGGCGGCGCGCAGGCTGCGTGCCGCCGGCGTGTCCGCGCAGCAGGTCCCGGTGTTCGCCATCACCGCGTATGCCGACGCTGGCGTGGTGGAGGCCGCCCGCGCCGCCGGCATCCAGGAGGTGCTGGTCAAGCCGGTCGACCCGGCGCTGCTGCACCGGAAGATCTACCACTGCCTGCCCGGGACGCGCGAATGAACCGTGCGATCCGCATGCCCGCGACGCCCATGGGGAACGTTTGCCGGACCATAATTGCAACCATGAGAGACCGGCAATGACGTCCGCCGAACTGAACCAGAACACTGCCTGCGCCGTTCTCTTCGTCGACGACGAGGCGGTGTCGCGCAAGTGGTTCGCCCACGTGTTCGGCGACGAATTCACCATCACCACCGCCTCCGGCGTGGACGAGGCGCTGGCGGTGCTGGCCGAGCGCGGCAACGAATTCGCGGTGCTGGTCACCGACTACCGCATGCCCGAGCGCGACGGCATGAAGCTGCTGCGCGCCGTGCACCGCGAGCACCGGCACATCATCCGGCTGCTGGCCACGGCCTACGCCGAAAAGGAAGTCGCCATCGCCGCGGTCAACCAGGGCAAGGTGCTGCGCATCCTGGAAAAGCCGCTGGACCGCGAGACCACCCGCGAGGCCCTGCGCGAGGCGCTGGCGCTGTACCGCGCCCAGGCCCTGGAACGCGCCATGAACGAGGGCAGGGTGGCGGCGCTGCGCGAGACGCTGGGCTTCCTGGCGCACGAGCTCAACACGCCGCTGGCCACGGTGCGCGGCTGCGTGCACACGGTGGCCGAGCGCTACCGCCCGCCCGAGGGCGACGCGCCGCCAGGGGTGGCGCAGTTCACCGAATACCAGGCCGGCGAGCTGATCGCCGCGCTGGAGCGCGCCGAGCGCCGCGCGCTGTACTGCCAGTCGCTGGTGTCCACTTTCGTGCAGTCGGCGCGCGACGCCTATCCGGGCGCGACCCCGCAGTCGGTGACGGCGTCCAGCCTGGTGCTGTCGCTGCTGGACGAGTTCCCGTTCGAGGACAACGAGCGCACCTGGGTGTCCAGCGAGGTGACGCAGGACTTCCGCCTGCCGGGCCGGCGCGACCTGCTGTACCTGGTGCTGTGCACCCTGGCCAAGAACGCCATCCTGGCGCTGCGCGGCTGGCCGCGGCCGATGCTGCGCATCGAAGTGGGGCGCGACCGCAGCGACAGCGGCTGGGTGCGCTTTCGCGACAACGGCCCGGGCATCCCGCCCGAGGTGCTGGAACGGCTGACCCGCGAGCCGGTGACCACCCGTGCCGGCTCCGGCGGCAACGGCATGGGGCTGATGTTCTGCAACCGCGTGATGCAGTCCGTGCACGGCTCCATCGACATCCGCTCGATGCCGGGCGAGGGCGCGGCCGTGACGCTGCATTTCCGGCCCCTGTCCGAAGGCGACGTCACCCTGGCGTAGCACTTCAAAAAGTCGCTTCGCGACTTTTTGAAGTGGTCTGGTCAGTGTGGGAAGGCCCGGCGGAGCCGGTTCCTTCCCACAGGAGGGACCGCACTGCACGATGTTGCGTGCGGTCCGTCGAGGGTGCACCATTCTTGTTCCGGGACTGCGCGCAACAACGTGCAGCGCAGTCCCTCTTGCGGCCAGGAACCGGCTCTGCCGGGCCTGGCCGCACTGATCAGCCTTCTGAAAATCGCCGCAGGCGATTTTCAGAAGCTTAGGTGTTGTCCCTCAGAGGGCTGGTCGGCGCGCGCCGATGGGCTTAGCATTTCCCCGGTTCATCTATATATCAAATGCCGGAGACAAGAACGATGCTGGGCCTCATGCAATCGCAGCAACTGCTGATTTCCTCCCTGGCCGATTTCGCCGAACGCCACCACGGCGGCGTCGAAATCGTGTCGCGCCGGGTGGAAGGCGACATCCACCGCTACACCTGGGCCGGCATGGTGGGCCGGGCGCGCCAGGTGGCCAACGCGCTGGACGCCTCCAAGCTGCTGTTCTCCGACCGCATCGCCACGCTGGCCTGGAACACCTACCGCCACATGGAGCTGTATTTCGGCGTGTCGGGCTCCGGGCGCGTGCTGCACACCATCAACCCGCGGCTGCACCCGGACCAGATCGCCTGGATCACCAACCACGCCGAGGACCAGGTGCTGTGCTTCGACCTGACTTTCCTGCCGCTGGTGCAGGCGATCCACGCGCGCTGCCCCACGGTGAAGATGTACGTGGCGATGTGCGACGCCGACCGCCTGCCCAAGGACAGCGGCATCCCCAACCTGGTGAGCTACGAGGACTGGATCGGCGGCCAGCCCGTCACCTACGACTGGCCGCAGTTCGACGAGAACACCGCTTCCAGCATGTGCTACACCAGCGGCACCACCGGCAACCCGAAGGCGGCCTTGTACAGCCACCGCTCCACCGTGCTGCACGCCTATGCGCAGTCGCTGCCCGACGTGATGGCGCTGACGGCGCGCGATTCCACCCTGCCGGTGGTGCCGATGTTCCACGTCAACGCCTGGGGCATCCCGTATTCCGCGGCCATGATCGGCTGCAAGATGGTGTTTCCCGGCCCGGCGCTGGACGGCAAGTCGGTCTACGAGCTGATCGAGGCCGAGCAGGTCACCTACGCGGCCGGCGTGCCCACGGTGTGGCAGATGCTGCTGGGCCACATGAAGCCGAACAACCTGCGCTTCTCCAAGCTCAACCGCACGGTGATCGGCGGCTCGGCCTGTCCGCCGGCCATGATCCGCGCCTTCCAGGAGGACTACGGCGTCGAGGTGCTGCATGCGTGGGGCATGACCGAGATGAGCCCGCTGGGCACGCTGTGCACCCTGAAGAACAAGCACCTGGAGCTGCCGCCCGAAGAGCAGATGAAGATCCGCATGAAGCAGGGCCGCTGCATCTATGGCGTCGACATGAAGATCGTGGCCGAGGACGGCCATGAGCTGCCCTGGGACGGCAAGGTCTCGGGCGACCTGTACGTCAAAGGTCCCTGGGTGATCCGCGACTACTACAAGGGCGAGGGCCCGCCGCCGCTGATCGACGGCTGGTTCCCCACCGGCGACGTGGCCACCATCGACCCCGACGGCTACCTGCAGATCACCGACCGCAGCAAGGACGTGATCAAGTCCGGCGGCGAATGGATCAGCTCGATCGAGATCGAAAACATCGCCATGGCCCATCCGGCGGTGCAAATGGCCGCCTGCGTGGGCATGAAGCACCCGAAATGGGACGAACGCCCTATCGTCGCCGTGGTCAAGCGCGCCGGCATGGAGGTCACGCCCGAGGAGCTGCTGAAGTTCTACGAAGGCAAGATCGCCAAGTGGCAGATCCCGGACGACGTGGTGTTCGTCGAGGCGATTCCCATCGGCGCCACCGGCAAGATGCTCAAGACCCGCCTGCGCGACATGCTGAAGGACTACAAGCTGCCGACGGCCTGAGGCGGCGGCAGCGCACCGGCGGTGTGCACGCGCTGTCGCGTGCGCGATAGAACGCGGCCCTGCTTACGGGCAATCCCTGAGCGCAGCAGCCTGCAAGCGAGGCTACGCTGCGCCTGTTCTCACCAAGGAGTTCCAGTGAAATTCGCCTCCAACGCTCTCGCGCTTTCCGTCCTGCTGGCATGCGGCGCCGTGCAGGCCCAGGCCCCGGCGAAGCCGGGTGCGGCCGCGGCGCCCGCGGCCACCAAGGGCCAGGTCGTCAAGCTGATGTGGATCGACCCGCTGACCGGCCTGATGGGCCCGGTCGGCACCAACCAGCTGAAGTCGGTGCAGTTCCTGGCCGAGAAATTCAGCGCCAGCAATCCCGCCGGCGTGAAGTTCGAGGTGCAGGGCATCGACAACAAGCTGAGCCCGGCCGAAAGCCTGAACGCGCTGAAGGCCGCCACCGACCAGGGCGTGCGCTACGTGCTGCAGGGCAACGGCTCGTCCGTGGCGGGCGCGCTGATCGATGCCATCGACAAGCACAACGCGCGCAACCCGGGCAAGGAAGTGGTGTACCTGAACTACGCCGCGGTGGACCCCGACTTCACCAACAGCAAGTGCAACTACTGGCACTTCCGCTTCGACGGCGACACGTCGATGAAGATGGAGGCGATGACGACCTTCATGAAGGACAAGCCGGACGTGAAGAACGTCTACCTGCTCAACCAGAACTACTCGCACGGCCAGCAGGTCGCCAAGTACGCCAAGGAAATGCTGGCGCGCAAGCGCCCCGACGTGAAGGTCGTCGGCGAGGACCTGCACCCGCTGGCCCAGGTGCGCGACTTCGCGCCCTACGTCGCCAAGATCAAGGCCTCGGGCGCCGACACGGTCATCACCGGCAACTGGGGGTCCGACCTGTCGCTGCTGGTGAAGGCGGCCAACGAGGGCGGCTACACGGGCAAGTTCTACACCTACTACACCGGCGTCACCGGCACGCCGTCGGCACTCGGCACGGGCGGCGAGGGCCGCGTGTTCCAGGTGGCCTACGCCCACTACAACATGGGCGGCCAGACCGATGCCTGGGCCAAGGAGTTCAAGGCCAAGTACAACGACGACCTGTTCACGCTGGCCTTCGCGCATGCGCTGAACGCGCTGGGCAACGCCATGGCCAAGGCCGGCTCCACCGACCCGGTGAAAGTGGCGGCGGCGCTGGAAGGCCTGAAGTTCAACAGCTTCAACGGCGAAGTCGAGATGCGCAAGACCGACCACCAGCTGCAGCAGCCGCTGTTCATGACGGTGTGGCAGAAGGCCGGCGGCAAGTATGCGTACAGCCCGGAGAACACCGGCATGACGCTGGTGCCGGTGAAGGAATATCCGAGCTACGTCTCCAGCACGCCCACCAGCTGCCAGATGAAGCGGCCCGGCGGCGCCTGACGCGCCCGCGCCGGACATGTCCGGGGCCCCCTGCGGTTGACGTGGCGGGCCCCTTCTCTTGCCCTTCGCTTTTCCTCCTGGGAAGAAGAACAGCACGCTCCTATGGAATTTTTCGTGATCTCCACGCTTAACGGCCTGAGCTACGGGCTGTTGCTGTTCATGCTCAGCTCCGGGCTGACGCTGATCTTCAGCATGATGGGCGTGCTCAATTTCGCCCACGCCAGCTTCTACATGGTGGGCGCCTATCTCGGCTACACGGTGGCGCGGTTCGCCGGCTTCTGGCCCGGGCTGGTGATCGTGCCGCTGGCGGTGGGCCTGCTGGGCGCCGTGTTCGAGCGCACCTGCCTGCGCAAGGTGCGCCGCTTCGGCCACGTGCCGGAACTGCTCATCACCTTCGGCCTGTCCTACGTGCTGCTGGAACTGGTGCAGCTGATCTGGGGCCGCACGGCGGTGGACTTCCGCCCGCCGGCCGGCCTGCAGGGCGCGGCCTTCACGCTGGTGCAGCATTCGATCGACGGCCTGCGCCTGGTGCTGGGCGACGCGCCGGCCGCCATGTGCGCCAGCGCCGACGCCGCGGTGCGGGTGGTCTGCTCGCCGTTTCCCGCCACCCGCGCCTTCATGATGCTGACCGCGGTGCTGATGCTGGTGGCCATCGCGCTCCTGCTCAAGCGCACGCGCATCGGCCTGGTGATCCAGGCGGCGCTGACGCACCCCGAGACCGTGGAGGCGCTCGGCCACAACGTGCCGCGCGTGTTCATGCTGGTGTTCGGCGCCGGCTGCGCGCTGGCCGGGCTGGCCGGCGTGATCGGCGGCAGCACCTTCGTGACCGAGCCGAACATGGCCGGCACGGTGGGCTCCATCATCTTCGTGGTGGTGGTGGTGGGCGGCCTGGGCTCGCTGTCCGGCGCCTTCCTGGCCTCGGTGCTGATCGGGCTGATCCAGACCTTCGCCGTCGCGCTCGACCATTCGGTCGGTTCGCTGCTGCAGAACGCCGGCGTGGCACTGAGCGCCGGCGCGCGCGACAGCACCTTCCTGAAGCTCACCATCTCGCAGGTGGCGCCGGTGCTGCCCTACCTGATGCTGGTGCTGGTGCTGATCCTGCGCCCGCGCGGGCTGCTCGGAACGCGGGAGACCTGACATGGCGACTCCCGGCAAATTCACCCTGGCGCGCTTCACCGCCTCGCGCCCGATGATCTGGGGCGGCTTCGCGCTGCTGCTGGCGCTGGCGCCGCTGCTGTTCACCAGCAGCCTGGCCGTCACCATCCTCACGCAGATCGGCATCGCCATCGTGGCCTGCCTGTCCTACAACATGCTGCTCGGCCAGGGCGGCATGCTGAGCTTCGGCCACGCCGTCTACACCGGCCTGGGCACCTACTGCGCCATCCACGCGCTCAATGCCGTGTCGCGCGGCGCGCTGCCCATCCCGGTGAGCCTGCTGCCGCTGGTGGGCGGCGCCGGCGGCATGTTCTTCGCCGTGGTGCTGGGCTACCTCACCACGCGCAAGTCGGGCACCGCCTTCGCGATGATCACGCTGGGCATCGCCGAGCTGGTGTTCGCCATGTCGCTGATGTTCTCCGAGTTCTTCGGCGGCGAGGCCGGCGTGTCGGGCAACCGCGTCACCGGCCAGCCGTTCCTGGGCATCACGTTCGGCCCGCCGCTGCAGGTGTACTACCTGGTGGCGGTCTACACCTTCGTGTGCGTGGCGGCCATGTACGCGCTGACGCGCACGCCGCTCGGGCGCATGCTGAACGCGGTGCGCGACAACCCCGAGCGCGTCGAGTTCGTCGGCTACGACCCGCAGCGGGTGCGCTATTTCATCTTCGTGCTGGCCGGCTTCTTCGCCGGCGTGTCCGGCGGGCTGGGCGCGCTCACCTTCGAGATCGCCACGGCGGAAGTGGTCGGCCCGGGGCGCTCGGGCGCCTTCCTGCTGTTCACCTTCCTGGGCGGCGCCACCTTCTTCTTCGGCCCGATCCTGGGCGGCGTGCTGATGGTGCTGGCGTTCGCGCTGTTCTCGGAATTCACCAAGGCGTGGCTGCTGTACCTGGGCCTGATCTTCATGTTCATGGTGATCTATGCGCCCGGCGGCATTGCCAGCCTGATCATGATGAACGTGCGCGTGGCCGCCTTCGGCCGGCTGCGCAGGCTCTGGGTCAGCTACCTGGCGCTGGCCGGCACCGCGCTGGTGGTGCTGCTGGGCGCCGCCGCCATGATCGAGATGGTCTACCACCTGCAGCTCAACGCCGCGCTCGGCAACCAGCTGCGCTTCCTGGGCGCGACGCTGGACGCCGGCAGCATCGACAGCTGGTTCGGCGCCGCCTTCGTGCTGGCCACCGGCCTGGGCATGTTCGAGCTGGTGCGCCGCCACTTCAAGCGGCAGTGGGACGACATCCAGGTCGGCATCGCCAACGACATCCAGCGCCGGGAGGCTGCCAAATGAGCGAAGCTCCTTTCGCACTGGAGCTGCGCGATTTGCGCAAGAGCTTCGGCCGCGCCGAGATCATCCGCGGCGCCAGCCTGTCGGTGCGCCAGGGCGAGCGGGTGGCGGTGATCGGCCCCAACGGCGCCGGCAAGTCCACGCTGTTCAACCTGATCAGCGGCCGCTTCGCGCCCACCAGCGGGCAGGTGCTGCTGAACGGCCGCCGCATCGACGGCATGCGGCCGTACGAGATCAACCGGCTGGGCCTGTCGCGCAGCTTCCAGATCACCAACATCTTCCCCAAGCTGAGCGTGTTCGAGAACCTGCGCTGCGGGGTGCTCTGGAGCCTGGGCTACAAGTACACCTTCCTGAAGTTCCTGGCCAACCTGCACGACGCCAACGCGCGCGCGCAGCAGCTGCTGGAGATGATCCAGCTGCACAGGAAGCGCGACACGCTGGCCGGCAACCTCACGTATGCGGAGCAGCGCGCGCTGGAAGTCGGCATCACCATCGCCGGCGGCGCCGGCGTGATCCTGCTGGACGAACCGACGGCGGGCATGAGCGTGGCGGAGACCAAGCGCTTCATCGAGCTCATCAAGGAGGTGACGGTGGGCAAGACGCTGTTGACCGTGGAGCACGACATGGGTGTGGTGTTCGGCCTGGCCGACAAGATCGCGGTGGTGGTGTACGGCGAGGTGATCGCCTTCGACACGCCCGAGCGCGTGCGCGCCAACGCGCGCGTGCAGGAGGCCTACCTGGGCTCCCCGGTGGAGCAGGAGGCGGGACACTGATGGATGCCATCCTCGACGTGCAGGACCTGCACGCCTACTACGGCAAGAGCCACGTGATCCACGGGGCGCGCTTCACGGTCGGCAAGGGCGAGATCGTGGCGCTGCTCGGGCGCAACGGCTCGGGCCGCTCCACCACCGCCAAGGCGGTGATGGGCATGGTCGAGTGCAGCGGCGACATCCACTGGATGGGCCGTCCGATCCGCGGCATGAAGCCCTACGAGATCGCGCACCTGGGCGTCGGCTACGTGCCGGAGAACCGCGACATCTTCCCCAAGCTCACGGTGCACCAGAACCTGCTGCTCGGGCAGAAGGGCAAGGGCAAGGGCAAGGGCGCGCGCTGGAGCTTCGACGACATGTACGGCATGTTCCCGCGGCTGAAGGAGCGCCAGCACACCGAGGCCGGCGTGCTGTCCGGCGGCGAGCAGCAGATGCTCACGCTGTGCCGCACGCTGATGGGCGACCCGGAACTGATCATCATCGACGAGCCGACCGAAGGCCTGGCGCCCAAGATCGTGCAGCTGGTCGCCGAATACCTGAAGACGCTGAAGGACCGCGGCGTGTCGGTGCTGCTGATCGAGCAGAAGCTCACCATCGCCATGGCGATCTCCGACCGCGCGCTGGTCATGGGCCACGGCGCCATCGTGTTCGACGGCACGCCGGACGCGCTGCGCGCCGACGCCGGTGTCCGCAAGGAGTGGCTGGAGGTCTGAGCGCGGAGCGCCAGGCGCCGTCAGCCCAGCAGGGGCGCGGGCGCGCTGTTCGGCTCCGCGAGGCCGGAAGCCTGCTCTGCATCCTGCGCGGTGGACGCCAGCAGGCGCGCCAGTTCGCCGCGCAGCTCGGCCGGCTCCACCGGCTTGCCCAGGAACGCATCGATGCCGGCCGCGCGCGCGGCGGCCACCCGCTGCGGCGAGGTGTCGGCGGTCACGGCGATGAGCGGAACGCGGCCGACCGGCCCGGGCAGCGCGCGGATCGCGCGCGCCAGCTCGGCGCCGTCCAGCCCGGGCATGTGCATGTCGGTCACCACCACCGCCGGCCGCGCGCCTTCGCGCAGCAGGGCCAGGGCTTCGGCGCCGTGCCGCGCCTCGATCACCTGCAGGCCCAGCTCGGCCAGGCGCGCCTTCATCACGGCGCGGTTGAACGAGCTGTCCTCCACCAGCAGCGCGGTGCGCCCCCGCAGGGCCACGCGCGCGCCGGCCGCCGCCTGCGCGCCGTCCATCACCTGGGCGAGCGTCGCGAACAGGTCGAGCGCCGGGACGGTCTGGGGCAGCACGCCGTCCATGCCGGCGTGCCGGGCCTGCACGCCGGCCACCGACGCCGGGCCGGCGCACAGGCCGACCACCGGCACCGCGGCCTGTGCCGACAGCGCGCCGCGCCGCAGCCGCCGCGTCGCTTCCAGGCCGTCGAGCACCGGCATCTCCAGGCTCATCAGCACCAGGTCGTAGCCGCTGCGGGCCAGCGCATCGAGCGCCTCCTGCCCGTTGGCGGCGGTGTCCGCGGTGCAGCCCAGCACGCCCAGCCGGCGCGCCGTGGAGGCGCCCGCCGCGGCGTCGCCGTCGGCCACCAGGACGCGCTTGCCGGCCAGTGCGGCGCGCGCGCGCCGCAAGGTGCTTTCCTCGTGCTCGGCCACCTGCGCGAACGGCAGCACCGGCAGCCGCAGGCGGAATTCGGTGAATTCGCCCGGCGCCGAGGCGCAGCCTATTTCTCCGCCGAAGGCCTGCATGGCGCGCCGGCAGAACGCCAGGCCCAGGCCGGTGCCCTGCGGCTTGCCGCGCGTGCTGAACTCCTCGAACAGGTGCGGGTGCAGTTCGGCCGGGATGCCCGGGCCGGTGTCGCGCACCCGCACCTCGCCGGCCGGCCCGTCGATGGTCAGCACGATGGCGATGCGCGGATGCGTGGGCAGGTAGAACAGGGCGTTGCGGATCAGGTTGAACAGCACCAGCACGAAAGCGGTCTCGTCGCCCATGAAGGCGAAGTCGCCGCGCTGCTCGACGCGCACGCGCGCGCGGTGCGCCTCGCTCTCGTAGGCGAATTCGTTGACCGCCTTGTGCACGCAGGGGCCGGCCCACAGGCAGCGGAAGCCGGCCGGGTCGATGGTGCCGGGCTTGAGCTGGCCGAGCGTGACGTCGATCGCCTGCAGCCCGCGCGACACGGCGTCCTGGCCCTGCGCCACCGCCTGTGCGATCGCGCGCACCTGGTCGTGCGACAGGGTGACGCCGGTGCCGGACGCGGCGGGAACCGCCTGCGCCAGCACGTCCAGCGCGCCGCGCACGCGCATCAGCGGGTTGCGCATCTCGTGCGCGATGGAGCCGGCGCCCGAGTGGACCAGCCGCATGCGGTCGGCGTCGGCGCGCCGCTCGGCGATGCGCGCGATGATGCCGCCGGCCGCCAGCACGGCGCACAGCGGCATCCACAGGACCATGAACTCGAAGGGCGGTTCGGGGTCGGGCTGGATGAACCAGTACGCGGCGAAGCTCGCCGCGTAGCCGGCCAGCAGCATGGCGATGGTGTTGCGCCAGTCGGTGAGGAACACGATCAGCACCGCGCCCAGCATCATGTTCGCCACGCTGTTGGGCACCGCCAGGTTCTGCAGCAGCGAGAACGGCATCAGGAACGCCAGGCAGTAGAACACCGCGGCGTAGGAGCAGGGCAGGTAGTAGCGCTGGACCGAGCGCGGCCACCACCGGCGCAGCGCCAGCAGCAGGCACAGCGCCGTGGCCACCAGGCGGAAATTGAGGTCGTCCCAGCGCGGCGGCAGCCTGCCGGTGAGGCGAATCAGATAGAACGCGGGGAAGGCGATCGCGCCCATGAGGGCGATCCACTCCAGCTGGGAGTGGTGACGCTCATGGTGCGCGCGATAGGCTCCCGCGAGATCCCGGATGAGTTTGTGCATCGTCATCGGCACCTGCCGGCTCGTTCGCCGGACGCCCTGCAATGGGGCTCTGTGCCGCCGTCCCTGAATATTTCTTGACTTGGTCAAATGTAGCAAAGGCGGGCCGTGCGGCACAGCGGGACAACGCACATTACGATGCGATTCTTTGTCCCGGCTGCGACAAAAGCATGAATGTGGCGCTCCGGCGGCCCCTAAAATCAAAAGCGAACGAGCGTTCTATTTGTTCTCCCAAAGGAGCCCGCATGACGGCTGAATACAAAGTTCACGGCGACGTTGCCGTGATCACATTGAACAATCCCCCCATTAACGGACTCGGCCTCGCCACGCGCGTGGCGATCACCCGCCACCTGGAGCAGGCCAACGCCGATGCAGCGGTCAAGGCGGTGGTGCTGACCGGCGCGGGCCGGGCCTTTTCGGGCGGTGCCGACATCACCGAATTCGGCACGCCCAGGGCGACGCAGGAGCCGAACCTGCTGTCGGTGATCCTGGCGGTGGAGAACTCCGCCAAGCCGGTGGTCGCGGCGCTGCATTCCATCGCCATGGGCGGCGGGCTGGAACTGCCCCTGGGCTGCCACTACCGCATCGCCGCGCCCGGCTGCAAGGTGGGCCTGCCCGAAGTGAAGCTGGGCCTGATCCCCGGCGCCGGCGGCACGCAGCGCCTGCCGCGCGCGCTGGGCGTGGAGAACGCGCTCAACCTCATCGTCAGCGGCGAGCCGGTGAACAGCGAGCTGCTGGCGCAGCAGCCCGGCCAGAAGCTGTTCGACAAGATGGCCAACTCCGCCGAGTCGCTGCTGGACGAGGCCATCGCCTTCGCCCGTTCCGTGGCCGACAAGCGGCCGCTGCCGCGCGTGCGCGACCTGCCGTGCAAGCACCCGCTGGGCGACGCGTACTTCCAGTTCGCGCGCAACATGGTCAAGGGCATGGCCAAGAACTTCCCGGCGCCGGCCAAGTGCGTGGACGCGGTGGAAGCCGCCACGCAAAGGAGATTCGACGCGGGCATGGCGTTCGAGCGCGAGATCTTCGTGAACCTGATGTTCACGCCCGAGTCGCGCGCGCTGCGCCACCTGTTCATCGCCGAGCGCGCGGCCTCCAAGATCGCTGACGTGCCGGGCGACACGCCCAAGCGCGAGATCAAGTCGGTGGGCGTGATCGGTGCCGGCACCATGGGCGGCGGCATCAGCATGAACTTCCTGAACGCCGGCATCCCGGTGACCATGCTGGAGACCAAGCAGGAGGCGCTGGAGCGCGGCATCGCCACCATCCGCAAGAACTACGAGAGCCAGGTCAAGAAGGGCAAGCTCAAGCAGGACAAGTACGAGCAGCGCATGGCCCTGCTCAAGCCCACGCTGTCCTACGACGACCTGAAGGACGCCGACCTGGTCATCGAGGCGGTGTTCGAGGAGATCGGCGTCAAGCAGCAGGTGTTCGAGAAGCTCGACCAGGTGGCCAAGCCCGGCGCCATCCTGGCGTCCAACACCTCCACGCTGGACGTCAACAAAATCGCCGGCTTCACCAAGCGTCCGCAGGACGTGGTGGGCCTGCACTTCTTCAGCCCGGCCAACGTGATGAAGCTGCTGGAAGTGGTGCGCGGCGCGCAGACCGGCAAGGACGTGATGGCCACGGTGATGGACGTGGCCAAGAAGATCCGCAAGACGGCGGTGGTGTCCGGCGTGTGCGACGGCTTCATCGGCAACCGCATGATCGAGCAGTACTCGCGCCAGGCCGGCTTCCTGCTGGACGAGGGCGCCACGCCGCAGCAGGTGGACCGCGCGGTCGAGAAGTTCGGTTTCGCCATGGGCCCGTTCCGCATGGGCGACCTGGCCGGCAACGACATCGGCTGGGCGA
>JAZKIV010000052.1:0-12639 GCA_040384685.1 Pseudomonadota bacterium | reverse complement strand
CGCGGCAAGGTGCTCAACACCTGGGAGGTCGAGCGCGACCGCCTGTTCGCCAACAACGAGATCCACGACATCGCGGTGGCGATCGGGGTCGATCCGCACGGCCCGAACGACACGCCCGACCTCACCGGCCTGCGCTACGGCAAGGTCTGCATCCTGTCGGACGCCGACGTGGACGGCTCGCACATCCAGGTGCTGCTGCTCACGCTGTTCTTCCGCCATTTCCCCAAACTCATCGATGCCGGCAACGTCTACGTGGCGCGCCCGCCGCTGTACCGCGTGGATGCGCCGGCGCGCGGCAAGAAGCCGGCCACCAAGCTGTATGCGCTGGACGAGGGCGAGCTCACCGCCATCCTGGACAAGCTGCGCAAGGAAGGCGTGGCCGAGGGCAAGTGGAGCATCAGCCGCTTCAAGGGCCTGGGCGAGATGAGCGCGGAACAATTGTGGGAAACCACGCTCAATCCGGACACCCGCCGCCTGCTGCCCGTGCAACTGCGCCAGCTCGATTTCCTGCAGACGCAGGCCCTCATCACCAAGCTGATGGGCAAGGGCGAAGCCGCCGCCCGCCGCGAGCTGATGGAGCTGCACGGTGATGCGATCGACGTCGACATCTGACCCGAACATCCCTCCGAACCGCATGACCGTCGCCAACCCCGCCGCCAGCTCCGAAGAACGCGCCGCCACGCGCGTGCGGCTGCGCCCGACCATGCAAAGCGACCTGGAGTTCGTGCTCTCGCTGGAGAACGACCCGGAGAACCTGCCCTACATCACGCCCTGGGAACGCACCCAGCACGAGGCGGCGATCCGCTTTCCCGACTTTCGCCACTTCATCCTGGAAGGCGGGCCCGGCCTGGACGCCGTGGGCTTCCTGATCCTGATCGGCTGCAAGAGCCGCCACCAGTCGCTGGAGCTCAAGCGCATGGTGGTGCGCAGCAAGGGCCGGGGCTTCGGCCGCGCCGCGCTGCGGGTCGCCAAGAAAGTGGCCTTCGACGACCTGGGCGCGCACCGCCTGTGGCTGGACGTGAAGACGCACAACGTGCGCGCCCGCGCCCTGTACGACAGCGAGGGCTTCGTGGTGGAAGGCGTGCTGCGCGAAAGCGTGCGCACCGAGCGCGGCTTCGAATCGCTCACCGTCATGTCGATGCTGCTGCCCGAGTTCGCCACCCGGCGCGAGCTGGCGCTGGAGGTGCGGGCATGACGCGCGTGCGCCTTGCTTCCATGCTGGCCGCCGCGCTGCTGGCGCTCGGCGTGTCCGCCACGGCGCACGCCGAGGTCTGGGGCTACGTCGACGCGAAAGGCGTGGCGCACTTCGCCACCGAGAAGCTCGACGAGCGCTACGAGCTGTTCTTCCGCGGCGGCGAGAGCTTCGACACCGCGCGCGACATCGGCACGCCGCGCGCCGTGGCCGTGCCCACCGCGCAGCCCAAGCTGATCGCCTTCTTCGAGGTGTCGCCCAGCTTCAAGCAGGTCAAGCACCACCTGCGCGAAGCATCCAGGCAGCACGGCGTCGACTACGAGCTGCTGCAGGCGCTGATCGCCACCGAATCGGGCTTCGACGCCGAAGCGGTGTCGCCCAAGGGCGCCATCGGCCTGATGCAGGTGCTGCCGGCCACCGCCGAGCGCTACGGCGTCACCGGCGACAAGACCACGCCGGCGGCCAAGAAGCTGACCGACCCGCGCACCAACATCCGCGCCGGCACGCGCTACCTGCGCGACCTGATGACCCTGTTCTCCGGCCGGCTGGAGCTGGCGCTGGCCGCCTACAACGCCGGCGAGGGCGCGGTGCAGCGCGCCGGCAACCGGATCCCGAACTACCCGGAAACCCAGAAATACGTGAAGACGGTCATGCAGATCTACAACATGCTGAAGCCGCCTTCCGCGCTCAACGGCATTCCCCTCGGCGCGCTGGGCGGCACCAGCACCATGGGCGCGGGCCGCGCGCCGCAGCGCATCCGCATGGAACTGCCGGCGCCCAGGGGCGGCGCCATCGGCCGCGGCAACCTGCCGCCGCCGGGCATGGCCGCGGCGCCGCTGCCCGACGTGGCGCCATGACGCTGGTCGAGCCGGACGAGCTGGTCACCCTGGGCGTGTTCGTGGGCGCGCAGGTGCTGGTGGTGTGCCTGAGCATGGTGATCGCCAACGCCTACCGCGAGCGCTCGCTGCTGCTGCACGCCACCGCCACCCTGCTCGGCGTGCTGGCGGTGCAGGCGCTGGCCGGCGGCCATCCGCTCCTGCCCGAGGCGGTGCTGCTGCTGGTGCTGGGCGCTGCCGGGCTGCAGCTGCGCGAACTCGTCAGCCACGCCGGCGCCCTGCGCCAGCCGCGGCTGTGGCTGCTGGTCATCAGCCTGGGCCTGCTGCCTGTGCTGGCGGCGGGCACGGCGCTCGGGCCCTGGCTGCTGCTGCCGGGCGTGGCCGCCTGGGTGGCGGTGGTGCTGGTGGTGCTGCTGCGCGCCTGGCCGCAAAGCCGGCCCTGGGTCTGGTGGCTGGTGCCGGGCTTCGGCGCGCTGGTGGCGGCCGGCGCCGCGCTGTCCTGGCGCGCGGTGCGCGCGCCGACCAACGTGACCCTGCTGGTGGCCGGCCTGCTCACGCTGTGGAGCACCTGCGTGTTCCTCGGCACGGTGTGGCGCAGCCGCATCTTCGGCGAAACGCGGGTGCGCATCGACGCGCGCAACACGGTCGACCCATTGACCGGACTGTCGACACCGATCGTGCTGGCCGAGCGCGCGCGCGCCGCGCGCAACCTGATCAAGCGCTACGGCCACCCCAGCGTGCTGATGCTGGTGCACATCGAGAACCTCGGCCGCATCGCCGGCGAGTTCGGCCCCGAGGCCGGCGAGAACGCGGTGCTGACGGCCGCCAACCGCATCCGCGAGGCGCTGCGCGAAGGCGACGTGGCCGCCCGCGTGACGCATTCGCGCGTGGCGGTGCTGGCCGAAGGCCTGTCGCCGGCCGAGGCGGCGGCCAACGTGGCCAGCCGCATCCTGGTGGCGGGCCTGAAGGAGCCGGTGCCCGGCCTGCCCGACTTCCTGCAGTTCCGCATCGTGCTCGCGCCGGTGCCGCCCGAAGAGGTGCCGGCCAAGGCGCTGCTGCACCGCCTGGGCCAGCGGCTCGAGCAGGAGCTGCAGGCGCCCTCCGAACGGCGCATCGTGAGCCTCGCGGAACACGACGTCGCTTCCTGAACCTGTTTGCCTTTTAAAGAACGATGGAGCAAGAACTGATTCCCTTCGGGAACGGCGACGGCGCCGATGGCGGCCTGGAGCTGGCCAGCTACGCGCAGCGCGCCTATCTGGAGTACGCGCTGAGCGTGGTCAAGGGCCGCGCGCTGCCCGACGTGAGCGACGGCCAGAAGCCGGTGCAGCGCCGCATCCTGTATTCCATGTGGCGCATGGGCCTGGGGTATGGGGCGGGCGGTTCCGGCCCCGGCGCCAAGCCGGTGAAGAGCGCCCGCGTGGTGGGCGACGTGCTGGGCAAGTTCCATCCGCACAGCGACCAGGCCGCCTACGACGCGCTGGTGCGCATGGCGCAGGACTTCGCGCAGCGCTATCCGCTGATCGACGGCCAGGGCAACTTCGGCAGCCGCGACGGCGACGGCGCGGCTGCGATGCGCTACACCGAGGCGCGGCTGGCGAAGATCGCCAACCTGCTGCTCGACGAGCTGGACGAGGGTACGGTGGAGTTCGTGCTGAACTACGACGGCAGCGCGCAGGAGCCGGTGGTGCTGCCGGCGCGCCTGCCGTTCACCCTGCTCAACGGCGCCAGCGGCATCGCCGTCGGCCTGGCCACCGAGATCCCCAGCCACAACCTGCGCGAGGTGGCCGAGGCCTGCGTGGCGCTTGTGAAGAACCCGAAGCTCACCGACGAGGAGCTGTTCGCGCTGGTTCCCGGCCCCGACTTCCCCGGCGGCGGCCAGGTGATCAGCGGCGCGGCCGACATCGCCGAGGCCTACGGCAGCGGGCGCGGCTCGCTGAAGGTGCGTTCGCGCTGGAAGATCGAGGACCTGGCGCGCGGCCAGTGGCAGCTGGTGGTGAATGAACTGCCGCCCGGCGTGAGCTCGCAGAAGGTGCTGGAGGAGATCGAGGAGCTCACCAACCCCAAGATCAAGGCCGGCAAGAAGGCGCTGTCGCAGGACCAGGTGCAGCTGAAGCAGACCATCCTGTCGGTGCTGGACGCGGTGCGCGACGAGTCGAGCAAGGACGCCGCGGTGCGCCTGGTGTTCGAGCCCAAGACCAGCCGCATCGAGCAGAACGAGCTGATCACCACCTTGCTGGCGCACACCAGCCTGGAAAGCTCGGTGCCGGTCAACCTCACCATGGTGGGGCTGGACGGCAAGCCGGTGCAGAAGTCGCTGCGCACCATCCTGAACGAGTGGATCGAATTCCGCCAGCGCACCATCGAACGCCGCTCGCGCCATCGCCTGGAAAAGGTGATGGACCGCATCCACATCCTCGAAGGCCGCCAGCTGGTGCTGCTGCACATCGACGAGGTGATCCGCATCATCCGCAACAGCGACGAGCCCAAGGCCGCGCTGATCGCGCGCTTCAACCTCAGCGACCGGCAGGCCGAGGACATCCTGGAAATCCGGCTGCGCCAGCTGGCGCGGCTGGAGGCCATCAAGATCGAGCAGGAGCTGAAAGGCCTGCGCGAGGAGCAGAAGAAGCTGGAAGACATCCTCGGCAGCCCGGCGGCGCTGAAGCGGCTGATGGTCAAGGAGATCGAGGCCGATACCAAGCAGTTCGGCGATGCGCGCCGCACCCTGATCCAGGCCGAGAAGCGCACCGTGGCCGAGGTCAAGGTGATCGACGAGCCGGTGACCGTGGTGGTGTCGCAGAAGGGCTGGGTGCGCGCGCGCCAGGGCCACGGCCACGACGCCGCGTCGTTCGCGTTCAAGGCCGGCGACGGGCTGTACGGCACCTTCGAGTGCCGCACCGTGGACACGCTGCTGGCCTTCGGCAGCAACGGCCGCGTGTACTCGGTGCCGGTGGCGCTGCTGCCCGGCGCGCGCGGCGACGGCCAGCCGATGACAACCCTCATCGAACTGGAGCCGGGCACGCAGCTGGTGCACTACTTCGCCGGCGCGGCCAACGCCTGGCTGCTGCTGTCCGGCTCGGGCGGCTACGGCTTCCTGGCGACCGTGGAGAACATGGTGTCTCGCCAGAAGGGCGGCAAGACTTTCGTCAGCATCGGTACCGGCGAATCGGTGTGCAAGCCGTCGCCAGCCAACGTGCCGCCGCAGGCGCCGGCCACGCACGTGTGCTGCGCCTCCACCAACGGCCGCATCCTGACCTTCGAGATCACCGAACTCAAGGCCATGGGCAACGGCGGACGCGGCCTGATGCTGGTCGACCTCGATCCCAAGGACACGCTGGCCGGCGCCGCGGCGTACACGCGCTCGGTGAAGATCAGCGGCGTCGGCCGCGGCGGCAAGGAACGCGAGGAGACGCTGGAAATCCGCTCGCTGAACAACGCCAAGGCGGGCCGCGGGCGCAAGGGCAAGGCGGCCGACCTGGGCTTCAAGCCGGTGACGATCGAGCGGGTGGAGTGACGTGAAGCATCGGCGCGCTGTCCTGCTGGTGCTGTCCGCGATTGCGCTCGCCGGCGGCGCCGCGGCCGCGACACCCGAGGGCGTGCTCGGCGAGTACCGCTCCGCGCCCAGGCGCGTGTGCGTGCCCGGCAGCCCGGGCGGCGCTGCCGCCTGCTCGCGCAGCACCGACGTGTTGCGCATCGCGCGCACCGGCTACGACGCGATGCGGGACGTGAAGGTTTCGGCACAGTTCACGCTGCCCGATGCGCAGTATTGCCCGTTCGAGGGCACCGGCTACTGGGACGCGCGCAGCCGCGCGGTGGTGGCGGTGGACGCGTCCACCGGGTGCGAGATGAACTTCGCGGTGCGCGGCCGCGCGCTGCAGGGGGTGGTGCTGCGCGCCGACCAGTGCCGCTCGCCCTGCGCCGGCCGCAACTGGCTGGAAGGCGTGCTGCTGCAGCGGCACCGCTGACGCCCGGCGCTCAGCGGGACGCGGGCGGTTCGGCAGGCCCGAGTTCGCGCATCAGTGGCGGCACCTGCGCCGCGAGTTCGCGCGCCAGGAAGCCCAGCGGGCCCATGTCGCGCGCGAGCCGGGTGCCGGCGCGTGCATGCAGTGCGACGCCCCAGGCCGCGGCCTGTTCCAGCGGCGCGCCGCGCGCGGCGAGCCCGGCGATCAGGCCGGCGAGCACGTCGCCGGAGCCGGAGGTTGCCAACCCGGCGCAGCCGCCTTCATGGCGCCAGGTGCGCCCGTCGGGCCGCGCGATGCAGGTGACCGGCCCTTTCAGCGCCACCATGGCGTTCCATGCGCGTGCCTGCCGCCGTGCAACTTCCATCGCGTCGCGCTGCACCTCCTCTTTCGCGATGCCGCTCAGGTGCGCCATCTCGCCCGCGTGCGGCGTCAGCAGCACCTGGCGGCCTTCCGGCTGGTGCATGGTTCGCACGGCGTCCATCGCCAGCGCATCCAGCACGATGGCGCTGCGTGCGAACAGCGGCATCAGCTGTTCGGTGAACCGCGCCGTCGTCTCGCCGTCCATCATTCCCGGCCCGACCAGCACGGCAGCGGTGCTCTCCGCGCAGCCACGCAGCAACTCCAGGCCTTCCAGCGTCGGGCCGCCCCGCGCCGACTCCGGCAGCGCGATCACGCGGGCTTCCGGCAGCGCCGCCGCCACCAGTGCCCACACCGATTGCGGCGTGGCGACCACCAGCTTGCCGGCACCGGCACGCAGCGCGGCGACGCCGGCCAGCACCGCGGCGCCGGGCACTTCGCGGCTGCCGGCCACGATGAGCACGCGGCCGCGGTCTTCCTTGTCCGCGTCGCCATCCGCCTCGGGCAGCGGCCAGGCGCGCAGCAGCTTGTCGTCGACGTCGATGACGGCGCCGCCGCTCATGGCTTGGGCGCAGCCTGCGCGTCGGGTGCGGCGGTGACCGGCGCGCCGGCGTCCAGCAGCGGCGCGATGAAGTTCACCAGGTCGGGCCGCAGGCAGTCACCCGCCGCATCGAACCGGTAGGAGGTGAGCCCGCAGTTGGGCACGTCGCCCTGCGCGTCGATGCCCAGGATCTGCGCCTCGTCCAGGTTCTCGATCAGGTAGCGCATGCAGTTGACGATCACCTGGTGCGCCACCACCAGCACGCGGCAGCCGCCGTACTCGCGCGTCACCATCTCGGTCAGGCTGCGCAGCCGCAGGATCACGTCGCACCAGCTCTCGCCGCCGGGCGGGCGGAAGTAGAACTTGCCGACGTGGCCGCGCTGGCGGTCCAGCTCGGGATGCTTCTGCTTGATGCCGTGCCGCGTCAGCCGGTCGAGGATGCCGAACTCCTTTTCGCGCAGCCGCTCGTCCATCCGCAGCTTCAGCGCGTCGCCGGTTGTCCAGCCGGCTTCCTGCAGCACCAGCGTGGCGGTCTCGCGCGCCCGCACATAGGGCGAGCACAGGATCACCTGCGGGCGCTCGTCCTCGGGCTGCCGCGCGAACCAGCGGCCGAGCGCGCGCGACTGCTCGCGGCCGAGGTCCGACAAGGGCGTGTCGATGTCGCGGTACTCGATGTCGATCAGCACTTCGCCCGCGGCCTCGGCGGCGTCGCGCGCGACGTTGCCGGCGCTCTGCCCATGCCGCGCCACCCACAAGATTTCAGGCCATGTCATCGCCGAAGTGTTGCCGCGCGGCCACTGCCGCCCTGTCGCCCGGCGTCGGCTGAGCTCGTAGGAATTGCGGCAGTGGCCTCCACGCGCCGATGCCGCGTCGTAGCATGCGCGCACAAGGCATAAGGGAGCCAAGCCGATGAAGCTCATCAAGCAGACGATGCGCAGGATCTTCTTCTTCGCCGCCGCGGTGGCCGCAGCGCTGCCGCCGCTGGCGGCCCATGCCGCGCTGGAGCAGCCGCTCGCGGCCGAGCAGTTCGCCGCCTGCGTGCAGTCGCTGGCCGAGCAGACCGGCCGCGCGCAGCGGCCGCTCTCGCGCGAGGATTTTTTGCAGATCGCGTCGGCCGGCAAGTACGACGACCGCGTGCGGCAGTCCATGCTGGTGACGACCACCGAGCCCACTTACTGGTGGGACGAGCTGGCCGCGACCACCGACGCGCAGCGCGTGGAAGAGGGCCGCGCCGTGCTGGCGCGCGGGCGCGAGGTGCTGCAGCGCATCGAGCAGCGCTTCGGCGTGCCCAAGGAGATCGTGGTCGCCCTGTACGGCATCGAAACCAACTACGGGCCGGCGCGCGGGCGCATCCCGGTGCTGGATTCCTCGCTGAGCCTCGCCTGCCTGCGGCCCTGCGCCAACCCGGAAGGCACCTGCGCCGCGCGCGAGCGCGCCTTCGCGGCCGTGCGCCTGCTGCGCGACAGGAAGGTGCGGCCCGAGGAATTCCAGGGTTCCTGGGCAGCCGCCTTCGGCCGCACGCAGTTCGTGCCCGACACCTTCGAGCAGCTGGCGGTGGATTTCGACGGCGACGGCATGGCCGACGTGGTCGGCTCCGAGCCCGACGCCTGGGCGTCGACCGCCAACCACCTGGCGCGGCGCGGCGGCTGGACGGCGGGCGCGCCGGTGTACGTGGAGGTGCGCGTGCCGCCCGACCAGCAGCCGGCCTTCACCGGCAAGGGCGGCGCCACCGTGCGCCAACCCGAGCGCCGGCGCAAGGCGTCCGACTGGGCGGCCGAGGGCTGGCAGGCGGTGAACCCCGCCGGGCTGGCGGTGCCGCTGCAGGTGGCCGGCGACCCGGAGCTGTACCCGTTCGCGCCGGTGGGCCTGCCGGGACCGGTGTTCCTGGTTTCGCGCAACTTCCAGACCCTGTGGCGCTACAACCAGTCCGAGCGCTATGCGATGGAGGTGGCGCTGCTGGCCGACAAGATCGCCGGTGGGCCGGGCATCGTCACGCCGTGGCCGACCGACGACCCGGGCCTCACGCGCGCGCAGGTGCGGGAACTGCAGGAATGGCTGGTGGCGCGCGGCCATGCGCAGGTGGTGCCCGACGGCGTGCCCGGCCGTAACACGCGCGACGCCATAGAGGCCGAGCGCGCCAAGGCGGGCCTGCCGCCGGGACGGCGCGTCGGGCAGCGGACGATGCGGCTGCTGATGGGGATGTAGTTGTCGAGGCTCGACTTCCTGATCACTGGCGCGGCGGAGGGGGGCAGGTCCGCTCGACCAGCGCCTCGAGTTCGTCCAGCTCGAACGGCTTCCTCAGCGGATGAGCGGTAGGGCCGAGCGACAAGGCGACGTCGCTCAGGTCCTGCCCGGAGCAGACGATCACCGGCAGCCTCGGGTTCTGCCGAAGCGCCTCTCGCGCCACGTCGAGGCCCGAGCCGTCGGGCAGGTTGATGTCGGTGATCAGCAGGCTCACGTTCTGTGCGCGCAAGGCCTCGCGTGCGCCGGCGCCGTCAGCCACACACACGACCCGGCGATCGGCAGTGGCGAGCAACTCGGCGAACGACTCGCGGACCAGGTCGTTGTCTTCGACGTAGAGGATGACGAAAGGGTTGGCGCTCATGGCTGGCGGGCTGCTCGCGATGGAACTATCTGGTTTCTGATGACCATGGGAAATTGATATAGTTTTCGCGCGTATCGAAACAGATATTGCCGTACATCTTCAGATAAGACGCGCGGCGGGCCGGATCGGCATAGACCGCGCCGGGGTTGGCCGTATCGCGCTCATAGTCCTCGATGTTGCTGCTGGTGAGCGCCTTGGGCAGAATATCCATTGCCTGCGGGATGGATTTTCCGTCCAGCCAATCAGCGGCCTGCTGGCCCATCGCATAACCGAAGATCGATGAAGCCAGGCTGATGCTCGCCTTGTAGGGGCTGCCGCCTTTTTTGATTTCGACGACCGCTTCCTGCTCGCCGTCGATACCGCCCAGAAACTGGTCCGCCCGCGCCTTGCCTGCTTCGCGCAATGCCGCCAGCGCTCCGAGCACCACCGTGTCCGCACCAAGCACCACATCGATATTCGGTTGCGCGAGCAGGATCGTCTTCATCGTGCGATATCCACCCTCCTTGTCGACCGTGGCGGGCGAAATGTCAGCCACGATCGTCACGCCCGGCAGTGTCCGCAGGGTATCGCGCATGGCGGTGAAACGCGGGGCCAGGAATTGCAGGCTGTCATGCGTCAGCAGCACAACCTTGGCCTTTCCGCCAAGCCGCGCGCGGATGTAATTTGCCGCCGCTTCCGCCAGGACTTTGCCGGTCAGGTATTGCGGCGCGTTCAGCACCGTCGTCGCCGGCGGCGGCACGATGGCACCCACATAGGCGCCCGCGCCGATGACCTTCTTCAGGGCCGGCGCCAGCGACGGCGGATCGATCGGCGCCACCACGATCGCGCCCGTTTTGTCGGTCGCGATGTCGCCCACCTGTTTGATCATCAGCGCAGGATCATTGTTGGCAAAGGCAACGCTGTAGGCGAGGCCCCGCGCCCGCGCCGCGGCTTCCAGCCCGCGTCCCGCGCCTTGCATGAATTCGCGCCTGTTGTCCTGAACGAACATCAGTTTTTTCTGCAATCCGATCGGTGCCATGCAAGAAGCCCGCGACGCATCGTAGGGGGGCAACTTGACCGGCGTGGTCAGCCCCTCGACGCCAGCGGCAAACGTCGCGCCGCTGAGAAACGCAAGCGAGGCAACCGCACACAGTCGAAATTTCATCGCGGATCCCATTACGCGGGCGCCGTCGTCAGCACCAGCCGCGCCGCCGTACCCGGCGCGCGGTTGATATATTCCACATGCGTCTTCAGCGCCGACGCCATCGTATGGATGATCTTGCTGCCCAGCCCGGTGCCCGCATGCGTGACGTTCGATGCAATCCCCACGCCATCATCCTCGACCGTCAGTTCGGCCTTGCCGTCGTCCAATCGCTTCAGCCGCACGCGCACCTCGCCGGGCTTGTCGTCGGGATAGGCATATTTGAAGGCGTTGGTGACCAGTTCCTGTACGGCCACGCCCAGGCTGACGCTGGCGTCGGTGCGCAGCGAAATCGGCTCCAGGTAGCATTTCAGGATGGCGGTATGGCCGTCCTTCTTCATCGCCGTTTCGAGATTGCTCAGCATGGCGCCCAGATAATCATTCAGCGCCACGTTTGTCACATCACCGGACGTATAAAGGCTTTTGTGGATCAGCGAGATTGCATTGATCCGCGATTGCGTTTCACGCAAGGCATCCTTGGCCGCCGTATCGGTGACGGCACGCGTTTGCATCTGCACCAGCACCGCCACCAGCTGCAGACTGTTGGCCACGCGGTGATTGACCTCGGCCAGCAGGACTTCCGCGCGTTCCCGCGCCATGGCCAGATCGGCCGTGCGGGTCTTCACACGTTCTTCCAGCGTCAGATTGATGGCCTGCACTTCGTCGCGCGCCAGTTTCAGATCCTGCCCGTTGCGGTAGACAGTGAAGACCACCACGAACACCACCAGGATGATGACCACGGCGGCGCCCGCCGATATCCAGCGCAGCAGCGATGCATTGCGCTGCTGCTCAGCGCTGTTGAGCGTGCTGTTCTCGTCGGCGATCAATATGGCGCCGTAGAGAAAGACATTGATCTCGTCCATCAGCGTCTTGCCGCGATTTCTCTGGAGCAATGCCATGGCGTCGGCATCGCGGCCGGCACTTTTCAGTGCAATGCTGCTGTCCATCTCGGCGATCTTTTCGCCCACCGCTTCCGACAACCTGGGCAGCATGGGGCGGTTGGGGGCGTCCGGCGCAATCATCCGGGCCAGATCATCCAGCTCTTGCCGCGCCCGCGTCTTGGCCGTGTCGTAAGGGGCCAGATAAATCTGATTGCCGGTCAGAAGAAATCCGCGCTGGCTCGACTCCGCGGTGCGCAAATCATCGCGCAGCTCAACCGCGGCAATGCGGGCCGTGCGCTGCAACTCCGATTGCTCAAACAGGCTGTTGCCGCGGTCCACCAGCCAGATGGTGGTGCCCACGATCACGATCAACGCGAGGAAGCCGATCGTGAGGCCCGCGCCAACGCCTATCGCCAACCGGCTTCGCCCGAACATCGATCAACTTTCAAAGGACTGGGTGGACAAAAAACATGGCGCGCGCACCCTCGCTCTGTGTCCCATGCTGAGAACGTGTATGTCACCAGTTTGGAACCATGGCAATCATAATGCTGACTTGTGTGTCAGTCTCACTGAAAGTCGACAGCAGGTGCGCCGCTATGCTCACGGAATGGCCATCGAACTCGATCACTTCATCGTTTCCACGCGCGACAAGGCGGCTTCGGCGCAGCGGCTGGGCGAACTGCTCGGCGTGCCCTGGGCCGCATCGGGCATCGGGCCGTTCGCACCGGTGTATCTCAACGACGGGCTGACGCTGGATTTCTTCCAGACGGACGAACCGTTTCCGGTCGAGCACTACTGCTTCCGGGTGAGCGAGGAGGAGTTCGATGCGATCCTGGGAAGGATCCGGGCGGCGGGGATTGCGTTTCGCAGCGACGTGCACGGGCCGGTGGACAACCGGATCAACACCGCATATGGCGGGCGGATGCTGTACTGGAATGACCCGGATGGGCACCAGTGGGAGATGCTGACTGTGAGCTATGCGCGCAGAGGGTGAGGGAGTGGTCTCCGGCTGACGGCGCAAATGGGGTCAGAGCCACTACTGTCCGGACATTCATTCTCAATTGTCTCGTAAGTAGTTGACTTTATTG
>JAZKIV010000051.1:0-2690 GCA_040384685.1 Pseudomonadota bacterium | reverse complement strand
CGATGTAGGCGTTGGTGTTGGCCGGGTTGCCGACCACCAGCACCTTGACGTTGCGCGAAGCCACCGCGTCCAGCGCCTTGCCCTGCGCGGTGAAGATGGCGGCGTTGGCCGTCAGCAGGTCCTTGCGCTCCATGCCCGGGCCGCGCGGGCGGGCCCCCACCAGCAGCGCGTAGTCGGTGTCCTTGAAGGCGGTCATGGCGTCGCCGTGCGCTTCCATGCCGGCCAGCAGCGGGAAGGCGCAGTCCTCCAGTTCCATCATCACGCCCTTGAGCGCCTTCTGGGCCTTCTCGTCGGGGATCTCCAGCAGCTGCAGGATCACGGGCTGGTCCTTGCCGAGCATTTCGCCCGAAGCGATGCGGAACAGCAGGGCGTAGCCGATCTGGCCGGCGGCGCCGGTGACAGCGACGCGGACGGGTTTCTTGCTCATGGGGGTCTCCGAAGAAAGGGTTTGCGAAACGGGTACGGAAGGTGCGGACGGGCGCGCGCACGGACGGGCCGCCTGCTGGATTCAGCCCGCAAGTTTACCCGTGAAAACCCGCAGGGGTCAATTTGTCTTATGTCTTATATAAGATATGATTTGGGCATTCCAAGGACCCTCCGATGGCCATCTCCCCCTTCTCCGCCGGCGACCCGCCGGGCGGCGCCTCCGCCGAGGGGGCGGCGCTCGCCACGCCGGCCTTCAGCCCGCTGTACCAGCAGATCAAGGGATTGATCCTGCAAAGCCTTCAGGCCGGCGAATGGAAGCCCGGCGAAGCGATCCCGAGCGAGATGGAACTGGCCGCGCGTTTCCGCGTGAGCCAGGGCACGGTGCGCAAGGCGATCGACGAACTGGCCGCCGACAACCTGGTGGTGCGCCGCCAGGGCAAGGGCACATTCGTCGCCACCCACGCCGAGCAGCACGTGCAGTACCGCTTCCTGAAGCTGGTGCCCGACAGCGGCGACCGCGGCGCCGAAGGCCCGGCGCAGCGCCACGTGCTGGAGTGCAAGCGCGCGCGCGCCAGCGCCGAGATCGCGCGCGCGCTCGCGCTGCGCACCGGCGACGCGGTGATGCAGGTGCGCCGCACGCTCGCCTTCGAGGGCATCCCCACCATCCTGGAGGACCTGTGGCTGCCGGGCAATGCGTTCAAGGGCCTCACCTCCGACCAGATGGCCGGCTACCACGGCCCGACCTACGCGATGTTCGAGCTGGAGTTCGGCGTGCGCATGGTGCGCGCCGAGGAAAAGATTCGCGCCGTGGCCGCCGACGCGGCGCAGGCGGCGCTGCTGCAGGTCGCGCCCGGGACGCCGCTGCTCAGCGTGGAGCGCCTCGCCTATACGTACAACGACGTACCGATGGAGTTGCGCCGCGGGTTATACCGTACCGATGCGCACCACTATCGCAACGAGCTGAATTGAGGCGCAACTTGAGGGCTTGGGCGACGGCTTCGTGTCAGCTTGTTGCGTTGCAATAGAATTTTGGGCTGTCCGCCGGTATTCCCCTCGAGCCCCCCTCCCCCGAAAGAAGCGAAGCCATGACCACAGCCCGCCCCCGGCCCGAATTCCGCAACATCCATGCGCTGAGGGACCTGCCCACCTACCGCCTCCCCGCGCCGGGCTGGGTGTCCATCCTGCACCGCGTGAGCGGCGTGCTGATGTTCCTGCTGCTGCCGTTCATCATCTGGATGTTCGACACCTCGGTGTCCTCCGAATATTCCTTCGCGCGCTTTCGCGCCGCCTTCAACGGCAGCCTGGGCGTGTTTCCCGGCTGGTTCGTCAAGCTGGTGGCGCTGGCGCTGATCTGGGCCTACCTGCACCACTTCATCGCCGGCCTGCGCCACCTGTGGATGGACGTGAGCCACAAGGCGGTGAGCAAATCCTTCGGCGACAGCTCGGCCAAGTTCACCCTGGTGGCCAGCGTGCTGCTGACCGTGGTGCTGGGCGCCAAGCTGTTCGGCCTTTACTAAAACAACAAGGAGTTCGACCCCATGTCAGTCAACTACGGCTCGCGGCGCATTGTCGTGGGCGCCCATTACGGCACGCGCGACTGGCTCGCCCAGCGCGTCACCGCGGCGCTGATGGCGCTGTTCACCCTGGTGGTTCTGGCCCGCGTGATCTTCACCAAGGGCCCGATCGGCTACGACAAGTGGGCCGGCACCTTCGCCAACCAGCCGATGAAGATGCTGACCTTCGCCACCATCGTGGGCCTGCTGTACCACGTGTGGGTCGGCATGCGCGACGTGCTGATGGACTACGTGAAGCCGGTCGGCGTGCGCCTGGCGCTGCAGATCGTCACCATCGTCTGGCTGGTCGGCTGCGCCGGCTGGGCCATCCAAGTGCTGTGGAGGGTGTGAGCATGGCCTACACCGCCAAGGAAATCTCCACCCGCAAGTTCGACGTCGTGATCGTCGGCGCCGGCGGCTCGGGCATGCGCGCCGCGCTGCAGCTGTCGCTGGCCGGCCTGAACGTGGCCGTGCTGTCCAAGGTGTTCCCGACCCGCTCGCACACGGTGGCCGCGCAGGGCGGCATCGGCGCGTCGCTGGGCAACATGTCGGAAGACAACTGGCACTACCACTTCTACGACACCGTCAAGGGCTCCGACTGGCTGGGCGACCAGGACGCCATCGAATTCATGTGCCGCGAAGCACCCAAGGTGGTGTACGAGCTCGAGCACTTCGGCATGCCGTTCGACCGCAACCCCGACGGCACCATCT
>JAZKIV010000050.1:0-79873 GCA_040384685.1 Pseudomonadota bacterium | reverse complement strand
TCGGTCAGGTCCTTCCAGGTGCCGGCCACGCCCTGCACGTCGGCCTGGCCGCCCAGCTTGCCTTCGGTGCCCACCTCGCGCGCTACCCGCGTCACTTCGGCCGCGAAAGTGCCCAGCTGCTGCACCATCTTGTTGATGGTCATGGCCGTGCGCAGGAACTCGCCTTCCAGCGCCCGGCCATCGGCCTCCAGCGCCATCGATTTGGACAGGTCGCCCTGCGCCACCGCACCGATCACGCGCGCCACTTCGGATGTCGGGTGCACCAGGTCGGAGATCAGCGAGTTGATGGATTCGGCCGAATCGCGCCAGAAGCCGCCGGCGTGCGCCATCTGGGCGCGCTCCTTGAGCTTGCCCTCCTTGCCGACCACGCGCGACAGGCGGGCCAGCTCGTGCGACATGCGCACGTTCTCGCCGACCACGTCGTTGAAGGTGTCGGCTACCTTGCCGGACAGGCCCGTCCAGTCGGCCGGCAGTTGCGCCTCGGCATTGCCCTTGCGCAGCTCGGTCAGCGCGGTCAGCATGGTGCGGGTGCGGTCCGAGGACAGCTCCACCGCGTCCACCACCGCGTTGACGCTGGCGACGTTGTCCTGCCAGAAGCCGGTGAGCTTGCCGTCCTCCAGGCGCTTCTGCGCACGGGTGCCGTTGTGCACGGCAGTCTCCAGGGACTTGAGCTTGTGGCTGGTGCGGGCGCTCTGCGCCGACAGTTCGTTGAATTCCGCCGCGATCTTTCCGTACAGGCCGTCCCACTCGGTGGGCAGCGACACGCCGCTTTCGCCCCGCCGGAACGCGCTCAAGGCCTTGAGCAGCAGTTTGAGGTCCCCATCGTGCCGGTCCGTTGCAGGCAGCGTTGCCAAGACTTCCATCGTCATTTCCCCAATGTGTACGACTGTGACCAGGCCACAGAACAAGGCAGGGTAACGGCTTCGCACGGTCGAGACAATTGCGCCAAAACCTGCCGCACCGCGCCGAGCCAATGCTGGCGCGGGCCGTAGGAAAGCACCGACAAAAAAAGTGCAACGCTGCCTACAGGACTGTCGTCCACCGCGGCGCGGCGCACAAAGAAAAAGGCCGCCCTTGCGGGCGGCCTTCAATCAGGCTAACGGATCGCGGTGGATCAGTTCAGGGCCGACTTCTTGCCGTCCTTGTAGACGTACAGCGTCATGGCCGGGTTCTTCAGTTCGCCGTTGGGTTCGAAGGCGATGTTCGCGGTCACGCCCTTCATGCTGGTTTCATGCAGCTTGGCGGTGTAGACCTTCGGATCCACGGAGTTCGCACGCTTCATCGCGTCGACCAGGACGAACGTGGCGTCGTAGGTGTAGGGCGCGTAGATCTGGAACTGGCTCGGGAACTTGGTGTCGTAACGCTTCTTCCAGGCGTCGCCGCTGGGCATCTTGGTCAGCGAGGCGCCGCCTTCAGCGCACACCACGTTGCCCAGAACCTTGGAGCCGGCGGACAGCTTGGCCAGCTCGGCCGTGCAGATGCCGTCGCCGCCGAAGAACTTCACGTTGCCCATGCCCAGCTGCTCCAGCTGGCGCAGCATCGGGCCGCCCTGGGCGTCCATGCCGCCGTAGAACACGCCGTCGGGGTTCTTGGACTTGACGGCCGTCAGGATGGCCATGAAGTCGGTCGCCTTGTCGGTCGTGAACTGCTCGTCGACGATGGTGATGCCCTTGGACTTGGCGGTGTTCTTGAACACTTCGGCGACGCCCTGGCCGTAGGCCGTGCGGTCGTCGATCACGGCGATGCGCTTGAGCTTCAGCGCGTCAGACGCGTACAGGGCCAGGCCGGCACCCAGCGCGTTGTCGTTCGCGATGATGCGGAAGGTGGTCTTGTAGGCGGGCTTGGTCAGCTGGGGGTTGGTCGCCGAGCCGGTCACGTGGGGAATGCCGCAGTCGTTGTAGACCTTGGCGGCAGGAATCGTGGTACCGGAGTTCAGGTGGCCCACCACGCCGGCGACCTTGGCGTCGCACAGCTTCTGGGCGGCGGCCGTGCCCTGCTTCGGGTCGGCGGCGTCGTCTTCCGTCTGCACTTCGAACTTGATCTTCTTGCCGCCGATGGTGATGTTCTGCGCGTTCAGGTCCTCGATGGCCATCCGCACGCCATTGTCGTTGTCGCGACCGTAGTGGGCCTGCGGACCGGACATCGGGGCGACGTGGCCGATCTTGACCGTTTGCACGTCTTGGGCGGCGGCCAGGCCAGACACGGCGGCCAGCGCGACGGCTGCCGTCAATTTCAGCTTGAATTGCATGAGAGAAACCTCCAGAAGTAGGAATTAGGTTGAGAATTTGCTCAACGGGCGCGACCATATCGCAATTTCCGGACCCGAGCCATAAGGGGAAACTTGGTAGGCTCTAAATAAGGTCATCTAATCAACAAACGGCCCCGCTGATTGGATGACCGGGTTTTCCTCAAGGCCCGTTTTGCGGCCCGGCGGAAGTTGCGCTCTCCTGCGTCACCGCCTGCGACACGGCGTCGCGCACCAGGTCCTCGATGCGCTCGCGCAGCGCCGGGCCGATCTCGCGGGTGTGCTCCAGCACCACGGTGGCGATCGCTTCGCGCAGCCGCCGCTCCAGCATCAGGTCCACGCGCTGCATCACGCGGCGCACCAGTTCCTCCTGCGCGGCGAGCGGCACGGTGGGCACCATGGTGCTTTCGCGCACCACTTCGGTCAGCGTCGGAACGAACCGGGGCGGATTGCGCGAGGACATCAGGCGGCCTCCCTGGTCGCGAGGTCGTGCCGGGTGATCGCGTAGCCGCGGTCGGCGTAGTGCTTCCAGCGCGCGCGCGCCTGCCTGCGGTCTTCCTCTTCTGCCGTGACGACCTCGATCAGGCGCTCGAAGCGCTCGAAGCCCTCGGGCACCGGGGCGCCGAGGTTCACCAGCACCTCGTGGTGCGGCACCTCGCGCACGGCATCGGCCAGCACCACCGGCGACGCTGCCAGCACGGGCGGCGCGGCGGTCGCCGCGTTGCAGTGGGCCACGAACTCCAGCGGCGCGAAGGTCCACAGCGCGACGTCCAGTTCGGCCAGCAGCTGCGGCTCGCCGGTGACCACCACCCGTGCGCCGGCCCCCGCCGCCTTGCGCAGCAGCCGGCAGGCGTAGCCCAGTTTCCCGGGCGCGTTGAAATGGAAGGCGACTTCGGTCACTCTTTTTTGAGGGGCTGGGGACTGGGAGCCGGGATCAGGGTCATGCGCGCTTGGGGCGCGCGGGCTTTTTGGCCGTTGCCTGGGGCGCGGCCTGCTCGGACTGTGCCAGCAGGTATTCCGTCAGCAGACCCACGGGGCGGCCGGTGGAGCCCTTGGCGGAACCGCTCTTCCAGGCGCTGCCGGCGATGTCCAGGTGCGCCCAGGGATAGTTCTGCGCGAAGCGCTGCAGGAACTTCGCCGCGACCACGGCGCCGCCGGAGCGGCCGGCCACGTTGGCCATGTCGGCGAAATTGCTCTTCAGGCCTTCGCCGTACTCGTCGTCCAGCGGCATGCGCCAGCACGGGTCGAGCGCGGCGTCCCCCGCCGCCTGCAGGCTGGCGGCCAGCGCGTCGTCGCTGGCGAACAGGCCGCTGCGCAGGCTGCCCAGGGCCACCACGCAGGCGCCGGTGAGCGTGGCGATGTCGATCACCGCGCGCGGCTTGAAGCGCTCGGCGTAGGTCAGCGCGTCGCACAGGATCAGCCGGCCCTCGGCGTCGGTGTTCAGCACCTCGATGGTCTGGCCGCTCAGGCTGGTGAGGATGTCTCCGGGCCTGAAGGCATTGCCGTCGGGCATGTTCTCGCAGCTCGGGATCAGGCCCACCAGGTTGATGCGCGGCTTCAGCTCGGCCAGTGCGCGGAAGGTGCCCAGGACACTCGCGGCGCCGCACATGTCGAACTTCATCTCGTCCATGTCGGCCGAGGGCTTGATCGAGATGCCGCCCGAGTCGAAGGTGATGCCCTTGCCCACCAGCACGTAGGGCGCGTCGCCCTTGCCGGCCCCGGTGTAGCGCAGCACGATGAAGCGCGGCGGCTGGGCCGAACCCTGGCCCACGGCCAGGAACGAGCCCATGCCGAGCTGCGCGATCTCCTTGGGGCCCAGCACCTCGCACTGCAGGCCCTGCGCCTTGGCGAGCTTCTTCGCTTCTTCCCCCAGGCGGGTCGGCGTGGCCACGTTGGGCGGCAGGTTGCCCAGCTCGCGCGCCAGCTCGATGCCGGCGGCCGCGGCGCGCGCGCGCTCGAACACCTGGCGGTGCGCGGCGGCGTCGGCCACGGCGATGGTCACGCGCTGCAGCTCGCGGCCCTGCGGCTTGGACTTGGTGGCCACGTACACATAGCTCGTTTCGGCGACGGCGCAGACCGCCGCGCGCACCGCTTCCGGCCTGGCGTCGGGCGGCAGGCACACCACCAGCCGCCTGGCCTTGGCGCCGCGCACCGCGCCCAGCGCAGCGGCCACGGCCGCCTGCACGCGCTTGCCCGAGCCGTCGCCCGCGCCGGCCAGAACCAGCCGCGGCGCGGCAACGCCTTCGCTGCGGTAGGACTGCAGCAGCTTGCGGCGCTTGGGCTCCAGGTCCTTGGCCGCCAGCGCCTCGCCGATCAGGCGCGACAGCGCATCCTTGCCGGGCTTGAACGATTCGGTCACCAGCACGACCAGCAGGTCGCACTTCTCGGCGGCCGCGCCAGCCAGTTCCAGGGTCTTGAGTTCGAAGTCCATAATTCTCGTTTTCGCGCACCGCGCGTTTCGCAGCCGATGTTATTCCATTCGTCCCTACGCAAGGAGCTGGCCCGCAGCTTCGGCGCGACCCTGGTGGTGCTGGTCACCATCGTCATGACCATGACACTGATCCGCACGCTCGGCCAGGCCAGCCGCGGCAGCGTGAATCCGCAGGAAGTGATGATGGTCATGGGCTACACCGTGCTCGGCTACCTGCCGCCCATCCTCACGCTCAGCCTGTTCGCGGCCATCGTCGGCACCTTGTCGCGCATGTACCGCGACAGCGAAATGGTGATCTGGTTTTCCGCCGGGCGCGGCCTGTCGTCGTTCCTGAAGCCGCTGTTCGGCTTCGCCTGGCCGGTGCTGCTGGTGATCGCGCTGCTGGCCACGGTCGCCTGGCCCTGGGCCAACCAGCAGGCGCAGGAGCTGAAGGACCGGTACGGCCGCCGCGGCGACCTGGAGCGCGTGGCGCCCGGCCAGTTCCAGGAATCGGCCAGCGGCCGGCGCGTGTTCTTCCTGGACAAGGACACGCCGGACAACAAGTCGGGCAAGAACATCTTCATCTCCACCAGCGAGCACGGCAAGGAGACCGTGACCTCGGCGCGCGCCGGCCACGTGGAGACCGTGGGCGACAGCCAGTTCCTGGTGCTGTCGAACGGCCAGCGGCTGGAGACCGTGCTGGCTGACCAGACCATGAAGATCAGCGAGTTCGAGGAGTACGGCAGCCGCGTGAGCGGCAGCGCCCTGGGCGGCCCTGACGACAGCCCCAGCCGCACCCGCTCGACGCTGCGGCTGCTGCGCGAGCCGACCCCGGTGAACCAGGGCGAGCTGGCCTGGCGCCTGGGGCTGGCGCTGGCGGCGCTGAACTTCGTGGTGCTGGCGGTCGCCGTGTCCAGCGTCAACCCGCGCGCGGGACGCAGCGGCAACCTGGTGTTCGCCCTGTTCGCCTTCGTCGTCTATTACAACCTGCTGAACCTGGGCCAGAGCTGGATCAGCAGCGGCCGCGCCGACTTCGCGCGCTTCATGCCGCTGCTGCACGGCGGCGTGCTGCTGGGCGGCGCGCTGTGGCTCGGCAAGCAGCACAACAACTGGTCCTGGCGCCGCCTCTCCGGCCGCGGCCGGCGCGAGGCGCGCGCATGAAGACCATCCGCCGGCTGATCTACAAGGAAGTCGTCGCGGCGGTGCTGTTCGTCGCCATCGGCTTCCTGGCGCTGTTCTTCTTCTTCGACTTCGTCGACGAGCTGCCCAATGTCGGCAAGGGCGTGAGCCCCTACCGCCTGACGCAGGCGCTGGTGTTCGTCGGCCTGCTGGTGCCCAGCCACCTGTACGAGCTGATGCCCATCGCGGTGCTGATCGGCACCATTTTCGTGATGGCGCGGCTCGCGCAGAGCTCGGAATACACCATCCTGCGCACCAGCGGCCTGGGGCCGTGGCGCGCGCTGCGCACGCTGCTGGTGCTGGGGCTGATGTTCACCCTGCTCACCTTCGCCGCCGGCGACTACGTGGCGCCGGTGGCCGACCGCACCGCGCAGCTGCTGAAGGCGCGGCTGGAAGGCCGCATCAGCGTGGGGCAGACCGGCGCCTGGCTGAAGGAGAGGCAGGCCTACAGCTCGTACAGCGTGAACGTGAACGCGCTCACGCCGGACGGCAACATGCAGGGCGTGCGCATCTTCGAGGCCGATTCGCGCGGCTTCCTGATCTCCGTCACGCAGTCGCAGCGGGCCCGTTTCGACGAAGGCGCCTGGGTCCTGCAGGACGCCGAGCGGCGCGAGTTCGCGCCGCCGGGCAGCAAGGACCAGGCGCACGTGGAGCGCACCAAGCTGCCGCAGCTGCGCTGGCCGACCGACATTTCCGCGGAGATGGTGTCGGTGGCCCTGCTCAAGCCCGACCGCATGGGCACCATCGACCTGTTCCAGTACATCCGCCACCTGGAGGCCAACGGGCAGACCTCGCAGCGCTACGAGATCGAGTTCTGGCGCAAGGTGTTCTACCCGCTCAGCTGCATGGTGATGGTGGTGCTGGCCCTGCCTTTCGCCTACCTGCACTTTCGCTCGGGCGGCATCACCACCTATGTGTTCGGCGGCGTACTGGTGGGCATCAGCTTCTTCCTGCTGAACAACGTGTTCGGCTACATCGGCAACATCCGCAACTGGCTGCCCTGGCTGACCGCCGCCTCGCCGGGCCTGATCTACACCTTCCTGTCGCTGGGCGCGTTCGGCTGGTTGGTGCTGAGACGGTAGATGCAGTGAAGGCGATCGTCCTGTTCGGCCACGGCTCGCGCGATCCGTTGTGGCGGCTGCCGATCGAAGGCGTGGCCGCGCGCGTGGCCGCCGAACAGCCGGGGCTGCTGGTGCGCTGCGCCTGGCTGGAGCTGGAGCCGCCCGACCTGCGCGCCGCGGTGGCCGACCTGATGCGGGCCGGTGCCACCGAAATCGCCGTGCTGCCCATGTTCCTGGGCATGGGCCGGCATGCGCGGGAGGACCTGCCGCGGCTGGTCGAGGCGCTGCGCCAGGAGCATCCGCGGATCCGCTTGGACCTGCGCGCTCCGGTGGGCGAGCATCCGGCGCTCATCGGCACACTTGTCAGGATTGCGGTCGACTGAGCTGTGCGGGCATAATGATCTTCTCTTTTAGAAGAAATCCGGCATGAACCTGCACCAGTTCCGCTTCGTCCAGGAAGCGGTGCGGCGTAACCTGAACCTGACGGAAGCCGCCAAAGCCCTGCACACTTCGCAGCCCGGCGTTTCCAAGGCCATCATCGAGCTGGAAGAGGAGCTCGGGGTCGAGATCTTCGCCCGCCATGGAAAACGTCTCAAGCGCGTGACCGAGCCCGGCCAGCACGTGCTCAAGAGCATCGAGCTCATCATGCGCGAGGTCGGCAACCTGAAGCGCATCGGCGAGCAGTTCAGCGCCCAGGACAGCGGCACGCTGTCCATCGCCACCACCCACACCCAGGCGCGCTACGTGCTGCCGATTCCGGTGACCAAGCTGCGCGCGGCCTATCCCAAGGTCAACGTCAGCCTGCACCAGGGCTCGCCCGGCGAAGTGGCGCGCATGGTGATGGACGAAATCGCCGAGATCGGCATCGCCACCGAATCGCTGTCCGACTTTCCGGACCTGGTCACCCTGCCCTGCTACGAATGGGAGCACATGCTGGTGCTGCCGCCGGGCCACCCGCTGGCCAAGAAGGAACGGGTGACGCTGGAAGACATCGCCGCCGAGCCGCTGATCACCTACCATCCGTCCTACACCGGCCGCAGCCGGGTCGACCAGGCCTTCGCGCAGCGCAAGCTGCAGCCGCGCATCGCGCTGGAGGCGATCGATTCGGACGTGATCAAGACCTACGTGCGCCTCGGCCTGGGCATCGGCATCGTGGCCGAGATGGCGGTCAGCGACGACCCCAACACCGACCTGGTGACGCGCCCGCTGGGCGGGCTGCTCGGGCGCAACCTGTCCCGCGTGGCCTTCAAGCGCGGCGCCTACCTGCGCCATTTCGTCTACCGGTTCGCCGAGATGCTGTCCGACCGGCTGGACCGCAATCTCATCGCCAAGGCGATGGCCGGCGGCGGCACCGACTTCGACATGTGAGCCCGATGCGGGCCAGACAACCATGAGCATGACCATTGAACGCACGCCCGTGCTGCAGTCCAAGCTGCCTGCCGTCGGCACCACCATCTTCACGGTGATGTCGGCCCTGGCCGCCGAAAAAGGCGCGGTCAACCTGGGCCAGGGCTTCCCGGATTTCGACTGCGACCCCAAGCTGGTGCAGGCCGTCGCGGACGCCATGTCCAGGGGACTGAACCAGTACCCGCCGATGACCGGCGTGCCGGCCCTGCGCGAGGCCGTGTCGTCGAAGATGGAAGCGATGTACGGGCGCAAATACGACCCGCACAGCGAAATCACCATCACCGCCGGCGCCACGCAAGCCATCATCACCGCCATCCTGGCCGTGGTGCGCCCGGGCGACGAGGTGATCGTGCTGGAGCCCTGCTACGACAGCTACGTGCCCAACATCGAGCTGGCCGGCGGCACCGCGGTGCGCGTGCCGCTCACGCCGCGCACCTTCCGGCCCGACTTCGACCGGATCGCCGCCGCCCTCACGCCGCGCACGCGCGCCATCCTGGTCAACACGCCGCACAACCCGAGCGCCACGGTCTGGTCGAAGGACGACATGCTGCGCCTGCAGGAGCTGCTGGCGCCGACCGAGGTGCTGGTGATCGCCGATGAGGTGTACGAGCACATGGTGTTCGACGGCCAGCCGCACCAGAGCGTGGCGCGCTTCCCGGCGCTGGCGGCGCGCTCCTTCATCGTCTCCAGCTTCGGCAAGACCTACCACGTGACCGGCTGGAAGGTCGGCTACGTGGCGGCGCCGGCGCCGCTGATGGCGGAGTTCCGCAAGGTGCACCAGTTCAACGTGTTCACCGTCAACACGCCGGTGCAGCACGGCCTGGCGGCGTACATGGCGGATGCGTCGCTGTACACGCAGCTGCCGGCCTTCTACCAGAGGAAGCGTGACCTGTTCCGCGAAGGCCTGGCGCGCGGCACCCGCTTCAAGCTGCTGCCCAGCGAGGGCAGCTTTTTCCAGTGCGTGGACATCTCCGAGGTGAGCGACCTGCCGGAAGAGGACTTCTGCAAATGGCTCACCAGCGAGATCGGCGTCGCCGCGATTCCGCTGTCGGCCTTCTACGGCAACGGCTTCGACCAGCGCGTGGTGCGCTTCTGCTTCGCCAAGAAGGAAGACACGCTCAAGCAGGCGCTGGAGCGGCTGGCCAGGCTCTGAGCCGCTAGCACTGCACCGCGTTGCGGCAGAACTTGTCGAGCTCGCGCACCACGGCGTGGCCCGAAACGGCGTTCTTCGCCTTCGGCCCGACGTCGAGGCTGAGTTTCATCTCGTATTTCTGGAAGAACGCGTCGAACAGCTCGCCGCCCAGCGTGCCGTAGGCGGTCAGCGTGTCGCCCTTGGTGTCGTGCGCGAGCAGCACGGCGCACAGGGGCTGCGGCGCCGGCCCCGACAGCACTTCGGCGCCGCGTGCCGGGTCGTACTGGCTGTGCTCCGCGCAGCAGTGGATCAGGTTGTCCTGCACGCCGCGCTGCGCCCGCGTCTTGCGAAAGCTGATGAAGCTCACCTCGCGCGTCGGGTAGACCAGCTGGTGCGCGCAGATCGCGCTGAAGGCGACCACGCTGCGCCTGGTGCCGACCCCGCCCGGCCAGGCATAGGCTTCGCGGTTGCGGGTGCTGAGCGTCTGCGCGGCGGCCGGCTTGCCCAGGTCCAGCAAGAACACCGGCGTGGCCTCGTACGGATAGTGGAAGACGTAGTTGGTCCGCGCCTTGAGCGCGCTCGCCCGCAGCGGCTGGCCCTGTTCGTCCACCAGCAGCGCACGGGCATAGGCTTTGGGCTTGGCATCGGCACCCAGCGCCGGCGCCGCGGCCAGCACCGGCAGGCAGGCGGCCGCCTGGATACCGCAAGACTCGATGAAACCGCGTCGATCCAAAGAAGAATGCCTCGCCTGGGAAACGTCCAGTGCACGGTACTGAAGGCCGTCCGTGCTGTCATTCGGCTTTTCACCGCAACCCAAAGTTGCCTATGAGTAGGAAGGGCCTCACGGTCAGCTGTTGAGCTGACTCCAGAGCTTGTCGATGCGCTTGACGCTCACCGGCTGCGGCGTCTTCAGTTCCTGCGCGAAGAAGCTCACGCGCAACTCCTCCAGCAGCCAGCGCAGGTCTTCCATGCGCTCGTCGACCGCGCCCTTGCGCTCGGCCACCAGCCGCCAGTAGCGCTGCTCCTGCGGCTTGAGTTCGGCCAGGCGCGCCGCGTCGCGCGCGGCGTCCGCGCGCAGCTTGTCCAGCCGCAGGGTGATCGCCTTCAGGTAGCGCGGCAGGTGCTGCAGCCGCGCCCAGGGCGTCGCCGCCAGGAAGCGCTTGGGCATCATCCGCTGCAGCTGCTGCGCGGCGTCGGCGGTCGCCTCTGGATGGTTGCGGGTGTCCTTGATCTTGCGCACGGCGGCGGCGTAGTCGGCGAGGATGGTCGAGGCCAGGCGCGCCACCTCGTTGGCGATCAGCGTGAGCCGCCCGCGGCCCTCGTCCACCCGCTTCCTGAAGTCGGCCTCGTTGGCCGGCAGCGGGTCGAGCAGGAAGGCGCGGTCCAGCGCCACTTCGACGATCTGCTCGCGCAGTTCCTCCTGCGTGCCCAGCGGCATGTAGCCCACCGCCATTTTCTGCAGGTCGGGAATGTTCTTTTCCAGGTACTTGAGCGCGTCCTTCAGCTGCAGCGCGAACAGGCGGCGCAGGCCGGCGCGGTGCTTGGCCGCGGCGACCTCGGGCTCGTCGAAGACTTCGATGGCCACCGCGTCGTGCTGGTCGATCAGCGCCGGGAAGCCGACCAGGCTGGTGCCGCCCTTGCGGATTTCCATCAGCTCGGGAAGCTCGCCGAAGGTCCAGGCGGTGTAGCGCTGGTCGGGGGTACTGACGGGCGCGGCACCCCTCACCCCTGCCCTCTCCCCGGCGGGGAGAGGGAGTTTCTGGCTTCCTCCCTCTCCCGCCTGCGGGAGAGGGTTGGGGTGAGGGTCCCCGTTTCTTGCTTTCAACCCCGCCAGCGCCTGGAACGCCCCCCGCGCCTGCGCTCCGAGTTCCGCCTTCAGCGCCCCCAGGTTGCGCCCCATCCCCAGCTGCCGTCCATGCTCGTCCACCACGCGGAAGTTCATGAACAGGTGCGCCGGCACCATGTCCAGCTTGAAGTCGGTGCGCTTCACGTCCAGGCTGGTGGCGTCGCGCACCTGCTTGAGGAGCGCGTCGGTCAGCGAGCCGCGCGTCCAGTGCTCCGGCTCGCTCAGCTGGCTGGCCAGGCGCAGCGCCGATTCCGGCAGCGGAACGAAACGCGAACGGGGCTTTTGCGGCAGGCTTTTCAGGAGCGCCTGGATCTTGTCCTTCAGCATCCCCGGCACCAGCCATTCGGCGCGCTCTTCGCTCACCTGGTTCAGCACGAAGATCGGCACCGCCACGGTCAGCCCGTCGCGGACGTCGCCGGGCTCGTGCAGGTAGGTCGCGGAGCAGTCCACCCCGCCCAGTTTCAGCGTCTTCGGAAAGGCGTCGGTGGTGATGCCGGCCGCTTCGTGGCGCATCAGCTCGTCGCGCGACAGCTTCAGCAGCGACGGGTTGATGCGGCTGGCTTCGCGGTACCAGCGCTCGAAACTCACGCCGCTGTACACGTCCTTCGGCACCTGCTGGTCGTAGAAGGCGTAGATCAGCTCCTCGTCCACCAGCACGTCCTGCCGGCGCGCCTTGTGTTCCAGCTCCTGCACCTGTTTCACCAGCTTCAGGTTGGCGGCCAGGAACGGCAGCTTCGTCTCCCACTGCCCGGAGACCAGGCCTTCGCGGATGAAGATCTCGCGCGCACCCGGCAGGTCGGCCCGCGCGAACGGCACGCGCCGACCGCTGTAGACCACCAGGCCGTACAGCGTGGCGCGCTCCAGCGCCATCACCTCGGCCGCTTTCTTTTCCCAGTGCGGGTCGAGCAGCTGCTTTTTCAGCAGGTGCCCGGCGACTTCCTCGATCCACTGCGGCTCGATGTTGGCGATGCCGCGGCCGAACAGGCGCGTGGTCTCCACCAGCTCGGCGCACACCACCCAGCGGCCCGGCCGCTTCTTCAGGTGCGCCCCTGGATGGCGGTGGAACTTGATGCCGCGCGCGCCGAGGTACACGTCCTCGTCTTCCGGCTTCACGCCGATGTTGCCGAGCAGGCCGGCCAGCATGGACTTGTGCAGTTCCTCGTAGCCGGCCGGCTGCGTGTTCAGCCGCCATTTGTGCTCGGCCACCACCGCGTGCAGCTGCGTGTGGATGTCGCGCCACTCGCGCACCCGGCGGATGTTGACGAAGTTCTGGCGCAGCAGCTGCTCGTACTGGCGGTTGGAGAGTTTGTGGTCCTTGCCGTGCCCGCCGCGCGATTCATCCAGCCAGTTCCACAACCTCAGATACCCCGAGAACTCGCTCTTCTCGTCGTCGAATTTCGCGTGCTGCTGGTCGGCCTGCGTCTGCATCTCCATCGGGCGGTCGCGCACGTCCTGCACCGACAGGGCCGACGCGATCACCAGCACCTCGTCCAGCGCGCCGCGCTGGCGCGCCTCGATGATCATGCGCCCCACCCGCGGGTCCAGCGGCAGCCGCGCCAGCTCGTGGCCCGTGGGCGTGAGCTCGTTGTCGTCGTCCACCGCGCCCAGTTCGGCCAGCAGCTGGTAGCCGTCGGCGATGGCGCGGCGCGAGGGCGGGTCGATGAACGGGAATTCCTCCACCGAGCCGAGCCGCAGCGACTTCATGCGCAGGATCACGCCGGCCAGCGACGAGCGCAGCACTTCCGGGTCGGTGAAACGCGGGCGCGAAGTGAAGTCCTTCTCGTCGTACAGGCGGATGCAGATGCCGTTGGCGACACGGCCGCAGCGGCCGGCCCGCTGGTTCGCCGCCGCCTGGCTGACCGGCTCGACCAGCAGCTGCTCGACCTTGCTGCGAAAGCTGTAGCGCTTCACGCGCGCGGTGCCGGCGTCCACCACGTAGCGGATGCCGGGCACCGTGAGCGAGGTTTCCGCCACGTTGGTGGCCAGCACGATGCGCCGCCCCGGATGCGTGTCGAACACCCGGTCCTGCTCGGCCTGCGACAGCCGCGCGAACAGCGGCAGCACCTCGGCGTTGCGCTTGAGCACGTCGTGCGACAGGTGCTTGCGCAAATGGTCCGCCGCCTCGCGGATCTCGCGCTCGCCGGGCAGGAACACCAGGATGTCGCCCGGCGCATTGCCGGCCCAGAGTTCGTCCACCGCGTCGGTGATGGCCTCGTCCAGCCCGTAGTCGCGTGACTCCTCGAACGGGCGCCAGCGCTGCTCCACCGGGAACATGCGGCCGGACACGTACAGCACCGGCGCCGGCCCCCTCGGGGAGGCGAAGTGCTGGGCGAAGCGCTCGGCGTCGATGGTGGCCGAGGTGACGACCACCTTCAGGTCGGGCCGGCGCGGCAGCAGCTGGCGCAGGTAACCCAGCAGGAAATCGATGTTGAGGCTGCGCTCGTGCGCCTCGTCGATGATCAGCGTGTCGTAGTTCGACAGCAGCGGGTCGGACTGGGTTTCGGCCAGCAGGATGCCGTCGGTCATCAGCTTGACCGAGGCGCCGCGCGACAGCCGGTCGGTGAAGCGCACCTTGTAGCCGACCACCTCGCCCAGCGGCGTCTTCAGCTCCTCGGCGATGCGCTTGGCCACGCTCGATGCCGCGATGCGCCGCGGCTGGGTGTGGCCGATCAGCTTGCCGCGACCCTCCGGCGCATTCAGCTTTCCGCGCCCCATGGCCAGCGCGATTTTCGGCAGCTGCGTGGTCTTGCCCGAGCCGGTTTCGCCGCAGACGATCACCACCTGGTGCGCCGCCATGGCGGCCATGATCTCCTCGCGCCGGCCGGAGACCGGCAGCGCTTCGGGAAACGTGATGTTCAGCAAGGCAGGATCGGGCACCGGATGCGTGGGCAAAGCCCGTGATTATCGGGCGTCCGCGCGCCGGCGAGGAAGTACGGCCCCCGCGTCAGGCCGGCATCTCGGCGATTTCGCCCGCCGCCTGGTCGTACCAGGCCAGCCGGCTGGGATAGGTCCAGGCGGTGCGCGCCATGTCGCGCGCCGTCGCCACCGCCTGCGAGGGCCGCAGCCGCCCGCCGGCGGCCAGCACGCCGACGCCGGCCTCGGCCACCCAGTCGGTTCCGCCGGCGTCCAGGTCGGCCACCTTGCGGCTGGTGCTCAGCGACACCGGCCGCATCAGCCGCTCGCGGATCTGGCGGGCCAGCCGCGCCAGCCGCTGCAGGTCGCGCACCTCGCGCACCAGCAGCAGGAAGCCGTCGTCGCCCAGGCGGCCCATCTCCACGTCGGGCGGCACGCAGCGCCGCAGGCGGCTGGCGCAGATGAACAGGGCGTGGTTGAAGGCGGCGCGCCCGTGCAGGTTCTCCAGAGCGTACAGGTTGGCGATGCACACCGCGATCACGCCCACCACCTTGCCGCGCTCGCCTGGGCTGAAGAACACGCTGCCGACCATCTGGCTGGTGTCGCCGTGCGAGCGCATGCGCGTCACCGGGTCGTACTCCGGGCCGTGGGCCATCACCTCCGACAGCTCCAGCAGGTAGGAGTAGCGCGTCCACAGCGCGAACGCCATCACCGACAGGTAGGCCATGCCGGCCACGGCGCTCACCGCATGGATCCACCAGGGCGCGTCGCGGTGCAGCGCGATCCAGCTCAGACCGGCGACGGCGGCCAGCATGAACAGCACGCCCAGCACCGCCGCCCAGGCCTGCCGGTCGCCGCGCACGGCGCGCCGCAGCGTCACCACCAGCATCGCCAGGCCGATCGCCAGCGCCAGCGACGACCCCAGCACCAGCGAGGCGGCCGGCGCGGCCAGCCAGCCCGCCGCCAGCGCCAGCGCGCCGGCGCCCGGCAGCGCCCAGGCCCAGCGGCGCGTGCGCTCGGTCGGGCGCAGCAGGCCGAGCAGCGACAGCAGCATCAGCGACAGCGTGACCGAGGCGCCGACCGCCACGTGGGCCAGCAGCCGGTATTCGACGCCGCGGTCGTCCACCGGCAGCCCGCCCAGGTAGGCCACCGCGAACAGCGCCGACATCACCGCCGACAGGGCCGCCGCCAGCGCCACCCGCTGCAGCGAGCGGCCGAAGGCGGCGAACGCCGCCGCAAGCATGAGTGCCGCCGTTCCGAAGAAGGCGCCCCAGAAGCCCGCGGCCAGCGTGTCCATGGCGCGACGATAGCCGAAAGTCCGGACCGCCCTGAACGATCTTCGCGCCTCACTTAAACTCGGGCGCACCTCCCGAACCCGTCCATGTCCACCGTCTTCAACTTCACCTTCGTGCCCTGGTTCCGCTCGGTGGCGCCCTACATCCACACGCACCGCGGCAAGACCTTCGTGGTGGCGGTGGCGGGCGAGGCCATCGCCGCCGGCAAGCTGCACCACATCGCACAGGACCTGGCGCTGATCCAGAGCATGGGCGTCAAGGTGGTGCTGGTGCACGGCTTTCGCCCGCAGGTCAACGAGCAGCTGCGGGCCAAGGGCCACCAGGCGCGCTATTCGCACGGCATGCGCATCACCGACGAGGTGGCGCTGGACTGCGCCCAGGAGGCCGCCGGCCAGCTGCGCTACGAGATCGAGGCGGCGTTCAGCCAGGGCCTGCCCAACACGCCGATGGCCGGCTCGAAGATGCGCGTGATCTCGGGCAACTTCATCACCGCGCGGCCGGTCGGCATCGTCGACGGCGTGGACTTCCAGCACTCGGGCCTGGTGCGCAAGATCGACGTCGCCGGCATCGTGCGCAGCCTGGAGTTCGGCGCCATGGTGCTGATCTCGCCGTTCGGCTTCTCGCCCACCGGCGAAGCCTTCAACCTCACCATGGAAGAGGTCGCCACCAGCGTGGCGATCGCGCTGCAGGCCGACAAGCTGGTGTTCCTGGCCGAGATTCCCGGCATCCGCGTGAAGCCGCAGGAGCCCGAGGGCGAGGACAACCCGATCGACACCGAGCTGCCGCTGGACGCCGCCGAGCGCCTGCTGGCCACCCTGCCCAGCCCGCAGCAGCCGGCCGACACCGCGTTCTACCTGCAGCACTGCGTGAAGGCCTGCAAGGCCGGCGTGGAGCGCAGCCACATCATCCCGTTCGCCACCGACGGCTCGCTGCTGCTGGAGGTGTACGTGCACGACGGCATCGGCACCATGGTGATCGACGAGAAGCTCGAGGAGCTGCGCGAAGCCACCTCGGACGACGTCGGCGGCATCATCCAGCTGATCGAGCCGTTCGAGCGCGACGGCACCCTGGTCAAGCGCGACCGCACCGAGATCGAGCGCGACGTCGCCAACTACAGCATCATCGAACACGACGGCGTGATCTTCGCCTGCGCCGCGCTCTACCCCTACCCCGAAGGCAAGACCGGCGAGATGGCGGCACTGACCGTGTCGCCGCAGAGCCAGGGCCAGGGCGACGGTGAAAAAATCCTGAAGCGCATCGAGCAGCGCGCCCGCGCCATGGGCCTGGACAGCATCTTCGTGCTCACCACCCGGACCATGCACTGGTTCCTCAAGCGCGGCTTCGTGCAGGTCGACCCCGAGTGGCTGCCCGAGGCGCGCAAGCGCAAGTACAACTGGGACCGGCGCTCCATGGTGTTCGTGAAGAAGCTCGCTCCCTGAAACCCCGCCGGCTCCCCGGCCTTTCCCCATGAACCTGATCGACGCGATCCGCCACCACGCGCGGATACGACCCTACGACGTGGCTGTCATCCACCCCGCGGGCGCCGTCAACTACCTGCAGCTGGCGGGCACCGTTACCGGCCTGGCCGCGCGGCTGCGCGCCGAGGGCCTGGCGTCCGGCATGACCGCGGCCGTGCTGGTGGGCGACCCCTTCATGCACCTGGCGCTGGTGCTGGCGGCCATGGCCGCCGGCGCCGCCTCGGTCTCGGGACACCCGAACCACGGGCCCTTTCCGCCGGGCCTGGAGATCGGCGCCGTCCTCGCCGACGGCCCGCTGACCTTCGCGCCCGCGTCCCGCGTGGTCCAGGTGGACACCGCCCGCTGGATCGGCGAGGCAGCCGCCTCCGAAGACGCGCTGCTGCCCGCCGCCTGGGGTTTCCAGGACGGCCGCGCCATGCACCGCTACTTCAGCTCCTCCGGCACCACCGGAACCCCCAAGCTGATGGGCTATGCCGGCAACGTGCTGGAAACCATGGCCATGCGCTCGGTCGCCACCGAGCCGATCAGCCAGGGGCCCACCTTGTCGGCGATGTGGCTGTCGTCCATCGGCGGATTCGGCATCGTGCAGTCCACGCTGTGGCACGGCGCCACGCTGGTGCAGGCGATGTCGCCGCAGGAGATGCTGCGCGCGATGAGCCTGTACGGCGTGCGCACCCTGCGCGTGTCGCCCCACCAGCTGCAGGGCCTGCTGGACCTGATCCGCGGCCGGCCGGTGCGCTTCGCCAGCCTGGAGCGCATCGAGATCGGCGGCGCGGCCATCCCGGCGTCGCTGCTGCTCACGGCGCGCGCCATCCTGTGCCCCAACATCACCGGCGTGTACGGCTCCACCGAGGCGGGGCTGGTGGCGCAGGCGCCCGCGGCGCTGCTGCACGCCCACCCCGATGCGGCCGGCTACGTGATGCCGGGCGTGGACGTGCGCATCGTCGACGATGACGGCGCGCCGCTGGGCTTCGATGCGGAAGGGCGGGTGCAGATCCGCACGCCGACCATGGTGGAGGGCTACCTGGGCGACGCCGCCGCCACGGCCACGGGCTTCCGCGACGGCTGGTTCGTGCCGGGCGACCTGGGCCTGCTGCGCGCCGACGGCCTGTTGCTGCTGCGCGGCCGCGCCGATGAACTGATCAACCTGGGCGGCGTCAAGATCAATCCCGCGCTGGTGGACGAGTTCCTGCTGGCGCAGCCAGGCGTGCGCGACGCCGCCACCTTCGCGCGCAGGCGCGCCGGCATGCTGGACGACATCTGGGCGGCGGTGGTCCCCGGCCCCGGCTTCGACGAAGCCGCGCTGCTGGCCGCCGCGCGGGCCCGCCTGAACGTGCGCGCGCCTTCGCGCGTCGTGCAGGTGGCCGACATCCCGCGCAACGCCATGGGCAAGGCACTGCGCCAGCAGCTGTCGGGCGCGCTCGGGCAGAATCACGCCGCATGAACACCACCACCCTGCTGCTGTTTTCGCTGGTCGCCTTCGTCGCCATCGCCACGCCGGGCCCGACCGTGCTGCTGGCCCTGTCCAACGGCTCGCGCTACGGGCTGCGCCGCTCGGTGCCCGGCATGTTCGGCGCGGTGGCGTCGGACTTCGTGCTGGTCGGCGCGGTGGCGCTGGGGCTGGGCGCCCTGCTGGCCGCCTCCGAGTTCTGGTTCAGCGTGCTCAAGTACGTGGGCGCGGCCTACCTCGCCTGGCTGGGCCTGCGCATGCTGCGCTCCAAGGGCGGCTTCGAGCTGCCCGGCGGCGCCGGCGCGACGCCGCCCGCCGACGGGCAAGCGATCTTCATGAAGTCTCTCCTGGTGGCCGTGACCAATCCGAAGGGCTACCTGTTCTGCTCGGCGCTGCTGCCGCAGTTCATCGATCCCGCCGCGCCGCAGCTGGCGCAGTACGTCAGCATCGGCCTGGTGTTCGGGTTGCTGGATTTCGTGGTGATGTTCAGCTATGCGTTCGCCGGCGCGCGGGCCGCGCGGCTGCTGAAGGGCACCGTCACCCGCTGGGTCGACCGCGCCTGCGGTGGCGTCCTGCTGGCCCTGGCCGGTTCGCTGCTGGTCTGGCGCCGCAACGCGGCCTGAGCGTTTCCCGTTTCGGCGCGCCCGTCCTGTGCGGGCGTGTACGCGCCGTCCTACACCGGCGGGGCGTCCTTCCGACAGCCAGCGACCGCATGCCGCTCTACCTTGCTTGGTCAGGAGAGCGCCCATGCCCACCGATCCCAGCATCCCGGCCTTGCGTGAAGTCCGCATTCCCAGCGGCGACAGCCGGCTGTGCGGCGACCTTGGCCTGCCACCTGGGGCGAGCGGCCTGGTGCTGTTCGCCCATGGCAGCGGCAGCGGCCGGCACAGCGCGCGCAACCGCCGGGTGGCGGCACAGCTGCAGCGCGCCGGCATCGCCACCCTGCTGTTCGACCTGCTCACGCCGCACGAGGAGGAAGCCGATGCGCGCACGGGCCAGCACCGCTTGGACGTCCCGCTGCTCACCCGCCGCATGGAAGACGCCACCACCTGGGCGGCGGCCCAGCCCGCGCTGGCGCACTTGCCGCTGGGCTACTTCGGCGCCAGCACCGGAAGCGCGGCCGCGCTGATCGCCGCCGCCCTCCTGGGCGAGCGCATCGCCGCCCTGGTGTCGCGCGGCGGCCGTCCCGATCTCGCCGGTCCGGCGGCCCTGGCGGCCGTGCGCGCGCCCACCCTGCTGATCGTCGGCGGCGCCGACCACGAAGTGCTCGCCCTCAACCGGCAGGCCGCGGCCCACCTGCGCTGCGAGCACGAACTGGCCGTGGTGCCGGACGCCGGCCACCTGTTCGAGGAGCCGGGCGCGCTGCAGCAGGCGGCGGAACTCTCGGCCGATTGGTTCACCCGGCACCTGGCGCATGCGGAGCATCCTGCATGACCGACGCACTGCCGCCCTACGCCGACCGGCGGGAAGCCGGGCGCGTCCTGGCGCACCACCGGGACTTCCCGCAGGCCTCGGACACCGAAGTCCAGCAGCTGCTGCGCGACGCCGCGCGGCGCCGGCTGCAGCGTGCCATCGGCGTCATCTACATGCCGCACAGCGAGCGCATGAGCCACTACTTTCACACGCGGCTGGCGGCGCAATTCGACGCCATGGTGCACATCGACGAAACCCGGGCGCTGCAGCCGCTGGTGCCCGAGCCGCAATGGCATGCCGGCGAACCGGCGCAGACCTGGCCTTCAGGCCTGTGACACCGCCGCGCCGCCGAAGCGCGGGCCGCGCAGCGAACGGAATGCAAACAGCAGCCCGGCGACGGCGAAGGCGCAGAACCACAGGAACGACCAGTTGGCGATGGACAGGCCGAGGAAGGTCCAGTCGACCTTGGTGCAGTCGCCGCTGCCGCGGAAGATCATGGGAATGGCGCGCTTGAGGGGGAAGTTTTCGATCATCCCGTAGAAGTCACGGCCGCAGGACACGATCTCGGGCGGATACCATTGCAGCCAGCTTTGCCGCGCGGCGACGAAGCCGCCGAACACCGCCACCAGCAGCATCGCCACGCCGGCCGAGGCGTGCGCGCCGCGCCGGTTGCTGGCGGCGCCCAGCGCCGCGACCACGGCGACGCCGATCAGTGCGTAACGCTGCACGATGCACATCGGGCAAGGCTCCAGGCCCACCACGTGCTGCAGGTACAGGCCGAAGGCCAGCATGGCCACGCAGATCGCCGCGATTCCCCCAAATACGCGCCGCGGCGCGGCATCCAACCAGCTCAAAAGCATTTCTTCTCCAGTTCCGCGAATTGTGCGGGGTTTGGCAAGCTCAGCCGCCGGAAGTTCCCGTCACAGCAGCGGCCGCAGTTCGCGCGCGGCGTCCAGAAGCAAGGGCAGGAAGTCGTGCTCCAGCTGGCGCCCCTCCACCCGGTGCGGCGCGGCCACCACGTTGAGCGCGGCCACGGTCTGGCCCTGCATATTGCGCAGCGGCACGGCCAGCGCGTGCACGCCCAGTTCGTGCTCCTCGCTGGCGAAGCAGTGATCGCGCGTGCGCACCTGCTCGATCAGCGCGCGGAATTTCGCCGGATCGACCGTGGTGTGCGCCGTCAGGCGCGGCAGCGTGCGGCCCTTCATCCAGGCATTGAAGACGCTCTTGCCCAGCCCGGCCAGCAGTACCCGGCCGGTGGACGTGGCGTGGGCCGGCAGCCGCGCGCCCAGGTGCAGGCCGTAGGCCAGCACGCGCGTGGAGCCGCTGCGCGCCACGATCACGCCCTGGTCGCCGTCGAGCACCACGGCGGAAAACGATTCGGCCGTCTGCGCGGCCAGGCGGTTCAGCGTGGGCTGCACCACCCGCGGCAGCCGCGCCGACGCCAGGTAGCTGCCGGAAAAGCGCAGCACCTTGGGCGACAGCCAGAAATAGCCGCCGTCGGTTTCCAGGTAGCCCAGGTGCGCCAGCGTCAGCAGGTGGCGGCGCGCCGCGGCGCGCGTGATGCCGGCGCGCTGCGCCGCCAGCGTGGCGTTCAGGCGCTGGCGCTCGGTGTCGAAACTCTCCAGCACGGCCAGGCCCTTGGCCATGCCGGCAATGAAATCGGCGGGAGCGATGGTCATGGTGGACGGAGGTTTGCGCGGTGATCGCGCAAGCGGCGCAATGATCGCACACAGCCGCCGGCAACGCATTCGCCGCGGGCGGCAACGCTCTTAAGCTGCGGCGAAGGAGACACCCACATGCGCACCCAGGTCGCCATCGTCGGCGCGGGCCCTTCGGGCCTGCTGCTCGGACAGCTGCTGCACAAGGCCGGCATCGACACCATCATCCTGGAACGCCAGACCGGCGACTACGTGCTGGGCCGCATCCGCGCCGGCATCCTCGAGCAGGTCAGCATGGACCTGATGGACGAGGCCGGCGTGGGCGCGCGCATGCACCGCGAAGGCATCGTGCACGGCGGCATCGACCTGCTGTTCAAGGGCGAGCGCCACCGCATCGACATGCACCGGCTGACCGGCGGCAAGAACGTCATGGTCTACGGCCAAACCGAGCTGACGCGCGACCTGATGGACGCGCGCCGCGCCGAGGGCCTGCCGACGGTGTACGAGGCGGCCAACGTGCAGGTGCACGGCTTCGACACCGACCGGCCCAGCGTGACGTACGAGAAGGACGGCACCACCCACACCGTCGACTGCGACTTCATCGCCGGCTGCGACGGCTTCCACGGCGTGTGCCGCACCAGCGCGCCACGTTCTGCGATCCACGAATACGAGAAGGTCTATCCCTTCGGCTGGCTGGGGCTGCTGTCGGACACGCCGCCGGTGCACGAGGAGCTGATCTATGCGAACAGCCCGCGCGGCTTCGCGCTGTGCTCCATGCGCAGCCACACGCGCAGCCGCTATTACCTGCAGGTGCCGCTGACCGAAAAGGTGGAGAACTGGCCCGACGACGCGTTCTGGGATGAGCTGCGGCGGCGCCTGGACCCGGCGGCGCGCGCAACGCTGGTGACCGGCCCCAGCCTGGAGAAGAGCATCGCGCCGCTGCGCAGCTTCGTCAGCGAGCCGATGCGCTTCGGCCGCATGTTCCTGGCCGGCGACGCGGCGCACATCGTGCCGCCCACGGGAGCCAAGGGATTGAATTTGGCGGCGACCGACGTGAAGTACCTGTCGGGCGCGCTGATCGAGCATTACAAGGACCGCAGCGACGCGGCGCTGGACACCTACTCCGACCGGTGCCTGCGCCGCGTATGGAAGGCCGAGCGCTTCTCGTGGTGGTTCACCAGCCTCATGCACCGCTTTCCCGACGAAGGCGAGATCGCGCAGAAGCTGCAGGAAGCCGAGCTGGACTACCTGGTGCACAGCGAGGCCGGCGCGATGACGATCGCCGAGAACTACGTCGGCCTGCCGCTGTAGGCGGCCGGCGGCGCGCTAATTGCGCCGCTTCTCGACCAGTTCGTCCAGCAGGTCCTCGGGCTTGGGCGTGTCGGCCATGCGCAGCACCGCCGGCGGCACGCTGGACGCGGTTTCCGGCCCGTAGACGAAGACGGCCGGGTCCTTCTTGCCCCAGCGCACCAGGCGCTTGCCGGTCAGCACGTTCCAGCTGAGCTTGAGGCCGATGTCGCTGCCGGTGCGCTCGGCATCCAGCCCGATCAACCGCAGCCGGCTCGCCTGCGCGTCCCAGCGGTAGCGGTAGAAGGCCAGCGTGCGCACCGAGGCGCTGCCGGTCATGCTTTCGACCACCAGCACGCCGTTCTTCACCGACACCGTGGGCGGGCCGTTCGGCGTGAGGTCGAGCTCCAGCGTGTCCAGCGCCTGCAGGCGCGTGCCGTCCAGCCGCCGGAACACCCACACGAAGGCTTCGAAGCTGTCGCTGCTGGTGACCACGACGGCGTCGGGCAGGTTGTCGCCGGTGACGTCGGCGTCGAGGCGGGAAACGATCTTCTGCCCGGCGGGGATGAGCCCGGCCAGGTCCTTGCGCGAGGCGGCAGTGCCGGCCGGCTGGGCGGCACACGCGAACGAGAGAAGCAGTCCGCAGCACAGGCGGAACAGGAAACCGGTCGTCATACGCTGAACTCCATTCGTGCGCTCATTGCCTTGTCCCCCACGGCATCGCGGATCCACAGCTCGCACGCATCCGCTCCGTCCGGCCGCCCGCACACCTCGAACGGATGCAGGTCGAACACCGGCTTGTGCGCGCGGAACGAAAACTTCGCCGCGCTGCGGCCCACGAACTGCCGCATCGCCAGCCCGGCCAGCAGCGTCGCCAGCAGCGGCCCGTGCACCACCAGGCCCGGGTAGCCCTCCACCCCGGTCACGTAGCGGCGATCGTAATGGATGCGGTGGCCGTTGAAGGTCAGCGCCGAATAGCGGAACAGCAGCACGTCGTCGGGCACCACCCTGCGCGCCAGCACGCTGGGCGGCGCCTGTTCGTACCGCGGCGCGGGCGCGCCGGGCGCCGGCTGGTCGCGGTAGACGATGTCGTGGAACTCGCGCAGCGCCAGGCCGCGCGGGCCGCTCACCTCGTGGCGCACGCGCACGAAGCACAGCGCGCCGGTGCGCCCGGTCTTGACCTTCACGTCGTCGATGGTGGAGGTGCGGCGGATCGCGTCGCCCACCTGCAGCGAGCCGAAGAATTCCAGCTGGCCGCCGGCCCACATGCGCCGCGGCAAGGGCACCGGCGGCAGGAAGCCGCCGCGCCGCGGATGGCCGTCCTCGCCGATCTCCGACTGCCGCGCGCCCGGCAGGAAGTACAGCCAGTGCCACAGCGGCGGCACCTCGGCAAAAGTGTCGTCGGGCGGCAGGTCCACCAGCGCGCGCATCAGGCGCAGCGGCGTGGCGGTCACGGTGTCGGTCAGGGTCTCGCTGCGGCCGATCCAGGCCTGCAGCGCGTCGAGCGTCGTATCCATGGCGTTGATGCTTGCTCTTGGCAGGAAAGTTGTCTGCTAGTCTTGCACAAACCCCCGTGCCCCACACCATGCCCGCTGCCACGCCCGTCCTCCACGGCATCCGCATCCTCAGCCTCGCCCTCAACCTGCCCGGCCCCGCCGCGCTGATGCGCTGCCGCCGCATGGGCGCCGCCTGCATCAAGTTCGAACCGCCCGCCGGCGACCCGATGGCCTGGTACAGCCCTGCGGCGTACGAAGAGCTGAGCGAGGGCGTGCAGGTGAAACAGGTCGACCTGAAGACCGAGGCCGGCCAGAAGGCGCTGCACGCGCAGCTGGCCAGGACCGACGTGCTGCTCACTTCGTTCCGCCCCTCGGCCATCGGGAAGCTGGGCCTGGGCTGGAAGGAGCTGCACACCCGCCACCCGGAACTCAGCCACGTGGCCATCGTCGGCGCGCCAGGCGCGCGCGCCGAGGAACCGGGCCACGACCTCACCTACCTGGCCGACAACGGCCTGGTGCCCGGCCTGGAGCTGCCCGCCACGCTGTACGCCGACATGGGCGGCTCGCTGATGGCCAGCGAGGCCATCCTGCAGGCCGCGCTGCGCCGGCTGGAGCGCTACGCCGGCACCGGCGAGACGCACCCGCAGGGCGTGTACATCGAGGTCGCGCTGTCGGAGGCGGCCGGCTACCTGGCCATGCCGCGGCGCTGGGGCATCACGCAGCCGTCGGGCGCGGTCGGCGGCGCGCATGCCGGCTACCGGGTCTACCCCTGCAAGGACGGCCGCGTGGCCCTCGCCGCGCTGGAGCCGCATTTCGCCAAGGCGCTGTGCGCGGCCGCGGGCATCGAGGCCGGCGACGCGAAAGCCATGTTCGCGCCTTCCATGCACGAGGCGGTGGCGCGTTTTCTTGCCTCGATGACGCGCGAAGAGCTCGACCGGCTGGCAGTAGACAAGGATCTTCCACTGCATACCATGGTGGGTTGACCCGATCCACACCACGCATCCCAGGGAGACACGACAACCATGGCCGACGACATCCTGCGCAAGCTCAAGGCGATTCCGCTGCACCGCGTGAACTCCAGCGCCATCGAAGCCATGGGCTTCGACGAGAAGCAGCGCATGCTGGTGGTCGTGTTCCAGGGCGGCGGCACCAAGTACGGCTACCCCCATCTCTCGGACGAGGAGATCAAGGGCTTGCTGGCCGTGATGGTGAACCACGAGTCGCTGGGGCACTACGTCGCCACCGTGGTCAAGCCCAACCACGACCACGAGCGGGTGCAGATGGCCGGCTGAAGCCGGCCGCGCGCGGCGCTACTTGACGCGGCGCGGCGGCAGGCCGGTGTGCTGCGTCAGCACGCGGCCCTTCGTCGGCTGGCCGGGCGTCGAGTTCTTGCGCCGCGGGCTGGCATAGCTGCCGTCTCCGATCGGCTGGAAGGTCGGGATCAGGTGGTGCTTGCCGTTGCCGATCAGGTCGGCGCGGCCCATCGCCTTCAGCGCCTCGCGCAGCGCCGGCCAGTTGTTCGGGTCGTGGTAGCGCAGGAAGGCCTTGTGCAGGCGCCGGCGGCGCTCGCCCTTGACGACGTCCACCGGCTCGCTGGCGCGGCCGACCCTGCGCAGCGGGTTCTTGCCCGAGTGGTACATGGCTGTCGCGGTCGCCATCGGGCTCGGGTAGAAGGTCTGCACCTGGTCGGCGCGGAAGCCGTTTCGCTTCAGCCACAGCGCCAGGTTCATCATGTCCTCGTCGCTGGTGCCGGGGTGCGCCGCGATGAAGTACGGAATGAGGTACTGCTCCTTGCCCGCTTCCTTCGAGTACTTCTCGAACATCTGCTTGAAGCGGTCGTAGGTGCCGATGCCCGGCTTCATCATCTTCGACAGCGGGCCGCCCTCGGTGTGCTCGGGCGCGATCTTCAGGTAGCCGCCCACGTGGTGCTGCACCAGCTCCTTCACGTATTCGGGCGACTGCACGGCCAGGTCGTAGCGCAGGCCCGAGCCGATCAGGATCTTCTTCACGCCCTTGAGCGCGCGGGCGCGCCGGTACAGCTTGACCAGCGGCGCATGGTCGGTGTTCAGGTTCTGGCAGATGCCGGGGTAGACGCAGCTCGGCTTGCGGCAGGCGGCCTCGATCTCCGGGCTCTTGCAGCCGATGCGGTACATGTTGGCCGTCGGGCCGCCCAGGTCGGACACCACGCCCGTGAAGCCCTTCACCTTGTCGCGGATCTCCTCGACCTCGCGGATGATGGAGTCCTCGCTGCGGCTCTGGATGATGCGGCCCTCGTGCTCGGTGATCGAACAGAAGGTGCAGCCGCCGAAGCAGCCGCGCATGATGTTCACCGAGAACCGAATCATTTCCCAGGCCGGGATCTTCGCTTCGCCGTACACCGGATGCGGCGCGCGCGCGTACGGCAGGCCGAACACGTAGTCCATCTCCGCCGTGGTCAGCGGGATCGGCGGCGGGTTCAGCCACACGTCGCGCTCGCCGTGCGCCTGCACCAGCGCGCGCGCGTTGCCGGGATTGGTCTCCAGGTGCAGCACGCGGTTGGCATGCGCATACAGCACGGGGTCGGACTTCACCGCGTCGTAGGCCGGCAAGCGGATCACGCTGTGGTCGCGCGGGGGGACCTTGAGCTTGGCCTTGAGTGCGGGGTTGGGCAGGAAGCTCACGGGCTGCGCGCCCTCTTCCTTCATGCAGGTCTCGCCCTGCGCCTTGGCCTGCTCGGAAATCGTCATGTACGGGTTGACGATCTCGTCGACGCGGCCGGGCGTGTCGACCTGGGTGGAATCGATCTCGAACCAGCCTTCGGGCGCGCTGCGGCGCATGAAGGCGGTGCCGCGCACGTCGGTGATGTTCTCCACCGGCTCGCGCGCGGCCAGGCGGTGCGCGATCTCCACGATGGCGCGCTCGGCGTTGCCGTACAGCAGCAGGTCGCACTTGGCGTCCAGCACGATGCTGTGGCGCACCTTGTCCGACCAGTAGTCGTAGTGGGCGATGCGGCGCAGGCTGCCCTCGATGCCGCCCAGCACGATGGGCACGTCCTTGAACGCCTCGCGGCAGCGCTGGCTGTAGACGATGGCCGCGCGGTCCGGCCGCTTGCCGGCCACGTCGCCCGGCGTGTAGGCGTCGTCGCTGCGCAGCTTGCGGTCCGCGGTGTAGCGGTTGATCATCGAATCCATGTTGCCGGCGGTCACGCCCCAGAACAGGTTCGGCTTGCCCAGCGCCCGGAACGGCTCGGCGCTGTGCCAATCGGGCTGGGCGATGATGCCGACGCGAAAGCCCTGCGCCTCCAGCGCGCGGCCGACCACGGCCATGCCGAAGCTGGGATGGTCCACGTAGGCGTCGCCCGTGACCAGCACGATGTCGCAGCTGTCCCAGCCGAGCTTGTCCATCTCCGCCCTGCTCATCGGCAGGAACGGCGCAGGGCCGAAGCGATGCGCCCAGAACTTGCGGTAGCTGGTGATCGGCTTCGCCGCGCGGGCAAAGAAGGAGACGTCGAGGGGGGCGTTCATGGGCGGGCCGGATCAGACCCGGCCCCGCATTCTAAGTTCCGCGCCTGTTCAGTGCCGAACGCGCAGCTGGCCGCGGACTTCGCCGTCGGGATACCTGGCCGTGTGCAGGTTCACATACCACAGGCCCGACATCAGCTCGTTGGCCTGCTGCGGCGACAGCTTGGCCTCGCCCTGCAGCGGCACGGCGTTCAGGTTGCCGGTGAACGGGATCTGCACGCCGGCGTTCTGCCCCGGCCCGGCGGGCCCGTGGATGTGGCCAGCGGTCACGGGACCGCTCAGGCCCGCCTGGGTGATCTTCCAGCGCGCGATGGAGGTCTTCTCGTTGAACTGCAGCTCGACCTGGCCGCTGCCGCCGGTGGCCGCGGGCGGCACTTCCTGCGCGCCTTCCAGCTTGGCCTCGAAAATTTCGATGCGGGGCGAGGACCCCAGCTGGCTGCAGCCGGACAAGCCCAGGCTCAGCAGCACGGCAGCCGCGGCGATGCGCAGGACGGAGTTACGGCCGATCATCGGCCGCCCCCTTGGGGATGTTCCGGCTTGGCCTTGGCGGCGGGCACGCCGGCCGGCAGGTCCGTCGCGGTCACATCGTTGCCAACCTCATTGCCAACTTCGGGCTCCGGCATGGCGCTCTCGCCCAGGGTCTTGTTGCCGCGACCGTCGGCGTTGCCGTGGTCCTCGTTACCGCCGCGCTGAGGGCCCGGCCCGATGCTGGTGTTGCTGCTCATAGCTGTATATCCTTGTGCCAGCACTGTGGCAGCGCATGCGGGACCGGGATGTAGGAGCACGGCGCAGCTCGTCCGGGCTGTCCGACTACACCACCGCCGAGCGGCGAACCCTACGGTGCGGCAACAGGGAGTCCCACATGCGCGAACCACCGCAACATCTTCTCGGCGGCCTGACCGTCGCCATCCTTGCCGCGAACGGCTTCGAGCAAGCCGAGCTGACCAGCCCGCGCGACGCACTGCAGGCCCTGGGCGTGGAAACCCGGCTGCTGTCGCTCGCCGCCGGCAGCATCCAGGGCCTGCGCTACGAGCAGGCCGCCGATTCCTTCGACGTCGACATGGCGCTCGACAAGGCCGACCCCGAGGCCTACGACGCCGTGCTGCTGCCCGGCGGCCGGCAGAACGCCGAGCGCTTGCGCGCCAGCCCCGTGGCGCAGGCTTTCGTGAAAGCCATGGACGCGGACGGCAAGCCGATCGGCGCGCTGTGCCACGGCACGTCGCTGCTGCTGGCCGCGGGCCTGGTGCGCGGCCGCCGCATCGCCGGCCCGGCCACGCTGCGCGACGAGGTCGGCGGTGCCGGCGGGCAATGGGTGGACGAAGCCATCGTGGTGGACGGCAACTGGGTGTCCAGCCGCAAGCCGTCGGACGTGGCGGCGTTCAATGAACACCTGATGCAGCTGCTGGCCTCGCGCCGCAAGAAAACCATGGTGGGCACGGCCGACGACCTGCCGGGCGCCATGGGCGAGGACGGCTGAGCAAGCCACAATCCGGGCATGCAAGCCCCGACGCAACCCCTTCCCTCCGCGCAGGAGGTGATCGACTTCTGGCGCGCCGCCGGCCCCGAGCGCTGGTTCCGCAAGGACGAAGCCTTCGACGCCGAATTCCGCAGCCGCTTCCTGGCGGCGCACGAAGCCGCCGCGCACGGCGCGCTGGACGGCTGGGGCGACAGCGCCGAAGGCAGCCTGGCGTTGCTGGTCCTGCTGGACCAGTTTCCGCGCAACGCGTTTCGCGGCACCGCCCGCATGTACGCGACCGATGCCAAGGCCCGCGAGATCGCGCGCACGGCCGTGGCACGGGGCCACAACGCGGCGGTCGAATCGGAGCTGCAGGGCTTCTTCTGCCTGCCCTTCATGCATTCGGAAGACCCGGCGGATCAGGAGCGCAGCGTGGAGCTGTCCCGCACGCTCGGCGAGGACACGCGCAAGTTCGCCCTGCACCACCGTGACGTGGTGCGGCGCTTCGGGCGCTTCCCGCACCGCAACGCGGTGCTGGGGCGCGAGACCACGGCCGAGGAGCAGCGCTTCCTCGACGAAGGCGGTTTCGGCGGCTGAATCCGGCCGCCGGAGCGCCGCCGCTCAGTGGCTCCAGCCCAGGCCGGCGAAGGTGCTCATGTCGGTGCCGGCCGACGGCATCGGCGTGATGCAGGCCTGCGCCACGTCGGAGTCGTGGAATTCCTCGGTGACCAGGCAGTTCGACAGGTCGCCCTGGATGTCGCCTTGCACCAGCAGGTAGGTCTGCGGCGAGATCATGATGCTGCCGGTGGCGGCCATGCCGGCCACTTTGCCGACCGATTCGACCACCGGGCCGAGCACCGCGCGGTGCTCGCGGCCTTCGCTGCGGAACACCGCCAGCACCGCGTCGGCGCTGTGCACGCCGATGTGCATGCGCAGGTCGGCCGCGCTGCGCTGCAGGTCCATGGCGGCGCGCACGCAGGCGATCGGGTCCTCGAAGAAGGCCACCGTCGCGCCGAACACGAAGCGGTCGAACTCGCCCATGTGGCGCGTCACCAGCCACTCCACTTCGGCGGTGAAGCTGTCGCGGTCGCGCTCGCTCCAGGCGTCCTGCAGCGGCGTTTCGGCCAGCATCAGCGTCAGGTTCTTCTCCTCGAAGCGGATCGACGGCAGGTCGTCGCCGTGGAACAGCCGCTGCCAGGCCTCGGGCGAGAGCTGGCGCGCCATTTTTTCCGAGAGTTCCTCCATGCGCCGGGTGTGCAGCACCTTGCGCACGTGCGCCTCGACCCGGTCGATCACCATCTGCGGGTCCACCGGCTTGGTCAGGTAGTCGATCGCGCCCAGCTCGCGGCCGAGCCGCTCGTCGCGCTGCGAAGCCAGCGCGGTCACGAAGATCACCGGAATGTGCGCCGTGGGCGTGTGCTGGCGGATGCGGCGCAGCACCTCGTAGCCGTCCATGTCCGGCATCATGATGTCCAGCAGCACCATGTCGGGCGGGTTGTCCGACATGGCTTCCCGCAATGCGTCCTTGCCCGAAGGCGCCTGCACGATGTCGTAGCGGTCTTCGAGCAGGCCGTTCATCAGGAACAGGTTGTCCGGCATGTCGTCGACAACCAGCAGGCGCGGCTTCCTGGGCGGCGGCACGCTCGACGGGCTTTGGCTGTGTTGCATCTCGGGTCCCCTTTGGTCGTGTCCGGAATGGTGACCAGATGAAACCACGCCGGGCGCCATTGCGTGCTAGGCAAAACCGCAGGGGCCCCTAGGGAATTTGCCTAGCGGGAGCGCGCCTTGTAGTCGGCCACGGCCTTCTTCAGGTCGCGGTATTCCTCGCAGGACAAGGTGCACAGGCCGTCCAGGATCTTCAGGTGCTCCTCGGCCTTGGGCAGGTTGTTGGCCATCAGGTAGGCCTCGCCGATGTATTCGTGCGCGGCGCGGTGCTTCGGGTCGAGCGCCAGCGCCTGCTTGTAGTGGTCGAACGCCGGTTCGAGCTTGCCGGTCTTGCGGTAGGCATAGCCCAGCAGGTTGTGCACGTCGGCATCGGGTGGGCTGCGCCGCGCATAGGCCTGCAGCATCGGGATCGCCTTGTCGTATTGGTGGGCCTTGATGGCGGCCACGGCCTGCGCGTACTGCGGGTCGGCGGGAACGCTCGCCGGCGCGCTGTCGGCCGCGCGGGCCAGGGACAGCGGCAGGCACATGGACAGCAGGGCCGCGAACACGGCCATCGGGATTCGACGCATGGTTGCCTCCGGTCCTCCGCGGCGACGCGCCTGGAGGTAGCCGCAGTGTAGGTGCCTCAGCGGGAGGGCGTCTTGCGGGTTTTGGCGGGGGTTTTGGTGGAAGGCTTAGCGGCGGTTTTCGCGGCCTTGGCCATGCGCGCCAGGTCCAGCGTCACCCAGGTCGGCGCATGGTCGCTCGCCTTGGTCTCGCCGCGCACCCAGGCGTCCACGCCCGACGCCACCAGGCAGGGCGCGAGCGGCCGGTTGAGCAGCAGGTGGTCGATGCGCAGTCCCGAGTTGTGCTCCCAGTGCTGGCGGAAGTAGTCCCAGAAGGTGAACACCGCCTCGTCGGGGTGCTGGTGGCGGATCGCGTCCGTCCAGCCCTGCGCCAGCAGGCGCTCCCAGCAGGCGCGGCTTTCCGGCTGCAGCAGCGCGTCCTTGCGCCAGGAACGCGGGTTGTAGATGTCGAAGTCGGTCGGCACCACGTTGAAGTCGCCGCACATCAGCACCGGATGGCCGCAGTCGTACAGGCCGGCGGCGTGCGCGATCAGCCGCTCGAACCAGGCCAGCTTGTAGTCGAACTTGGGGCCCGGCTGCGGGTTGCCGTTGGGCAGGTAGAGGCAGGCCACCACCAGCCCGTTCACGGCGGCTTCGAGGTAGCGGCTGTGGTCGTCCGACGGATCGCCCGGCAGCGCGTCGCGCACCGGCACCGGCTCGGCGCCGCGCGCCAGGATGGCGACGCCGTTCCACGATCGCTGGCCTTTCCACAGCGCGCCGTAGCCGGCCTGCTCCAGCTGCGCCCGCGGAAAACCGTCGTCGGCGGCCTTCAGTTCCTGCAGGCAGGCCACGTCGGGCTGCTCGCGTGCCAGCCAGTCCAGCAGGTTGGGCAAACGGCTCTTGATGCCGTTGACGTTGAAGGTGGCGATCTTCATGCGTGGCCGGGTTGTCGTGCGTACGGACTGGGCGGTGGTCTCATCCTACAAAGCGCCGGGACGCATCCGCGTAGATTGGGCGGCACCTGAACCCGCAAAGGAGATCCGCATGCCCGCTCCCCATGGCAAGACGAAAAAGACCGGTGACCTGCACCTGCCGGACGTGGAGTCCGACCTGTGGCAGCAGGAAGACACGAGCGACGGCGTGGGCACCGACGGGACGCCCAGCGACCGTGGCCGCGCCGGCGAAAGCAGCGAGGAGGCCCGTCCCGGCGAGGGCAACACCCGCGATTCCGGCGAGCGTCCGCGCTGAGGCTGCGGCCGGGCGGTGCCGGGGCTCAGCCACGGCGCCGCTTCTTGCGCTTGCGGCTGAAGGACTCGGCGCCGCCGCTGCCGCCCCCATCCGGAAAATCGTGCGCCACCAGCGGATCGCGCTGTCGCGGCAGCGGCGCTTCCACGATGGTGCTGGCGCTGTTCTCGCCGTGGTCCGGCGTGGCCGGCACCGACCCGGTCGGCCCGTCGCCGCGCTTCGCGCGGCTCGGGCTGGTGGCGTCTTTTCCCTTGCGCAGCTTCATGCGGCCAGCTTAGGCCGCGCCCCAAGGCCGCGGTGTCGGACGATTCCGCGACCGGCCCGGAAACTGTCGCGCCCGCCGTGGCTCCAATCAGGATGCCGCGCACCCTGCCCCTGCTTGTTTCCTGCCTGCTGCTGGCGCCGCTGCCCGGCGCCGCAGCCCAGCAGGACGATCCGCTGAAGTCGCCGGCCTGCGGCCAGGCCTTGCAGCTGCTGCAGGCGGCGCGCGAGGCGCCAGACGCAGGTGCGGCGCGCGTGGAAAGCCTGCGGCGCGACGCGGCACGCACTTGCCTCGGCACCGGCGGGCCGCCGGCGCGCCCGGCCCGCCTGGCACAGCCCCCGGTGGCGGTGCCGCCGCCGGCCATCGAGCCGCCGCCGCGCACCGCGCAGCGCGTGCCGCCGGCGCCGCCACCGCCGCCGGTCACCGTCGCGCGCCCGCCGATGGTCACCACCTGCGACACCGGCGGCTGCTGGACCAGCGACGGCACGCGGCTGCAGCGCGCCGGGCCCAACCTGGTTGGACCGCAGGGTGTCTGCACCGTGCAGGGCGCGCTGGCCTTCTGTCCTTGAGCCGCCGGCCGCCGGGTGGCGCCGAAAACGCGGCCGACTGTGCTAGAAACGGCGCACCGCCACGCTCGCGCTTTCCGCATGCGCATCCGTTCCCGCCTTCTGCTCCTGGTGCTCGCCGTGCTGATCCCCGCAGTGCTGGGCGCGGCCATCGCCGCCGCCTACATCTACGACGAGGAGCAGCAGTTCCACCACACCAGCATGCGCGAGGCCGCCCGTGCGATGGCGCTGGCGCTGGACCGCGAAATGGCGCGGCGCGAGGCCGTGCTGCGGACGCTGACAGCGTCGTTCTCGCTGCGGGCGGGCGACCTGGAGCGCTTTCACGACGTCGCGCGCCGCGTCGCGCAGGACAGCGGCTACACCATCATCCTGTCGGACCTGCAGGGCCGGCAGCTGCTCCACACCGGCAAGCCGTACGGCGCCCCGCTCGGCACGATGCTGCCGATGGAACGCGAGTTCCGCGCGCGCTTCGGCAACGAGCCCACGCTGATCAGCGACGTCTACGGGCCGCCCACCGGCCAGGGCCCCTACTACTTCGCCGTCGAGCTGCCGGTGCGGCGCGACGGCCAGGTGGCGCAGTTCCTCACGCTGTCGTCCAGCACCGCGCAGCTGCAGGCCCTGCTCACCCAGCAGCACCTGCCGGCGCGATGGCATGCGACCATCGTCGACTCCGCCGGCGTGCTGGCCGCGCGCAGCGAGGACGCCGACAAGTTCGTCGGCAAGCCGGTGCGCCCGGAACTGCTGCGCAAGATCCGGGCGAACGAAGAGGGTTTCCACGAGGGCAGCACGCTGGCCTCGGTGGCGGCCACCGCCTTCTTCAGCCGCGCGCCGCGCTCGCACTGGACCTTCCTGGTGTCGGTTCCCGACAGCATGCTGCATGGGCCGGCCCGGCGCGCCATCGCGCTGCTGTCGGCCATCACGCTGCTGCTGCTCGGCCTGGGCCTGGTGACCGCGATCATGGTGGCGCGCCGCATCGCACGGCCGATCGAATCGCTGCGCGAGGCGGCCGAACGGCTGGGACGCAACGAACCGGTGGCGGCGCAGGCCAGCGGCACGCTGGAGCTGGACGCCGTGCAGGAAGCGCTGGTCCAGGCCAGCGAGCGGCTGCGCGGGTCGCAGGCCGAGCTGGAGCGGCGCGTGCGCGACGCGCTGGCCGGCTACGAGGAGTCGCAGCGCGCGCTGCTGCAGGCGCAGAAGCTCGAGGCGCTGGGCCGGCTCACCGGCGGCATCGCGCACGACTTCAACAACGTGCTGCAGACGCTGACCAGCGGCCTGCAGACCCTGAAGCGCCAAGCGCCCGAAGCGCAGCAGGCGCTGCTCGGCCGCTGCCAGCGCGCGGTGGCGCGCGGCACCGAGCTGGCGCGCCAGCTGATGGCCTTCGGCCGCGTGCAGGAAGTGCGGCGCGAGACGCTGGACACCACCGCGCGCCTGAGCGACATGCGCGCGCTGCTGAACGGCGCGCTGCCCACCCACACGCAGCTCGACTACGACCTGGTGCCCGGCCTGTGGCCGGTGGCGGTCGACCCGGCGCAGCTGGAGCTCGCCCTGCTCAACCTGGTCATCAATGCGCGCGACGCCATGCCGGCGGGCGGCAGCGTGGTGCTGCGCGGCAGCAACGAAACGGTGGCCGCGCCGCGGCCCGACCTGGCCGCCGGCGACTACGTGGTGCTGACGCTGTCGGACACCGGCGAGGGCATGAAACCCGAGGTGATGGCGCACGCGCTCGACCCGTTCTACACCACCAAGGAAGTGGGCCGCGGCAGTGGCATGGGCCTGCCGCAGGCCTATGGCTTCGCGCGGCAGAACGGCGGCACGCTGGCGCTGGAAAGCGAGCCCGGCCAGGGCACCACGGTGCGGCTGTACCTGCCGCGCGCCCGCCAGCCGCTGCCGCTGCGCCCGGCCGCGCACACCCTGCCCGGCCTGCCGCCCTGCAAGGGCCGCGTGCTGCTGGTGGAAGACGACGAGCTGGTGCGCGAAACCGTGTCCACCGCGCTGGCCGCCGCCGGCTTCGACATCGAAACCGCGTCCAGCGCCGACGAGGCGCTGCACCGGCTGGACGGCGGCGAGCGCTTCGACGCGGTGCTCACCGACGTGGTGATGCCCGGCGTGCTCAGCGGCCTGGACCTGGCGCAGCACGTGCTGCAGCGGCATCCGGGGACCGGGGTGGTGGTAGCCTCGGGGTATTCGGAGCACAGCACGCAGCTCGCCGGCGTGCATGCGCTGCCGAAGCCTTACGATCTGCAACAGGCGGTGGACGCGCTGAATGCCGCCGTCGCCGGTTGAACATCACTTTTTCAAAAACGCAAGAAGGACGCCTCATGGGCAACAAAATCGTCACCGAAGCCGACCGCAAGGCCACTCCCCCGCTGAAGATGGCCGAAGGCCTCGCCGTGGTGCGCCATGGCCGCGGCCAGCAGATCAGCCGCGCCCGCGGCACCGCCACCAACAACAAGAAGAACCCCGGCAAGCGCGCACACAAAGGCGGCTGAGCCACACACTCTTACGCCCCGACACCGGGGCGAAGCTCTCCCGCGGCCGGAAAGCGCTTCAATGGGGACATACCGCGCGCAGTCAGCGCGGACAAGGAGATCCCCATGAAAGCGCTTCTGCTCCTGCCGCTGGGCCTGGCCCTGGGCGGCTGTGTCGGCTACGGCGGCGCCGTCTACAGCGATGGCGGGTACTACAGCAGCCCTGGCTATTACGGCTACGGCGGCTACCCGTACTACGGCTCCACCTCGGTCTACGTCACTCCGGCCCCCCGGGCGTACTACGGCGGCCGCGGCTACCGCGATCGTGACCGCGACGGCGTTCCGAACCGCTACGACCGCGATCGCGATGGCGACGGCGTGCGCAACCGCGGCGACCGCTTCCCGAACGACCCGCGCCGGCAGTAGCCGCGCGGCCGGCTGAGCCGGCCGTCCCCTGGCGAACAGTGTCTTGCCCGTCCTACACGGGCAGGCACGCGCTCGCCCTACGGTGGTGTGGGCAGTACAAGGAGTCGCGATGCCAGCGCCGTCAAGCACCCGCACGCTGTGGAAGGGCGCGATCAGCTTCGGGCTGGTCCACATCCCGGTCACGCTGCACTCGGCCACCGCCGAGAACCGCATGAAGTTCAACCTGCTGGACAAGCAGACCATGTCGCCCGTGGGCAACCGCCAGGTGAACAAGAGCACCGGCGAGGCCATGGCGCGGGAAGAAATCGTCAAGGGCTTCGAGGTCGAGAAGGATCAGTTCGTGGTGCTCACGCCCGACGAGATCAAGGAGGCGCTGCCGCGCTCCACGCAGACCATCGACATCGAGGCCTTCGTCGCGCTGGAGCAGATCCCGCCCGTCTTCTTCCACCGCCCCTACTACGTGGCGCCGTCCGGCAAGGGCGGCCAGAAGCCGTTCGCGCTGCTGCGCGAGACGCTGCAGCACACCGGCAAGGCCGGCATCGCGCGGGTGGTGATCTCCACCAAGCAGCACCTGGCGGCATTGATTCCCGCCGGCGACGGCCTGGTGCTGAGCCTGCTGCGCTGGGCCGACGAGGTGCGCGAGACCACCGGCCTGCCCTGGCCGGGCGACGAGGTCCGCGTCAGCGCGGCGGAACTGAAGATGGCCGGGCAGCTGGTCGACGCCATGGCCGGCGACTGGCAGCCCGACCTGTTCCACGACGAGTTCCGCGAGAAGCTGATGGAGCTGGTCGAGCGCAAGGCGCGCGAGGGCGGCCTGAAGGCCGTCAAGCCGCTGCCGGGCGAAGACGTCGCCGAGGAATCGGCGCAGATCATCGACCTGACCGAGCTGCTCAAGCGCAGCCTGCGCGGCAGCGCGCCGGCACCCGCGCCGCGGGCCGCCGCACCCGCGCCACGCGCGCCGGCGCGCAAGACCGCCGGCACGCGGCAGGCCGCCAACGACGAAGCACCGGCCCGGCCGCAGCGCGCGCGGGCCGTGGCCGCCGCCAGGAGCCCGGCCGGCGCGCGCGCCAGCGCCAAGCCCGCCGCGCGGCGCAAGGGCAGTTGAACGCCCGGGGAGCCCGCATGCGAAGGGCGCGCCTCGGTGCGGCGGCGATGGCCGTGCTGGTCGCGGCCCTGGGCGGCTGCAAGCGCGGCGGCGACACGGCCGCGGAAGATGCTTCGCCGGGCACCACCTCGGTGCTGGGCAGCTACGGCCGCGGCGCGGGAGCGACCGCACAAGGCCCGCTGTCGGCACCGCCCGCGCCGCCGAAGGCCAGGGTCCGCATGGCGGCGGTGGCGCCGCACACCACCATGGCCGTGTGGATCGACCAGGGCCGCATGTACGCGGCGCGCCACTCGCCTGTGCGCGGCTGGGATGCGGCCCAGGCGCTCGACCCGATCTACGGCCAGGCCAGCGCGCCGCGCCTGGTGAGCAACGGCCAGGGCAGCGCCATGGCCGTCTGGCACCACACCGTCGGCCAGATCGACAGCCTGCGCTACAGCCGCTACGACGTGCGCACCGGCTGGAGCGAGGCCGACGTGCTGCCCGGCGCCCTGCCCCGCGCCGCGGCGGCCGGCCAGGACGCGGAGGCGACCGCGCCGCACCTGCAGATGGACGGCGCGGGCAACGTGCGCGCCGAGTGGCCCAGCGGGTTTTCCGCCCAGCAGCTGCAGGTCAGCACCTTCGTGCCCGGCGAGGGCTGGGCACGCCCGCTGGACGTGCCGCTGGCCTCGGCGGCACCGCCCGCGGCGCCGCGCTGAAGCCCGCTCAGGCGGCGTCCTGCGGCTTCTCCAGCTGCGCGTGCATCGCCTTGGCGCCCGCGCCCATCATGGCGTCGATCGCCGGCGCCAGCGCGTCGGGCAGCAGGTCGACCAGCCAGACGAAGCGGCTGCCGCCGCCCGGCTCCTCGAACACCTGCGCGGCGGCGTTGTAGTGCGTGGTGCGCCCGCCTTCGGCGGTGTAGACCAGCCGCATGCCGGCGTCGTCGCAGGTGACCAGGCGCTCGCGCACCTGCACGCCGTTGGCGAAGGTGATGCGGCGCACCGCGCCGCCTTCCTCCGCCACGCTGTCCACCACGAAGCCGACCGCCAGGCGGCGGTGCAGGTTGGTGAAATCGCGCAGCGCGTCCCAGACCTGGGCGGCGGGCGCGGCGACGGTGAATTCCTTGCGGATCGATGCCATCAGGCTCTCCTCGGCAGCCGTGCCGCCGCTGGTGGGGAAGACCGGCCGCCCGCCTTGGCCTGTTCGGCCTCGGCCAGCAGCCACTCGACGAATCTCTGCGCTTGCGCGTTGCGTTCGGCGTGCGGCGCCAGCGTGACGAAGTAGCCGCGCCGCGAGAAGGCGCGCCCGCGCAGCGGCGCCACCAGCCGGCCTTCCTTCACCAGGTCGGCCAGCAGGGGCAGGCGGCCGATCACCACGCCCTGCCCGGCAACGGCGGCGGCCACCGCATCGGTGTACTGGTTGAAGCGCACGGCGCCGGCCATGCGCACGTCCGGCAGGCCCATCAGCTGCAGCCACGGCTGCCAGTCGGCCGTGAGCACGTCGCCGTGGTGCTGCATGTCGATCGCCAGCAGGGTGTGGTGGACCAGGTCCTCCGGCCGGCGCAGCGGCCGCGCCGGGTCGCGCAGCAGCAGCGGCGAGCACATCGGCTGCACCTGCTCCTCGAACAGCTGCGGGCCTTCGCCCTGGTTGCTGGGCACGAAGCGCACCGCCACGTCGATCTCGCTGCGCTCCAGGTCCAGGATGTCCGAGGTGGCGGAGATGCGCACGTCGACCTGCGGGTGCGCCGCGGTGAAGCGCGCGAGCCGCGGGATCAGCCACAGCGAGGCGAATCCCGGTGTGCTGGTGATCGCCACGCGGCGCGCCGGGCCGGCGCTGCGCACGCGCGCGGCGGCGTCGCGCAGGCGCTCCAGGCTGTCGCCCACGGCGCGCTGCATGATGCGGCCCGCCTCGGTGAGCGCCAGCGCGCGGTGCCGCCGCTCGAACAGCGGCACGCCCAGGCTGGCTTCGAGCTGCTGGATCTGGCGGCTCACGGCCGACTGCGACAGGAACAGTTCCGCCGCCGCCTCGGTGAAGCTCAGGTGCCGCGCCGCCGCCTCGAACGCCGGCAGCAGGTCCAGCGGCAGCTGCTGCGAGCGTGGCAGCGGCGGCGTCTTTGCATTCGATTTTTGCATGTGAGGCATGCGAAATGGCCGTTTGTCTCCTGGGGTAGGGGTCACTATATTCATTTGCATGACGCATGCAAGAGAAACATCCACCACTCCCCGCGCCGGCGCCGGGGAGCACGCGCTCGGCGCGCGCGAGCTGCTGGCCATCGCCGACGTGGCGGGCCTGCGGATCCGCTGCACGCGCGGCAGCCTGTGGCTCACGCTGGACAACGACCCGCGCGACATCGTGCTGGAAGCCGGCGACGACTTCCTCGGCACCGAGCACCGCCACGGCCTGGTGTACGCGTTCCAGCCCTCGACCGTGTCGCTGGGCACGGCGGCTGCGGCCGAGCCGGCCGGCCGCCCGGCCGTCAGGCGCCGCGCGCCGGGGCGGACAGCGGTTCAGGTTGCGGTCTGACAGGCAGCAAGCTCTGCGCTCTCCACAATGGCTTTACCGATAACAGCCTGTCAGGAGAAACCTCATGCGCAACGCAAACATCCTCATCGCCGGCCTCGCGGTCGCCGCTTCCATGGCCCTGGTGGGCTGCGACGTCAAGAAAACGCAGGAAGGCAATGTCGACCTGCCGAAGTACGACGTGCAGAAAACGCAGGAAGGCAACGTGACCACGCCCAAGTACGACGTCACCGGGCCGGACGTGAAGGTCGGCTCCACCGAGAAGGAAGTGACCGTTCCCAAGGTGACCACCGAGAAGGAAACCATCACGGTGCCCAACGTGGACGTGAAGACCGGCCAGGAAAAGAACGCCGAGAAGCAGGCCAGCGCGGGCAGCAAGCAGCAGCAGTAAGCGCAGCCGCCGCAAGGCAAAAGAAAAACCGGCCCTGGGCCGGTTTTTCTTTGGTGCCTGCCGCGGCAGGCGTTGCGCGCTTCAGCGGCGGTGCGGCGGGCGCTGGCCGGGAGGGCCGGTGCGGGCGCGGTCCGGCAGGTGCCGGAACATGATGCGGCCCTTGCTCAGGTCGTAGGGGGAGAGTTCCAGCGTCACGTCGTCGCCGGCGATGATGCGGATGTGGTTCTTGCGCATCTTGCCGCCGGTGTAGGCGACCAGTTCGTGCCCGTTGTCCAGAACCACGCGGTAGCGCGAGTCGGGCAGCACTTCGGCCACGCGGCCGCGCATTTCAATCAGTTCTTCCTTGGCCATCGATCCCGTTCCTAGAGCGCCCGGGCAAAGTACCTGCGGGAGTGATCTCGAGCGGGTTGGTGCGGTGTTGCCAGGGCTGTTGTTCCATGTCGGACGGCCCGCGCGGACCGTCGATCCATTCGATTGTAAGCCAGCGCGGCAGCCAGCGCCACGCCCGGCGGCCTGGGGCCCCGCGCGGGCTCAGTGCGCCTGGCGCAGGAACCGCCTCACATTGTCGGGATCGTGGCCGACGTAGGTGACGGCGTGCTCCAGCTCCTGTTCGCTGCAGCCCAGCCATTTGCACCAGTTGCGGCGCTCCCACGCGGGTTCCAGGTGGATCAGGAGTTCCTGCGGGCTGCGCTTGTCGAGGTCTTCGGACATGGTCATTTCCTCCTAGCCGATGAAACGAAGCTTAGGCCGGGCACTTTTTCCCTTCAGCCGGAGGAGGCGCCCGGTGATCGTGCGAATAGCTTTGGGCGCGGTGTAGGACGCTGAGCTTGCGGCGCGTGCGCCCACAGTAAGATGCCCCATGCATCGCAACAAAAGACCTCTCCTCATCCTCACGCTCCTCGCGCTGGCCTGCACGGCCCAGGCCCAGAGCGCAACGTCCCCGGCAAAGAAGGAACTCGTCAACAAGATCCTCAAGCTGCAGCAACCGGGCATCGAAGGCATGGCCCGGTCGCTGGCCGAACAGCCGGCGGCCGAACTGATGGCCCGCGCGCAGCCCGCGCTCGCCGTGCGCGTCGCCCCCGACAAGCAGGAAGCCGTCGCCAAGGAGATCCAGGCCGACGCGCGCAAGTACGTGGACGAGACCGTGCCCATCGTGCGCGACCGCGCGGTCAAGCTCGCACCCTCCACCGTCGGCGCCATCCTCGAGGAGAAGTTCACCGAGGACGAACTCAAGCAGGTGGTGGCGTTCCTCGAATCGCCGACCTACGTCAAGTTCCAGACGCTCGGCGGCGACATGCAGCGCGCGCTGGCCGACAAGCTGGTGGCCGACACCCGCCCGGCCGTCGAGCCCAAGGTGAAGGCGCTGGAGCTGTCGATCGCCAAGCGCCTTGGGGTGCCCCCGCCCAACGCGCAGGGCGCCGGCCCGGCCGCACCCGCGGGCAAGGCCGCAGCCAAGGCTCCCACCGGCAAATAGCGCCGCGCGGCTGGCTCTGCCGTGGGTCAGCTTTGCAATATCTTGTGACAGGGAAACACGCCCAGGTCTTTGCAAGCAAACAATGCAGGCGAAACCGGTGATGTCCCGTCATGAAGAGCGCGCGAAAGCTGTTGTACGTCTCCCCCCATCCCTGCCCGCCCGCACTCGAAGAGAACCTGCGCGAACGCGGCTGGGAGATCGCGCCGGCCGCCAGCCTGCGTGCGGCCGGCACCCTGCTGCGGCGCGAGCCGTTCTGGGTCGGCCTGCTGGTGGTGGATGAAGGGGACCCGCCGCGCGGCGTCGCCGCCGAATTCGAGGCCTGCCGCGAAGCCGACGACGCCTGCGAATGGGTTGCAGTGCTGCCGCCCGGCGCGATGCAGGTGCCGGCGCTGCGCGACCTGGTGGTGCGCCACTGCTTCGACCACCACACGCACCCCGCCGACCCGAGCTTCCTGGCGCGGTCGCTCGGCCACGCCTGGGGCCGCGCGCAACTGCGCCGCGCGTCGGACGCGGATGCGTCCGGCGACGACCTGGGCCTGACCGGCACCAGCGCCGCCATGGCGCAGCTGCGCCGGCTGCTGCGCCGGGCCGCCGTGGCCGACACGCCGGTGCTGATCACCGGGGAAGCCGGCAGCGGCAAGGAGCGCGTCGCGCGCGCCCTGCACGCCTGCTCGCCGCGCGCGGACGGCCCGTTCGTGGTGGTCGACTGCACCGCGCTGCAGGCCGAACCGGCCGACCTGCTGCAGCAGGCCGGCTGCGGCACGCTGCTGCTGGACCACGTAGGCGAGCTGCCGCTCGACTGGCAGGTGCGGCTGCTGCGGCTGATGGCGGAGCGCGCCGCAGCGCGCTCGCGGCTGGGCCGCGGCAGCACCGACCTGCGCATCGTGGCGGCGACCGACGCCGACCTCGCGGACGCGGTAGCCACGCGGCGCTTCCGCGAAGACCTGTTCTACCGCCTGAACGTGGTACCGCTGACCGTGCCGCCGCTGCGCAGCCGCAAGGAGGACATTCCCGCGCTGGCGCGGCAGTTCCATGTGCAGTGCGCGCGCGACGGCGGCAGCATCGCCAGGGGGTTCAGCCGGCAAGCCATGGCGGCGATGGCCGCGCATGCCTGGCCGGGCAACGTGCGCGAGCTGTTCAACCGGGTGCAGCGCGCGGTGGTGATGGCGGAGCGGCGCATGGTGTGCGCCGCCGACCTGGGCCTGCAGGCCGAGCCGGCGCAGCCGCTGGACAACCTGGAAACGATCCGGGTGCGGGCCGAGAAGGACGCGATCAGCCTGTCGCTGGACCGCTTCAGCCACAACGTGACCCTGGCCGCGCGCGAGCTCGGCGTGTCGCGCATGACGCTGTACCGGCTGATGGCCAAGTACAGCATTTCGACGCGCGCCGGCTGAGCGCCGGCCGCGTTCAGGTCGCCGCCAGGCCCACCTTGCTGTTGAAGTTGTAGCAGGCCGCCTCGAAGCTGCGGATCTCGAACAGCGCTTCCTTCAGGCTCATCTCGCCCGAGTCCATCAGCTTGCCGGCCAGGTGCTCGGTCAGCGGCTTCAGGCGCGCCAGCACGGTCTTGGTTTCGCTGTAGAGACGCTCGCTCTGCAGCTCCATGATGCCGCGCGTTTCCTCGTCCAGCGCGCTGCGGCCGCCGTCGTTGGCCAGCGCGCCGAAATTCAGGCGGGTCTTGCGGTACATGCCCATTTCGGCCACCGCGTGGTGCAGCAGCTTGGTGACGCGGGTGATGTCGTTGTGCGCGCCGTTGGTGGTGCCCTCTTCGCCGAAGAACAGTTCCTCGTTGGCCATGCCGCCCAGCAGCACGCGCACGTCGTGCTCGATGTCGGACTTGGTCTTCAGCAGGTTGGCGCCCTGCTTGTGGAACACGAAGCCCAGCGCGTTGTTGCGCGGGTTCGCCTTCAGCGAGATCTTGATGGTCTTCATCTCCGACTGCAGCCGCTCCCAGTCGCCGGCGGCGCGCTTGCGCTCCTGCTCGAAGTCCACCAGGAAGTGGCCCCATTCGTGGATCGCGATGATGCGGCGGTCGCGGTCGCGCTCCTTGGTGGTGCTGGTGTTGACGTTGCCCACCAGCACGCGCTCGGCCGCCTGCATCAGCGTGTCGGCGTCGATCATCTCGCCGCCCTGCACCGCGCTGATGCCGGCCTGGTTGATGATGGTCTCCAGGTCCGCCGGGCTGCGGCCCTCGGTGATCTCCACCAGGTGGCGCAGGTCCATGTCGAGCGACACCTTGCCGGCGCGCCGCGCCAGGTAGTGCCCGATGATGGACAGGCGCTCTTCCCTGTTCGGCATGCGGAAGTCCACCTTCATCTGGAAGCGGCGCAGCATGGCCTCGTCCATCTGCATGGATTCGCTGTTGAAGTTGGAGGCCACGATCCAGATGATCTCGCCGTCGCTCTTGGTGCGCACGCCGTCCAGGATCGCCAGCAGCATGTTCTGCGTGTCGTCGTCGAACTTGCGGTGGCCGCCGCGCTTCATGAACAGGTCCTGCGCCTCGTCCAGGAACACGATGCAGCGCTTGCGGCGCTTGGCCATCGAGGCGATGCGGCTGAGCGTGTTGGAGCCGCCGGCCACGAAGCCGGTCTCCAGGTTCGCCGCCGAGTGGAACAGGATCGGCAGGTTCAGCTCCTTGGCCAGGTAGCTCGCCAGCTTGGTCTTGCCGGTGCCCGCCGGGCCGCTGAACATCACGTTGAACGGCTTGTCGACGCCGTACTCGGCGTACTCGGCGCGCCGCTGGTACTGGTCCTTGATCTGCGCCACTTCGGACTTGATGTCGTCCATGCCGACCAGGTCGTCGAGCGAGCCGTGCACCTGCGCCGGCTCGATGAAGCGCAGCGACTTGAACTGGCCCTTCAGCTGGAACGCCAGGAAGCCGAGCAGGCCGACCGTCAGCGTGGCCGACAGCACGGCGCTCACGCCGGCCTTCCAGCCGTCTTTTTCCGATTGCGGACGCGCCCCGGCGAAGCGCTCGTCCAGCCGCTCCAGCATCGCCATGCTGGCTTCGCTCAGCTCCGAGCGCGGGATGAACACCAGCTTGCCGCCCCACGCCGCCGTGACGGCCTTGTCGGAGAAGATCTTGGTTTCCATGTCGCTCGGGTAATAGGCGAACTGCTTGCCCTGCGACTCGATCAGCACGATGCGTTCGGACACGTTCCACATCAGCGGCTTGTAGACCACCGTGATGCGTTCGACCTGGTTGGCCTCCAGGAAACCCAGCACCGAACCGGTGCCGAACACCACCGGCAGCTTCTCGTTGAGCGCCCACAGGCGTTCGCCGCCGCCGCTGCTGATGGCCATGGCCTTGACCTGTTCGGCCATGGCGCTGTGCTTTTGCCAGACCACCGCCGAATACAGCGCCGACAGCGGAATCAGCAGCGCCACGCAGGCGACCATCAGCTTGACCGGCATCGCCTGGATGGCGAACCAGTCCTGCACGCGGGCGGCCAGCTTGCGCAGCGCCAGCCACGGGCTGGGCGTGGCCGCGGCGGTGGTGTCTTCCACGGGTTCTTTCGAGGCCGACAAATCAGTCATGGCGATCCTGTCGAATCAGCGCGCGCGCCTCGCGTGGCGCATCGCGTCAAACAATGTTGGGGAGCTTTTCCCGCGTGCCGCTGCGGCGTTTGTTGTTATTGCTTTTGGCCGCCCTCGGCCGGGGCACAAGCCTGTCAGATGCATCCTACAGAGTCGTAGGACAGAGCGCCAGTTCCCTCCCGGGAACGGTCCGGCGGGCGGCGGGCGCACGTGACAAATTCACGTCTTCACGCACACGCGTGGAAGGGTCGTTGGTTTTTTGCTGACGGGAACCTGATTGCGGCGCGACACTCCAACAAGGAGGCCGGGTTCTTTTTCAAGTTTCTTTCCCGGCCACTTGTCCCTCGGATCGAAAGACCGAGGGATTTTTTATGGCCGCGGGATTCTTGATGGCCGCCGCCAGGCCTTCGAGCCAATGGACGGCCGCGCGTTCCGAGGTGAAGAGCACCACCGAGGCCATGCCCTCGATCGGGCGCGCATGCAGGTCGATCAGGTCGACCGGCGCCAGCAGCGCGATCTTGAAGCGCTCGGACATGACGCGGCGCAGGCGATCCCAGAGCAGGAACTTTCCTTCTACGAAAGGCGCCGGCGTCACGCCGCGCACGTCGATCAGCACACGGCCCATGCGTTCGCGCACGGCGACCGCCTTCACGTGGTATGCCAGGGCCAGCGCATCGTTGTACTGCCATTGGCCATGCACGTCGAACCGCAGGAAGTCCTCCTCGGGACGCAGTGAAACAAGCAAGTTCATTGCACGCCAGGGTGCCACACGTTCCAGGTGCGGCCGACACCAATCGTTTGAGCTGTACCGAATCGTGAACGACACGAAGGACGTTTTTCCCAGGCGCGTGCGAGGCTGCGCACCGCGCCGCCGCACGCGCAGCGGCGCCATCGCGGTGCATTGCGCGGCCCGCCGCGGCGTTGCCGCCGTTGCTCCTCCTTACGCATGCCCGCGTGCGGCTTGTAGGACGGCGCCGCGAGTTGGCGTGCGGGCCTGTAAAGCCGCCACGGCCGCGCACAACACGCCCGCATCGGCGCGCAAACTCGTGCCTCATGCGTTCCCCCGAACTCGCCGTCGAAAAGCTCTGGGGCCCGATCAACGGGCTCTACATCGTCGCCTATGCGGCCCCGCTGGACGACGGCAGGCGCTGGTGCGCCTATGCCAAGGTGTGCTGGCGCGAGCCCGGCAGCTACTGGGACGCGCAATGCCTGTTCAAGCTGTTCGGCGGCGAGCAGCACGGCAGCGCCGAAGCGGCGATGGCCCAGGTGCGGCGCGTCGCCTGCGCCAAGGTGGCTTGCATTCCCTCGGCCGCGGTGTCGATGCTGGACACCGCCGCGCGCGAGGACAGCCTGCAGATCTTCGTGCCGCTGGTCTCGGCGATCCGCTGGCGCGTGCTGCGCGGCGTGTGATGCGTGCGGGCCACGGCCCGCCGCAAGCCTGACCGGTTCGCACCGCGCTACGGCCGAGCTGCCTAGAATGGGCTTTTGCGCCGCGGCCCCCCATGTCCCTTCCAAGCTGCCTCACCACCTCGCAGCCGCTGCTTTGGCTGCACGTGGCGGGCGATGGGCTGATCGCGCTGGCCTGCCTGCTGATCCTGCTGGCCCTGCTGCACATCGTGCGGCAGCGCACGGGCCGCCCGTTCGCCTGGGTGGCCTGGCTGTTCGGCGCGTTCATGCTGGCCGGCGCCCTGGCCCACGCGACGGCGGCCTTCTCGGCGTGCGAGCCCATCGACTGGTTGCCCGGCGTGCTGAAGGCCCTTGTGGCGGCGGTGTCGCTCGCCACCGCCGGGGTGCTGTACCGGCTGGCGCCGCGATTGCTGGCGCAGCTGTCGGGCGGGCAGCTGCGCGAAGCCAACGCCGCGCTGCAGCGCGAGATCGCGTCGCGCCGCCAAGCCGAGGCCGAGCTGGTGCGCGCCAAGGCGGAGGTCGAGGCCCTGCTGGGCAAGACCACCGAACAGGCGCAGCAGGCATCGGCGCTGCTGGACCGCTTCTTCGACGTCGCCCCGGTCGGCCTGGCGCTGCTGGACCAGCAGGCGCGGTTCATCCGCATCAACCCGGCGCTGGCGCGCATCACCCGCCGCGCGCCCGAGGACTACCTGGGCCGGCAGGTGGAGGAGGTGGCGCGCATGGCGCCGCAGACCATCGCCGCGATCCGTTCGGTCGCGCGGACCGGCCAGTCGCAGCTGGACCTGGAAGTCTCCCGGCCCGACGAGGACGGCACCGAGCGGCACCTGCTCACGCAGCATTTCGCCATCGACCTGCCGGGCGGCGGGCGGCTGGTCGGCTGCGTGGTGCAGGACATCAGCTACCAGCGCGCGGTGGAGCGCCAGCGCGAGGAAGCGCTGGCCGCGGCCGAGGAGGCCAACCGCGCCAAGGACCAGTTCCTAGCCAAGGTGTCGCACGAGCTGCGCTCGCCGCTGCAGGTGGCGCTGTCCTGCGCCGAAGTGCTCAAGCGCACGCCCGACCTCCCGGCCACCGCGCGCAAGTTCGTCGACCGGCTGGCGCATGCGGTGTCGATGCAGGCGCGCATGATCAACGACCTCTTGGATCTCTCGCGCATCCTGAGCGGCAAGCTGCACGTGGTCAACGAGCCGATCGATCCGGCCATGCCGCTGCTGCGCATCCTCGACCACTGGAGCACGCAGGCGCAGGCGCGCGGCGTCGCCATCGACGCGAGCGCCGTGCACCCCGGCCAGGCCATGGTCGATGCCGATCCGGCGCGGCTGGAGCAGATCTACGCCAACCTGATCGACAACGCGGTGCGCTTCAGCGGCGAAGGCGGCCACGTGCTGGTGGGCGGCCAGAGCAGCCGCGGGCACTGGCGCTTCTTCGTGCGCGACTTCGGCGCCGGCATGCCCCGCGAGGACCTGCTGCGCGTGTTCGAGCCGTTCGCCCAGGGCGCCGACCAGCCCAAGTCGGGCAAGGGCCTGGGGCTCGGGCTGGCCATCGTCGGCAGCCTGGTCGAGACCTTCGGCGGCCGCGTGTGGGCCGAGAGCGCGGGCCCGGGCACCGGCGCGACCTTCGTCGTCGAGCTGCCGCGGCTGGTCGGCGACTCGCATCCGCCGTCCGACTTCGGCGAGGCCATCGGCGTGCCGCGGCTGGACGGCCTGCGCGTGCTGTACGTGGAGGACGAGGAGGAGGTGGCGGCCGCCATGCGCGACGGCCTGGAGCGGCTGGGCGCGCAGGTGGCATCGGCTTCCAGCTATCCGCAGGCGCGCGAGCTGCTGCAAGGCCTCGGGCTGGACGCGGTGGTGACCGACCTGAACCTGGGCGAGGACGGTTCCGGCCACGACGTGGCCGAGGCCCTGCGCGCGCTGCCGCAGCACCACCTGGTGCCGATCGTCGCGGTGTCCGCCTTCGGCACGCGCGACGACGTGGCCGCCACGCGCGAAGCCGGCTTCGCCGACCACCTGGTGAAGCCGGTGGACGTGGCGGCGATCGCGCACGCGCTGCGGCGGGTGGTGCTGCGCTGAGAAGGTGTGAACGAATTGGCCTGTTGGGCCGTTGAGGTTGTCATGAGCGGCAACTCCAACGAGCCAAGCGGCAAGGCGACCCAGGGTGGGCTGTTTGGTGAACTCGACGGGCCTGGGGCGGTGCAACGAGACAAGGGGGAGGCCAGCGCGGGTGCGCCGCGGATACTGGCGCCGGTGCGCAATCAAGTGGAACTGCATCCGCTGCATCTGGATGCGCTGCTGGCGGCCGATCATCCTGCGCGCACCGTCTGGGCATTCGTCAATGCCCTGGACTTGCAGCCGCTGTACGCGCAAATCCGCTCGGTGGCCGGTCGCGCGGGCGCACCGGCGATCGATCCGGCGATCCTGGTGGCGCTGTGGCTGTGGGCGACCGTGGACGGCGTGGGCTCGGCGCGCGAGGTTGCCCGGCTGTGCGAGCGCGATGACGCCTACCGCTGGATCTGCGGCGGCGTGGGGGTCAACTACCACACGCTGTCGGACTTTCGCACCCGCCACGAGGCGTGGCTGGATGCGCAGCTGACCGGCTCGATCGCTTCGCTGCTGGACCGCGGCCTGGTCACGATGGAGGTGGTGGCGCAGGACGGCCTGCGGGTGCGTGCATGGGCCAAGGCGTCGAGCTTCCGGCGCAAGGACAAGCTGCAGTACCTGCACGCGCTGGCCCAGGCGCAGGTGCGCGCGCTCAGGAGCGAGCTGGAGCACGACGCGGCAGCCAGCACACGGCGCAAGCAGGCCGCGCGCGAGCGCAGTGCCCGCGAGCGCGAGCAGCGCCTGGGGCAGGCCTTGGCGACCATGGCCAAACTGCCCGAGCCCAGGCAGCCCAAGCCGTCCAAGCGGCGCGGCAAGAACGAGAGCGAGGGCAGCGGCCGTGGTGATGACGGTCCGCCGAGCGGTGGAGGTGGAGGTGGTGGCCGCATCATCCCCAAGCCGGTACAGACCCAGCAGCCGCGGGTCAGCACCACCGACCCCGAGGTGCGCGTGACCAAGATGGCCGACGGCGGCTGGCGCCCGGCCTTCAACGTGCAGGTGGCAGTGGACGTGCAGACCCAGCTGATCGCCGGCATCGACGTGGTCAGCGGCACGGACATGAAGCACATGCCGCCCATGCACCGGCAGGTGCACAAGCGCTACGGCGTCACGCCCTCGCACTGGCTGGCCGACGGCGGCTTCGGCAAGCTCGAGGCGATCCGCGAGCTGTACGAACGCGGCACGCAGCCGGTCGTGCCGCCCTACCAGACGCGCAACCCCGCCATTGATCCGCTCGCGTGGAAGAAGGACGATACGGCCGAGACCGCGCACTGGCGCAAGTTCATGTCCACCGAATGGGCGCGGGAGCTGTACATCCAGCGCGGCGCCTCCATCGAGTGCGTCAACGCGCACCTGCGACGCCGTGGCCTGACCCGGTTCTACGTGCGCGGGCTGCTCCAGGCGCGTGCCGTTGCCCTGTGGCACGCGCTGGCGCACAACCTCATGCGCTTGCGCAGCCTGGGGATCGCGCCGGCCTGAGCCACTGGCGGCGGCGTGGCTGCACAGTCACGCCACGCGTGCTCCGCTGCTCCGAGCACACCAGCCTCAGCGAGATGCTGCAGCAGCTCGCGGCCTGCTCCTCGCTTTGCCCGAGGGAGGCGAATTCGGAAATCTTCACACGTTCTGAGGATTCGCAACTCATCCACAGACCGTCACGAAATTGAACGGCTTGTGATGGCACAGCGGCTGGCCCAGCTATAAAATTTGTAGCGATGGCCACGCCCTCCTCCCTGTCTCCCGTGACGCCCACCTACTACGACGTGCTGCGCGTCGAGCGCGGCGCCAGCGCCGACGGCATCCGCCGCGCGTACCGCAAGCTGGCGCAGACCTATCATCCCGACAAGATGCCCGGCAACGCGAACGCCGCGCGCGCCATGGCGGCGATCAACGCGGCCTACGAAGTGCTGGCCGACAGCGAGCGCCGCGCCGAGCACGACCGCTGGATCGACCGCGTGCAGTCGCCCGCGCCACGGCGGCCGGCGCGCGCCGAGCCCGCCGACGACTGGGCCTTCCTGCACCCGGCGACCGGCTGGCCCTGGTACCTGCTGTTCGCCACCATCCTGTTCGCGCTGGGCACGGTGGCGGCGGCGCTCTACCTCACCGCGTTCCCGCTGCGCATGTAGCGCTCAGCGCAGCACCACGACCAGCTCGCGCGTGTCGCCGGCGGTCACCACCCACTCGTTGCCCTGCCGGCGCGCTTCGGCCTTGCCCTGGCGCACCTCGATGCGGCTGGCGGCGGTGGCCGGGAAGATCCAGCTCAACTCCTGCAGGCTCTGCGCGCTGCGGGCATGCAGCGTGAGCTTGCGGCCCTCGCGCATCACCTGCCACTCGGCCTGCTCGCGCCGGGTCATGAAGTCGGCCAGCCGCTCCATCGTGTACCAGCGGAAGCGCCCCTGCGCGGCGAGCTTCTTGGCCTCGGCCATCAGGCCTTCCATCACCGCCGTGTAGCGCGGTGCCGCCGGCGGGTGGAAGTAGAACAGGCGCGCCACGCGCTGGTCGGCCACGTAGTTGGACAACCTGATCAGGAAGCCGGCGATCTCGTCGCCGGTGAAGGTGCGGGCCCGCTTGGGATCGTCCAGCTCCTCGAAGGTGGCGATCTTCAGGTAGTTGGACACCGGGAAGGCCCAGAGATTGCCCTCGGGCCGCTTGCCTTCGTAGTACGAGCGCGTGGGCCCCAGCCCGGTGTCGCCGGTGAAGTAGTAGGCCTTGAAGCCGTTGCGCTCCAGCCATTTGGTGGACCACACCGGCTGGTTGCCCTCCGGCGCGGAATACACGCGCATCGGCTTGCCGATCGCCCGCGACACCGAGCGGTTGTTTGCTTCCAGCCAGGGCTCGAACTCGGCGCGCCTGGTTTCGGTGGCCAGGCCGCCGAAGATGTCGTGGCTCCAGCCGCCGTGGTTGCCCATTTCGTGGCCGAGCGCGGCCTGGCGCCGCAGGAATTCCTGCATCACCGGGTTGTGGTCCAGGTCCATGCCCAGGTGGTCGCCCGGCTCGTAGGTGTCCGGGCCGGCCGTCACGTGCATCGAGAACGGCCCGGTCTTGAACCAGCCCCACTGCTCCAGCTGCAGCAGCGGCGCCTGCGCCGCGTTGGAGTCGATGTGCAGGTTCAGCACCAGCCCGCCCTCGCCGCCGGGCACCGGCGCCAGCCGCGGCAGCCGGGCCATGTCGACGGCGAAATGCCACAGCATGCGATGCAGCATGTAGCCGTCGGTGCGCGTCTTCAGGTAGCCCAGCGGCAGGTTGGCCAGCAGCACCTCGCCGTCGCCGTACTGGTTGTGCCCGATCACCACGTCGCCCTGCTGCGTGGCCATGATGCTGCGCGCGCCGTGGCGCGTGCCGGTGCGAAAGTAGCTGTGCTGCAGCTTCACGTAACCGTAGGTCGTCATCTCGCCCATGCCGGGCACCGACGAGTACTTGAAGTCCAGCTTGCCCGGCTGCAGGCCGAGCTCCTTTTCGGTGTCGTGATTGCCGTACACCGGCCCGCTGCCGATGGTGAGGTCGCGCAGCTCGTCGTACATGGCGTAGCGCACGCCGGCCAGCTGCGACAGGCGCGACTGGCCCGCGGCATAGCCGCCGGTGTGGGTGTCCAGCACCGCCGCGTCGTAGGCGATCAGCAGCCGGCCGCCGGTCTTCACGTAGCTGTGCAGCTGGCTCACCAGCAGGTCCGACGCCGCCTTGTGCACGATGTCCGGCAGGATCACGCCGGCGATGGAATCGCGATTGCCGCTGTAGCGCATGAACGCGTCGTCGGTCATGGCCTGCAGCGGCAGGCCCTCCTCGCGCGCGGCATCGATCCAGGCCTGCGCCACCGGCTGCCGCAGCGCCGCGCCGTCGGGCACCAGCAGCACCAGGGTGCGCGGCGGCACCGGCGCGGCCGCGTACAGCCCGGCCAGTGCGCCGGTGAGCAGCACCGCCGCTGCCAGCACCCACCAGCGGGCAGGGATCGATCGCAGCCGGCCCGGCACCACGCGCGCGCCTTCCCGGCTCAAACCGCGGCCTGCGCGGGCGTGCGGCTCACCATCCAGGAATAAAGGGCCACGAACACCATCAGGTCGAACACCAGGCCGAAGCACAGGTACAGCATCGGCATGAACAGCACCGAAAAGTGCTGCAGCACCAGCACGTGCAACAGCGCCTTGTGCGGCAGCATGACGGCGAAGTACGCCAGGATGCCCAGCGGATGCAGGAATTTCTGGTGCAGCGGCAGCCGCAGCACGCCGTAGCCCAGCGACAGCAGCAGCGGCATGGACAGCATCAGGTAGTACCCCGCGTCGAGCATCGACTCCAGGTGGCCGCCCACGGTGTAGGGAAAGCTGGCCGGCGCGAACATGAAGTACAGCAGCGCGCTGACCTGCACCACGCACAGGGTGCGCACCAGGTACTTGATGGGCGTGAGGCGGTCGTTCATCCACCATGTGGCGGCGAACGCCGCGATCACCACGGCCGCCGTGATGACGCCGGTGGCCGGGCCCGGCACCAGCGACGCCGCCGGGTCGGCCAGCATCCACGCGCGCTCGCCACCACCGGTGCCCAGCGCCAGCGGCACCTGCAGCCGCTGCGCCCACCACAGGATGACCATGTCCCAGGCGTGCAGCAGCGCCGGCCGCGCCAGTGCCATGGCGGCCATCAGCACCACGGTCACGGCCGCCATCTCCAGCAGCACCGCCGGGCCCAGCCGCAGATGGCGCAGGCTGCGGTGCATCGGCGCGCCCTGCACCTGGCCGCGCGCCTGCTCCAGCAGCGCGGTGGCGGCCTCCAGCACGCGTTGCTGGTTCGCGTTGAGCGAGAGGGAGGGCGCGGTACTGCTCACTGAGCAACCTCCGCGCTTCGCGCTGCGGTATGAGCCCCTTCGGGCGGCCGGGCGGGGTTCATGGAATCTGCCAGAACAGGCCAGCGGTCATGCCGGTGCGCCGGTAATAGGGATTGCGGTAGCGCTCGGCCGCCACTTCTGCGCCCCAGTCCTTGCCGATCCAGTGGCGCACATTCAGGCTCAGTTCGTTGCTGCGGAAGTTGGTGAGCACGGCGCCGGCGCCGATCGACTGGTAGCCCTCCTCGCCCCAGCCGTAGCGGCCGGTGAGCGTGGTGTGCTTCTCGCGGCCCCAGGTGGCGGCCACGAAGTGCTGGCGCGTGTCCACGCCGCCGGGGCTGCCGTGCGTGAACCTGACTTCGCCCTGCACCACCAGCGGCATCTCGAAGTAGTAGGTGGCGCCCAGGCTCACGTTGCGGTCGATGTGGCCGTCCGGCGCGCGGTAGTAGCCCGCGCCCAGGGAGCCGACCAGGTTTTTCTTGTCCAGCAGCTTGCGGTGGATGAAGCCGTCGATGCGCCAGCGCGGCAGGTACTCCGCGCCGTTGCCCGCCCCCACGGTGAGCGAGCCGTACCAGTCCGGGTTGAAGGTGTAGGTGTCGCCGATGGCGGCATAGGTGCCCGATTCGTTCCAGCGCTTCATGGTCGCCAGCTCGCCGTTGAACAGGTGCTTGTCCACCTGGTAGCTGCCGCGCACGCCGGCCTCGCGCCAGTCGGGGTTGCCGGCCGTCAGGTTGTGGTGCGACACGTAGGCCTCGAAGCCGCGCAGCGGCACCGGGGTCGCCGCGTCCTGCTGCGCGCCGGCCGGCTGCAGCGTGCGCGACGCCGGCTGCGTCGATTGCGAATTCGTCTGCGCCTGCGCGAGCCCGGCCGCGAACAAGGCGCACAGCACGGGCACGAGCGTTGTCGGTTTCGTCAGTTTCTTCATTTCGTTTTTCTCAGGTGACAGTCGCCAGGATGTCCGCGATGCGGCGCGCGGAGCGCCCGTCGCCGAACGGACTGGCCGGCAACTGCATGGCGCGCCAGGCGGCATCGTCGCCCAGCAGCGTGGCGGACTGCTCCACGATCTGCCGCACGTCGGTGCCGACCAGCCTGGCGCCGCCGGCCAGCAGCAATTCTTGCCGTTCCGTCGCGTTCCGTGTGATCAGCACCGGCCGCGCGAGCGCCGAAGCCTCTTCCTGGATGCCGCCGGAATCGGTGAGCGTGAAGCGGCAGCGCGCCAGCACCGACATCAGCGCCGGGTAGTCCAGCGGCTGGGTCAGGCAGATGCGCGAGCGAGACGTACGCGGCAGCGCGTTGACCACCGCTTCCACGTCGGCGCGTACACGCGGGTTCGGGTGCACCGGCCAGACCGCCACCGCGTTCGGGAAATCGCCGAGCAGGTGCCCGACCGCCGTGGCGATGCCACGGATGGGCTCGCCCCAGTTCTCGCGCCGGTGCGCCGTGATCAGCACGATGTGGCGTCCGTCATGCTCGACAAGAAAACGGCGCAGCTCATCCGGCATCGCTTCCCCGGCATCCCAGCCGGTGGCGGCCAAGCGGTCCCGCACCCACAGCGCGGCATCGATCACGGTGTTGCCGACCTCGAAAATCCGCTCGTCGGGCACGCCTTCGTTCAGCAGGTTCAGCCGCGACTGCGAGGTCGGCGGGAAATGCCAGGCCGCCAGGCGGCCGATCATTTCGCGGTTTTTCTCTTCCGGAAACGGGTCGCGGGTGCCGGTGCGCAGGCCGGCTTCCACGTGGCCGACCGGCTTGTCGTGGTAGTAGCCGGCCAGCGCGCCGACGAAGGCCGAGGTGGTGTCGCCCTGCACCAGCACCACGTCGGGCTGGGTCTCCTCGATCACGCGGTCCACGTTCTCCAGCAGCAGCGCGGTCAGGTGCGCCAGGCCGGGCGAGCTGCGCCGCAGGTCGATGCGCAGGTCCGGCACCATGTCGAAGAAGCGGTACAGCACGTCGGCCATCTCCCCGTGCTGGCCGGTGTGCAGCACCAGCGAGCGGTCGCCGCGCTCCTTCAGCACGCGGTGCAGCACCGCCATCTTGATGATTTCGGGCCGCGTGCCCATGATGGACAGGTACGTTTTCATTGGCAGCTTTCCCTCGCGTCCGCCGGCGTGACGGACTTGCTTTTCAGAATCTGCGCGGCGACTTCGTCGGTCACGGTCCAGTGCGGGCCGTGGCGCGCCGGCAGCGCGGTGCGCAGCCAGCAGCGCGCGGCCAGCTTGTCGTTCTGGTCCAGCGCCACCACGGCGACCAGGCCCCAGGCGAAATCGGTCTTCACCTGCTTGAGCCACTCGGCGCGGTGGCGCTTCATCCATTGCGCGTACCAGGCCTGCTCGCCGCCGGGGATGTGCGGAAACTTCACCAGCAGCGGAAAGATCTGCGCCACCGCGTCCGGGTAGAAGGCGGGCTCGGCCGTGCGCTGTTCCAGCTGGGTGGATACCTGGTAGCGCTTCGCGCCCTCGTCCCAGAACACCTTGTGGATCGCGCGGCCGAAGTCCGGCTGCGCATCGCTCTGCACGCCGGTGCGCGCCGGCGCATAGCTCCACACCTCCAGGTTGTCCATGAACAGGCCGTGCAGGTACACCGGCGACACCATGTAGATGCCGCGGCCCTTGTCCTCCAGGCGCTTCAGGCTCTGGCGCGCCGCCGCGTGGCTTTTCTGCCAGGCCGGGTTGCGCTTCAGCTCGGTGGGGTTGGTTTCCAGGAATTTCATCCACAGCGCCAGCTGCGAGTCGTCGGCATCGGCCGTCTTGCACGGCGCCCAGGCCGCGCCCTGGCGGCAGAAGCGATCGAAGGTGCCGTCGGGCTTTTGCCGCGGCATCAGCCAGTCGGTCCAGCGCGCGACCTCGCGCGAGACGTCCAGCCCGTGCTCCTGCGCCAGCAGCAGTGCCTGCAGCGTGAAGTACGGATCGATCGTCGCGCCCTTGCTCTGGATGGTGATCGCGCCCGAATCGTCGGTGTAGCCCGAGAGGTCCAGGGCGACCGCCTGCGCGTGCCCCACGACGCAGGACAGCAGCAGCGCGGCGCAGCACAGCCAGCGCCGCGTCATCCGGGCACTCCCCAGACGACGCCGGCCTGGCGCGCCCAGACGGTGCCGTGCGCGACCACGCCCTCTTGCGCGATGATCGCGCCGGCGTTCACCGTGGTCGGCGCGTCGGGGCGGCCCAGCCGCACGCCGGCAGCCAGCAGCAGGTGGGTTTCGCTCGCCATCGGCCCGCCGATCTCGGCGTCGCGCATCACGTGGATGCCGTTGTCGCAGATCACCGAACCGGTGACGCTGGCGCCCGGGCCCACCAGCACACCCTTGCGCGCCTTGACGTCGCCTTCCACCAGCGTGCCGGCGCCGATCGACAGCGTGCCGGTCACCACCAGCGAACCGGTGAAGTGGCAGTCGTCGGGCAGCGTGCAGTCGCCCTCCACGCGGTACAGCGTGTCGGTGCGCTTCACCGCGCCCGGCAGCTCGGCGAAGTCGGCGCGCGCGCGCTGCCGGCCGTCCGCCGACGCCGGATTCACGGCGCGTCCGAAGCGCACCACCGGCGCGTGCACCCGCTCGAAGCAGCAGCCACGGTCCAATTGCACGTCGCCGGCCGAGGACACGCGCTGCACCGCCACGCTGTGCTCGCCCAGGTGCACGCTCTTGTCGGCGTGCGCCCAGCCGGCCACGCGGCTGCGCGGGCCCAGGTCGAGCCGGCCTTCGGACATGACTTCGGAGAACACGCCGCCGCCGCGCATCTCGAGGTCGGCCGTGGCGTACAGCGGCCGCATGCTGTGCACCGCGCCCAGCGTGCGCACCGGGTCCACCGCCAGCACCGGCAGGTTGCGGTGCCGCGCGTCGGGTTCGGCATCCAGCAGGTCCAGCTCGCCGATCGGCTGCCAGCCGGCTTCGGGGCCGCCCGGGCGCAGCAGCGCCATGCGTTCGCGAAAGCGGTCGGCCAGGTACATCGGGTCCTGCGTGCCGTCTTCCGGCACCGGCAGCGGGCCGGCATCGGTGGGCCGGCGCCATTCGCTCCAGGACGGGCCGAACGGCAGCAGCAGCATGCCGATGCACAGCAGCGTGAACAGGGTGGCGAAAGCCGCGGTTTCGATGGTCATGGCAGGGCCGCCTTTCGGTAACGCAGGGTCTTGTGCCAGACGAGCTCACGGCCGAGCAGGCGGTCGGTGACCGACTCCACCAGCGCGCGCGAGATCGCGAACAGGCTCACGAGAAAACACAGCAGGTTGATGGGAAGCAGCCGGATGCGGCGGCGGTGGCCGTCCAGCAGCACCGCCACCACGATCTCCAGGAAGGCCGCGAAATTGCCGAGCGCGCCGTACGCCACCAGCGCCAGCATCGGGATGAACAGCGCCACCAGCGCGCCGCCGTTGAGGTAGTACAGGACCAGCGCCAGCACCCAGCCCACCAGCAGCAGCGGCGGCACGGTGAACACCAGCAGCAGCATCAGGCCGTCGATGCGCTCGCGCAGCTGCAGGTAGGGGCTGGTGAGCAGCGGGCGCCAGCAGCGCCACAGCACCTGGTTGTGGCCCTTGGCCCAGCGCCGCACCTGGCGGATGCGCACCGACCATTCCTCGGGCACCTCCTCGTAGCACTCGGCGCGGTTGTTGTAGACCGTCTTCCAGCCGCCCACCAGCAGGCGCAAGGTGATGTCGGTGTCCTCGGCCAGCGCGTCGTCGTGCCAGCCGCCCACGGCGTCGACCGCCGAGCGGCGGATGCCGCCCACCGTGCCGCCGTACTGCGGCACGCCGCGCAGGTTCATGCGCGCCTGCTGGTCGACCTGGTAGCCGGCCGAGCGCTCCAGGTCCAGCAGGCGCGTGAGCAGGTTGCTGCCGGCGTTGGCCGGCACCACGCGGCCCATCACGGCGCCGACCTCGGGGTCGAAGAACGGCGCCACCAGCTGGCGCAGCAGGCCCTTGGGCGGCACGTAGTCGGCGTCGAAGATGATGGCGATGTCGCCCTCGGCGAGCGACAGCGCGTCCTTCAGCGCCGCCGACTTGCCGGGCTTGCCGCCCGTGCGGTGGAACGGCACGAACAGCTCGGGATGGCGGGCGGCGTAGCGGTCGATGATGGCGCGGGTGCCGTCCTGCGAGCGGTCGTTGACCGGCACGATGCGCAGCTTGTCGCGCGGATAGTCGGTGCGCAGCAGCGCGTCCATGCAGCCGGCGATCACCTTTTCCTCGTTGTGCGCGGCGATGAACACCGTGATGCGCGGCCAGGCGGCGACGCCGATGTCCAGGTAGGGCTGGCGCTGCCGGCCGAACAGGCGGCTGAAGGTGAACACCGTGTGGCGCACGCCGTAGGCGATCATCACCAGCACGATCAGGCCCAGCAGCAGTGCAAGCACAGCCGATACGGGCGAGGCGTGAATCGATCCCAGCGCGGGAGGGGCCGCGGCGGCGAGAGTGTCCATGTGGGGTGTGTGTCCGGGCGTTGTCTTGCGAGGCCCGAATACTGGTGGCGGATGAGGGCGCCCTGTGTGGGCTACCGCACCGTGAACCGCCGTTATCAAGCCCGTCCTACATCCGCCGGACTTCAGCAAGGCAAACAAGGCCTGCCGCCTATAGGCAGGCGGGCGTCATCTGTCACGGATGTGTGCCGCTGCCTCGGACAGCACCGACGCGGGGATGGTTCGTTTTCCCACAAACTTGTGCACGCCCGCGACTCAGAGTGCCCACATGGACACCCAGGATGACTTCGACACATCGCGCACGGCGCTGTCCACGCCGCTGTTGCAGCGCAACCGCCTGCTGGCGGCACTGTCCACCGACGCGCGGCTGAGGCTGCTGCCTGCGGTCGACCTGGTGCAGGTGCGCGCGGGTCAATCGCTGGACCCGGTGCATGGCACCGCGCGGCGCGCCTATTTCCCGGTGACCGCCATGGCCTCGGTCCGCCAGATGTCGCCCAGCGGCGAATCCACACAGGTGGCACTGGTCGGGCCGGAAGGCATGGTCGGCATTTCACTGATCACCGGCGGCGACGCGCCCTGGCTGCGCAGCACGGTGCAGCTGCCCGGCACCATGCTGGCGCTGGACGGTACCCGGCTGGCGCAGGAGTTCGCGCGCGGCGGCGCCACCATGCATGCACTGCTTCGCTACACGCACACGCTGATGGCGCAGATGGCGCAGGCGGCGCTGTGCAACCGCCACCACTCGATCGAGCAGCAGCTCGCGCGCTGGCTGCTGGCTACCGCCGACCGCATGGCGGTGCGCGAGATCGTCAGCACGCAGGACATGGTGGCAGGCCTGCTGGGCGTGCGGCGCGAGGGCATCACCGAGGCCGCCGGGCGCCTGCGCGACGCCGGGCTGATCGCCTGCCGCCGCGGCCGCTTCACGCTGCTGGATCCGCGCGGGCTGCGGGCACGCGCCTGCGGCTGCTACGAGGCACTGCGCGCGCAGCAGGACGGCGGCGCGGGCGACGGGATGGGCGGCCTGCCGCCGCGCGCGGGCACGTCCACCACCGAGCGCGCGGAGCGGGGCCACCCCGGCCACATGCCGCTCGCGGCCTGAGGAAGGCCGCGCGGACGCTGCCGCCGCTCAGGCGTCGGCGCCGCCCGCCAGCACGCTGCGCATGCGCTGGTAGAAGCCCAGCTCGTTGATCGTCACCAGCGCGCGGTTGGTGGCGAACTGCTTTTCGATGGTCGCCATCTGTGCCTTGGCCTGGGTATGCATGCCGCGCTTGGCAGCCACGTAACCCAGCACGCCCCATGCGTACGCGTCGTAGCGCCCGTCTTCCCAGTTCGGCGAATAGGTGTTCAGGTAGTTCCAGGCCGAATCGAACAGCGGCGCGCATTCGCTCACGCCGAAGCCCTGGGCGAATACCTGGCAGGTGGTGCCCGGATAGAAGATGTTCAGCGTGGACGGATAGGCGTCTCCCGGCGTGAAGGCCGCGGAGGTGGACTTGAACAGCCTGGCCAGCGCATTGCCGATGCCGGTGGCGAAACCGTCGTAGTAGCCGGCGTCGGCGTCGCCGCGCTCGCGCAGCACGCCAGCGAAGTCGCGCAGGCCCCGGTAGGCCTCGCAGTTGTCCATCAGGTAGCCGATCGAGTTGGCGCTGTTGCGGCCCGGCTGGAACACGCTGGTCAGCCCGTTGGGCTTCACCGCCATCGCGATGTTGCGGTACGCGATGGTCTTCAGTGTTGCCTTGTTGGCGTCCCACCAGGACCAGTTGTTGCTGGCGTGCAGGTAGCGCGCGGCCAGCGACAGCAAGGTGGCGGCGTACGAGTCGTCGGAGTCGGACAGCACCTTCTGGTAGTTGCCGTAGTCGTACGAACCCATCGGGAAATTGACGTCGTCGATGCTGTAGTCGGCGTTGAGGCTGCGCAGGTACAGGTCCAGGTACGGCCGGATGTATGTTTCCAGGTTGGCGGCGCTGAGGTACTGCACGATGGGCAGCAGCCCCAACTGGGCGAAGTACCAGTTGAACTTGCCGTTCGGGGCGATGACGAAGCCGCCGGCGTACGGGCCGCTGGTGATGCGCAGCGAGGCGATCTGCGCGATCACGTCGATGCCGGTGGTCGGGGCCGGTGCGGGCGCCGGCGCAGGAGCCGGTGCGGGCGCGGGAGCCGGTGCGGGTGCAGGGGACGGCGCGGGCACCGGCGGAAAGGTGGGCTTGTTACGCGCGGCGTAGGCAGCAACTGCGGCGCAGGCTGGCGCCAACACGAATGCACGACGATGCATTGCGAAGAATTCCGTGGTTGTGCGCTCGCTCGTGGACCGTGCTCAGCACGTGGTCCGGGGCGGTGCATCGTTGACTCCTCTCGGCCGCCGAATCCTTGGCTTGTTATCTCGGTTGCCGGTCCCCGCAGGGTCTCCCCTGTGGCGAAACGGATTCTGCGAATGGCTGAGGCGCCTCGCGTTGTGTAGGAGCACGCCTACGATCAAAACAGGAAGAACTGCCAACTTATCCCGAAATGCCGTAACGGCAGGTTAATGAGATAAATATTTAGATTTAAGAAACAACAGAAGATACGTAACAAGGCTAAGCAGGCCAAAAAAAGCCCGGCACGCGGCCGGGCTTGGCTGACATGAAAAATGTCTCGCTTCAGGCGGTTTGCGCCCCCGTGGCCTGCTCGTGCGCCAGCCGGGCTTCGGCGCGAAGCTCATCGGTGCTGCGCCGCTCGCGCAGGCGGCGGTCGACCAGCACGCGGAAGAACCACGGCACGAAGAAGATCGCCAGGAAGGTGGCGGCCAGCATGCCGCCCATCACGCCGGTGCCGACCGACACCCGCGCGCCGGCGCCCGCGCCGTGCGAGAAGGCCAGCGGCAGCACGCCCAGGATGAAGGCCAGCGAGGTCATCACGATCGGCCGGAAGCGCAGCCGCGCGGCCTCCAGCGCAGCCGCCGAGGCCGTCATGCCCTCGCTCACTTTCAGCGATGCGTACTCGACGATCAGGATGGCGTTCTTCGCCGCCAGCCCCAGCAGCGTGACCAGGCCGATCTGGAAATACACGTCGTTGGTCATGCCGCGCAGCCACACCGCCGCCAGCGCGCCGAAAGTGCCGAACGGCAGCGCCAGCAGCACCGACAGCGGCAGCGACCAGCGCTCGTACTGCGCCGACAGGATCAGGAACACCATCACCGCGCCCAGCACCAGCGCGAGGCCGGAAGTGCCGCTGGAACGCTTCTCCTGGAACGAGGCGCCGCCCCAGTCGTAGCTGAAGTCCGGCGGCAGCGTCTCCTTGGCGATGCGCTCGACCTCGGCGATGGCTTGGCCCGAGCTCACGCCCTGCGCGCCCTGGCCGAACAGCTTGACCGCCGGCAGGTTGTTGAAGCGGTCCAGCGACTCCGGGCCGGCCGAATAGCGCACGTTGGCGATGGCCGAGACCGGCACCATCTCGCCCTTGTCCGAGCGCACCCACATGCGGCCGATGTCGTCGGGCTGCTTGCGGTAGGACGGATCGGCCGACATCAGCACCTGCCAGGTGCGGCCGAACTTGTTGAAGTCGTTGACGTAGTAGGAGCCGAGCGTCGCCGACAGCGTGTCGAACACGGTGTCCACCGGCACCCCCAGCGCCTTGGCGCGCGAGCGGTCCACGTCCACGAACAGCTGCGGCGTGGAGGCGCGCCACAGGGTCTGCACGCCGGCCAGCAGCTTGGACTGCGCCACCGCGCCCTGGAACTTCTGCGTCACCTCCGACAGGCGCGCGGCGCCGCCCTCGCCCCGGTTCTGGATGTAGAACTCGAAGCCGCCGGCGTTGCCCAGGCCGAAGATCGGCGGCGGGTTGAAGGCCAGCACCAGCGCCTCCTTGATGCCCGCGGTCTTCATGAACAGCTCGCCGACCAGCGCCTGCACCGGCACCTCGCGCTCGTCCCAGTGCTTCTGCGTCACGAAGATGGTGGCCGCGTTGTTGCGGAAGCCGCCGCCCAGGAAATCGAAGCCGGCGAAGGAGATCGCGTCCAGGTTGTTGGGGTTGGACTTGATGACCTGCAGCACCTCGTTGACCACCTTGTCGGTGCGCTGCAGCGAAGCGCCGTCGGGCAGGATCACGGCGGCGATGTAGAAGCCCTGGTCCTCGTCGGGCACCAGCGAGCCCGGCGTCACGCGCCACAGGCCGGCGGTCACCAGCACCATGCCCAGGAACAGCAGCGCCGCGATGCCGCCGCGCCGGATGATGAAGCCCACGCCCGTGGTGTAGCGCCGGGTGACGCTGGTGAAGCCGCGGTTGAAGGCGTCGAATACCCGGTTGCTGCCCTTCTGCTCGCGCTTGAGGATCAGCACGCACAGGGCCGGCGTCAGCGTCAGCGCCACGATGCCGGAGATCACCACCGCGATCGAGATGGTGATGGCGAACTGCCGGTACAGCTCGCCGGTCAGGCCGCCCAGGAAGGCGATCGGCACGAACACCGCGCACAGCACCAGCACGATGGCGATGATCGGCCCGGTGACCTCCCGCATCGCCTGCACGGCGGCCTCGCGCGCCGGCATGTGCTCCTCGTGCATCAGCCGCTCGACGTTCTCCAGCACCACGATGGCGTCGTCCACCACGATGCCGATGGCCAGCACCATGCCGAACAGCGTCAGCGTGTTGATCGAGTAGCCCAGCATCAGCAGGCCGGCGAAGGTGCCGATCAGCGACACCGGCACCGCCAGCGTCGGGATCAGCGTGGCGCGCCAGTTCTGCAGGAAGATGAACACCACAAGGAACACCAGCACCATGGCCTCGGCCAGGGTCTTGATCACCTCGCGGATCGACACCTCGACGAAGCGCGTGGTGTCGTAGGGAATGGAATAGGTCAGCCCCGCCGGGAAGCGCGACGCCAGCTCCTTGGTGACCGTCTTGACTTCCTTGGCCACGTCCAGCGCGTTGGCGCCGGGCTGCAGGAACACGCCGACCAGGGTGGCCGGCTGGCCGTTGATGCGGCCGATGAAGTCGTAGTCCTTGCCGCCCAGCTCCACCCGCGCCACGTCGCGCAGCCGCACGGCCGAGCCGTCCGGGTTCGAGCGCACCAGGATCTCCTCGAACTGCGCCGGCTCGGACAGGCGGCCCTGCGTGGTGACGGTGTAGACCAGCTCCTGCGGCCCGCCGGTGGGCGACTGGCCGACCTTGCCGGCCGCGAACTGCGCGTTCTGCTCGTTGATGGCGCGCGCGATGTCCGAGGTGGTGAGGCGCAGCTGCGCCAGCTTGTCGGGCTTCAGCCAGACGCGCATGGCGTAGTCCTTGGCGCCGAAGATCTGCACGTTGGTGGTGCCGGGCACGCGCTTCAACTGGTCCAGCACGTTCAGCGTGACGTAGTTGCTGGTGTAGATGTCGTCGTAGCGGCCGTCGGGCGAGTAGAACGCCAGCACCTGCAGGAAGGACGAGGAGCCCTTCTCCACCGTTACGCCCTGCCTGCGCACTTCCTGCGGCAGCTTGGGCTCGGCCTGCTTCACGCGGTTGTTGACGTTGAGCGCGGCCTGGTTGACGTCGGTGCCGATCTCGAAGGTCACCTGGATCTGCACCACGCCGTTGCCGGCCGAGGTGGAGCTCATGTAGAGCATCTTTTCCACGCCGTTGATCGCGTTCTCGATCGGCGCGGCGACGGTCTGCTCCAGCACCTCGGCGCTGGCGCCGGGGTAGATGGCCTGCACCTGCACCACCGGCGGCGCGATCTCGGGGTACTGCGCGATCGGCAGCGAACGCATCGCGGCCAGGCCGGCGATGGTGATGAAGATGGACAGCACCGCCGCGAAGATCGGGCGGTCGATGAAGAAGCGGGAGAACATGCGGTCCGGCCCTTCCTCTTACTTCGACGCCGGCTTGGCGGGCGCCGACGCAGGCGCCGAAGCGGGCTTGGCCGCACCGGAAGCGGGCGTGGCCGCGGGCGCGGCGGCGATCTGCACCGGCGCGCCGGGGCCGATGCGCATCAGCCCGTCGACGATCACCCGGTCGCCGGCGCGCAGCCCGTCGCGGATCACCCAGCCCTTGCCGGCGGGCATGTCGGTCCACTCGCCGGCCTGCACCGGGCGCGAGGTCGCGACCAGCGCGCCCTTCATCTCCGGCTTGTCGCTGGGCGCCACCACGTAGACGAACTTGCCCTGCGGGCCTTCCAGCACGGCGCGCTGCGGCACCTGCACCACGTCGGGGCGCTGCGCACCCGACAGGCGCACGCGCACGAACTGGCCGGGCTTGATGCGCTGGTCGGGGTTGGGCAGCTCGGCCTGCGAGCGCACCGTGCCGGTGGCCGCGTTGACCAGCGGTTCGCTGAACTGCACGCGGCCGCCCGAGGCCAGTGGCGTGCCGTCGGCCGCGAGCACCTGCACGGTGAAGCCGCCGGGCGGCAGCACCAGCTTGCGCTCGCGGATGTCGGCCTGCATGCGGCCCTGCTCGGCATCGGGGATGCCGAACACCGCGCGGATCGGGTTGGTCTGCACGATGGTGGCCAGCAGCACGTCGGGCCCCGACACCAGGCTGCCCTCGGACTTGGGCGCGCCGCCGGCCAGGCCGGACACCGGCGCGGTGACCTGCGTGTAGCCCAGGTTCAGCCTGGCTTCCGTCACCTTGGCGGCGGCGGACTTGGCGTCGGCCGCGGCGACGTCCTGCGCCGACAGCGCGTCGTCATAGTCGCGCCTGCTCACCACGCCGGTTTCGGCCAGCGGCTTCATGCGTTCCAGCAGGCGGCGCGCGTTGGCTTCGCGCGCCAGCGCCGCGGCGTGGTCGGCCTCGGCCTTGGCCAGCGCGGTGCGGAACGGCGCCGGGTCGATGGTGAACAGCGACTGGCCGGCCTTGACGGCCGTGCCCTCGTTGTAATTGCGTTTGAGCAGGATGCCGGTGACGCGCGCGCGCACCTCGACCTCGCGCGAGCCCTGCGTCTGCCCGGTGTACTCGAAGGTCACGGGCAGCGTCTGCGGCTGCACGGTGACCACGTTCACCTGCGGCGGCGGCCCGCCCATGCCGGGCGGCCCGCCCTCGCCGCGGCTCTCGCCGCAGCCGGCCAGCACCGCCACCAGTGCCGCCACAACGGAAACTCCCCCCGACAAGCGCCCTGCGGGCGTCCGAAGCAAAATCATGCGTACATCCTTGGAGTTATGTTGCCCGCGTGCGCGGGCGCAGCCGCGCATGTTAACGAGCTGTGAAGACCCACGAGCGGCGTGGGAATGCCTGCTGCCATGCTGATGTCAGGAACTCAGCCGGCGAGCTGCGCACCCAGCTTGGCGAAAGACGCCGTCCAGCCGCGCGCGTGGTTGTCGCAGGCCTGCCGGTCGAAGAAGCGCTCGTGCACGAAATCCAGCTCGGTTCCGCCGTCCACCGGCCGCAAGGCGATGGTGACCAGCGACACGCGGTCCGGCGTGCTTTTCCAGGCCCAGGTAAAGGACAGCTTACGGTGGAGCACCACCTCCTGGTAGACGCCCGCCACGTCGTGGTCCTGCCCGTCCTCGGTGAAGAAGCGCACGTGATAGCTGCCGCCTTCGCGCACGTCGAGTTCGGCGCTGTCCACGCGCTGGGTGTCGCCGGGGCCGAACCAGCTGCTCAGGACTTGCGGGTCCGTCCAGGCCCGCCAGACTTTTTCGCAGGCGACGGGGTAGCGGCGGGTGAGGTGGAGCCGCGGCCTGCCGTCGAGGGAGCCTTCGGGATTGTTGGAGCTTGCGGAATTTGCGGGTCTGGCGGCCATGGATGGACTTCCTCCTGGTGGTACAGATAACGCCCCAGCGCGTCGAGCCGGGCGTTCCAGAATTTCTCGTAATGGGCCAGCCACATCGCCGCATCCTCCAGCGCCTGCGGCGCCAGTTCGCACCGCACCGTGCGGCCCTCCTTGGCGCGCACCACCAGGCCGGCGTCCTCCAGCACGCGCAGGTGCTTCATGAAGCCCGGCAGCGACATGTCGCAGGGAGCGGCCAGTTCGCTGACGCTGGAGGGCCCGTGCATCAGGCGCTCGATCACGCCGCGCCGCGTGGCGTCCGACAGCGCCGAGAACACGCGGTCCAGGACCTCCGGGTCGCATTGCATCGCGTGGCCTTCAGCCCTGCTGCATGGGCAGCGGCTGCAGCATGCTCAGGCGGTTGCCTTCGGTGTCCATGAAGGACACGTAGGTGCCGATGCCCGGAATGTCCATCGGCTCGCCCAGCACCTCGCCGCCGGCGGCGTTCACCTTGATCATCGAGGCCGCGACGTCCTCCACCGCGACCACCACCGACGGATACTGCACCGGCCAGTCGGCCTTGCGCGGAAAGAAGCCGCCGCCGATGGCGCCGGCCGGCGCGCCGGGCTTGGCGTCGGTTGTGGCGGTGGTGACGACGACGTAGTCGCCCATCTCCTCGCCCAGCATCTGCAGTTCCCAGCCGAACACGGCCCGGTAGAACCGCGCGATGCGCTCGCGGTCGTCGAAGGGGATTTCGAAATGAACGACGGGATCCATGGCGTGCTCCTTCATTGTCCGTCGAAGGCGCGCTGCAGCGCCGCGAGGTCGAGCTTCTTCATCTGCATCAGCGCGGCGACGGTGCGCTGGGTCTTCTCGGCGTCGCCGGAGGTCATCAGGGGAATCATCCCCTTGGGCACCACCTGCCACGACAGGCCGAAGCGGTCCTTCAGCCAGCCGCACTGCTGCTCGGAGCCGCCGGCCGACAGCGCGTCCCAGTAGCGGTCGACCTCTTCCTGCGAGTCGCACATGACCTGCAGCGACACGGCCTCGTTGAACTTGAACATCGGCCCGCCGTTCAGCGCGGTGAAGCTCCGGCCGGACAGCTCGAACGCCACCGTCATCGGGTTGGCGTGCGTGATGCGCGAGTCGGGAAAGATGCCGGTGTAGAAGCGCGCGGCCTCTTCGCCCTGGCCGTCGAACCAGAGGCAGGGAACGATCTTGGAAGCGAATTGCATGGCTGTGTTTTTCCGGCTGTGCCGCTGTGGACGAGAAACTTAACTTGAAGGTTAAGTGTACCTCGCGCATCGCACCCCTTGCAATCGCCGGTCCGGAACCGGCCAGTGCGCCGCGCGCCGCGCACGCAGACTGCGCCCCTCGTTCAACACAAGGAGCAGTACATGCATGAACTCACAGGCAAGGTCGCCATCGTCACCGGCGCCAGCTCGGGCATCGGCCGCGCCAGCGCGCTGCTGTTCGCGCGGCACGGCGCGGCCGTGGTCGCGGGCGCGCGCGGCAAGCCCGGCCTCGACGCATTGGTCGAGGAAATCCGCGCGCAGGGCGGCAAGGCCGTCGCGGTGGCCGGCGACGTGCGCGAGGAGGCCTTCGCCCGCGCGCTGGTCGACCACGCGCAAGAGCATTTCGGCGGGCTCGACATCGCCTTCAACAACGCCGGCTCGTTCGGCGAGCTCGGCCCGACGCCGGGCCTGTCGCTGGCCGGCTGGCAGGAGGCGGTGGACACCAATCTCACGGCCGCCTTCCTGGGCGCCAAGCACCAGATCCCGGCCATGCTCGCGCGCGGCGGCGGCTCGCTCGTCTTCACCGTCACCTTCGTCGGCCACACGGTCGGCATTCCGGGCGCGGCGGCGTATGCGGCCAGCAAGTCGGGGCTGATCGGGTTGACGCAGGCGCTGGCCGCGGAGTTCGGCGCGCAGGGCCTGCGCGTCAACGCGCTGCTGCCCGGCGGCACCGACACGCCGATGGCGCGCGCGATGAACGGCACGCCCGAGGCCTGGGCCGGCGTCGAGGCGCTGCATGCACTCAAGCGCACCGCGCAACCCGAAGAGCTGGCCGAGGCGGCGCTGTTCCTCGCCGGCGGGCGGTCGTCGTTCATGACCGGCGCGGCCATGCTGGTGGACGGCGGCGTGTCGATCAGCAGGGGATGAAGCAGCCAGTCGATTAGTTGACTGAGGCAAGTAATTGCCGGACACTGGGCGGCATGGACGCAGCCGTTGTATCGCCGATTCCCGCCGCCCAGGTCAAGGCCGTGCGCGCCTTCAACCGCTTCTACACCCAGCGCATCGGCGTGCTGGACCGCTACCTGGGCACCGACTTCAGCCTGAGCGCGATCCGCGTGCTGTACGAGCTGGCGCACCGCGAGCAGCTGGCCGCCGCCGACCTGGTGCGCGAGTTCGGGCTGGACGCCGGCTACCTGAGCCGGATGCTGCGCCGCTTCGAGACGCAGGGCTGGATCACGCGCACGACCTCGCCGCGCGACGCCCGGCAAAGCCTGCTGCGCATGACCAGGAAGGGCCATGCCGCCTTCGCGCCGCTGCAGCAGCGCTCGCGCGACGAGACGGCCGCCTTGCTGGCCACCATGCCGCCCGAGGCGCGGCCCCGGCTGGTGGAAGCATTGCAGACGGTGCAGGCCCTGCTCGATCCGGATGCCGGCGCCGCCGCCGCGGCGAAGCGCGAGGTGCTGCTGCGCGATCCGCGGCCCGGCGACATGGGCTGGGTGGTGCAGCAGCATGCGGAGATCTACGCGCGCGAATACGGCTTCACCATCGAATTCGAGGCGCTGGTGGCCGAGGTCGCGGCGGAATTCATCAGGAACTTCGACCCGGCCTGGGACAAGGGCTGGATCGCCGAGCTGGACAGCCAGCGCGTCGGCTCGGTGTTCGTGGTGCGCCGCTCGGCCACCGTCGCCCAGCTGCGGCTGTTGATCCTGGCGCCCGGGGCGCGCGGCCTGGGCCTGGGCGGCCGGCTGGTGGACGAATGCATCGCCTTCGCGCGTGCCAAGGGTTACCGCACCCTGCGGCTGTGGACGCAGAGCAACCTGGACGCCGCGCGCGCCATCTACCGCAACCGCGGCTTCGTGCTGAAGTCCAGCGAGCCGAACCGCGCCTATGGCCAGGACCTGGTGAGCGAGGTCTGGACACTGAAGCTCTGAGCGGGGCGCAACTGCGCAAGAATCGTCCGGCCGCGCGCCCTAGAGTTCCATGCACATTCACGCAAGGAGCCCGTCATGCGCATCGTCCACCAGGAGCAGGCCATCCACGTCATCGGCATCGAGCTGCGCACCAGCAACGATGAGGCCTTCCGGTCCATCCCCCAACACTGGGAGCGGTTCTCGCGCGAGCGCGTGCTGGAACAGCTGCCACCCCAGCCGGCGCCAGAGGTCTACGCCGTCTACACGCATTTCGAGAACGCCGGGCGCGACAACCGCGGCGTCTATTCGCTGGTGATCGGCGCGCCGGCCGCGCCCGGCACGCCGCTGCCGCCGGGCATGGTGCGGGCCGTGGCGCCGGCCTCGCGCTGCGCGGCGTTCGACGTGCCCGCCGGCCGGCACGACCTGGTGGGCGCCGCCTGGCAGGAGATCTGGGCGCGCACCGACCTGGACCGGACCTTCGTGGCCGACTACGAGCACTACCGCCCGGACGGCGGCATCGAGATCCTGGTGGGGCTGCGCGAGGCGCGCGGGTGAACAGGCCGCACGGCTGGCTCGACTACCAGGAGCGCCTCGGCCGCGTGGTGGCGTACCTGCACGACCACCTGGGCGAAGACATCGGCCTGGACCGGCTGGCCGAGGTGGCGCACCTGTCGCCCTACCACTGGCACCGGGTCTACCACGGGCTGTACGGCGAAACCATCGCGGCGACATTGCGGCGGGTGCGCCTGCACCGCGGCGCCGGCTACCTGGCCAACACCGCGCTGCCGGTGGCCGAGGTCGCACGCCGCTGCGGCTACCCCAACGCGCAGTCGTTCACGCGGGCGTTCCGCCAGGCCTACGGCAGCGCGCCGGCCGCCTACCGCGCGGCGGGCGCGCATGCGGCGTTCCGGCTGGACCAGGACCTCCCGCCCGGCGACTACCAGGTGGAGATCCGCAGCGTGCCGCGCCTGCGGCTGGCCGGCCTGGACCACCGGGGCCCGTACATGCTGGTCGGCAAGGCCTTCGAGGCCGCCTACGCGCGCCTGCAGGCACAGGGCCTCGCGCACGAGGGCATGCGCTGCCTGGCCGTCTACCACGACGACCCGTCCGCCGTGCCCGAGGCGCAGCTCGACGCGCGCGCAGGGTTCACGCTGCCGGCCGGCGCGAAGCCGCGGCCCCCGCTGGTGGGCTTCGAATTGGGCGGCATCCGCTGCGCCGTGCTGCGCTACCGCGGCCCCTACGCCAGCATGCACGCCGCGTACCGGTGGCTGTTCGGCCACTGGCTGGTGCGCTCGGGCCTGCCGGCGGCGCACCGGCCGGTGTTCGAGGAGTACCTGAACCATCCGCGCGACACCGCCGCGGCGGACCTGCTGACCGACATCTTCCTGCCGCTGGCCGCGCGCTGACAGCGTGCCGACAGGTGCGTGGTCATAATCCGGCGGGACATGAGCCCAACCACCGAGCTGCCGCCGCCCACGGCCGGCGAGCGCCCCCAGCCCCGCTCCCTCACCGACCTGTTCGTCTCCTTCACGCTGCTGGCGTTGCAGGGCTTCGGCGGCGTGCTGGCCGTGGTGCAGCACGAGCTGGTGGAGCGCAAGCGCTGGATGACGCGCGAGGAGTTCGTGGAGGAATGGGCGGTGGCGCAGATCATGCCCGGCCCGAACGTGGTGAACCTGGCACTGATGATCGGCGGGCGCTACTTCGGCCTGCGCGGCGCGCTCGCCGCCCTGGCCGGCATGCTGGTGGTGCCGCTGCTCGTGGTGCTGCTGCTGGCGCTGGTGCACGCGCGCTTCGCGGGCGATCCGCAGGTCGCCGGTGCGCTGCGCGGCATGGCGGCGGTGGCGGCCGGGCTGGTCACCGCCACCGGCCTGAAGCTGTCCGGCGCGCTGCGGCGCAACCCGGCCGGCCTGGCGTTGTGCGTGGTGCTGTGCGCGCTGACCTTCGCCGGCGTCGCCCTGCTGCGGCTGCCGCTGGCCTGGGTGCTGTTCGGGCTGGGCGGGCTGGCCTGCATCGTCGCCTATCGCAAGCTGGGAGGCGCCCGATGAGCATCGTGCTGGCCTGGGCCGACTGGCTGTCGCTGTTCGCGCACTACCTCGCGCTGTCGCTGCTGGCCATCGGCGGCGCCATCACCACCGCGCCGGACATGCACCGCTACCTGGTGGACGAGAAGCACTGGCTGACCGATCCGCAGTTCAACGCCTCGATCGCCATCGCCCAGGCCGCGCCCGGCCCCAACGTGCTGTTCATCGCGCTGCTCGGATGGAACGTCGGGCTGAACGCCGGCGGCCTGTGGACGGCGCTGCTCGGCATGGCCGTGACCATGGTGGGCATCATGCTGCCCAGCACCACCCTGACCTACTTGGCGGCGCGCTGGGGCCACGCCAACCGCGAGCTGCGCGCAGTGCGCGCCTTCAAGCAGGGCATGGCGCCCATCGTCATCGGCCTGCTGCTCGCCACCGGCTGGATCCTGGCCACGAGCGGCGGCTACAGCGGGCGGCACTGGCCGGTGTGGGCCATCGCCATCGTCACCACCGTCATCGTCTGGCGCACGCGGGTGCACCTGCTGTGGCTGCTGGGCGCGGGCGCGCTGGTCGGCGCCTTGGGCTGGGTCTGACGGCGCGTCAGCGCGGGTTCTCGAAGAACACGTAGCTGCCGAAGCCGCCCACCTCGAAGTACACCCGCTTCTCGCCCGGGTCCACCTGGAAGTTCAGGTTCTCGTCCAGCACGCCCCAGCCGTAGCGGTAGGAGCGCGGCGAAGCGTCGTCGGTGCCGAGCGCGGTGCTGAGCTTGTCGACCTTGAGGAAGCGGCGCACCACCTTGTCGCCGGAATAGACCTCCAGCACGCCGTTGGTGCCGGTCCAGTTCTGGATGTCGCGGCCCAGCTTGTTCTGCTGCTCCTGGGTGCAGGACGCCAGCAGCACGCAGGCGGCCAGCGCGGCGACGAGTGTTCTCGGGTTCATGGGTGTTCCTCTTCCAGCAGTTCGGGCAGCAGCACGGCCGCGCCGCCGCGCAGCACCGCATCGGCCACCTCGTCGAGGTCGCTGGCCTGCGGGTTGACGACGACCACGCGCCCCGGCGTGGCGCGGGCCAGCCCGGCGGCCGGATAGACCACGCCGGAGGTGCCCACCACCAGCATCAGCTGGCTGTCCAGCGCGGCGTCCTGTGCGGCCTGCAGCACCTCGGGCGGCAGCATCTCGCCGAACCACACCACGGCCGGCCGGCGCAGGTTGCCGCACACCGCGCAGCGCGGCGGCGTGCCCGCCAGCAGGTTCGCTTCGGTGCAGCAGGCACGCGGCGCGTCCAGCCATGTGTCCTCGGCGATGTTGCCGTGCAGCGCCAGCACGCCCGGCGAGCCCGCGCGCTGGTGCAGGCCGTCGACGTTCTGCGTCGCCACCGTCAGCCGGCCCGGATGGCGCTGCTGGAAGGCGGCGATGGCGCGGTGGCCGGCGTTCGGCTCCACTTTGGCGACCATCTCGCGGCGCATGGCGTACCAGTCCCACACCATCTTCGGGTCGGCGCGGAACGCGTCCTCGGTGGCGAGCTGCTCGGGGCGGAACTTCGCCCACAGGCCGGTCTGCGCATCACGGAAGGTCGGCACGCCCGACTCCGCGCTCATGCCGGCGCCGCTCAGCACCACGATGCGGCGCGCCGCGCGCACCCAGCCGCGCACCTTCCCGAGCTCGCCCACGCCGTCCGTCACGGCGTTCTCTGGCGCAGCGCCTCGTACAGGCAGATGCCGCTGGCCACCGAGACGTTCAGGCTCTCCACCGCCCCGCGCATCGGGATGGACACCAGCGCGTCGCAGGTCTTGCGCGTGAGCTGCCGCATGCCGGATCCCTCCGCGCCCATCACCAGCGCCGTCGGCGCGCGCAGGTCGGCCTGGTAGATCGTGCGGTCGGCGTCGTCGGCCAGGCCGGTGCACCAGATGCTGCGTTCCTTGAGCTCGCCCAGCGTGCGCGCGAGATTGGTGACCATGAAGTACGGCACCGTCTCGGCCGCGCCGCTGGCCACCTTGGCCACCGTGGCGTTGACGCCGACCGCGTGGTCCTTGGGCGCGATCACCGCGTGCACGCCGGCGCCGTCGGCCACCCGCAGGCAGGCGCCCAGGTTGTGCGGATCGGTCACGCCGTCCAGCACCAGCAGCAGCGGCGGGCCCTCGATCCCGTCCAGCAGGTCGTCCAGCGAATGCGCTTGCGGCAGCGGCTGCACCCGCGCCACCACGCCCTGGTGGCCGATGCCGCCGGCCAGCCGTGCCAGCCTGGGGCCGTCCGACTCCAGCACGCGCACGCCGGCCTCGGCCGCCTTTTGCAGGAACTGCCGCATCCGGGCGTCGCGCCGGGCCGTATCCACGTACACCTCGACGACCGATTGGGGCGCGGTCTTGAGGCGGACCCCAACGGCGTGAAATCCGAACAGCACTTTGTGTGAAGACATGCGCGGATTATCCCGTGGGCTTTTGGGGAGCCCATGTATAAAATCGACTGACATTGAGGAGTTGGGAATGGGCCTGAGGCTGAAGTTCAACCTGGTCTTGATCGTGGTGTTCCTGGCGGGCTTTGCCGCCGCCGGCATGGTGTCGCGCCAGCTGCTGATGGAAAACGCGCGCGAGGAAGTGGTGCGCGACGCGCGGCTGATGATGGAAGCGGCGAGTTCGGTGCGCACCTACACGGTGGAACAGGTGCGCCCGCACCTGATCAAGCAGCTCGACGAGGTGTTCCTGCCGCAGACAGTGCCGGCCTTCGCCGCCACCGAGGCCATCGGCCACCTGCGCAAGAAGTACAAGGAATACAGCTACAAGGAAGCTACCCTCAACCCGACCAACCCGCGCAACCGCACGCTCGACTGGGAAGCCGACCTGGTCAACCAGTTCCGCGGCAACGCCGAGGTCAAGGAAATCGTGTCGGAGCGGCAGTCGTCCACCGGGCGCAGCCTGTTCATCGCGCATCCCATCCAGGTGAGCAACCCGGCCTGCCTGCAGTGCCACAGCACCGCGGCCAGCGCGCCGCCGTCCATGCTCAAGATCTACGGCGAAGCCAACGGCTTCGGCTGGAAGCACAACGAAATCGTCGGCGCCCAGGTGGTGACCGTGCCGATGGAAGTGCCGCTGCGCAACGCCGACCGCGCCTTCACCACCTTCATGGCCTCGCTGGCCGCCGTGTTCGCGGCGGTGTTCGTGGTGCTCAACGTCATGCTCAGCTGGCTGATCGTGCGGCCGATCCGGCGCATGTCGGAAGCGGCGGACAAGATCAGCACCGGCAACTTCGGCGTGCCCGAGTTCAAGGAAAAAGGCCGCGACGAAGTGGCCGTGCTGGGCAGCTCGTTCAACCGCATGCGCCGCAGCCTGGAAAAAGCCATGCAGATGATCGGCGACCATTGACGCGTCCTCCATGGAACCGGTGACCGGTCCGAGCCCGCCACCGCCGCCGGCCGGCGTGGATGCGGCCGCCCTGCCCCCCGGCTACCGCATCAAGGAATACGAGATCGAGCGCACGCTGGGCGGCGGCGGCTTCGGCCTGACCTACCTGGCGCGCGACCGCAACCTCGACCTGCCGGTGGCGGTCAAGGAGTACTACCCGGGCGACCTGGCCGCGCGCGGCGCCGACCACGCGGTGCAAGTGCGCGGCGGCGAAGCCGATGCGGCGGAGCGCTACCAGTGGGGGCTGGAACGCTTCCTGGACGAGGCGCGCGCGCTGGCCACCTTCCGCCACCGCAGCATCGTGCGGGTGCTGCGCTACTTCCGCGACAACGGCACCGCCTACATCGTGATGGAGTACGAGACCGGCGAGCCGCTCAAGCGCTGGGTGCCGCACAACGCGCCGCTGTCGCAGCGCGGCCTGCTGTCGATCCTGAACCCGCTGCTGGACGGCCTGGAACAGGTGCACGCGGCGGGCTTCCTGCACCGCGACATCAAGCCCGACAACATCTACGTGCGCGCCGACGGCACGCCGGTGCTGCTGGACTTCGGCTCGGCGCGCCGGGTCTCGGCCAACCAGGACTTCACCAACATCGTGAGCCCGGGTTTCGCGCCGTTCGAGCAATACCACTCGCAGGGCCGCCAGGGGCCATGGACCGACCTGTACTCCATCGGCGCGGTGCTCTACTGGATGGCCACCGGCCGCAAGCCGCTGGAATCCGCCGCCCGCGTGAAGGCCGACAACATGCCGAGCGCCACCTCGCTGGGCGACGCCGCCGTGTACGGCGCCGACCTGCTGCGCGCCATCGACTGGGCGATGCGCTCCGAGGAAACCGGCCGGCCGCAGTCGGTGGCCGAATTCCGCGAAGCCATCCGGTCCTGCACCGCCGTCGACACCGGCATGGGTGCCCTCACGGGCGAGCGCGGCGGCATCGCATCGGGCCAGTCGCAGACCGGACCTTCGGGCACGCCGAGCGTGACCACGCGGCGCAACCTGCTGGGAACCGTGCTGGCGCTCGACCTGGTCGCGCCCGGCGCGCGGCGCGCGGATGAACTGGCGGCCTTGCGCGTGACGTTCGCCGAGCTGGTCGCCAATGCGCTGCGCGGCATCCCCGACGACCAGCGCGTCACCGCCAGCACCTCCGAGGGCCTGGCCGTCTGCTTCATGGGCGACCCGGAAGAGGCGCTGAAGTCCGGGCTGCTGGTGCGCGACCTGCTGAACCGGCGCCATGGCCGCGCGCTGGGCGTGCGCGTGGGCCTGCACATGGGCCCGGTGCGCCTGATTCCCGATACCGCGGGCCGGCTGCAGGTCATGGGCGACGGCATCAACGTGGCGCAGCGCGTGATGGACTTCGCCCAGCCCAACCAGGTGCTGGTGTCGCGCGCCTACTACGACGTGGTGTCGCGCATCACCGACGACGCGGCCGACGCCTTCGCCTACCTCGGCCCGCACGAGGACAAGCACGGCCGCGTGCACGAACTCTATGCCGCGCAGCCCGGCCAGCGCACCGGCACCACGCGGCGCGAAGGCCCGTCCACCGGCTACACCGTCACCATGCCGGCGCGCGCGCCGGTGCTGACCGAGGACGAGGTGCTGGAGGTGGAGACCGAACTGGCGCGGCAGATCGGCCCGATGGCCCGGGTGCTGGTGCGCAAGGCCCAGCTGCTGTGCGCCAGCGTGGAGGAACTGCGCGAGACGCTGGCGCCGACCATCCAGGAAAGCGCGGCGCGCGCCCTGTTCCTGGCCGGCGGCCCCAATCCCAGCCGGCCGTCTTCGTCCCGCAGCCGCAGCCAGGGCAGCGCCAGCAAGCCGTCTTCCGCCAGCCAGCCGCGCGCCGACTCCCGCAGCGTGCCCAGCCACCAGCCGCGCAGCGCCCCGAGCCGGCCAACGTCGCCGTCCTCGGGCGCGCCGTCGGCCAGCGTGCCGCTGGGCGCGCGGGCGCTGGAGCTGAGCACGCAGGACGCCGCCGCCCTCGAGCAGGCGCTCAGCCGCTTCATCGGCCCGATGGCGCGCATGCTGGTGCGCAAGGAAAGCGCGCGCAGCACCACCCTTCAGGAACTGGCGCAGGCGCTGGCCGCCCACCTGGACACTGCGGCGCAGCGCGAGGCTTTCATCAAGGCGCTGCGCGAAGCGCTGCCGCGCAAGGGCATCTGAGCCGCCGGCTCAGGCGGCGACGACCTGCCCGGCCTCGATGGCGATGCGGCGCTCGCAGCGCTCGGCGATCGCGCGGTCGTGGGTCACCAGCACCAGCGTCGTGCCCAGCTCGCGGTTGAGGTCGAACATCAGCTGCATCACGGTTTCGCCGGTGGCGAAATCCAGGCTGCCGGTCGGCTCGTCGGCCAGCAGCACGGCCGGCTGCACGACGAAGGCGCGCGCCAGCGCCACGCGCTGCTGCTCGCCGCCGGACAACACTTTCGGGTAGTGGCCGAGCCGCTCGCCCAGGCCGACGCGGCGCAGCATCTCGCCGGCGGCGGCGCGCGCATCGCGCCGGCCGGCCAGTTCCAGCGGCAGCATCACGTTCTCCAGCGCGCTGAGGTTGCCCATCAGCTGGAAGCTCTGGAACACGAAGCCGACCTGGTGCGCACGCAAGGCGGCGCGCTCGTCCTCGTCGATGGCGAACAGGTCCTGCCCAGCCAGCTTGACTGTGCCGCGCGTCGGCGTGTCCAGCCCCGCGATGATGGACAGCAGCGTGCTTTTGCCCGAGCCCGAGGCGCCGACGATGGCCGCGGTTTCCCGGGCGGCCAGCGCGAAGTCGATATCGCGCAGAATGTCGAGGGTGCCGGTCGAATCCGTCACCGATTTGAAAACGTGTTCGACGGAGATGATGGGTTCTGACATGGCGGCCTTGAAGCGGCGCGACTTTATCGCGGCAGCCTTAGCTGGGAGTTATCTGCACATGGCCGATGCGGCTGGCGCACCGGTGATCCTGGTGGTGGGCGACTCGTTGAGCGCCGAGTATGGCCTAAGACGCGGCAGCGGCTGGGTGGCGCTGCTGCAGCAGCGCCTGGCGCAGGAGAAGATGCCGGCCCAGGTGGTCAACGCCAGCGTCAGCGGCGACACCACGGCCGGCGGCCGCTCGCGCCTGGCGCCGCTGCTGGCCCAGCACAAGCCCACGCACGTGGTGATCGAGCTGGGCGGCAACGACGCGCTGCGCGGCCTGCCGATGGCGCAGACCGAAGACAACCTGCGGCAGATGGCGAAGGCGGCGCAGGACGCCGGCGCCAAGGTGCTGCTGGTCGGCATGCAGGTGCCGCCGAACTACGGCAGCGACTACGCCAACCGCTTCGCCGGCCTGTTCGAGAAGGTGGCGCGCGAGCGCAAAGCGGCGGTCGTGCCGTTCCTGCTCAAGGGCGTGGCCGACCGGCCGGATGCCATGCGCTTCTTCCAGCCCGACCGGATCCATCCGACGGAGCAGGCGCATCCGCTCATGCTGGACAACGTCTGGCCCGAACTGAAGAAGCTGCTCAAGTGAGCGTGAAGCCGATCCCCGCCGCCGAGGCGATCGAACGCCTCGGTGAGTTCGATGCCGTGATCGATGCGCGCAGCGAATCCGAGTACGCCGAAGACCGGCTGCCCGGCGCCATCAACTGGCCGTCGCTGAACGACGAGGAGCGCAAGACGGTCGGCACGATTTACAAGCAGGTCAACCCGTTCGAGGCGCGCAAGCGCGGCGCGGCGCTGGTGGCGGCCAACATCGCGCGGCACATCGGGCGCGAGGTGATCGACAAACCCAAGAACTGGCAGCCCCTGGTCTACTGCTGGCGCGGCGGCCAGCGCAGCGGATCGCTGTCGCTGGTGCTGGGGCAGATCGGCTTTCGCGTGCACATCGTCGAAGGCGGCTACAAGGCATTTCGCGGCGCGGTGCTGGCGTCGTTACCGGAGCTGGCGACGCGCTTTTCCTACCGCGTGATCTGCGGCCCCACCGGCGCCGGCAAGACGCGGCTGCTGCACGCGCTGGCCGACGCGGGCGCGCAGGTGCTGGACCTGGAAGGGCTGGCGTCGCACCGCAGTTCGGTGCTGGGCATCATCCCGGGGCAGCCGCAGCCATCGCAAAAGCGCTTCGATACGCTGGTGTGGGAACGGCTGCGGTCGTTCGATCCGGCGCGGCCGGTGTTCGCGGAGAGCGAAAGCCGCAAGGTGGGAAATCTTGCGGTGCCGCAGGCGCTGATGGCTGCGATGCGGGCGAGTCCGTGTTTCCGCCTGGAGTTGCCGGAGGACGAGCGCGTGGCGCTGCTTTTGGAAGACTATGCGTTCTTCGTCAAGGACCCGGAGTTGTTCTGTGCGCGTCTCGCGGCACTCACCGAGATTCGCGGGAAGGCGCAGGTGCAGGCCTGGCAGGCGCAAGTCGCATCCGGCGATGTCGAATCCGTTGTGCGTGAGTTGCTGGTGAAGCACTATGACCCGGGGTATGCGTCTTCGACTCGTCGGAATTTTGTGCATTTTGCTGATGCCCCGGTGATTGAGCCTTCCGATCGCTCTGCCGCTGCGATGGGGGTTTTGGCTCGGGAACTGCTCTCTTCTTCACTCTGAGACCTCGCGGGTCGCGGCAGGCGGCGCCCGACGCAGGCTCATACTGCGGCGGTCGGCGCTGCGCGCCGACTTCGCTGTGCTGATCGGGCT
>JAZKIV010000049.1:0-43374 GCA_040384685.1 Pseudomonadota bacterium | reverse complement strand
CCGAGCTGTTCAACCAGCTGACCACCATGCACGGCCTGATCATGGTGTTCGGCGCGATCATGCCGGCCTTCGTCGGCTTCGCGAACTGGATGATCCCGCTGCAGATCGGCGCGCCCGACATGGCGTTCGCCCGCATGAACAACTTCAGCTTCTGGCTGATGGTGCCCGCCGCCATCATGCTGCTGGGCTCGTTCTTCATGCCCGGCGGCGCACCGGCCGCCGGCTGGACGCTGTACGCGCCGCTCACGCTGCAGATGGGCCCCTCGATGGACGCCGGCATCTTCGCCATGCACATCCTGGGCGCCTCCTCGATCATGGGCTCGATCAACATCATCGTGACCATCCTCAACATGCGCGCGCCCGGCATGTCGCTGATGAAGATGCCGATGTTCGCCTGGACCTGGCTGATCACCGCCTACCTGCTGATCGCCGTGATGCCGGTGCTGGCCGGCGCGATCACCATGACGCTGACCGACCGCCACTTCGGCACGACGTTCTTCAATCCCGCCGGCGGCGGCGACCCGGTGATGTACCAGCACATCTTCTGGTTCTTCGGCCACCCCGAGGTCTACATCATGATCCTGCCGGCCTTCGGCATCGTCAGCCAGGTCGTGCCCGCCTTCTCGCGCAAGCGCCTGTTCGGCTACGCCTCCATGGTGTACGCCACCAGCTCGATCGCGATCCTGTCGTTCATCGTGTGGGCGCACCACATGTTCACCACCGGCATGCCGGTGACCGGCCAGCTGTTCTTCATGTACGCGACCATGCTGATCGCGGTGCCCACGGCCGTGAAGATCTTCAACTGGATAGCCACCATGTGGCAGGGCTCGATGACCTTCGAGACGCCGATGCTGTTCGCGGTCGGCTTCATCTTCGTGTTCACCATCGGCGGCTTCACCGGCCTGATCCTGGCCTTGGCGCCGATCGACCTGCTGCTGCAGGACACCTACTACGTGGTGGCCCACTTCCACTACGTGCTGGTGGCCGGCTCGCTGTTCGCCATGTTCGCGGGCGTCTACTACTGGATCCCGAAGTGGACCGGCGTGATGTACAACGAGCCGCGCGGCAAGCTGCACTTCTGGTGGACCATGATCGCGTTCAACGTGACCTTCTTCCCGATGCACTTCCTGGGGCTGGCCGGCATGCCGCGCCGCTATGCCGACTACCCGATGCAGTTCGCCGACTTCAACGCCGTGGCCTCGGTGGGCGCTTTCGCCTTCGGCCTGGCCCAGGTGTACTTCTTCCTGTTCGTGGTCCTGCCGTGCATGCGCGGCAAGGGCGAGACGGCGCCGCAGCGCCCCTGGAACGACCCGGACGGCAAGGGCGCCGAAGGCCTGGAGTGGGAAGTGCCGTCGCCGGCGCCCTTCCACACCTTCGAAACGCCCCCGCGCCTGAACGCCTCGGCCACCCGCGTGCTGGACGCGCGCGTGCAGCCCGAGAACCACTGAGCCACAACATCTTGCAGGCACCGGCCATGACGCCCGACGAGCGCAAGAAGAGCAACCTGCGGCTGGCGCTGATCCTGGCGTCGGTCGCGGTGGTGTTCTTCGTCGGCTTCGTCGGCAAGATGGTCCTGCTGGGCCGCTGACGCCATGGGCCGCGCGCGCGAAAACCTCAGGATGACGGGCAAGCTGGTCGTGGTCGCGGCCGGCATGTTCGCCTTCGGCTACGCGCTGATCCCGATCTACAAGCACATCTGCGAGCTGACCGGCATCAACATCCTGGCCATCGGCGAACGCGAGGTGCCCGGTTCGTCGCGCGCGCCGGCCAACAGCCAGGTGGACCTGAGCCGCACCATCACCGTGGAGTTCGACGCCAACGCGCACGGCCCCTGGGAATTCAAGCCGGCGGTGGCCTCGGTCAAGGTGCATCCGGGCGAGCTCGCCACCGTGATCTACGAGTTCCAGAACGTGCAGAACCGCACCATGGCGGCCCAGGCCATCCCCAGCTACGCGCCGCGCAACGCCGCCGCGCATTTCAACAAGCTGGAGTGCTTCTGCTTCAACCAGTACACGCTGGCCGCGGGCGAGAAGAAGCAGTGGCCGGTGGCCTTCGTGATCGATCCCAAGCTGCCCAGGGACGTGACCACCATCACCCTGTCCTACACCTTCTTCGAGGTGGGCGGCAAGATGCCGGCGGCGCCGTCGGCCGCCGCGCCCGCGCTGAACCCGGTGCAGCCGGAGACGCGCTCGTGAGCGCGCGGATGGACATGGCCGCGCCGCCGCAACCGAACAAGCCATCGCTCGCGCGCACGGTCAAGGCCGTGGCGTGGGCGTTCATGGGCATCCGCAAGAACAGCGACTACCAGGAAGACCTGGGCAAGCTCAACCCCTTCCACATCATCGCGGTGGCCCTGGTGGCCGTGGCGCTGTTCGTGGGCGGGCTGATCGCCCTGGTCAACTGGGTGGCCAAGTGATTCGACAGAGATACAGAGGAAATCAGGAGTCAAGATGAGCTCAACCGCTCCCGGCACCACGCCGCATTACTTCGTGCCGCAGCCGTCGCGCCACCCGGCGTTCGCGGCGTTCGGCCTGCTGTGCATCATCTACGGCGCCGCGCAATGGATCAACGGCGCGGGCTGGGCCAAGTTCCTGCTGTTCTTCGGCCTGCTGTGGCTGTTCTGGGTGCTGTTCCAGTGGTTCGGCCAGGCCATCGGCGAGAGCGAGAGCGGGCAGTACAGCCGCAAGATCGACCTGTCGTTCCGCTGGAGCATGAGCTGGTTCATCTTCTCGGAAGTGATGTTCTTCGGCGCCTTCTTCACCGCCTTGTGGTGGATGCGCTCGCACTCGGTGCCGGCGCTCGGCGGCACCGAAAACGCGCTGCTGTGGCCCGACTTCAAGGCCGTGTGGCCCAGCATTTCGCCCGGCGCCACCGCTTCGCCAGGCGGCATCATCGAGCCGTTCCAGACGATGACGCCGTTCTGGCTGCCCACCATCAACACCGCGCTGCTGCTGACCTCGGGCGTGACGCTGACCATCGCGCACCACCTGCTGCGCGACGGCCACCGCGGCAAGACCATCTTCTGGATGTGGCTCACCGTGCTGCTGGGCGTCACCTTCGTCGGCGTGCAGGCCTACGAGTACTTCCACGCCTACAGCGAGATGAACCTCAAGCTCAGCTCGGGCGCCTACGGTTCCACCTTCTTCATGCTGACCGGCTTCCACGGCTTCCACGTGCTGGTCGGCATGCTGATGCTGCTGTTCATCACGCTGCGGCTGATGAAGGGCCACTTCACGCCGGAGCGCCACTTCGGCTTCGAAGGCGCCGCCTGGTACTGGCACTTCGTGGACGTGGTGTGGCTGGGCCTGTACACCCTCGTCTACTGGCTGTAAGCGCCATGAACGCACAAAGGGCCGCGCAAGCGGCCCTTTCTCATTGCCCCCCGCTCACTGTCCGGCGCGGATGCCGGTCGGCTGGATCCAGCCCAGCTTCCATGCGACCAGGATGCACAGGAACAGCAGGATGGAAAAGCCGACGCGGAACGCCAGCGCGCGCGCCATGTTGCTGGTCTTGGGCTTGCCGTCCCGGCCGTCGCGCATCATGAAGTACAGGGCCGATCCCAGGCTTCCGATGATGGCCACGAAGGCCAGCAGCACGAAGTATTTCATGCAGGCAATTATGCGGGGCGCGGCATGGCCGCAATGAAGCGCTGGCTTGTCGTGATCGCTGCGGTCGCCGGCGCCGCGCTCACCGCGGGGCTGGGCGCTTGGCAATGGAGCCGCGCCCAGCAGAAGCTGGACCTGCAGGCCGCGACCGCGCAGCGCGAGGCCCTGCCGTCCATCGACGTGGCCGCGCTGCTGGCCGTCCCGGACCCGGTGCAGCTGCTGCACCGGCAGGTCGTGCTGCGCGGGCGCTGGGAGGCGGGCCACACGGTGTACCTGGACAACCGGCAGATGAACGGCCGGCCCGGCTTCTACGTCGTCACGCCGCTGCGCCTAGCGGGCGGCGGTGCGGCCGCGCCCGCGATCCTGGTGCAGCGCGGCTGGATCGCGCGCAACTTCGCGCAGCGCGACAAGCTGGCGCCGGTGGACACGCCGGCGGGCGAGGTGCAGCTGCGCGGGCTGTTGTCGCCTCCGCCGGCACGGCTTTATGCGTTCGCCGGCGGCGAGCGCGGGCCAATCCGGCAAAATCTCGACCTGGCGCAGTTCCGCGCCGAAACGCGCCTGCCGCTGCTGGACCTGTCCGTGCAGCAGACCGGCGGCCCGTCCGAAGGGCTGCTGCGCGAATGGCCGCAGCCGGCCAGCGGTGCCGAGCGCAATCTCGGCTATGCCTTTCAATGGTGGGCTTTGAGCGCGCTGATCGCCATCCTGTATGCCTGGTTCCAATTCGTCGCCCCCCGCCGCAGCCGGCTCGCTTGAGCAGCCGCTGGGCCTCACGGTCCACTCGTTGCCCGCGCCGCAGGAGGCCGCGCTGGCCGACGAACAGCGCACGCGCACCGGCCGGCTGAAGATGCTGATGGTGATGCTGGTGTGCGCGGCACCGGTGATCGCTTCCTACTTCACCTACTACGTGGTGCGGCCCGAGTCGCGCCGGGCCTACGGCGAGCTGATCGAGCCGCAGAAGCCGCTGCCCGCGGTGACGGCGACCGATCTCGACGGCAAGCCGGTGGCCCTTGCCTCGCTGCAGGGCCAGTGGCTGCTGGTGAGCGTCGCAGGCGGCGCCTGCGACCCCGCCTGCGAAAAGCACCTGTACCTGCAGCGCCAGCTGCGCGAAGGCCTGGGCAAGGAGAAGGAGCGCATGGACTGGGTCTGGCTGGTTGCGGACAACGTGCCGGTGCGCCCGCAGCTGCTGCCGGCCGTGAAGCAGGCCAAGGTGCTGCGCGTCGACGCGCAGGTGCTGGCGCAGTGGCTGGCGCCGGCCCAGGGCCACGCGCTGGCCGAGCACCTGTACGTGGTCGATCCGCTGGGCCACTGGATGATGCGCTTTCCGCCCGGCGCGGGCACGGACACCGCGCCCAAGCTGCGGCGCGACCTCGAGCGCCTGCTGCGTGCATCCTCCTCCTGGGACAAGCCGGGACGCTGACCGCGATGCAGCCACAGACCCTTTATGACCTCTCGCCGGTGCTGCACATCATGCTGATGGGCGTGGTGCTGGCGACCGGCCCGCTGGCCTGGGTGTGGGTGCGCAACCCGCGCGCCCAGCCGGGCCGCCGGCTGGCGGCGCTGACCCTGCTCACGCTGTTCCTCACCTTCGACCTGGTGCTGTTCGGCGCCTTCACGCGGCTCACCGACTCGGGCCTCGGCTGCCCCGACTGGCCCGGCTGCTACGGCAACGCCAGCCCGAGCGGTGCGCACGCCGAGATCAGCGCCGCGCAGGCGCAGATGCCCACCGGCCCGGTGACGCACGGCAAGGCCTGGATCGAGATGATCCACCGCTACTTGGCCACGGCGGTGGGCGTGCTGATCGTCACGCTGACCGCGGCCGCCTGGCTGCAGCGCAGGCGTGCCGCACCCGCACCGCGGCCAGCGCTCAGCCCCTGGTGGCCGACGGCGACGCTGGTGTGGGTCTGCCTGCAGGGTGCGTTCGGCGCGCTCACCGTGACCATGAAACTGCAGCCGGCCATCGTCACCCTGCACTTGCTGGGTGGCATGGTGCTGCTCGCGCTGCTGTGCGCGCAGGCGGTGGCGCATGCGCGCACGCGGCATGGTGTGGCGGCGCAGCCGGTGGCCGGGCGCGGATGGCTGCTGCTGGCGTATGCCGCGCTCTGGGTGCAGGTCGCGCTCGGCGCCTGGGTCAGCACCAACTACGCGGTGCTGGCCTGCCAGACCTTCCCGGCGTGCCAGGGCAGCTGGTGGCCGGCGATGGATTTCCGGCAGGGATTCGAGTGGTGGCGCGCGCTGGGCAAGACCGGCGACGGCGAGCACATCGGCTTCGCGGCGCTCACCGCCATCCACTACACGCACCGGCTCGCCGCATACGTGGTGTTCATGGTGCTCGGGTTCGCGGCGTGGCGCCTGCGCGGCGGGCCGCTGCACACGCAGGCGCGCTGGCTGGCGGTGCTGCTGCTGCTGCAATTCGCCACCGGGCTGTCCAACGTGGTGCTGGGCTGGCCGCTGGTGGCGGCAGTGGCGCACACGGGCGGGGCGGCGGGGCTGGTGGGGGTTTTGACCTGGGCGATCTGCGAGAGCCGCAGCTTGCGCGGCAGCCCTCACCCTAACCCTCTCCCAAAGGGAGAGGGAACAAGAAGGATGGCGGCATGACGCGCGTGCAGCAGTTCTATGCGCTCACCAAGCCGCGCGTGGTGCAGCTGATCGTGTTCTGCGCGCTGATCGGCATGGTGCTGGCGGTGCCGGGCATTCCGGATTGGGCGCAGGTGCGCCTCGCGGCCATCGCCTGTGCCGGCATCTGGCTGGTGGCGGGCGCGGCGGCGGCGTTCAACTGCCTGATCGAACAGGGCATCGACGCCAAGATGCGCCGCACCGCCTGGCGGCCCACCGCGCGCGGCGAGCTGAACGACTGGCAGACGCTGGCCTTCGCGGCCGTGCTGTGCGGCCTGGGCAGCTGGCTGCTGTATGCGGCGGTGAATCCGCTCACCATGTGGCTCACGCTCGGCACCTTCGTCGGCTATGCCGTCATCTACACGGTGATCCTCAAGCCGCTCACGCCGCAGAACATCGTGATCGGCGGCGCCTCAGGCGCCATGCCGCCGGTGCTGGGCTGGGCCGCGATGACGGGGCAGGTCGGCCCCGAGGCGCTGATCCTGTTCCTCATCATCTTCCTGTGGACGCCGCCGCACTTCTGGGCGCTGGCGCTGTACCGCGTGGAGGACTACCGCAAGTCGGGCCTGCCGATGCTGCCGGTGACGCACGGCAACGAGTTCACGCGGCTGCAGATCCTGCTGTACACGCTGGTGCTGTTCGCCGCCTGCCTGATGCCCTTCGCCTACGGCATGAGCTCCTGGCTGTACCTGGCCGCCGCGCTGGTGCTGAGCGCCGGCTTCACCTGGTACGGGCTGCGCCTGTGGCGCGAATACTCCGATGCGCTGGCGCGCAAGACATTCCGCTTTTCGCTCATCCACCTGAGCGCGCTGTTCGCGGCGCTGCTGGTGGACCATTACCTGTTCTGAGGGCCACCCCCATGGATCGCCGAACCCTTCTTCGCCGCGGAGCGCTCGCCTGCGCCGCATTCGCGCTGGCCGCCTGCAGCGACAGCAAGCAGCAGTTCAAGTCCATCGACCTCACCGGCGCGGACTACGCCAAGGACTTCCAGCTGCCCGACGCCGACGGCCGCATGCGCAGCCTGAAGGACTTCCGCGGCAAGGTGGTGGTGGCATTCTTCGGCTACACGCAGTGCCCCGACGTGTGTCCCACCACCCTGGCCGAACTGGCGCAGGCCAAGAAGCTGCTGGGCGCCGACGGTGAGCGCGTGCAGGGCGTGTTCATCACCGTCGACCCGGAGCGCGACACGGCGCAGGTGCTCAAGGGCTACATGGCCAACTTCGACCCCAGCTTCGTCGCGCTGCGCGGCACGCCCGAGCAGACGGCGGCGCTGGCCAAGGACTTCAAGGTCTACTACAAGAAGGTCGACGGCAAGACGCCCGACAGCTACACCATGGACCATTCGGCCGCCAGCTTCGTCTACGACCCGCAGGGCAAGCTGCGCCTGTACACGCGCTACGGCAGCGGCGCGCAGGCGCTGGCCGACGACCTCAAGCTGCTGCTGCAATCGCAAAGCGCCTGAGGTGGTCGCGCACCTGCTCGGGCGCACGGGCGCGCCGCGCATCGCGCTGATCCCGCCCGAAGTGCTGGAGGCGCTGAACGACGGCCTGGTGCCGACCGTCCATCTCAACGAATTCCTGGCGCTGGACCTGCCGCGCCTCGCGCGCAACGTCGCGCGCCAGATCGGCATCGATCCGCAGGCCGAGCGGCTGGCCGACACGCTGGCCATGCTGCCGGCGTTCAAGCCGATGAAGCGGCACGAGCACGTGGCGCGCGCGCTCTACGACCTGGCCGCGCCGCGCGCCGATCGCGACGCCGTGGCGCAGGCGATTGCATCGCATGCGAGCGACGTGGCGCGCTGCTGGGCGGCGCAGTGGGTGATGTTCTCGGGCATGGCGCTGCCCGGCAAATTGCAGGCGGTGCGCCGCTTCGCCGCCGACCCGCACTTCGGCGTGCGCGAAATCGCCTGGATGGCGGTGCGGGGCGATGTGGCAGGCGCGGTGGAGCGATCCGTGGACCTGCTGATGCCCTGGGTGCACGACGCCGACCCGAACATCCGCCGCTTCGCCAGCGAACTCACGCGGCCGCGCGGCGTCTGGTGCGCGCAGATCGAGCCGCTGAAGGCGCGGCCCTGGACCGCGCTGCCGCTGCTGGAGCCGCTGAAGGCCGACGCGAGCCGTTACGTGCAGAACTCGGTGGCCAACTGGCTGAACGACGCCGCCAGGACGCAGCCCGAATGGGTGAGCGCGCTGTGCGAGCGCTGGGCCGCCGGGTCGGACGCACCCGCCACGCGGTACATCGTGCGGCGGGCGACGCGAAGCCTTTGAACCCCGGAAGCCTGTGAGCCCCGCAGCCCGCGAGGCCGCGTTTATTCGGCCTTGATGTTGCGCATCTGGATCACGCCGCCCAGCAGCGCGGTGTCCGCCTTGATGCGCATCGCCAGGCCTTCGGCCGAGGTGCCCGCCACCTGCCAGCCTTGCTGGAACAGCTTCTGGCGGATTTCCGGGGTGCGGGCGATCTCGCTGATCAGGGCCGACAGCTTGGCGACGATCGGCTTGGGCATGGAGGTCGGCGCCGCCGCGGCGGTCCAGATCTCCAGCTGGAAGCCGCGCAGGCCGCCTTCGTCCAGGCTGGGATATTCCGGCACCAGCGGGCTGCGGCTGACGGAGGTCACGCCGATCGCCTTCAGCTTGCCGGCGCGGATCTGCTGCGCGGCCAGGCCGGGCGGCAGCAGCGCGAGCTGGATCTGGCCGCCGATCAGGGCGTTGATCACCTGCGGGTTGCCCGGATAGGGCACGTGCACCGGGTCGATGTTGGTCTTGGTCTTCAGCAGCTCCATGCCGATGTGGCCCACGGTGCCGACGCCGGGCGAGCCGTAGCTCCATTTCTGGCTGGCGTTGCGCCCGGCCAGGAAGAACTCCTGCACGGTGTTGCCCGGCACGGTGGTGGCGGCGGTGAGCATCAGCGGCGCCGTGCCGATCAGGCTGATCGGCGCCAGTTCCTTCAGCGGGTCGAACGGCGTGGCCGGATTCAGCAGCTTGGCGATCGTCATGTTGCCGTTGATCAGCACGCCGATGGTGTGGTTGTCGGTGGCCTTGACCACCGTGTCGGTGGCGATGTTGCCGCCGGCGCCCGGCTTGTTCTCCACGATCACCGGCTGGCCCAGCGCCTTGGACAGCGGCTCGGCGATGGTGCGGGCCACCAGGTCGGGCGTGGAGCCGCCGGGGAAGCCGACCAGGATGCGGACCGGCTTGGTCGGCCAGGCGAGCGGGGCGGCGGCGGGAGCCGCCCTGGGCGCCTTCGGGGCCGCTGTCTGCGGCTGGGCCTGGGCGAAGGCGCTGCCGGCGAACGTGGCGGCGAGGGCCGACAGCAACAGGCTGCGGCGGAAAGTTTGCTTGGACATGCGGTTGGCTTTCTCGGGTTCTGCTTTTGGAGCTGAGCTGCGCATGCTAGCTCGTGGCGCGGGCGAAAAAAAGCCCGGGGAGCTCCCGGGCCTGGTGGCTGTCGGCTTGGCGCGTCAGGTCCGGGCCCTGCGTCACGCGTAGGCGGCCAGCGCCTTCTTCATCTTCTTCATCGCCGCCGATTCGATCTGGCGGATGCGCTCGGCCGACACGCCGTATTCGGCCGCCAGTTCGTGCAGCGTCATGCCGCCCGAACCGTCGTCGTTCACCTTCAGCCAGCGCTCTTCCACGATGCGGCGGCTGCGCGGGTCCAGCTGCTCCAGCGCGGTGCTGATGCCGTCGGTAGCCATCGAATCGCGCTCCTGGCTTTCCAGCATCGCGGTCGGCTCATGGCTCTGGTCGGCCAGGTAGGCGATCGGCCCGAAGGCTTCCTCGCCGTCGTCGTTGGGCGACGGGTCCAGCATCACGTCGCCGCCCGACATGCGCGTCTCCATCTCGATGACTTCCTCGCGCTTGACGTTCAGCTCGCGCGCCATCACGTCGATCTGCGCGTCGGTCAGCGTGTCGCGGTGCGTCTGCGCGTCGGCGTCGTCCTTGAAGCCCTGCTTCATCGAGCGCAGGTTGAAGAACAGCTTGCGCTGCGCCTTGGTCGTGGCGACCTTGACCATGCGCCAGTTCTTCAGGATGTATTCGTGGATCTCTGCGCGGATCCAGTGCAGCGCGTAGCTCACCAGGCGCACGTTCTGGTCGGGATCGAAGCGCTTCACCGCCTTCATCAGGCCGATGTTGCCTTCCTGGATCAGGTCGCCGTGGGGCAGGCCGTAGCCCAGGTACTTGCGCGACACCGACACCACCAGGCGCAGGTGCGACAGCACCAGCTTCCCGGCGGCTTCGAGGTCGTTGTTGTCCTTGAGCTTCCTGGCGAACTCTTTTTCCTCCTCCGGCGTCAGCATCGGCAGGCGGTTCACGGCGGAAATGTATGCGTCCAGGTTGCCCAGCGACGGAACGACGGCCCAGGGATTGGCCACCGCCAACGCCGTCGTGCCGGAAGCTCCAACTTGAGGGGACATACCTTTGACTCCTTCTTTCATGGCAATCATGTTAGCACTCCCTATGACCGAGTGCTAATGAGGTGGTTCAATGCCGCCGATAGCCTCCGCCAGCTCGAAAATCCCCCTGGCCGCAAGGGTGTTCCCGATGACTCGGCCACTCGGAGCCGGGTACCATGGATACAACGTGTTACAGCCGTGGACTCCGCGGCTGGCCAAGAGGAGAGAAGGCATTGAAATCGATCCTCAACCGCTTGTTCGGAAAGCGAAGGACCCCGTCGCCCCTTGCGGGGGATGCTTCGGCGTTGTCCTCCGAGCTCAGCCATGGCGATATCGAAAATTACTATCTGCGCATCATCATGGACTGCCTGCGGCGCCTGATGGTTCCGGTGGACAGTGTCTCGGTGGGGGTCAAACCTGTCGGCCGGGGCCCCACAGGCTTGCCAGCTTTTGCCGGCTATCTGCGCATCGTGCGCTGGGACTCTGTTCTCGCCCCGGTGCTGCTGCAGAACCTGCCCGTGATCGACGCGCGGGTGCGCAAGGTGGTGGAAGCGTCCGTGATCCTGGAACACACCCATTTCGACGGCCTGTGGGTGCAGGCCCACAGTGCCACGCCGGGCGCGCCGAACGCACTGGTCGGCATGCCGACGGAAATGGTGCGGCAGCCCAGCGCGGGCGAAGGACGCGGCGGCGCTTGAGGCCCGCGGCCTACCAGCGGATGCCGAGCCTGAGGAACAGCCTGCTCAGCACGAACAGCGGCCCCACCCACAGGTACTGCAGGTCCTCGAAAAACGAAGGCTTTTTGCCTTCCATCTTGTGGCCGACGAACTGCGCGATCCAGGCGCCCACGAAGATCGCCACCGAAATCGGCAGCACCCGCTCGCCCATGGCGTAGACCAGCCCCAAGATCGCGGCCGTGACCAGCGCCATCGCCAGCAGGAAGGCCCGCGAGCCCAGCCGCACGTAATACACCATGCTGGCCGCCAGGAAGAGGTAGGCCGCGACCGGGTGGACCGAATAGATCAGCCCCACCAGGCTGAGCATGATCAGCGGGATGGCGATGAAGTGGATGATTTCGTTGCCGGGGTGGCGGTGGCTTTCCCCGTAGTGCGCGAGCAGCTGGTCGACGCGGCGCCCGGAGGCGGGGCCTGCTTGGTGTGCGGTGTCTGCGGTGCTCATCGGCTTCTCCTCGGGCCACAATGCCCAGGTTGCGGAAGGCTATGCCATGCACGACTCTAAAGCAAACGGGATCCTCAGCGTGAGCACGACCGTCGGTTCCCAGGCCGACGCCCTGCGCCTGGCACGCGAGCTGGTGGCGCGGCGGCTGGCGGCCTGCGTGCAGCTGGAGCCGGGGCTCACTTCGGTGTACCGCTGGGAAGGCAAGGTCTGCGAGGACGCCGAGGTGCGGCTGGTCGCGAAGACCGTGGCCGAACGGCTGGAAGCGGTTCAGGCCTTCTTCGCCGAGCACCATCCCTACGACCTGCCGCAGTTCCTGGCCTGCCCGATGCAGGCCAGCGAGGCTTATGCCGGCTGGGTGCGGGCCGAAACCCTGCCCGAAGCCTGATCTCCAGGCGCGTCCTTCAGGACAGCAGCGCCTGCGCGAACTCGCGCGCGTTGAAGGTTTCCAGGTCGGCCAGCTGCTCGCCCACGCCGATGAAGTACACCGGCACCGGCCCCAGGCCGGGCTTCTTCTGCCCGCGCTCGGCGCCCCATTGGGCGATGGCGGCCAGCACGCCGCCCTTGGCCGTGCCGTCGAGCTTGGTGACGACCAGTCCGGTCAGCTGCAGCGCCTCGTCGAAGGCCTTGACCTGCGCCAGCGCGTTCTGCCCGGTGTTGCCGTCGATCACCAGCAGCACCTCGTGCGGCGCGCTCGCATCGGCCTTCTGGATCACGCGGCGGATCTTGCGCAGCTCCTCCATCAGGTGCAGCTGTGTGGGCAGCCGGCCGGCCGTGTCGACGATCACCACGTTCTTGCCGCGCGCCTTGCCGGCGCTCACCGCGTCGAAGCTCACCGCCGCCGGGTCGCCGCCTTCCTGGCTGACGATTTCCACCTTGTTGCGGTCGGCCCAGATGGCGAGCTGCTCGCGCGCCGCCGCGCGGAAGGTGTCGGCCGCCGCCAGCAGCACGGTCTGGCCCTCGTCGGCCAGGTGCTTGGTCAGCTTGCCGATGGAGGTGGTCTTGCCCGCGCCGTTGACGCCGGCCACCATCATCACGGTGGGCTGGTGCTCGCCGATGACGAGCGGCTTTTCCAGCGGCTTGAGCAACTGCGTGAGCGCGTCGATCAGGATGTTCTTGGCCTGCACCGGACGCGTCGCGCCGGACGACTGCACCTTGCGCTTGACCTCGACCAGCAGCTGCTCGGTGGCCTGCACGCCGGCGTCGGCCATCAGCAGCGCGGTCTCCAGCTCCTCATAGAGCGCATCGTCGATCTGTGCGCCGGTGAACACCTGCGAAATGCCGGAGCTGGTCTTGCGCAGGCCGGCGCTGAGCCGCTCCAGCCAGCCCTGGCGCTCGGGCGCGACGGGCGGCGCGGCGACCGGGATGTCCATCGGCGCGACCAGCGCGCTGCCGATCAGGCCGCCTCCTGTGGAGGGAGCCGGCGGCGCAACGGGTGGCGGGGCGGGGACCAGGGCGCCGGGGACCGCCGGCGCCTCCTGCTCGGCACGCGACTCGACGGGCACCGGCGCGGGCGGCGGTGGGGGCGGAGGTTTTTTTCGGAAGAAGCTGAACATCGAGCCGGTTTCTACAATCACACGATTCTATGAAACCCCTCCTGCCGCGCATGCGCGGCCTCCTGATGTTGTGCTTGTGGGCGCTCCTCGCACCCGCCTTGTTCGCGCAAACCCGCCCTTCTTTCGCGCAATTCACGCTGGACAACGGCATGACGGTGATCGTCAAGCCGGACCGGCGGGCGCCCACCGCGGTGCACATGCTGTGGGTGCGCGTGGGCTCCATGGACGAGGTGGACGGCACCACCGGCGTCGCCCACGTGCTGGAGCACATGATGTTCAAGGGCACGCCGTCGCTCAAGGCCGGCGAGTTCTCGCGCCGGGTCGCCGCGCTGGGCGGCACCGAGAACGCTTTCACCACGCGCGACGCCACCGGCTTCTACCAGCAGATCCCGGCGGCGAAGCTGGAAGAGGTGATGAAGCTGGAGTCCGACCGCTTCGCCCACAACCAGTGGCCGGACGACGAATTCAAGCGCGAGCTGGAAGTGGTCAAGCAGGAGCGGCGCCAGCGCACCGACGACGTGCCGCGCGCCCGCATGGGCGAGGTGCTCAACGCCGCCATCTACCAGGCCTCGCCCTACCGCCGCCCGGTGGTGGGCTGGCAGAGCGACCTGGACGCCATGACGCCGCAGGAGGCGCGCGAGTTCTACCGGCGCTGGTACGTGCCGGCGAACGCCGCCGTGGTGGTGGTCGGCGACGTCGATCCGGCCGAAGTGCGGCGCCTCGCGCAGAAATACTACGGGGCCGTCCCGGCGCGCGCCGTGCCCACGCGCAAGCCGCGCGAAGAGCCGGCCCAGTTCGGCGTGCGGCGCATCGAATACAAGGCGCCGGCCGAGCAGGCCTATGTTTCGCTGGCCTACAAGGTGCCGCAGCTGGCGAGCCTGGACCCCGGCCCCGCGAATGACGATGTGCTGGCGCTGACCGTGCTCGCCGCCGTGCTGGACGGCTACAGCGGCGCGCGGCTGGACCGCGCGCTGACGCAGGGGCCCGACCGCGTGGCCGACAGCGTGGGCGCGGGCAACGGCCTGTGGGGGCGCGGGCCGCAGCTGTTCACGCTCGACGGCGTTCCGGCGCCGGGCAAGACGGCGCAGCAGGTGGAAGCCGCCCTGCGCGCCGAAGTGGCCCGGGTGGCGCGCGAGGGCGTGTCCGAGGCCGAGCTCAACCGCGTGAAGACGCAATGGGTCGCCAGCGAAATCTACAAGCTGGACTCGCTGATGAACCAGGCGCGCGAGCTGGCTGGCGCCTGGCTGCTGGGCATGCCGCTGGACGCCGGGCCGCGCCTGATCGAGCGCTTGCGCATGGTGACGGCCGAACAGGTGAAATCGGTCGCCGCGCGCTATTTCGGCGACGACGCGCTGACCGTGGGCGTGCTGGTGCCGCAACCCGTCGATCCCGCGCGCAAGCCGCGCCCCGCCCCTGTTTCCAGCGAGCCGCTGCGATGAACGCCGTGACGACATTCTTCCGGGCGGCCCTGCTGCCGCGCCTGCTGGTGTGTTTCGCTGGCCTGGGAGCGGGCGCGGCCGGCGCGGCGCTGCCGATCCAGCACTGGACCCAGCCCGGCGGCGCCGGTGTCTGGCTGATCGAAGCCCATGGCCTGCCCATGGTCGACGTGCAGATCGACTTCGACGCCGGCAGCCGGCGCGACCCAGCCGCGCAAGCGGGCCTGGCCGGCGTCACCGCGCTGATGAGCGAAAAGGGCGTGGCCGCGCGCGACGGCCAGCCGGCGCTGGACGAAAACCAGCTCGGCGAGGCCTGGGCCGACCTGGGCGCCAGCCTGGGCGCCGGTGCCGGCGCCGACCGCATGAGCTTCAGCCTGCGCTCGCTGACCGATCCGGCGCTGCTGCCGCGCGTCGTGCAGCTGGCGGCGCGGCAGATCGGCGAGCCGGCGTTCCCGGAAGCCGTGTGGCTGCGCGAGCGGGCTCGCCTGTCGGCCTCCATCCGCGAATCGAACACGCGGCCGGCCACGGTGGCCGGCCGCGCCTTCAGCCAGGCGGTCTACGGCAGCCATCCCTATGGCTACGAAACCACCGAGGAGTCGCTGGCCCGCATCTCGGTGGCCGACATGCGCGAGACCTACGCGCGCGCCATCCGGCCGTGCCGGGCGAAGGTCAGCATCGTGGGCGACCGCACCCGCGAGCAGGCAGACGCGCTGGCCGCGGCGCTGCTGGCGCGGCTGCCGCAGGCGGGCGGCTGCGAGGCGCTGCCGCCGGTGCCCGAGGTCGCGCCGCTGGCGCAGGCCGCAACCCGCAACATCCCCTTCGCCACCGCGGCCCAGGCCCAGGTGCTGATAGGGCAGCCGGGCTACAAGCGCAGCGACCCGGATTTCCTTGCACTGCTGGTGGGCAACTACGTGCTCGGAGGCGGCGGCTTCGCGTCGCGCCTGACCGCCGAACTGCGGGAAAAGCGCGGCCTGGTCTATGGCGTCTACAGCCACTTCTTTCCGGCGCTGCATGCGGGCGCCTTCACCGTGTCCCTGCAGACCAAACCCGACCAGGCGGCGCAGGCGCAGCAGGTCGCGCGCGAGGTGCTGGCGCGTTTCGTGGCCGAAGGCCCGACCGGGGCGGAGGTCAAGGCGGCCAAGGACTACCTGGTCGGCGGCTTTCCGCTGGTGATCGACAGCAACCGCAAGCTTCTGGGAAATCTTTCCAACATCGCCTGGTATGGTTTGCCCACCGATTACCTGGACACCTGGACCCAGCGCGTCGAGCGCGTCACGGCGGCGCAGATTCGGGCGGCGTTTGCGCGCGTGCTGCAGCCGGATCGCATGGTGGGCGTGGTACTCGGTGCGCCTGTGGCGCAGCCCCCACAGTCGCCTCCATGAAGACCCTCGGGCTCCTGCCAAACACGGTTTGCCCCTGTCAAGGTTGACAGGGGGTTATCTTGCTCCCGGAAAAAAGCCCTTGAGAATGCAGTTCCTGCTGTCACACAGGGCGGTTCCGAGTGGAACCACAGGGAAGAGAGAGAGAAAGAGAGTTCAGAGGCGCAGCCCGCAAAGGCTGCGCCTTTTTTTTCGCCCCGGGGCGCTAAGCTTGGGTGCATGCCACCCCGCAACAGATCCCGCCACGCCGGCGTCCCGCATGAAGTCCGCATCGTCGGCGGCCAATGGAAGCGCACCCGCCTGGCCGTCCCCGACAAACCCGGCCTGCGCCCCACGCCCGACCGCGTGCGCGAGACCCTGTTCAACTGGCTCGGGCAGGACCTGACCGGCTGGCGCTGCGTGGACGCCTTCGCCGGCACCGGCGCACTGGGCCTGGAAGCCGCCTCGCGCGGCGCCTCCGACGTGCTGCTGGTGGAGCACGACGCCGACCTCGTCGCGCAGCTGCGCGCCAACCAGGCCAGGCTGAACGCCGCAGCCCTGCGGGTGCAGCGCGGCAACGGGGTGACGGCGCTGGCCGGCCTGCCCCCGGCCAGCGTGGACCTGGTGTTCCTGGACCCGCCCTTCGACGCCGGCCTGTACGACAAGGCGCTGGCTGCCACCACCCCGGCCCTGGCGCCCGACGGCCTGGTCTACCTGGAGGCGCCCTCGGCCTGGGACGACCGGCTGCTGGCGCCGCACGGGCTGGAGCTGGTGCGCCACCTGCGGGCGGGTGCCGTCCATGCCCATCTGCTGCGGCGGCATAATGCAGCGCAACAATCGGCGAACCCGACCGCCGGTTGAGGAGAACCCGCCATGGCCCAGAGCGTGATCGCCGTCTATCCCGGCACCTTCGACCCCATGACCCTGGGCCACGAAGACGTGGTGCGGCGTGCCTGCCAGCTGTTCGACAGCGTCATCGTGGCGGTCGCCGCCGGCCACCACAAGAAAGCGCTGTTCACGCTGCAGGAGCGCATCGACATGGCGCGCGAGGCAGTCAGCCCCTACCCGCAAGTGCGGGTGGAAGGCTTCAGCGGCCTGGTGCGCGACTTCGTGGTCGCGCGCGGCGGCAAGGCCATGGTGCGCGGCCTGCGCGCCGTCACCGACTTCGACTACGAATTCCAGCTGGCCGGCATGAACCGCAGCCTGATGCCCGACGTGGAAACCGTGTTCCTCACGCCCAGCGACCGCTTCCAGTTCATCAGCAGCACCTTCGTGCGCGAGATCGCGCTGCTGGGCGGCGAAGTGGACAAGTTCGTCTCGCCGTCGGTGCAGCGGCACCTGCAGGAAAAGGTCCTCAGCCTCGGCGGGGAGTAAACGTCATCCGCCCGAACGGGCGTGTTCCGGCCAGATCTTTTCCAGCCACGCCAGCAGCGCCGCGTTCACGAGCTCGGGTTTTTCCATCGTCAGCATGTGGCCGCACTGCGGCACCACCCCAAGCTCCGCCTGCGGAATGAGCGAGGCGATCTCGCGCGAGCACGCCGGCGGGGCGATCTGGTCGGCGTCGCCGCACAGCACCAGCACCGGGCAGCGCAGCTTCGGCAGGTGCGCCCGTGCGTCCGGCCGCGCGATGACGGCGCGGTTCTGCCGGATCAGGGCGTCGGCGCCGGCGCGCAGCACGAAATCGACGTAGGACCGCACCAGCGCCTGGTCCTGCGCCTGTGCCTTGTGGAAGGCGAAGCGCACGTTGGGCTCGATCACCTCGCGCACCTTGCCCTGGGCGAACAGCACGATGGCGCGTTCGCGCTCGGCCCGCATGTACGTGCTCTCGGGCGCCGCGCTGGTGCCCAGCAGCGCCAGCCCGCGCATGCGTTGCGGCGGCGCCTGGCGCGCGACTTCCATCGCCAGCATGCCGCCCATGGAGGCCCCGCACAGCACGAGGTCGCCGGGATGGTCGGCCAGCAGGGCGGCGGCCATGGCTTCGATGGTGTCGTGCCGCATGTGCGCATCGGTGACCACCGGCGCGTAGGAGGCGAGGGCTTCGAGCTGCGCGCGCCACATCTGCGCGTCGGAGGCTAGGCCGGGCAGCAGGACGAGCGTCGTCATGGCGCCAGCTCCGCCAGGCCCAGCGCCGCATACAGCGGCCCGGCTTGCCGCGTCAGCCGCAGCGACTCGGGCTGCGCGCGCAGCTGCCGCTGCAGGATGTCCTGCGCATCGGCCAGCGCGCCGCTGCGCAGCAGCGCATCAAGATGCATCTGGCCGAACAGGTCGCGCTGCGCGTGGCTGCCGCCGATCTCCAGCAACCGCGGCAGCGCGTGGCCCAGTTCATCGGCGGCGCGCGCATAGTCGCGCTCCGCGTGCGCGAGCACGCCGCGCGCGGCCGGCACGCACACCTGCCGCCACATCGCGCGGCCGTGCTCCGGCGCGCGCGCCGCGTGCGCCTCGATGTTGCGCATCAGCGTGTGCGCCTCGGCGCGGCCGGCGCGCGCCAGGCCGTAGAGGTAGTGCAGGTCGAGGAAGGGCAGCACCTGGTCGGCCAGCCGCTGCAGCAGGTAGGGCGCGACGTCGTCCCAGCGGGCGCCGACGTCCACGCCGGCGAACTCCAGCCGCGCGAGCAGCGACACCGCGTTGACCTGGTCCTGCGTGTAGTCCTTGGCCACGCCCCAGACATGGCTGTCGTACAGGGCCAGCACCTCGTCGTGCGCATCCAGCTCCAGCGCGAACAGCGCCTGGTGCCACCAGTTGTGCGTTTCCATGAAGGAATTGAGCTCGGTCCAGGTATCGCTCACCTCGCGCAGGAAGGCGTGGCCCTCGCGCACGCGCCCTTGCGTGAGCATGACGTGCGCCAGCGCATGGTGCGCCCACGGCTCCTTGCGCCGCATGGCCATGGCCCGGCGCGCTGCGGCCTCGGCCTGCTCCAGGAAATGGCACTGCTCCCAGGCGAAGGCCAGCATGCCGTGCAGGTAGGGCACGTCGCCGGCGGCGGGCAGGGCGGCGAGCCCCAGGCGCAGCACCGCGGGCGAGTTGCCGCTGTTGAACTGGTGGTACTGGCCCAGCTTCAGCGACGCCAGGTCGCGCGGGTGTTCGCGCACCTGCTCTTCGTGCAGTTCCATCGCGCGCGGCATGTCGCCGTCGACCCAGGCCGCGACCGCCGCGATGAAGCGCTGCTCGCGCGTTGTGACCTCACCGGCACGCGCCTGCGCGCGAGTGATGAATGGGCGGGCGTTGGCCGGCGCCTCGGCGGATTCGGCGAACATGTGCACGGCGGCGGCGTAGGCCTGCACGATCGGGCTCTCGTCCTGCTCGGCGGCCTGCACGATGTTCGCCGCGCGCGCCTCGCAGGCGATCAGGCCCTCGACGAAGTCGTTGACGACGGGCAGCGCCGCTTCGCTGTCGAGGGTGAGCGGGTTGCCGAGCGCGTCAGTCCACATGGTGCAGCGCTTCGGAGGGCGGCTGCGGCCAGGGGCGCTGCGGTTCGCGGATCGCTTCGTAGGCCCGCGCGACCTGCAGCACGCCCAGGTCGTCGAAGCGCTGGCCGGCGATCTGCAGGCCGATGGGCATGCCCGCGCGCGTGTAGCCGCAGTTGATCGACGCGGCCGGCTGCTCCGACATGCTGTAGGGCACGGTGAAGCCGATGTGCTCCATCGTGCGCAGCGGGTCGTTGGTGGGCGACGCGTGTTCGGCCGGCGCGGCCGGCACCGGCGACACCGGCGACAGCACGTAGTCGAAGGCGCTGCAGGCCTTGACCGTGGCCACGCGCGTCAGGTGCAGCTGGCTGAAGGCGCGGAACAGCACTTCGCCGCTCATGCCGGCGGCGCTGTCGGCCCAGGTGCAGATGTAGGGCAGCACCTTTGCCTTCGCCTCGGGCGGAATGGCTTTCATGTCCACGTGCGAGCGCATGCGCCAGAAATGGTCGATGCCGTCCAGCATGCCCTGCGTCATGAAGGGCTGCATCGGCGCGACCACCGCGCCCGCGCGCTCGAACAGACGGGCCGCGTTTTCCACCGCGGCGCGGATCTCCGGGTCCAGCGCGAGGCCGCAGCCGGCTTCCAGCAGCAGGCCGATACGCAGGCCCTTGAGCCGTTCGGGTCCCTGGTCGAATTCGCCCCAGGCGATGTCCTGCCAGGGCAGGTTCATGCTGTCGCGCGCGTCGGGGCCCGACAGCACCTGCATGCACAGCGCCGAATCCGCCACGGTGCGCGTCATCGGGCCGGCCACCCGGCCCATGTAGGGCGGATCGATCGGGATGCGGCCCAGGCTGGGCTTGAGCGTGAACAGGCCGCACCAGCCGGCCGGCAGCCGTACCGAGCCGCCGATGTCGGTGCCCAGGTGCAGCGGCCCGTAGCCCGCGGCGGCGGCGGCGGCCGCGCCCGCGCTGGAGCCGCCGGGGGTTCTCGCGCGGTCCCAGGGATTGCGCGCCGTCTTGTGGAAGCTCGACAGGCCCGAGGACAGCATGCCGTAGTCCGGCATGGTGGTCTTGGCCAGCAGCACCGCGCCGGATTCGCGCGCGCGCGCGGCCGGCGGCGCATCGGCGGCGGCCGGTGCCAGCACGGTGGCGGCGGTGCCCACGGGCACCGGATCGCCCTGCGTGGCGATGTTTTCCTTGATGGTGATCGGCACGCCGTCGATCGGGCCCAGCGGCTCGCCGCGCAGCCAGCGCGCCTCGCTGGCGCGCGCCTGCTCCATGGCCTGTTCGGGCCGCGGCAGGTAGAGCGCATGCAGGTGGTGTTCCCAGCGCTCGATGTGGCCCAGCACGGCGCGGGTGACTTCCACCGGGGACATCTCGCGCCGGCGGTAGCCGGCCACCAGCGCCGCCGCGCTCAGTTCATGCAATGCATCGGGCATGCCTGGAATTCCCGCATCAGACCCAGGAGATGGCCGACAGGTCGTTCACGAAGATCGGCATGTCTTTCCACAGGCCGCGCAGGTTCTTGTTGGCGATCGTCACCCATTGCGGCTGGTACAGGTAGGCGTGCACCGCGTCGTCGGCCAGTAGCCGCTGGATGTCGGCCAGCAGCTTCGCGCGGTCCTGCGCGCGCGGCGAATTCTTGTACTTGGTGTACAGCTCGTCGAACTTCGCCGACTTGTAGCCCCAGTAGTAGTCGGGCTTGGAGAAGTTGCCCAGGTCGAACGGCTCGACGTGGGAAATGATGGTCATGTCGTAGTTCTTCGGGCCGCCGTACACGTTGGACAGCCACTGCGCCCACTCCACGTTCTGCAGCTTGGCGTTGATGCCGACCTTGGACAGCTGCGAGGCGATCACCTCGCCGCCCTGGCGCGCGTAGGGCGGCGGCGGCAGCGCGATGGTGACCTCCAGCGGGCCGGTGACGCCGGCTTCCTTCAGCAGTGCCTTGGCGCGATCCGGGTTGTAGGGGTTGGCGCCGGTCATGTCCACGTAGCCGAACGCGCCCGGCACGTAGTAGCTGCCGATCGGCGCGCCGTAGCCGTCGGCGGCGCCCTGGATCACCGCCTTGCGGTCGATGGCGGCCGTGACGGCGCGGCGCACGCGCACGTCGTCGAACGGCTTCCTGGCGTTGTTGAGGGCCAGGATGGTCTTGGCGCGCGAGCCGGACACCAGCACCTGGAACTTGGGGTTGCCCTGCAGCTGCGGCACGGCGCGCGGCGTGACGCGCGGGAACATGTCCACGTCGCCGGCCAGCACCGCGGCCACCTGCGCCGCCACGTCCGGGATGAAGCGGAAGGTGACGCGCTTGAGCTTCAGGCTGGCGGCGTTGCGGTGGCCGTCCCACTTGGACAGCACGATGGACGAGCCCTTGACCCAGTTTTCCAGCCGGAACGGGCCGGTGCCGGTGGGCTTGGTGTTGTTGCCGTCGGCGCTCTTGGGCTCGACGATCACGGCCGTGGCCTGGCCCAGCAGGAACAGGAAGTCGGGGTCGAGTTCCTTGTTCAGGATCACCACCGTGTGCTCGTCCACCGCCTGCGTGCTGATGTTGGCGAAGGTGCGCTTGTCCTTGTTGGTGCTCTTCTCGCCGCCGGCGCGGTCGAACGAGAACTTCACCGCCTGCGCGTTGAACGGCTCGCCGTTGTGGAACTTGACGCCGCGGCGCAGCTTGAAGGTGTAGGTCTTCAGGTCGGGCGAGACCTCCCAGCTCTCGGCCAGCAGCGGCGTGACGCTGCCGTCGCTGTTGATCTTGGTGAGCGTCTCGTAGATGTTGTAGAGAGAGACCTCGCCGATCGAGGAGGCCGCGCCCGCCGTCGGGTCCAGCCCCGGGCTGGGCTCCAGCGCCATGGCCAGCACCAGCGCGTCCTTCTTGCCCTGCGCAAACGCGCCGGCGGGAAGGGTGGCCAGGGCGGCAAGGGAAGCCGAGTGCGTGAGCATGCTGCGACGCTTGATCATCTTGTGGTGCTCCGGAAGGGAAAGAGAAGAGAGAGAAGAGTTTTCAACTGAACGGCCATCATCCCCGAGAGTTCGCGCCCAAGGCAAGAGGGATTTGCTCATGCGGCGGGCACCCCGGCGACAGGGGAGGAAGCAGCGGGCGGCTCGGCCTCGGGCACCGCCGCCAGCAGGGTGCGCGTATAGGGATGCTGCGCGGCCGTGAACAGCTGCTCGGGCGGGCCCTGCTCGACGATGCGGCCCTGCCAGAGCACGGCAACGTCGTCGCACAGGTGCTGCACCACGGCCAGGTCGTGGCTGATCAGCATGTAGGTGATGCCGAATTCGGTCTGCAGGTCCTGCAGCAGGTTGAGCACCTGGGCCTGCACCGAAACGTCCAGCGCGCTGACCGGTTCGTCGGCCACGATCAGCCGGGGCCGCGTGACCAGGGCGCGCGCGATGGCGATGCGCTGGCGCTGGCCGCCGGAGAATTCGTGCGGGTACTTGCCGAGGTCGGCGGCGCGCAGGCCCACGGATTCCAGCACCGCGCGGGCCCGCTGGTGGCGCTCGTCGCGCACCGTGCCTTGCGCCGCCAGCGGTTCGGTGACGATGCGCTCCACCGTCTGGCGCGGGTCCAGCGAACCGTAGGGATCCTGGAACACCATCTGGAAATCGCGCCGCGCCTGGCGCAGTTCCTCGGTGGGCAGCGCGTGCAGGTCGCGCCCCAGCATGCGCACCTGGCCGGAGGTGGGCTTGTCCAGCGCCATCACCAGGCGCGCCAGTGTGGACTTGCCCGAACCGGATTCGCCGACGATGCCCAGGCTGCGGCCGGCCTCGATGGTGAAACTCACGCCGTTCAGTGCATGCACCTTGCCGGGCGGCTGCAGCAGTTTTTCGCGCGGCAGCGCGTATTCGCGCACCAGGTTGTCGACCTGCAGCAGCGGTGCGTCGCTCATGGCTGTTCCTTCCTCTCCCCTTGGGAGAGGGCCGGGGTGAGGGCATCCTTCTCCGCCGCCACCGCAACCAGCCGGATGCAGCGCACGCGGTGTCCCGGCTCCACCTCGTACGGCGGCGGCACGGTGACATGGCACTCGGGAACGGTGAAGCGGCAGCGCCCGGCGAACGGGCAGCCCGGCGGCAGGTCGACCAGCTCCGGCACGGTGCCCGGAATGGTGGCGAGCCGCTTGCCTTTTGCCGCGCGCAGGCCCGGCCGCGCCGCGAACAGGCCCAGCGTGTAGGGATGCGTGCGGTGCGCGAACACGGCGCCGGTCGGCCCGCTCTCCACCACGCTGCCGCCGTACATCACCAGCATGCGCGCCACGTTCTGCGCGATCACGCCCAGGTCATGCGAGATCAGCAGCAGCGCCATGCCGCGCTCGGCGACCAACTCGCGGATCAGGTCCAGGATCTGGCGCTGCACGGTGACGTCCAGCGCGGTCGTCGGCTCGTCGGCAATCAGCAGCTGCGGCCCGCAGGCCAGCGCCATCGCGATGGTGATGCGCTGCCGCTGGCCGCCGGAGAACTGGTGCGGATAGGCGTCGATGCGCCGCGCCGCATCCGGGATGCCGACGCGATCGAGCAGGCGGATGGCTTCCTTGCGCGCCTCGGCGGCGCCCATGCCGCGGTGCAGCCGCAGCGGCTCGGCCACCTGCCGGCCGATCGGGTGCACCGGATTGAGCGCCGTCATCGGCTCCTGGAAGATCATGCCGATGCGGTTGCCGCGGATTGCGCACATGGCGCGCTCGCCGCGGCCGACAATTTCCTCGCCCTCGAAGCGGATGCTGCCGGTGACCTTGGCGTTGTCCGGCAGCAGGCCCATCAGCGCCATCACGGTGATGGACTTGCCGCAGCCGGATTCGCCGATCAGGCCGAGCGTTTCGCCGCGCTCCAGCGTGAAGCTCACGTTGCGCACCGCGTAGGCCGGACCGCGGTGGGTCTGCAGCAGCACGGAGAGGTCCTGGACTTCCAGCAGGGGACTCACGGGCGCGTTCATCTTTTTCTGGCCAGGCGCGGATCGAACAGGTCGCGCAAGCCGTCGCCCAGCAGGTTCAGGCCCAGCACCGCCAGCGCGATCGCGACGCCGGGAAACACCGCCAGCAGCGGCGCCTGCAGCAGCATGGTCTGCGCCTCGCTCAGCATGCGGCCCCACGACGGCTGCGGCGGCTGCGTGCCCAGGCCCAGGTAAGACAGCGCCGCCTCGGCCAGGATGGCGATGGCGAAGCGGATGGTGGCCTGCACGATCAGCACCGAGGCGATGTTGGGCAGCACGTGCTCGATGGTGATGCTGAACGCGCCCTTGCCGCAGGCGCGCGCTGCCAGCACGAACTCGCGGCCCCACACGGCGTTGGCCGAGGCGCGCGTGATGCGCGCGAAGATCGGGATGTTGTAGATGCCGATGGCGATGATGGCGTTCACCATGCCGGGGCCGAACACCGCGGTCAGCATGATGGCCGAGAGGATGGCCGGAAACGCCAGGCCGAAATCGGCCACGCGCATCACCAGTTCCTCGGTCCAGCCGCGCTTCGCGGAGGCCAGCAGGCCGAACGCGGCACCCAGGACCAGGCCGATGCTCACCGCGATCACGCCGACCACGATGGAAGCGCGCGCGCCCACCAGCAGCAGCGAGACCACATCGCGGCCATAGGGATCGGTGCCGAGCCAGAACTTGCCGCCCGGCGGCAGCAGCTTGGACGCCATGTCCACGTCGTACGGGTTGTGCGGCGTCCACAGCAGCGACAGCAGCGCCGCGAGCACCAGCAGCAGGCTCAGCACCGCGCCGAGCACGAAGCTGGGATGGCGTGCCGCGCGCTTCCAGAAGCCGGGGCCCTGGACCGGCGGCGCGACGGCCACCGGCAGCGTGGCGGTGAGGTCGGGGCCGCTCATGGGCGTCGCTTCATATATCGCTCGCCTTCACGCGCGGATCGATCGCCGCGTACAGCAGGTCCACCACGAAGTTGACGATCACCACCATGGCGGCCAGCAGCATCACGCAGTTGCGCACCACGATGATGTCGCGGTTGGAAATCGACTGGAAAATCAGCCGGCCCAGCCCGGGCAGGTAGAACACGCTCTCCACCACGATGGTGCCGGCCAGCAGCTCGGCGAACTGCAGGCCCATGATGGTGACGACCGGGATCATGGCGTTGCGCAGCACGTGGCCCCACAGCGTGCCGGTGCGCGACACGCCCTTGGCGCGCGCGGTGCGCACGAAGTCCTCGCGCAGCACCTCCAGCACCGCCGAGCGCGTGATGCGCGCGAGGATGGCCGACTGCACCACGGCCAGGGCGATTGCCGGCAGCAGCAGCGCGCGGATGGCCGGCAGCCAGCCTTCTTCCCAGCCCGGGAAGCCACCCGCGGCGAACCACTTCAGGTGCACCGAGAACAGCATGATCAGCAGGATGGCGAACCAGAAGTTCGGGATGGCGATGCCGATCTGCGTGAGGCCCATGATGCCGACGTCGCCGGCCTTGTTGTGGCGCGCCGCGGCATAGATGCCGGCGGCCAGCGCCAGCACGGTGGTCAGCGCCATGGCCATCACGGCCAGCGGCACGGTCAGGGTCAGCCGTTCCAGCACCAGTTCGCCCACCGGCGTGCTGTAGGCGTAGCTCAGGCCCAGGTCGCCGCTCAGCATGCCGCCGACCCAGTCCCAGTAGCGCAGCATGGCGGGCCGGTCCAGGCCCAGCTTGGTGGCCATCGCGGCCACGGCATCGGGCGAGGCATCCGGGCCCATCAGCACCTGGGCGGCGTTGCCGGGAAGGATCTCCAGCACCAGGAACACCACGACGGAGGTGCCTACCAGCGTCGCCACCAGGGTGATGAAGCGTTTGAGGAAGAAAAGACCCATGGACCGGCGGATAATGCCAGAAGTGGAAAGCGCAGGATTCCGGCCATGGCTCTGATGATCACCGACGAGTGCATCAATTGCGACGTCTGCGAGCCGGAATGCCCCAACCAGGCCATCTTCCTCGGCCCGGAGATCTACCAGATCGACCCCCACAAGTGCACCGAATGCGTCGGCCATTTCGACGAGCCGCAGTGCGTGCAGGTGTGTCCCGTGGCCTGCATCCCGCTGAACCCCGAATTCGCCGAGAGCCGCGAGACGCTGTGGCAGAAGTACCGCCGGCTGACGGCACCCCCCGGGTCAGCCTGACTTCGGTTTCTTCGACGCCTTCTTCTTTTCGCCCGTCGCGCCGGGCTCTTTCTGCGTCACGGCCGTGGCCTGCTTGGACTTTGCGCCCCCCTTGGGCTTCTTGCCCTTGATGATGTGCGGCGGCTCGGGCTGCGATGCCGACGCCTGCGGCCGCGGCACGATCACCGGCGGCGCGGCTTGCCGGCCCTGCGCGAGCCGCTCCTTTTCCAGCGCGTCGGCGGCCTGGGCGTTGCGCTTCGCCGCGGCCGTGGTGTCGGCGGCCTGCGCGGCGCTGCGCGGATCGGCGGCGTCGACCGCGGTGCCGCCGGCGCAGGGCTTCTGGCTGTAGCTGTTGCCGCAGCGGTAGACAGTCTGCGCCGAAGCGGCGCCGCAGCCGAGCGCCGCGAGCAGCAGCAGGGCGATCCTGATCGTTCCGGGGTTCATGGTGTTCTCCTCCTCTTGCGTGAAATCAGCTGTCCTCGGGCCGCGGCGGCTTGGGCCGCGGGGGCTTGTGGGTGTGCACCACCAGCGTGGCCTTGGTCATGTCGCCGTCCAGCATGGCGGGCACGGCCTTCAGCGTGCGCTCCACGCATTCCTCGATGGCGGTGCGCTGCTCGGGCGCCGGCTTCTTCAGCACCCAGTTGACCACCTCGGACTTCACGCCCGGATGGCCGATGCCGATGCGCAGCCGCCAGTAGTCGCCGGTGCCCAGCTGCGCATGGATGTCGCGCAGCCCGTTGTGGCCGGCGTGGCCGCCGCCGAACTTCAGCTTGGCCTGGCCCGGCACCACGTCCAGCTCGTCGTGCGCCACCAGGATCTCCTCGGGCGCGATCTTGTAGAAGCGCGCCAGCGCCGCCACCGCGCGGCCCGACAGGTTCATGAAGGTCTGCGGCTCGAGCAGCCAGACCGTCTTGCCCTGCACGTTGGCGCGCGCCACCAGCCCGTGGTAGCCCTTCTCCGGCACCAGCGACACCTTCAGCTCGCGCGCCAGCGCGTCCACCCACCAGAAGCCGGCGTTGTGGCGCGTCGCCTCGTACTCCGGACCGGGATTGCCCAGGCCGACAAACAGCTTGATCATGGAGCTGGATTAGAAAACAAAACGGCCCGCCGAAGCGGGCCGTCTCTTGCGTACGAAGCACGAATGCCCCGTGCGGTATTTACTTCTTCGCGGGCGCCTTGGCCGGGGCGGCCTTGGCATCCTTGGCAGGCGCGGACTTGGCCGCGGCCTTGCCGGCCGGCTTGGCAGCTGCCTCGGCGGCCGGCGCGGCGGCGGCTTCGGCGCTCGCGCTGGACTCTTCGGCGGCGGTGGTCACCACCGACACCAGCACCGGGTTCGGCTTGCCGTGCGTCACGGCCTTCACGCCCTTGGGCAGGGTGATCTCGTTCAGGTGCAGCGACTGGCCCTTCTTCAGGCCCGACAGGTCCACCTCGATGAACTCGGGCAGGTCGGCCGGCAGGCAGGAGATGTCCAGCTCGGTGATCACGTGGTTGACCAGGCAGTGTTCCAGCTTGACGGCCTGGGACTCTTCCTCGTTCTTGTAGTGCATCGGCACCTTCATGTGGAGGCGCGTGTTGGCGTCCACGCGCTGGAAGTCCACGTGCACGATCTGCGGCTTGTACGGGTGGTAATGCACGTCGCGCAGCAGCACCTTGCCTTCCTTGCCGCCCAGTTCCATCTCGAGGATGGAGGAATGGAAGGCTTCCTTCTTCAGGGCGTGCCACAGCGCGTTGTGATCGAGTTCGATCAGCTGCGGCTGGCCTTCGCCTCCGTAGACGATGCCCGGCGTCTTGCCGGAATTGCGCAGACGGCGGCTCGCACCCGTTCCCTGCTTTGCGCGCTCGAAAGCGACGAATTTCATGACGTTCTCCAAATCAGAAGGCCCACCGCGACCAGTGTGGCCTTCGCTTCAAAAGAGGCTCCGAAAGAAGCCCCGCTAGTGACTCAGAACAGGTTGACCTGGTCCGAGAACAGACTCATCACCGACTCGCCCTTGGCGATGCGCTGGATCGTTTCGGCGATCAGCGGCGCCACGGTGAGCTGGCGGATCTTGCTGCAGCCGCGCGCGGCGTCCGACAGCGGGATGGTGTTGGTGACGACCACTTCGTCCAGGGCCGAGCCCTTGGCGATGCGGTCGATGGCCGGGCCGGAAAAAATCGGGTGCGTGCAATAGGCGTAGACGTTCTTGGCGCCGCGTTCCTTGAGCACCTCAGCGGCTTTCACCAGGGTGCCGGCGGTGTCGATCATGTCGTCCATGATCACGCAGTTGCGCCCGTCGATTTCGCCGATCACGTGCATCACCTCGCTCACGTTGGCCCGGGGCCGCCGCTTGTCGATGATGGCCAGGTCGGTGCCCAGCTGCTTGGCCAGCGCGCGCGCGCGCACCACGCCGCCGACGTCGGGCGAGACCACGATCAGGTCTTCGTACTGCTTTTGCCGCAGGTCGCCCAGCAGCACCGGCGACGCGTAGATGTTGTCCACCGGGATGTCGAAGAAGCCCTGGATCTGGTCGGCGTGCAGGTCCATGGTCAGCACCCGCGCCACGCCCACCGTCTGCAGCAGGTTGGCCACCACCTTGGCCGAGATCGGCACGCGCGACGAGCGCGGGCGGCGGTCTTGCCGGGCATAGCCGTAATAGGGGATGACGGCGCTGATGCGTTCGGCCGATGCGCGCTTGAGCGCGTCGACCATGATCAGCAGTTCCATCAGGTTCTCGTTGGTCGGCGCGCAGGTGGACTGCACCACGAACACGTCGCGCGCGCGCACGTTCTGCTTGATCTCCACCGTGACTTCGCCGTCGGAGAAGCGGCCCACGTCGGCAGCGCCGATGGAGATGCCCAGGTGGGTTGCTATCTCTTCGGCCAGCGCCGAATTGGCGTTGCCGGTGAACACCATGAAATCGGGGGTGTTTGAAGGAGCGACCTGCATTGCGTGCGGACCCAGCGGACTTTCAGATACGTGCATCTATGTGCGCCACGGCACGCGCTTGCGCGCCGCTTGGCGTATTTGGCAGGGGAGGAAGGACTCGAACCCTCGCATGCCGGAATCAAAATCCGGTGCCTTGACCAACTTGGCGACTCCCCTACACAGGTTGACGGCCTTTCAGCCGCCCACCGATGAATCGTCGCTGGGAGCCCATCCAGCCAGAGGATGGGCCTCCATATTGCTGCATTCCCGCACCTGCCAGCCGGCCGGCGCCTGCCTGAGCCGGAGCTCACCGGGCAGCGGCGCGAACACCGCGCTGCCCGAGCCGGTCATGCGGCCCCGCAGGTCCTGCGAAGCCAGCCATTGCAGCGCCTGAATCACATCAGGGCAAAGCCGCTCGGCCACCGGCTGCAGATCGTTGGTACCGAAGCGGTACGGGTTTGCAGCAAAGCCTGAAATTATAGCAGGGTCGCTGTTCCGCTTGAGAAGCGGGTCACCGAAGATTCTTGCGGTTTCCAGTCCGCCGGGCGGCTTGGCCACGGCGAATCGCGTGGCCGGCAGCGCGAGCGGGGTGATGCGCTCGCCGATGCCCTCGACCCAGGCGTTGCGTCCGCGCAAAAAGAACGGCACGTCCGCGCCCAGCGCGAGGCCGATGCGTTCCAGCTCGGCCAGCGTGAGCCCGAGGCGCCACAGGCGGTTCAGCGCCAGCAAGGTGCTGGCCGCGTCCGACGAACCGCCGCCCATGCCCGCTTCGGCGGGAATGCGCTTGTGCACGCCGATGTGGGCGCCCGCCGTCGTGCCGGTCGCGGCCTGCAAGGCACGCGCCGCCCGCAAGACCAGGTCATCGTCCGGCAACTTCACGCTCAGGTCCTCGCGGCTGAGGCCGCCGTCGGCACGCTGCTCGAAGTGCAGCGTGTCGCACCAGTCGATCAGCATGAAGGCCGACTGCAGCAGGTGGTAGCCGTCGGCACGGCGTCCGAGCACGTGCAGGAACAGGTTGAGCTTGGCCGGCGCCGGGACGTCGTAAAGCGCTCGCATGGCGGCGCGGCGTCAGCGTTCGATGGCGACGCGCAGGTCGGCCACCGGCGGCGGATCGAGCCGGCGCGCGTGGATGCGGCCTTGCTGCAGCTGCGACAGGTCCACCCGCCAGCCGGGCACGGCGGTGTCGGTGCCGGCAAGCCAGTCGAACAGCGCCGCGATAGGGATCGGCGTGCCGGTCGCGGCGGCCGCGAGCGCGTCCAGCGAGGTGAACTGCTGCGTTTTTCCGCCGTTGTTCAGCGCCGCGCCGTTGGCGTCCCAGCTGAGTTTGGCGAGCGTCGAGCCCAGCGGCGAGAACAGTTCGAGTTCGCCCGCCTGCGCCGCGCCGCGCAGCTCGAAGCTCGCGGAAAACGACTGGCCGGCCTGGCCTTCGACCTGCAGCGCGAGGCGCCCACTCACCGCCTGGGCCTGAACCTGCCCGGCGGGGGCGGACGGCTGCCGCGGCGTGGCGCAGCCTTGTACCAGCAGCAGCGCCGCCAGCGCAGCCGTCCAGCCGACGGACCGGCCGCGCAGCTTCACGGCCGGACCTTCAAGCGCTTGAGCGTCTCCTGCAGGGTTTCGCTCTCGTTGTTCAACAGCATGCCTTCGCGCCAGACGGTCTGTGCGCGGTCGCGCTCACCCATGCTCCACAGCACCTCACCCAGGTGCGCGGCGATCTCGGCATCGGGCCGGCTCTTGTACGCCGCTTCCAGGATGCGCACGGCTTCCGCCTTGTTGCCCATGCGGAATTCCACCCAGGCCAGGCTGTCGCTGATGAAGGGATCGTTCGGCGCGAACTCCAGCGCCTTCTGGATCAGCTGCTTGGCCTCGGGCAGGCGCACGCTGCGCTCGGCGAAGGAATAGCCCAGCGCGTTGTACGCGTGGTGGTAGTCCGGCTTGGCCGCGATCAGCTGGCGCAGCAGCCGCTCCATGTCGGGCAGGTCGTTCAGCTTCTCGGCCATCATGGCCTGGTCGTAGATCAGGTCGGGGTCGGCGGGGTCCTTCTTCGCCGCCGCGTCGAGCAGCTCGTAGGCGGGCTTGTATTGCTTGAACTCGCGCAGCAGGCTCACCTCGGCCATCAGCTTGGCGCGCGCGTCGCCGGGGTTGCGTTCGGGCAGCGCGCGGATCAGCTTGCGCGCGTCGTCCAGCTTGCCCTGGCGCGCCATCAGCGACGCGCGGCGGCTTTGCGCGGCCAGCAGGTCCTGCGAGTTCTCGATCTTGTCCAGCCAAGCGCCGGCCAGCGGATAGTCCTTGCGCTTCTCGGCGATCTGCGAGAGCGACAGGTAGGCCTGCGCCAGGCCGCGGCTGCGCTCCTCGCCGCTGCGCTGCTGCTGGGCCAGTTCCACGTAGCGCTTGAGCGCGGCTTCGCCCTTGTCCAACTGGTTGTCCTGCACCAGCAGCGTGCCCTGCACCAGCCAGGCCTCGGGAAAGTCGGGGCGCTCGGTGGTGACGACCTGCAGCTGCTCCAGCGCCTCGGCATAGCGCTGCGCGTCGAGCAGCGTGCGCGCATAGCCCATGCGCAGCTCGGCCAGCGGCTTGCCCTGGGCGAGGTACTGGCGCACCAGCGCTTCGGCCTGCGGCTGCTTGGCGTCCATCAGTTCCAGCGCCAGCAGCACCGGCCCTTCGGCCTGCGGCGCGAGCGCCTGGCCGCGCCTGGCGGCTTCCACCGCGCCGGGGCCATCCTCGGCCGCGAGGCGCATGCGGCCGACGGTGGTCCAGGCAGCTGCCCCATAGGTGCGGTCGGCCAGCTGGCCGGACAGGGCCTGTTCCACCAGCGCGGCGGCGACCTTCTTGTCGGCGGCGCGTCCGTAGGCGCGCGGAATGGCGCCGATCGCCGCGTTGCGTTCCGCCGGCTCGGCCAGCGCGATGTCGGTTTTCAGCGGTTCCGCCGTGTCGGCGACGCGGTTCAGCACCAGCAGGACCTGCAGCACGTAGCGGTTGGCCTCGCGCGACTTCGGGTAGGCCTGCTTCCACGCGCGTGCCGCCTGCAGCGCGGACTCGCCCGAGCGTGCCTGGAAAGCGATTTCCACGGCGCGCTGGTAGAGCGCCGGGTCGTTGGTCTTGCGCGCGGCGTCCAGGATCAGGCTGAAGCCGGCACCGGGCTCGCTGCCCTGCACGCTCAGCTCGCCCAGCAGCAGCTGGTAGAACAGCGACGCGTCCAGCGCGCTGGGTGCCGCAGGTGTGGAGGGCGCGGTGGGCGCCTCGCCCTGCTGCGCCAGCGCGCTTGCAGGCAGGGCCGCAGCCAGCAGGGCGGCCAGGGCAAGGCGGGTCGAAAATTTCATGCGACCCATAATAATCGAAGGCTTTTGCCGCATGCTGCGCCAATCACGTAGGCCGCGGCCGCCAGACACCCCATGCCCGAACTCCCGGAAGTCGAAGTCACGCGCCTCAGTTTCGCCGACCGCATCGCCGGCGCGCGCATCGAATCGGTGCGCCTGGGCAAGCCGCTGCGCTGGCCGCTCGGCCGGGAACCCTCCTCCCTGGCCGGCCGCGAGGTGCGCGGCGTGCGGCGGCGCGGCAAGTACCTGCTGCTGGACCTGGACCGGGGCCTGCTGCTGCTGCACCTGGGCATGTCGGGCAGCATCAGCTTCGCGCCGGCGCAGCCGGAGCCGGGCACGCACGACCACTTCGACCTTGCCACCAGCCGCGGCGTGCTGCGGCTGAACGATCCGCGGCGTTTCGGTGCCGTGGTCTACGCCGAGAGCGAAGCCGACCCGGTGGCGGCCAAGCTGCTGGGCGGCCTGGGCGTGGAGCCGCTGGACGACGGCTTCGACGTGCACGCCTTCGCCGCCGCGCTGAAGCGCCGCAACGCGCCCATCAAGCAGGTGCTGCTGGCCGGCGACGTGGTGGTCGGCGTGGGTAACATCTACGCGTCCGAGGCGCTGTTTTTGGCCGGCATCCGGCCGACCACGCGCGCTTCGCGCATCAGCGGCCCGCGCGCGGCGCGGCTGCATGCGGCGGTGAAGGAAGTGCTGGCCCGCGCGGTCGCCAAGGGCGGCAGCACCCTGCGGGACTTTTCCAACGCCGACGGCCAGTCCGGCTACTTCCAGCTGGAGGCCATGGTGTACGACCGCGCGGGCCAGCCGTGCCGCGTCTGCGGCACCCCGATCAAGGCGATCCGCCAGGGCCAGCGCAGCACGTATTTCTGCCCGCGTTGCCAGAAAACCTGAGCGTTTTCAAAGGGCTGGGTGCTATAGTGAACCGTAGCACTCGAGGGCGCAGTGGGTACTTCCTTCAACGAACAATTCGACCAGCATGGCGCCTGGCGGCGCGAATTCGCACTGCGGCTGAAGCTGCTGTCCGAATGGCTCAAGGACAACGAGCTGCTCGATAGCGCGGTGGAAGAGCGGCTGCGCCGCCTCGAAGGCCAGATGCGCTCGGACAAGGTCATGGTGGCCTTCGTCGCCGAGTTCTCGCGCGGCAAGTCCGAGCTCATCAACGCCATCTTCTTCGCCGGCTACAAGCGCCGCATCATGCCGGCCAGCGCCGGGCGCACCACCATGTGCCCGACCGAGCTGGGCTACGACGCCGACGTGCCGCCCTGCCTGCGCCTGCTGCCCATCGAAACCCGCCTGCACCCGCAGCCGCTGATGGAGTGGCGCATGGCGCCGGAGAACTGGACCCGCATCGACCTGGACGTGAACGACCCGGCGCAGCTGGCCCAGGCCCTGGAAAAAGTGGCCGAGGTGCGGCGCGTGACCCGGGAGCAGGCCCGGGCGCTGGGCTTCTGGCACGAGGACACGCCGGAAGACAACCCGCCGATCGGGCCGGACGGCCTGATCGAGGTGCCGCGCTGGCGCCACGCGCTGATCAACATCGCGCACCCGCTGCTCAAGCAGGGCCTGGTGATCCTGGACACCCCCGGCCTGAACGCCATCGGCGCCGAGCCGGAGCTGACGGTCAACCTGATCCCGCAGGCCCACGCGGTGGTGTTCATCCTGGCGGCCGACACCGGCGTCACCAAGTCGGACCTGACGATCTGGCGCGAGCACCTGATCGCCGAGGACGCGCAGGCCGATTCGCGGCTGGTGGTGCTGAACAAGATCGACACCATGTGGGACTCGCTCAGCACGCCGATGCAGGTGCAGGCGCAGATCGAGCGGCAGCGCGCCACCACGGCGGAAATCCTGGGGCTGGCGCGCGAGCAGGTGATTCCGGTTTCCGCGCAGAAGGGCCTGGTCGCCAAGGTCAACGACGACGCCGCGCTGCTGCAGGCCAGCCAGCTGCCGGTGCTGGAGCGCGCGCTCAGCCACAACGTGATGGGCCAGCGGCGCAAGATCCTGCGCGCGGCCGTGGCCGGCGGCATCGGCGAGCTGCGCACCGAGGCGGCACGCGCCATCAACATGCGCCGGCGCGACATCGCCGAGCAGATGGTGGAGTTGAAGGGCCTGCGCGGCAAGAACATGTCGGTCATCAAGCACATGCGAGGGCGCATCGAGCAGGAGCAGGGCGACTTCGACGCGAGCGGCGCCAAGATCCATGCGGTGCGCTCGGTGCACCTGAAGCTGCTGCGCGACGTGTTCGAGCTGCTGGGCAACAACACGCTGAAACTCGAGATGGCGGAGCTGACGGCGGCGCTGCGCCAGCCAGGCATCAAGCTGGGCGTGCGCAAGGCCTACGGCCACACCTTCGAGCGGCTGCGCCTGGGGCTGGCCAAGGCGCAGAGCCTGTCCGGCGAGATCCAGTCGATGCTGACCGGCACCTTCCGCCAGCTCAACGCCGAATACGGCTTCTCGCTGCAGGCGCCGCGCGAGCCCGACCTGGCGCGCTACGAGCGCGACCTGGACATGGTGGAGCGCAGCCACAACCAGTACCTGGGCATGGGCAACGTGCTGCGCCTGGCGCAGCCGGAGTTCGCCGACCGCCTGGTGCGCGCGCTGGCCACGCGCCTGCGCGTGGTGTACGAGTCGGCGCTGGGCGAAGTCGAGCTGTGGAACAAGTCGGCCGCGGCGCAGCTGGACGCGCAGCTGCGCGAGCGGCGCCGCAATTTCGGCCGCCGGCTGGAAGCCATCGAGCGCATCCAGCAGGCCGCCAGCGGGCTGGACGAGCGCATCACCGAGCTCGACGGGCAGGAGCGCGCGCTGACCAGCCTGGACACCAAGCTGGCCGAGCTCACCTCGCACCTGACCGAAGGCCCGGCGCAGGGCGGCGCAGACAACGCCGACTCGCTGCGCAAGACGGCCTGAGTTTTCCGTGACTTCCCCCGCCGACGTCGCCGGCCTGGTGGTGCGCTGGCAGCGCACCCACGGGCGCAACCAGCTGCCCTGGCAGAACACGCGCGACCCGTACCGCGTGTGGCTGTCGGAAATCATGCTGCAGCAGACGCAGGTGAGCGTGGTGCTGGACTACTACCCGCGCTTCCTGGCCCGCTGCCCCGACGTGCGCGCGCTGGCCGAGGCCGGCATCGACGACGTGCTCGCGCTGTGGAGCGGCCTGGGCTACTACAGCCGCGCGCGCAACCTGCACCGCTGCGCCCAAGAGGTGATGGAGCGTTTCGGCGGCGAATTCCCGCGCACGGCCGAAGCCTTGCAGACCTTGCCCGGCATCGGCCGCTCCACCGCGGCGGCCATTGCATCGTTCTGCTTCGGCGAGCGCGCCGCCATCCTGGACGGCAACGTCAAGCGCGTGCTGACACGGGTGCTCGGGTACGGCGAAGACCTGGCCGTCGCCGCCAACGAGCGCGCCTTGTGGGCGCACGCCGAGGACCTGTTGCCGCGCCGTGATCTTCCGGAAGCCATGCCGCGCTACACGCAGGGCCTGATGGACATCGGCGCCACGGTCTGCCTGCCGCGCAACCCCAGCTGCCTGATCTGCCCGCTGCAAACCACCTGCACCGCCGCGCGCGAGGGCCGGCCGCAAGCCTATCCGGTGAAAAGCCGCAAGTTGAAGCGCAGCGCGCAGTCGCTGTGGCTGCTGCGCGCGCACGCGGCCGACGGATCGGTCTGGCTGCAAAAGCGCCCGACACCCGGCGTGTGGGCGGGCCTGTACTGCCTGCCGCTGTTCGACAGCCGCGAGGCGCTGGAACAGGCGCTGCCGGCCAAAGCGCGCCGCGGCCTGCGCGACGCCGAGCCCTTCGTGCACGTGCTCACGCACAAGGACCTGCACCTGCATCCGGTGGAGGCCTCGCTGCCCACGCGCGACTGGCGCGCCGGCGAGGAGGGCGGCTGGTTCAGCCCGGCGCAGTGGCCGCAGCTGGGGTTGCCGGCGCCGGTGCGCAGGCTGCTGTCGGCCTAGACGACGCGCAGTTCAGACAACGATTTCCCGGTGCCGCTTGAGCGTGGTCCAGCGCTCGCCGAAATTCGCCGCCAGCCGCTCCACCAGATACACCGAGCGGTGCTGGCCGCCGGTGCAGCCGATGGCCACCGTCACGTAGCTGCGGTGGTTGCGCGCCAGCGGCTCCAGCCAGCGCTGCAGGAACTGCGCGATGTCGGCGTACATCTGCTGCACCTCGGGCTCGTTCTCCAGGTAGGCGATCACCGGCGCGTCCATGCCGGTCTGGTCGCGCAGCTCGGGCTCGTAGTGCGGATTAGGCAGCATGCGCACGTCGAACACGTAGTCCGCGTCGACCGGGATGCCGCGCTTGTAGGCGAACGATTCGAACACCAGCGTGAGCTGCGACAGCGGCGCCGACAGCAGCGACTTCACCTGCGCCTGCAGCTGCGCCGCGCGCAGCACGCTGCTGTCGATCACGTGGGCCTGCTCGCGCAGGTCGGCCAGCAGCTCGCGCTCCAGCTCGATGGCGTCGACCAGCGCGCGCTGGCGGTCGCCCTTGATGGCCTGCTCGTCGCGTTGCGCCAAGTGGCTCAGCGGATGGCGCCGCCGCGTTTCGGAAAAGCGCCGCACCAGGGTGTCGGTGGTCGCGTCGAGAAACAGCGGGCGCACCTCCACGCCCTGGCGCCGCAGCGCGTGCAGCTCGGCCGGCACCAGCGGCAGCGAAGTCGCGCTGCGCACGTCCATCGCGATCGCCACGCGCCTGGCGCCATGCTGCCGCTCCAGCGCCACGAAGGACAGCAGCAGCTCGGGCGGCAGGTTGTCCACGCAGTAATAGCCGGCGTCTTCCAGCGCGCGCAAGGCAACCGACTTGCCCGAGCCGGACATGCCGGTGATGAGGATGAGTTCCAGGCTGGAGGCCCCGGGCTCCTGGAGGGCGGGTGCGTTCATGGCCGCGGTGCCGTGTCCGCGGCCTTGTCGCCCAGCATTTCCTTGGCATGGGCCAGCGTGGTGCCGGACAGCCGCTCGCCGCCCAGCATGCGGGCCACTTCGGCCACGCGCTTCTCGCCTTCCACCGGCGTGACGGTGCTGGCCGGGCCGGCGGCGTCCGCATGCTTGGCGACCACCAGGTGGTGGTCGGCGCAGGCGGCCACCTGCGGCAGGTGGGTGACGGCCAGCACCTGCCGGTCGCGGCCCAGCTGCTTCATGAGGCGTCCCACGGTCTCCGCCACCGCACCGCCGACGCCCGAATCCACCTCGTCGAAGATCAGCGTCTGCGCCGCGCCCAGCCGGCTGGTGGTGACGGCGATGGCCAGCGCGATGCGCGACAGCTCGCCGCCGGAAGCCACCTTGCCGATCGGCCGCGGCGTGGTGCCGGCGTGGCCGGCCACCAGGAACGCGACGTCTTCCAGGCCGGCGGCCGTGGGCTGCGCGGCGGCTTCCAGCGCGACTTCGAAACGGCCGCCCTGCATGCCCAGGCCCTGCATCGCCAGCGTGACCGCCTTGGCCAGCTGCGGCGCGGCCTTGGCGCGCGCCTTGGAAATCTGCTTCGCCTCGGCCATGTAGGCCTCGCGTTCCTTCTTCTCGGCCTGCTCCAGTGCCGCCAGGTCGGCGGCCGCGTCCAGGCGGGCGAGCTCGTCCTTCCACGACGCCAGCAGCGCCGGCAGCTCGGGCGGCTGGCGCTTGTAGCGCCGCGCCAGCGACATCCACAGGCCCATGCGCTCGTCCAGTTCGGCCAGCCGGTCGGGGTCGAGCTCGGTCTTGCGCAGGTAGGCGTGCAGCGAATGCGCGGCGTCTTCGGCCTGCGCCACGCTGGAGGCCAGCACTTCGGCCAGCGCATGGAACTCGGGCTCCAGGTGCTCCTGCTCGCGCAGGCCGCTCAAGGCCTGGTGCAGCCCGCGCGTGGCGCCGGACTCGTCGCCTTCCAGCGCCTGCAGTGCGCCCTGCGCCGCGTCCAGCAGCGCCTGCGCATGGGCCAAGCGGGTGTGGCCGGCGTTGAGTTCGTCCCATTCGTCGGCGCCGGGCGCCAGCTTGTCGACTTCGCCGATCTGCCAGGCCAGGCGCTCGCGTTCGCGCTGCAGCGAGTCCTGCGCGCTGCGCGCGTCTTCCAATGTCTTCTGCGCGAGGCGCCAGGCCTGCCAGCGCTGCTGCAGCTGCTGCAGGCTCACGCCGGCATAGCCATCGAGCAGGCCGCGCACCGCCTGCGGCCGCGTCAGGCTCTGCCAGGCGTGCTGGCCGTGGATGTCCACCAGCTGCTCGCCCAGTTCTCGCAACTGCGCCGCGGTGGCCGGGCCGCCGTTGATCCAGGCGCGGCTCTTGCCTTGCGCATCGATGGTGCGGCGCAGCAGCAGGCTGTCCCCGGCCTCGAAGCCGGCTTCCTCCAGCCAGGGCAGCAGGGCAGGCGCCAGGTCGAACTCGGCGCCGATGTCGGCGCGCGCCGCGCCTTCGCGCACCACGCCGGATTCGGCGCGGCTGCCCAGCGCCAGCTGCAGCGCGTCGACCAGGATGGACTTGCCCGCGCCGGTTTCGCCGGTGAGCACCGAGAAGCCTTCGGACAGGTCCAGCTCCAGTTCGCGCACGATCACGAAATCGCGCAGCGCGATGCGCTTGAGCGCCATATGTTTCAGCCTCCGCCTTCGTTCCAGTGCAGCTTCTTGCGCAGCGTGTCGAAATAGCTCCAGCCGCGCGGGTGCAGGAAGCGCGCCTTGTGGTGCGAGCGGCGCACCGTGATGCGGTCGCCGTGCAGCAGCGAGGCGAGCGACTGCATGTCGAAATTGGCGCTGGCGTCGCGGCCGGACACCAGCTCGATGGCGATTTCCAGCGCGTCGGGCAGCACGATCGGCCGGTTCGACAGCATGTGCGGCGCGATCGGCACCAGCACCCAGCCGGGATTGGACGGATGCAGCAGCGGCCCGCCCGCCGACAACGCATAGGCGGTGGAGCCGGTCGGCGAGGCCACGATCAGGCCGTCGGCGCGCTGGTTGGCCACGAAGTGGCCGTCGATCTCCACCCGCAGCTCCACCATGCCCGAGGTGGCGCCGCGGTTGACCACCACGTCGTTCATGGCCAGCGCGTCGAACACCACGACGCCGTCGCGCACCACGCGCGCGTGCATCAGGGTGCGCTGGTCCTCCTCGTACTCGCCGGCCAGCATGGGCGGCAGCACGGTGCGGTACTTGTCGAAGGCGATGTCGGTGATGAAGCCCAACCGGCCCTGGTTGATGCCCACCAGCGGCACGCCGGCGCGCGCCAATTGGCGGCCCACGCCGAGCATGGTGCCGTCGCCGCCCACCACCAGGGCCAGGTCGCAGGCGTCCGCGATGCCGGCCAGGTCCATCGTGGCCCAGCCGGCGATGCCGGCGTGCGTGGCGGTGTCGCGCTCCAGCACCACCTCGCAGCCCTGCGAGGCGAGGAACTGGGCGATGTCTTCCATGGCGGCGCGGGTCGACGACGCCTGCGCGGGCGAAATCGCGGCGTGGTACTTGCCGATCAGCGCGACCTGACGGAAGACGGTGTCCATATCGGCAAATTACAGCACAGGCGGCGGCGCGAGCCGCGCGCGTGCATCACTTCTCCTTCTCGCCCTGCGTGAGGTATTTCTCCAGGGTCTTCGGGCCGAGGTGGCGGAACTCCGGCTGCGAGCGTTTCCAGGTGCGCTTTTTCAGCGACCTGTCGGTCAGGGTGCGCACCGGCGTCCTGCCGTAGAAGCGGTTCAGGTCCTTCAGCAGTCCGCGCACCCGCTTGAGCCGGCGCTCCAGCTGCTGCCGGTACAGGGAGCGGAGCTCCTTCTTGCGCAATTGCGTTTGCAGCTGCTCGATGCGGTTCTCCAGCATGGTGCGCTTGCTGCGCAGGTAGCGCAGCTCGGAAGTCGTGACGCGGAACTCGTCGAGAAAACTGTCCGACACGCGGCTGACGTGCCGGTCGATCTTGCCGCGACGGCGCACATGCTTGCGTTCGGCCTTCTTGAGCGCGCTGCCCGTCAGGGTGCCGCGGTCGATCAGCTGCTTGTGCACGGAGATCTTCGACAGGGTGCCGACGGTGGCCGTCCAGGTCTTGATCTTGCCTTCGTTGGACTCGATGTCCTTGCTGTCGTCCAGGATCGACCGCTTCGTCTTTTTCGGCAGCGGCTCGTCTTCTTCCGAGCTGCTGGAGTCCTCCTCCGAATAGCCTTCGTCCTCCTTGAACTTCGACAGGCCGACGGTCTCGCGGATGTACTGCACCCCCTGGCCCTTGCCGACGGTGGAGCTGTCCAGGTTGGGCAGCAGGCGCGCCAGGGCCTTGTTGAACTGCTGCCGCTGCAGCATGTCGAGGTCCTTGCCGGTGGTCTTGCGCTTCTTCTGCCTGGCGATGCGCCAGGCCTCGAGCAGCACCTTCTTCACGCACAGGTACACGGCCTTGTAGGTCGCGCCCTCCAGCGTGCTCTTGGGAAGCGGCCGGTTCACGTCCTGCAGCCCGGAAAACGCGAACGCGCTGTCCGACGGCCCCTGTGGGTCGGGCGGCAGCGTCAGCCCGAACCCGCTGCGCGAATCGGTGATGAGCAGCCGCTTGCTCTTCTCGAACTCGTGCTGACGGTGTTCGTTCTCTTCGTCATTGCCCTTGCGCTTGAGCAGCGGGGTGTTGAAGCGGTGGTACTGCAGCAGGTGCTGCACCACCAGCTGCACGTCGATGGAGTGGTCGTCCGAGAAGCTGAGCTCCTTCTCCTGGAATTCCTTGACGGCCTTGCGCGTGGCGGCTTCGACATCCCCGGGCTCCATGTCCTCGACGCCGGCGAGGTCCAGCACCTCGCGCAGGTCGCGGTAGGTGAAGTCGCCCTTGCTCTTCTGTTCGCCCTCGCTGTCGCTGCCGCTGTCGTCCTTGCGCTTGCGCTTGTTCGGCCGGTTCTTCACTTCGCCGAGCTTCTTGAAGATCTCCGAGCGTCCTGGCGGGAAGTTCGGCCGCTCGTCGAGCGTTGACGTGTGCAGCCGGCGGCCGCGATGCTCCAGGCCGAAGCTCTCGCGGACCGGCCCGCGCTCGAGCAGGTCCTCCAGCGCTTTCTTGGTCAACTGGCCGTGCCTCTCGCCGTCCGTGGCGAGATCGACCAGCGCGTTCTCGAAAGTCTCGCGCTTGCTCCTGCGGATCTTGCGGCGGCCGATGATGTTGGCGGCCACTTCGAGCGCACCTTCCTTCGTCCGGATGGAGTTGCCCTCGGGGTCGGTGAACCGGCCCTGCACCACGCCGGCGGTGCCGCTCGGCGCGGCGGCGCGGCCGAACAGGGCTTGCAGCTGCAGCGCCTGGCGCTGCTGGCGCGGGCTGTCGGCCAGCCGATCGCTGCCGGCGCCGCCCTGCCGCGCACCGTGCTGTGGTGCACGGCTGCGCTGTACGTTCCCGGCGTGCAGGGGCCTGACGATGGAGCGGCTGCTCATTTCAGCCGAAAGATAGCAGGATTGCCGGGCTGGGGACAGTCCGGGTGGGCGCGCGGCCCGCTGCACCGTAGAATTCCCGCAAGCCCCGGGGAGGGGCCGATTCCCATGCTCGACGACCGCGCCAAGTTGTTGCTGAAAGCCCTGATCGAGCGCTACATCGCCGAAGGCCAGCCCGTGGGCTCGCGCACGCTGTCGCGCGCCTCCGGGCTGGAGCTGTCGCCCGCCACCATCCGCAACGTGATGTCCGACCTGGAAGAGCTGGGCCTGGTGGCCAGCCCCCACACCTCGGCCGGGCGCATTCCCACGGCGCGCGGCTACCGGCTGTTCGTCGACACCATGCTGACCGCCCGGCGCGAGGAGCTGGGCACGCCCAGCCTGCCGCCGGACCAGCCGCAGAAAGTGATCGCCCACGCCGCCCAGCTGCTGTCCAACATGTCGCAATTCGTCGGTGTGGTGGTGGCGCCACGGCGCAGCTCGGTGTTCCACCACATCGAATTCCTGCGCCTGTCCGAGCGGCGGGTGCTGGTCATCCTGGTTTCGCCCGACGGCGACGTGCAGAACCGGGTGGTGCACACGCCCACCGACTACACCCAGACACAGCTGGTCGAGGCCGCCAACTACCTCAACGGCAACTATGCCGGCCTGACCATCGAGCAGGTGCGCGAGCGCCTGAAGGGCGAGGTCGAGCAGCTGCGCGGCGAAATCGTGCTGCTGATGCAGACGGCGGTGGACGCCAGCAGCGACGCCATGACGCAGGCCCAGGACGAGGTGGTGATCTCCGGCGAGCGCAACCTGCTGGCGGTGAGCGACTTCTCCAGCGACATGACGCACCTGCGGCGCGCTTTCGAGCTGTTCGAGCAGAAAACCCAGCTGATGCGCCTGCTGGACATCTCCTCCCAGGCCGAGGGCGTGCGCATCTTCATCGGCGGGGAAAGCCAGCTGGTGCCGTTCGAGGAGCTGTCGGTGGTCAGCGCCCCATATGAAGTCGACGGCCAGGTGGTCGGCACGCTGGGCGTGATCGGCCCCACGCGCATGGCCTACCACCGCATGATCCAGATCGTGGACATCACCTCCAAGCTGGTCAGCAACGCGCTCAGCCACAACAAGTAAGCGGCTGGCGGCTGGGACGGGCGCTCCTACAATGCCCGCGAGGGGGCGTTAGCTCAGTTGGTCAGAGCAGAGGACTCATAATCCTTTGGTCGTTGGTTCAAGTCCAACACGCCCTACC
>JAZKIV010000048.1:0-2088 GCA_040384685.1 Pseudomonadota bacterium | reverse complement strand
TCGCCCAGCGCTGCAGCGGCGTCGCCGCCCCGCTTCCGCTGTTCACCACACTGCTCAACTACAGACACGTGAACTTCGTGTTCGGCAGCGACCTGGCGGGCCAGGCCGCGGCACCCGCGCCCAGCATGGACGGCATGCGGCTGCTGAGCAGCGAGGAGTGGACGAACTACCCCGTCACCGTGTCGATCGACGACCAGGGCCACGGCTTCATGGTGCATGCGCATTGCACCTCGGGCATCGATGCACTGCATGTGGCCCGGTACGTCGAGCAGGCGCTCGCGCAGCTGGCCGACGCCCTGGACCAGGGTGGCAGTGCACCGATGCTCGGTGTGCAGGTCATGCCGGCCGAGGAGCTGGCGCAGCTGCGCGAGTGGAACGCCACGGACACCGAATATCCGCGCGAGCAGATGCTGCATGGGTTGTTCGAATCGCAGGCCGCGCGCACGCCTGATGCTACGGCCCTGCTCTTCGAGGACGAAAAGCTGACATACGCGCAGTTGAACGCCCGAGCGAACCGCCTAGCCCATCACTTGCGCGAGCTGGGCGTCGGACCGGACGTGCTGGTGGCCGTGTGCGCCGAGCGCAGCCTGCAGATGGTGGTCGCCCTCATGGCCGTGCTGAAAGCCGGCGGCGCCTATGTGCCGCTGGACCCAGGCTATCCCGCCGAGCGGCTGGCCTTCATGCTGGCCGATGCCAGGCCTGCGGTGCTGCTGACGCAAGAAGCCTTGCTCGCCTCACTGCCCGCGCATGAGGTGCCCACCTTCTGCCTGGACTCCCAGTGGGATTCTCTGCCCGCGCGCGACAGCAATCCGCCGTGCACCACCCTGCCGGCGCATCTCGCCTACGTCATCTACACCTCCGGCTCCACCGGCCGCCCCAAGGCCGCCGGCGTCAGCCACACGGCAATCGTCAACCGCCTGCACTGGATGCAGCAGGCCTACGGCTTGCAGCCTTCCGACCGCGTCCTGCAGAAGACTCCCTTCAGCTTCGACGTCTCCGTCTGGGAGTTCTTCTGGCCCTTGCAGCAGGGTGCCACCCTGGTGTTGGCACGCCCGGGCGGCCACCAGGACGCCCAGTACTTGGGCGAGCTCATTGCCTCCACGGGCATCACGACCCTGCACTTCGTGCCTCCGATGCTGGAGGCCTTCCTGGCTGTGTCACGCGCGCCGCTACCCGCGCTGCGCCAAGTGATGTGCAGCGGCCAGGCCTTGCCATGGGAACTGCAGCAACGCGCCTTCGAGCGCCTGCCCGATGTGGCCCTGCATAACCTGTACGGTCCCACCGAAGCAGCCGTGGACGTGACGGCCTGGCACTGCACACCCGAGGGTCCTCAAGGCGTGGTGCCCATCGGGCGACCGATTTCCAATATCCGCATCCACATCGTGGACGAGGGCTTCAACCTGGTACCGCAAGGCGTGCCTGGGGAGTTGTGTATCGCGGGCGTAGGCCTCGCACGCGGCTACATCGGCCGCGCGGAGTTGACTGCAGAGCGCTTCGTGCCCGATCCGTTCGGCAACCCTGGCGAACGCATGTACCGCACAGGCGACCTGGCGCGCTGGCTGCCGGACGGCTCCATCGAGTACCTGGGCCGCATCGACCAGCAGGTGAAGATCCGCGGTTTCCGCATCGAGCTGGGCGAGATCGAGGCGCAACTGGCCGCACAGGCCGGCGTCCGTGAAGCGGTCGTGCTGGCACGCGAAGACATCCCTGGCGACACACGCCTGGTGGCCTACGTCGTGCCGCAGGCGGACAGCGACCTCGAAGCCACGACGCTGCGCACGCAGCTGCAGCGCCAGCTCCCCGACTACATGGTCCCAGCCCACTTCGTGGTGCTCGACGCCCTGCCGCTCACCCCCAACGGCAAACTCGACCGCAAGGCTCTCCCCGCACCCGACACCAGCCGTGGCGAAACCGGCTACGTCGCACCGCGCACGCCGACCGAAGCGACGCTCGCCTCCATCTGGGCCGAAGTGCTCAACGTCGACCGGATCGGCATCCACGACAACTTCTTCGAACTGGGCGGGCACTCCTTCCTGATCGTTCGCCTGGTGGACCGTCTTGCCGAACATGGCCTGCACATCGATGTGC
>JAZKIV010000047.1:0-12459 GCA_040384685.1 Pseudomonadota bacterium | reverse complement strand
CGCTCGACCTCCCAGGTGTTGAGCACCTTGCCGCGCAGCGGCAGGATGGCCTGGCATTCCTTGTCGCGGCCCATCTTGGCGCTGCCGCCGGCCGAATCGCCTTCCACCAGGAAGATTTCGTTGTGCGAGAGATCCTTGCTTTCGCAGTCGGTCAGCTTGCCGGGCAGCACGGCCACGCCCGAGCCCTTGCGCTTCTCGACCTTCTGGCCGGCCTTCTGGCGCGTCTGCGCGGCGCGGATCGCCAGTTCGGCCAGCTTCCTGCCGTAGTCGACGTGCTGGTTGAGCCACAGCTCCAGCGCCGGGCGCACGAAGGCGGAGACCAGGCGCACGGCGTCGCGCGAATTCAGCCGCTCCTTGATCTGGCCCTGGAACTGCGGGTCCAGCACCTTGGCCGAGAGCACGTAGGAGGCGCGGGCGAACACGTCTTCGGGCAGCAGCTTCACGCCCTTGGGCTGCAGGTTGTGCAGCTCGATGAAGCTCTTGACCGCGTTGAACAGGCCGTCGCGCAGGCCGCTGTCGTGGGTGCCGCCGGCCGTGGTGGGAATCAGGTTGACGTAGCTCTCGCGCACCGGCTGGCCGTCCTCGGTGAAGGCCACGCACCAGGACGCGCCCTCGCCTTCGGCGAAGTTGTCGTTGGAGTCGGCGAAGCCCTCGCCCTCGAACAGCGGGATGACCGGGTCGCCGGTCAAGCTCTGCATCAGGTAGTCGCGCAGGCCGCCCTTGTACTGCCAGGTCTGGGTGTCCTTGGTCTTCTCGTTGACGAGCGAGACCGTCACGCCGGGCATCAGCACCGCCTTGCTGCGCAGCAGGTGCGCCAGCTCGGCCATCGGCAGCGCGATGGTCTCGAAGTACTTGGGGTCGATCCAGACGCGCACCGTCGTGCCCTGGCGCCGGTCGCCCTCCTGCAGCTTGCGCGTCTCGAGTTTTTCGATCACGTCGCCGCCGGAGAACACGATGCGGGCCACCTGGCCTTCGCGATGGGTCGCCACTTCGAGCCGCTTGGCCAGCGCATTGGTGACCGACACGCCGACGCCGTGCAGTCCGCCGGAGAAGCTGTAGGCGCCGCCCTTGCCCTTGTCGAACTTGCCGCCGGCGTGCAGCCGGGTGTAGACCAGCTCGATCACCGGGGCCTTTTCCTCCGGGTGCAGGCCGAACGGGATGCCGCGGCCGTCGTCCTCCACGCTCACCGAGCCGTCGGTGTGCAGGATGACCTTGATGCGCTTGCCGAAGCCGGCCAGGGCTTCGTCGGCCGCGTTGTCCAGCACTTCCTGGATCGCGTGCAGCGGGTTGTCGGTGCGCGTGTACATGCCCGGGCGCTGCTTGACGGGCTCCAGCCCCTTCAGCACCCGGATCGAACCTTCGGAATAGTCGCTCGGAGGTTTGCTCGCCATGGGACGCCGATTGTAGTCCGGGCGGTTCACGTCACTGGATGAACGTACAGAGATGGACAATTCTCCCGGCAGGCAAGGGTGTCCGCGAATCGTTACAGTGCTTCCCCATGCAGCAAACGACCAGCCGTTCCCTGTCCATGGCGCAAGTGCTCATCTGCGGCGCCATGATCGTCACCCTGTCGATGGGCGTGCGCCACGGCTTCGGCCTGTGGCTGCAGCCGATCACCCAGGACCAGGGCTGGACGCGCCAGACCTTCTCCTTCGCCCTGGCCATCCAGAACCTGGCCTGGGGCTTCTTCGGCATCTTCGCCGGCATGATGGCCGACCGCTTCGGCGCCTTCCGCGTGCTGGTCGGCGGCGCCGTGCTCTATGCGTTCGGCCTGGTCGGCATGGCGCTGTCGCCCAACGTGTTCGTGTTCTCCATGACCACCGGCATCCTGATCGGCGCAGCCCAGGCCGGCACCACCTACGCGGTGATGTACGGCGTCATCGGCCGCCAGATCGCGCCGGAGCGGCGTTCCTGGGCCATGGGCGTGGCCGCCGCGGCCGGCTCCTTCGGCCAGTTCCTGATGGTGCCGGTGGAAGGCTTCCTGATCAGCGGGCTGGGCTGGCAGCAGGCGCTGCTGGTGCTGGCGGCCAGCGTGCTGCTCATCATGCCGCTGGCCCTGGGCCTGCGCGAGCCGGGCTTCGCCGGCGGCGCGGCGGCCAAGCGCGAGCAGACCATCCTGCAGGCGCTGAGGGAGGCCCTCAAGTACCCCAGCTTCCAGCTGCTGATGGCCGGCTATTTCGTCTGCGGCTTCCAGGTGACGTTCATCGGCGTGCACATGCCCAGCTACCTGAGGGACAAGGGCCTGTCGCCGCAGGTGGCCAGCTACGCGCTGGCGCTGATCGGCCTGTTCAACGTGTTCGGCACCTACATCGCCGGCTCGCTCGGCCAGTGGATGGCCAAGCGCAAGATCCTGGCCTTCATCTACATCGCCCGCGCGGTGGTGATCGCGATCTTCCTGTGGGCGCCGCTGACGCCGATGTCGGTCTACATCTTCTCCGCGGTGATGGGGATGCTGTGGCTGTCCACCGTGCCGCCGACCAACGCCGCCATCGCCCAGATCTTCGGCGTGGCGCACCTGTCGATGCTGGGCGGCTTCGTGTTCTTCAGCCACCAGATCGGCTCCTTCCTGGGCGTGTGGCTGGGCGGCCTGCTGTTCGACCGCACCGGCAGCTACGACGTGGTCTGGTACATCGCCATCGCGCTGGGCGTGTTCGCGGCGCTGATCAACCTGCCGGTGCGCGAGACGCCGATCGTGCGCGCCTCGCGGCCGCAGGCGGCCTGAGGCGCGCGGCGATGCGGCGGCGCACCTGGCAGCTGCTGGCCTGGACGGCCGCCGTGCTGGCGCTGCTGGGCGTGTTCGCGCTCTACACCCGGCCGCAGGCGATGGTGGCGCTCAGCGATCTCATGTGGGCGTGCTTCAATTGAGGCTCCCCACAGGAGGAGATGCATGAACGTGTTCGTCATCACCGGTGCCTCCGACGGCATCGGCGCCGAGATCGCGCGGCAGCTGGCGGCGGCGCATGGCGCGCAGGCCGGGCTGGTGCTGTCGGGCCGCAGCCAGGACAAGCTGGACGCCGTGGCGGCCCAGTGCGGCGAACGCAAGGCGCAGGTGCTCGCCGTCGCCATGGACGTCGGCGTCCAGGCGCAGTGCCGCGACCTGGTGGCCCGCGCCGCCGAGCGCTTCGGCCGCATCGACGCGCTGGTCAACAACGCCGGCGTGTCGGCGCAGGCGCTGTTCGAGGAGGTGCGGGCGGAAGACCTGGGCTGGTACGAGTCGCTGATGCGCACCAACTTCTGGGGCGCTCTGTGGTGCACCCATGCCGCGCTGCCGCACCTGAAAGCCAGCCGCGGCCGCATCGTGGCGGTGAACTCGCTGGCCGGCCTGGTCGGCGTTCCCGGCCGCACCGCCTACAGCGCCAGCAAGTTCGCCATGGACGGCTTCTTCGAGGCGCTGGGTGCCGAGCTCAAGAGCTCGGGCGTCAGCGTCACCTCGGCCTACCCCGGCGTGGTGGCCACCAGCATCCGCTACCGCGGCTACAACGCGCGCGGCGAGGCCGCCGGCAAGAGCGGCCTGAAGGAAGACGATGCGATGCCGGTGGAGGAATGCGCCCGCCTGATCGTCGACGGCATGGAGAAACGCCGGCGCCAGGTGGTGATGACCGCCAAGGGGAAGCTGGGCCGCTGGCTGAAGCTGCTGGCGCCCGGCGTGGTGGAGAACCTGGCCCTGGCCGCGCTGAAGCAGGAAGTGCGGCCGCACTGAGGCCGCTGACAGGGCCGGGCCGCGCCTGCGGGACAATCCCGGGGATGCATGGATGCGAACTTCCCTCCGACTGGGTCCGGCGCTGGAGCCACCTGCTGCCCCCCGGCGGCGCCGTGCTGGACGTGGCCTGCGGGCGGGGCCGGCACCTGCGCTGGTTCCGCGATCACGGCCACCCGGTGACCGGCGTGGACCGCGACCCGCAGGCCATCGAGGCGGTGGCCTGCCTGGGCGAAGCGGTCCTGGCCGACATCGAGAACGGCCCGTGGCCGTTCGGCGGCCGCCGCTTCGCCGGGGTGGTCGTCACCAACTACCTGTGGCGCGCCCTGCTGCCGGCCATCGTGGACAGCGTGGCGCCCGGCGGCGTGCTGCTTTACGAAACTTTTGCCTCGGGCAACGAGACCGTGGGCAAGCCCTCCCGCCCCGACTTCCTGCTGCGGCCGGGCGAGCTGCTGCAGGCCTGCGGCAGCCTGCGCGTGGTCGCCTACGAGGACGGTTTCCTGGACGGGCCGCCGCGCTTCGTCCAGCGCATCGCCGCGGTGCGGCCGGACCCCGGCGCGAGGCTGGTCAGCCACAGGCTCTAGAATCCCTTTTTCCCAGGAACAAATTCCTATGGCACAGCTGACCGGAAGCATCGTGGCCCTGGTGACCCCGATGCACGAGGACGGCAGCGTGGACTACCCCACGCTGCGCAAACTGATCGACTGGCACATCGCGGAAGGGACGGACTGCATCGGCGTGGTCGGCACCACCGGCGAGTCGCCCACCGTCGACGTCGAAGAGCACCACGAAATCATCCGCGTGGCCGCCGAGCAGGCCCGAGGCCGCGTGCCCATCATGGCCGGCTGCGGCGCCAACTCCACCAGCGAGGCGATCGACCTCGCGCGCTTCGCCAAGCAGGTGGGCGCCGGCTCGCAGCTGCAGGTCGTGCCCTACTACAACAAGCCGACCCAGGAAGGCATGTACCGGCACTTCAAGGCCATCGCCGAAGCGGTGGGCGACCTGCCGATGTACCTGTACAACGTGCCCGGCCGCAGCGTCGCCGATCTGCAGCACGACACCGTGCTGCGCCTGGCCCGGGTGCCCGGCATCGTCGGCATCAAGGAAGCCACCGGCAACATCGAGCGCGCGCAGTGGCTGATCCAGGAGGTGCCCAAGGGCTTCTCCGTGTATTCCGGCGACGACCCGACCGCGGTGGCGCTGATGCTGTGCGGCGGCCACGGCAACGTGAGCGTCACGGCCAACGTGGCGCCGCGCCTGATGCACGAACTGTGCGTGGCGGCGACCGCGGGCGACGCCCGCGGCGCGATGGAGATCCAGCGCAGGCTGATGCCGCTGCACAAGGCGCTGTTCGTCGAGGCCAACCCGATCCCGCTGAAATGGGCGATGGCCCGCATGGGACTGTGCGGCGAGACCATGCGCCTGCCGATGACGCCGCTGTCCGAAGCCGCCCGGGCGCCGGTCGAGGCGGCGCTGCGCGCCTGCGGCATGCTGGCCTGAAGCCGGCACGACCAAATCGAAAAACGAGGGGTTCCCAAGTGAAGCAATCTGTGAAATTCGGCCTGCTGGCCCTGACCGTGGCACTGTCCGCGTGCTCCGTGCTGGAAGGCGACAAGATCGACTACAAGACCGCCGGCAAGGGCGTGTCGCTGGAAGTGCCGCCCGACCTGACGCAGCTGTCGCGCGACTCGCGCTACGTGGTGCCCGGCGGCGCGGTGACGGCCAGCAGCTACCAGGTGGGCCAGGCGGTGTCGGGCCTGCCGACCGCGGCCACCGCCGTGGGCGACGTGCGCATCGAGCGCTCGGGCAACCAGCGCTGGCTGGTGATCAACCGCCCGGCCGACCAGCTGTGGGGCCCGGTGCGCGACTTCTGGCAGGAAAACGGCTTCCTGCTGGCGCTGGACCAGCAGACCCTGGGCATCATGGAAACCGACTGGGCCGAGAACCGCGCCAAGATCCCGCAGGACCTGATCCGCAGCACCATCGGCAAGCTGATCGACTCGGTGTACTCCACTTCGGAGCGCGACCGCTTCCGCACCCGCCTGGAGCGCAGCGCCAACGGCGGCACCGAGGTCTACGTCAGCCACCGCGGCATGATCGAGGTGTACGCCAGCAGCCAGAAGGACCAGACCATCTGGCAGCCGCGCCCGACCGATCCGGAACTGGAAGCCGAATTCCTGCGCCGCCTGATGGTCAAGCTGGGCGTGCCGCAGGAGCAGTCGAAGGCGCTGGTCGCCGCCGGCGCCGCCAAGCCGACCTCGCGCGTGTCCAACGCCGGCGGCACGCCGGTGGTGCTGGTCGACGAAGGCTTCGACCGCGCCTGGCGCCGCGTCGGGCTGGCGCTGGACCGCACCGGCTTCACGGTGGAAGACCGCGACCGCAGCCAGGGCACCTACTTCGTGCGCTACGTGGCGCCCAACGCCGACAAGAAGGAACCGGGCTTCTTCGGCAAGCTGCTGAACTTCGCTCGCCCCGAGAAGGCGGAAGCGCCGCTGAAGTACCGCATCACGCTGAAGAGCCAGGGCGACAGCACCACGGTGTCGGTGCTCAATGGTGCCGGCGCGCCCGAAACCTCCGCCAACGCGCAGCGCATCGTGCAGGTCATCGCCGACGACCTGAAATAACTTGCTGCGCTTCAAGAGCCTGGGCAGCGGCAGTTCCGGCAACGCCACGGTGGTGCAGGCGCGCTGCGGCACGCAACTGGTCCACCTGCTGATCGACTGCGGCCTGGGGATCCGCGAGCTGGACAAGCGGCTCGCGGCGGCCGGCATGCTGGCCGAGCAGATCGATGCGATCTTCGTCACGCACGAGCACGGCGACCACATCGGCTGCGCGCGCCAGCTGGCGCTGCGCGAACGCATCCCGGTGTGGATGAGCGCGGGCACCTACGCGGCCATCGACCGGCCGGAGTTCGACGGGCTGCTGCGCATCGCCGGCGACGGCGAGCCGATCGACATCGGCGCGATGCAGGTGCTGCCCTTCACCGTGCCGCACGATGCGCGCGAGCCGCTGCAGCTGACCTGCTCGGACGGCGCCACGCGGCTGGGGGTGCTGACGGATCTGGGCCACACCACGCCCTATGTGCAGGAGCGGCTGGCCGGCTGCGCCTCGATGGTGCTGGAGTGCAACCACGACGAGACGATGCTGATGGCCTCGTCCTATCCGCCGTTCCTGAAGCGCCGGGTCGGCGGCGCCTACGGGCACTTGGCCAACAGCGCCGCAGCCCTGCTGGCGCAGGCCCTGCTGCCGCGCGGGCTGAAGCAGGTGGTGGCGGCGCACCTGAGCGAGCAGAACAACCGGCCCGAGCTGGCGCGCGAGGCGCTTGCCGCCGCCCTGGCCTGCGGCAGCGAGGACATCCACGTGGCCGACGGCGCCAGCGGCAGCGGCTGGCTGACCGCCTGAATGACGGCCTGAGCGGTTCGCGCAAAAACAAGAAAGCCGCCCGAGGGCGGCTTTCTTGCGTGACCGGAAGACCCGATTACTTGGAAGCGCTGGCGCCGGAAGCGGCAGGCATCGCGGCCGGAGCGGCAGCACCCGGGCCGGAAGCGGCGGCGGCGGCAGCAGCGGCGGCGGCGTTGGCGTTGGCGTCCGGAGCAGCCGGGGCGGCAGCGGGGGCCGGAGCCGGGGCGGCGGCGGGAGCCGGCGCCGGAGCGGGAGCCGGCTCTTCCTTCTTGCCGCAAGCGGCCAGCGCAGCGGCAGCAATCAACGTCGCCAGAACGAGCGATTTCTTCATTTCAGGTTTCCTTTGTTTGGGGATTAGGAGAACAATTTCCGGAAATTGTCATCGCAGCCAAGTGGCTGACATGACCGAGCAGGAAGGACTCGAGCTCTTACTGCTCAGCCCGGCATTATAGGCGTGAAAGAATTGCTCCTCTCCAGCTGGACCGCGTCAAAGGCCGAGCGTTGTTGCGGGAAACGCCACGCTGCTCTTGCGCAGCCATTCCTGCAGCGTCTCTTGCAGCTGCACGCGGCGCTCCGGCTCGGGGCCGCAGAAGCCGTTGCAGCGCAGCGGGTCGCGCCGCTCCAGCACCCAGGCCGGGCTCCACAGCGCGCTCGGCAGCTCCAGCGGGTCGGCCGACGCGCAGCCGTAGGCCTCGATGATGTGCGCCCAGGTCCTGCGCCATTCGACGAAGCGCGCATGCCGCCGGGGCACCTCGTCCCAACGGCGCGCCAGCAGCACCATGCGCCGTCCGCTCTCGGACCAGGCGTGCAGCGACTCGGCGACCGTGCGCTCGCCCAGCGGCCAGTCGGCGAAATCGGCGTCGCACAGGATCAGCTCGCGCCAGCCTTCGCGCGCCGCCGTGGCCAGCGCATCGCGCAGCAGTTGCTGAAAGGCGACGCGGCCTTCGAAGCGCCCCGAGGGCAGCGCGCCCGCGGCGCCATCATCGTTTCGATCGGTCATTCGGTGTCCTCCATCGCATGCGCCCAGCCGGCCTCGCACCAGGACAGCAGCAGCTCCTTCGCATCCGCGCTGGCGCCGGCGAGCTCGCGCGCGCCGAGCGCACGTTGCCCGGCCAGCCTGCGCATCAGGGCAGCGTCGCGCCCGGCGGCGCGCCAGCTCTCGCCGTTGACGAAAATGTGGCGGCCATCGTGCAGCATGCGCGTGCGCGCGTCCAGCGCCACGCCGCGCAGGCGCGCTGGCGCTTCGCCACCCTGGAACCACACGTCGGCCTTGGGTTCGGTGAGATATTCGCCGAGTGCGCGGTCCAGTGCATCGGCGTCCTTCAGCGCGGCAGCCACAGCGTCGCGCGCGAAGCGCTGCAGGCTGGCGGGCACGGCCGCCGGCGTGCCGCTCGCGGGCAGGTTGGCGTCGGCATACAGGCGCTCGCCGGCGAGTTCGGCCGCGTCGTCGGCCAGCCGCTGCAGCAGCTCGCGCGCGAGTTCGCCGCGGCCGGGCGCGCGAAAGCCGATCGAGTAGGTCTGGCACTCGCCTTCGGCGACGCCGTCGTGCGCGTACTGCGGCGGCAGGTAGAGCATGTCGCCCGCCTCCAGCACGAATTCCTGCTGCGGCCGGAAGCGCGCCAGGATCTTCAGCGGCATCCCGGGCTTGAGGCCGAGGTCGTCCTGCCGGCCGATGCGCCAGCGCCGCCGGCCCTGCCCCTGCAGCAGGAACACGTCGTAGCTGTCGAAGTGCGGACCGACCCCGCCGCCATCGGTAGCGTAGCTGACCATCAGGTCGTCCAGCCGCGCATCGGGCACGAAGCGGAACTGCTGCAGCAGCGCATGCGCGGCCGCATGGTGCAGGTCCACGCCCTGCACCAGCAGGGTCCAGTTGGGCTGCGCCAGCGGCGGCAGCGCGCGGCGCGCGAACGGGCCCTGCCGGAGTTCCCACTGCCGCCCCTGGCGCACGACCAGGCGCGACTCCGCCTCTTGCCGCCCGGCCAGCGCGAACAGCTCGGCACGGCTCAGCAACGGCTTCAACCCGGGCACGGCGCCACGCACCAGCAGCGGCGCTTTTTGCCAATGGCGCTTCATGAAGCGGGCCGGCGAGAGGCCGCCCAGCAGGGGCAAGGGTTGCGTGGTGTCCAGCATGGCAGTGCGAGAATTGTCGTATGGAAATCACATCGCACTGCGTGGTCGCGCTGACCTGGACCTTGAAGGACACCCTGGGCGAAGAGCTCGACACATTGGACGAGCCGGTGGACTTCCTGGTGGGCGGCAAGGACCTGCTGGAAAAGATCGAGGCAGCCTTGCAGGGCCACGCGCCGGGCGACCGGCTCGACCTGCACCTGGAACCCGAGGACGCGTTCGGCGACTACGACGAACAGCTGGTGTTCCTGGAGCCGCGCACGGTGTTCCCGGCGCAGCTGGAAGAAGGCATGACCTTCGAAGGACTGCCGCCCGGCGCGAACAGCAAGGACGCGCCGCGCGACACGCTCTACACCGTCACCAACATCTATCCCGACCACGTGGTGCTGGACGGCAACCACCCGCTGGCCGGCATCGCGCTGCGGCTGCACCTGAAAGTGGAAGCTGTGCGCGAAGCGACCGAAGAAGAAATCGGCCGAGGATCGACAGGCGCGTCGTTTTTCAAAGTGCAGTGATCGACGCGCGACGCGAAATAACGTGCAGCGACGCGCCCCAATGAAAAAACCGGGGTTCCCCCGGTTTTTTCATCTGATCAAAACACTGCGAAAACACGCAGTGTTTTCGCAGTGAATTACCCGCGATAGATCACGCCGCCATCCACACGCACGCGGTCGCCCACGTGCAGGTCGCCGGTGGCGCCGACTTCGTAGGTGCGCATGTAGCCCTGGTCGGTCTGCACGGTGATGCGGTAACCCGGGGCGGTGGTGGCACCGGCCTGGTTGCGCGCGATGCTGTTGCCGATCGCGGCACCGGCAACGCCGCCCAGCACGGTCGCGGCCGTACGGCCCGCGCCGCCGCCGATGGTGCTGCCCAGAACCGCACCGGCCACGCCGCCGACGACCGCGCCCAGCACGCCCTTGTTGCTGGCCGTGGTGCCGACCGGCATGTATTCGATGTTGGTCACGCGGCCGTATTCGAGGCCGGCCACCGGGGTCACCACCGGCGCCGTCGGATAGGTGGTCACCGGCACGGTGGCCACGGGATAGGTGGTGGTGGTGCTGCAGGCGGCCAGCGTCGCGGCGACCAGGCCACCGGACACGATGGCGGCGAGACGAGAGGTGTTGCGCATGGAAATCTCCTTTGTTGGGCAGAAACATGGCGGGACCCACGCCGGGCTCGCCTTGTGAGAGCCCATTGAAACGTCCAGCAGCCGTGCTTGGGTTCAGGGGATGCCGCGTGCGCGTGTAGGAGCTGGAGGTTGAGCCTGTAGGAGGATTCGGCTCAGCTGGGAACGCGGGACAGGCTCATCCGCGCCCGGTGGAGCCGTAGCCGCCCGCACCGCGCTCGGTCGGCGGAAATTCGTCGACGACGTTGAATTCGGCCTGCACCACAGGAACCATCACCAACTGCGCGAGGCGCTCCATCGGCTGCAGGATGAACGCCGTGTCGCTGCGGTTCCACGCGCTCACCATCAGCTGGCCCTGGTAGTCGCTGTCGATCAGGCCGACCAGGTTGCCCAGCACGATGCCGTGCTTGTGGCCCAGGCCCGAGCGCGGAAGGATCAGCGCCGCATAGCCCGGGTCTTTCAGCCAGATGGCGATGCCCGTAGGCACCAGCCGCCAGGCGTTGGGTTCCAGCACCAGCGGCGCATCCAGGCAGGCACGCAGGTCCAGCCCGGCGCTGCCCGGGGTGGCATAGGTGGGCAGCTGGTCCGCCATGCGCGGATCGATGATCTTGACGTCGACTTTCATGGGGTGGTGGGTTGCGTGCCGTCGATGCGGCGGGCGATGTCGGCGACCAGTTGCCGCGCCAGTTCCAGCTTGGAGGCGCGCGGCAGTTCTTTCGCGCCGTTCGCGTCCAGCAGCAGCAGCTGGTTGTCGTCCTGCCCGAAGGCGGCCGGCCCGATGTTGCCCACCAGCAGCGGAATGCCCTTGCGCGCCAGCTTGGCCTTGGCGTGCGCCAGCAGGTCGTGGCTTTCGGCGGCGAAGCCGACGCAGAACAAGGCGCCGCTCCTGGCGCGCCCGCCCTGCGCCACGGTGGCGAGGATGTCCGGGTTCTCGATGAAGCGGATGGTCGGCGCGTCGCCGGCGCCGTCCTTCTTGATCTTCTGTTCGGCCTGCGTGGCGGGCCGCCAGTCGGCCACCGCCGCGGTGGCGATGAACACGTCGGCCGCTTGCGCTTCGGCCTCGGTGGCCTGCAGCATCTGGCGCGCCGACTGCACGTCGATGCGCCGCACGCCGCGCGGCGTGGGCAGCGCCACCGGGCCGGCCACCAGCGCCACCTGGGCGCCGGCTTCCTGCGCGGCGCGCGCGATGGCGAATCCCATCTTGCCCGACGAGTGGTTGGTGATACCGCGGATCGGGTCCAGTGCCTCGAACGTGGGGCCGGCGGTGATCAGCACCCGCTTGCCGGCCAGCAGCTTGGGCTGGAAGAAGGCGATGGTGTCGTGCAGCAGTTGTTCGGGCTCCAGCATGCGGCCGTCGCCGGTTTCGCCGCAGGCCTGCCAGCCGCTGCCCACACCCAGTAGCGTGGCGCCGTCGGCGGCCAGCTGCACCATGTTGCGCTGCGTTGCCGGATGCGCCCACATCTCGCGGTTCATGGCCGGCGCAATCAGCAATGGCACCTTGTCGCGCGGGCGCGCCAGGCACAGCAGGCTCAGCAGCTCGTCCGCCCTGCCCTGCACCAGCCGCGCCATGAAGTCGGCGCTGCACGGTGCGATCAGGATCGCATCGGCTTCGCGCGACAGGTTGATGTGCGGCATGCCATTGGGTTCGCGCGCGTCCCACTGCGAGGTGTAGACCGGCCGGTTCGACAGCGCCTGCATGGTGACGGCGGTGATGAACTGCTCCGCCCCCTCGGTCATCACCACCTGCACGGTGGCGCCCTCCTTCACCAGCCCGCGGCACAGCTGCGCCGCCTTGTAGCAGGCGATGCCGCCGGTGAGGCCCAGGACGATGTGCTTGCCGGCCAAGTCGTTCATGGGCGGAGTGTGCCATTTCTTGGTTCACTCGCCTGGACCACGCGGCTGGACCACGTGGCAAAGCCGCACGCGGGCGGGCCGTGTCGCGCGGACAGGGCGTCCGGCGGCTTTGCCGCCGGCAAACCTGAGGCGGCTGGACGGACGGCAGCGCGGGGGAACTCACTCCGCGCTCGCAAGCGAGCGCTCCGTTCAAGCAGCCCCCGCGAGTCAGTTCACGAAGCGCGCTGCGCGCGCCTGCCGTCCGTCCAACCAC
>JAZKIV010000046.1:0-3252 GCA_040384685.1 Pseudomonadota bacterium | reverse complement strand
TGGCGGCCAACGCCGACCTCAAGGGCGCCGAAGGCAAGGCGCGCGCCAACGCGCTGCACGCCTACGTCGCGGCCGCCGACGATATGGAGGCGGGCCTGACGGCGTTCCGCGCCGACTTCCCGGCACCGGCCGCGCCCGAGCCGCCGGTCACGCTCGGCGGTGGCGCGTCCACCGGCGGCATCCAGCCTGCCCGCCCGAGCGGCGGCAGCTTCGCCGACACGATGGCGGGCGTGTGGGACGCGATGTCAGGCACCGCGCCGCGCTGAGCGCGCGAAGTACGGTGTTGCTGCGGGCCGCCTTCGGGCGGCCCGTTGGCGTTCTACGGCAGCTCGCCGTACTGCCGCAGCAGCGTGCGCGCGGCCTCCAGCCTTTCCTCCAGCGACTGGTGCTTGCCGTGGGCGCCGATGCGCAGCTCTAGGTTGTCGATGGCGCACCGCTGCTTGTCGCCGTCCTTGTGGTGCACGGTCTCGTCCTCCGTCAGGCAGCGGCCAAGGTGCTTGGCCATCACGAGGCGGTGCAGCAGCACCTTGCCCGGCAAGGCGCGGCCCTGCCGCATGGCTGCAAACTCGGGCGGGCAGACCACCGCGATGTAGCCGCCTTCGGTCAGCGCGCCCGATCCTTTGGGCCTGCGCCCGGCAGCAAGCGCGGTGCCGCCCGTGCGCTGCCAACGCTTGTAGTGGGTGCCGCACATGCCGCGATGCTTGCTGGTGCTGTCGCAGCCGTCGACCGAACACGGCGGCTTGAGGCCGCGATCGGTGCCAACCAGCGTGTCGGGCTCCCGCATCCACTGGCGCCAGTGCCGCACGCACATGCCGTTCTTGCGGGCCCGCTCGCCGCAGCCGGCGGCCGCGCAGCCAGCCTCGCGGCGCGGCAGCAGCGACAGCTCGCCGGTCTTGATCTGGCGCTGGTAGTGCTTGGTGCACAAGCCGCGCGCCACGCGCAGCTTGTCGCAGCCATCGACGGAGCACAGGTGTGGGTTTGACATCTGGTACTCTTTCTGGTAGCGGAACAGCCGTAAGGCCGAGACCCAGGTGAAAGCACAGCCCTAGCGGGCCAAGGCGTGAAGTACAGACATAGTAGCACACTTCGGCCTACTTTGGCCCTCAACCGATAGGAGCTGTTCCCGCCGTGATCCTTTCCAAGTTCTTCAACGTCTGCTCGCAGCCGGATAGCTGTCTGCTTTTTGCGGACACCGCCACAATGTCCGCCCTCCTCGCGTCCGATCAGGTCGTCGGGGGCATCCGCGAAACCGTCAGCCAGTCTGGCGTCCTGCTCTGGGGCTCCACCGTCCCGGGCGCCGCCGCCGACTCCGACCACAACGGCAACGCCACCGGCTGGAAGGGCATCGCCGCCAGCTCCGAGGGCGTCACGCCCGGCGAGCCCAACGTCAAGCTGCGCCTGCACATGCAGAACAACCCCGGCGGCGGCTACCGCCTGGAGAACGAGCGGTTCTCCGCTGCGGGCAACGACAAGTACATCCTGGCCAGCGAGCCGCTGCGCTACTACTACGCCCAGTTCAGCCTGTCGGGCCAGCTCCTGCTGGCTGCGGCCAAGGGCGAGAAGCAGTTCAAGGGCGCGTTCGCCGAGTCCTCGGACCGGCTCATCCGCAGCTCCGCGCTCGACGTGAACCAGGCCGCGTACGGCAACGGCTCGGGCGTCCGCGCGACGATCCGCACCAACGAGGCCGCCGCCCAGACGGTCATCGACGTGGACACGACGATCTACTTCCGGATCGGCGAGATCGTGGACGGCCTCACCATCGCCACCGGCGTGGTCATCGAGCCCGCGCGCACGGTCACCGACGTGGACCGCGCCAACCGCACCATCACGGTCAGCCCGGCGCTGACCACGGGTCTGACCGCCACGACCGACGGATTCGTCCGCGCGTCGAGCGACTCGACCGTGGCCGCGCCGAATAACTCGTGGAACCGCGAGATCGGCGGCCTGGCCAAGCTGATCGCCGCCAGCGGCACGGTCCACGGCATCAGCCCGACGCTCTACCCGCAGTGGAAGTCCTACGTGGCGACCTCGGTCGGCGCCATCGGCGACGACGCGCTGCGCCTCGCCAAGGACACGGTCGGGTTCGAGACGGGCCTCAACGAGTCGGGGATGGAGTTCATCCTCATCACGACTCGCGGCGTCCGCAGCAACTACGCCGACACGCAGCTCCCGCTCAAGCGGCACGTCAACACCCAGAAGATGCAGGGCGGCTACGACGCCGTCATGTTCGACGAGAACCCCATCTTCGTGGACGACTCGTGCCAGCCGGGCACGCTGTACGGCCTGCGCACGCGCAAGTTCATCTGGGCCACCCAGCAGGACTGGGATTGGATCGACAAGGACGGCGCTGTGCTGAGCCGCGTTCCGGGCCGCGATCAGTACGTCGCAACGCTGTACGCATACCACCAGCTCATGACGACCGAGCGGGGAGCCTCGTTCAAAATGTCCGGAATCGACGACACAGTCCGTTGATATCCAGACGGTGTGCTATAGTAGAGGCATGACCTCTACTACTACATGCCCAGACTGCTCGGCTGAGGCCCCTTACCCCGGTAAGGGGCCTCGTGTCGTTCGTTGCGACGCGTGCCGCGCCGCGCGTCGGCGCACACAGCGCACCGCACGCCCTGTAGCGCTGCGTGAGCGCGTTGTCCGCGAGCGTCCGCCGTGCGTCGACTGCGGCGCAGCCCTACCGCCAAAGACGGGGCGGGGCGGCATCTCGCCGCGCTGCTGGCCGTGCACGCGCGCGTACCGGTCTGCCAACGAAGCCTCCAAGAAGCGGGCGGCCCGCTCGACGCCTGTATGTGGCGGCTGCGGCGCCTTTATGCCGGGCCGCAACACCAGCGCCATGTGGTGCGCACCGTGTGCGGCTCAGCGCCGCGTCGACGCTAGGCGGGCTCTTGGCATAGCGGCCAAGCCGCCCGCCACCAACTACGTGAACAGCGACGGCTACCGCATCGTGTCGAAGCCGGGCGGCGGCCAGATCGCAGAGCACCGGCTCGTGATGTCGGGGCTGCTGGGCAGGCCGCTGCTCAGCAACGAGAACGTGCATCACCTGAACGGGGTGCGCGACGACAACCGGTCCGAGAACCTGGAGCTGTGGGTCAAGGCGCAGCCGTGTGGGCAGCGCCTGCCTGACCTGTTGGCGCACTGGAAGTTGATGCTCGCGCTGTACGAGCCCGAGGCGCTGGCGGCCCGCGTGGTAGACTTCGTCTCTCATCCCTAGCTAGGAGGTAGCAAAGTGCCGTTCCGCAT
>JAZKIV010000045.1:0-37083 GCA_040384685.1 Pseudomonadota bacterium | reverse complement strand
CCGAGGACATCACCGGCGCCATCGCCGACTCGGTGAACTACACGGTGGAAGAACTTCGGCAGCTGGTGGGCGCCGTGCAGAGCACGGCCACCAAGGTGGCGGCGACGACGGCGCAGGTGGAAAGCACCTCCACCGAGCTGCTGGCCGCTTCCACCGAGCAGCTGCGCGAGATTCGCGAAACCGGCCAGTCGGTGCTGGACATGGCGACCCGAATCAACCAGGTGTCGGGCCAGGCGCAAGAGTCGGCCCAGGTTGCGCGCCAGTCGCTGAAGGCCGCCGAGTCGGGCCTCGCGGCCGTGCAGAACGCCATCGGCGGCATGAACGCCATCCGCGACCAGATCCAGGAAACCTCCAAGCGGATCAAGCGGCTGGGCGAGTCGTCGCAGGAGATCGGTGAAATCACCGAACTGATTTCCGACATTACCGAACAGACGAACGTGCTGGCGCTGAACGCCGCCATCCAGGCGGCCTCGGCCGGCGAAGCCGGACGCGGCTTCTCGGTGGTTGCGGAAGAAGTGCAGCGGCTGGCCGAACGCTCCGCGGACGCCACGCGCCAGATCTCGGCACTGGTGAAGGCGATTCAGACCGACACCCAGGATGCGGTGGCCGCCATGGAGCGCTCCACGCAGGGTGTGGTGGAAGGGGCCAAGCTGTCCGACAACGCGGGTACCGCGCTGACCGAGATCGACCAGGTGTCGCGCCGCCTCGCCGAGCTGATCGAGCAGATCTCGGCCTCCGCCTCCAAGGAAGCCGAATCTGCCAACGTGGTGGCCGGCAACATCCAGCACATTTTCGCGGTGACGGAACAGACCGGCGAAGGCACGCGTTCCACGGCGCAGCAGGTGCGCGAACTCACGCGCATGGCCGAGGAACTGCGCCAGTCGGTGTCGCGGTTCAAGATTGCATAAGAACGAATGACGGAATGACTTCGCTTTGCGTCAATGACGGAATGAACCGTCATGGCGCAGCGGCGCCGTCATCGAGGCGAGGCGAGGTCATGCGCGAAGCGCTGTCATTAGACGGAAGACACCATGGAAGCAGCCCAAGATCTCGATCTGGCGACGAATGACCTGGGCCCGTTGGCCTGGGTGCTGGACGAACTGCGCAAGTCGCTGGACTCGGCGTCCTCGGCGCTGCGCCGCTTCGTGCGCGATGCCTCGCTCGCGCGCGGACGCGACATGGCCTCGGTCGACGACGGGCAGCTGCGCATCGCGCGCCAGCACATGCACCAGGCCGTCGGCGCGCTGGAGATGGTGGGCCTGGGCGCCCCGGCGCACATGCTGCGCGCCATGGAAGGCGCGGTGCAGAAGTTCATCGAGCGCCCCGAGCTGTGCAACGAGACCTCCTCGGCGAAGGTCGAGCGCGCCGGCTTCGCGCTGACCGAATACCTGGAAGCCGTGCTGCTCGGCAAGCCGGTCTCGGCGGTTGCGCTGTTCCCGCAATACAAGGACATCCAGGAGATCGCCGGCGCCGACCGCAACCATCCGGCCGACCTGTGGATGATCGACTGGCGCTGGATCGAGCCGCAGACGCCGGCCGTGGCGCGCGCCATGGTCTACGACCCGGCCGTGCGCAGCCGCATGGACCAGGCGGTGCTGCGCATCGTCAAGACCGCCGACGCGCAGGCCGCGCGCGAACTGGCCGAGACCTGCCTGTCGCTGGCCGCGTCGCAGGCCGCGCGCCAGCCCAAGATCTTCTGGAAACTCGCGGCCGGCTACTTCGAGGCCATCGCGCTCAAGCTGCTGCCGCCCGACGTCTATTCCAAGCGCGCCGCCTCGCGCGTGCTGCTGCAATACGCCTCGCTCGCCAAGGGCGAACTCGGCGTGTCGGATCGCCTCGCGCAGGACCTGGTGTTCTTCTGCGCCCAGGCGGTGCCGAGCTCGCCGCTGGAAGCGCCCGCGCTGGCCTCGGTGCGCAGCGCCTACGAGCTGCAGCGCTTCAAGCCGGTGGACTACGCCACCAGCCCGTTCGGCCGCTTCGACCCGGTGCTGCTGATGCAGGCGCGCAAGCGCATCGCCGCCGCACGGGAAAGCTGGTCGGCGCTGTCCGGCGGCGACGCCAGCAAGCTCAAGGCGGTGGGCGACCAGTTCAACAACGTGGCCGAGTCGCTGGGCAAGCTGTATGCGCCCGGTGCGCCGCTGGCGCAGGCGCTGGCCGGCACGGTCGAAACCGTCACGCGGGCGGCCCGCCCGCCCGGCACCGAGCTGGCGATGGAAGTCGCCACCGCCATCCTGTACCTCGAAGCCGTGGTGCAGGACTTCGATCCGTCCGATCCGCAGCTGCCGGCGCGCATCGCGCGGCTGGCCGAGCGCCTGGAGACGGTGCGCCGCGGCGGCGCGCCCGAGCCGCTCGAGAGCTGGATGGAGGAGCTGTACCGCCACGTCAGCGACCGCCAGACCATGGGCAGCGTGGTCGGCGAGCTGCGCGGCACCCTGAGCGAGCTGGAAAAGCTGCTCGACCAGTTCTTTCGCGATCCCCAGGACAAGGCGCCGCTGCGCGACGCGCCCTCGCACCTGTCGCAGATGCGCGGCGTGCTGTCGGTGCTGGGGCTGGAGCAGGCTTCGCACGCCGTGCTGCGCATGCGCGACACGGTGGAGGAAATCATCGTCACCGAAGTCGACGAGCAGCAGGCGCGCGCCGCCGGCACCTTCGACAAGCTGGGCAACAACCTCGGCGCCCTCGGCTTCCTGATCGACATGCTGAACTACCAGCCGGCGCTGGCCAAGAAGCTGTTCGTCTACGACGACGTCACCGGCGAGCTGCGCCCGCTGATGGGCCGCGCGGCGGCCAGGCACGAGGGAGAGCCGCGCCACGAAACCGACCACGAAGCGCTGTCCGAGCAGGTCAACGCGCTGGTCAGCGAGGCCGGCGACTCCGGCATGGGGCAGCTCACCGCCAAGCTGGACACCATCGCCACCCAGGCGGTGCTGGCCGAGCACAAGGGCGTGGCCCAGGCCGCGCGCGATGCCGCCGCCGCCGTCACCGCGCAGGACAAGGACGCCACCGCCGCCGCGCTCACGCAGCTCGCCGCCGCGATGCAGCCGCCGGTCTCCGCGCCGGAACCGGCGCCGCAGCCGGAAGCCGAGATCGAGGAAGACGACCTGCGCGACATCTTCCTGGAGGAAGCGCGCGAAGTCGTCGGCACCGGCCTGGCCGCCACCGCGGCGCTGGCCGCCGAGCCGGGCAACGTGGCCGAACTGACCACGCTGCGCCGCGCCTTCCACACGCTCAAGGGCAGCTCGCGCATGGTGGGCCTCACCGTGTTCGGCGAAGCCGCCTGGTCGCTGGAACAGGTGCTCAACACCTGGCTGGCCGACCAGAGGCCGGCCAACGACGACCTGCGCGCGCTCTCGGGCGACGCGCTGCGCGCCTTCGGCCGCTGGACCGAGGACATCGCCCACAACCGCGACAGCGGCTGGACCGCCTCCATGTTCACCGGCCCGGCCGAGGCGCTGCGCATGCACCAGCGCCTGGTGCCGATCCAGGTGCCGGGCGGCGCCGACGCGCTGCTGGCCACGGTGACCATGTCCGCTGTGACCGAACCGGCACCGCTGGAGCCGCAAGCCACTGCGGCCGCGCCGGAAGCCTTCGACCAGACCATCACCTTCGACCTGGGCGATGCGGGTACCGTCGAAGCGGCTTCCGCCGGGCCTGCCCCGGCCGAGCCGGTGGTGGCCGAAGAACTCGACCTGTCGATCCTGGAATTCGCTTCTTCGCCGATGCCCGCCGCGGCCGAGCCGCCGGCGCCCGCGCCCGTGGCCAGCCACCCGGCGCTGGAGCGCACGCAGAAGCTGGAACCGGTCGCGGTCGAACTGCCGGCCGAATCGCCGCCCGATTTCGACTTCGATTTCGATGTGCCGGCCGCGCCCGTGGCCGCCGCGCCCGCCGAGCCGCCGCTGGAAATCGCCGGCATCGACTTCGACAGCCTGGCCAGCGTGTCCGGCCTTGCCCCGCTGCAGCCCGAGACGGCATCGGCCGAGCCGGAACCGGTGGCGCAGGCCGAAGCGGTGGAAGTCGATTTCGATGCCTGGCAGGCCGAGGAACAGGCGGCCGCCGCCGCCGAGGCCGCGCAGGCCGAGCCTATGGCGGTCGACTTCAGCGCCGACGCCGGGGCGGAGCAGGCCGAGCCGCTGGATCTGGCCGTGCCGCGCGACGAGCAGGTCAAGGTGATCGGCTCGCTGCGCATCGGCATCCCGCTGTACAACGTCTACCTCAACGAAGCCGACGAGTGGTCGCGCCGCCTGGTCACCGAGCTGGGCGAGTGGGCGCTGGAGATGAACCAGCGCGTGCCGGATTCCACCGTCGGCTGGGCGCACGCGCTGGCCGGCAGTTCCGCCACCGTGGGCTTCCATGCGCTGTCGGACATCGCGCGCGCGCTGGAAACGGCGCTGATGCATGCGCAGCAGCTGTCCACCGGCACGCCGGTGCACGCCCGGGCGTTCACCGAGGCGGCCGAGGAAATCCGCCGCCTGCTGCACCAGTTCGCCGCCGGCTTCCTGAAGGACCCCAATCCGCAGGTCATCGCCTCGCTGCACGCCTTGAAGAGCCTGCAGGTGCCTTCGCGCTCCGAACCCGAGCTCGAACCGACGGACTTCGATGAAGCATTCGCGGCGGCATTCGCCGAAGCGGAGGCCGAGGCCAACGCAGCGGCTGCGGCGGAAGTTGAAGCCGAAGTCGAACCCGAGCCCGCTGCCGCACCCGAAGTTGCGCACCGGTCCGAGCCGCTGCCGCAGCACGTGCCCCAGCACCAGCTGGCCATGCCTGTACCGCTGGCCACGTTCACGTCGCAGGACGCCGACGAGGACGACCTGGACGTCAGCGACGCGATCGACCCCGACCTGTTCCCGATCTTCGAGGAAGAGGCGGCGGAGCTGATGCCGCAGCTGGGCAGCGCCCTGCGCCAATGGGCGGCGCGCCCGGACAACATGAATGCGCGCGGCGAGGCGCTGCGCGTGCTGCACACGCTCAAGGGAAGTGCCCGGCTGGCCGGCGCCCTGCGCATGGGCGAGCTGGCGCACCGGCTGGAATCCGACATCGAGTACCTGGGTTCCTCCGGCGTCGCCGCCGCCGACGTGGAACAGCTGCTGCACCGCAACGACAACCTGCAGGCGCGCTTCGACGACCTGCGTGCCGGCACCTCGGCCGACATGGCCGCGCCGGCGCCCGCCGCGCCCGCGCCGGTCGCGCAGCCGGCCGCCGAGCCGGTGCAGGCCGCCGCGCCGGACAGCGCTGCCGCCGATCCGGCCGCCACGCCGAACCTTCCCGCCCCGGTGGCGCGCACCGCGCTGGCGCTGCCGGCCGTGATGGCGCTCACCGCCACGCGCCAGGCCTCCAACCAGGCCGTGCGCGTGCGCTCGCAGCTGCTCGACCGCCTGGTCAACCAGGCCGGCGAGGTGATGATCACGCGTTCGCGGCTGGAAGAAGAGCTCAAGCAGCTGCGCAGCTCGCTGGGCGACCTCACGGGCAACCTGAACCGCCTGCGCGCCCAGCTGCGCGACATCGAGCTGCAGGCCGAGACGCAGATGCAGTCGCGCCTGGCGCTGGCCAAGGATTCGGCCGCCGGCTTCGACCCGCTGGAGTTCGACCGCTTCACCCGCGTGCAGGAACTCACCCGCATGATGGCCGAGTCGGTGAACGACGTGGCCACCGTGCAGCGCAACATCCAGCGCGTGGTGGAAACCACCGAGGACGACCTGATCGCGCAGGCGCGCCAGACGCGCGAACTGCAGCGCGACCTGCTGCGCACCCGCATGGTGGAGTTCGAGGGCATCTCCGAGCGCCTGTACCGCGTGGTGCGGCTGGCCGCCAAGGAAACCGGCAAGCAGGTCAAGCTGGACATCGTGGGCGGCTCCATCGAGATGGACCGCGGCGTGCTGGACCGCATGACCCCCGCCTTCGAGCACCTGCTGCGCAACTGCGTGGCGCACGGCGTGGAAGCGCCGGCGCTGCGCTCCATCCGCGGCAAGGATCCGGCCGGCCAGATCTCGATCAGCCTGCACCAGGAAGGCAACGACGTCTCGGTCGAGTTCAAGGACGACGGCGCCGGCCTCAACCTGCCGCGCATCCGCGAGAAGGCGCTGCAGCAGGGGCTGATCACGCCCGAGCAGCAGCTGACCGACGCCGAAGCCGCCAACCTGATCTTCCTGCCGGGCTTCAGCACGGCGGCCGAAGTGACCGAACTGGCCGGCCGCGGCATCGGCATGGACGTGGTGCGCTCCGAGCTGAACGCGCTGGGCGGCCGCATCGAAACCTCGACCCAGCCGGGCCAGGGCACCACCTTCAAGCTGGTGCTGCCGCTGACCACCGCGGTGACGCAGGTGGTGATGGTCCGCTCGGGCAAGCTCGCCGTCGGCGTGCCGGCCAACCTGGTGGAACTGGTGCGCCGCGCCACCGCCAAGGAAGTCCAGCAGGCCTACAACAGCGGCACCTACGAGTTCGGCGGCGAACAGCTGCCGTTCTTCTGGTCCGGCGCGCTGCTGCAGTCGTCCGGCCACAGCAGCGAGCCGCAGGGCAAGACGCTGCCGGTGGTGGTGTTCCGCAGCGCCGCGCAGCGGGTGGCGGTGCACGTGGACGAAGTGCTGGGCAACCAGGAAGTGGTGGTGAAGAACCTCGGGCCGCAGCTGTCGCGCCTGCCCGGCCTGGCCGGCATGACGGTGCTGGCCTCGGGTTCGGTGGTGCTGATCTACAACCCGGTGGCGCTGGCGCAGGTGTACGGCGAGCTGGCGCGCCAGCTGAGCGTGGACCGCGCCCAGCCCGAGGTGCTGGGCGAAGGCGCCGTCACCGGCAATGCCGAACTGGTGCCGCTGATGCCGGTGGCGCCGCAGATCCCGCTGGTGCTGGTGGTGGACGACTCGATCACGGTGCGCCGCGTCACGCAGCGCCTGCTGCAGCGCGAAGGCTACCGCGTGGCGATGGCGGCCGACGGCCTGCAGGCGCTGGAGCGGCTGGCCGAGGAGCGGCCCGCAGTGGTGCTGTCGGACATCGAGATGCCGCGCATGGACGGGTTCGACCTGGCGCGCAACATCCGCGCCGACCGCAAGCTGTCCGGCCTGCCGATCGTGATGATCACCTCGCGCATCGCCGAGAAGCACCGCGAACACGCCAAGGAACTGGGCGTCAACCACTACCTGGGCAAGCCCTATTCGGAAGAAGAGCTGCTCAGCCTGGTCAAGCACTACTGCAGCAACACGGTCGCCGCCTGAGCGGCCCGCGTTTCGCAAGACAAGGCCTGGGCGACCCGCTCAGGCCTTTTTCTTTTGCTTCACCACCGCGTAGCGCGCCAGCGTGCGCTGCCGCGCCTCCTCGTGGTCGACGACGCGTTCCGGATAGTCGCGGCCCAGCACGATGCCGGCGGCGGCCAGCTCGATCTCGTTGGCTTCCCCCGGCGCGTGCAGCACCGGCAGCGGCAGGCCTTCCAGCTGCGGCAGGTAGCGCAGGATGAACTTGCCTTCCGGATCGAACCGTCGGCTCTGGCTCACCGGGTTGAAGATGCGGAAGTAGGGCTGCGCGTCGCAGCCCGACGAACTGGCCCACTGCCAGCCGCCGTTGTTGGCCGCCAGGTCGAAGTCGTTGAGCTTCTCGGCGAAGTAGCGCTCGCCCCAGCGCCAATCCAGCCCCAGGTCCTTGCTGAGGAAGCTGGCGACCACCATGCGCAGCCGGTTGTGCATGTAGCCGGTCTGGTTGATCTGCGCCATGGCGGCGTCCACCAGCGGGTAGCCGGTGCGGCCCTCGCACCAGGCGGCGAACAGCTGCTCGGCGTGCTTGCCGTGCTCCCACTTGATGGCGTCGTACTCGCGCTTGAAGCTGTGGCTCGCGCCCTCTTCGTCGCTCACGCGGAAGTTGGCCAGCACCTGGAAGTAGAAGTCGCGCCAGATCAGCTCGTTGAGCCAGGTGGCGGCGCCGGCGCTGCCCGCTTGCGCGCGCTGCCAGGCCGCGCGCGCCAGTTCGCGGATCGACACCGTGCCGAAGCGCAGGTGCACGCTCAGGTAGCTCGGCCCCTTGTGCGCCGGAAAGTCGCGCTGCAGCTGGTAACGGTCGATGCGCTGCAGGAAATCCTCGAACAGGGCGCGGCCGCCGCTTTCGCCGATGGGGATCTTCAAGTCATGCAGGTTGGTGGATTCGAAGCCCAGGTCGGCCAGCTCCGGCACCGGGCGCACGTAGGCCTCCGGCCGCTCGGCCAGTTGGGCTGCGTGGCGTGCGACGGCGTAGCTGCCGAGGAAGAAGTCGTCCGCCTTGGCCAGCCAGGCTTTCTTGTACGGGGTGAACACCGCGTACGGCGTGCCGGCCTGCGTCAGCAGTTCGCGGCCCTCGAACACGACCTGGTCCTTGAAGGTTTGGAACGCGATACCGGCATTGGCCAGCGCGCCGCGCACCGCGGCGTCGCGCGCCAGCGTTTGCGGCTCGTAGTCGTGGTTGGCGAACACCGCCTGCACGCCCAGGCTCTGCGCCAGCCACGGGATCTGGTCGGCCGCTGGCCCGTGCAGCACGATCAGCCCGGCGCGCTCGCGCCCGGCCAGCCGGTGCAGGGTCGCGTCCAGCTCGGCCACGCTGGCCTGGATGAACTCCAGGCGCCGGTCGCGCCGCGGCAGCCGGTCCAGGATGGCGGTGTCGAACACGAAGGCGCAATGGACCTGCTTGCAGGCCGCGAGCGCGTGGTGCAGGGCGGCGTGGTCGCTCGCGCGCAGGTCACGGCGAAACCACACCAGCCCGGTGGAATAGCCGGTTTCCATGCGCAAATCCGGTGGCAGCCTCCTTGGCTAGAATCGGGATCATGCCCTCCGATGCCGACGCCATCAATCTGACGCATCATTTCCTGATCGCCATGCCCGGCCTGGAGGACGCTTCTTTCGCCCGCAGCGTGGTCTACCTGTGCGAGCACAGCCCGCGCGGCGCGCTGGGCCTGGTGATCAACAAGCCCACCGACATCAACCTGAAGAACCTGTTCGACAAGGTCGACCTGCCGCTGGGCCGCGACGACCTGGCCGCCGCGCCGGTGCTGCAGGGCGGGCCGGTCCACACCGAGCGCGGCTTCGTGCTGCACGAGGCGGTGCAGCCCGAAGGCGGGGAGGCCGGTACCTCGGTCTACGCCTCCACCATGACGATTCCGGGCGGCCTGGAGATGACAACGTCCAAGGACGTGCTGGAAGCCATCGCCACCGGCGCCGGGCCGCGCAAGGTGCTGGTGACGCTGGGCTATTCGGCCTGGGGCGAGGGCCAGCTGGAGTCCGAGCTGGCCGAGAACAGCTGGCTCACCGTGGGCGCCGACCCCAGCGTGATCTTCGACACCCCGATCGAGCAGCGCTACGAGAAGGCGCTGTCGCTGCTGGGGCTGCAGGCGTGGATGCTGTCCCATGGGGCAGGGCACGCATGAGCACCCCGGTGCTCGACGTTCCCGCGCATTACCAAACCTTTCTGGGCTTCGATTTCGGCCTCAAGCGGACCGGGGTGGCGGTGGGCACGCGGATGCTGCGCACGGCCAGCCCGCAGCCGACCATCCGCGCCGAGGGCCAGGCGCGCGTGCTGCGCGCGCTCGACCGGGTGCGCGAATGGCAGCCCGAGGCGCTGGTCGTGGGCGTGCCGTTCCACCCGGACGGCGCCAGCCACGACAATACGGCGCGCGCGCGCCGCTTCGCGCGGCAGCTGCGCGGGGCCAGCGGGCTGCCGGTGTACGAGGTGGATGAGCGCTACAGCACCACCGAGGCGCTGTCGCAGGGCGCGGCCGATGCCGATGCGGCCGCCGCCTGCGTGATCCTGGAGCAATTCCTGAGGAGCTTGAAGTGAGCACACTGGCTTTGGACGCGGAAGCCCTGTATGCCGAGCTGCTGCGCGTGGTGCCGCACCTGCGCGGGGCCGACGCGCGGCTGGTCGGCGTCACCTCCGGCGGGGCCTGGCTGGCCGAGCGCCTGCACAAGGACCTGGGCCTGGCCGGCGAGCCCGGGGTGATCTCGTCGGCCATGCACCGCGACGACTACGCCCAGCGCGGCCTGGCCAACGCGGCGCAGACGCGGCTGGACTTCGACGTCAACGGCGCGCAGATCGTGCTGCTGGACGACGTGCTGTACACCGGCCGCACCATCCGCGCCGTGCTCAACGAGCTGTTCGACTACGGCCGGCCCGCGGGCGTGAAGCTGGCGGTGCTGGTGGACCGGGGCGGGCGCCAGCTGCCGGTGCAGGCGGACTTCGCGTCCGCGCGCGTGACGCTGCCCGCGACCCAGTCGCTGGCGCTGGCGCGCGACGCGGGCGGGCGCTTCAGCTTCAAGGTGGAGGGCTGATGGGCGCGACGCACAACCCGCAACTGAACAAGCACGGCGAGCTGGTCCACCTGCTGTCCACCGACGGCCTGCCGCGCGACATCTTGACGCACATCCTGGACACCGCGTCCAGCTTCGTCAGCGTGAGCGACCGCGAGGTGAAGAAGGTGCCGCTGCTGCGCGGCAAGAGCGTGTTCAACCTGTTCTTCGAGAACTCCACGCGCACCCGCACCACCTTCGAGATCGCGGCGACGCGCCTGTCGGCCGACGTCATCAACCTGGACATCGCGCGCTCGTCCACCGCCAAGGGCGAGTCGCTGCTGGACACCATCGCCAACCTGTCGGCGATGGCGGCCGACATCTTCGTGGTGCGCCACAGCGAGTCGGGCGCGCCCTACCTGATCGCCCAGCACGTGGCGCCGCACGTGCACGTGATCAACGCCGGCGACGGCCGCCATGCGCACCCGACGCAGGGGCTGCTGGACATGTACACCATCCGCCACTACAAGAAGGACTTCAGCAACCTCACGGTGGCCATCGTCGGCGACGTGCTGCACTCGCGCGTGGCGCGCTCGGACATCCACGCGCTGCTGACGCTCGGCTGCGCCGAGGTGCGCGTGGTGGGCCCGCGCACCCTGGTGCCGGCCGACCTGTCGCAGATGGGCGTGCGCGTGTTCAACCAGCTGGAAGAGGGCCTGAAGGGCTGCGACGTGGTCATCATGCTGCGGCTGCAGAACGAGCGCATGAGCGGCGCGCTGCTGCCCTCGTCGCAGGAATTCTTCAAGCGCTACGGCCTCACGCCCGAGCGCCTCGCGCTGGCCAGGCCCGACGCCATCGTGATGCACCCGGGCCCGATCAACCGCGGCGTGGAGATCGACTCCGCCGTGGTCGACGGCCGCCAGAGCGTGATCCTGCCGCAGGTGACCTTCGGCATCGCGGTGCGCATGGCGGTGATGGGCATCGTGGCCGGCACGGTGCGGCATCCGCAGGAGACGACGAGCGCATGAAACTGCTGATCCGAAACGGCCGCGTCATCGACCCGGCGCGCAACTTCGACCAGATCTGCGACGTGGCGGTCGGCGCCGGGCGCATCGTCTCCATCGGCCGCGCCCCGGACAACTTCGCGCCCAACCGCACCATCGACGCCAGCGGCTGCATCGTCGCGCCCGGCCTGGTCGACCTGGCGGCGCGCCTGCGCGAGCCCGGCCACGAGCACGAGGGCATGCTGGAAAGCGAGATGGCGGCGGCGGTGGCCGGCGGCGTCACCAGCCTGGTGTGCGCGCCCGACACCGACCCGGTGCTGGACGAGCCCGGCCTGGTCACCATGCTGAAGTTCCGCGCCGAGAAGCTGCACCAGTCGCGCGTGTTCCCGCTGGGCGCGCTGACGCGCGGCCTGCAGGGCGAGGCGCTGACCGAGATGGCCGAGCTGGCCGAGGCCGGCTGCGTCGGCTTCAGCCAGGCCGAGGTGCCGCTGACCGACACCCAGGTGCTGCTGCGCGCGCTGCAGTACGCCGCCACCTACGGCTTCACCGTGTGGCTGCGGCCGCAGGAGCGCTATCTCGGCCGCGGCGTCGCGGCGTCCGGGCCGCTGGCCACCCGCCTGGGCCTGTCGGGCGTGCCGGTGGCGGCGGAAACCATCGCGCTGCACACCATCTTCGAGCTGGTGCGCGCCACCGGCGCCCAGGTGCACATCTGCCGCCTGAGCAGCGCCGCCGGGCTGGAGCTGGTGCGGCGCGCGCGCGACGAGGGCCTGCGCTTCAGCTGCGACGTGAGCATCAACTCGCTGCACCTCACCGACACCGACATCGGCTACTTCGACAGCCGCATGCGCCTGGCGCCGCCGCTGCGCCAGGCGCGCGACCGCGACGCGCTGCGCGAAGGCCTGGCCGACGGCAGCATCGACGCGCTGGTGTCCGACCACACGCCGGTGGACGAGGACGCCAAGACGCTGCCCTTCGCCGAGGCCGAGCCCGGCGCCACCGGGCTGGAGCTGCTCTTGTCGCTGGCGCTGCGCTGGGGCCAGGAAAGCGGCGTCGGCCTGGTGCGCGCGCTGGCCGTGCTCACCAGCGAGCCGGCACGCGTGCTGGGCGCCTCGCTGGGCACGCTGGAGGCCAGCGTCGGCCAGCTGGTGGAAGGCGCGCAGGCCGACCTGTGCGTGTTCGACCCGCAGGCGGTGTGGACGGTGGCGCCCGCCGCCTTGCGCAGCCAGGGCAAGAACACGCCCTTCGGCGGCCACGCGCTGCCCGGGCGCGTGCGCTGCACCGTGGTGGGCGGCCAGCTCGCCTACGAGGGCTGGGAGCAGGCGTGAGCGCATGCCCGCCCTGAAGCTGCTGCGCGCGCTGGCGCACGCGGTGGCCGGCTGGCTCACCATCCTGTTCGTTTTTCCGCGCATCGACGCGCCCGCGCGCGAGGCGCACGTGCAGGTGTGGTCGGTGAAGATGCTGCGCATCCTGGGCGTGCGGCTGCGCGTGCACGGCCGTCCCGTGGCCGCCGGGCCGGTGCTGCTGGTGGCCAACCACATCTCGTGGCTGGACATCCTGGCGATGCACGCGGCGCGCTACTGCCGTTTCGTCTCCAAGGCCGACATCCAGCGCTGGCCGCTGGTCGGCACGCTGGCCACCGGCGCCGGCACCCTGTACATCCAGCGCGAGAAGCGGCGCGACGCGCTGCGCGTGGTGCACAGCATGACGCAGAGCCTGCAGGCCGGCGACGTGGTGGCGGTGTTCCCCGAAGGCACGACCGGCGACGGCACCGCGCTGCTGCCGTTCCACGGTAACCTGATCCAGGCCGCGCTGGCGGCCGATGCGCCGGTGCAGCCGCTGGGCCTGCGCTACGTGGATGCGGCCAGCGGCGAGCCCAGCTTCGCCGCGCGCTACATCGCGCAGGACACGCTGATCGGCTCGGCCTGGCGGCTGCTGCGCAGCGCGCCGATCGAGGCGGTGGTCGCCTTCGGCGAGCCGCACGGCGCCGAGGGGCGCGACCGGCGCCAGTGGGCGCATGACCTGCAGGCGCAGGTCGAGGCGCTGCGGCGCGGCTGAGCCCCGGGTCAGGCCGCCGGGAATGCCGCGATCGGCGGCGCGGTCGCCGCGGCTTCGCGCGGGAAGGTCACCACGTGGTCGACCTGGGCGCGGATGCCGATCCACTCGCCCAGCTTGTGGTCGTGGTGGCTGGGCACGTGGGCCAGCAGGGTGTCGCCGCCGGCCAGCCGCAGCGTGTAGAGGAACTCGGAGCCGCGAAACGCCTTGCGGATGATCTGCGCCTTCACCGGCGCGTCGTCGTCGTGCACGATGTCGTCGGCGCGCAGCAGCACCTCGCACTGGCCGTCGGCGAAGGCGTCGGGCAGCAGGCATTCGGCGCCGTCGGTCAGCGCACCCAGGGCCGGGTGCATCACCACCACGCCGTCGCCGACCTGGCGCAGCGTGGCGCGGGCGAACACGCCGTGGCCGATGAAGTCGGCCACGAAGCGCGTGGCCGGGCGGTGGTAGAGCGTGTACGCGTCGTCCCACTGGTGCAGCCGGCCCTCGCGCATCACGCCGATCGCGTCGCCGATGGCGAACGCCTCCAGCTGGTCGTGCGTGACGAAGAGGGCGGTGGTGCGCGCCGCCTTCAGGATGGCGCGGATCTCGTGGGCCAGGCGCTCGCGCAGGTCGACGTCCAGGTTGGAGAAGGGTTCGTCCAGCAGCAAGAGGCGCGGGCGCGGCGCCAGCGCGCGGGCCAGCGCCACGCGCTGCTGCTGGCCGCCCGAGAGCTCGTGCGGCATGCGCCGCTCGCTGCCCAGCAGGCCGACCAGCGCCAGCACCTCGGCGACGCGCGCCTTGCGGTCGTCGGGCTTCAGGTTGGCGATGCCGAACGCCACGTTGCGCCCGACGTCCAGGTGCGGGAACAGCGCGTAGTCCTGGAACACCATGCCGATGCGCCGCGCCTCGGGCGCCACATGCACGCCGGCGCCGCCGACCGGCTGGCCCGAGATGCGGACCTCGCCGCCGGCCACCGGCTCCAGGCCGGCGATGGCGCGCAGCAGCGTGGTCTTGCCGCAGCCCGAAGGGCCGATCAGCACGCCGATGTCGCCGGCACGCAGGCCGAACGACACCGCATCGACAGCCGGCCGGTCGCGCCCCGCATAGCGCACGCTCAGTTGGCTGACTTCAAGGTGCATGCGGCCCATTCTAGATGCTTACAATTCTCATTTGCATCAACCTGGCCTCGCGGCCTCCCGCCATGCTGCGCCGGCTCCACGATCTGCCCCTCCTGCTGCTGGCCGCATTGCTGCTGCTGCCGGTGGCCGCCGTGCTCGGGTCGTGGCTGCAATGGAACGCGCAGAGCGCGCAGATCCTGCGCGAGATGGCGTCCACGGTGCTGCCCGGCTACGTGGCCACCAGCCTGGGCCTGTGCCTGATGGTGGGCATCGGCACGGCGCTGGTCGGGGCCGGCGCGGCGGTCGCCGTCACGCTGTTCGACTTTCCCGGCCGGCGCACCCTGGAATGGGCGCTGCTGCTGCCGCTGGCCATGCCGGCCTACGTGGTGGCCTATGCGTACACCGACTTCCTGCAGTTCGGTGGCCCGCTACAGACCGCGCTGCGCGCGCAGTTCGGCCTGCAGGGACGCGTATTCCCCGAGGTGCGCAACGTCTGGGGCGCGGCCTGGGTGTTCGTGTTCTCGCTCTACCCCTACGTCTACCTGCTGGCGCGCACCGCTTTCGGCGAGCGCGCCGCGCAGCTGATGGAAGCGGCGCGGCTGCTCGGCGCCTCGCTGGGGCGCCGCATCGCGCGGGTGGCGCTGCCCACCGCGCGGCCGGCGGTGGCGGCCGGCGTGGCGCTGGCGCTGATGGAAACGCTGGCCGACTTCGGCGTCAGCAGCTATTTCGGCATCCAGACCTTCAGCGCCGGCATCTACAAAGCCTGGCTCGCCATGGACAACCGCATCGCCGCGGCGCAGCTGGCGACCGTGCTGCTGGCGACCGTCGCCGTGCTGCTGGCGCTGGAGCAGCGCGCGCAGCAGCGGCTGCGCTTCACGGCGGGGCGCGGCGCCCGTGCCGGTTCGGCCGAGGCGCTGCCGGTGCGGCTGCACGGTGCGCGCGCCGCACTGGCCTGGGTGGGCTGCGCGGTGCCGGTGCTGATGGGCTTCGTGCTGCCGCTGGCGTTCATGCTGCGGCCGTTCGCGGCCGACGCTTCGGCGCTGCCCTGGGAGCGCTTCGGCCAGTGGGCCTTCAACAGCCTGCGCCTGGCCTCGCTGAGCGCGGTGCTAGCGGTGCTGCTGGCGGTGGCCCTGGCCTTCAGCCTGCGCCGTACGCCCGACGCCGTGACGCGCTCGGTGGTGCGGCTTGCAGGCCTCGGCTATGCCGTGCCCGGCGCGGTGATCGTGGTCGGCCTGCTGCTGCCGGTCGGCTGGCTGCAGGAGGCGCTGCCGCAGGCCTCGGCCGGCTACTGGATCACCGCCACGGTCCTGGGCATCGTCTGGGCCTACCTGGTGCGTTTTATTTCCGTGGCGCTGCAATCGGTGCAGAGCGGCTATGCGCGCATCCCGGCCAGCTTCGACGACACCGCGCGGATGCTGGGCGCGCACGGCCCGCGCCTGCTGGCGCGGGTGCACTGGCCGCTGCTGAAGCGCTCGGCCGCGGCGGCGGCGCTGCTGGTGTTCGTGGACGTGATGAAGGAGCTGCCGGCCACCCTGGTGCTGCGGCCCTTCAACAGCGACACGCTGGCGGTGGTGGCCTACCAGCTGGCGCGCGACGAGCGGCTGGCGGAAGCCGCGCTGCCCTCGCTGGCGCTGGTGCTGGTGGGGCTGATCCCGGTGGTGCTGCTCAGCCGCACGCTGCGCAGCGCGGGACCGCCCGCGCCGCCGCCGCAGCAGCAGCACGCGGGAGAGTGATCAGAACTCGTCGCCGTCGCCGGCATGGGCGGCCGGTTTTCGGAACACGATCTCGCCGGTGGGCACGTGCACCACGCGGATTTCACTGCTGGGGCGGGTGAAGCTCTTGGCCGCGAGCGTGATGGCCAGCGCGCGGTCGCTCACGGAATACTGCTGGGAATTCTTGGCCGGCCACAGCCGGCCGCCGATGGGTTCGTTGCTCTCGATACGGTATTCGGAAGGTGCCATGGAGCACTCCTGCTTGTGGTCTCGCCATCTCTCTCGTGATTGCAGAAATCCTACGCGGGCCGGATGGCGCCGCGGTGACGATCATGCAATTCGGGGTCACACCTGTAAGAACTTGCAATGCTGCGTTGCAACAGGTAAATGCAGGCCCTTGGAGGACTTAAGCGAGATCCGTGCCTGCCGTTGCGAGGTGGCGCCCCCGACGGGAATCGAACCCATATCTAGCGCTTAGGAGGCGCTCGTTCTATCCATTGAACTACGGCGGCGGAGGGCGCCATTGTAAATGGCGCCCTCCCCCGCCAAGCGGCTACTTCGACAGCAGCCGCATCGCCTCTTCCAGCCCCTTGATCGTCAGCGGGTACATGCGCTGGTTCACCAGCTGCTGGATGACCGAGATGCTCTGGCGGTACTGCCACACGCCCTGCGGCTCGGGGTTGATCCAGGCGAATTTCGGGAAGGCGTTGGTCAGGCGCTGCAGCCACTCGGCACCGGCTTCCTCGTTGTTGTACTCCACGCTGCCGCCGGGCTGCAGGATCTCATAGGGGCTCATGGTCGCGTCGCCCACGAACACCAGCTTGTAGTCCTTGTTGTACTTGCGGATGATGTCCCAGGTGGCGAACTTCTCGCTGAAGCGGCGCCGGTTGTTCTTCCACATGAAGTCGTAGACGCAGTTGTGGAAGTAGTAGAACTCCAGGTGCTTGAACTCGGCCTTGGCGGCGGAGAACATCTCCTCGACGCGCGAGATGTGCTCGTCCATGGTGCCGCCCACGTCCATCAGCAGCAGCACCTTCACGTTGTTGTGGCGCTCGGGCACCATCTTGATGTCCAGCCAGCCGGCATTGGCCGCGGTGGACTTGATGGTGTCGTCCAGGTCCAGCTCTTCCTCGGAGCCTTCGCGCGCGAACTTGCGCAGCCTGCGCAGCGCGATCTTGATGTTGCGCGTGCCCAGCTCCTGGCTGTCGTCGTAGTCCTTGTAGGCGCGCTGGTCCCACACCTTCACCGCGCTCTTGTTGCGGCCCTTGTCCTGGCCGATGCGGATGCCCTGCGGGTTGAAGCCGAAGGCGCCGAAGGGCGAAGTGCCGCCGGTGCCGATCATCCTGCTGCCGCCCTCGTGGCGTTTCTGCTGTTCCTCGAAGCGCTTTTTCAGCGTCTCCATCAGCTCGTCCCAGCCCATCTTCTCGATCTTCGCCTTTTCCTCCGGCGAGAGCTCGAGCTCCAGGTTCTTGCGCAGCCACTCCAGCGGGATGTCCTTGCTGAAGTCGGCGATGAGTTCCACGCCCTTGAAGTAGGCGGCGAAGGCGCGGTCGAACTTGTCGTAGTGCTTCTCGTCCTTCACCAGCGCGGTGCGGCTCAGGTAGTAGAAGTCGTCGATGCTCCAGGCACCGTCGCTCACCGGGCCGACCACGCCTTCCTTGAGCGCCTCCACCAGGGTGAGGTACTCCTTGACCGAGACCGGCAGCTTGGCGCTGCGCAGCGTGTAGAAGAAGTCGATCAGCATCGCGTTCTCCCCAAAAGAAAAGGTTAGCCGCGCGGGCGGTCGCGCAGGTACAGCAGCTGGGCCTTGGCTTCGGGCCATTCGCTCGCGCGCATGCTGTACATGACCGTGTCGCGGATTGTTCCGTCGCGCCGCAGCCAATGGCCGCGGATCACGCCGTCCCTGGTCGCGCCCAGCCGCTCGATGGCGTTTTGCGACGCGAAGTTGAAATTGTCGGTGCGCCAGCCCACCACGCGGCAACCCAGCGTGTCGAAGGCGTGGCCCATCATCAGCAGCTTGCAGGTGGTGTTGACGTGGGTGCGCTGGCAGCGCTTGGCGTACCAGGTGTAGCCGATCTCCAGCCGCCGCACCGGCGGCAGGATGTCGTGGTAGCTGGTGCTGCCCAGCACCGTGCCGCTGGCTTCGTCGGTGACGGCGAAGGCGAAGCGGTTGCCTTCCTCGCGCATGCGCAGCGCGTCCTCGATGTAGCGGCGCGTCGCGCCCGGCTCGGGCACCGAGGTCACGCGGATGTTCCACAGCTCGCCGTCGGCGGCCGCGGCGGCCAGCCCGGCCTCGTGCTCCAGGCCCAGCGGGACCAGGCGGATGCCGCGGTCGCTCAGCGTGACGGGCTCGACGAAAGAGGACACCATCGGTCTCAATCCCTGGTTTTCGAAGAGGAGGCGCGGCCGCGGCGCCAGCGGCGCGCCAGGTGCAGCCCGAGGCCGCCGCCCAGCCCGCACAGCACAATGCCGCCCAGCGCCTCGTTGCCGTAGCCGGGCGCCAGCGGGTCCAGCCCGAGCAGCGAGCCCAGGCCCCAGGCCAGCAGCACGCCGCCGAGGAAACCGGCAGCGTCGGTCAGGCCTTCGAGCAGCAGCGGGTGCATGTCAGCGATTGTGCCGCTGCATGAACACGAGTTTCTCGAACAGGGTCACGTCCTGCTCGTTCTTGAGCAGCGCGCCCACCAGCGGCGGCACGGCGACCTTGTCGTCCTGGCTCTGCAGCGCCTCGGGCGGCATGTCCTCGGCCACCAGCAGCTTCAGCCAGTCCAGCAGCTCGGAGGTGCTGGGCTTCTTCTTCAGGCCGGGCAGGTTGCGCACCTCGTAGAAGGTCCGCAGCGCGGCGGCCAGCAGTTCCTTTTTCAGGCCGGGGAAGTGCACGTCGACGATGCGCTGCATGGTCTCGGCGTCGGGGAACTTGATGTAGTGGAAGAAGCAGCGGCGCAGGAAGGCGTCGGGCAGCTCCTTCTCGTTGTTCGAGGTGATGAACACCAGCGGCCGGTGCCGCGCCTTGACCAGCTCGCGCGTCTCGTAGACGTAGAACTCCATGCGGTCGAGTTCGCGCAGCAGGTCGTTGGGGAATTCGATGTCGGCCTTGTCGATCTCGTCGATCAGCAGCGCCACCGGCTGGTCGGCCGTGAAGGCCTGCCACAGCACGCCCTTGAGGATGTAGTTGTGGATGTCCCTGACCTTCTCGCCGCCGTCCAGGTCCTTCAGCTGCGAGTCGCGCAGGCGCGAGACCGCGTCGTATTCGTACAGGCCCTGCTGCGCCTTGGTGGTGGACTTGATGTGCCACTGCAAGAGCGGCATGCCCAGCGCCTCGGCTACTTCCTCGGCCAGCATGGTCTTGCCGGTGCCGGGTTCGCCCTTGACCAGCAGCGGGCGCTTGAGCGTGATGGAGGCGTTCACCGCAAGCATCAGGTCCTGGGTGGCGACGTAGTTCTGCGAGCCTTGGAACTTCATGGGTGGGATGGGGCGGAAAGGAGGCCGGGCGCGGCCGATATAATTGCGGGTTGATCCGAGAAGAACGACCCAATCCAATTGTGCGCGCAAAATGACTAAGCTGTTGATCGTGCTTTCCGCCCTGGTTGTCGCTTGCGCGACCGCATTCGCGCAGGCCCCCGCCGCGAGCGCTCCGGCCGCCGCGGCCCCCGCGCAGAAGGCGCCGGCCGGCGCCAAGTCGATCGAGGCCAAGGTCGCCATGTGCGTGGGCTGCCACAGCATCCCGGGCTACCAGGCCAGCTTTCCGGAAGTCCACAAGGTGCCGATGATCTCTGGCCAGGGCGCCAAGTACATCGCCGCCGCGCTCACCGCCTACAAGAACGGCGACCGCAAGCACCCCACCATGCGCGGCATCGCCACCAGCCTGTCCGAGCAGGACATCAACGACATCGCGGCCTTCTACGCCGCCCAGGCCAAGCCGGGCAGCGACAAGCTGAGCGAGGCCAGCGGCCAAGCCGCGGAGCTGCTGAAGAAGGGCAATTGCGTGTCCTGCCACGGCGCCAACCTGTCCAAGCCGATCGACCCCAGCTATCCCAAGATCGCCGGCCAGCACGCCGACTACATGTTCGTGGCGCTGAAGTCGTACAAGGCCGACGCCAACCCCAACGTGGGCCGCAGCAACGCGGTGATGGGCGCCATCGCCAAGCAGTTCTCCAATGCGGAACTGAAGGAGCTGTCGAAGTACGTGTCGTCGGTCGAGGGCGAGCTGACCGTGCGCCCGGAGAGCCGGTTCCGCTGAGCGCGCGCTCCGCCCCATGCACAAGGCCCCGCATGCGGGGCCTTTGCTTTTGGGAAACAGGGAATCGTCAGTCGCGGGTTGCGCGCTTCTGCACGCATTCGACGTAGGCCTGCCCGTCCGGCGGCCGCCCCGCGCGCTGGCTCTCCCACAGCATCTGGCCCAGGCACTCCATCGCCTCGTGGTGCGCGTCGTGCAGCGAATCGCGGCGCGCGGCCAGCAGCTCCACCGCCTGGCGGATGCCGCGCGGCTGGTCGATCGAGCACTGCTCGCTGATCGACAGGTGCATGGACAGGTGCAGGAACGGGTTGGTCCTGCCGTCGGCGCCGTCGTAGCTGCGCGCCACCGCGGCATCGGCGTCGATCAGCTCGGGGTGGTATTCCGGGTGCTCGGCCAGCCACTGGCCGGCCAGCGTTTCCAGCGCGTCCATCGGCTGGCCGGCGCCGCTCTTGGCCTGTACGGCGCAGAAGAAGCGCCGCACGTCCTCTTGCGAAGGGTTGAACATAGGCGAGACAGCCTAGCACGGCGCCGCGCGCGGCGGGCTCAGCCGGGGAACAGCACGCGCGGGTCGCCGTCCATCCAGAGGTTCTCGATGCGCATGCGCAAGATCTTCCACAGGCCGTCCTCGACCACCAGGTCGCACCAGTAGACGTTCTTCAGCAGCAGGTGCCGGCTGTGGTCGGCCGCGGGCAGGTGCTGCGCTTCCACCAGCGCGAACAGGCGCGCGCTGTCCCCTTGCACCTGCACGCGCGGGTTGGTGACGCTGTGCGAGGTGGTGAGGGCGGCCAGCGAGCCCAGGATGGCGTCGGTGATGTGCTCGCGCCCGCGAAACGGCGGCAGCTCGATGCCCAGGCGTCGCGCCGGCTGGGTGAAGTCCAGCTCGGCGTCGGCTGCCCAGGCCGAATGGAACAGCGCGCGGTCGCGCAGGTCCTGACCCGCGGCAAAGCGGTACAGCGCATCGGCGATGGCGGCTTGCGCGGCGGCGTCTGCCCCGGCGGAAGGAGGGTTGATCCAGGAGGTCATGCAGACGGTGTCCGGAAAACTTAGAGTGCGCCAGCTTCCCGCACCACGCACCCGGTCACCAAATGGAAACCACGACGCCGTCCCTCGCGCCCGCCGCCGCGCACCTGCTGTGCGGCGGCCAGTCGTGCGCGCAGCAGATCGGCCGCGCGCTGCAGGCGCTTTCGGGCCGCTGGGCCTTCGGGGTGCTGGAGGCGGTGTATTTCGCCGGCGGCAGCGGGCGTTTTCGCGAACTGCAGCGGCGCATCGGGCGCATTTCGCAGAAGGAACTGGCGCGGCAGCTGGTGAGCCTGGCCGACAGCGGCGTCGTGCGGCGCCTCGTGTCCGAAGACGATGGCGGTGTGCGCTACGAAGTCACGCCCGAGGGCGTGGACCTGCTGGCGCGGCTGCAGGCGCTGGGCGAATGGAGCGAGCAGCGCGAACCCGTCGGGCTCGCCCCGTGGGTGCGGCCGCTGGTGCGCTGAAACTTACCGTTCGGGCTGAGCTTGTCGAAGCCCCAGCTCGCGAGCTGCCCTTCGACAAGCTCAGGGCGAACGGCTGGTTTCTAGTTTCCCTTCGCGCCCAGCAGCCCCGAGATCCGCTCGGCCGCGCGCAGCAGCGGCGGCAGCATCGTGTCCTGCATCTGGCGGGGCGTGGTGCGGTTCGCCTGGCCGCTGATGTTCAGCGCCGCGACGAAGCGGCCCGACCGGTCGGCGATCGGCGCGGCGATCGACACCAGGCCTTCCTCCAGCTCCTGGTTCACCAGGCACCAGCCCTGGCGGCGCGCCTGCTGCACGCGGGCGAAGAGCGCCTCCTCGTCCGTCACGGTGTGCCGCGTCAGCGGCTCGCGCTGCGAGGCACGCAGCCGCTCGCGCACCTCGGCGTCCGGCAGGCCGGCCAGCAGCATGCGGCCCATCGAGGTGCAGTACGCGGGCAGCCGCGAGCCCACGCCCAGGCCGATGCGCATGATCTTGCGCGTGGGCACGCGCAGCACGTAGACGATGTCGGTGCCTTCCAGCGCGGCGGCCGAACAGGACTCGCGCACCTCCTCGACCAGCTGCTCCATCGCCGGTTCGGCCAGGTTCCAGATCGGCATCGACGAGAGGTAGGCGAAGCCCAGGTCCAGGATGCGCGGCGTCAGCGCGAACAGCTTGCCGTCGGTCTCCACATAGCCCAGCGTCTGCAGCGTCAGCAGGATGCGCCGCGCGCCAGCGCGCGTGAGGCCGGTGCGCGCGGCCACCTCGCTCAGGGTCTGGCGCGGCGTGGTGGCACTGAACGAGCGGATCACCTCCAGCCCGCGCGCGAACGACTGCACGTAGCTGTCGCTGGGAGCGGGGTGCTGCGTCGGCATGGGGAAATGGCCTAGAATTCAATAGACGAACAAGTGTTCGCAATTAGAACATATTCCATGATCGACAAGACCGCCTCTTCCGTGGCCGACGCGCTGGCCGGCATTGCCGACGGCAGCACCGTGCTGATCGGCGGCTTCGGCACCGCCGGCATTCCCGATGAACTGATCGACGGCCTGGTCGAACAGGGCGCGCGCGACCTCACCGTGGTCAACAACAATGCCGGCAACGGCGATGCCGGGCTGGCCGCGCTGCTGAAGGCGGGCCGGGTGCGCAAGATCATCTGCAGCTTCCCGCGCCAGGTGGACAGCTGGGTGTTCGACGACCTGTACCGCAGCGGCCGGATCGAGCTGGAGCTGGTGCCGCAAGGCAACCTGGCCGAGCGCATCCGCGCGGCGGGCGCCGGCATCGGCGGCTTCTTCACGCCCACCGGCTACGGCACCGAGCTCGCCAAGGGCAAGGAGACGCGCGAGATCGATGGCCGCATGCACGTGTTCGAGTCGCCGATCCATGGCGACCTGGCGCTGATCAAGGCCGAGCGCGGCGACCGCTGGGGCAATCTCACCTACCGCAAGGCGGCGCGCAATTTCGGCCCGGTGATGGCGACGGCGGCCAGGCGCACCGTCGCCACCGTGCACGAGATCGTGCCGCTGGGCGCGCTGGACCCGGAGACAGTGGTCACGCCGGGCATCTTCGTCAGCAGGATCGTGCGGGTCGCGCGCACCGCCACGCGTGCCGGCGGCGCCCGGCAGGCGGCCTGAACGGAGCACACATGAGCTACACCAAGCGCAGCAAAGACCAACTCGCCGCCCGCGTGGCGCGCGACATCCACGACGGCGCCTACGTCAACCTGGGCATCGGCATGCCCACGCTGGTGGCCAACCACCTGCCGGCGGGCGTGGAAATCTTCCTGCACAGCGAGAACGGCATCCTGGGCATGGGCCCGGCGCCGGCCGCAGGCGAGGAGGATTTCGACCTGATCAATGCCGGCAAGCAGCCGGTGACCCTGCTGGCCGGCGGCGCCTACTTCCACCATGCCGACAGCTTCGCCATGATGCGCGGCGGCCATCTCGACATCTGCGTGCTGGGCGCGTTCCAGGTGTCGGCCGCCGGCGACCTGGCCAACTGGCACACCGGCGAGAAGGATGCGATTCCGGCCGTCGGCGGCGCCATGGACCTGGCGACCGGTGCGCGCCAGACCTGGGTGATGATGGACCTGCTGACCAGGCAGGGCGCCAGCAAGATCGTCGAGCGCTGCGGCTACCCGCTGACCGGCATCGGCTGCGTGAAGCGCATCTACACCGACCACGCCACGCTGGAATGCACGCCGCAAGGCCTGAAGCTCATCGACTCTGTCGAGGGCCTCGCGCACGGCGAACTGGAACGACTCGTCGGCCTGCCGATCGCGCAGGCCTGACGCACACCTCACATTTTTCGGAGAACATCCATGAGCAAGCACGCCTTCATCTGCGACGCCATCCGCACGCCCTTCGGCCGCTACGGCGGCGCCCTGGCGCCGGTACGCACCGACGACCTGGCGGCGATCCCGATCCGCGCGCTGGCCGCGCGCAATCCCAAGGTCGACTGGCAGGCCGTCACCGACGTGCTGTACGGCTGCGCCAACCAGGCCGGCGAGGACAACCGCAACGTGGCGCGCATGGCGCTGCTGCTGGCGGGGCTGCCGACCGACGTGCCGGGCGCCACCATCAACCGGCTGTGCGGCTCGGGCCTGGACGCAATCGGCAGCGCGGCGCGCGCCATCAAGGCGGGCGAGGCCGGGCTGATGATCGCCGGCGGCGTGGAGAGCATGAGCCGCGCGCCCTTCGTCATGCCCAAGGCGGAAAGCGCGTTCTCGCGCAGCAACGCGGTCCACGACACCACCATCGGCTGGCGCTTCGTCAACAGGCTGATGAAGGAGCAGTACGGCATCGACTCCATGCCCGAGACGGCGGAGAACGTCGCCGCCGAGCACGGCATCGAACGCGCCGCGCAGGACCGCATGGCGCTTGCCTCGCAGCTGAAGGCGGTGGCGGCGCAGCAGTCGGGCTTCTTCGACGCCGAGATCGTGCCGGTGACCATCCCGCAGAAGAAGGGCGATGCGGTCGTCGTGGCCAAGGACGAACACCCGCGCGAGACCAGCCTGGAAGCGCTGGCCAAGCTGAAGGGCGTGGTGCGCCCCGACGGCACGGTGACGGCCGGCAATGCCAGCGGCGTGAACGACGGCGCCTGCGCGCTGCTGCTGGCCGACGAGGCCACCGCCGCGCGCAACGGCCTCGTGCCGCGCGCGCGGGTGGTCGGCATGGCCACGGCGGGCGTCGCGCCGCGGGTGATGGGGATCGGTCCGGCGCCGGCTACGCGCAAGCTGCTGGCGCTGACCGGCATCACGCTGGAGCAGATCGACGTGATCGAGCTGAACGAAGCCTTCGCGGCGCAGGGCCTGGCGGTGCTGCGCATGCTGGGCCTGCGCGACGACGATCCGCGCGTCAACGCCAACGGCGGCGCCATCGCGCTGGGCCATCCGCTGGGCGCGTCCGGCGCGCGGCTGGCCACCACCGCGGTGAACCAGCTGCACCGCACGGGTGGCCGCTACGCGCTGTGCACCATGTGCATCGGCGTGGGCCAGGGCATCGCGGTGCTGCTCGAACGCGTGTGATGAAGGCGGGCGGCGGGCCCGCGCTATCCTCGCGGGCTTGAGCTTTCCCTTCATCACCGACTGGCATTTCTACGCCGCCGCCGTTCCGGCCGTGCTGCTGCTGGGCATCAGCAAGAGCGGCTTCGGCGCGGGCTTCGGCTCGCTGGCGGTTCCGCTGATGGCATTGGCTGTCACCGTGCCGCAGGCCGCGGCGATCCTGATGCCGCTGCTGCTGGTGATGGACATCCTGGGCTTGCGCGCGCTGCGCCACCACATCGACCGCAAGCTGGCGGCCTTCCTGCTGCCCTGCGGCCTGGTCGGCACGGTGATCGGCACCCTGTCGTTCCGCCTGCTGGACAGCCGCATGGTGGCCGGCATCGTCGGCGTGTTCACGCTGGCGTTCCTGGCGCAGCGGCTGCTGTTCCCGCCGCGCGCGGGCGGCAGCGCCCCGCCGCGCTGGGTGGGCGCGCTGCTCACCGTGACGTCCGGCTTCACCAGTTTCGTCGCCCATGCGGGCGGCCCGCCGATCAACGCCTACGTGCTGCCGATGCGGCTCGCGCCGCTGGTGTTCACGTCCACCATGGCGGTGTACTTCTTCGTGGTGAACCTGAGCAAGTGGATTCCGTACGCCTGGCTGGGCCTGCTCGACTGGCGCAACATGGCGACTTCGGTGGTGCTGCTGCCGCTGGCGCCGGTGGGCGTGCTGGTCGGCGTGCGCCTCGCGCACCGCATCAAGCCGGTGCTGTTCTACCGGCTGGTGTACCTGGGCATGTTCCTCACGGGACTGAAGCTCGTCTACGACGGCTTCCTCGCCTGAATCAGAACATCGAGGCCTTGGCTTCAGCGACCTGCAACGGAAGTTCGGCTTCCAGCACCGACACCAGCCGGCCGAGCCGCTCGCGCTCGGTGACATCGTGAAAGCTGGTGACGCAGCCCACGCGCTTGCCGCGCACGCGCTGCGGCACCACGTGGCATTCCAGCACGCGGCCGTCGGTCATCTCCACGGTGTTGAAGTGCTCCTCGTCGGGCCGCGCCTTGCGCATCTCGGCCTCGGCCAGGAAGCGCTGCGGATGCCGCACCTGCGCCAGCTGCAGGGTGAGCAGCGCGCTCTCGTTGAGCGAGGCGAGCATGTCCGCGGGAATGCGCCACATCTCGATGAACCGGGTGTTGTAGTGCATTGCCCGGCCGAAGTAGCCCAGCGCCAGGATGCCGTCGGTGGTGGAGTCCAGCGTCGCCAGCAGCAGCGCGAGCGCCGCGCGCGCTTCGGTCAGTTCCTGCGTGCGCGACTCCAGCGAGCGCGAGGTCGAGCCGAGCTTCTGCTGCGCGGCGGCGAGCGCGCGCTGCATGCTGGCCAGCTCCTGCGTCAGCCGGTTCACCAGGTCCGGCAGGCCGCCGGCCGGCACGGGGACCACCTCGGCCGGGCCGCTGGTGGACGTTTCGGTATGGGCCATCATTTCCTCCTCGGCTGCGGTACATCGAGCGCGACATGCAATCTCATCACAGCCCGGCGCTTCGGCGTTAAGGCGATTGCCTAGGACTGCATTCCTTCACGCGGGCAATTGCGCTTCCAGCGCCGCGATCAGGCCGCCCAGCGGCACTTCCATTTCCACCAGCCGCAGCTGCACCTCTTCCAGCGGCTGGCCCTGGCGCAGCGCATCTTCCAGCGTGCCGGCCAGCGCCTGGATGTCGCTCGCGCCCACGCTGCCGGACACGCCCTTGAGCGTGTGCGCGAGCCGCTCCGCGGTCGGCCGGTCGCCGGCCTGCAGCGCGGCGCGGATCTGCGATCCGGCGTCGCGCTGGCCGCTCGCGTAGCGGCGCAGCATGGACAGGTACAGCGTCTTCTTGCCGGCCATGCGCGACAGGCCGAGCGTTGTGTCCAGGCCCCCGATGCCCTGCGGCAGGTCGGTGGCGGCGGTGGAAGGCGCGGCGGTGCGCGGCGGCAGGGAAGGTGTGAAAAGCATGGTGTTCGTTGTGAAAGTGAATTCGGAAGCGGAAGCGGAAACAGGGGCGGGCGCGGGCGGCAGGGTGGGCAGGGTCGGCAAGGGCGCCAGCACGGGGGCGGGCGCGGCCACGGGCACGTCCTGCCGGATCCAGCGCAGCAGGATGGCCCACATGGCGGCGGGATCGATCGGCTTGACCAGGAAGTCGTTCATGCCGGCGGCCATGCATTTGTCGCGGTCCTGGGCCATGGCGTTGGCCGTCATGGCCACGATGGGCAGGTCGCGCAGCCGCGCGATGCCGCGCATGGCCTGGGTGGCTGTGACGCCGTCCATCACCGGCATCTGCATGTCCATGAAGACCAGGTCGTAGTCGGCCTCGTGCACCATCCGCAGCGCGATCGCGCCGTTGTCGGCCACGTCGACCCGCAGGCCGGCTTCCTGCAGCAGTTCGCGCGCCACCTGCTGGTTGATGTCGTTGTCCTCGACCAGCAGGATGCGGCGGCCGCGCAGCTCCGCCAGGCGCGCATCCACCAGTGCGTCGGCGTGCCCGGCGGCATCGGGGTCGCGCCTGCCGCCCAGCACGCCGATGGTGGTGTCGAACAGGATCGACGGCGTCACCGGCTTGACCAGCACGTTCTCCACGCCGACGCGCGTGGCTTCCTTCAGCATGTCCTCGCGGCCGTAGGCGGTGACCATCAGCAGCATGGGCGTGGACTTCAACCCGAGCGAGCGGATCTGGCGCGCGCATTCGATGCCGTCCATGCCCGGCATGCGCCAGTCGAGGTAGACGATGTCGTAGGGGTGGCCCAGCTGCGCGGCGCGCTGCACCTCGTCCACCGCCGCCAGGCCGCTGTCGGCTTCGGTGACGCTGAAGGTCATGTTTTCCAGCATGGAGCCGATGACCGCGCGCGCGTGGTCGTTGTCGTCCACCACCAGCGCGCGGCGGCCGCGCAGGTCGGGCTGCGGCAGCAGCGCGCGCCGCGTGCCGTCGCCCACGCCCAGGCGCGCGGTGAACCAGAAGGTGCTGCCCTTGCCGCATTCGCTTTCGACGCCGACCTCGCCGCCCATCAGCTCCGCGAGCTTCTTGGAAATCGCCAGGCCCAGGCCGGTGCCGCCGAACTTGCGGGTGGTGGAGGTGTCGGCCTGGCTGAAGCTCTGGAACAGGCGCGCGCTCTGCTCCGGCGTGAGGCCGATGCCGGTGTCCTGCACGCGGAAATTCAACACCACGTCGGAGCCGGTGCGCTCGCTCGCGCGCACCGAGATCAGCACCTCGCCCTTTTCGGTGAACTTGACCGCGTTGTTGGCGTAATTCAGCAGGATCTGGCCCAGCCGCAGCGAATCGCCGACCAGGGTGGGCGGCACGTCGGGCGCGACGTCGAACACCAGCTCCAGGCCCTTGGCGTGGCACTTCTCGCTGATCAGGCTGCCGGTGTTGTCCAGCAGCTTGTCCAGCTCGAAATCGGCGTGCTCCAGGTCCAGCTTGCCGGCCTCGACCTTGGAGAAGTCCAGGATGTCGTTGATGATGCCCAGCAGGTGCTGGCCGGAAGCGTGCACCTTGTGCACGTAGTCGCGCTGGCGCGCGGTGAGCTCGGTCTTCAGCACCAGGTGCGACAGGCCGATCACGGCGTTCATCGGCGTGCGGATCTCGTGGCTCATGTTGGCCAGGAAGTCCGACTTCATCCGGGTCGCCTCCTCGGCGATCTCCTTGGCGCGGCGGATTTCCTCCTCCACGCGCTTGCGCTCGGTGATGTTGCGGCTGATGCCCAGCAGCCCTTCGGCCTCGCCGTTCTCGTTCCACAGCGGCGACACCACCGTGTGCAGCAGCACCTGCTGGCCGTCCGGGTAGGTGACCCAGTGCTCGGACGACTGCTCGCGCAGCTCTTGCTTGCAACGCGCGTCGCGCGCATCCATCTGCAGCGCGATGTCCTCCGGGAACACGTCGTGGCAGGTCAGCCCGCGCACCTGCTCCACCGGCTTGCCGACCAGCGCGGCGTAGGCCGTGTTGCAGCCGAGGTAGCGGCCGTTGCGGTCCTTGTAGAAGATCAGGTCGGAGATCGAGTTGATGAGCGAGTCCAGCGTGGCCTGCTGGCGCTTTTCCTTGCGCTCGGCCTGTTTCTGCTCGGTCAGGTCGCGGAAGCTGGCGATGTACAGCGCGCGGCCGGCCGCCTCGGCCAGGAACACCGTGACTTCCGCATCGCGCAGCCCGCCGTTCTGGCACAGCTGCCTGGCGGTGAAGGTCACGGCGCCGCCGTTGGCAGTCAGTGTCTTGTAGACCTGCTTCGCGCGTTCGGACGAGTGGTCGAGGTCGATCTGCGACACGTGCAGCCCGACCAGTTCCTCCACCACGTAGCCGAAGTGGCGGCAAGCCGCCGGGTTGGCATAGGTGATGATCCCGGCGTCGCGGTCCAGCCAGACCATGGGGCCGGAGTTCTCCAGCACCTGGTGGTTGAACATCATCTTCTGCTCGTAGCGCAGCCGCTCCGTGATGTCGCGGTAGGTGACGACGTTGCCCACGCACTTGCCGTGGATGCGCTGCGGCAGGACGTGGCGCTCCAGCACCCGGCCGTTCTTCAGCTCCACCGTGTTGAAGTCCTCTTCCTCCGGGTTGGCGCGCATGCGGTCGACGTGGTCCGCCCACTCCTGCGGGTCCTTCACGCGCGACAGCTGCCACCGCCGCAGCGCGTCCTGGTCCAGGCTGCTCAGCTCGTCTTCCGGCAGCTCCCACATCTCGACGAAGCGGATGTTGAAGTAGACCGAGGTGCCCGCGTACTCCAGCGTGACGATGCCGTCGTTGGCGGCGTCCACCGTGGACACCAGCAACTCGTGCGAGCGGCGCACGTCGGCCAGCTCGCGCGTGCGCGCCTGCAGCTGCTCGCGCGCCTGTGCCAGCGCCAGGCGCATCCCGGCGAGCTCGTCCACGTCCGTGGACACGGCATCGGCCATCGCGGCGGAGAGTTCGCGCACAGCGCTGTCCATGGCACCACTCCTGTTGATCGGAGTTCCATGAAACCATCCGGCACCCGGCGGCGCTTAGGCATATTGCCTACGGAAGCTAGGAAAATTGCCCGGCACCGCGGGCGCGGCTGCTCAGTCGTCGACCCCGGCGCCGCCGTCCCATCCGGGCGGGCGGCGGCTGCCGTGGCGGTGCTGGGCCGCGTCGGCGCGCTCGCGCGCCATCTGCTCCTCCAGCTGCTGGCGGCCCTGGCGCACCACGGCGATCAGCTTCTTGCGGTCGCGGTGGTGTGGGTACATCTTCTCGAACAGTTCCAGGTTGTGCCGGCGAAAGCGCATGGCGTGGCGGCGCGCCTCGTGCGGTGCCATGCCCAGCACCTCCAGCACGGTGCGGCCGCTGCGCAGGCTGGACTCGAACACCTCGCGCTCCACGCGCATGACGCCGCTGTCGCGCAGCGCGTTCCAGTGCGTCACGTCGCGCGCGCGGGCCACCAGCTCCAGGTGCGGGAAATGCTCGCGCGCCAGCGCCACGATCCGCAGCGACTGCTCGGTGTCGTCCACCGCCACCACCAGCACCCGGGCCTCGGCGGCCCCGGCCGTGCGCAGCAGGTCCAGCCGGGTGGCGTCGCCGTAGAACACCTCGTAGCCGAACGAGCGCGCCGCTTCCACCATGTCGGCGTCGTGGTCCAGCACGGTGGCGCCGATGCCCTGGGCACCGAGCAGGCGGCCGATGATCTGCCCGTAGCGGCCGAAGCCGGCGATGATCACCGGCGCCTGCTGCTGCGCATCGAGTTCCGGCAGCGATTTGCGCGCGCCGGCCAGGCGCGGCAGCACCAGCCGGTCCACCGCCACCAGCAGCAGCGGCGTGAGCAGCATCGACACCGCCACCGCGCCGATCAGCAGCGATGCGGTCTCGCCCGAGAACACGCGCCCGCCCGCCGCGGCCTGGAACACCACGAAGGCGAATTCGCCGCCCTGCGCCAGCAGCAGCACCAGCACCGGCCGTTCGGCGCGCGGAATGCGCATGCCGCGCGCCAGCAGGCCGATGACCAGGATCTTGGCCGCCAGGAAGCCGAGCACGATCGCCGCCATCCGGCCGGGCGAGCGCGCCAGCACGCCGAAGTCGATGCTCATGCCCACCGCGATGAAGAACAGCCCCAGCAGCAGGCCCTTGAACGGCTCGATGTCGGTTTCCAGCTCGCGCTTGTATTCGCTTTCCGCCAGCAGCACGCCGGCGAGAAACGCGCCCAGCGCCATCGACAGGCCGACGAACTGCATCAGCGCGGCGATGGCCACCACCAGCAGCAGCGAGGCGGCGGTGAAGATCTCCGGCGTGCGGCTCTTGGCGATCCAGCGCAGCAGCGGGCGCAGCAGGAGGCGCCCGCCCAGCACGATGGCGGCGATCACGCCGACGATCTTCAGCGCCTCCAGTCCCGGGTTGCCGGCCGGCTGCGCCGGGTCGGCCGCGCCGACGGCCAGGAGCGGCAGCAGGGCCAGGATGGGAATCGCCGCGACGTCCTGGAACAGCAGGATGGAAAAGCCGGCCTGCCCGCTGCTGGTGGGCAGCAGGTTGCGCTCGCCCATCACCTGCAGCGCGATGGCGGTGGAGGACAGCGCCAGGCCCAGCGCCGCCACCAGCGCGATGCGCCAGGGCACGCCGGCCAGGGCGGCGGCCGCGAACAGGATGGCGGCGCAGCCCAGCACCTGGGCGCTGCCCCAGCCGAAGATCGGCCGGCGCAGGCTCCACAGGCGCCGCGGTTCCAGTTCCAGGCCGACCAGGAACAGCATCAGCACCACGCCGAATTCGGCGAAGTGCAGGATGTCCTCCACATTGGTGACCAGGCCCAGCCCCCAGGGGCCGATGGCGATGCCCGCGGCCAGGTAGCCGATGATGGAACCTAGCCCCAGGTACTTGGACAGCGGCACGGCGAACACCGCCGCGCCGAGGTAGATCAGGCTGTTGACCAGCCAGGCGGGTGTGTGCTCCATGCTCACCGCGCTCCCGCCACGCTGTCCACCGCGTCGCGCGGCCGGTCCGAGGGCGGCACCTCGCAGGCCGGGCACTGCTCCATGTCGGCGAGTTCGGGCCAGGCCGGATAGCTGCGCAGCCGCTCGCCGAACACCTGGGTGTGCGCCACCACCGCCGCCTCGCTCACGGCGTGCGCGCCGTGCAGCACCAGGGGCGGCAGGAAACGCATGCCGCACAGCGCCGAGGTCTGCTCGTAGGGCGGCAGGAAGGCGTCGAAGAAGTAGCGGTTGTAGCTTTGCGGGTGGTACGAATCCTCGGGGCCGCCGGTGCTGGCCACCAGCCACAGGTCCTTGCCGCGCAGCGCGGTGCCGCCCGTGCCGTAGGCCCAGCCGTAGGCCAGCACCTCGTCCAGCCAGAGCTTCAGCAGCGCCGGCATCGAGTACCACTGCACCGGGTGCAGCAGCACCAGCAGCTGCGCGGCCGCCGCGCGTTCCTGCTCGGTGGCCACGTCGATGTCGTAGTCGGCGTAGCTGGCGTACAGGTCCTGCACCAGCACGCCGGGCGCGGCGCGCGCGGCTTCCAGCAGGCGGCGGTTGACGCGCGAGTCGCGCCAGTTCGGGTGCGCGGCGAGCACGTAGATGCCGCCGGAATTCGCGTCTTTTGCCAACTCATCCATCCCCGCTAACATAGCGCAAAGCGGCCAGCATCCCACGATGCCGTCCCGACGAGGAGGTTTCTGCCATGCCGGTCGTTGTCGTTGCCAATCCCAAGGGCGGTGTCGGGAAGTCCACCCTGGCCACCAATATCGCGGGCTACTACGCCGCGCACGGGCACGCCGTGATGCTGGGCGACCTGGACCGCCAGCAGTCTTCCCGCCTGTGGCTGGGCCTGCGGCCCGCTGGCGCGCGGCCGGTGCGCGGCTGGGAGGTCGACCACGACAACATGGCGCGCCCGCCCAAGGGCGTGACCCACGTGGTGCTGGACACGCCGGCCGGCCTGCACGGCAAGCTGTTCAAGCAGGCGCTGGGCCTGGCCGACAAGGTGGTGGTGCCGCTGCAGCCCAGCATCTTCGACATCTACGCCACCCGCGCCTTCCTGGACGAGCTGGCCGAGCACCGCAAAGCCTCGCACATGCAGGTGGGCATCGTCGGCATGCGGGTCGACCCGCGCACCATCGCGGCCGACAAGCTGGGCGAGTTCACCGAACAGCTGGGCCTGCCGGTGCTGGGCTGCCTGCGGCCGACGCAGAATTACATCCACCTGGCCGCCCGCGGCCTCACCCTGTTCGACGTGGCGCCCAGCCGCGTGGAGCGCGACCTGGAGCAGTGGCAGGGCCTCTGCCGCTGGCTGGACAGCTGAACATGAAAACCATCGAATCGCTTGCCGACGTCGCGGCGCTGGTCGGCCAGGAGGTCGCCGTCACCGACTGGGTCACCGTGACCCAGGAGCAGGTCAACCGGTTCGCCGAAGCGACCGGCGACCACCAATGGATCCACGTGGACGCCGCGCGTGCGGCCGCCGGCCCGTTCGGCACCACCATCGCCCACGGCTTCCTCACGCTGTCGCTGCTGCCGCGCTTCTTCGAGTCGGCGATGGAGATCCGCGGCAGCCGCATGGGCATCAACTACGGGCTCAACAAGGTGCGTTTTCCGGCGCCGGTGCCGGTGGGCAGCCGGTTACGCGCGCGGTTCAGATTGCTGGCATGCGACCCGGTGGACAACAACGGCGTGCAGATGACCTGGGAAGTGACGATGGAGCGCGAGGGCGGCACCAAGCCGGTCTGCGTGGCCGAGTCGCTCATCCGCCGGTATCCCTGAGCCGGCTTCGCCGCAGCGCCGGCGCCCGCGGCTTTCCAAGAAAAGAGCCCGCCGGGAGGCGGGCCGAAAAGGAGAAAGAGGAGTCTGGGTTACTGCCGTCTGTCCATTCGCAGGTGAGGCGGCGCCGTCGTCTTTCAAACACGACCGCAGGTAACCGAATTGCTTGTTTTGTCTCCGGACCCACGCGGCCGAGACATGTGCATGCCTCAGCCGAAGCCGTTCTGCCGCCAGGCCTCGAACACCGTCACCGCCACCGCGTTGGACAGGTTGAGGCTGCGCTGGTGCGGGCGCATCGGCAACCTCAGGCGCTGCGCTTGCGGAAAAGTCTCGCGCAGCTCCGGCGCCAGGCCGCGTGTCTCCGAGCCGAACACCAGCCAGTCGCCCGGCTGGAAGCGCACGTCGTGCACCGCGCGCGTGCCCTTGGTGGTGAGCGCGAACAGGCGGTCGGCCGCCGGCTGCTCGCGCGCCAGGAACTCCTGCCAATTCGCGTGCCGGCGCACCTCGGCGTACTCGTGGTAGTCCAGCCCGGCGCGCCGCATGTGGCGATCCTCCATGGAAAAGCCCAGCGGTTCGACCAGGTGCAGGGCGCAGCCGGTGTTGGCGGCCAGCCGGATCACGTTGCCGGTGTTGGGCGGAATCTCGGGCTCGACCAGGACGATGTTGAACATGGCGCGGATCACTCGTCGGTACGGGCCACCACCAGCGCGCGCACCTCGGCCGCACCGGCATCGCGCAGGGCGCGCGCCGCGGCGAACACCGAGGCGCCGCTGGTCATCACGTCGTCCACCAGCGCCACGCGCCGGCCGCGCAGCGCCGCCACCGCACGCAGCGGATCGACCGCGAAGGCGCCGTGCACATTGGCCAGCCGGTCCCGGCGCGACAGGCTGGCCTGCGGCGGCGTCTCGCGCGCGCGCAGCAGCAGCAGCGTGTCGGTCCGTCCGGGCGCGAGCCGGCGCGCGATCTCCAGCGCCTGGTTGAAGCCGCGCCCGGCCAGCCGCGCGCGCGCCAGCGGCATCGGCAGCACCAGGTCCGATTGCGCCAGCGCTTCCTCCACGCCGGTCGCGGCGCGCAGCAGGCCGGCCAGGGTGGCGGCCTGGCCGGGCTGGCCCTGGAACTTGAACCGGGCGATCAGCCCCGACCAGGGGTAGGAATAGGACACGGCGGCATGGCAGGCGTCCAGCGGCGGCGGCTCGCGCAGGCAGTGGCCGCAGGTGGCCACGCCGGCCGGCACCGGCAGGGCGCAGCGCCCGCAGCGCGGCTGGGCCGGCATGAAGCGCACCGTGCAGGCCCGGCACACGGCCTCGGCCGGCCAGGCGCCGCACACGCCGCAGCGGCTCGGCACGGCGGCAGCCAACCCTCGGACCCACGCTTGCATCATCGGCTCAATATACTTGGCCGCCCATGGCCGCCGACCGACCCCCCACGCTCGCCCCCGCCGCGGCCGCCCGCTGGCAGCGTGCGGCGCCGGCGCAGCCGCCCTGGCTGCACGAGGAAGTGGGGCGGCGCATGCAGGAGCGGCTGGAGTGGATCAAGCTCGCGCCCGCGGCCTGGGCCGACTGGCAGCCGCTGCGCGGCGGCACCGAGGCGCATGCGCTGGTGGCGCGCCGCTACCCGGCCGCGCGCTGCCTGGTGGTGGAGCCGCAGCCGGCCCGCATGCCGGCCACCGCGCAGGCATTCGCGCGGCCCTGGTGGCAGCGCTTCGGCCGTGCCGGGCAGGAGATCTTGGCGGCGCTGCCCGACGGCGGCGCACAGATGCTGTGGGCCAACATGGCGCTGCACATGGCGGCCGACCCGCAGGCGCTGATCGGCCAGTGGCACCGCGCGCTCGCCACCGACGGCTTCCTGATGTTCTCCTGCCTCGGGCCGGACACCCTGCGCGAACTGCGTGCCGTCTATGCCGCGCTCGGCTGGCCGCCGCCCGCGCACGAGTTCACCGACATGCACGACTGGGGCGACATGCTGGTGGAAAGCGGCTTCGCCGAGCCGGTGATGGACATGGAGCGCATCACGCTCACCTTCGAGACGCCGGCGCGCCTGCTGGCGGAGCTGCGCGAGCTCGGCGCCAACCTGCATGCCGGCCGCTTCCCGGCGCTGCGCGGCCGCCGCTGGCGCGCCGGGCTCGAGCAGGCGCTGGAGACGCAGCTGCGCGGCGCCGACGGCCGGCTGGCGCTCACCTTCGAGATCATCTACGGCCACGCGCTCAAGCCCGCGCCGCGGCTGCGCGTCGCCGAGCACAGCGCCATGTCGCTGGCCGACATGCAGGCCATGCTGCGGGCCGGCAAACCCGCCCGCGATTGAGCCGCTGGGGGGCGGCGCACACGAAAGTGGCAGGGCAGCGCCGCGCTACAATGCACGGTTGATTTGCAAGCGTCGCCCGTGTCGAACATCGTCTTTCGTTTCGCCACTGTCCAAGGCCAGGCCATCCACTGGTTTTTGAAGCGCAATTGCCCGGTGACGCCGGCCCAGCTGGGTTGGCTGTACGCCTCGCTGTGCGCCGTGACGCTGGCGATCGGCGGATTTTTCTGGTTCCACGGGGCGGTGCTGGTGCTCCCCTTCGCCTGGCTCGAGCTGGCGGCCGTGGGGCTGGCGTTCCTGGCCTACGCCCGGCACGCGGCCGACGGCGAGCACATCCTGCTGCAGGATGGCCGCCTGGTGGTCGAGCTGGAGAACGGGGGCCAGTTGGAGCGGGCGGAATTCCATCGCGACTGGGTCCGGGTGGAGCCGCGTGCCGGCAGCCGGGCCCTGCGCGAGGCGTGAGAACGGACAACGGGCCGCGAGGGCGGCGGACGGTTTTGAATTTGAGAAGCTTGTTGAGGCTAGCAACGATGAAGAGCATTTCCATCCAAGCCGCGGCGCTCGCGCTGGCCGGCGCTTTCGCCGGCGCCGCCCATGCGGTGAACGACCTGCCGGGCGGCCCGGCGGTCCGCCAGCTCAACCTGCACGCCGCCGCCACGCGCATCGCGGTGGAACAGGCCTGGCTGCACTGGTTCATGCTGATCACCTGCGTCGTGATCTTCGTGCTGGTCTTCTCGGTGATGTTCTATTCCATCTGGAAGCACCGCAAGTCGGTGGGCCACAAGCCGGCCAACTTCCA
>JAZKIV010000044.1:0-100975 GCA_040384685.1 Pseudomonadota bacterium | reverse complement strand
CCGGCGACGGTGAAGCGGCAGAAGCGCTTGCGCTTGAACAGCAGCGACTGGGTGTTGCGCTTCGGACGCTTGTCCTTGTTGAATTTCTTGAACGTGGCCATGGTGACCTCCTACGAATTTGACTCTTGCTGGAATGACTGGATGTGCAGCACCGGATGCCTGCCGCCGCGCGCCGCGGCGATGAAGCCCGTGAACCTGAATGCCGTGCCGATCGCCTGCCGGGCCAGCGTTTCCGCCGTTGCCCCGAAGGCCACCGCCTTGACTTCCACCTTGACCTGCCGCTGCTGCCCCGCTTCCAGGGCTTCGGATTCGTGATCCAGCAGCAGGTCGATGGCGGGCAGTCCGGCGGGTGTGTAGCGCAGGGCCTTGGCCTCAGCGATACGGGCGCTCAGCACGAGCTGGTTCACACCCGGCGCCTCGCGCCGATCAGGATGCCTGGAACTCCGATTGCTGGGCCTTGCGGGCCTCTTCGCGTTCCACGGTCTTCATCATGGAAGACGGGCCGGTGTCGGCTTTCTTCTTCACCACGGTCAGGTGGCGCAGCACGGCGTCATTGAAGCGGAAGGCATGCTCCAGCTCGGTCATGACGGCCTGGTCGGCCTCGATGTTGATGCACAGGTAGTGCGCCTTCGCGAGCTTGTTGATCTGGTAGGCCAGCTGGCGGCGGCCCCAGTCTTCCACGCGGTGGATCTTGCCGCCGCCGGTGGTGATCATGCCCTTGTAGCGCTCCAGCATGGCCGGAACCTGCTCGCTTTGATCCGGGTGGATCAGCAAGACGATTTCATAGTGACGCATGGACTCTCCTTGAGGATTGAGCCGCGCGTCCATTGGTGGACCGCGGCGAAAGCCGCCCGCTGCGTCGATAGCGGTACGGCAAGGCGAAGCCCACGATTATAGCAAGGCCCGGGCTGCTCCCGGCCAGGGCGGCCGCGGGCCGTTCCAGGAAGGCTCAGCCGTTCAGCGCCTTGTCCAGCGGCGCGTAGAGTTCGGGGCCGACCGCATCGCGGATCTTGGGCGCGAGTTCCAGCAGCTCCTGGTAGCCGGAGGCGCTTTCCACCGCCAGGTTCAGCCGGAAGCCGCGCAGGCCCAGCCCGGCGGTGAGCCGGGTGGCGATGGGATAGGCCGCACTGTAGCGTTCCTGCGGCGTGCGCTCGCTGCGCGGCGCTTCCGGTTCGGCGGAAGGCACATCGGCCGCGGCCGGCGTTCCTTCGGCGTCGGCGATGAGGCCGAGCTCGAACAGCTTGTCCACGTCGTCCCTGGTCGCCCCGGCGGCCGCGGTGGCGGTCAGCAGCTGGTCCCGCGAGCGTTTGCCGTCGACCAGGATCAGCGCCGAACGCTGGCGCGGCGTGAGGGCCACGCTGCGGTCCTTCATCACCTGCTGTCCGGCCTGTGTCTTGACGACGATCATGGTCCTGCTCCCGCGTGTCCTAGCTTTGCATGCGGGTTGTCCCTTTTGAATTGGGGTTTGTCCATACCGGCTCCAGCCAGCTCACCGCGATGGCGGTCGCGAAGCCCACCGGCACGCCGAACACGCCGGCCGACAGCGGCTGGATGCCCAGCCACAGCCACTGTCCCGGCGGCAGCCCGAGCGCGGCGCGCACCGGCTGCGCATTCACCATGAGGTAGTACACCGTCACGCCCAGGCCGGCCAGCATGCCGGCCACGGCGCCGCGGCGGCTCGCACCGCGCCAGAAGATGCCCAGCACCATGGTCGGCACGAAGGCCGATGCGGCAAGCGAGAACGAAGCCGACACCAGCGGCAGGATCTCCGCCGCCTTGAACGAAGCGGCGATGGCCGCCGCCATGGCCACGCCCAGCAGCGCGAATTTCGACAGGATCACGCGGTACTCGGGCGTGACGTTGCGGTTGATCTCGTGGCAATAAATGTCGCGCACCAGCGCGTTGCTGATGGTCAGCAGCAGGCCGTCGGCGGTGGACAGCGCCGCCGCTAGGCCGCCGGCTGCCACCAGCCCGGACACCACGTACGGCAGGCCGCCGAGTTCCGGTGTGGCCAGCATGATGATGTCGGCGCCCATGCGGATCTCGCCCCATTGCAGGATGCCGTCGCCGTTGACGTCGGCCACCGAGAGCAGCGAGCCGTCGACCTTGCCCCACTGCCCGATCCACGGCGGCAGCGCGCCGAAGCTGCTGCCCACCAGGTTGTTCATCACCTCGAACTTCACCAGTGCCGCCAGCGCCGGCGCGCTCAGGTACAGCAGCACGATGAAGAACACCGACCATGCCACCGAGGCGCGCGCGGTGGCCACGTTGGGCGTGGTGTAGTAGCGCGTCAGCAGGTGCGGCAGGCCGGCCGTGCCCAGCATCAGGCAGAACATCAGCGCCAGGAAGTTGCGCCGCGAGATGTCGAAGGCGTCCTGCTCCTGCGGCGTGCCGTTCGGGTCGCCCGCGTAGGCCTGGCTGTGCGGCGGCAAGCCACCCAAGGGCCTGGCGCGCTCGTAGCTTTCGCGCACGCCGCGCGTCCATGCTTCCCGCGCCTGGGCGGCGTCCTTCGGCAGCGCGGCGAAGTCGCGGTGCGCGCGCACGATCAGCGCCGAGTCCGCGCCCTGTGCCTTCAGCGCGCGGATGCGCTCCTGCGCCGCCATGCGGTCGCGCGCCAGCGAGCCGTCGATGTCGCGCAGCTTGGCTTCGTATTCGTGCGCGCGCGCCAGGAAGATCGCGGCCACCTGCTTTTCCGCCGGGTCCTGCATCAGCTTCTTTTCCAGCTCGGCGATCTTCTGCAGCTGCGTCCCGTAGACCAGCGGCGCGAGCGGGTTGCCCAGCTGCTTGTACGCAAGCCAGGACACGGGGATCAGGAACGCCAGCAGCACCACCACGTACTGCGCCACCTGGGTCCAGGTGATGGCGCGCATGCCGCCCAGGAACGAGCACAGCAGCACGCCGCCCAGCCCGAGCAGGATGCCGATCTCGAACTGCACGCCGGTCAGGCGCGAGGCGATCAGGCCGATGCCGTAGATCTGCGCGACCACATAGGTGAAGGAGCACAGTACCGCCGCGCTGGCCGCGATCACGCGCGGCCAGCGTCCGCCGTAGCGCACGCTGAAGTAGTCCGGCACGGTGTACAGGTTGAGGCGGCGCAAATGCGGCGCGATCAGCAGCGCCACCAGGCAGAAGCCGCCGGTCCAGCCCAGCACGTAGGCCAGCCCGCCGGCCTGCCCCGCGCTGCCGGAAAACCCCTGCAGGTACAGCCCGCCCGCCAGGCTGATGAACGAGGCCGCGCTCATCCAGTCGGCGGCGGTGGCCATGCCGTTGTACATGGGCGGAATGCGCCGGCCGGCGACGTAGTACTCCTCCGGGTCGCTGGTGCGGCCGTAGATGCCGATGGCCGCGTACATGATGACGGTGGAGAACAGGAAGATCGGGCCCAGCCAGTTGCGCGACAGGCCATTGATCTCGGCCCAGCCCATCAGCAGCAGGTAGGCGACGAAGCCCACCACGAACAGCGCGAGGATGCGGTGCAGCCGCCGCTCGTAGGCGCGGTAGGCGGGCTCGCTAGCCACCGGCGCTTTCCTCTTCAGCCGATGGCTCCTCAGGGTCCAGGCGCGCCATCGCCCAGGCATAGAAGGCGACGATGGCGATGAACACCAGCAGCGCGCCCTGCGCCGCGAACCAGTAGCTGAATTGCCAGGACCCGACGGTGAAATCCAGCGCGCGGGCGAAGTAGCAGACGCCGAAGCTCGCCGCCGCCCACAGCGCCAGCAGCCCCGCTTTCAGCCACAGCACGCGCCGGTCGTGGTGCTCGTATGCGGCCGGTTCGTCCATGGCGCGGGATCATCGCACCGGCCGCGCTGCACGCCCCTAGGTATTACCCGCCAGCCGCTGCCAGGTGGCGATCACGCTGTCCGGATTCAGCGAAATCGACGCGATGCCCACGTCGGCCAGCCACTGCGCGAAGTCCGGATGGTCGCTGGGGCCCTGGCCGCAGATGCCGACGTACTTGCCCTGCGACAGGCAGGCCGTGATGGCGCGTTCCAGCAGCGCCTTGACAGCCGGGTCGCGCTCGTCGAATTCGGCGGCCAGCAGCTCCAGCCCCGAATCGCGGTCCAGCCCCAGCGTGAGCTGGGTCAGGTCGTTGGAGCCGATGGAGAAGCCGTCGAAATATTCGAGGAACTGGTCGGCCAGGATGGCGTTGCTCGGGATCTCGCACATCATGATGACCTTCAGGTCGTTCTGGCCGCGCTGCAGGCCCTGCTGCGCGAGCAGCTGCGTCACCTTGTCCGCCTCGCCAAGGGTGCGCACGAAGGGCACCATCACCTGCACGTTGGTCAGGCCCATGTCGTTGCGCACGCGGCGCAGCGCCTCGCACTCCATGGCGAAGGCTTCGCGGAAGGCTTCGCTGATGTAGCGCGCGGCGCCGCGAAAGCCCAGCATCGGGTTCTCTTCCTCGGGCTCGTAGCGGCTGCCGCCGATCAGCTTGCGGTATTCGTTGGACTTGAAGTCCGACAGGCGCACGATCACCGGCTTGGGCCAGAAGGCCGCGGCGATGGTCGCCACGCCCTCGGCCACCTTGTCGACGTAGAAGGCGCGCGGCGACGCGTGCCCGCGCGCCACCGACTCCACCGCCTTCTTCAGGTCGGTGTCGACGTTCGGGTAGTCGAGGATCGCCTTCGGGTGCACGCCGATGTTGTTGTTGATGATGAATTCCAGCCGCGCCAGGCCCACGCCCTCGTTGGGCAGCTGGGCGAAGTCGAAGGCGAGCTGCGGGTTGCCCACGTTCATCATGATCTTGGTCTTGATGGCCGGCATCTCGCCGCGCTGCACCTCGGTGACCTCGGTCTCCAGCAGGCCGTCGTAGATGAAGCCGGTGTCGCCCTCGGCGCAGCTCACGGTGACCAGCGTGCCGTCCTTCAGCAGGTCGGTGGCGTCGCCGCAGCCCACCACGGCCGGAATGCCAAGCTCGCGCGCGATGATGGCCGCGTGGCAGGTGCGCCCGCCGCGGTTGGTGACGATGGCGCTGGCGCGCTTCATCACCGGCTCCCAGTTCGGGTCGGTCATGTCGGTGACCAGCACGTCGCCGGCCTGCACCTTGTCCATCTCCGAGATGTTGTGCACCAGGCGCACCGGGCCGGTGCCGATCTTCTGGCCGATGGCGCGGCCTTCGGCCAGCACCGCGCCCCTGCCTTTGAGCTTGTAGCGCGTTTCGGCCTTGCCCTGCTGCTGGCTCTTCACCGTTTCGGGCCGCGCCTGCAGGATGTAGAGCTTGCCGTCCACGCCGTCCTTGCCCCATTCGATGTCCATCGGGCGGCCGTAATGCTGCTCGATGATGACGGCGTAACGTGCCAGCTCTTCCACCTCGGCGTCGGTCAGCGAATAGCGGTTGCGCTGCTCCAGCGGCACGTCCACCGTCTTCACCAGCTTGCCGTCGCGCGCCTTTTCCTCGGGTGTGGAAAACACCATCTGGATCAGCTTGGAGCCCAGGTTGCGGCGAATCAGCGCGCGCTTGCCCGCCGCAAGCATCGGCTTGTGCGCGTAGAACTCGTCGGGGTTGACGGCGCCCTGCACCACGGTTTCGCCCAGGCCGTAGCTGGAGGTGATGAACACCACTTCCTGGAAGCCGGATTCGGTGTCGATGGTGAACATCACGCCGGCCGCTCCAAGGTCGGAACGCACCATGCGCTGCACGCCGGCCGACAGCGCCACGTCGGCATGGGCAAAGCCCTTGTGCACGCGGTAGCTGATAGCGCGGTCGTTGTAGAGGGAGGCGAACACCTCCTTCATCTTGTGCAGCACGGCCTCGATACCCACCACGTTCAGGAAGGTCTCCTGCTGGCCGGCGAAGGATGCGTCCGGCAGGTCCTCGGCCGTGGCCGACGAGCGCACGGCGAAGCTGGCCTGCGGATTGCCGGCGCTCAGCGTCTCGAATGCGGAGCGGATAGCCTGCTCCAGGTCGGCGGGGAACGGCTGGGCTTCGACCCAGGCGCGGATCTCGGCGCCGGCCGCGGCCAGCGCGCGCACGTCGTCGGTGTCCAGCGTGGTCAGCCGCGCATTGATGCGATCGGCCAGGCCGGCATGGGCCAGGAACTGCCGGAATGCATGGGCCGTGGTGGCGAAGCCGGTGGGGACGCGCACGCCCTGGGGCAGCTGGGAGATCATCTCGCCGAGGCTGGCGTTCTTGCCGCCGACCGCCTCGACGTCGGTCATTCTCAGGTTCTCAAACGGTACGACCAAGGCGGTCGCGCTGAACAGGGCAGACATGACAAAGCTCCATAAGTTGAAACCGGGTCCGCGCGCCAGCGCAGCGACGCGCATAGGCCGGCCAACATGCTTTGTGGTTGTTGCTTGAGGCTGTGGCGGGGCATGGCGCGTCGGAAGAATTCGTTGCGTCTGCATTGTAGGCGGCCGGGCCTTTTTCGCGGCCGGCGCGGCCGCAGCGAAGCGGTACAGTGGCGGGCATGCACACCCGCACGGTCTTCTTCATCTCCGACGGTACCGGCATCACGGCGGAAACCTTCGGCAACGCCATCCTGGCGCAGTTCGAGTTCAAGCCGCGCCACGTGCGCCTGCCCTTCATCGACACGGTCGACAAGGCGCACCAAGTGGCGCGCCAGGTGAACCACACGGCCGAGCTGGAAGGCCGCAAGCCGGTGGTGTTCACCACCCTGGTCAATGTCGAGGTGCTGCAGGTCATCGAGCAGAACTGCAAGGCCATGGTGCTGGACATGTTCGGCACCTTCGTGCGGCCGCTGGAGATCGAGCTGGGCATGAAGTCCAGCCACCGCGTCGGGCGCTTCTCGGACGTGAGCAAGAGCAAGGCCTACCACGACCGCATCGAGGCCATCAATTTCAGCCTGGCGCACGATGACGGCCAGTCCGACCGCGACCTGGAGCAGGCCGACGTGATCCTGGTCGGCGTGAGCCGCAGCGGCAAGACGCCGACTTCGCTCTACCTGGCCATGCAGCATGGCCTGAAGGCGGCCAACTACCCGCTGATCCCGGAGGACTTCGACCGCAAGCAATTGCCGGGCTCGCTGGCCGTGCACCGCAAGAAGATCTTCGGCCTGACCATCCAGCCGGAACGGCTGAGCGAAATCCGCAACGAGCGGCGGCCGAACTCGCGCTATGCCTCGCTCGAGAACTGCCGCAACGAAGTGGCGGAAGCCGAATCCATGATGCGGCGCGAGGGCATCCGGTGGCTGTCGACCACCACCAAGTCGATCGAAGAGATCGCCACCACCATCTTGCAGGAAATCCGGCCCGAGCGGCTGGAGTACTGAAGCGTTCCTCCGCATAGATCGCTCCTAAGGGGCTGATTGGCGCTTTGAATTGGCGCACGGACACCTGCGCCCCTACCATAGACAGCATCAATCGATTTCAATTCATCCATAGGAGTAGCTCATGTCTTTGATCAACCAGCAAGTCCCGTCCTTCACCGCCACGGCGTACCACCAGGGCAAATTCGTTCCCGTGACCGGGGAGAACTTCAAGGGCAAGTGGTCGGTGGTGGTGTTCTACCCGGCCGACTTCACCTTCGTCTGCCCGACCGAGCTGGGCGACCTGGCCGACAACTACGCGGAGTTCCAGAAGCTGGGCGTGGAGATCTACGGCGTGTCGACCGACACCCACTTCACCCACAAGGCCTGGCACGACACCTCCGACACCATCCGCAAGGTGCAGTACCCGCTGGTCGGCGACCCCAACCACCAGCTGGCGAGATTCTTCCAGGTGCTGATCACCGAAGGCGAGGACGCGGGCCTGGCGCTGCGCGGCAGCTTCGTGATCGATCCCGAAGGCCGCATCAAGACCATCGAAGTGCACGACAACGGCATCGGCCGCGACGCCCAGGAAACCCTGCGCCGCGTGAAGGCCGCCCAGTACATCGCCGCGCATCCGGGCGAGGTCTGCCCGGCCAAGTGGAGCGAAGGCGCGCAGACGCTGACGCCCTCGCTGGACCTGGTCGGCAAGATCTAAGGAGACGGCCATGCTCGACGCCACCCTCAAGGCACAGCTTGCCGGCTACCTGCAGCGCATCGCGAATCCGGTCGAGGTGATGGCGTCGCTGGACGACACGCCGGCCTCGGCCGAGCTGGGCGCGCTGCTCAACGACGTCGCCGAAGCGTCCCCGCTCATCCGCGTGAGCGAGACGCGCGGCGGCCCCCACCGCACGCCCTCGTTCTCGGTCAACCGGCCGGGCGAGAACACCGGCCCGCGCTTCGCCGGCCTGCCGATGGGCCACGAGTTCACCTCGCTGGTGCTGGCGCTGCTGCAGGTCGGCGGCTATCCGCCCAAGGTGGACGATGCCGTGCTGCAGCAGGTGCGCGCGCTGGACCAGGACCTGGAATTCGAGGTCTACGTCTCGCTGTCCTGCCACAACTGCCCGGACGTGGTGCAGGCGCTCAACCTGATGGCGATCCAGAACCCGCGCATCAAGGCGACCATGATCGACGGTGCGCTGTTCCAGGACGAGGTGAAGGAACGCCAGATCATGGCCGTGCCCACCGTGTTCCTGAACGGCACGCACTTCGGCCAGGGCCGCATGACGCTGGAAGAGATCCTGGCCAAGGTGGACACCGGCGGCGCCGAACGCGCCGCGCAGGACATCTCCGCCAAGGAGCCGTTCGACGTGCTGATCGTCGGCGGCGGCCCGGCCGGCGCCGCGGCCGCGGTGTACGCGGCGCGCAAGGGCATCCGCACAGGCATCGCCTCGGAGCGTTTCGGCGGCCAGGTGCTGGACACGCTGGGCATCGAGAACTTCGTGTCCATCAAGGAAACCGAGGGCCCGAAATTCGCGCTGGCCCTGGAGGAACACGTGCGCCACTACGACGTGGACATCATGAACCTGCAGCGCGCCAAGGCATTGAAGCGCGGCACCGACCTGATCGAGGTGGAACTGGAAAGCGGCGCGGCGTTGAAGGCCAAAAGCGTCATCGTCACCACCGGCGCGCGCTGGCGCACGCTGGGTGTGCCCGGCGAGCAGGAGTACCGCAACAAGGGCGTGGCCTACTGCCCGCACTGCGACGGCCCGCTGTTCAAGGGCAAGCGCGTGGCGGTGGTCGGCGGCGGCAACTCCGGCGTGGAAGCGGCGATCGACCTGGCCGGCATCGTGGCGCACGTCACGCTGGTGGAGTTCGACACGAAACTGCGTGCCGACGCGGTGCTGCAGCGCAAGCTGGCGACCTTGCCGAACGTGACGGTGCTGCTGAATGCGCAGACCACCGAGGTGACCGGCGACGGCCAGAAGGTGAATGGCCTCGGCTACAAGGACCGCGCGTCCGGCGAAATCAGGCGGGTGGAGCTGGAAGGCGTGTTCGTGCAGATCGGCCTGGTGCCCAACACCGAGTGGCTGAAAGGCACGGTCGAGTTGTCGCGCCACGGCGAGATCGTGGTCGATGCGCGCGGCCAGACCTCGCTGCCCGGTGTGTTCGCCGCGGGCGACGCGACCACGGTGCCGTTCAAGCAGATCATCATCGCCGCCGGCGACGGTGCGAAGGCCGCGCTGGGAGCGTTCGACCACCTGATCCGCAACTGACGGGGTGACTTGCGCCACAATCGCTGCAAACAACATCGAGCGAGTGCACCATGCAAGGCGATCCCCAAGTCATCCAGCATCTCCAGATCCAGCTGAAGAACGAGTTGACGGCCACCAACCAGTACTTCCTGCACTACCGCATCCTCAAGCACTGGGGCTTCGACAAGCTGGCGAAGAAGGAATACGAGGAATCCATCGGCGAGATGAAGCACGCCGACAAGCTGATGGCGCGCATCCTGATGCTGGACGGCCTGCCCAACCTGCAGGACCTGGGCAAGCTGCTGATCGGCGAAGACGTGCCGGAGATCCTGGAAGGCGACCTGCAAAGCGAGCGCGGCGCGCAGACCGCGCTGAAGGCCGGCATCGCCCAGTGCGAAGCATCGCGCGACTTCGTTTCGCGCGAGATCCTGGAAAACATCCTCGAGGACACCGAGGAGCACATCGACTACCTCGAAACCCAGCTCGACCTGCTGGCCAAGATCGGCCTGCCGAATTACCTGCAGTCGCAGATGGGCGAGCCGAGCTGAGTTCGCCCGGCCCTTCGCCTCAGCCTGCTTCCTGGAACCCGGCACGGCGCCAGTACGGCGGATAGCGCAGCACCAGCCCGTCGGCATCCATCAGCAGCTGTGCGCTGAAACCCGATCCGGCACTGTGGTAGCGCGCAGTGGACACCGCCGGCTTTTGCGCACCGCTGGGCAGGGCCTCATAGAGGAACGCCCGCTGCTGCGGATCGGCGGCGGTCCCGGCCGTATAGCGCTGCCGCACCGGCTGGACGGCCAGGTCGGGCAGGCGGATGTAGGCCATCGTGAATTCCCTGCTCTGCTCCGGTGCCCAGGGCAGGCGCTGGATCGGCAAGGTGTTGGTGAGCGGCGTTCCCATGATGTCGATGTCCTGCGCCTCGGCCAGGTCGGGCCGCTGGGCGCCGTCCACCTCCCAGCCTTGCGGCAGCTTGCGCAGCCGCAGTTCGCGCCGGACCTCGCCGTGGGCGAGCACCAGGTCGGCTTGCTTGAACTGCCACTGCGGCCCGCACCGCATGTCGTAGGAGAGATCCAGCGGCACGCCCTCCCATTCGGCCACCACGCGGCCGCGCACGCGCAGGCCCTGCTCCCCGCGCTCGATGCGGGCCACGTCCAGCCCGGGGCGTTCCAGCCATTCCCATGCGATCAGCTGCTGCGTCATCGTTCGGCTCCTTTGGTTGTTGCGACAACCCACTGTAGGGAGCCTGCCGGCGGCGGGCCACTGGCGGAGAAGACAATGTCCCCAGGAATTCCGCCAACTGGCGGAAGCGCCGCTCAGGCGCGGTTCTGCGCGGGCAGCCGCTGGGCGTTGCGGTCCTTCCAGAACGCGCCGATCAGCCAGACCGAGGGCAGCGCCACCATCAGCAGCGAAATCACCTGGGCGATCGTGCCTTCGGCCAGCTCCTCGGTGGCGTTGTGCCAGTACGCGTTGTCGATGCCCGGGATCAGCGCGCCTTCGGTGAATTCGTGGAAGCCGTAGATCACCAGTTGCAGCGAGAACACCACCATGAACACGGCGGTGACCTGGAAGAAGCGGCTGAGGTTCACCTTGCTGCCGTGGCGCGTCCACAGCCAGGCGATCCAGGCGGCCAGCGCGAAGCCGATGGCGCCGCCCCAGGCCATGTGTGCCAAATCGCCGTTGACGGCGAGCGAGGCGATCATGGTCGCCGTCTCCACGCCCTCGCGGCCCACCATGAACAGGGCGAACACGAACACCGCCCACCAGCCGGCGCCGCCTTCGCGCGCCGTGGCTTCGCCCAGCCTGCCGTCGATGTGCTTCTTCATGTGCCGGCCCATGCGCAGCATGTGCACGGTGCAGCTCATCACGGCCACGGCCGCGATCCAGGCCATCACGCCTTCCCATGCGGGCGACATGGCGCCGACGCGGGCCAGCACCACGCCCAGCACGGCCGACAGCGCCAGCGCGGTGAGCACGCCGGCGCGGATCGCGCCGACCAGCGCCTCGCGGCCGGTGCGGCGCAGGTACAGCGCTGCGATGGCGACGATCAGCAGCGCCTCCAGGCCTTCGCGAAAGGAAATCAGCAGGGTTTGCAGCATGACAACACCTTTTTGCAGAGCTCGGGTGACAACTCATCGTAAATGAGATAGATTCGCATTTGCAAGTAAACTTTTGCAAATCACCGGCCAGCCAGTTCGCGCACCCGCGCCAGCCAGCCTCATGTGTTCAACCCAGCCGGCCCTGCGTGCCGGTGTCTTGTCCGGAGGTTTTCCCTTGGCGCGTTCCGTACGTTCTGGCCGCAAGGCCGTCGCCCGTCCCCATCCTGCTTCCAAGCCCGCGCTGATGCCGCTGGGCGCCCTGCTCATGGCCGCTTCGGCCGGTGCCTGGGCCCAATCGACGCCCGCCGACAGCGGCAAGACGCTGCCGCAGGTCGTGGTCAAGGAAAAGGCCGAAACCCCGGCGGGCAAGGATGCCCTGCGGACCACCACCACCAACATCGGCAAGGGCAACCAGGAACTGCGCGACATCCCGCAGTCGATCACCGTCATCACCGAAAAGCTGATCGACGACCGCAACCTCGACACCGTGAAGGACGTGCTGCGCAACACCGGCGGCATCACCTTCCAGGCGGCCGAAGGCGGCGAGGAGGACATCCGCCTGCGCGGCTTCTCGCTGGCGGGCACCGGCGACATCTTCCTGGACGGCATGCGCGACCCGGCCTTCTACGACCGCGACACCTTCAACAACGACCGCATCGAGGTGCTGCGCGGCTCGGCCTCCATGCTGTTCGGCCGCGGCTCCACCGGCGGCGCCGTCAACCAGGTGAGCAAGGTGCCGCGCCTGATCAACGAGCACGAGGTCACCACCACGCTGGGCAGCCATTCGTACGGCCGCCTGACCGGCGACTTCAACTTCCAGACCGGCGAGAGCGCCGCCCTGCGCCTGAACGTGATGCGCACCCGCGCCGACAACAACGGCTCGGGCAGCAGCATCGACAAGGAGGGCGTGGCGGCCGCCTACCGCTGGGGCATCGGCCTGCGCGACGAGTTCATGGCGAGCCTCTACTACCTGAACAACAACAACGGCATCAACTACGGCCTGCCGTGGATCCGGCCTCGCACCACCGACTCGTCGGCAAGCAACACCATCATCGGCGGCCTGGACCCGGACGCCTATTACGGCATGTCCAGCGACTACAACGCCGGCCGGGCGAAGATGCTCACCCTCAGCCACATCCACCGCTTCGACAGCGGCACCGAGCTGAAGACCCAGGTGCGCAAGGGCCAGTTCAACCGCGACCTGCGCGCCAGCGCGATCCGCTTCGCCGCCGCCGGCCTGCAGCCGGGCGGCGCCGCGGTCGACCTGTCCAACTTCGGCCCGGGTACCGTGTTCACGCGCGGCACCAACCTGAAGATCCAGGACGTGGACACGCTGCAGGCGCAAAGCGACCTCAGCACCAAGTTCACCGCCTGGGGTCTGAAGCACAGCCTGCAGACCGGGCTGGACTTCGCGCGCGAGGAGAAGACCGGCTATGCGGCCCTGAGCGCCGCGCAGGGTGGCGTCAACCTCACCAAGCCAAACACCACCGCCGGCCGGCCCGACGACGGCGCCTGGATCGACGAGGGCACGCGCCGCCTGCGCCCGAGCACCGAGTTCACCGCCAAGGCCTGGGGCGTCTACCTGCAGGACCTGGTGGAGATCGCGCCGCACTGGAAGCTGCTGGGCGGCCTGCGCTACGACAGCATGGACGGCCGCTACGCGCAATGGGCCATCCCGAACAACGCGCCCGGCCCGGTCACCACCACCCAGTACAAGCAGAAGATCGGCGAGTGGAGCAAGCGCGTGGGCGTGCTGTACCAGCCCGACGAGTTGACCTCCTACCACTTCTCCTATGGCACCTCGTTCAACACCTCGGGCGACACCTACTCTTACAACGCGCAGTCGGCCAACACGCCGCCAGAGCAGAGCGAGAACATCGAGCTGGGCGCGAAGATCGACTCGGCCGACAAGCGCTTCTCCGCGCGCTTCGCGCTGTTCCGCTCCACCAAGAAGAACGAGCGCAACACCGACCCCGACACCGCCGCCGACCGCCTGCTGCTGTCGGGCAAGCGGCACACCGCCGGCGTCGAAGTCGACCTGGTCGGGCGCATCACGCCCAAGTGGGAGGTGTTCGGCTCGTACATGTGGATGCCGATCGCGCGGGTGGACCAGGCTGCCTCCACGGCGAGCACGGTCGGCAACCGCGTGGGCGACCGCCCCGGCCTCACGCCCAAGCACAGCGGCACGGTGTGGAGCACCTACCAGCTCACGCCGAAGTGGCGCGTGGGCGGCGGCCTGAACTTCCGCAGCAAGCAGTCGCCGGCCGACGTGACCGCGCCCGCCTGGGAGGCACCGGGTTTCGTCACCGCCGACCTGATGGCCGAATACGCGATCAACGAGACCTTCATCGTCAAGGCGAACCTCAGCAACATCACCAACAAGCTGTATGGCGAGTCGCTGTACCGCGGCCACTACATTCCCGGCGCCGGCCGGATGCTGCAGGTGGCGCTGACCGCACGCTTCTAGGCTCTTCCCTCCACAACCCAAGCAAAGCCGCCGCCATGCTTGTCACCTTCGCGCTGCTGAACCCCGATGAACTGCGGCGGGCGCACGGCCTGCTGGCCGGCGCCCGCTGGACCGACGGGCGCGCCAGCGCCGGCGCGCAGGCGGCGCTGGCCAAGAACAACGAGCAGCTCGAGCCGCAGGGCGAGACGGCGCGCACGCTGCGCCAGATCGTGCTGCAGGCGCTGGACCGCACGCCGCGCTTTCTTGCCGCGGCGCTGCCCAAGCGGGTGTTCCCGCCGCACTTCAACCGCTACGGCGGCCAGGCCAACGCCTATGGCGAGCACGTGGACGGCGCCATCCGCTTCCTGGAAAACGGCGCGCGCGTGCGCACCGACCTGTCCTGCACCGTGTTCCTGTCCCCGCCCGAGGACTACGACGGCGGGGAGCTGGTCATCCAGGCTGCCGACGGCCCGCGCAGCATCAAGCTGCCCGCCGGCCACGCCGTGCTGTACCCGGGCACCAGCGTGCACGAGGTGCGGCCGGTCACGCGCGGCCACCGGCTCGCCGGCTTCTTCTGGATCGAAAGCATGGTGCGCAGCCACGAGCAGCGCAAGCTGCTGCTGGAACTGGACGACGCGCTGATCCAGCTGCGCGCGGCCGGCGAAACGCCGGCCACCGTGGCGCTGACCGGCACGTACCACAACCTGCTGCGCATGTGGGCGGACACGTGAGCCGCACGGCCGCTCCGAAGGCTCACAGCCCCGCAGTGCGAAGCACGGAGGGCAGTCCAATGAGCTTCGTGCCGGCCATGCAATCGGTGCCGCCGGGCGTCGCCACGCTCAATGACTACGCGGAACATGCGCGGCGCGCGCTGGACGCGCCGGCCTGGGCCTACCTGGACGGCGGTGCCGCCGACGAGATCACCCGGCGCGACAACGAACAGGCCTGGCAGCAACTGCGCCTGCTGCCGCGCGTGCTGCGCCCGATGGCCGGCGGCCACACGCGGGTGCAGCTGCTCGGGCGCACGCTGGAGCATCCGCTGCTGGTGGCGCCGATGGCGTTCCAGAAGCTGGCCCACCCCGAAGGCGAGCTCGCCGTCGCCTGTGCGGCCGCCGCCCAGCAGGCCGGCCTGGTGGCCAGCACCCAGGCCAGCATCGACCTCGAATCCATCGCCAAGGCGTTTGCCGACGAGCCGGGCCGCGGCCCGCTCTGGTTCCAGCTCTATGCGCAGGACACGCGCGACGCCACGCTGGAGCTGGTCCGGCGGGCCGAAGCCGCCGGCTACGAAGCCCTGGTGCTGACCGTCGACGCGCCGGTGCACGGCGCGCGCGACGGCGAACGCCGCACCGGCTTTCGCCTGCCGCCGGGCGTGCGGGCGGTGAACCTGCCGCCGGCGCGGGTGCCGCAAGGCGCGAACCTGTTCGAACGGCTGGCGAACGCACCGACCTGGGACGAGGTGGAATGGCTCGCGGCGAACACGCGCCTGCCGCTGCTGCTCAAGGGCGTGGTCCATCCGGAAGACGCCCGCCAGGGCATCGCGGCCGGTGCCGCCGGGATCATCGTCTCCAACCATGGGGGCAGGACGCTGGACACCATGCCGGCGACGGCGCGGCTGCTGCCGGCGATCGTCCGCGAAGTCGCCGGCCAGGTGCCGGTGCTGGTGGACGGCGGCATCCGCCGCGGCACCGACGTGCTCAAGGCCATGGCGCTCGGGGCCGACGCGGTGCTGGTCGGCCGCCCGATCCTCTGGGCCCTGGCGTCGGCCGGCGCGGTCGGGGTCGCCCACGTGCTGCGGCTGCTGCGCGACGAACTGGAGATCGCCATGGCGCTGTGCGGCTGCCCCACCCTGGCCGAAGCCGCGCAGGTTCTGGCCCCGGAAAACCAGACACGCTGACCCTGATATTGCAAATGAGAGGGATTCGCATTTATACTCATCCCACTCATTCACCAGCCAGCCCCGAACCATGATCGTCTGTGTCTGCCGCCGGATCTCCGACCGCGAGATCGCCCGCCATGCGCGAGCCGGAATGGGCTTCGATGACATCCAGTTCGAACTCGGTGTGGCCACGCAATGCGGGCAGTGCGAAGGCTGCGCCCGCGACATCGTGGCCCAGTGCTGCGCCAGCCAGCCGGTCGCGGCCGTGAGCGGCGACACCCGGCACACCGTCCAGCTCGCCGCTCGCATGAGGGACAGCGCGGCATGGGCATCTTCATCCTCTGCGGCAGCCTGATCCTCGTGCTCGCCGCCGCCCGCTGGGCGCGGCGCGGCTGAGCGGCACCTTCTCCCGTCCCATGTCCTCGACGCTGCCGTCCCCCGGCCCTTCCAACCCTTCGCGCCGCAACGTGGCGATCGCCGGCGGCGTGGTGCTGTTCCACGTGGCCGCCTTGTGGGCCCTGCAGACCGGGCTGCTGCGGCGCGCCGTGGAAGTGGTGATCCCGATCGCGCTGATGAGCGAGATCGTCACGCCGCCGACGCCGAAAGTGGAACCGCCGCCGCCCGCCCCGCCACCGCCGGAGCCGGTGAAGCAGCCGCCGAAGAAGGCGGTGCTGCCGCCCGCGCCGCAGCCCGTGGCCCGCCCCGACACCCCGCCGTCGCCTCGCGCCGTCACCGCGACGGCCGAGCCGCAGCCGCCGGCCCCGCCCATCGCCGCGCCGGTCGCCCCGGCACCCAGCCCCGCCCCGCCGGCGCCGCCCGCGCCGCCCAAGGTCGAGCTGCCGTCCACCAGCGCCGACTACCTGCAGAACCCGAAGCCGGCCTACCCGCCGATGAGCAAGCGGCTGGGCGAACAGGGCAAGGTGGTGCTGCGCGTGCTGATCGGCACCGACGGCACCGCGCAGCAGGCGGAGATCAAGCGGTCCAGCGGCTTCGAGCGGCTGGACCAGGCCGGCCTGGACACCGTCAAGAAGTGGCGCTACGTGCCCGGCAAACGCAACGGCGTGCCGGAAGCAATGTGGTTCGACGTCCCCATCAATTTCGTGCTGGAGTAGATAACAATGAATTCCGAATTCGGCCTCGTCCACCTGTGGAGCCAGGGCGACATCGTGACGCGCGGCGTCGCCGTGCTGCTGCTGGGCATGTCGCTCGCCTCCTGGATGGTGATCATCGTCAAGGCGCTCGACATCGGCCGCTACGCGAAGCAGTCGCGCAGCATCGAAAGCTTCTGGCACGCCAGCGATTTCGCCGACGGCCTGAACAAGCTGGGCACCGACCCGGCCAACCCGTTCCGCGCGCTGGCCATGGAAGGCCGCGAAGCCGCCGCGCACCACAGCGCGCAGACGCAATTGCACGACTCGCTGGGCGCCAGCGAATGGCTCACCCGCAGCCTGCGCAACTCCATCGACGAGTCCACCGCGCGCATGCAGTCGGGCCTGGCGGTGCTGGCCTCGGTCGGCTCCACCGCACCCTTCATCGGCCTGTTCGGCACCGTCTGGGGCATCTACCACGCGCTGCTGTCCATCGGCACCGCTGGCCAGGCCACCATCGACAAGGTGGCCGGCCCGATCGGCGAGGCGCTGGTCATGACGGCCCTGGGCCTGGCGGTCGCGATCCCGGCGGTGCTGGGCTACAACGCCCTGGTGCGCGGCAACAAGGGCGTGCTGACCAAGCTGAACCGCTTCGCGCACGACCTGCACGCCTACTTCGTCACCGGCGCCCGCGTCTCGGCCGGCGACGCAACCAAGGTCGTGCCGATGAAGAAAGGCAGCTGACCATGGCCTTCGGCACGCAGGACGACACCGACGAGGTGATGAACGAGATCAACATGACGCCGCTGGTCGACGTCATGCTGGTGCTGCTGATCATCTTCATCATCACGGTGCCGGTGATGAAGCATTCGGTCAACATCGACCTGCCGCGCGCCAGCAGCCAGCCGCAGGACACCAAGCCGGAGACCATCCGCCTGTCGGTCGACGGCGACGGCCAGTACTGGTGGAACGAAGGCCGCGTGGCCGACGCCGACCTGCCGAAGCTGTTCGCCGAGGCCGCGGCGAAGAATCCGCAGCCGGAGCTGCACCTGCGCGGCGACCGCGCCGTGCGCTACGAGCGCGTGGCGCAGGCGATGTCGGCGGCGCAGCAGGCGGGGCTGCACAAGATCGGCTTCGTCACGGAACCCAAGACGCAGTGATGGCCATGCCATGAGCGCTTCCGCACCGGTACCAACCGCGTCCGCCGCCGCGCCGGCGCCCTCGCCTATCCCCGCCGCCGCGCCGCTGCGCAGCGAGCAGCTGCTGCAGGGCCGGCGCATGGTGGAAATCGCCCACAACGGCGAGGTCTACCGCTTGCAGGCCACGCGCCTGGGCAAGCTGATCCTGACCAAATAGTTCAGAGTCCGAGCGCCGCGATGCCGGCGCGTGCGATCTGCGCGTCTTCGGACGACTTCACGCCGCTCACGCCCACGGCGCCGATGCAAATGCCGTCCTTCAGGATCGGCACGCCGCCTTCCAGCATGCCCTGCAGGTGCGGCGCGCTCAGGAACGAGGTGCGCCCGCCGTTGATGAGGTCCTCGTACACCTTGCTCTCGCGCCGGCCCAGGGCCGCCGTGCTGGCCTTGGCCGGGGCGATCTGCGCGGAAATCGGCGCCACACCGTCCAGGCGCTGCAGCCACAGCAGGTGGCCGCCGTCGTCCACGATGGCGAAACTGACCGCCCAGTTGTTCTTCACGGCCTCGGCTTCGGCGGCGGCGGCGATCGCCTTCACATCCGCCAATTCGAGAAAGGATTTGTTTTTCATGGGGTTTTCGGGCAAAAGGGCGAGCATAAGCCAGCAGGAATAACCGTTGCGCTGAATGGAACCATGCCTAGAATGCGCCCATCTAACCGCCACAAGGCTAAAGGAGAACTGCCATGACCGACCCGATCCAGAGCGTCCAACCGCTAGGCTACGGCACCGCGGTGGCCGTCGACGAGCGCAACAAGGTACTGCGCAACACCTACTGGCTGCTGGCCCTGAGCCTGCTGCCCACCGTGGCCGGCGCCTGGTTGGGCGTCAGCACCGGCATCATGCGCGGGCTGGGCGGCGGCATCGGCCTGGTGGTGTTCCTGGTTGGCGCCTTCGGCTTCATGTATGCCATCGAAAAGACCAAGAACTCCGCCGCCGGCATCGGCGTGCTGCTGGGCTTCACCTTCTTCATGGGCCTGATGTTGTCGCGGCTGCTGGGCGCGGTCCTGCAGATGAAGACCGGCCCCAGCATCGTGATGACGGCCTTCGGCGGCACCGCCGGCGTGTTCTTCGTCATGGCGAGCCTGGCCACCGTGATCAAGCGCGACATCTCCGGCATGGGCAAATGGCTGTTCGCCGGCGCCCTGGTCATCATGGTGGGCGCGATCATCAACGTGTTCGTCGGCTCCACCCTGGGCATGATGGTGATCAGCACGCTGTGCATCGCGGTGTTCAGCGCCTACATGCTGTACGACATCAAGCAGATCATCGACGGCGGCGAAACCAACTACATCACCGCCACGCTGGCGCTCTACCTGGACATCTTCAACGTGTTCCAGAGCCTGCTGGCCCTGCTGGGGATCATGGGCGGCGACGACTGAGGGCGCTTCGCGCCAAAAGAGAAAAGGCCCTTCGGGGCCTTTTCTCTTTGTCAGGCCACCAGATCAAATACTGCAATCGACTCCACGTGCGCCGTGTGCGGGAACATGTTGACCACGCCCGCCGCGCTGCAGCGATAACCCGCCTGGTGCACCAGCAGGCCGGCGTCGCGCGCCAGGGTCGCCGGGTTGCAGCTCACGTAGACGATGCGCTCGGGCGGGCGCCAGCCGCCGCGCAGCGACGGATCCTGGTGCAGGTCGGCCAATGCCTTGGCCAGCGCGAAGGCGCCTTCGCGCGGCGGATCGACCAGCCAGCGGTCGGCCGTGCCGTCGGCCGCCAGCTGCTGCGGCGTCATCTCGAACAGGTTGCGCGCCAGGAACTGCGTGGGCGCCAGCGTGCGGCCGGCCGCTTCGCTGTTGGTCCTGTGGTTCTCGCGCGAGCGCGCCACCAGCGCCTCGCTGCCCTCGATGCCCAGCACCTCGCCGGCGCGCGTGGCCAGCGGCAGGCTGAAGTTGCCCAGGCCGCAGAACCAGTCGATGACGCGCTCGGTGGGCTGGGGATCGAGCAGCCGCACCGCGCGCTCGACCAGCACGCGGTTGATGTGCGGATTGACCTGGGTGAAGTCGGTCGGCCGGAACGGCATGACGATGCCGAACTCAGGCAGCGCATACGACAGCTGCGTCCCGCCTTCGTCCAACAGGCGCACCGTGTCCGGGCCCTTGGGCTGCAGCCACCACTGCACGCCCGGATGCTCGGCGGCGAAGGCGCGCAGCTTGGCCAGGTCGCCCGGGCTCAGCGGCTCCAGGTGCCGCAGCACCAGCGCCGTCACCGCGTCGCCGCAGGCCAGCTCGATCTGCGGGCAGGTCTCGATGGCGTCCATGGAGCCGATGAGAGCGCGCAGCGGCAGCAGCAAGTCGCTCACGTGGGGCGGCACCACGTGGCATTCGCGGATGTCGGCCACGTAGCGGCTCTTGCGCTCGTGGAAACCCACCAGCACGGCGCCCTTCTTGCGCACGTGGCGCACGCTGAAACGCGCGCGCCAGCGGTAGCCCCAGGCCGGGCCCTCGATCGGCCGCAGCATCATCTCCGGCTTGACCTTGCCCAGGTGCCAGAGGTTGTCCTCCAGCACGCGCTGCTTGATCGCCACCTGAGCGCCGACGTGCAGATGCTGCATCTTGCAGCCGCCGCAGGCGCCCTCGTGCAGGCCGAAGTGCGGGCATTGCGGCCGCACGCGCTGCGCCGACTCGCGGTGCAGCGCCGTCAGCGTCGCCTGCTCCCAGTTGTTCTTCCTGCGGTTCACCACCGCGCTCACGCGCTCGGTCGGCAGGGCGCCGTCGATGAACACCACCTTGCCGTCGGCGCGGCGCGCCACACCCTGTGCCTCGATGTCGAGGGATTCGACCTCCAGCCAGCCGGGCGGCAACCCGGTGGCGTCCTGCTTGTCCGTCATGCCCCGATTGTCTCAGGCGCCGGACCCGGAAACTTCAGCGCCAGGCGGCGAGGTATTCGTTCCAGTGCGGTTCGGCCGGCGCCAGGTTGCCCAGCGTCTGCTTCACCAGCTCGATCTCCTGCGTGTACTCGGCGTCGGTGAAGCCGCAGCGCATCTTCTGGAAGCGGCAGTACAGCAGGTAGGTGTTCATCACGTCGGTCTCGCAGTAGCGGCGGACCTCCTCCACCTTGCCGTCCAGGTACGCCTGGTAGACCTGCGAGCCGTCCATGCCCAGCTTGCCCGGAAAGCCGCACAGCTTGGCCATCGCGTCCAGCGGCGCGCTGGCGCGCGGCTGGTACATGGCCAGCAGGTCCATCAGGTCCAGGTGGCGCATGTGGTAGCGGCTGATGTAGTTGTTGTACTTGAACTCGCGGTCGTCCGGCGCGCCGCCTTCGCCCATGCTCCAGTAGCGGTCGGCGGCGACGCCGTGGCGCAGGCCGCGGTAGTTCAGCACCGGCAGGTCGAAGCCGCCGCCGTTCCAGCTCACCAGCTGCGGCGTGTGCTTGTCCAGCAGCTTGAAAAAGCCCTGCACCACCCGGCCTTCGCTGGCGTTGTCGCGGTCCACGAAGGAATGCACGCGCACGCCTTCGGCATTGCGGAACACGCAGCTGATCACCAGCACGCGCTGCAGGTAGTGCGGCAGGAACTCGGTCTGGTTGTTGTCGCGCCGTTCCTGCTTCCAGGCGGCCAGCACGTCGGCGTCGCTGGTCTCGGCCGGTGCGTCGCGCAGCAGCCGCAGGCCGGTGACGTCGGGGATGGATTCGATGTCGAAAACGAGGACGGGCCAGGGCATTGGGCGACTGTATCAGCCGCTCAGAACAAGGCGCCCTTGTCGATGCCGTCGCGCATCATGTGGCGCTTGAGCTTCTGCATGGCCTCGTTCTGGATCTGGCGCACGCGCTCGCGCGTGAGGCCCAGGCGGTCGCTCAGCGTCTCCAGGGTTTCGGGTTCGCGGTCGTGCAGGCCGAAGCGGCCCTCCAGCACTTCTTTTTCGCGCTGCGACAGCGCGTCGATCCAGCCGGCCAGCAGGCGCTCGACCTCGTGGTTCTGCGCGATGCCGGTCGGGTCCGCCGCGTCGTCGCCGGCGATCACGTCGCCCAGGGTGTGTTCGTCGTCGGAGCGGTCGATGGAGGCATCGAGCGAACGCGGCGTCTCGGCCATGGCCAGCAGCTGCGCCACCTCCTGCACGTCGCGGCCGACCAGCGCCGCCACGTCCTCCACCCGCACCGCGTCGCCGCCGCGCCCGGCCGCCAGCGCGGGATCGTTCTCCAGCATGCGGCGCGCGCGCAGCACCTGCTGCAGCTCGCGCACCACGTGCACCGGCAAGCGGATCACGCGGCCCTGGTTCATCACCGCCCGCTCCACCGCCTGGCGGATCCACCAGGTGGCGTAGGTGGAAAAACGAAAGCCCCGCTCCGGCTCGAACTTGTCGATGGCGTGCATCAAACCGAGATTGCCCTCTTCGATCAGGTCGGGCAGCGGCACGCCGCGGCCGAGGTAGCCCTTGGCGATGCTGACCACCAGCCGCAGGTTGTGCTCGATCATCGACTGGCGCGCGGCGAAGTCGCCGGCGCGCGCGCGCGTGGCCGTCTCGAATTCCTGTTCGGCGGTGAACAGCTCGGTGCGCCGGATCTCGCGCAGGTAGAGCGTCAGCGTGTCGGTGGATTCGCCCGCCAGGTCGGCTGGCGCATCGCGCCGCGGCGCGTCGGCGAACTCCGGCGGCTCGGTGTCGTCCTCGCGCCCGGGCCGCGCATCCCGATCGTCGGCGCGAGCCGCATCGGGAGCGTGGCCGTTGCGCCGTTTCATGCTATCTGGCCGGCAGGTAGCGCGCGGGGTCGACCGGCTTGCCCTGGCGGCGGATCTCGAAGTGCAGCTTGACGCGGTCGGTGTCGGTCGAGCCCATCTCGGCGATCTTCTGCCCCTTGCGCACGTTCTGGTCTTCCTTGACCAGCAGGGTCTGGTTGTGCGCGTAGGCGGTGAGGTAGGTATTGTTGTGCTTCAGGATGATGAGGTTGCCGTAGCCGCGCAGCCCCGCGCCCGCATACACCACGCGGCCGTCGGCCGCGGCCAGCACCGGCTCGCCGGCCTTGCCGCCGAGATCCAGGCCCTTGTTCTTCTGCTCGTCGAAGCCGGCCAGCACGGGCGCCTGCGCGACCGGCCAGATCCAGCCGATATCGTCGTCGCCGGCCGTGGCGGGCGGCGTGTTCACCGGCGGCAGGCTGGGCGCCGAAGCGGCCGGACGCTGCGCGGTGGAGACCGCGCCAGAGGCCGGCGCGGACGCCGGCACCGCCGCGGGGACGGAAGCCGGCGCCGGCGTGCCGGGCACGGCCCGGGCGGTTTCCGACGGTGCAGGCGGAATCACGCGCAGCACCTGGCCCACTTCGATGACGTTGGGGTTGTCGATGTTGTTCCAGCGCGCGAGGTCGCGGTGGTTCTGGCCGGTTTCCAGGCCGATGCGGATCAGCGTGTCGCCGGGACGCACCGTGTAGTAGCCGGGCTTGCCCGCGTTCTCGGCGCCCGGCAGCATGCGCCCGGGCTCCGCCACCACGGGTGCGGGCTGGGGCACGACCGCCGCGTTGCGCGCGGCGGCGCTGCGGTCTTCCACCGGCGCGGGGCTGCGCGTGGGGGATGCGCAGCCGGCAAGCACCGCCATCAGCAGGCCCGCGAGCGCAGCGCTCCAACCCATATCGCACATCTTCTGCATGTCGTTTGTTTTCCTCAGGCGAGGCCTGATTTTAGGGGTACGAAATGAACGCTCTCAAGCACAGTTTGTTTCACTTGTGCACCCGTTTTTTCCACGACGACCAGCGCCTGTTTTCCGCCGTGCACGTGCATCGGCGCGATGATGCGCCCGCCGTCGGCAAGCTGGTCGATCCAGGCCTGCGGCATGGCTTCGCCGCCCGCCGCCGCAATGATGCCCGCATACGGCGCGCCCTTGGCGTAACCGATCATCCCGTCGCCCAGCAGCAGGTGCACGTTGGGCAGGCGGAACGGCCGCAGGTTGTCGCGCGCCTTGTCGTGCAGGCCGCGCAGCCGCTCGATGGAATACACCTCGGCCGCCACGCAGCCGAGCACCGCCGCCTGGTAGCCGCAACCGGTGCCGATCTCCAGCACGCGGCCCAGCCGCCCAGTGGCTTCGCGCCGGCCGCCCAGCAGCAGCTCGATCATGCGGGCCACCACGCTGGGCTTGGAAATGGTCTGCTCCAGCCCGATCGGCAGGCTGGTGTCCTCGTAGGCCTGGTTGGCCAGCGCCGTGTCGACGAAACGGTGGCGCTGCACCGAATGCATGGCCGCCAGCACCAGCGGATCGGACAGGCCCTGCGCGGCGATCTTCTGCACCATGCGCGCACGCACCGCCTGCGAGTCCATGCCCAGGCCCATGGGACCGGGCGGCGGCGGCGCGGGCGCGCGCGTGGCGGTGCGCACCGGCTCGCGCTGCTGCGGCTGCTGCGCGCCGGGCAGGCGCGCCGGAAAGCCGGGGCGGCGCGACATCAGCGGGGACCGTTCAGCGGGTCCTGTGGGCCCTGCGCGCCCTTGCCGCCCCGCGCGAGCGCGGCGGCCTGCGCCCAATAGCGCAAGGCGTCGTGGTCGGTAAGGTCGACCTTCAGCGGCGTGACCGCTACGTGGCCCTGCACGGTGGCGTGGAAATCCGTGCCCTCGGCATCGTCCTTGGCCGCCCCGGCGCCGCCAATCCAGTACATCACGTCGCCGCGCGGGCTGGTCTGCGAAATGACCTTCTCGGCCGCGTGCCGCCGGCCGAGCCGGCATACCTTGAACGGCTTGAGGTCATCGTAGGCACGGTTGGGAATGTTGACGTTGAGCAGCCAGGGCGGGGCGTCCTGCGCATGCTGCGCCAGCAGCGACTGCACCAGCTCGCGCGCCTTGCGCGCCGCCGCGTCCAGGTGCGCCCAGCCCTTTTCCACCTGCGAAAACGCGATGGCCGGCACGCCGAACAGGTAGCCTTCCATGGCCGCGCCGACGGTGCCGGAATAGATGGTGTCGTCGCCCATGTTGGCGCCGTTGTTGATGCCGCTGACCACCAGGTCGGGCTTGTAGTCCAGCAGGCCCGTGAGCGCGATGTGCACGCAGTCGGCCGGCGTGCCGTTCACGTAGCGAAAGCCGTTCGGCGCGATGCTCACCGACAGCGGCGCGTTCAGCGTGAGCGCGTTGGACTTGGCGCTGTTGTTGTGCTCGGGGGCGACGACTTCCACGTCGCCGAGATCGCGGATCGCCTCGTACAGCGCGACGATGCCCGGCGCCTGGTAGCCATCGTCGTTTGAGAGCAGGATTTTCATGGGGGGCTGGCAGTTTTTTTATTGTAGGGCTGGGCGGTCGCCGCAGAGACAGGCGCGCCACACATGCTGCCTATGATTGGGCACTTTTGCATGGAGTGGTGAAGATGCACGCTTGGCTTTGCGACAACCCCACCGGCGTGGATGCGCTGCAGTGGAAGGAACTGCCGACACCGGAGCCGAAGGCGGGCGAGGTGCTGGTGGAGATCAAGGCCGCGAGCCTGAACTTCCCCGACCTGCTGATCGTGCAGAACAAATACCAGTTCAAGCCGCCGCCGCCCTTCGTGCCCGGCTCGGAATACGCTGGCGTGGTCGCCGCCGTGGGCGAAGGCGTGACGCAGCTGAAGGTCGGTCAGAACGTGGCCTGCCTGTCGGGCACCGGCGGCTTCGCCACCCACGTCATCGCACAGGCCGCGCTGTGCGTGCCGCTGCCGCCGGGCTTTCCGCACGTGGACGCGGCGGCCTTCATCATGACCTACGCCACTTCGCACCATGCGCTGGTCGACCGCGCGCAGCTGAAGGCGGGCGAAACGCTGCTGGTGCTGGGCGCGGCCGGCGGCGTCGGCACCGCGGCGATCCAGGTCGCCAAGGCGCTGGGCGCGCGCGTGATCGCCGCCGCCTCCACCGAGGAGAAATGCGCGCTGTGCAAGTCGATGGGCGCCGACGACACCATCGACTACGGCGTGCACACCGTGCCCAACGCGTTCCGCGACGCGGTGAAGGCCGCCACCGGCGGCAAGGGCCCGGACGTGATCTACGACCCGGTGGGTGGCGAGTTCGCCGAGCCCGCGTTCCGCTCCATCGCCTGGCGCGGCCGCTACCTGGTGGTGGGCTTCGCCGCCGGCCCGATCCCCAACCTGCCGCTCAACCTGCCGCTGCTCAAGGGCGCGTCCATCGTCGGCGTGTTCTGGGGCGACTTCGCGCGCCGCGAGCCGAAGCAGAACGCGGCGATGCTGGGCGAACTCGCGCAGTGGTACGCGCAGGGGAAGATCAAGCCGGTGATCGACCGCACGATGCCGATGGCGGAGCTGAAGGCGGCCTACGCGCGCATGGCGTCGCGGTCGGTGATGGGGAAGCTGGTGATGGTGAACTGAGGTCCGAGCGGGCCGGAAAACGAAAAACCCGGTGCCGCGAGGCAACCGGGTTTTGTTTCTATTCGGTGGGGTGGCTGATGGGACTCGAACCCACGACGACCAGAATCACAATCTGGGACTCTACCAACTGAGCTACAGCCACCGTAGAGCCCCGCATTATAGCCGCCGCTACTGGCCCGGCGGCGCCGGCGCCGCGGTTTCCGACGGCTTCGGCACCTTGATCTGCGCCTTGAAACGCTCCTTCAGCAGCTCGTAGTAGGCCATGCTCTCGGCCGAGGCCCAGGCGCGGGCGTATTGCTCCGCCTCCTGCTTGGCCTGGTCGGCCGGGGGCGCCGTGCGCGCCAGCACCTTGTTGACCTTGGCCACCGCATAGCCCTGTGCGCCCAGGTCCACGCCCGCCCACCCCGGCAGCGCCGCCGGGTCGGCGCGCAGCACGGCCTCGACCACCTGCCGCGGCAGCTTCTGCGGGTCCTGGCGCGACACCACCACCGCTTCGGGCAGGGTTGCGCTTGCGGGCGCCGCCTTCCACGCGGCCAGCTTGTCCTGCCCGTCCTTGCGCGCCAGCTCGGCGGCGCGCTCGGCCACCCACTGCGTGCGCACCTGGTCCTTCACCTCGGCCAGCGGCCGCGTGCGGGCCGGCGCGTACTGCACGATGCGGCCGGACACCAGCTGGCTGGGGCCGATCTCCACCGCTTCGGTGTTGCGCTTCTTCTCGATCGTGTCGGGCGAGAACAGCGTGTTGAGGAATTTCGGGTTGGCCAGTGCGCCGGCGGTGCCGGGCACGGGCTGGCGCGTGACGTTGGCCGCCGTCTTCAGTTCCAGCTTCAGCTTGTCGGCCACCGGCTTCAGGCTGTCGGCCTGCTCGTACACCGTGTTGCTGAAGGTCTCGGCCACCTCGGCGTACTTGCGCTGCGCCTGCTGCTTCTTCAGGTCGGCTTCCAGCTGCGGCTTCACCTCGTCGTAGGTTTTCTGCTTCGGCGTCTTCAGGTCGGTGAGCTTGATGATGTGATACCCGAACTCGGTTTCCACCGGGCCGGCGATGTCGCCCTTCTTCAGCGCGAACACCGCATCCTCGAACGGCTTGGTCATGGCGCCGCGCGCGAAAAAGTCCAGGTCGCCGCCCTGCACCGCGGAGCCGGTGTCCTGCGAGTTCTTCTTCGCCACCTCGGCGAAGCTGTCGGGGTTCTTCTTCACCGCGGCGAGCAATTCGTCGGCCTTCGCCTTGGCCTTCTCGCGCTCGGCGGGCGGCGCGCCCTTCGGCACCGCCAGCAGGATGTGGCTGGCGCGGCGCTCTTCCTGGCCGGACAGGCGCGCGGCGTTCTGCTCGTAGTAGGTCTTCAGGTCCTGCTCGTTGACCGTGATGCCCTTGGTCACCGCGTCGAGGTCCAGCACCACGTATTCCACGCTGGCCTGCTCGGGCGCCTGGAACTGCTGCGGGTGCGCCTTGTAGAAGGCTTCGAGGTCGGCGTCGGTGGGCATCGCCTTGGCGGCGTAGTCGGCGGCATCGAAACGCGCCACCTGGACCTCGCGCCGCTCGAAGTAGGCGCCCATCGCCGCGTTGGCCTGCGAAGGAATCGCCAGCCCCGAATCGGCCAGGCCCGACAGCACCTGGCGCGCGCCCAGGTCGCTGCGCACGCGCGCCTCGAACATCTCGGGCGACATGCCCTGGCCCGAGAGCAGCTGGCGGTAGCGCGCCATGTCCAGCTTGCCGTCCGGGCCGCGCAGCGAGGCGATCACCTCGTTGCGCTGGATCTCGCGCGCCACCCGCTGGTCGCTGATGGACAGGTGGCTCTTCTCCGCCGCCGCGGCCATCACGCGCTCGCGCACCAGGCGCTCCAGCGTGCCGTAGCGCGCCGCCGGCGAATCCAGCAGCTTGGGGTCGAGGTTGGGCATCTGCTGGCGCAGGCGGTCCACTTCGGTCTTGTGCGCGGCGTCCCAGTCGGCCTGCAGGATCTCGTGGCCGTCCACCTTCGCCACGGCTTCGCCGCGTTCCTTGAAACGGTTGTAGCCCTCCAGGCCGAACAGCACGAACGAGGGAAAAATCAACAGCACCAGCAGCAGCTGCATCAGCCGGTTGTGCTTGCGGACGAAATCGAACATGGCCCTGACTCGCGTTCTCTCTGGACAACAAAAAAGGCGAACCGTACGTTCGCCTTCCTCTGGGTTGGTGGGTGCTGACGGGATCGAACCGCCGACCTACGCCTTGTAAGGGCGCCGCTCTACCGGCTGAGCTAAGCACCCCACCGACAAGGCCCGTCTCAGTTCAGCGCATCCTTGAGCGCCTTGCCGGGACGGAACTTGGGAACCTTGGCAGCCTTGATTTTAATCTGCGCGCCGGTACGGGGATTGCGGCCGCTGCGCGCGGCGCGTTTGCCCACCGCGAAAGTGCCGAAACCGACCAGGGACACCGAGCCGCCTTTCTTGAGCGTGGTCTTGACGGCGCCGATCATCGATTCCAGCGCGCGCGTGGCGGCGGCCTTGGAGATGTCGGCATGCTTGGCGATGTGCTCGATCAGTTCGGTCTTGTTCACAGGGGCCCCTCGTAGAGAGAAAAGAGTTGTTGAGAGTGTCTCTTCAAAAATTTTTGTCTCCCCTTCGCTGGCACGCTCTCGAGGCGCGGATCCCAGGAATGCGGGAGACTGTTATTCGCGGCCGCAACCGCTTGAAGGCGATTAGAGCCAGCGCGCCCAGGCGTGTCAACAAGGGCGGCCCTGGCTGTGGCTATCCGGCAGCGCGGAGGCGGATTCTAGACGCAAATCCCCAATGTCCGCGCGGCAGGAATGCCCAATTTCTGTGCGGCGCTGCGCAATTTTTGCGGGCTGAAACGCACGCCCGTGCTGCAACGCGGCAAGCGCGCCCGCTACAGCGCCCCGGCGATGGCACGGCCCAGGTCGGCCGTGCCCGCGGTGCCGCCGATGTCGGGCGTGCGCGGCGCACCGCTGCCGGGCGCCAGCACCTTCTCGATGGCGGCGAGCACGGCGTCGTGCGCGTCCTTGTGCCCGAGGAACTCCAGCATCATCGCGCCGCACCAGATCTGGCCGATCGGGTTGGCGATGCCTTTGCCGGCGATGTCGGGCGCAGATCCGTGCACCGGTTCGAACAGCGAGGGCGCGGTGCGGTCCGGGTTCAGGTTGGCGCTGGGTGCGATGCCGATGGTGCCGGTGCAGGCCGGCCCCAGGTCGCTCAGGATGTCGCCGAACAGGTTGCTGGCCACCACCACGTCGAAGAAGTCGGGCCGCTGCACGAAGTGCGCGGTGAGGATGTCGATGTGGAACTTGTCCAGCCGCACCTGCGGATAGGCCTTGGCCATCTCGGCCACGCGCTCGTCCCAGTACGGCATGGTGATGGCGATGCCGTTCGACTTGGTGGCGCTGGTCAGGTGCTTCTTCGGCCGGCCCTGCGCGAGCTCGAAGGCGAACTTCAGCACCCGGTCCACGCCGATGCGCGACATCACCGTTTCCTGCATCACGATCTCGCGCGGCGTGCCCGGGTACATGCGCCCGCCGATGCTGGAGTACTCGCCCTCGGTGTTCTCGCGCACGATGTACATGTCGATCTCGCCGGGCGCGCGCGCGCTGCCGTCGCGCCGCACCACCGGCGCGATGATCCCCGGCATCAGCCGGGCCGGGCGCAGGTTGACGTACTGGTCGAACTCGCGGCGAAACAGCAGCAGCGAGCCCCACAGCGACACGTGGTCGGCGATCTTCTCGGGCCAGCCGACGGCTCCGAAGAAGATCGCGTCGTGCCCGCCGATCCGGTCCTTCCAGTCGTCGGGTAGCATCTTGCCGTGCTTCTCGCAGTAGTCCCAGCTGGAAAAATCGAAGTGGTCGAAGGCCAGGTCGATGCCGAACCTGCGCGCCGCCGCGTCCATCACGCGGATGCCCTCGGGCATGACTTCCTTGCCGATGCCGTCGCCGGCGATGACCGCGATGCGTTTCTTGCTCATGGTGTTGTCCTCAGGAATTCGATGGCTTCGCGCAGCAGGAGCGCGGGCGCCTCCTCCGCGATGTAGTGGCCGCAAGGCAGGCTCGCGCCGGTGACATCCGATGCGCGCTCGCGCCACAGCGCCGGCACGTCGAAGCAGCGGCCCACCGTGCCGTGCTCGCCCCACAGCACGCGCAGCGGCTGGCGCAGCAGGCGGTGCGCGGCGACGTCCGCGCGGTCGTGTTCCAGGTCGATGCCGGCGCTGGCGCGGTAGTCGGCGCAGATCGCCTGCGCCGTGCCCGGCAGCCCGGCGCAGCGCACGTATTCGGCCAGCGCCTCGGGCGCGAACGCGGCCAGGCCCGCGTGGCGCGCGCCCATCACGCTGCGCACGTAGCGCGCCGGATCGGATTCGATCAGCGCCTCCGGCAGCGGCGGCGGCTGGATCAGGAAGAACCAGTGCCAGTACGCGCGCGCAAAGGCGTCGTTGGCCTGTTCGTACATGGCAAGCGTGGGCGCGATGTCCAGCAGCATCAGGCACGACACCGCATCCGGCACATCGGCGGCCAGCCGGTGCGCCACGCGCGCGCCGCGGTCGTGCGCCAGCACCTTGAAGCGCGCGAAGCCGCGCTCGCGCATCACGGCCAGCGCATCCAGCGCCATCTCGCGCTTGGCGTAGGCCACGCTGCCCTCGCCGGCCGGCGGGCGGTCCGAGTCGCCGTAGCCGCGCAGGTCCATGGCGACCACGCTGAAGTGTTCGGCCAAGGGCTCCACCACACGGTGCCACATGACATGCGTCTGCGGATGCCCGTGCAGCAGCAGCAAGGGCTCGCCGCGACCGCCTGCCCAGGCGCGCAGCGCGATGCCGTCGCGCTGGGTGGTGAACGGCCGGAAACCCTGGAACATCGGTCGATTCTGCCGCGTGTTGCCGCCGTTCAGCGGCGCGCAGGCGCACGCACCACCAGGCTCACGCCCGCGGCCGCCAGGCCCATGCCCAGCACGGTGAGCCAGGTGATCGGTTCGCGGAACAGCGCCCAGGCCATCAGCGCCGTGGTGGGCGGCACCAGGTACAGCAGGCTGGTCACCGCGGTGGCCGCGCCGCGCTGGATCAGCAGGTACAGCAGCGAGCTGCCGCCCAGCGTCAGCACCAGCACCGACCAGGCCATGGAGCCGATCAGCTCATGGTTCCAGCGCATGCCTTCGGTTTCCAGCAGAGCCAGCGGCAAGGTGACCAGGAAGGCCGCGGACAGCTGCACCAGGCTGGCGGTGCGCACGTCGCAGGGCGCCAGGAAGCGCTTCTGGTAGAGCGTGCCGGCGGTGATGGAGCACAGCGCGCCCAGGGCCAGCACCAGGTTGAGCGGATGGATCTCGCCGAGGCCGAGTTTTTGCCACACCACCAGCGTCAGGCCGCCCAGGCCGAGCGCCAGGCCGGTCCACTGGCGGCCGCTGACGACACCGCCGCGGGCGGACACCCATACCGCCGTCAGCACCGGCTGCAGGCCGACCAGCAGCGCGATCAGGCCCGCGCCCATGCCCAGTTTGACCGCCGACCAGACACCGCCGAGATAGCCCGCGTGGATCAGCACACCGGTCACGGCCAGGTGCCCGAACTGCCGGCGGTCCGCCGGCATCGCCACCCGCGCCGCCAGCGCCCACACGGCGAAGCAGCCGACCGACAGCGCATAGCGCAGCGCCAGGAATTTCATCGGCGGCGACTGCGGCATGCCGTAGCGCGCCACGATGAAGCCGGTGCTCCAGATGAGAACAAAGATGGCGGGAATGGCACGCGCCGCGGCGTGCCGCGAGGAATCCGTCATCGCGGCTAGGGCCTGTTCACACTGTTTTTGCCAGTGCGAACGCAATGAAAACCGCGCCAATCTAGGCGCAGGACGACGCCAAGGCTGGCCGCCTTGGCTAGGAGTGCAACGACGAGTGGCGCGGTTTTCATCGCGTTCCCTTCGGGTTGCGGCCAAAAAGGCCATGCGCCGCGTTGCGAAGCCTTGCCGGACATTGAGTCCGGCTGCGTTTCGCGCCTTGCGCATGACCTTTTTGGCAGCAACGCATCTGGCAAAAACAGTGTGAACAGGCCCTACCGGGGGACGCGCTTGCGGATTTCCGGCAAGGCCTTTTGCAAGTAGTACACCATCGACCAGACGGTGAGCACGGCCGCCAGCCAGATCAGCACGATGCCCCAGGTGCCGGTGTCGATCACGCCGAACAGCACGCCGTCGTACAGCAGGAACGGGATGGCGACCATCTGCACCGTCGTCTTGATCTTGCCCAGCATGTGCACCGCCACGCTCTTGGAGGCGCCGATCTGCGCCATCCATTCGCGCAGCGCAGAGATCGCGATCTCGCGGCCGATGATGATCAGGGCCACGAACACGTCGGCGCGCTTCAGGTGCACCAGCACCAGCAGCGAGGCGCAGACCAGGAACTTGTCGGCCACCGGGTCGAGGAAGGCGCCGAAGGACGAAGTCTGGTTCAGCTTGCGCGCCAGGAAGCCGTCCAGCCAGTCGGTCAGCGCGAACACCACGAACATCACCGTGGCGATCAGGTTCTGCGTGCCGGCCTGCAGCCCCAGGTAGAAGACCCCGATGATCAGCGGAATCGCGACGATGCGCGTCCAGGTGAAGATGGTCGGGATCGTGAAGAACATGGAGGCCATTCTAGGTTGAGCGTTGGGCGTTCGGCGTTGAGCGTGGAATCGGAGTCCGCTCAACGCTGAACCTCTCAATGCAGCGCCCGGTAGATCTGTTCGGCCAGGTCGCGCGAGATGCCTTCCACCGTGGCGATGTCCTCCACGCTGGCCGCCGCCACGCCGCGCACGCCGCCGAAACGCTGCAGCAGGCGGGCGCGTTTTTTCGCGCCGATGCCCGGGATCTCCTCCAGGCTGCTGCCGCCCACGCGCACCCGCGCGCGGCGCGCACGCATGCCGGTGATGGCGAAACGGTGCGCCTCGTCGCGGATCTGCGCCACCAGCATCAGCGCGGCGGAGTCGCGCCCCAGGTAGGCCTTCTCGCGCCCGTCGGCAAACACAAGCTCTTCCAGGCCGACCTTGCGGCCCTCGCCCTTTTCCACGCCGACGATGACCGACAGGTCCAGCCCGAGCTCGGCGAACACCTCGCGCGCCATGCTCACCTGGCCGCGCCCGCCGTCCACCAGCACCAGGTCGGGCAGACGCAGCGCGCTGCCGCCACCGCCCGGCTTCTTCGCCACGTTTTCGGCTAATGGAGGCACGGCGCCTTCCGCCGGCACCTCTGGCGGTGCGGCCGGCTCCTCCGACGGCGTGGCGTCGGGCGTGTCGCGGCCGGCCTGCGCCAGCTTGGCGTAGCGGCGCGTCAGCACCTGCCGCATGGCGGCATAGTCGTCGCCGGGGGTGATGCCGTCGATGTTGTAGCGGCGGTACTCGCGGTTCTGCATCTGGTGGTGGTGGAACACCACGCAGGAGGCCTGCGTCGCCTCCCCCGCGGTATGCGAGATGTCGAAGCACTCGACGCGGAAGGTGTCCAGGTTGTCCGGCGCCAGGTCCAGCGCGTCGACCAGCGCGCGCGTGCGTGCCTGCTGCGAGCCTTCCTCGGCCAGCAGCCGCGCCAGCTGGATGTCGGCGTTCTGCTGCGCCATCTCCAGCCACAACCGGCGCTGCTCGCGCGGGTTGTGCACCGCGCCGATCTTCACGCCCGCATGCTGCGACAGCGCCTCGACCAGCTCGCGGCTGACCGGGTGGCTGGTGATCAGCGCCGACGGCACGGCCACGCCCAGGTAGTGCTGCGCGATGAAGGCCTCCAGCACCTGCACTTCCACCGGCTGCGTGGGCGCCGCGTCGGCGCTGTCGTCGAACTCCTGCAGCGCGGTGGCGTCCTCCACGTGGCTGGGGAAATACGCGCGGTCGCCCAGGTGGCGCCCGCCCCGCACCATGGCCAGGTTGACGCAGGCCTTGCCGCCCTGCACCTTCACGGCCAGGATGTCGGCGTCCTTGTCGGACGATGTCTCCACCGATTGCTGGTGCAGCACCTTGGACAGCGCCGTCATGCGGTTGCGCAGTTCCGCCGCCTGCTCGAATTCCAGCTTGTCGGCGTGGTCCATCATGCGGCGCTCCAGCTCCTGCAGCACCGCGTGCGCTTCGCCGCGCAGGAAGGCCTCGGCGCTTTGCACGTCGTGCCGGTAGTCCTCGGGCGACACCAGGTTCACGCAGGGCCCCGAGCAGCGCTTGATCTGGTAGAGCAGGCAGGGCCGGGTGCGGTTGGCGAACACCGTGTCCTCGCAGGTGCGCAGGCGGAACACCTTCTGCAGCAGCTGGATCGATTCCTTCACCGCCCAGGCGCTGGGGTAGGGGCCGAAGTAGCGGTGCCGGCGGTCCACCGCGCCGCGGTAATAGGCCACGCGCGGGAAAACGGAAGCGTTCGGGGCCCCTCCCCCGACCGCACCGCCGCTCGCCCCCGCCGCGACGAAGCCCACCTTGTCGGGCGCGCCGGTGATCTTGAGGTAGGGGTAGCTCTTGTCGTCGCGAAACAGGATGTTGTAGCGCGGCGCCAGCGACTTGATGAGGTTGTTCTCCAGCAGCAGCGCCTCGGCCTCGGAGCGCACCACGGTGGTGTCCAGCCGCACGATCTTGCCGACCATGTGGCCGATGCGCGTGCCGCCGTGGTTCTTCTGGAAATAGCTGGAAACGCGCTTCTTCAGGTTGCGCGCCTTGCCCACGTACAGCACGCCGCCGTCGGCGTCGTAGTAGCGGTAGACGCCGGGGAGGGCCGGCAGCGCCGCCACTTGCGCCAGCAGCTCGTCGGAATGGGACATGCCCCTATTATCCGAGGCGCATGCTCTGGGACATCTTCTGCAAGGTCATCGACAACCACGGCGACATCGGCGTGGGCTGGCGGCTGTCCGCCGAACTGGCGGCGCGCGGCGACGCCGTGCGGCTGTGGGTGGACGATGGCGCGGCGCTGGCCTGGATGGCGCCGGCGGGACACGAGCGGGTCGAGGTGGTCGCCTGGAATGACGACACACCGCCGCACGAGCCCGGCGACGTGGTGGTGGAAGCCTTCGGCTGCGACCCGCCGCCGGCCTTCGTCGCCGCGCTGGCGCGCAAGGCCGCGCGCGACGGCAGGCAGCCACCGTGGATCAACCTGGAATACCTGTCGGCCGAGCCGTACGTGGAGCGCAACCACGGCCTGCCCTCGCCCGTGCTGGCCGGGCCGGGTGCGGGGCTGGTCAAGCAGTTCTTCTACCCCGGCTTCACGGAAAAAACCGGCGGCCTGCTGCACGAGCGGGGCCTGCTGCAGCACCAGGCGGCGTTCGACAGCACGGCCTGGCTCGCCGGGCACGGCATCGCGCCCGATGCCGGCGAACGCCTCGTCAGCCTGTTCTGCTACGAGCCGCCTGCCCTGCCGAGCCTGCTGCGGCAGCTCGCGCAGGGTCCGGGCCGCACCCGGCTGCTGGTGACGGCGGGGCGGGCCCGCGCCGCGGTCGAGAGCGCCCTGCCCGAGCTCAGCGGTTCCAGGCTCGGCATCGATTTCCTGCCCTTGATGCCGCAGCCCGAGTACGACCGCCTGCTGTGGTCCTGCGACCTGAATTTCGTTCGGGGCGAGGACTCGCTGGTGCGCGCCCTGTGGGCCGGCCGGCCCTTCGTCTGGCACATCTACCCGCAGGACGACGGCGCCCACCACGCCAAGCTGGACGCTTTTCTCGACTGGCTGCGCGCCCCGCCCGGGCTGCGCGCCTTCCACCACCACTGGAACGGCATCCCCGGCACGCCGCCGGCAGCGCTGCCCGATTCCCTGGCCGGCTGGGCCGAAACGGCAGAGCTTGCCCGTGCCCGTGCGCTGGCCGGGCCGGAACTGGCCGCCCAGCTCGGCCGGTTCGTCCGCCGGACGCGGTAGAATCTAGGGCTTTGGCCCCGGTTCCCGGTGCGCCACATCCGATTCGCCGCCTTCCAGGGGCTTTCCCGCAGCGCGGCTCCACCGACTCAAGACTCTTTTTATGAAGATCGCTCAAGAAATCCGCGCCGGCAACGTGATCATGCAGAACGGCCAGCCGTGGGTCGTGCTGAAGGCCGAATACTCCCGTGGCGGCCGCAACTCGGCCACCGTGCGCATGAAGCTGAAGTCCCTGCTGAACAACCAGGGCACGGAAACCGTCTTCAAGGCCGACGACAAGATGGACCAGATCATTCTGGAAAAGAAGGACTGCACCTATTCCTACTTCGCCGACCCGATGTACGTCTGGATGGACAGCGAGTACAACCAGTACGAAGTCGAAGCCGACAACATGGGCGACGCGCTGAACTACCTGGAAGAAGGCATGCCCGCCGAAGTGGTGTTCTACGAAGGCAAGGCCATTTCCGTGGAACTGCCCACCAGCGTGGAGCGCGAGATCACCTGGACCGAGCCGGCCGTCAAGGGCGACACCTCGGGCAAGGTGCTCAAGCCCGCCAAGATCTCCACCGGCTTCGAAATCGGCGTGCCGATCTTCGTGGCGCAGGGCGACAAGGTGGAAATCGACACCCGCACCGCCGAATACCGCCGCCGCGTCTGACCCGTCGACGGCAGGAAGAAAAAAGGCTCCGCAAGGAGCCTTTCTCTTTTGGCGACTGCCCGTTCTTTAGCGATTGGCGGGCGGATGCGACACGTGCAGCACCTGGTAGGCCTGCACCTCGCCGCCCTGCGGCAGCGGCTGCGCGGAGGGCCATGCGCGAAAGCGCACCAGGCTCCAGGTGGCGGGCTCGAACGCGGCAACAGCCACCAGCGCACCTTGCTCCAACGCCTCGCCGGCCGCACGCGCTTCGCGCTCGCGCAGCGCGCCCAGGTCGCTGAAGGCCGCGATGCGCTCCACCTGCCGCACGGCGAATGCCGCGCCGCGCGCGTCGGGCGCCATGGCATCGGCCAGCACCAGCGGCCAGTGGCGCACCACCGGCCAGCCGAACGACGCCACCAGGCCGGCGAAGCCCGGGCCGCACAGGAAGTCGTTCATGCCGGCCGTGTCCTTCCACAGGTAGAACGGCGCGTACAGGTTCTCGCTGCTGGCGGTGGCGGCGTCGCCCCGGCGCGTGGCGTTGTAGGCCTTCAGGACCAGCGGCGCGTGGCCGTCCAGCGCATGGCCCTTGTCGGCGACGCGGCGCTCGACGATGGCCATGTCGTAGTCGGCGGGAAGAGCGAAGCTGTACTGCATCGCGATCATGGGAAACCTCCTTGGTTGGAAAGAATGGGGATGCGCGGCTCAGCCCTGCTGCTGTTTTCGCCGCGTGAAGCCGGAGCGCTGCGCGTCCTCGGGATGCGCGAACTGGACCTCGCCGCCGCGCCAGGTGCCCAGCCACAGCATGTTGTCGGACAGGGCGTCGTGGTCGCTGTCCGAGAACGGCTTGTCGTAGATGGTCACCACGCCCTGGTAGGGCCGCTGCAGGTTTTCCAGCGCCTGCTTGAGCGCCGGGCCCGAGAACTCGCCGCGCGTCTGGAACACCGCGCGCAGCATCAGGTGCACGGCGTCGTAGGACTGCGCGGCCGCCATCAGCGATTCGGTCGGCCCGCCGGCCAGCTTGGCGAAGCGCAGGATGAAGGAGGCGCGCCGCTCGTTGGCGGCGTCCTGGATCACCGTCTGCGTCATCATCGTGCCCTCCAGCGCCCTGGCGCCGGCGGCGCCCAGCACGCTGCGCGCCGCCAGCGGCCAAGTGGCGAAGTACGGGATGCCCAGGCGCGCGGCCTGCCGGTCGCGCACCGCCACCGCATGCTCCGGCCCGACCGCGTACACCACCAGCGCCACCGCGCCCGCCGCCCTGGCGGCCTTCATCTCGCCCGACAGGTCCTTCACGCCCGGCGCGAAGCGGCCCACGTACACCGGCTGCACGCCCAGCAGCTTGAGCTCGGCCGAGATGTCCTTCAGGCCGCCTTCGCCATAGCCGGTGCTGTCGGCCAGCACCGCCACCTTGGCCAGCCCGCGCCGCGTGACCAGTTCGCGCGCCAGGAAGCGGGAGTTGACCTGCTCGGGCACAGCGTTGCGGAAGATATAGCTGCGCGAGGGCTCGTACTTCGCCGTCACCGCGCTGCCGGAGGCGCAGGGCGTGAGCAGCACGTGCCGGTTGTCCTGGAACACGTCCAGCGCCTGCATCGCCACGCCGGTGTTGCAAAAGCCGATGGTGAAATTCACCTTCTGCCGCAGCACCAGGTCCTGCGCGGCGCGCCGCCCTTCGTCGGGCGTGGCCTTGTCGTCGCGCACCACCAGCTCGAACCTGCGGCCCAGGTAGCCGCCCACCTCGTTGATCTCGTTGACGGCCAGCTGCGCGCCCAGGCGCACGCTCTTGCCGTACTCGCCGGCCGGCCCGCTCAGCGGCGCGATCAGCCCGACGCGGACCGCGTTGCCGTCCGCGGCTGGCGCCGGCTGCGCGGCGTGCACCGCCGTTGCCGCCAGCGCGGCCAGTATCCACAGGCTGGTTCGTTTCACATCCATCGCGTACTCCTCAGGTTGTGTGTGTCCGGGACACGGGTTGCACGGCATGCGCCTGGCGGCGCGTCCGGATGCTGTGGAATGCCTGCAGCGCGAAGCCGGCGATTCCCGAGCGGAACCCCAGCACGCACACGATGAAGACCAGCCCCTGGACGATCGCCACCCAGGAGCCGAGGGAAGCCAGGTAGCCGCCGATCGCCACCAGCACGACGGCGCCGACCAGCGGCCCGGCGAAGGTGCCCAGGCCGCCCAGCAGCGTCATCAGCACCACCTCGCCCGAGGTGGCCCAGTGCGCGTCGGTCAGCGTGACGATCTGGAAGGCCAGCACCTTCAGCGCGCCGGCGAACGCCGCCAGCGCCGCCGACAGCACGAACACTGCCCACTTGCAGCGCGCGGCGCTGTAGCCCAGCGAGATGGCGCGCGCCTCGTTCTGCTTGACGGCCGCCAGCACGTGGCCGAAGGGCGAGCGCACGATGCGCCCGATCAGCGCGAAGCCGAGCAGCACGGCCGCGACGACGAAGGCATACAGCACGCCGGGGCGGTCCAGGTCCAGCAGGCCGAAGGCCATGCCGCGCGGGATGTCGCGCAGCCCGTCCTCGCCGCCGGTGAAGGGCGCGCGCAGGCAGAAGAAATAGAACATCTGGGCCAGCGCCAGCGTCACCATGGCGAAGTAGATGCCCTGGCGGCGGATCGCCAGCCAGCCGAAGGCCCCGCCCAGCGCGGCGCCCGCAGCCACGCCGAAGCCGATGGCGCATTCCGGCGTCCAGCCCCAGTTGCGCAGCGCGTGGCCGGTGGCGTAGGCACCGGCGCCGAAGAAGGCCGCGTGGCCGAACGACATCAGGCCGCCGAAGCCGACCAGCAGGTTGAACGACGCGGCGAACAGGCCCAGGCACAGCGCCTTCAGCACGAAGCCTTCGTACACGCCGGCCATCGGCGCCAGCGCCGCGCCGGCCGCGATGCCCAGCAGCACCCAGCGCGGGCGCAGCGTGGTGAAGGCGGGCCGCCGCGCGCCGGGCGCTTGCGGTGCGTGCGCGGTGGAGCCGTCGCGGCCGAACAGGCCGGCCGGGCGCACGGCCAGCACCGCCACCATCAGCAGGAACACCACCGTGCCGGAGGCTTCCGGATAGAAGTACTTGGCCAGGCCTTCCACCACGCCGACCAGGAAGCCGGCGGCGATGGCGCCGCCCAGCGAGCCCAGCCCGCCGATCACCACGATGGCGAACACCACCACGATGACCTGCGAACCCATCAGCGCGTTCACCTGGTAGATCGGCGCGGCCAGCACGCCGCCCAGCGCCGCCAGCGCCGCGCCGAACGCGTAGGCGAAGGTCAGCAGGCGCGGCACGCGCACGCCGAAGGCGCGCACCAGCGCCGCGTCCTCGGTGGCGGCGCGCAGGTAGGCACCCAGCCGGGTGCGCTCGACCAGCAGCCAGGCCGCGCCGCACAACGCCAGCGAGAAGCCGACCACCCACAGCCGGTAGTTGGGCAGGGCCACGCCGGCCAGCAGCGTGCGCCCGCCCAGGAAGGCCGGCACCGCGTACGGCTGGCCGGAGGTGCCGTAGGCCTGGCGAAAGCCACCTTCCAGCACCAGCGCGATGCCGAAGGTGAGCAGCAGGCCGTACAAGGGATCGAGGCCGTAGACGCGGCGCAGCAGCGTGCGCTCGATCAGCGCACCGGCCGCGCCCACCAGCAGCGGCGCCAGCAGCAGCGCCCAGCCGTAGCCCAGGCCCAGGCTGTCCAGCGCGATCCAGGCCACGTAGGCGCCCGCCATGTACAGCGCGCCGTGCGCGAAGTTCACCACGCGCAGCAGCCCGAAGATGATGGCCATGCCCAGGCTCAGCGTCGCGTACAGCGCGCCGTTGATGAGGCCGATGGTCAGCTGGCCGGCCAGCGCGGGAAGGGAGATCGAAAAGAGCGGCATCGTGTTCAAAGCCCCAGGCAGCGGTGGATGCGCTCGCGCTGGCCGGGCCGCGCGAGGTCTTGCGCGGCCACGCAGCCGGCGATGCGGCCGTCTTCGACCAGGTAGTGCCGGTCGGCCAGCAGTTCGGCGAAAGCCAGGTTCTGTTCCACCAGCAGCACGGTGAAGCCGCGCGCCTTCAGCAGCTTCACCGCCTGCGCGATCTGCTGCACCACCACCGGCGCCAGGCCTTCGGTCGGCTCGTCCAGCAGGATCAGGTCGGCGCCGGTGCGCAGCACGCGGGCGATGGCCAGCATCTGCTGCTCGCCGCCCGACAGCCGCGTGCCCGGGTTGCGGCGGCGCTCCAGCAGGTTGGGAAACAGCCGGTAGATCTCTGCAAGGGTGAGCCCACCGGCGGCCACCACCGGCGGCAGCATCAGGTTCTCTTCCACCGTCAGGCTGGCGAAGATGCCGCGGTCCTCCGGCACGTAGGCCATGCCCAGGCGCGCGATGCGCTCGGGCGCCCAGGCCACCGTCTGCGCGTCCTTCAGCAGCACGCTGCCGCGGCGCTGCACCAGGCCCATCAGCGCGCGCAGCGTGGTGGTCTTGCCCGCGCCGTTGCGGCCGATCAGCGTGACCAGTTCGCCGCGCGCCAGCTCGAAGTCCAGCCCGTGCAGCACGTGGCTGTCGCCGTAGAACGCGTGCAGGCCGCGCACCGAGAGCAGCGTCATTGCAGCCCCGTGCCCATGTAGGCGGTGCGCACCGCGGGGTCGGCCGCCACCTCGGCATAGCCGCCTTCGGCCAGGATCTCGCCGCGCGCCAGCACCGTCACGCGGTCGCACAGGTCGGCCACCACCGGCAGGTTGTGCTCCACCATCAGCACCGTGCGGTCGCGGCTCACGGCGCGGATCAGCGCGGCCACCGCCGCGATGTCCTCGGTGCCCAGGCCGGCCATCGGCTCGTCCAGCAGCAGCAGCTGCGGATCCAGCGCCAGCGTGGTGGCGATTTCCACCGCGCGCTTGCGCCCGTACGAGAGCTCGCCTGCGCGGCGCTGCGCCAGCGGCGCCAGGCCGACCTGCTCCAGCAGGCGCAGCGCCTGCGCGTCGAACGCCTGCAGCGCCGCGTCGCCGCGCCAGAACACGTACCAGGGCATGCGCGCGCGCTGCAATGCGAGGCGCACGTTCTGCAGCACCGTGAGCTCGGGAAACACCGCCGAGATCTGGAACGAGCGTGCCAGGCCGATGCGGGCGAGCTGTTCGGGCCGCAGCGCCGTGATGTCCTCACCGCGGTAGCGGATGCGGCCCGCGCTCGGCGCGACGAAGCGCGTGACCAGGTTGAACAGCGTGGTCTTGCCCGCGCCGTTGGGGCCGATGAGCGCGTGCACCGAGCCGCGCCGCACCCGCAGGTGCACGTCGTGCACGGCGCGCAGGCCCATGAAGGACTTGCCCAGCCCCTGCGTTTCCAGCATCCACTCGCTCATCGCGGCCCCGCCTCAGCGCACCAGCGCACAGTCGCGCGACATCGGGCGGAACGCGTCCTCGGCCTTGATGCGCTTGACCACCTTGTAGAGGTCCCAGTCGGCCTTCGATTCCGCCGGCGCCTTCACCTCCACCAGGAACATGTCGTGCACCATGCGGCCGTCGGCGCGCACCCGGCCCGGCGCGAACGCGGCGTCCGTCACCGGCAGCTCCTTCATCTTGGCCACCACGGTGGGGCCGTTGGTGGAGCGCGCCGCTTCCACCGCGCCCAGGTAGTGCTGCACGGCGGAATACGCGCCGGCCTGCACCGCGGTCGGCATGCGGCCGCCGAAGCGCGCGGCGAAGCGGCGGGCGAAAGCGCGCTTGCCCTCGTCGGCGTCCCAGTAGAAGGCCTCGGTGAAGGTCAGGCCCTGCGCCAGCGCCAGGCCCATACCCTGCACGTCGGTCAGCTGCAGGAACGGCACCACCAGCTTCTGGCCCTTGGGCAGGCCGAACTCGTCGGCCTGCTTCATCGCGTTGACGGCGTCGCTGCCGCCCTGGATCAGCGCCACCACCTTGGCCTTGGAAGCCTGGGCCTGCAGCAGGAAGCTGGAGAAGTCGGGCGCGCCCAGCGGCGTGCGCACCCCACCCACCGCCTGGCCGCCGTTCTCGGCCAGTACTGCGCGCGAGTACTCCTCCATCGACTTGCCGCCGGCGAAGTCCACCGTCACGAAGAACCAGCTGTTGTGGCCGCCGCGCGCCAGCGTGCTGACCGCGGGGCGCACCAGCGAGGCGGTGTCGAAGGTCCAGTGCACGCTGTTGGCGGAGCACTCCTTGGTGGTGAGGTCGTCGTGCTGCGCGCCGGTGATCAGGAACGCTGCGTTCGAGCCGCGCAGCGCGCCATTGACGGCCAGCGCCGAGGTGGAGTGCGGCACGTCGACGATGGCGTTGACGCCGTCGAAGACCCACTTGCGCGCGATGGTCACGGCCAGGTCGGGCTTGAGCTGGAAATCGGCCGACTGCAGCTCGATCCTGTACGGGAAGCCCGGCCGCGTGCGCTTGAAGTCCTCCACCGCCATCTCGGCAGCCAGCGCCGAGCCCTTGCCCGACCAGCCGGAGAACGGCCCGCTCATGTCCGACAGCACGCCGATGCGCACCGTGGCCGGCGCCTGCGCTTGCAGCGCCGTGCAGGCAGCGGCCAGCAGCAGTGCCAGCCATGTCTTCTTGGTTGTCGTCATCTCGGTGTCCCTCATGCCCCGCGGGGCGCGTTGTGGTGAAGCGGTTGGCCCAGGTAGCGTTTGGGCAGGCGGCCGGCCAGGCCGGTGTGCAGGTCGAGCGGCTGCATCGACCAGAGCGCGCAGAAGGTGGCGATGTCGATGCGCGCACCGTCTCCTTCGCCGAGCAGCACGACCTCGTCGCCGACCGCGGCTTCGGGCACGTCGGTCAGGTCCACGCGCGTGAGTTCGGCGTGCACCGGCGGCAGCAGCCGCACGCGCCGCCCGCGCACCAGCACGCAAGGCTCCTGCGGCAGCTTGCGCGGCAGGCCGGCGTCCCAGCCGAGCGGGATCAGGCCGATGCGCATGCCGGGGCGCAGCGGGAAGTACGGCGCGGCGACGACGTCGCCGGCAAGGTCCACGTCCTTGGCCATCACCAGCCGGCTCTTGATGCCGGCCAGCGCCGGGCGCCAGGCGCAGTCGCGTTCGGGCACGGCGGGGAAGTCCATGCCGAGCACCAGCCGGCCGGGGTCGACGGCGTCGCCGTCGAGCCGCGGATGCTTCAGGAAAATCTCCGAGCTGGAGAGCATGCGCACCGGCAGCGGCACGGCACGCGCGACGGCGTCGAAGGCGCGTTCGATGGCGGCGATCTGCTCGGCCTCGTAGCGCGGATCGGCCAGCCCGTAGGCGACTGGGTGCCCGTAGGCGCCGGCCAGCCGCAGGTGCCGGCTCGCGTGGATGGCGGCGGCGACCTGCGCCGCGGCATCCGGCAACGCGCCGGCACGCAGCGCGCCGCCGTCGATCTTCAGGAACACATCCAGCGGCGCATCGGCCGCCGCGTCCCAGGCGCGCACGTCGGCCAGGGTGGACAGCGATGGCATCAGCCGCTCGCGCGCCAGCAGCGGCGCGGCATCGGGCAGGCACGAGGGATACAGCAGGATCGGCAGCGCCACGCCGGCGCGGCGGCAGGCCAGCGCCGCATCCACGTCGCCGAACGCCAGCCCGTCGCCGCCGGCCTGCTCCACCGCGCGCGCCACCTCCACCGCGCCGCAGCCGCAGGCGTCGCACTTCATGCAGGTGAACACCCGCACACCCGGCGCCACCAATGCGCGGATCTGCCGCACGTTGAAGGCGACGGCGTCCAGGTCCACCTCGGCCCAGCTGGGCCGCAGCGGCAGGGCCGTCTCCACGGTGACGTTCGCGCGCTCCATCACGCCGCCGGCACGCCGAGGTTGACGCAGACGTTCTTGCGCGTGGTGTAGGCCTCCAGCATGCCTTCCAGCGAATGCTCGCGCCCGATGCCGCTTTGCTTCACGCCGCCGAACGACTGCCCCGGCACCGGCCCGCCGCCCTGGTTCACCTGCACGTAGCCGGCCTCCAGCGCGTGCGCGGTGCGCAGCGCCCGCCCGATGTCCCTTGTCCACACGAAGGCGGACAGGCCGTAGTGCGAGTCGTTGGCGATGCGCAGCGCCTCCTCGTCGGTGGACCAGGGGATCGCCACCAGCACCGGGCCGAAGATTTCCTCGCGCGCCAGCCGCCAGTCGTTGCTCTCGCTGGCGAACACGGTCGGCAGCGTGAAGTAGCCGCGCGCCAGCGGCCCGGTCACCGGCGGCTTGCCGCCCGTGACCAGCCGCACGCCGGGCGTGCGCAGGCCTTCATCCACATAACCGCAGACCCGTGCGAACTGGCGCTCGCTGGCCAGTGCGCCCATGTCCGTTTCTTCATCCAGCGGATCGCCCAGCACCAGGGCGCGCAGGCGCACGTCCAGCTTGGCCAGGAAGGAATCGAAGATGTCGCGGTGCACCAGCAGCCGCGTGCCGGCCGTGCACGACTGCGACTGGCGCGTGATGCGCGCGGCCGCCAGCGCACCCTCCACCACCCAGTCGGCATCGGCGTCGGGGAAGACGATGTTCGGGCTCTTGCCGCCCAGCTCCAGCGACACCGATGCGATGCGGTCGGCCGCGCCGCGCATGACGCTCTTGCCCACCTCGGTGGAGCCGGTGAAGGTGAGCTTGCCCACGCCCGGGTGCGCGACCAGCGCCGCGCCGCATTCGGTGCCCAGGCCGGTCAGCACGTTCAGCACGCCGCGCGGCAGGTGCCGGGCGCAGATGCGTGCGACTTCCAGCACCGCCAGCGGCGCATCCTCGGCGGCCTTCAGCACCACCGTGTTGCCGGCACACAGTGCCGGCGCCAGCTTGGCCGCGGCCAGCCCCACCGGCGCGTTCCAGGCGATGATGGCGCCCACCACGCCGACCGGCTCGCGCAGCGTGTAGTTGAGCGTGGCGGCGTTCAGCGGCACGGTCTCGCCCTTGAGCTCGCCGGCCAGCCCGCCGAAGTAGCGGAACAGGTCGGCCGCCGCCTTCACCTCGGGCCGCGCCTGCGGCCGGATGGCGTTGCCGGTCTCCTGCGCCAGCGTGCGCGCGATCGGTTCCACGGCGGCGTCCAGGTCGTCGGCGATGCGCAGCAGCAGGCGGCCGCGCTCGCGCGCCGGCATGTTCCTCCATTGCGGGAACGCAGCGGCAGCGGCCGACACGGCGGCATCGACGTCGGCCGCGCCGGCGCGCTGCACGTTGGCGATCGGGGTGCGGGTGGCGGGGTTCTCCACGGCGAAGGTCGCGCCATCGGCGCACTCGACCCACTGGCCGTTCAGGAGGATCAGCATCGTGTCGGCGGCGATCATGCGGGTCTGTCCCATGTGGCGTTGCTCCCTGTCGGTGTCTGTGTGGGAGGCGATTCTGGTGAGCCGGCGCGCGCGCGACTATCAATTCATTTGGAACCCACGGTTGCGCAAAAGCGCACGGTCGCGGCATTGACGGGCGCGCCGCCCGGCTCCCACAATGGGTCGCATGCGGCGCCTCAATTTCGACATCGACGTGCTGCGCAGCTTCGTGATGGGCATGGAGCTGGGCAGCTATGCCAAGGCGGCGGACCGCCTCGCGCGGTCCACCTCCGCGGTCAGCGCGCAGCTGCGCCGGCTGGAGGAACAGGTCGGCGAGCCGCTGTTCCGCAAGTCGGGCCGCGGCCTGGCGCTCACCGACACCGGCGAGACCATGCTGGCCTACGCGCGCCGCCTGCTCGAGCTCAACGACGAAGCCGCTGGCGCGGTGCGCGGCGTGGAACTGGCGGGCTGCGTGCGCCTGGGCGTGCAGGAGGATTTCGGCGAGGCGCTGCTGCCGCAGGTGCTGGGCTCGTTCGCCCGCGCCCACCCCAAGGTGCGGGTCGAGGCGCGCGTGGCGCGCAACGCCGAACTGCTGGACAAGATCACCGCCGACCGGCTCGACCTGATCCTGGTCTGGGAAGCCGGCACGCCGGCGCGCAACACCGAGCACCTGGCCGACGTGCCGATGCGCTGGATCGCGCCGGCCGGCATGTACGAGGGCTGGCATGGCGAGGACGGCGAGCCGCTGTCGGTGGCCGCGTTCGACATGCCCTGCTATTTCCGCTTCACCGGCGCCGCCGCGCTGGACAAGGCCGGCATTCCCTGGCGCCACGCCTTCAGCAGCCCCAACCTGGGCGCGCTGTGGGCAGCCGTGGCGGCCGGCCTGGGCATCAGCATCCGCACCCAGCTGGGCCTGCCGTCCAGCCTGCGCGCGCTGGTGCCGGGCGAAGGCGGCCTGCCGGTGCTGCCCTCGCTCGGGCTGGCGCTGCAGCGCGCCGACCACGAACTCTCGCCGCCGGCCGCGCGGCTGGCCGACATCGTCGCCAACGCGGTGCGCACCGCGGCGCAGGCGATTCCCGGCGCGGTGGTCGCGCAGGCACACGACACGCTGCCGATGGTGGAGCCGGCGCGGCACGGGTGATCGCCGGCGCGGTGCCGGCCAAATCCCTAGGGCGCATAGGTCGATGCCTTAAGGCGCGACCCGCCGGCCGTCGTTCCATAGAGGGAATGATGCGCGAGACCCTTCAGCAACCCGACATGGACCAGGACAGCCTGCTCGCGCAGCTGCGCCGGGAGAACGCCGCGCTGCGCGAACGCCAGGTGCTGCTGGAAGCCCTGCTCGACTCGATCGGCGACCCGATCCTCTACAAGGACCCGCAGGGCGTCTACCTCGGATGCAACGCCGCCTATAGCCGGCTGGTCGGCAAGAGCTCGGCCGAGCTGCGCAACTGGACCACGCACGCGCTGTTCCCCGCCGAAGCCGACCGCATGCGCGCCGGCGACGCGCAGGTGCTGCGCACGCTGCAGCCGTATCGCCACGAGCACGAGGCGCGCTGGCCGGACGGCCGCGTGACGGTGATGGAATCAGTGCGCTCGCCGCTGTGCGGCCGCGACGGCGGGCTGCTGGGCATCGTGGCGATCGGCCGCGACGTCACCTTGCGCAAGGAGCAGCAGGAAGAGGTGCGGCGCGCCAAGGAAGCGGCCGAGGACGCCAACCGCATGAAGTCCGATTTCCTGGCCAACATGAGCCACGAAATCCGCACGCCGATGAACGCCATCATCGGCCTGTCGCACCTGGTACTGAGGACCGAGCTTGCGCCGCGCCAGCGCGACTACATCCAGAAGGTGCAGTCGGCCGGCCAGCACCTGCTGGGCATCATCAACGACATCCTGGACTTCTCCAAGATCGAGGCCGGCAAGCTCGACCTGGAGGAGACCGGTTTCACCCCGCGCCAGTTGCTGGACACCACCGCCGCCTTGATCGGCGAGCGCTGCCGCGAGAAGCGCCTGGGGCTGGTGTTCGACGTCGCGCCGGATGTGCCGAATGCGCTGCTGGGCGACCCGCTGCGGCTGGGCCAGATCCTGCTGAACTACCTGAACAACGCGGTGAAGTTCACCGAGCGCGGGCGCATCGCGGTGTCGGTGTCGGTGCGCGAAAAGACCGCCGACGCCGTGCTGCTGGAAATGCAGGTGCAGGACACCGGCATCGGCCTCACGCCCGAACAGCAGGCGCGGCTGTTCCAGAGCTTCTCGCAGGCCGACGCATCCACCACGCGCCGCTTCGGCGGCACCGGCCTGGGCCTGGCGATCTGCCGCCGGCTGGCCGCGTTGATGGGCGGCGAGGTGGGCGTGCGCAGCGCCGCCGGTTGCGGCAGCACCTTCTGGTTCACCGCGCGTCTGGGCATCGACCACACCGGCATGCCCGGCATCGGCCCCGCGCCCACCGCCGTGGCATCTCCCACCTGGCACGGCAAGCGCGTGCTGCTGGTGGAGGACAACGACATCAACCAGGAGGTGGCGCGCGAACTGCTGCAGGACGCCGGCATCACCGTGGACGTGGCGCAGGACGGCGAGGTCGCGCTGGCGAAGCTGGCGGCTGCGCACTACGACCTGGTGTTCATGGACATGCAGATGCCGGTGATGGACGGCGTCACCGCCACGCGCGAGATCCGGCGGCAGGCGCGCTTCGACCACCTGCCGGTGGTGGCGATGACGGCCAATGCGATGGAGCGCGAGCGGCGCCTCTGTGCCGAGGCCGGCATGGACGGCTACCTGGCCAAGCCGATCGACCTGGATGCGCTGGCGGCCGTGCTGCAGCGCTGGCTGTCCGACGCGCCGCGGGCACGCGGCTAGACTCCTTGAATGGACACCCGCGCCAAGGTCTTGCACTGGAAGGACCGCTCGCACCGCTTCACGCCGCACTTCCACACGGAGTTCTATGCCGGCGCGATCGTGCGCGGCTGCTGCGAGTTCGAAGCCGGCGGGCAGCCGCACGCGGCGCATGCCGGCGACCTGGTGCTGATCAACCCGTTCGAGGTGCACACCGCCGGCTGCAGCCCGGACGTGGAGTACCGCGCCGTGTACTTCGACGACCTGCCGGGCGTGGCGGCGCGCGCCGATGGCGACGGCGCGCAGTTCCTCTCCTTCACCGGCACGGTGGTGCCCGCCAGCCCGCTCGCGCGGCGGCTGGCCGAGGCGCTGAGCGAGCCGGCGCAGGGCGAGGCGCTGACCGCCTGCCTGCAGGACATCCTGGAGGCGCACACCGCGCAGAAGGCGCCGCCGCTGGACATGCACGACTTCCAGCGGCGCGTGGTGGCCGAGCTCGAGCGCGACGGCGAGGACCAGGGCACGCCGGCGATCGCCGACGTGGCCGCGCGCCTGGGCATGAGCGCGCAGCATTTCAGCCGCGCCTTCCACCGCGTGTTCGGCGTGCCCGCCGTGTTCTTTCGCAACCAGCTGCGGGTGCACCGCGCCGAAGCGCAGCTGCGCCAGGGCGGCCGGCCGGCCGAGGTGGCGGTGGAATGCGGCTTCTCCGACCAGGCCCACCTGATCCGCGAATTCAAGAAGATGCGCGGCGTCACGCCCAAGCTCTACGCCACGGCTTACCACCAGCTCGCCTGAGCACGCGCGGCGGCACGCGCAAAAATCTTCAATCCGCGCGGGCGGCCGCTGCCTACAGTGCGTCCATGGCCACGCAGATACCGCTCGCAACATTCCCCGCTTCCGTGCTCGTGACGGGCGCCGCCTCCGGCATCGGCCGCGTCACCGCGGTCCACCTGCTGCACTGCGGCGTGCGCGTGATCGCGGCGGACCGCGATGCCGAGGGCCTGAGCGCGCTGGTGCGCGAGAGCGGCGGCGAAGTCGCCAGCTTCGCCTGCGACCTGGCGCAGCCGGCGTCGCGCGCGCAGCTGTTCCACGAGGCGGCCGCGCTCGGCTACCAGGGCGCCGTCAACTGCGCCGGCACCGAAGGCCGGCCGGATGCGTTGGTGGCGCAGGACGCGGACACGCTGGACCGGGTGATCGACGTCAACCTGCGCGCCACCCTGCACGCGCTGCGTGCCCAGCTGCTGCACCTGCTGCCGCAGCGGCGAGGCAGCATCGTCAACCTGGCCTCGATCTACGGCCTGCGCGGGCAGCCGCGCTGGGTGGCGTACTCGGCCACCAAGGCCGGCGTGATCGGCCTCACGCAAGGCGCGGCGCTGGAAGCGGCGCAAGGCGGCGTGCGGGTCAACGCGGTGGCGCCGGGCCCGATCGATACACCCTTGCTGCGGCGTTCCACGCAGGACCAATTGCAGCGCACCGCCGCCATGGTGCCGATGAAGCGCAACGGCCAGCCGCACGAAGTGGTGCAGGCCATCGCCTGGCTGCTGTCGGATGCCAGCAGCTACGTCACCGGCGCGGTGCTGCCGGTCGACGGCGGCATGGCGGCGCAGGCTGCCACGCAGCCCGACGCGCCCTCTTTCGAACCTCTGTCCATCCTGGAGCCCAGCACATGACGACCCCTCTTCCCAAAGGCTATTGCCTGGCCGACATCACGGTGCACGACGCCACCGCCTACACCCAATACACCTCGCGCTCCGGCCCGGCGGTGGAGGCGGCCGGCGGCCGCTTCGTGGTGCGCGGCGGCTCGCCCGAAGTGATCGAAGGTGACCGCAAGGTGACGCGCATCGCGTTGGTCGAATTCCCTTCGGTGGATGCGGCGCAGGCCTTCTACCGCGGCGAGCAATACCAGGACGCGATTCCGTACCGCGTGGCCGCGGCGAGCACGCACTACGCCATCCTGACCGGCAACGACCCGGCGCAGATGGAAGGGCCGGCGCCGGGCGGCCCCAAGGGCTATCTCTACGCCGAGATGCACCCGACCGACCTGGAGAAGTACATGGAGTACCCGAAGATGTCCACGCCGATCGTGCACCGCTTCGGCGGCCGCTTCATCGTGCGCGGCGGCCAGCCGCGGCTGCTGGAAGGCAAGCGGCCGACCGGCCGCGTGGTGATCGCCGAGTTCCCGTCGATCGACCGCGCCCGCGAGTTCTACTTCTCGCCCGAGTACCGGCAGGCCATGCAGTGGCGGCTGAAGTACGCGCACTCCGACATCTGCCTGCTCACCGGCGCCTGAAGAGGGACAGCGCGATGCTGGAACAGACCGAGTTCATCCGCAACGCCTGGTACGTGGCGGCCTGGGACCACGAGCTGCAGGCGGGCACGCCGCTGGCGCGCACGCTGCTGGGCGAGCGCGTGGTGCTGTACCGCGACGCCGCCGGCCGGCCGGTGGCGCTGGAAGACCGCTGCTGCCACCGCGCCGCGCCGCTGTCGCTCGGCCGCGTGGAAGGCGACTGCATCCGCTGCATGTACCACGGGCTGAAGTTCGACGCGAACGGCCGCTGCGTGGAAATCCCGGCGCAGGCGCACGTGCCGCCGCAGGCCGCGGTACGCGCGTTCACGGTGTGCGAGCAGGATCATTTCGTCTGGATCTGGATGGGCGAGCGCGAACTGGCAGGGGACTCGCGCCCGCCGGCCATCCCGTGGCAGAGCGATGCGGGCTGGTGCTGGAAGCCGGGCTACATGCACTACCGCGCCAACATCCAGCTCATCACCGACAACCTGCTGGACCTGTCGCACCTGAGCTTCGTGCACCTGGCCACGCTGGGCACGCCGCAGACCGCGCAGACGCAGCCCGCGTACCGCGAGATCGAGGGCGGCGTGGAGGTCAGCCGCTGGGACATCGATTCCGCGCCGACGCCGCTGCACGCCAAAGCCGGCATGCAGGGCAAGGTGGACCGCTGGCTGGTGTTCCGCTGGTACCCGCCCGGCACCTTCCTGCTGGACGCGGGCTCGTGCCCCACCGGCACCGGCGCGCCGCAGGGCGTGCGCCAGGGCGGCATCCAGTTCCGCAACACCTCGATCCAGACGCCGGAAACCGCGCACACCACGCACTACTTCTGGACCCATGCGCGAGACTTCCGGCTGGACGACGAGGCGCTGACCGATGAGATCCAGGCGCAGGTGGCCGCCGCCTTCGAGGAGGACCGCGTGGTGATCGAAGCGCAGCAGGAAGTGCTGCGCACGCGCGCACCGGGGCCGATCGTCGGCATCGTTGCCGATGCCGGCCCGCGCATGGCGCGCCGGCTGATCGAGCTGCGCCTGGCGCAGGACAGCGCGGCCGAATTCGCCTGAAGCGATGCTGGGCTTGCACACCATCCACGCCGAGGATGCCGCGAGCCCCTTCACGGCCGACGGCGCGCAGCCGGTGCTGGTGCAGGCGCTGCAGGCCGGCGTCGCCCTGCCCAGCGGCTGCCTGGCCGGCGGCTGCGGCAGCTGCCGTGCGCAGGTGCTGGAAGGCGACTACACGCTGGGCGACACGCCGGCGCTGACGCAGGCCGAGCGCGACGCCGGCCAGGTGCTGCTGTGCCGCACCTTCGCGCGCGGCGACCTGCGCCTGCGGCTGCTGGAGAACGCGCCGCAGCCGCAGCACGCCGCGCTGATCGAGGACATCGGCTACCCGGCGGACGACGTCGCCGTGCTGCGCCTGCGCATGCTGGGCGAGCCGCTCGCGTTCCGTGCCGGGCAGTTCGTGCGCCTGTGCCTGAAGGACGGCACGGCACGCAACTACTCCATCGCCTCGGCCGACGACCGGCAGGGCAGCATCGAGCTGCATGTGCGCCACGTGCCGCAAGGCGCATGCTCGTCGCGCTTCTTCGGCGAGGCGCGCATCCGCCCCGGCATGAAGATCCGGCTGCAGGGGCCGCTGGGCGGCTTCACGCTGCGGCCGGGCGAAGGGCCGCGCGTGTTCCTGGCCACCGGCACCGGCTATGCACCGGTTCGCGCCATGCTGCTGGCGCTGCGGCGCGAAGGCGCTGCGCCGCGCACCACGTTCTACTGGGGCGGCCAGCGCATGCGGGACCTGTATGCGGCCGAGGAAGCAACGGCGCTGCTGCGCGCCATCGGCGGCAATTTCGTTCCCGTGCTGGCCGCCGAGGCGCGGCCGGGTGTGCGCAGCGGCTTCCTGCAGGACGCGGTGCTGCGGGACCACGCGGACCTGCGCGCCGCACAGGTCTACGCCTGCGGCCATCCGGCGATGGTCGAGGCGGCCGCGCGCGCGCTGTGCACGCAGGCCGGGCTGCCGCTGGCATCGTTCTTCGCGGACGCCTTCCTGCCCAACCGATAGGCCTTACGCGGGCCTCGCGTTTCGCCAGGCACGACAATCGGTCCAAGCATGGACTTCGATTTCGACCTGATTGCCGCACCCTTTCGCATGCAGCCCGGGCTGCGGCGCCCTCCCCCCGGAGCGCGGCACCTCACGCCGCTCACGCAAGGCAGCGCCCTCTGGCACGAAAAGAAGCTGGTCTTCGATGCCGGACAGTCGCGCCACGCGGTGCCCGGCTTCGACGCGGCACCCGCCTTGCGCGCCATCGCCACCCAGGCCGGCAGGCAAGCCGATGCCTTCCTCGCCGGCGGTGTGCCGCCCGAGCTGGCGTTCGAGGAAGACCTGGCCGTACTCGACGGCACGGACGGCACCCTGCCCTGGCTGTGCGTCTGCGTGCCATCGCACTGGGCGCCCGAGGAGAAGGTGGGATTGCCGCTGGCCGCCGTGCATGCGCCGGTGGCGGACAACGCCACCCTGCTCGCCGCCTCGCAGCACCTGGTGCAGCTGGCGACCGGCGGCGACGCCTGGGAGCGCTTCGTGTGGACGGTCACGCCGTCCGGCCGCCACGACCAGCATCCGCGGCGGCACGCGCGGACCCCCTGGCCCGAGACCGCGGACGACGCCGCGTTCGCGCGGCAGTGTTTCCTGCGCGCCGAACGCCAGACTTTCTTCCCGGTCGGCCCCGGCACGCGCCAGGCGGTGTTCACCATCCGCGTGATGCTGCAGCCGCTGGCCGAGGCGGTGGGCGATGCCGGCAAGGCCCGGCGCCTGCATGAGGCCCTTGCCTCCATGTCGCCCGCCGTGCTGGCCTACAAGGGCCTGGCGCAGGCGCAGGCGCCCCTGCTGCGCTGGCTGGCGAAGGAGGCGGGCTGATGGAACTGCTGCTGCGCATCGCGCAGGTCATCGTGCCTGTGTTCTTCATCGTCGCCATGGGCTTCTGGTATGGCCGCCGGGCCCGGCCGGACCTCGGCGCCTTCAACCGCATCGTGCTGGACGTGCTGTCGCCATTGCTGGTGTACACGGCGCTGGCCGGCAAGGACTTCCACCTGGGCGACTACGGCCCGCTGCTGCTGGGTGGCGCGCTGCTGATCCTGGGCAGCGGCGCCGTCGCATGGGCAGTGGCGCGCGGCGCGCACACCCAGCCGCGCACGCTGGTGCCGGTGGTGATGTTCACCAACTGCGGCAACATGGGCCTGCCGCTGGCGCTGCTGGCTTTCGGGCAGGCGGGCTTCGGCGCCGCCGTGGCGCTGTTCTCCATCAGCAACCTGCTGCACTTCTCGCTGGGCGCGCGCATCACCAGCGCCCATGCGCGCACGCGCGACCTGCTGCTCAGCCCGCTGATGATCGCCAGCGCTTTAGGCTTCGCCAGCGCGGCTACCGGCGTGCGGCCGCCCGACATGCTGCTCACCGGCATGAAGATGCTGGGCGAGGCCATGCTGCCGCTGATGCTGTTCTCGCTGGGCGTGCGCCTGACGGCGCTCAAGCGCGCCGACGTGCCGCGCGGCCTGCTGGGCGCTTTCGCGCGGCCGCTGATCGGCCTGGCGGTGGCACTGGCCGTCGCGGCGGCGATGGGGCTGGAAGGCACGCCGCGGGCCCAGCTGCTGCTGTTCGGCGCGCTGCCACCGGCGGCGATGCAGTTCCTGCTGGCCGAACGCTACAAGCAGGAGCCGGAGCGCGTCGCCGCCATGATCCTGCTGGGCAATGCACTGGCGGTGCTGTTCGTGCCGCTCGGCCTGGCGCTGGGGATCCGCTGAAACGCCGGCACTGAACGCCGGCGCGGCGCTCAGTGCCGCGTCAGCACCACCACCAGCACCAGCCCGACGATGGCCGCCGTGCCGACCACCACGGCCCAGGCCAGAAGATGGCCCTTGGGCGCCGGCGGCAGCACCACCTCCGCATCCGGCCAGGGCTTGGCGGCGGGCAGCCAGCCGACGAACTCGTTCGCAGCCTCCGGGGTGAAGAGCTCCAGCGTCAGGCGCTGCAACTCCGCCTCGCCGGCGCTGCGCAGGCCGAGGTCGACCAGCGTGCCGCGCACGCGCGCGTGCAGGATGTCCTGCAGCGGCAGCTTGACGCGTCCGTCCTTCCAGCCGAGGCCGTGCCGCAGGCGGCCGGCGATGCGCAGCACCTCGTTCTGCACCCGCGTTTCCACTTCGCCCTTGAAGGCCGGCAGCGCCGGCCCGCGGCCGGCCACCTCGACCACGCTGGCCGAATAGGTGGCCTGCACCACCGAATAGCTGCCGCTGCGGTTGGGCTGGAAGGTGTTGTCGCGCGCGCGCAGCTTGACCAGGTCGGCCACGGTGATGCGGCTGCCGTCCCCGGCAACCAGCACGTGGTCGCTGGTCAGCGTTTTCTTGATGCGCATGCCCACGATGGTGCGGCGGTCGTACGGACCCACCCGCTGCCCCTCGAGCAAGACGTGGTAAAGCGGCGCTTCCAACGGCGTCCCCTCATTGTTGGGCTCAAGGATAGCGGAGTTCGCGGTGCGGCCGCCATGCGGGTGCGCCCAAGGTGTGACTTGCTTGGCCCACAATGACGCATGGCATCCACACGCAACATCCACGATCGCCGGCTGGCCGACGCCTGGGCCACCCTGAAGGCCCATTCGGACGCCGGCCTGCCGCTGGACCCCGACGCGGGCCGGCTGGCGTTCGCCGACCCCGAATTCCTGCTGCGCCGCGAAACGCGCGGCATCCGCATCCAGCTGGAACTGCTCAAACCCGACATCGAGCAGCAGGCCCACGGCATCGAGAACACCATCGTGGTGTTCGGCAGCGCCCGCTTTCGCAGCGACGAGCAGGCCGCCGCGCTGGTGGCGAAGGCCGAGGCCGCGGGCGACGAGGCGCTGGTGCGCCGCGCCCGGGCGCTGGCGCGCAACGCCCACTACTACGAGAAGGCGCGCGCCTTCGGTGCGCTGGTGGCGCGCCACAGCGAAGGCAAGCCGGCGCAGGACAAGCTGTTCGTCGCCACCGGCGGCGGCCCCGGCATCATGGAGGCGGCCAACCGCGGCGCCCACGAGGCCGACGGCATCAGCGTGGGCCTGTCGATCGCGCTGCCGATGGAGGAAGAGCCCAATCCCTACGTCACGCCGGCGCTGTCGTTCAAGTTCCACTATTTCGCGCTGCGCAAGATGCATTTCATGATGCGCGCCAAGGCGCTGGTGGCCTTCCCCGGCGGCTTCGGCACGCTGGACGAGCTGTTCGAGGTGATCACGCTGGTGCAGACGCGCAAGTCGCGCCAGGTGCCCATCGTGCTGTTCGGCGCCGACTACTGGAAGCGGCTGATCAACTTCGAATTCCTGGTGGAGGAAGGCGTGATCTCCCCGGCCGACCTGGACCTGTTCCAGTTCGCCGACGAGCCCGAGCGGGCCTGGGACATCATTCGCTCGTTTTACCAGCTCGCAGATTGAAGGCCGGCCGGATGCCGGCCGCCACCATCAGCCCCATCGCCCAGAACACGCCGGCCACGCCAACCACGGCGCCGGCCGCGCCGAACAGCATGGGCATGGCCACGCTCGACGCGTTGATCACCATCAGCCGCATCGCCACCGCCTCGCCATGGCGGTGGCCGGGCGTGATCTGGTGCAGCATGCTCATGATCATCGGCTGCACCGTGCCCAGCACCACGCCCAGCAGCACCGAACAGGCGCCCATGGCCAGCGGCGTGTGCATCAGCGGATAGACGCCGAACAGCAGCGCGGTGGCGATCATCGCGCCGGCGATCAGCTGCCATTCCTGCACCCGCGCCGCCACCGCCGGCAGCAGCACGCGGATGGCGGCCGCGGCCACCGCGAAGGCGCCCAGCAGCGTGCCGATGACCGAGGCCGACAGCCCGCGCTCGTGGCCGAGCACCGGCACCACGAAGGTGTGCACGTCCCAGCTGGCCGACAGGAACCAGTTGACCAGCAGCAGGCGGCGGAACAGCGGGTCGCGCCACAGGTCCCAGGCGCGCTGCCTGCCCTTGCTCGCGGGGTATTCCACCGGCGGCATCTCGGGTGCCCGGCGCACCCAGTACCACGAGGTGAGCGGCAGCACGGCCAGCAGCGCGAACGCCGCGCGGAAGCCGGCCAGGTCGATCACCACGCCGGCCGCGAACGGCCCTAGGAAGTTGGAGAACGCCGGCCCGATCGCCAGCCAGGAGAACACCTGCTTGAGCTGCGTGGGCGTGTCGGCCAGCCGCCCGACGTGCCGCTGCAGCGCGATGGAGGCCGCACCGGTCGCGCCGCCGGTCAGCAGCGCGGACACGCACAGCACCGGGAACACCGGCCAGGCGGCGGCGAGCCCGCCGCCCAGCGTGGCGGCGACCACGCTGAAGCCAACCGGGCGCTTCAAGCCATGCTTGTCGGCGTAGCGGCCGGCCGGCAAGGCAAGGAACACCTGGGTCAGCGCGAACAGCGCGATCAGCACGCCGACCGCCGCTTCGCTGTGGCCGCTGCGCAGCGCGAGCAGCGGCGCCGCCATGCGGGTGCCAGCCATGCAGGCATGCAGGAACACCTGGGCCGTGATCAGGCGCGCCAGCTCGCGGTTCATGGCGCGGCGCTCCGGTGGGCCGCGCGCGCCAGCAACAGGTCAGGTATCGCCGTCGTCTCCCAGGTCGTCGGCCAGCGGCAGCAGCTCCTGCGCCTGCGCCTGCGGCAGCGCTTCCACCACCTTCAGCGCGCGGCGCATCTGCTTGGTCCGCGTCTCGGCCTTGTCGAGCGTGTCGGAAGCTTTTTGCACCTGCTCCTTGATGCGCGCCACCCATTCGCCGTAGCGCTCGAACTCGGTCTTGACCGCGCCCAGCACTTTCCAGACTTCGGATGCCTGCTGCTCCAGCGCCAGCGTGCGAAAGCCCATCTGCAGGCTGTTGAGCATGGCCAGCAAGGTGGTCGGCCCGGCCAGCGTGACGCGGTAGTCGCGCTGCAGCGCGTCGATCAGGCCTGGGCGGCGCAGCGCCTCGGCATACAGGCTTTCCACCGGCAGGAACAGGATGGCGAAGTCGGTCGTGTGCGGCGGGCTCAGGTAGCTCTCGCAGATCGACCTGGCTTCCTGCCGCAGCCGCGCTTCCAGCGCGCGCGACGCGCTGTCCACGCCGGCCAGGTCGGCGCGGTCGTGCGCGTCCTGCAGCCGCTCGTAGTCCTCGCGCGGAAACTTGGCGTCGATCGGCAGCCACACCGGCGGGCCGTCCAGCACGCGGCCGGGAAAGCGCACCGCGAAGTCCACCTTCTGGTTGCTGCGCGGCTTGGTCTCCACCTGCTTGCCGAACTGCTCCACCGTCAGCACCTGTTCGAGCAGCGCTTCCAGCTGCACCTCGCCGAACACGCCGCGGCTCTTCACGTTGCTCAGCACGCGCTGCAGGTCGCCCACGCCCTGCGCCAGCGTCTTCATGTGGCCCAGGCCCTGGTGCACCTGCTCCAGCCGCTCGGCCACCTGGCGGAAACTCTCGCCCAGCCGCGCTTCCAGCGTGGTCTGCAGCTTCTCGTCGACCGTGCGCCGCATCTCGTCGAGCTTGGCGGCGTTGGTCTGCTGCAGGGCGTTGAGCTGCGCTTCCAGCGTCTGGCGCACCTCGCCCATGCGGCGCGCGTTGGCCTCGCTCAGCGACTGCAGCTGCAGCACCATGGTGTCCTGGAACTTGCCCAGGGTGTGGGTGAGTTCGGTGCGCGCGCCGCGCGAGGATTCGCTGATTTCGCGGCGCAGTTCGCGCTCCAGCCGCTCGTTGGCGGCCAGCAGTTCCATCCGCCCCGCGTCCTGCGCCGGTGCCTTGCGCATCAGCAGCACAAGCAACAGCACCAGGTTGGCCAGGCCGAGCACGGTGCCCAGCCCGGCGACGATCCAGAGGTCCACTCTATTTGCGCTCCAGCACCTCGGGATTCAGCGGCGTCAGCGGTTTGCCGTGCACCAGGTAGCCGATCAGGTTGTCCGCGGCCAGCGTGGCCATGGCCAGGCGCGTGGGCATGGTGGCGCTGGCGATGTGCGGCGTGAGCACCACGTTCGGCACGGCCAGCAGGTCGGGATGCACCTTGGGCTCGCCCTCGTACACGTCCAGGCCGGCGGCGGCGATGCGCTTGTCGCGCAGGGCCGCGGCCAGCGCCGCGTCGTCGACGATGCCGCCGCGCGCGATGTTGACCAGGTTGGCCGTCGGCTTCATCTGCGCCAGTTCGGCCGCGCCGATCGCGTGGTGCGCCTCGGGCGAATACGGCAGCACCAGCACCAGGTGGTCGGCTTCGCGCAGCAGCTCTTCCTTGCTGACGTAGCGCGCCTTGCACGCCGCTTCCTGCTCGGCCGGCAGCCGCGAACGGTTGTGGTAGATCACATTCATGCCGAAGCCGTGTGCGCCGCGCTTCGCGATGCCCTGCCCGATGCGGCCCATGCCGAGGATGCCCAGCGTGCTGCCGTGCACCTCGGTGCCGGCGAACAGGTCGTAGCGCCAGCGGTCCCATTTGCCGGCGCGCAGGTAATGCTCGCTCTCGGCCACGCGGCGCGCGGTGGCCATCAGCAGCGCAAAGCCGAAGTCGGCCGTGCTGTCGGTCAGCACGTCGGGGGTATTGGTGCCCAGCACGCCGCGCGCCGTCATGGCCTTCAGGTCGAAGTTGTTGAAGCCGACCGCCATGTTGGCGCAGATGCGCAGATCCGGGCAGGCGGCCAGCACCTCGGCGTCGATGGGCTCGCCGCTGGTGGTGAACACGCCGGTCTTGCCGCGCAGCCGCGCGATCAGGTCCTGCTTGCCCCAGGCGGTGTCGGGCTGGTTGTCTTCGACCTCGAAGTGCTGCGCGAGCTTGCTCAGCACTTCGGGGAAGGTGGCGCGGGTGACGAGGATGCTGGGTTTGGTCATGGATGTCAGCGGAACCAGATGAAGGTCATGATGAGGAACAGCGGCACCAGGATGCCGAACGACCATGCCATGTAGCCGAAGAAGCTCGGCATGGCGATGCCGCGGTCTTCGGCGATGGCCTTGACCATCATATTGGGCGCGTTGCCGATGTAGGTGTTGGCACCCATGAAGACGGAGCCCGCGGAAATGGCGGCCAGGGTCGCGGCAAAGGTGGTCATCAGCGCCTGCGGATCGCCGCCCGCCGTGTTGAAGAACACCAGGTAGGTGGGCGCGTTGTCCAGGAACGAGCTGAGCGCCCCCGCAGCCCAGAAATACATGGCCGGGTCGGGCGAGCCGTCGGGCCGCGTGACCGCAGCGACGATCGGGCCGAACGGCCCGTCCACGCCCGCGCGCAGCATGGCAATCACCGGGATGATGGTCAGAAAGATGCCCGCGAACAGCTTGGCCACTTCCTGCATCGGGCCCCAGGAGAACTGGTTGTCCTTGTGCACGGCGTCGGGCGTGATGCGCAGCGACACCAGGGCGACCACGATCAGGCCGATGTCGCGCACCAGGCCAGGCAGGCCGACGTCGGTGCCCAGCACGTGGAACACCACGCCCGGCTTCCACACGCCGCTCAGCAGCACCAGGCCGACGATGCAGGCCAGCAGCCAGAAATTGCGCGCGCCGTCGAACGCCACCCGCGGCGAGTCAGGCGTGGGGTCGACCGGCTGGATTTCCTCGCGCCGATGGTAGTACCACCAGTCGAGCGCATAGAAGATGGCGAGCAGGCAGCCGACCAGGAACAGCGTTTCCGGAAAAATCTGGCCCACCGTCCAGAAGAAGTCCACGCCCTTGAGGAAGCCCAGGAACAAGGGCGGATCGCCCAGCGGCGTGAGCGAGCCGCCGGCGTTGGAGACGATGAAGATGAAGAACACGATCACGTGCGCGCGGTGGCGCCGGTTGTCGTTGGCGCGGATCAGAGGGCGGATCAGCAGCATCGAGGCGCCGGTGGTTCCCATGAAACTGGCCAGCACGGCGCCGATGGCCAGGATTGCCGTGTTGAGGCCGGGGCTGCCGTGCAGGTTGCCGCGGATGTGGATGCCGCCCGCCACCGCGAACAGTGCGGTCAGCAGGATCACGAACGGCAGGTACTCGGCCAACGCCGCGTGCGCGAAGCTCGCCACGGCCGTGCCCGCACCGAACAGCGCGGCGAACGGCAGCAGGAAGGCCAGCGACCAGGCCGCAGCCACCTTGCCGAAATGGTGGTGCCAGAACTGCGGGGCGAACAGGGGGAACAGCGCAATGGACAGGAGAATGCCGGCGAAGGGGATGCCCCAGGCGACCCCGAACTGCCGCCCGTCGAACTCGGCCGCGCCGGCGATCTGGGGCACGCACAGGGCGAGGGCGAGCGGTATGCGCCACAACTGCTTCATGTCTCCGGGCCTTTTGTTTTCTTGTTGGTCCCAGGATTATCCGCGCAGCCCGGCAGCGCCGATCCGGCGAGGCGACGCTCAGCTATCGGCACCTGCCTACGAAAGTGTTCCCGCGCGTCCTACCGCGGCAGTTCCGGCCGCTGCCTAGAGTGGCTCCACGGCGTCGCGCGCCGGCCGTCCGTCACGTTGGGAGTCTGCGATGAACCAGGACCGCATCCAGGGAAGGTGGAAAGAGATCAAGGGCAAGGTCAGGGAGCGCTGGGGCAGGCTCACCGACGACGACCTCGACGTGATCGCTGGCAGGCGCGACCAGCTGCTCGGGCGCATTCAACAGCGCCACGGGCTGGCCAGGGACGAGGCCGAGCGCCAGGTGCGGGAATGGGAGTTCCGGCACCGGGACCACCGGTTCGACAAATCGCAATGAACAAATCCAGGAAAAAGGAACATCCCATGAAACACAACATCGTCTCGCTGGCCGTGATGGCCTGCTTCTGCATTGCCGGCAGCGCCGGCGCCGCCGTCAGCAAGGACGAGTACAAGGCCCAGAAGGACAAGATCGAGTCCGCCTACAAGGCCGACAAGAAGCAGTGCGACGGCTTGAAGGACAACGCCAAGGACATCTGCAAGGCCGACGCCAAGGGCAAGGAGAAGGTCGCCAAGGCCGAACTCGAGGCCTCGTACAAGCCCACCCCGCGCAACGACGAGAAGGTGAAGAAGGCCAAGGCCGACGCCGACTACGACGTGGCCAAGGAAAAGTGCGACGACCAGAACGGCAACCAGAAGGACGTGTGCAAGAAGGACGCCAAGGCGGCGCACACCACGGCAATGGGCAACGCCAAGGCCGACAAGGCCGCCGCCACCAAGGGCGCCAACTCCGGCAAGGCGACGGAAGAGCGCAAGGACGCGCAGGAAGACAAGTCCGATGCGCAGTACGCCGCCGCCAAGGAGCGCTGCGACACCATGTCCGGCCAGGCCAAGGACAACTGCGTGGCCAGCGCCAAGAAGAAGTTCGGGAAGCTCTGACCGGTCAGGTCATTCGCACCACGTCGTGAACCCTTCCACCGCCTCCCGGGGCGTGTGGAAGCCGTTCACCGGTGCGGCCAGGTCGGCGTAGCCCAGCGACATGCCGCACACCAGCATCTCGCTGTCGCCCGCACCCACGTGCGGCAGGATGATCTTCGCGTAGCTGTTCCACGCCGCCTGCGGGCAGGTGTGCAGGCCGCGCGCGCGCGCCGCCACCATGATGTTCTCCAGGAACATGCCGTAGTCCATCAGCGAGCCGCGGCCCATGATGCGGTCGACGGTGAACATCAGCCCGACCGGCGCGTCGAAGAAGCGGAAGTTGCGCTGGTGCTGCGCATGCATCTTGTCCTTCTCGCCCTTGGCGATGCCCAGCAGCCCGTACAGGCCCCAGCCGTTCTCGCGGCGGCGGTCGATGTAGGGCGAGGTCCACTTCTGCGGGTAGTAGTCGTACTCTTCCACGTACTCGGCAGCGCGCGCCGGATCGGCGTAGCCCGCGTCGTGCGCGGCGCACACCTTCTCCACCAGGCTGTCGCGCGAAGCTCCCTGCAGCACGTAGGTCTTCCACGGCTGGCAGTTGGTGCCGGACGGCGCACGCGAGGCCACACGCAGGATGTCTTCGATCAGCGCGCGCGGCACCGGCTTGTCGCGCAGGAAGGCACGGCAGGAAAAGCGGCTTTCGATCGCCGCATCCACGCTCGCGGGATCGTTCACCACGGTACTGACTTGCGCTTGGGTCACTGCAGGGCCTCCAGGACGGATTTGAGTGGGGCCGGCAAGGCCGCGGGGCGGCGGCTTGCACGGTCGACGTAGACATGGATGAAATGGCCCTTGGCGGCCGTGAGCGCCTCGCCCTGGGCGAACAGCCCCACCTCGTAGCGCACGCTGGACTGGCCGATGCGCGCCACCCGCAGGCCGGCTTCCACCATCTGCGGGAACGCGATGGAGGAAAAGTAGTTGCACTGCGTCTCCACCACCAGGCCGATGACCGGGCTGGCCTCGATGTCCAGCACGCCCTGCTCGATCAGGTGCGCGTTCACCACGGTGTCGAACCAGCTGTAGTAGACGACGTTGTTGACGTGGCCGTAGGCGTCGTTGTCCATCCAGCGCGTGCCGATGGTGCGGAACGCCTTGTAGGCGCTGCGGGGTTCGGGCTGGGGTTTGGCGGCCGCGGGGGCCTGGGTGGGCTCGCTCATCGCGCCAGATTCTGCCAGCGCCGCGCATGGGCCGCCGCCAGCCGGAAGGTGTTGACCTGCACCTGCACCGTGTCCTCGACCCGGTGGCCGTAGCCGCCGGCCATCGCCATCGCGAGCGGCAGGCGCCGCTGCCAGGCCCAGTCGAACACGCGCTGGTCGCGTTGCTGGAGTCCTTCCCAGCTCAGCTTCAGGCGGCCCAGCCGGTCGCCTTCGTGCGGGTCGGCGCCGGCAAGGTAGATCAGCAGGCCGGGGGCGAAGCGGCGCTCCAGTTCGGCCAATGCGCCATCGAGCGCTTCGAGATAGTCCTCGTCGCGGCAGCCATCGGGCAGGCCCACGTCCAGGTCGCTCTCCTCCTTGCGGAACGGAAAGTTCTTCTGTGCGTGCAGCGACAGCGTGAACACGCTGGGGTCGTCCCGGAAGATGCGGGCGCTGCCGTTGCCCTGGTGCACATCGAGGTCGATGATGGCGACCCGCAGCGCTTCGCGCCCTGTCCTGCCCCGCTCGGCCTGCATCAGGCGCGATGCCACCGCGGCGTCGTTGAAAACGCAGAATCCGCCCCCCTTGTCGGCATAGGCGTGGTGCGTGCCGCCGGCGATGTTGGCAGCGACGCCTTCGGCAAAGGCGGCGCGGCAGGCCGAAATGGTCGCGCCGACCGAACGGCGGGCCCGCTCGGCCATGGCCAGGCTCCAGGGAAAGCCGATTTCGCGCATGCCGGCGGCATCGACGGAGCCGTCGGAGATGGCGGCGATGTAGCCGGGCGTGTGCACCAGCGCCAATTCGCCGTCGGTGGCGGCCGGCGCCGGCTCCAGGCGCAGCTCGGGCAGCTCGGCGGCAACGCGGTCGCGCAGCAGGCTGTACTTGCCCATGGGAAAGCGATGGCCAGGCGGCAGGGGCAGCACGAACTGGTCCGCATAGAAAACCTGCATGGCCGCATTGTGTCGGTACGCGGCAAACAGGCAGTTCTGAGGTCTTTTGCGGTACTATGCTGCACTGCAGCAAAAAAGACTTGCAATCCTCTTTGCCGTCCTTATACTTGGTTCATGCTGCACTGCAACATGCAGCTGCAAATCCAACCTACTTTCCGGAGAATCACATGCTGACTGCTGAGCAATTCATGGCCGCCCAAAAGGCCAACGTCGAAACCCTGTTCGGTCTGACCACCAAGGCCTTCGAAGGCGTCGAGAAGCTGGTCGAGCTGAACGTGACCGCCACCCGTGCCGCGCTGGCCGAAGCCGCCGACACCACCCAATCGGTGCTGAGCGTGAAGGACGCGCAGGAACTCGTGGCCCTGCAGGCCAGCCTGTTCCAGCCCCTGGCCGAGAAGACCGCCGCCTACAGCCGCCACCTGTACGACATCGCGTCGTCCGCCGGTGCCGAGTTCGGCCGCACGGTCGAAGCCCAGCTGGCCGAAAGCCAGCAGAAGTTCCTGTCCGTGGTGGACAACGCTTCCAAGAACGCGCCTGCCGGTTCCGAAACCGCCGTGGCCGTGTTCAAGAGCGCCGTTGCCGCCGGCAACAACGCCCTGGAATCCGTGCAGAAGGCCGTGAAGCAGGCCGCCGAAGTGGCCGAAGCCAACTTCAACGCGGTTGCCTCCACCGCCGTGAACGCCAGCAAGACCGGCACGACCCGCGCCAAGCGCGCCACCGCCGCCTAAGCACAACGAACGGCCGAGCGGGTCCCGCGAAACGCGGGAACTCCGCCGCCTGGAGCATCTCTACCCCGTGCTCTCGTTGATCGAGCGGGGGTTTTCAGGTTGTCTCCTCGGGTCCTTTCGACACCTCCACAGGTTTCTGGGATCCTTCAGCCCCGGTTGCAAGACCGGGGCTTTTTTGTGCCTGCTCACTTCGTCTTCGCCTCGATTGCCGCCCTGAGCTGCGGCAGCAAGGCCTGCATCGCGGCCCGGCCGGCTTCGATGGCGCGGCGCTTGGCGGCGAAATCGGCGCTGCCCACGCCCACCAATGCAGGGCGCACCACCAGGTCGGCGTCGCGCAGCTCGAAGCTGTTGATGCTCTTGCCCATGATGGCGAAGGTCTGCAGCAGGATCTGCAGCGGGTCGCCCGACGGATTGCCTTCCGGCGCGCTGGAGATGTCCACCGCGATCACCAGCTCGGCGCCCATCTGCCGGGCGTAGCGCACCGGCACCGGCGAGACCAGGCCGCCGTCCACGTACTCGTGCGTACCGATCTTCACCGGCAGGAACACCGCCGGCACGGCGCTCGAGGCGCGCACCGCCGTGCCGGTGTCGCCGCGCTGGAACAGCACGCCCTGGCCGCTGTTCAGGTCGGTGGCGACGATGCCCAGCGGCAGCGCCATGCCCTCGATCAGCTTGTTGCCGACCTGCGCGTTGACGTAGCGCGCCAGCGCCTCGCCGCGCAGCACGCCGCGGTTGAACAGCGGCAGCGTCCAGTCGGTGAACGCGGCTTCGTCCATCTCGATGGCCGCCTGCTGCAGCTGCCTGCCGTTGCGCCCGCTGGCGTACAGCGCCGCCACCAGGCTGCCGGCCGAGGTGCCGGCCACCAGCGCCGGCTTGATGCCGGCTTCTTCCAGCACCTGGATCACGCCGACGTGCGCGAAGCCGCGCGCCGCGCCGCCGCCCAGCGCTAGGCCGATGCGCGGCGGCTGCTTCACCGCGGGTGCCGGCGGCACGACCACCGGCGCGGGCGCCGGCGTGCTGGCGCAGCCCGCCAGCAGCCCGGCGAGCAGCGCCGCGCAGAGCCATGCCAAGCCCGCCCGGCCTTGCCGGAGATCAAGTTTATTGAGAATGATTCGCGTTATCATGCCTGCCAGTGTGCCAAACCACCGGCACGGAATTTCCTGAGGACACCCATGATCGCCAAGGCTTTCGCCACCGCAGCCACCGCCCTCGCCCTCGCGGCGCCCGCCGTCGCGCAGGAGCAGGTGCTCAACCTGTATTCCGCGCGCCACTACTCGACCGACGAGGCGCTCTACAGCGACTTCACCAAGGCCACCGGCATCAAGATCAACCGCGTCGACGCGGACGACGCCGGTATTCTGGCGCGACTGAAGGCCGAGGGGACCGCTTCCCCGGCCGACGTCATCCTGCTGGTCGACGCGGCGCGGCTGCACAAGGGCGAGACCGAGGGCCTGTTCAAGCCGATCAGGTCCAAGGCGCTGGAAGACGCCATTCCCGAGCAGCTGCGTTCCAGGCCCACCGCCGACGGCACCGCCTGGTTCGGCTTCTCGACCCGCGCGCGCGTGATCGTGTACGACAAGGTCCGCGTGAAGCGTTCCGAGGTGGACAGCTACGAGAAGCTGGCCGACCCGGTGAACAAGGGCAAGATCTGCATCCGCTCGGGCTCGCACCCGTACAACCTGTCGCTGTTCGGCGCCGTCACCGAGCACCTGGGCGAGCAAAAGGCCGAGGCCTGGCTCAAGGGCGTGGTCGGCAACCTGGCGCGCGACCCCAAGGGCGGCGACGTCGACCAGATCAAGGCCGTGGGCGCCGGCGAATGCCAGATCGCGGTGAGCAACACCTACTACATCGCGCGCCTGATCCGCTCCGGCAACCCGGACGACCGGGCGCTGATGGAACGCGTGGGCATCGTCTTTCCCAACCAGTCGTCCTGGGGCACGCACGTGAACATCGCCGGCGGCGCGATGGCGAAGAACAGCAAGCACCCGGAAGCGGCGGTGAAGTTCCTGGAATACCTGGCCAGCGCGCCGGCGCAGAACTATTTCGCCAACGGCAACAACGAATGGCCCACCGCCAAGGGCGTGAAGGTGAACAACCCCGCGCTGAAGGCCATGAGCAGCGGCGACTTCAAGGCCGAGACCATCCCGCTGTCGGCGGTGGCCGGCAACCAGGTGAAAGTGCAGCAGATGCTCGACCGGGTGGGCTTCAAGTAAGGCCTGCCATAATTGACGTTTACGTCAACGTCAACGACATCAGGAGCGAGTCCATGGAGATCAAAGGCAAGGTGTTCATCGTGACCGGCGGCGCATCGGGCCTCGGCGAAGGCACGGCGCGCATGCTGGCGGCCAACGGCGGCACCGTCGTCATCGCCGACATGCAGGCCGAAAAGGGCGAGGCGGTGGCCAGGGAGATCGGCGGCGCCTTCGTCAAATGCGACGTGAGCCAGGAAGCCGACGGCCAGGCCGTGGTGGCCAAGGCCGTTTCCATGGGCAAGCTGATGGGCCTGGTCAACTGCGCCGGCATCGCGCCCGCGGAAAAGACCGTGGGCAAGAACGGCGCGCACAACCTGGGCGTGTTCAGCAAGACCATCACGGTCAACCTGGTGGGCAGCTTCAACATGATCCGGCTGGCCGCCGACGCCATGTGCAAAAACGAGCCCGAGTCCACCGGCGAGCGCGGCTGCATGATCTCCACCGCCTCGGTCGCGGCCTACGACGGCCAGATCGGCCAGGCCGCCTATAGCGCGTCCAAGGGCGGCGTGGTCGGCATGACGCTGCCGATCGCGCGCGACCTGGCGCGCAACGGCATCCGCAACATGACCATCGCCCCCGGCATCTTCGGCACGCCCATGCTGTTCGGCATGCCCAAGGAAGTGCAGGACGCGCTGGCCGCGAACGTGCCCTTCCCGTCGCGCCTGGGCACGCCCGAGGACTATGCCAAGCTGGCCCGCCACATCTTCGAGAACGACATGCTGAACGGCGAAGTCATCCGCCTGGACGGCGCGATCCGCCTGGCGCCGAAGTAGGCTTGCCCTCGGAGGACGACTGCGCGCGCTCGATGCGCTCGTACTCCGAGATCACCTGCGCACCCAGCAGCAGCAGGGTGGCCGCGATCTCCAGGCTGAACAGCACCACGATCGCGGTCGTGAGCGAGCCGTAGACCACGCTCACCTGCGACAGCGTGCTGAAGTACCAGACCAGCACATGGCGGGTGATCTCCCACAGCAGCGCCGCGGTCACGCCGCCGATCAGCGCGTGGCGCCACGACAGCCGCCCGACCGGCATCACCATGTACACCGAGGTCAGCAGGAAGATCTCGCCGCCCAGCCCCAGCAGGTAGAGCAGCAGCCCGGAAAAGCCTTTCAGCGACCATTCGTGGCCGAGCAGGTCCACGCTCTCCTGGCCGATGGCCTGCAGGCTGCCCGCCGCCAGCGTGACGATCAGCAGGCCCAGCCCCAGGCACAGGATGTAAACGTAGGGCAGCAGCGCCGACACCAGGAAATGGCGGCGCCGCACCTTCAGCCGGTGCAGGAAGATCACCGTCATCGCCTTCTCCAGCACGGTGAACGCGAGCGAGCTGAAGAACAGCATGGTGACCAGCAGCAGCCAGCCGATCACGTCGCTGTGCTGCACGAAGGTGTTCAGCTCACCAACGATGGCGCGCGACTGCCCCGGCATCAGCCACTCCAGGTAGCGGCCGAGCGTGCTGAGCAGCTCGCTCTGGTCCACCCAGTTGGACAGCGCGATTACCGCCAGGATCAGCAGCGGCACCACCGACAGCAGCGCGTAGTACGCCACCGCGCCGGCCAGCAGCAGCCCCTGGTTGGCCTGGAACCCCTTGAGCACCTTCAGCAGGAATGCGCCCGGATGGGCCAGGACGTGGGCGGCAGCGGGACTGAGAACGCGCATGCCGCGAGTATCGCGTCCTTCAGGTGTCGATGGCCTGCGCGGAGCCCGCGCGTTTGCGCAGCTCGAACTTCTGGATCTTGCCGGTGGACGTCTTCGGCAGTTCGCCGAACACCACGGCACGCGGCACCTTGAAGCCGGCCAGGTGCTTTTTGCAATGCGCCACCACCTGCTCGGCGGTGAGGGCCGAGCCGGCCTTGAGCTCGACGAAGGCGCAGGGCGTTTCGCCCCACTTCGCATCGGGCTTGGCCACTACCGCCGCGGCCAGCACCTCGGGGTGGCGGTACAGCACGTCCTCGACCTCGATGGACGAGATGTTCTCGCCGCCCGAGATGATGATGTCCTTGCTGCGGTCCTTGATCTTGATGTAGCCGTCCGGGTACTGCACCGCCAGGTCGCCGGTACGGTACCAGCCGCCGGCGAATGCCTCGGCCGTTGCCTTCGGGTTCTTCAGGTAGCCCTTCATGGTGATGTTGCCGCGGAACATGATCTCGCCCATGGTCTCGCCGTCCATCGGCACCGGCTGCATGGTCTGCCCGTCGAGCACACGCGCCGCGCGCTGCAGGTGGTAGCGCACGCCCTGGCGCGCGTTCAGCCGGGCGCGCTCGCCGATGTCCAGGCTGTCCCAGTCGGCATGCTTGGCGCACACCGTGGCCGGGCCGTACACCTCGGTCAGGCCGTAGACGTGGGTCAGGTCGAAGCCCAGCGTCTCCATGCCCTCGATCAGCGAGGCCGGCGGCGCCGCACCCGCCACCATCGCCTTCACGCCGGACGGCAGCCCCTGCTTCAGCTCATCGGGCGCGTTCACCAGCAGGCTGTGCACGATCGGCGCGCCGCAGTAGTGGGTGACGCCGTGCGCCTTGATCGCATCGGTGATGGCCTTGGCCTCGACCCGGCGCAGGCAGACGTTGATGCCGGCGCGCGCCGCCACCGTCCACGGGAAGCACCAGCCGTTGCAGTGGAACATCGGCAGCGTCCACAGGTAGACCGGGTGCTTGGGCATGTCCCACTCCAGGATGTTGGAGATGGCGTTGATGGCCGCGCCGCGGTGGTGGTAGACCACGCCCTTGGGATTGCCGGTGGTGCCGCTGGTGTAGTTCAGCGCGATGGCGTCCCATTCGTCGCCCGGCAGGTCCCAGGCGAAGTCCGCGTCGCCCTGCGCGAGGAAGTCTTCGTAAGTCGTGCTGCCGATGCGCCGTGCCTCGCCGGTGAACAACGCGTCTTCCGCGTCGATGACCAGCAGCGGCCGCTGCTCCTTGCGCAGCGCGATGGCCTTCTCCATCACCAGCGCGAACTCCACGTCGACGATCACCGCCCGGGCCTCGCCGTGGTCCAGCATGAAGGAGATGGCCTCGGGGTCCAGCCGCGTGTTGAGCGTGTTGAGCACCGCGCCGGCCATCGGGATGCCGAAATGCGCCTCGACCATGGGCGGGGTGTTGGGCAGCATGACGGCCACCACCTCGCCCTTGCCGACGCCGCCGCGCTGCAGCGCGCTGGCCAGCCGCCGGCAGCGCGCATAGGTGTCGGCCCAGGTCTGGCGCAGCGCGCCGTGGGCGATGGCGACGCGGCGCGGGTAGACCTCGGCGGCCCGCTCCAGGAAGGACAGCGGCGACAGCGGGGCGAAATTGGCTTCGTTACGGGGAAGGTCCTGGTCGAACAGCGCGGGCATGCGGGTCTCCGTTGTCTGCCTATGTCATGAGGGTGCGGGCGGCCGTGGGCGGCCGTTGGGGGAGAATACGACGACTCAGCACCATGGCGATCCCCCAGTCTTTCATCCAGGAGCTGCTCTCGCGCGCCGACGTCGTCGAGATCGTCGGCCGCCACGTGCAGCTGAAAAAAGGCGGCGCCAATTTCCTGGGGCTGTGCCCCTTCCATGGCGAGAAGTCGCCCTCCTTCACGGTCAGCCCGAGCAAGCAGTTCTACCACTGCTTCGGCTGCGGCAAGAACGGGAATGCGCTGGGTTTCCTCATGGATTACGCGGGCATGAACTTCGTCGAGGCGGTGAAGGACCTGGCCGGCCAGTACGGCATGCAGGTGCCCGAGGAGAACATCTCGCCGGCCGAGCGCGCCCGCGCCATCGAGCAGCGCGAGAAGCAGGCCACGCTGGGCGACGTGCTGGAAAAAGCCGGTGCCGCCTACCGCAAGCACCTGCGCGCCTCCCCCCGGGCCATCGAGTACCTGAAGGGCCGCGGGCTGTCCGGCGAAATCGCCAAGCAGTTCGGCCTGGGCTATGCGCCCGAGGGCTGGCGCAGCCTGGCCAGCGTGTTCCCCGAATACGACGACCCGCTGCTGGCCGAAAGCGGCCTGGTCATCGTCAACGAAGACGACGAGAAGCGCTACGACCGCTTCCGCGACCGCGTGATGTTCCCGATCCGCAACGTGAAGGGCGAATGCATCGGCTTCGGCGGGCGCGTGCTCGGAGACGAGAAGCCCAAGTACCTGAACTCGCCGGAAACCCCGGTGTTCAGCAAGGGCCGCGAGCTCTACGGCCTGTACGAGGCGCGCAACGCCCTGCGCGAGCGCGGCTACGCGCTGGTCACCGAGGGCTACATGGACGTGGTGGCGCTGGCCCAGCTGGGCTTTCCCAACGCGGTGGCGACGCTGGGCACGGCCTGCACCACCGAGCACGTGCAGAAGCTGTTCCGCTTCACCGACAGCGTGGTGTTCAGCTTCGACGGCGACGCCGCCGGCCGGCGCGCGGCACGCAAGGCGCTGGACGGCGCCCTGCCCTATGCCACCGACGTGCGCACCGTCAAGTTCCTGTTCCTGCCGCCCGAGCACGACCCCGACAGCTTCATCCGCGAATTCGGCGAAGACGCCTTTGCCCGCCACGTGGCCGACGCGCTGCCGCTGTCGCGCTTCGTGCTGGAGATCGCACGCGAGGGCTGCGACCTGTCCACCGCCGAGGGCCGCGCGCGCATGGCGGCCAACGCCAAGCCGCTATGGAGCGCACTGCCCGAAGGCGGCCTGAAACGCCAGCTGCTGGCCGAGATCGCCGCCGCCATCCAGGAGGAGCCGCGCGACCTGGCGGTCGCCTGGGGCGCAGTCGCGGCGCCGCGCCAGCGCCTGTCCTCCCGCCAGGCCGCGCCCGAGCCGCGCGGCTGGAACCGGCGCTTCCCGAGCCGGCCGTCGATCGAGGCGCGGGCGCGCAACATCGCGCGCCTGCTGCTGCGCAACGCCGGCTGGTGGGATGCGCTGGCGGTGGCCGACCACGAGGTGCTGTGCGGGCTGGAAGGCGAATTCGGCGCCTTCTTCCGATGGCTGGACCGCGAGTTCCACGAGCATGGCGTGCAGCCGCTGGCGGCGCTGCAGGTGGGCGTGCAGGGCCAGGAGTTCGAGGCCACCGTGCTGGCCATACTGGCCGAGGACAGCCTGCAGCCGCACGGCCGGGTGGTGGACGACCCGGAAACCCCCTTCGCCGAACTGCAGGCGGCCATCGTCGCGTTCCGGCTGGACGTGCTGGACCTGCAGCTGAGGCAGGTCCGCGAGCTGCCCGGCACCGATCCGGACCGCGTCCGGCAGGAAACCGAGCTGATCAAGGAGCAGTTCGCGCTCAAGAAACAGCAGTTTTCTCTCTTGAAAACCACCAAGAAAGATATAATGTAGGGTTTGCTAGCGGCAAGAGCGACAGCAGCACCTCCGGACCGGCCAGCCACGGAAGACATCCGGGCGCCCAAGCAAGGGCAACGGCCATATACCCGCAAGGACTGCACTCCAAATGTTCGCCCACCATCTTGCGCGCGCCGAGGCAGGGTTCGCCCTCGCCTGATCTCGCCTTCACCCGCGCCGGGTTGTTGTGGCGCCTTTGTGTTTTGCCGTTTTGTCCCGAGGTATGAATGCCCGCTCAAAAGTCCGCGAAGCCCGCAAAGCCCGCAGCGAAACCTGTCGCGAGAAAGCCGGTCAAACCCGTCGTTAACACCGCCCCGCAGCCCAAGGCCCAGCTGAAAGTGGTTCCGTCCACGCCGGCACCCAAAGCCGCCGCCAAGCCCGCAACGAAAGTCATTACGCCCGTGTCCGCAACGAAGTCCCCCGCCAAGCCCGCCGCCAAGGAAGAGCCGAAAAAAACCGCCGTCAAGGCGGCTGCCGCCAATGACGAGATGCTGAAGAAGAAACCCGGCCGCCCGGCCAAGGCCGAGGTCGAGAGCCCGGCCAAAGCCGGGGCCAAGCGCGGCCGCAAGCCCAAGGGCGGCGACGTGGCGGCCAAGCCGGGCCTCGAGGAAGAAGACCTGTCCGACATCGAGGCCGAATTCGCCGACAGCGAGCCCGTCGTGACCGAGGTGGCCGCCGTGGCGGAAAAGGTCAAGCCGCTGCGCATGAAGATCAGCAAGGCCAAGGAGCGGGCCTTGATGAAGGAATTCGGCCTGGACGAAACCGTCCTGACCGAAGAGGAAATGCTCAAGCGCCGCCAGCGCCTGAAGACCCTGATCAAGCTGGGCAAGACGCGCGGCTACCTGACCCACGCCGAAATCTCCGACCACCTGCCCGACAAGCTGGTGGACGCCGAGACGCTGGAAGTCGTGGTGTCCATGCTCAACGACATGGGCGTGGCGGTGTACGAGCAGACGCCCGACGCCGAGACGCTGCTGCTGACCAACACCGGCCCGACCGCCGCGACCGAGGAAGAAGCCGAAGAGGAAGCCGAAGCCGCCCTGTCCACCGTGGACAGCGAATTCGGCCGCACCACCGACCCGGTGCGCATGTACATGCGTGAAATGGGCACGGTGGAGCTGCTCACGCGCGAAGGCGAAATCGAGATCGCCAAGCGCATCGAAGGCGGCCTGATGGCGATGATGGAGGCGATCTCCGCCTCGCCCGCCACCATCGCCGAGATCCTGCGCATGGCCGCGGACATCCGCGAAGGCAAGATCGTCATCTCCAGCGTGGTGGACGGCTTCTCGAACCCGAACGAGGCCGACGACTACGTGGCCGAGGAGGACTTCGACGAGTTCGACGCCGACGACGACGACGACGGCCAGGGCGGCTCCAAGGCGCTGACCAAGAAGCTCGAAGAGCTGAAGGCGCAGGCGCTGGAGCGCTTCGACCGCATCGCCGGGCTGTTCGAGAGGGTGCACAAGGTCTACGACAAGGAAGGCTGGGGCACGCCGCCCTACCACAAGGCCCAGCACGCGCTCAGCGAAGAGCTGATGACCATCCGCTTCACCGCCAAGACCATCGAGAAGTTGTGCGACATGGTGCGCGGCCAGGTCGACGACGTGCGCAAGAAGGAGCGCGAGCTGCGCCGCATCATCGTGGACAAGTGCGGCATGCCGCAGGAAACCTTCATCAAGGACTTCCCGCCCAACCTGCTGAACCTGAAGTGGGTGGAAAAGCAGGCCGCCGCCGGCAAGCCCTGGAGCACGATCATCGCGCGCAACATCCCAGCCATCCAGGAGCTGCAGCAGAAGCTGACCGACCTGCAGTCGCGCGTGGTGGTGCCGCTGGGCGAGCTGAAGGAAATCAACAAGCGCATGAACGAGGGCGAGGCGTCCTCGCGCGAGGCCAAGAAGGAGATGATCGAGGCCAACCTGCGCCTGGTGATCTCCATCGCGAAGAAGTACACCAACCGCGGCCTGCAGTTCCTGGACCTGATCCAGGAAGGCAACATCGGCCTGATGAAGGCGGTGGACAAGTTCGAATACCGCCGCGGCTACAAGTTCTCGACCTACGCCACGTGGTGGATCCGCCAGGCCATCACCCGCTCGATCGCCGACCAGGCGCGCACCATCCGCATCCCGGTGCACATGATCGAGACCATCAACAAGATGAACCGCATCAGCCGCCAGCACCTGCAGGAGTTCGGCTTCGAGCCGGACGCCAGCATCCTGGCCGCCAAGATGGAGATCCCGGAAGACAAGATCCGCAAGATCATGAAGATCGCCAAGGAGCCGATCTCCATGGAAACGCCGATCGGCGACGACGACGATTCGCACCTGGGCGACTTCATCGAGGACACCAACAACACCGCGCCGATCGAGGCGGCGATGCAGGCCGGCCTGCGCGACGTGGTGAAGGACATCCTCGACTCGCTGACCCCGCGCGAAGCCAAGGTGCTGCGCATGCGCTTCGGCATCGAGATGAGCACCGACCACACGCTGGAAGAGGTCGGCAAGCAGTTCGACGTGACCCGCGAGCGCATCCGCCAGATCGAGGCCAAGGCGCTGCGCAAGCTGAAGCACCCCAGCCGCAGCGACAAGCTGCGCAGCTTCATCGACACGCTGTGATGCGCTGAGCGCGTCAAACGAAAGGGCCGGAGCGATCCGGCCCTTTTTTCATGTGCGCGCGCCGGCCGCTACCGCGTCGCTGGGCCAATGGTGGAGTAGATGGAGTCGGGACCGTGCGCCATCGCCTCCGCGGCGGGCGCGCACGCCGGCTGGTAGCCGTAGCGGGAGAGTTCGCCGCCCGCGATGCGTTCGAATTCGCGCAGTTCACGCTCTCCCAGCTCCGTCTTCCAGCGCCCCACCGAAGCCGCATCGATGGTCTGCGACAGCCGCTTGAACTCGTCGAGGCGCGCGCGCTGGTCGGCACCCACCTGCGCCAGATCCAGCTGCGCCTCCTGCATGTCCATTCCGAGGAAATCCATGATCTCGCGCAGGCACCGCCTCGGGTTGCCGACGAACTGCTCGTATTGCACCGTGAACACCCTGTCGTGCTGCTCGTAGGGAATCGCGGCGCGGATGCACCTGCGCCAATACCTGGCGAAGCGCCGCGCCGACGTGTTCTGCGGGATGCCTCGGTGCGCCTTCGAGGAGCAGTAGCAGTCCCGCCCGTCCCGCACGGCATGGATCACTTTCGCGTTCGGAAAATGCGCGAGGATGAACTGCAGGTGCAGCACGTGCTGCGGCGTTTTCTCCACGAACCGCCTGCCGCCGTTGCGTGCCGACAGCAGCGCAACGCCGCGGTCGAAGAAATCGACGAGGTCGCTGGCCTCGTGGAGCATGCGCCGGCGCTGCTCGGGCGGCAGCTCGAAATGCGCCCGCCGCGGATCGAAGATGTTCTGGTAGGAGAACAAACCGGTCTCGCCATGAAGGGAGAACAGGCTTCCGTGCACGGACAACACCCGTTGCAGCAGGGTCGTTCCGCTGCGCGGCGCGCCCAGCACGAACACCACCTGCGCGTTGCTGGTTGCCGACGTGAGGCGCCACACAAGGTTCTTCACCCAATGCCATGGATTTGAATATGTTTCTACTATTGTTCTTATTTTTTTCAGCATTGAGTTTTCAGAACTGCCAGCGTATCTGAGTAATTATGTGAATTCTTCACATATTGGCAGACACAGCACCCGGCGGCAAGAAGTCAGGCCGATAAATAAAATGCCCCGCTCGCACGGGCATGCTGGCAAGCGACTGGGATGGCGGCCGATCAGGCTTGGGCAATGGCGGCGATCGATATCCGCACCGCGCCAGTCTGAATAGAGCCGCCACGTAAGATCGCCGCTCCCATGCATCCACCTGCCACCGCGGCGCTGCGCGCCGCCAATCGGCGCGGCGTGCTGGCCATCTCCGCGGGCATGGCCAGCTTTGTCGCCAACGACAGCCTGGTCAAGTACGTCAGCGAGTCGCTGCCCTCAGCGCAGCTGATCCTGCTGCGCGGCGTGTTCGCCACCGTCCTGCTGCTGGGCGTGTCGTATGCGCTGGGCGCCTTCGGCCAGCTGCGCGCCTTGCTGAACCGCCGCGTGATGGTGCGTGCCGGCATCGACGCCACCGCCACGCTGATCTACCTCACCTCGCTGTTCCACCTGCCGATCGGCAACGCCGTGGCCATCAGCCTGGCGACGCCGCTGGTCATCACGCTGTTCGCCATCCTGCTGTTCAAGGAGCGCGTGGGCATCGGCCGCTGGCTGGCCATCGCCACCGGTTTCGCGGGCGTGCTGATGATCGTGCAGCCCGCGGGTTCGGCCTTCAACGTGTACGCGGTGCTGTGCCTGGTGGGCACGCTGTTCCACGCCTGCCGCGACCTGATGACCCGCACCATCGATCCGCGTATTCCTTCGGTGGTGGTGACGCTCAGCACCGCGGTGGCGGTCACGCTGTTCTCGGGGGTCTGGGTCACGTTCGGCGCATGGCAGCCTGTCGCGTGGCAGCAGCTCGCGCTGCTGGCCGCCGCCAGCGTGTTCCTGAGCGCGGGCTACTACCTGCTGATCATCGCCATGCGCGCCGGCGAGATGAGCGTGATCGTGCCGTTCCGCTACGTCGGGCTGCTGTTCGCGCTGGTGCTCGGCTACCTGGTGTGGAACGAGGTGCCCAACCTGCTGGCCTGGTGCGGCATCGCGCTGCTGGCCCTGGCCGGCTACTACGTGTTGCGCAGCCAGCGACAGCACCCGCGCGCGGAGCTGGAACCGGCGCCCGAGTAGCGCGCGCGCTCAGAACTCCTCGGTGTCCACCTCGGCGCGCGCCTGCGCGCCGTAGCGGTTGCCCGCCACGCTGCGCTCGTTGACGTGCGCCTCCAGCCGCGCGACGAGGCCGGCCTCGAGCTTCACGTCCGCCGCCGCGAGGTCTTCGCGCAGGTGCTCCACGCTGGTGGTGCCTGGAATCGGGATCAAGTCGCCGCGCTTGTGCAGCAGCCAGGCCAGCGCCAGCTGCGCCGGCGTGCAGCCGGCTTCCTGGGCCAGCGCCTTGTAGCCGGGCAGCAGCTGCAGGTTGCGCGCATGGTTGTCCGGATCGAAGCGCGGCATGCTCCTGCGGATGTCCTTGGCATCGAGCGCGGCCACGTCGGGCAGCGCATCGCACAGGAAGCCGCGCGCCACCGGGCTGAACGCCACGAAGGCGATGCCGAGCTCGCGGCAGGCCTCCAGCACGGCGATCTCGGGATTGCGTGTCCACAGCGAGTATTCGTTCTGCAGCGCCGCGATGGGATGCACCGCGTGCGCCTTGCGCAGCGTCGCCGCCGACACCTCCGACAGGCCGATGGTGCGCACCTTGCCCTGCTCCACCAGCCGGCTCATCGCGCCGACGCTGTCCTCGATCGGCACCTTCTTGTCCCAGCGGTGCAGGTAGTAGAGGTCGATCACGTCGGTCTGCAGGCGGCGCAGGCTGTCCTCGCAGTTGCGGCGCAGGGTGTCGGGGCGGCCGTCGATCACGCGGCGCAGCACGCCGTCGTCGCCCGCCACGCCGCCCATGCCGCCCTTGCTGGCCAGCGTGAAGCTCTGGCGGTGCCGTTTGAGCACGCGGCCGACCAGCGTTTCGTTGGCGCCGAAGCCGTACAGCGCCGCGGTGTCGAACAGCGTCACGCCGGCATCCAGCGCGGCCAGCAGCAGGCGCTCGCCCTGCTCGGCCGAAGGCGGCGTGCCGTAGGCGTGGCTGAGGTTCATGCAGCCCAGACCGATGGCCGAGACGGAGAAGGGTCCGAGTTGTCGTTGGTGCATGGCTCCAGGTTACCCGACCAGCTGCCGATCCAGCTGGTCCAGCACGTCGTAGCAGGGCAGCACCTGGGCCACGCTGGAATTCGGCTCGCGCTTCTCGCGGATGGCGGCGATGAACTCGCGGTCCTGCAGCTCGATGCCGTTCATCGACACGTCGACCTGCGACACGTCGATCTTTTCTTCCTTGCCGTTCACCAGGTCGTCGTAGCGCGCGATGTAGGTGGCGGTGTCGCCGATGTAGCGGAAGAAGGTGCCCAGCGGGCCGTCGTTGTTGAAGGACAGCGACAGCGTGCAGATGGCGCCGCTCTCTGTTTTCAGCTGGATGCTCATGTCCATGGCGATGCCCAGCTGCGGATGGATCGGCCCCTGCACCGCGTTGGCCTTCACCACCTTGCTGCCGGTCTGGTACTGGAACAGGTCCACCGTGTGCGCGGCGTGGTGCCACAGCAGGTGGTCGGTCCAGCTGCGCGGCTGGCCCAGCGCGTTCATGTTGCTGCGGCGAAAGAAGTAGGTCTGCACGTCCATCTGCTGGATGTGGAATTCGCCGGCCACGATCTTCTTGTGCACGTACTGGTGGCTGGGGTTGAAGCGGCGGGTGTGGCCCACCATCGCCACCAGGCCGGTCTGCTTTTGCGTGGCGACCACGGCGCGGCCGTCTTGCAGCTTGTCGCACAGCGGAATCTCCACCTGCACGTGCTTGCCGGCCTGCATGGCGGCGATGGACTGCGCGGCGTGCATCTGCGTGGGCGTGCACAGGATCACGGCGTCCACGTCCGGGCGGGCCAGCGCCTCGTCCAGCTCGGTGGTGACGTGCTTCGCGCCGTACTTCTTCGCCACTTCCTCGGCCTTGCCCAGTTCGCGGCCGATGATGGATACGACCTCGACGCCTTCGATGTTCCTCAGTCCGTCCAGGTGCTTGATGCCGAAGGCGCCGGGCCCGGCCAGCGCGATGCGTACGGGTTGGGTCATGTGTTGTTCTCCAGGATCATGTGGCCCACCGCCGTGTTGGACGCGGGCACGTGGTAGAAGCGGTGCCGCAAGGTGGGCTTGGGCCCGCCGGCGACGTCGGCCATCGCACCGCGGGCGATCAGCCACATCACCAGCTCGATGCCTTCGCTGCCGGCCTCCTGCACGTACTCCATGTGCGGCACCGACGCGAGCCCTTCGGGATCGGCGATCAGGCGGTCGAGAAAAGCGTTGTCCCATTCGCGGTTGATGAGGCCGGCGCGCGGGCCCTGCAGCTGGTGGCTCATGCCGCCGGTACCCCAGATCTGCACGTTCAGGTCCTCGTCGTAGCTCTCGACGGCCTTGCGGATCGCCTGGCCCAGGCGGAAGCAGCGCATGCCGCTGGGCACCGGGTACTGCACCACATTGACGGCGAACGGGATCACCTTGAACGGCCACTCCTTCGGCTCGCCGCACAGCAGCGACAGCGGCACCGTGAGGCCATGGTCCACGTCCATCCTGTTGACGATGGTGAGGTCGAAGTCCTGCTGGATCACCGAATGCGCGATGTGCGCCGCCAGGTGCGGGTCGCCCTGCACGTCGGGCACGGGGCGCGGGCCCCAGCCTTCGTCGGCCACCTTGTAGTGCGCGGCGGTGCCGATGGCGAAGGTCGGGATCATTTCCAGGCTGAACGCGGTGGCGTGGTCGTTGAAGACCAGGAACACCACGTCGGGCTTGTTGTCCCGCAGCCATTCGCGCGAGAACTCGTAGCCGGCGAACACCTTCTGCCAGTACGGCTCCTCGGTCTTCTTCAGGTCCATGGCCGCGCCGATGGCCGGCACGTGCGAGGTGTAGATGGATGCCGTGATGCGCGCCATGTCAGTTCCTTCCCCATTTGGGATCGCGGCCGCCGCCGATCATCATCTCGCGGTACGCGTCCTCGCTCATGCCGGTCATGGAACCGGCCATCTGCTGGAAGCTCTTGCCGTCGGTGGCGCCGATCTTGGCCAGGAAGTAGATGTTGCCGCCCAGCGCGATGCAGCGGTTCAGATCGCGCGCCAGCACGGCCTGCTTCTGTTCCTCGGTCATCGGCCATTCGTCGAGATAGGCGCGCTCGTCCTTCTTGAAACGCTCGCGGTTCTCGGCCTTCATCAGCGACATGCAGAACTGGTTGAGCGGGTAGCCCATGCGGCTCTGCTCGGCGTCGAAGATGGTCGTGCCAGGCACGTTCTTGTAGGGTTTGTCGAGCGGCATGTCACGCTCCTTTCAGTTCGGGCCAGTACAGGCGCATCGGGTTGTCCACCAGCAGCTTCTTCTGCAGCTCGGGCGTGGTGGCGATGTGCGGGATGAAGTCCACCAGCAGCCCGTCGTCGGGCATGTGGTCCTTCAGGTTCGGGTGCGGCCAGTCGGTGCCCCACAGCACGCGGTCGGGGAAGGATTCCACCACCTTGCGTGCGAACGGCACCACGTCGCGGTAGGCGTTGCGCTCGCCATCCAGCGCCGGTGGGCCGGAGATCGACAGGCGTTCGGGGCAGCTCACCTTGCTCCACACGTTCTCGTGCTCGCGCATGAACTTCAGGAACAGTGCGAACTCGGGGCCGTCGATCGGCTTCTTCACGTCCGGCCGGCCCATGTGGTCCACCACCACCGTGGCCGGCAGTTTGGTGAAGAAGTCCCACAGCTCGGGCAGGTCCACCGCCTCGAAGTAGATCACCACGTGCCAGCCCAGCGGGGCGATGCGCGCGGCGATCTCCATCAGTTCGTCCTTGGACGTGAAGTCCACCAGCCGCTTGACGAAGTTGAAACGCACGCCGCGCACGCCGGCCGCATGCATGGCCTGCAGCTCGGCGTCGGTGATGCTGCGCCGCACGGTGGCGACGCCACGTGCTTTTCCGTTCGCACGCTGCAGCGCATCGACCAGCGCGCTGTTGTCGGCGCCGTGGCAGGTGGCCTGCACGATCACGTTCCTGTCGAAGCCCAGGTGGTCGCGCAGGGCGAACAGCTGCTGCCAGCTGGCGTCGCAAGGCGTGTACTTGCGCTCCGGCGCATAGGGGAACTGCGCGCCCGGGCCGAACACGTGGCAATGCGCGTCCACCGCGCCGGGCGGCAGCTGGAACTGCGGCTTGCTCGGGTTGGCGTACCAGTCGAGCCAGCCGGGGGTTTTGGTGAATTGCATCTGTCCTTCCGAAGAATCCCGTTCGCCCTGAGCCTGTCGAAGGGCTCGCCAGGCTTCGACAGGCTCAGCCCGAACGGGGGGTGTCTCAATCGATGTAGCGCAGGCCGGCTTTCTCCAGCGACTCGCGCATCTTGTACATGTCCAGCCCCAGCACGCCCGAGGCCAGCTTTGCGCGCTTCTCGCCTTCGTTGGCTTCGCGCGCGGCGGCAGCGTCCAGCGTCTTCTTCGCCATACCCGCCGGCACGCAGACCACGCCGTCGTCGTCGGCCACGATCACGTCGCCCGGCGTCACCAGCATGCCCGCGCAGACCACGGGAATGTTCACCGAGCCGATGGTCGCCTTGATGGTGCCCTTGGAGCTGATGGCCTTGCTCCACACGGGGAACTGCATTTCGGCCAGCGTCTTCACGTCGCGCACGCCGGCGTCGATGACCAGCGCGCGGGCGCCGCGCGCCTGGAACGATGTGGCCAGCAGGTCGCCGAAATAGCCGTCGGTGCACTCGGCTGTGATGGCGGCCACGACGATGTCGCCCGGCTGGATCTGCTCGGCCACGACGTGCATCATCCAGTTGTCGCCCGGGTGCAGCAGCACCGTGACGGCCGTGCCGGACACCTGCGCGCCGGCATAGATGGGCCGCATGTAGGGTTTCAGCAAGCCGACGCGGCCCATGGCCTCGTGCACGGTGGCCGAGCCGAACTTGGCCAGGCCATCGGCCACTTCGCGGTCGGCGCGCTCGATGTTGCGGTAGACAACGCCCAGTTTGTACATGGTGTTCTCCTCAACGTCCTTGCTGCTTGAGCCGCGCATCCAGGCGCGGGAAGACGCGGCGCGTATTCGCCTCGAAGACCTGGTGCTTGTCCTCGGCGCTCAGGATCTTCGACGCGTCGATGTAGCGCTTGGTGTCGTCGTAGTAGTTGCCGGTGGTCGGGTCGATGCCGCGCACGGCACCGATCATCTCGCTGGCGAACAGCACGTTCTTCACCGGGATCACCGTGTTCAGCAGGTCGATGCCCGGCTGGTGGTAGACGCAGGTGTCGAAGAAGATGTTGTTCAGCACATGGTCGTCCAGCAACGGCTTCTTCATCTCCTGCGCCAGCCCGCGGAAGCGCCCCCAGTGGTAGGGCACGGCGCCGCCGCCGTGCGGGATGAGGAAGCGCAGCGTGGGGAAATCCTTGAACAGATCGCCCTGCACGCACTGCATGAAGGCCGTGGTGTCCGCGTTCAGGTAGTGCGCGCCGGTGGTGTGGAAGCAGGCGTTGCACGAGGTGGACACGTGGATCATGGCCGGGATGTCGTACTCCACCATCTTCTCGTAGATGGGGTACCACCACCTGTCGGTGAGCGGCGGCTCCTTCCAGTGCCCGCCCGACGGGTCAGGGTTCAGGTTGATGCCGACGCAGCCGTACTGCTCCACGCACTTCACCAGTTCCGGGATGCAGGTCTTCGGGTCGACGCCGGGCGACTGCGGCAGCATGGCCACCGGCGCGAAGTGCTCCGGGAACAGCTGCGACACGCGGAAGCACAGCTCGTTGCAGATGGCGGCCCAGGTGCTGGAGACTTCGAAGTCGCCGATGTGGTGCGCCATGAAGCTGGCGCGCGGCGAGAACAGCGTGAGGTCGTTGCCGCGCTCCTTCATCAGGCGCAGCTGGTTGTTGACGATGGTCTCGCGGATGTCGTCGTCGGAGATCTTCAGCTCCGAGGGCTTGGGCATCTGCGCCGGGTCCTTGATGCCGGCGACCTGCCGGTTGCGCCACTCTTCCAGCGCCTTGGGCGCGGTGGTGTAGTGGCCGTGGCAGTCGATGACGAGGCTCATGGGATGCGTTCCTTCTTTTGTTCTTGTGGGGTCAGGTCGGGTCCATGCCCTGGCGGCGCTTGGCCTGCGCCGCGTCGGGCGAGGCCATGAAGGCCAGCAGGTCGCGCACGGCATCGGGCTGCTGCGAGGTCGTGCAAATGGCGCCGCTGAACGTGGTGACGATGCGGACCGGTTCCGGCAGCGGCCCGAGCACGTCGATGCCTTCCAGGTGCATCAACTCGCTGAGCTGCTGGAAGCCGAGTGCGACTTCGCCGCGCGCCACCAGTGTGCCGACCGGCACGCCGGGCGGCGCTTGCACGATGCGCGGTTTGACTTCGTCGGCGATGCCCCAGCGCTCGAACAGCTTGACCAGCGCAACGCCGCTCGGGCCGGTGGAATACCCCAGGGTCGGCGCCGCCAGCACGGCCTGCTTGACGGCTTCCTCGCTGGACAGGTCCGGCCGCAGTGCGCCCGCGCGCACCGCCACGGCGACGCCGGAGCGCACCAGGTCGACACGGCTGCCCGCCACGGCATGGCCACCGGCGACCAGTTTGTCGATGGCGTCAGCGGCGAGGAACACCACGTCGAAGGCTTCGTCACCCGCCTGCACCCGCTTCGCGGCATCGACGCCGCCGACGGATTCGATGGACACGGAGGTACCGGTGCGCTGCGCGTAGGCCGCCACCAAGTCGGCCAGCACCTGGCGGGTGGCCATGGAGGAGATTCCGCGGATGGACGGCATGCGACGCATTGTGCGGGCCACGTCAAGCACCCGACACCCAGTGGGGGCGCTATCAGCTAGAACAAACGCGCATAACTGTGTGGCAGATATGTTCTAGACTGGCTAGCTCTTATGGACTTGAAGCAGCTCGAATACTTCGTGCGCGTGGCCGAGCTCGGCAGCTTCACTCGCGCCGCCATCGAGCTGGACGTGGCCCAGCCGGCCTTGAGCCGGCAGGTGCGCCTGCTGGAAGTGGAGCTGCGCCAGACATTGCTGGTGCGCAACGGCCGCGGGGCCGTGCCGACCGAAGCTGGCCGCGTGCTGCTGGACCATGGGAGAGGCATCCTGCACCAAGTGGAGCGCGCCCGCGAAGACCTGGGCCGCCTGCGCGGCGGCTTGGCCGGCCGCGTGGCCGTGGGCCTGCCCAGCAGCGTGGCCCGCGTGCTGGCCGTGCCGCTGACCCGCGCGGTGAGCCAGGCCATGCCGGACGCGCGGCTGTCGATCAGCGAGGGCCTGTCTGGCGCACTGCAGGATGGCCTGTCCAGCGGAAGGCTGGACATCGCCGTGCTGTACAACGCCCAGCCCTCGCGCGAGCTGGACATCACGCCGCTGCTGGAGGAAGACCTGCTGCTGGTGCGCGCCCGGCCGCCGGGGCTGCACGAAGACCCTCCGCCGGGACCGGTGGCGCTGGCCGACGTGGCCAAGCTGCCGCTGGTGATCCCGACGCGGCCGAATGCGATCCGCATGCACGTGGAAGCCAGGATGGCGGACATCGGCGCAAGGCCGAACGTGGCGATGGAGATCGACGGAGTGAACGCGATTCTGGATCTGGTGCTGGATGGGGCGGGCTGCGCGATCTTGTCGCGCAATGCGCTGCTGAATACACCCAGGCCGTCGGCTTACACCGCGCAGCAGATCGGGACACCGCCGCTGCGGATTCGGATCGATCTAGCGACCAGTTTGCAGAGGCCGGCGACGCCGGTGCAGAAGGCGACGTTGGAGTTGATTCGGGAGGCGGTGGGGCGGGTGTTTGGGAGAGGCTGAGCCGAAGGCTAGCACCCCACCATATCGCTTACCATTTCAAGAGCTTCGACTAGGAAAGATGCCCATGCGACCGTCCGTTGTGCTCGACACGCATCGCAGCGCAGTGCGCGAGGCGGCCACCCGTTTCTGCACGGCGAACCCGCGTGTCTTCGGATCGGTTCTGCATGGAACCGACCAAGACGGCAGCGACATCGACTTGCTGGTGGATGCACTGCCCGGCGCGACGCTGTTCGATCTGGGCGGCCTGCAGGACGAATTGGAATCGCTACTCGGTGTCCATGTCGATGTGCTGACGCCGACGGATCTACCGCCCAAGTTTCGGGACAAGGTGCTTGCGGAGGCTCGGCCGGTATAAGTGACCACAGGCTGCTCAACTATCTCGCCCGCATGCACGAAGCTGCGACAGAGCCTTGCGGTCGCCGGAGCGAATTTGGAGCCTGACCTCAATTAACTCCTAGCCAAAGGAATTCGCTCGATGCAAGTTAATACTTTAGCTGAGCAGCTTTTCTTTACTACGGTCCCCATTAAGACAGTTCTGAGTAACGGGGTTGGCTCAGGTACTGGTTTTTTTGTTGAGCACAAAATTGGTAATGAGACCTACCTCTTTATTGTGACCAACAAGCATGTTATTGCGGGTGGGCACGAGTGGCAGCTTCCGTTCACAAAGAAAGATACTGACCAGCCTTCTATTGGAAATGGTTTCACTCTCACGCTCAATCCGAGCGACAGTTCGCCTTGGTTTGGGCATCCTGATCCGAATATAGATGTAGCCGTTTGTCCCCTAGTTCCTCTTCTCTCCGCCATGCGGGATACGTTCGGCGTAGAAGTTTTTTTTCGATCTATCAGTACTAGCCTTATTCCAACGCTTAGTCAGATTCAGGAGCTTGATGCCCTCGAGCCCGTCACATTTGTTGGATATCCAAATGGAATTTGGGATAGCAAAAACTTGCTACCAGTAGTTAGGCGCGGCACCACAGCTAGTCCGCTTGCCGTGGACTTTGATGGGACACCCTGTTTTGTTATCGATGCGTCAGTTTTTGGCGGTTCGAGTGGCAGTCCGGTGTTTGTCATGAGTCAAGGTTCTTGGACAGACAAGAGGGGCACATTAGTTATTGGGTCTCGCTTCTTTTTTGTGGGTTTGATCGCAGCTGTATTTTTTCGAACGGAGCTTAACCAAATCATTTCCGTGCCCATACCTACGCTTGATCAACCGATGGCCGAGCAGAAAGAAATGATTGATCTGGGTGTCGTGTTCAAGGCACGAACTGTTGTGGAATGCATTGAGGCATTTCTACGATCCGTGGGCGTCAATCCTTAGTTTGACGCTTGGGTACGTTGATGCCTAGGATCGAAAGCAACCTTTCTGGTGCACCAGTATCGCCTTCAAGCCGCGCGCGGGCAGGCCGTGACGCGCAGTTGGACATGGCGCCTGCGGCGGCCGCAAGCGAGGCTGAGCGCGCCTTGGCGCGCATCGTGATCTGACTTGCGGCACCTTGTTTGAACGGAGCGTTTGCTTGCAAACGCGAAGTGAGTTGTGCCGCACAGCCTCGCTTGTGGCCGCCGCAGGTCTGCCCGCGCTTCAGCGCGGGACGCCATGTCCGCGCGGTACGGCCTGCCCGTGCGCGGCTTGCGCGAGGTGCAGGCCAGCAATCAGCAGAACGAGCGCTGGCAAAGCAACGTCACCGCCCAAGCCACAGCTGAATCACGTACAGCAACGCCGTCAGCGTAAAGAACGAAATCACAGTCGTCCCCGCCTGCGCCCCCGCCGCCATCCCATCGTGCCCATGCTTCTGCGCCAGGATCGGATAGATCCCCAGCATCGGCACCGCCGCCATGATCACCACCGCGATCTGGAGCTCGCGCGCCATCGGCGGCAACAGCAGCACCAGTGCCAGCACCGCCAGCGGATGCACCAGCAATTTGCCGAACGCCACGGCCGCCACATCCCGCGCCATCCCCTTTGCCGCCACACCCACCAGCGACCCACCAATCACGAACAGCGACAGCGCCGCGCAAGACGAAGCAAAGATGTTCACCGCCTTCGCAACCGCCTCCGGCAGCCTCCAGCCGAATAGCGAAAACACGAACCCCAGCGCAATCCCATGAATCATCGGATTGCGCGCAATCCCCCGCACCGATTGCGCCAAGGCCGCCCTCCACCGCCCGGCGCGCGTCCCCGTCACCACGCCATCACCCAGATCGCTGTCCGCAATGGCCAGTGCCAGCGGCAACAGCAGGAAGTTCTCCACCACCATCGCCAGCGCCAGCCCCACGCCGGCCGTGGCCGCGCCGAACACCTGCGCCACCAGCGGAAACCCGATGAACCCGCTGTTGGAGCAGGACATGCCCATGCCCACGATGGCGCTGGCCGACACCGACTTGCCCGCCACCCTGCGCGCCCACAGGATGCCCAGCATCATGGCGATGAGCGACCCACCCGCATAGGCCGCGACGAACACCGGGTTCAGCACGTCGCCCACGCTGCGCTGCGACAGCGCGTTGAACAGCAGCGCCGGCAATGCCAGGTTGATGACGTACTTGCCGAACACGCGCATGTCGGTGCGGGCGAACAGGCCGGCGCGCGTGCAGAGGAACCCGGCGGCGACGATCAGGTAGATCGGGCCGGTGATGGCGAGGACGCTGCCCACTAGGCTTGCTTGTCGCCGCGCGCTTCCAGCAGCCGGTCCGCGTACTCCTGCCAGCGGGCGCCCTTGTCCAGGCCGGCGAATACGCCGGCCGCCGCCTGCTCCGCCACCCACTGCTGCTTCTCGGCAATCGCCGCGGACATCAGTGGCGCGAAGCCGGCCTCGCGCACCGTGTTGGCGGCTTCGCGCATCTCCTCTGCGCGGCGCTTGCCGTGCTGCACCACGCGGCTGAAGAAGTAGGCACCCTGCTTGTTCCAGTCGATGCTTGGAAAAGTCTCCTGCAAGGTGGGCAGCACGTGGTCTTCCACGCCGTAGGCGCGCGCCGTGGCGTAGCTCTCGATCACGAGTGCCTCCAGGCCCTTGATCATCACGCTGCGGCACATCTTGATGGCGCTGGCCACGCCCAGCTCCGTGCTCACCGGCTTGGCGTCCATGCCCCAGCCGTTCAGCACCTCGGCGAGTTCGGCGGCCTTCGCCCCGCCCAGCAGCATGGGCACGCGGATGCCGTACGGCGGCACCGAGGTCATCACGCCGGCTTCGACGTAGAACGCGCCCTTGGCGCCGATCAGCGCCGCCGCTTTCTGCTTGGTGCCGGGCGATGCGGAATTCAAATCCAGGAACAGCGTGCCGGGGCGGATGTGCTGCGCAGCTTCCTCAGCCACGGCCAGCGTGTTCGACGCCGTGACGGCGGAGATCACCAGGTCGCTCGCCTCGCACAGCGCCTGCATGGATGCGTGCACCGTTACGCCGGCCTGCGCCGCATGCGCACGCTGCGCATCGCGCACCGCCGGGTCGGCGAACTTCAGATCCCAGGTGCCCATGGCGGCCACCTGGGGCTTGAGGCCGCTAGTGAAGGTCTTGCCGACTTCGCCATAGCCGATCAGGCCGATGCGCTGCGGATTCATGGTGTCTTGCTCCTCTTGTGCGCCACCGTCATTGGCGCGGAATATTCGCGCGAACGATTACCTCGGCCCAGCGCCGGGTCTCACTCGCCAGCAGCGCGGCCAGCTGCTCGGGCGTGCTGGAACGCGCTTCCACATCGATGCCGGCGAGTGTCCTGCGCAGGCCAGCATCGTTCAACGCGGCGACCAGTTCGCGGTTCAGCTTTGCGACCACCTCGCGCGGCGTCTTCGCCGGCGCCGCCAGCCCGTTCCACGAGCTCACGTTAAGACGCGCCAACACGCCGCCGCTTTCCGCCACGGTGGGAACGTCTGTCAAGCCGGGCGCGCGCTTCTCGCCCATCACGGCCAGCACGCGCAGCGCCCTGGCCGCGACCTGCGGCTTGACCGGCCCCAGGATCTCCACCGCCGCGTCCACCTCGCCCGCGCGCAACGCCGTCACCAAGGCAGGCGTGCCGTTGAAGGGCACCACCTGCAGGTCGACGCCGGCCGTGCTCTTGAACAGTTCCGCCGCCAGGTTCTGCGTGCTGCCGACGTTCACGGTCGCCAGGTTCAGCTTGCCCGGCTGCGCTTTCGCGGCAGCCAGCAGGTCGGCCAGTGTCTTGAAGCGCGAGTTCTCGGGCACCACCAGCGCCATGTCGAAGGTGCCGAGCAGCGACACCGGCGCAAAGTCCTTGCGCGCATCGAAGGGCAGGCTCTTGAACAAGGTGGCGCTCACGGCAGTGCCATTGCTGATCAGCAACAGCGTGTGGCCATCGGGCTCGGCGCGCGCCGCTGTATCGCCTGCGCCCGCACCGCCCGCGCCAGGACGGTTCTCCACGACGACGCCCTGCCCCAGGCGCTCGCCCAGCTTCTGGCCGACGGCGCGTACCGTCAGGTCCGCGATGCCGCCGGGACCGAAGGGCACGACGATGCGGATGGGCTTGCTCGGAAACGCGGATGGATTGGCAGGCTGCGCACCGGCGGCGGCGCCGAACAGTGCGGCCGCCGCGGCCACGAACTGCCGCCGATCAAGGGTCATCGGCCTATCGTGCCACACCGAGCAGGCGGTCCAGCAGCTGCGGCGCGTCGCGCAGTTCCTGCGCACTGCTCGCGTGCACCACCGTGCCGCGGTCCAGCACGATGGCGCTGTGCGAGATCGCCAGGATGGCCTGCGGATGCTGCTCCACGATGATGGCCGCCAGCCCCTCGTCGCGCGTGATGCGCGCGATGGCGCGCAGCAGCTCCGCCACGATGATGGGCGCCAGGCCTTCCAGCGGCTCGTCCAGCAGCAACAGGCGCGGGTTCACCACCAGCGCGCGGCCCACGGCCAGCATCTGCTGCTCGCCACCCGACAGCTGCGTGCCCAGGTTGCCCTTGCGTTCGGCCAGGCGCGGGAACATCTCGTACACCCGCGCCGGCGTCCAGCGGCCCGGCCGCTCCACGGCAGTCAGGTTCTCGTGCACCGTCAGCGACTTGAAGATGTTGCGCTCCTGCGGCACCCAGCCGATGCCGGCCGCCGCGCGCTCGTGCGAGGCCAGCTTGTGCAGCGGCCGGCCGTTCAGTTCGATGGCGCCGCCGTGCTGGCGCGTGGCACCGGCCAGCGTGTTGATCAGCGTGGTCTTGCCGGTGCCGTTGCGGCCCAGCAGCGCCAGGGTCTGGCCCTCGGCCAGCGAGAACGACACGCCGTGCAGCACCACCGCCTCGCCATAGCCGGCCGACAGGCGCTCGACCTTCAGCAAGTCAGGCATGGGCGGCCTCCTGCACGGTCTCGTCACCATGGCCCAGGTACACGGCCTTCACGTCCTCGTTGCTGGCGATCTCGTCGGGCGTGCCTTCGACCAGCACGGCGCCGTTGACCAGCACCGTCATGCGGTCGGCAAAGCTGAACACCAGGTCCATGTCGTGCTCGATCAGCAGCACCGACACGTCGGCCGGCAGCGCACCCACGGTCTGCAGCAGTTCCTCGCGCTCGCCGGCCGGCACACCGGCCACCGGCTCGTCCAGCAGCAGCACGCGCGGTTCGCAGGCCAGCGCGATGGCGATTTCCAGCAGGCGCCGCTTGCCGTACGCCAGGTGCTCGGTCGGCTGGTCCATCACCTCGGTGAGGTGGAACTGCTCCAGCAATTGCTCGCAGCGTTCGGCCACCGCCTTGCGCGTGCCCAGCGGATTCCAGAAGCGCGCGCCCACGCCCTGCTGCTGGTGCACCACCAGCGCCAGCGTTTCCAGCGGCGTCATGCTGCTGAACAGCTGGTTGATCTGGAAGGTGCGCACCATGCCGCGGCGCACGCGCAGGTGCGGCGCCAGCCGGCTGATGTCCTCGCCTTCCAGCACGATGCGGCCTTCGGTGGGCGGCAGCACGCCCGTCAGCAGGTTGACCAGCGTGGTCTTGCCCGCGCCATTGGGGCCGATCAGCGCGTGCCGCGCACCGCGCCGCACGTCCAGCGTGACATTGTTGGTGGCGGTGATGCCGCCGAAGCGCTTCACCAGGCCTTGGGCGGAAAGAACGATGTCGTTCATGCGTGGCGCCCCTTGCCCGGTCTCCACCAGGTCCACGGCTTGAACAGCCGCTCGCGCCCCACCAGCACCAGCACGACAAGAAAGAGGCCGAGCCAGAACGTCCAGTACTGCGGCGTCACGGCCGACAGCGCGTCCTGCAGCAGCTTGAACACGATGGCGCCGGCCACGCCGCCGTACAGCCAGCCGGTGCCGCCGACCACCAGGATCAGCATCACGTCGGCCGAGCGGTGGAACTCGAACAGGTCCAGCGAGGCGAAGCCGGTGGTCTGCACCAGCAGCGCGCCGGCCGCGCCCGCGATGCCGGCCGCCACCGTGTACACCACGGCGATGCGCGAGGCCACCGGAATGCCGATGGCCATGGCGCGCAGCCGGTTGTCGCGCACGGCCTTCAGCGTATAGCCGAAGGGCGAATGCACGATGCGCCGTGCCACGCAGAACAACAGCAGCAGCACGGCCAGCGAGTAATAGGCGGCGACGCGGCCGCCCAGGTCGAAGTCGAAGCGGCCCAGCACCGGGCCCATCACCACGCCCTGCAGGCCGTCGGCGCCGCCGGTCAGCCAGTCGAGCTTGTTGGCGAGTTCCAGCAGGATCAGCGCGACGCCGAGCGTCACCATCAGCCGCGTCAAGTCGCTGCCACGCAGGATGGTCAGGCTGCACAGCGCGCCGAGCGCGGTGGCAGCCACGATGGCGATGCCCAGGCCCAGCAGCGGATCGGGCATCATGTGCTTGGCGAACAGCGCCGCCACGAAGCCGCCGAAGCCGAAGAAGGCCGCATGCCCCAGCGACACGATGCCGGTGTAGCCCAGCACCAGGTCCAGCGACACGGCGAACAGTGCCACGATGGCGATCTCGTTGACGATCAGCGCGTGCTGCGGCAGCAGCACCGGCGCGACGAAGGCGGCGAGCCAGAGCAGCGGCTCCCAGGGTTTGATGCGGCTGGTCTTCAGCAGCGCGGCCTGCGCAACGCCGCTCATGCCTTGCCTCCCTGCCGCACGAACAGGCCCTGCGGCCGCCACATCAGGATGGCGATCATCAAGCAGTAGACGATGAAGGCGCCCATCTTCGGGATGTAGTACTTGCCCGCCACGTCGGCGATGCCCAGCAGCAGCGCCGCCAGCAGCGGCCCGGTGATCGACGAGGTGCCGCCCACTGCCACCACGATCAGGAAATAGATCATGAATTTCAGCGGGAAGGTCGGGTCCAGTCCCAGCACTTCCGCGCCCAGCGCGCCGCCCAGCCCCGCCAGGCCGGAGCCGAAGGCGAAGGTGGAGAGGAACACGATGTTCACGTTGATGCCCATGCCGGCCGCCACGCGCTGGTCGTCCACCGAGGCGCGCAGGCGGCTGCCGAAGCGGGTGCGCGCCAGCACGTACTGCAGCGCCACGGTGAGCGCCGCGCACACAGCGATGATGAACAGGCGGTAATGGCCCATGCCCAGCGTCCACGCACCTTCGCCCAGTTCGGTGCGGCCTTTCAGCCAGGCCGGAAGCTGCACGATCTGCTGGGTGGAGCCGACGAAGTAGTCGAACGCCGCCACAGACATGAACACCAGGCCGATGGAGAACAGCACCTGGTCCAGGTGCGGCTTGCGGTACAGCGGCCGGTACAGCGTGCGTTCCAGGATGCCGCCCAGCAGCGCCGCGCCGAGGAAGGCCAGCGGCAGGCAGACCAGGAACGGCACGCCGGCCCGCTGCATCAGCAGCACGGTGATGTAGCCGCCCACCATGGCGAACGCCCCGTGCGCCAGGTTGATGAAGTTCATCAGGCCCATGGTGACGGCCAGGCCGACGGCAAGGATGAACAGCAGCATGCCGTAGGCGATGCCGTCGAAGAGGATGGTGAGCATGGGTGGCTTTGCTCCCTCTCCCCCGCTGGGGGAGAGGGTTGGGGTGAGGGGGCGGGCTTACTTCGTCTTGCCCGGATCCTTCACGTCCTTGATCACGTCGAATTCCACGTTGTACAGCTGGCCGTCCTTCTTCTCCACCTTGCGCAGGTAGATGTTCTGCACGATGTCGCGGGTCTGCGCGTCGATGAACACCGGGCCGCGCGGGCTTTCGAAGATCTGGCCTTTCATCGCGGCCAGCAGCGCTTCGCCGTCGCCCTTGCCGCCGGTCTTCTTCAGCGCTTCGTAGATCACGCGCATGCCGTCGTAGCCGCCCACGGCCATGAAGTTGGGGCGCAGGCCCTTGTTGGCCTTATGGAATTCGGCCACGAACTTCTTGTTGGCCGGCGACGGATGGAAAGTCGAGTAGTGGTGCGAGGTCACCACGCCCAGCGCCACCTCGCCCATGTCGTTGAGCTGGTCGTCGTCGGTCACGTCGCCGGTGCCGATCAGCCGGATGCCGGCCTTGTCCATGCCGCGCTCGCCGAACTGCTTCATCACCGCCGCGCCCGCGCCCGAGGGCACGAACACGAACAGCGCGTCGGGCTTCAGGTCGCGCACCTTCTGCAAAAAGGGCGCGAAGTCGGGGTTGCGCAGCGGCACGCGCAGCTTCTCGACCACCTTGCCGCCGTTGAACAGGAAGCGGTCGCTGAAGTACTTCTCGGCGTCCAGGCCCGGGCCGTAGTCTGTGACCAGGGTCACCACGTTCTTGATGCCGTTCTTCGGCGCCCAGTCGGCCATCGCCACCGAGGCCTGCGGCAGGGTGAAGCTGGTGCGCACCACGAAAGGCGAGGCCTCGGTGATGCTGGAGGTGGCGGCGGCCATCACGACCAGCGGCGTCTTCGATTGCGTGGCGATCGGCGCCACGGCCAGCGCCGACGGCGTGATGCCCATGCCGGCGATCACGTTCACCTTGTCGTTGACCACCAGCTCCTGCGCCAGGCGGCGCGTCATGTCCGGCAGGCTGGTGTCGTCCTTCACGATCAGCTGCACCTTCCGGCCGGCCACGGTGTCGCCGTTCTGCGCCATCCACAGTTTCGCGGCCGCCTCGATCTGGCGGCCGGTGGTGGCCTGCTGGCCGGTCATCGGCAGCACCAGGCCGATCTTGAAGGCCTCCTGCGCCAGCGCGAGGCCGCTGGCGCCCAGCGCCGCGAGGGCGACGGCGGCCCGGATCAGGGTTCTTTTGTGCATGGCGAATGTCTCCTAGGAATGAAGCTGCGCGCGGGCGTAGTCGCCCCGTGGCCGGTGCGGCATTCTCGGCCTGCCCTTGCCCCCGTGCAAAGCCGGCCATGGTCTACCAGTTATGCGCAATTGCGATAGCACGTGTCGAGTTATTTATGAAATAGCACTACTGGTTCTCATGCCCGCCGCCGGATCAGCTGCACGCCCGGCATGCCCTCCAGGCCGCGGCTGTCCATGGCGTCGCGCAGGTTGCGCTGGGCGATGCGCGCGTGCTCGCGCATGATGGCTTCGGCGCGCGCGCCTTCCCGCCGCTCGATGGCGTCCAGCACTTGGCGGTGCTGGTCCTGCGCCACCACCAGCATGTCGCGCGCTTTCGGCGAGTCGGCCTGCACCACCACGAAGCCGGAGGGCGAGGCGAACGGCAGGCGCACCACCCGCTCCAGCTCGCGCGCGATCACGCGGCTGCCGGCCATGTCGCTCAGCAGCAGGTGGAAGCATTCGTTGTTTTCGACGTATTGGGAAAACGCCTCGCCGTCCAGGCTGGGCCGCGCCAGGATGCGGTCGATGCGCGCCAGGCAGTCGCGCGCCTCCTCCAGCACGGCGGGCGGCGCGCCGCGCTCGGCCGCCAGCCGGGCGGCCAGCCCTTCCACCGTGCCGCGCATCTCGATGGCGTCGGCCACGTCGCGCTCGGAAAACATGCGCACCGCGTAGCCGCCGCTGGGCAGACCTTCCAGCAGGCCCTCCTGCTCCAGCCGCATCAGCGCCGCGCGGATCGGCGTGCGCGAGACGCCCAGCTTCTCCACCAGCGCCAGCTCGGCGATGCGGCTGGCGCCCGGCAGCTCGCCGGCCAGGATCATCTCGCGCAGGCGCAGCTGGGCCTTGACGGCCTGGGAACGGGAGGACTCGTCTGTATACATGTTGACTGGATTTTGAGCAGTTCGATTGGGTTATTCAACTCCTTTCTACCTGAAATGCGCCGCACAATGGTGGAAGGATTTGATTTTCTGTATACATTTCAGGTCCCGAAGCCCGTCCCCCCAGATTCCGCCATGTTTCCCAAGAACGCCTGGTACGTTGCCTGCACGCCCGACGAGATCGACGGCAAGCCGCTCGGCCGCACCGTGTGCAACGAGAAGATCGTGTTCTACCGCGGTGAAGGCGGCCGGGTGGCGGCCGTGGAGGATTTCTGCCCGCACCGCGGCGCGCCGCTGTCGCTGGGCCGCGTGTGCGACGGCCAGCTGGTGTGCGGCTACCACGGCCTGGTGATGGGCTGCGAGGGCAAGACCGTGTCCATGCCCGGCCAGCGCGTGCAGGGCTTCCCGAAAATCCGCGCCTACCCGGTGGTCGAGCGCCACGGCTTCGTCTGGGTCTGGCCCGGCGACGCGGCGCAGGCCGACGCAGCGAAGATCCACCACCTGGCGTGGGCGGACAACCCCGGCTGGGCCTACGCCGGCGGCCTGTACCACGTGAAGGCCGACTACCGCCTGATGGTCGACAACCTGATGGACCTCACGCACGAGACCTACGTGCACGCCGGCAGCATCGGCCAGAAGGAGATCGACGAGGCGCCGGTCACCACCCGGGTGGACGGCGAGCACGTCGTCACCAGCCGCTTCATGGAAAACATCATGGCGCCGCCCTTCTGGCGCGCCAACCTGCGCGGCGCCGGCCTGCCCGACGACCAGCCGGTGGACCGCTGGCAGGTCTGCCGCTTCTCTCCCCCCAGCCATGTGATGATCGAGGTGGGCGTGGCGCTGGCCGGCCACGGCGGCCACCAGGCCGACGCGGCATACAAGGCCGCCAGCGTCGTGGTCGACTTCATCACACCGGAGACGGAGGCCAGCATGTGGTACTTCTGGGGAATGGCGCGCAACTTCAACGTGGCCGATGCCGCGCTGACGGCGCAGATTCGCGACGGGCAGGCCAGGGTGTTCGCCGAGGACACCGGGATGCTGGAGGCGCAGCAGCGCAGCCTGGCGCTGCATCCGCAGCGCCGGCTGCTGATGCTCAACATCGATGCCGGCGGCGTGCAGGCGCGGCGCGTGATCGACCGGCTGATTGCACAGGAGCAGCCGATGCAGGCTGCCGCCTAGCATGGCGGAACTCACCGTCCAGGTGCTGCGCAAGACGCAGGAAGCCGAAGGCATCGCCAGCTTCGAGCTGGCGCGCGCCGACGGCGCGCCGCTGCCGGCCTTCAGCGCCGGCTCGCACATCGACGTGCACCTGCCCGGCGGGCTGGTGCGCCAGTACTCGCTGTGCAACGACGGCAGCGACCGCGCGCGCTACCGCATCGCGGTGCTGCGCGACGCCGCGTCGCGCGGCGGCTCGGCCGCCATGCACGAACAGGTGCGCGAAGGCGACACGCTCACCATCGGCGAGCCGCGCAACCATTTTCCGCTGGTGCACGCGGTGCGCACCCTGCTGTTCGCCGGCGGCATCGGCGTGACGCCGCTGCTGTGCATGGCGCAGCGGCTGGCAATGGTCGGCGCCGATTTCGAGATGCATTACTGCACGCGCTCGAAGCCGCGCACCGCCTTCATCGACGAGATCGCGGCCTCGCCGTTCGCGGCGCAGGTGCGCCACCACTTCGACGACGGCCCGCCGTCGCAGAAGATGGACCTGTCGCGGCTGATCGGCCGGGTCGGCGCGCAGACGCACCTGTACGTGTGCGGGCCCACCGGCTTCATGGAACACGTGGTCGGCGTCGCGAAAGCATACGGCTGGCCGGCCGGCCAGCTGCACACCGAGTACTTCGCCGCGCCGCCGCAGGACACCAGCGGCGACCGCGCCTTCGAGGTGAAGATCGCCAGCAGCGGCAAGACCTACGCGGTGGCGGCGGACCAGTCGGTGGCGCAGGCACTGTCCCTGCAGGGCGTGGAGATCCTCACCTCCTGCGAACAGGGCATCTGCGGCACCTGCGTCACGCGCGTGCTGGAAGGCGAATGCGACCACCGCGACATGTATTTCAGCGACGAGGAGCGGGCCAAGAACGACCAGTTCACGCCCTGCTGCTCGCGGGCGAAAACGCCCATGCTGGTGCTGGATTTGTGAATGCGAACAAAGGAGACGACGCCATGATGCAACTGCCCGCCCGCTACGACCACGTCGGCAGCTTCCTGCGGCCCAAGGCCCTGCTCGACGCGCGCGAGAAGAAGGCCCGCGGCGAGATCACGCCCGCGCAGCTGCGCGAGGTGGAAGACCAGGCCATCGCCGACGTGGTGAAGTTCCAGCAGGACGTGGGCCTGAAGAGCGTCACCGACGGCGAGTTCCGCCGCACCTATTTCCACATCGACTTCCTCGAACAGCTGGGCGGCGTGAAGACCGACATCCCGATGACGGTGAAAAAGCCCGACGGCACCGAGGAGCTCGCCCCGCCGGTGATCCGCGTGACCGACAAGGTGCGGCACGCCAAGGACATCCAGCGCGCCGACTTCGACTACCTGAAGTCGCAGGTGGCCGCGGGCCGCACGCCCAAGGTAACCATCCCCTCGCCCACCATGCTGCACTTCCGCGGCGGCCGCGCCGGCATCAGCAAGCATGCCTACCCGGAGCTCGACCCGGTGTTCTACGACGACGTGGCCAGCGCCTACGGCGACGAGCTGCGCTCGCTGTACGAGGCCGGCTGCCGCTACGTGCAGATGGACGACACCAACCTGGCGTACCTGTGCGACGAGAAGATGCGCGAGGCGGCCCGCCAGCGCGGCGACGACCCCGACGAACTGCCGCACCGCTATGCCAAATTCATCAACAAGGTGGTGGCGCGCAAGCCGCAGGGGATGCTTTTGGCCATGCACCTGTGCCGCGGCAACTTCAAAAGCACCTTCGCCGCCCAGGGCAACTACGAGCCGGTGGCGGAAGCCTTGCTCAAGGAAATGGACATCGACGCCTACTTCATGGAGTACGACGACGACCGTTCCGGCGACTTCCGCCCGCTGCGCTACCTGCCCAAGGGCAAGACCGTGGTGCTCGGCCTGGTTACCACCAAGTTCGGCCAGCTGGAGAGCAAGGACGCGCTCAAGCGCCGCATCGACGAGGCGGCGAAATACGCGCCGCTGGAGCAGCTGGCACTCTCGCCGCAATGCGGCTTCTCCAGCACCGTGCACGGCAACAACATCGCGGTGGAAGACCAGCGCAACAAGCTGCGCCTGGTGGTCGAGACGGCGCGCGAGGTCTGGGGCACCGACTGAGCGCCGCCGTCTGAAGCCGCGCCCGAGCGGGGCTTTGTCACGGCAGCGTCTTTTTGGCGCATCCATAGGGCGTTTCCCCAAGGGGGCTTGGGTCATAGTTCACCGTCTTTTATCGTATGAAACAAGACGCGACGGGTGTAACATCGTCCGAGAGTGCTGCTGAGCCGCAGCGGGACGATCTTGGGGACCCGAATGACACCAAATTACCCTCGTTGTGCGCTTGCGCTGGTCTGCGCTGCGCTCTTCGCGGCAGCCCCGGCGCATGCCGAAGTCGATGCACTGGTGCGCGACGCCACCGCGCTGACCAACAAGGGCGCCGGCAACGAAGCCTACGCCCTGCTCGACCCGCAGGAAGTGACGCGCGCCGGCGACCCCGACTTCGACCTGGCCTTCGGCATCGCCGCCAACGCCACGGCCCATTACTCGCGCGCAATCATCGCGCTCGAGCGCGTTCTGGCCGCCCAGCCCGAGAACATGCAGGCGCGCGCCGAACTCGGCCGCGCGCTGTTCGCCGTGGGCGACACCAAGGCCGCGCGCGAACTGCTGCAGCAAAGCCGCCAGCAGGGCATTCCGGCGGCCGCCGGCGAGAGCGTGGACCAGCTGCTGTACGCCATCGACCGCGTGGATGCACTGGGCAAGTCCTCGCTCAAAGGCTATGTCGAACTGGGCGTCGGCCACGACTCCAACGCCAACGGCGGCCCTTCGGAGCGCAATTTCGCCGTGCCCGCCTTCGGCGGCAGCGTCACCATCGGGCCGGAATTCGCCAAGGCATCCGGGTCCTTCGCCACGGCCGGGGCCGGCCTGTCCGGGCGCTACGTCCTGGACCCGCGCTGGTCGGTCATCGGCAACGCCAACATCGCCATGCGCGCCTACGGCGGCGATGCCGACCGCTTCGGCACGCTGCAGACGGACGCCAACCTGGGCGTGTCCTACCGGGTCGATCGCCATGAGCTGAGCCTGGTCGTGCAGGGCGGCACCTACGACCTCGACTCCCATCGCGAGCGCAACATCGCCGGCCTGGTCGGCGAGTGGATCTACCGCTTCGACGGCTTCCGGCAGTTCGGTGTCTACCTGCAGGCCGGGCGCATGTCGTATCCCCAGCAGCACATCGCCGACGTGGACCGCACGGTGCTGGGCGTGACCTACGCACACCTCACGCGCTCGGGCCTGCTCGCCTACGGCGGCGTCTATGCCGGCCAGGAAAGCGAGCGCGCCGATGGTGTTGCGCACCTCGGCCACGACCTGACCGGCCTGCGCGGTGGCCTGCAGCAGGCACTGGCCAACAACCTGTGGGCCTTCGGCACGCTGGGGTACGAGGAGCGCCGCTTCGGCGGCACCGATCCGCAATTCCTGGTGACCCGGCGAGACCGCCAGACCAACCTGACGCTGGGCCTGTCCTGGGTGCCCGCGCCGCAATGGCGCGTCACGCCGCAGGTCAACTGGACGCAGGTGCATTCGAACGTGCCGACCGCCGCCTATGACCGCACCATGCTGTCCCTGACAGCGCGGCGCGAGTTCTGAATGCCCCAAGGAGTATGAGATGAAGACCCGGTTCAAACTCAGCAATCCGACGCTGGTCCTGGCGCTGTCGGCGGCTTTTCCGCTGTACGGCTTTGCCGCGGCCGGCATCACGCAGTACACCGCGGGCGCCGTGACGCGCACCTCCCAGCGCGGCGTTTCGGCGCCATTGACCAAAGGGGCGGAGATCGACAGTGGGGATGCCATCGTCACCGGGCCCGGCGGCCGCGCGCAGGTGCGGTTCAGCGACGGGGGCATGGTGTCGGTCGCGCCGAATTCCAGCTTCAGGCTCACCGGCTATTCCGACGTCAACGATCCCGCCAAGGACCAGTTCCTGGTCGACTTCCTGCGCGGCAGCATGCGCGCCATCACCGGCCTGATCGGCAAGCGCAACACCGCCAACTACAAGGTCATCACCACCACCGCGACGGTCGGCATCCGCGGTTCGGCCTTCCACCTCGGCTACATCACCGACGGCCCGTTCGCCGGCGGCATCACCGTGTCGACCGAGGAAGACGAGATCGTGGTGTGCACCAAGGCGGGCTGCGTCAGCCTGAAGGTCGGCGAGTCCGCGCGCGTCCTCAACGCCGATGACCTGCCCTCCCGCACCAACCTGCGCGCCAGCCTGCCGGTGCCGGAGCCGCGCCAGATGCCGGGCACCGTGGCCAACCAGGTCGACGAGAGGGGCCGGGGCCGGGCGATCAGCCAGGCTGCCGTGATTCCGCCTGCGCCGCCCGCGCCGCCGCCGGGCCCGCCCGCACCGCCGCCTCCCAGCCCGCCGCCGCCGTCTCCACCGCCGCCGGGCCCGCCGCCCCCCAGCCCTCCTCCGCCGAGTCCCCCTCCGCCGAGCCCGCCGCCGCCCGCGCCGCCGCCGCCGGCTGCTGAACCGCCGTCGCCTTCGCCGCCGTCACCGCCGCCGAAGGATCCGCCGCCGCCACCGCCGCCGCCACCGCCGCCGCCGCCGCCGCCGCCACCGCCGCCGCCG
>JAZKIV010000043.1:0-27671 GCA_040384685.1 Pseudomonadota bacterium | reverse complement strand
TGATGCTGCGGTAGATGGCCGCCGGCATGGCCGACACCACCAGCACCGGCGTGCCTTGGCGCTGCTTGTTGATGGCGTTGATCAGCGCCACGCCGGCGTGCCGCTCGCGCCCGAGCTCGATGTCCAGCACCACCACGTCGTAGGCCTCGCGCGCCAGCGCGGCTTCGGCCTCGTCGCGGGTGAACCAGGCGTCCACCCGCAGGCCCGGCTGCACCGAATGGATCCAGCCGGCCAGCTGGCGGCTGGTGGGCAGGTCGTCCTCGATCAGGGCAATGCGGGTCATGGAGAGATTATGTTGCCGGGCCTTGACGACGCCACGCGCGGGGCGCGGAAGATTTCTTCCGGGGCGTGAGCAAAGCCGGCGCGGCGCGCATTGTTCGCTCCGCGCCCGATCCGAAGAATGGGACGCATCGCACACACCAAGGAGAACAGCGATGCGCCAGCAAGCCCACCCGTCCACCATCACCGTTTCGCGCGGCCTGGCCCGCTTCGGCCTCGCGGCCTCCGGCGCCGTGCTGGCGGCCTCGGCCTGGGCCTCCGGCCTGAACGAGCCGGGCCTGGCCTTCGCCGCCGGGAGCGGCGACGAGAGCTGGTACGAGCTGGCCGTGTCCGCCGACGGCGTGCGCGTGCGCGCCGCCCGGCCGCAGGACGACGGCGCGGCGTCGCAGGGCGCGCTGGTCGTGCACGTGCCGGGCACGCGGCTGGTCGAAGGCCTGCGCGTGAACCACCTGTTTCGCCACGCGCCGCTGCGCCCCGAAGCCGGGCGCGACTACCAGCTCGGGCTGGGCAAGACCTCCTTCGCCTTCCGGGTCGACACCGTTGCGGCCGGCATGCGCTACGTGATCCGCTACGGCGGCGCCGTGCACGAGTACGTGCTGGGCGCGCCCGCCGCGGCGACGCAGGTGCTGGCCATCGCCGACCTCGACGGCGACCGCCTGCCCGACTTCCTGGTGGAAGTCGCGGGCGAGTTCTACCTGCTCTTGTCCACGCATGCATCCGCCGGCGCCAACCTGCCGAGCGCGCAGCTGTGGGCGGCGCAGTGACGCGGCCCAGCACCGGAACACCAAGGAGAACCGCCATGCTGCACAAGATGAACGTGATCGCCCGCGCGCTGCGCCGCGCATTCGCCCGCACGCTGCGGCGCGAGCCGGGACCGGCACGCGCGCCGTTCGGCGCCGAGGAAACGCTGGACCGGCTGGCCGTCGCGCGCCGCGCCGTGCTGGTGGCGGTCGGCCTGGGGCTGGCCGGCTGGCTGCTGCACACCTGTCCGCCGCTGGCCTCGGTCGGCCGCGGCGAGGTCGGCGTGCGCACCAACCAGGTCACCGGCAGCGTCAGCGAGTGGCGCGATGGGCTGGTGCCGCTGGTGCCGGGGCTGCACGCGCTGCGCGTGTATTCGCTGCGCGACCGCACCTACCATCCGGCGCAGCTGGCCTCGGCGGCGGGCGCCGCGCCGGTGCAGTCGGTCGAGGGCCTGTCGGTGGGCATCGACCTGGTGGTGCGCTACGCCATCGACGCCCGGCGCGTGGCGGCGGTGGCGCGCAACCTGCCGGACGACATCGACGGCCAGATCGTCGAGCCGGCGGTGCAGAACGTGGTCTACAAGGTGTTCGCCCGCTACACCGTGCGCGAGATCTTTTCGACCAAGCGCGCCGAGATCCAGCAGGCGCTGGAGTCGGAGCTGAATGCGCGGCTGGCGCCCGACGGCATCGCGCTGCGCGGCGTGCTGGTCGGCAAGGTCGACCTGCCGGCCGACTACCGGCGCGGCATGGAGGGCTTGCTGGCCGAGGAGCTGGCCACGCAGAAGATGCGCTACACGCTGGAGCTGAAGGACCGGCGCGTGAAGGAGACCGAGCTGGACGCCGCCGCCGAGAAGGTGCGCCGCGAGGTGAACGCCGAAGCCGCCGCGCGCGAGCAGATCATCGCCGCGCGGGCGCAGGAGGAGGCGATGAAGCACGTGCTGCCGTTCAAGCAGCGCCAGATCGAGCAGCGCCAGCTGGAAGCCGAGGCCGAGAAGCAGGCGCGCATGAAGCAGGCCGAGGGCACGGCGCAGGCGCGCCGCATCGAAGCGGGCGGCGAGGCTGATGCGCGGCGCAAGCTGGCCGAAGCCGAGGCCTACCGGATGGAGCGCATCGGCATGGCCGGCGCCGAGCAGATGGCGCGCGAAGGCGCGCTGCTGAGCCGCCATCCGCTCCTGATCCAGAAGACGCTGGCCGACAAGCTCTCGGACAAGGTGCAGGTGATCATCGCCTCGCCCGGCGCGGCCGGCGGCTTCATCGGCGCCAACCTGCTGGGCGGCGGCAACGGCGCGCCGGGTGCGGTGCAGCAGGCCGCGGCGGCCGAGGAGCAATGACATGCTGGCAGCCCTGGTTTTGTCGAGCGCCATCGTCACCACCGACCACGCGGTGCTGCGCGCCGCGCCGCGCGACTCCGCGCAGCAGCAGGCGCAGCTGTGGCAGGGCGACCTGCTGGAAGTGCGCGGCGAGCGGCTGGATTACGTGCAGGTGTGGGACCACCGGCGCGAGCGCGGCGGCTACGTGCGCGCCAGCCAGCTGCGCCGCACCGCCGGCGACGCGGCCGAAGCGCCGGAGCTGCTGACCGTGCTGCGCTTCGTGCGCGAAGGGCCGGGCGCCGAGTCGCTGGGCATCGCGCTGGCCGCCGCATGGCTGCGGGCGGCGCCGGCCGAGGCGGTGCGGGGCGACGCCGGCATCGAGGTGCTGGATGCGCTGGGCACGCTGGCCGACCGGCTGGCCGAGCGCGCCTCGGCCGGCGCGAATCTGAGCAAGGGCGCGCAGGCGTCGACCGCCGCGCACCTGGAGGTGGCGGCGCAGTACGGCGTGCGCTTCGCCAGCTACGAGCGCGAGGGCCGCATGCAGGTCTGCTACGACGGCGAGGCGTTCCGTCGCGTGCTGGCGCTGCCGGCCAGGCCGCAGCAGCAGGCGCGCGCCGCGCTGGCGCTGACGCGCGAGGAGTGCGTCGACCCGGCGCTGCAGCCGCTGCAGCGCCACCAGGCCAACCAGTGGCGCGCCCAGGTGCTGGAGCGCGCCGACCCGGCCGCCCTGCCAGCCTACTTGGGCAACCGCCTGCGCATGCGCCGCGCCGCCGTGTGGAGCACCTTGGCGTACGAGGAAACGCGCATCGGCGTGCCCGCCAGCGGCGCCGCGCTGCGCGCCGGGGCGGAGCTGGCCGCGGTGCAGAAGGGCGAGCTGCCGGAAGCCGATGCCGCGGCCTACGCCGATGCGGCGATCCGCGTGAACGCCTCGCGCTGGGCGGCCGTGCCGGCTGCCGCCGATCCGTCCGCCGACCCGCGCCCGCACGTCGTCACCCAGCCGGGCCAGCCCGGCGAGACCTGCGTGCTGCTGGTCGATGCGAAGAACGGCGCCGCGAAACCGCTGGCGCGGCGCTGCACCTACGCGCTGGTGTGGCCGCAGTCGGCCTCGCTCAACCGCGAAGGCAATGCGCTGGCACTCGCGGTGCAGCCGCTGGACGGCTGGCGCGAGCTCTGGCTGCTTCGCAAGCAGCCGGCCGGCTGGACCATCGACGTGCTGCCGCCGGCGCCGCTGCAGCCCGGCCTGGGCTATGCGGAATTCGCCGGCTGGGCGCCGGGCGGCCGGCAACTGCTGGTGGCGCGCGAGGCGCGCGCCGAAGGCCGCTACCGGCGCAGCTACGAAGTGGTCGCGCTGGACACGCTAGCGGTGCAGCGGCAGTCCGCGGACGCGTCGGCGCTCGGTCCGTTCCAGCGCTGGCAGGACCCGGCGTGGAAACGCATGACGGTCAGCCTGCGCTAGCAGTGCTGCGCCGCCGCGGCGCTTTCTGCGCAGGTGCCGGCGCGCGCAGCTTGCGCACGTACTCCGGCAGGAAGCTGCGCCGGCTGCCGTCGGCGAACGCCACCGTGACCTGCAGCCGGCTCGACTCCTCCACCACGCCGCGGCCGTAGCGCCGCACGTCGACGATGGTGCCGCGCGGCGGCGGCGCGTCGCCCGCATCATGTTCATGTAGCTGTTGTTGCGCCTGCTCCGGCGGCGCCTCGGCCGGCTGGCCGGCAAGGTGGTCCAGCACCTTCTCGTGCGCGGCGATGCGGCGGCAGTTGTCGCAGTGCGCGCAGCGCTCGAACTGCGCTTCGCCTTCCAGGTGCTCCAGCAGCACGTGCCAGCGGCACTGGCCGGTCTGGGCGTAGAACACCATGCGCTCCAGCGCCTCGCGGTCGCCGTCGCGGCGCTGCTGGTAGGCGTCGGCCAGGTCCAGCAGCTCGGCGCCGCCGATGTCCTTGCGCAGCAGCCGCACGCTGCCGTCGGCGTGCTGCTCCACGATGCCCTTCCTGCGCAGCAGGCCCAGCGCCACGCGCAGCTTGCCGCGCGGGCGCGCCAGGCGCCCCTGCAGCAGCGGCAGGGTCCAGGCCTCGCCGTCCGGCGGCACGTCGCGCAGCGCGCCGCACAGCGCGATGACCTCCTCCTCGCCGGGGTAGCGCCCGGCCATGAAGAACTGCTGGATCGCCTTGTCGCCGCGCAGGAACAGCAGCGTGCAGCGCGCCGGTTCGCCGTCGCGCCCGGCGCGGCCGGCCTCCTGGTAATAGGCCTCCAGAGTGGAGGGCAACTGGTAGTGCAGCACGAAGCGGATGTCGGGCTTGTCGATGCCCAGGCCGAAGGCGTTGGTGGCGACCATCACGCGGCGCTCGCCGCTCATGAAGGCCTCCTGCTGCGCGTGCCGCTCGGCGGCGGGCAGCTTGCCGTGGTACAGGCCGACCGATTCATCGGCCTGCCGCAGCGCCCCGGCCACCTCTTCGGCGGCCTTGATGGTGGCGGTGTAGACCAGGCCCGCGCCCTGCGTGGCGCGCACCAGCTTCACCACGCGCTCCAGCTTGTCGGCCTCGCGCGCGACCTGCTCCACCCGCAGGTCGAGGTTCGGGCGGTAGCTGCCGGTGTTGACCACGCCGCCGGCCGCAATGCCCAGCTCGCGGCAGATGTCGGCGGCGATCTCGCCGGTGGCCGTGGCCGTCAGCGCCAGCACGGTGGGTTTGCCGATGCGCGCCAGCGCCGGGCCGATGTCCAGGAACGCCGGGCGGAAGTCGTGGCCCCACTGCGAGATGCAATGTGCCTCGTCCACCACCAGCAGGCTGACCGGGTGCGCCGCCAGCAGCGCGGTGAATTCGGCATCGGCCAGCCGCTCGGGCGTGACCATGACGATGCGCGCGCTGCCGTCGGCCACCGCGGCCTGCGCGGCACGCGCCTCCTCGGTGCCGGCGGCGCTGTGCATCTGCACCGCCGGCACGCCGAGCTCATGCAAGGCGTCGCACTGGTCCTTCATCAGCGCGATCAGCGGCGACACCACCACGGTGCGCCCGGGCAGCAGCACGGCCGGCAGCTGGTAGCACAGCGATTTGCCGGAGCCGGTGGGCATGATGGCCAGCGTTGGCCGGCCCTCCAGCACGCGCTCGATCACGCCCTGCTGGCCGGGCCGCAGCCGCGCCAGGCCGAAGCGCTGCTTCAGCGCGGCGCGCAGCATCTGCCGCGACACGGCGGCGGCGCGCCGCGGCGCCCGCGCCACCGGCGCGCCGCCGCCCGCCTCAACGGCCGTCGTCTGGATCCGCATCGGCATCCGCGTCGGCGTCGGCGTCCAGGTCGGTCAGCTCCATGCCGTCCGGGTCCGCTTCCGGGAAGCCTTCGCCTTCGCCTTCGGCCAGGCGGACGATCTGGTCGGGCAGGATGTCGGCGCCCTCGACGGCGTCCTTGCCGGCCACCGCGCCGCGCTCGCCGGTGCCGCGCGAGTCGCTGTCGGCATGCAGTTCGCTGGTGCCCAGCGCGTCGCTGCCGCTGTCGGAGTTGTCGCTGGGGCCCAGCCGGTCGGCGTCGCGGCCGCTGGGTTGCGCCGGCGCCACATCGGCGCCGAGGATGCTGCTGTAAGCCATGGTTCGTCCTTTCGGGATCGTTCGATGGCCCAGTGTCGGCCGCGGCACGGCAGCGCGGCGTCGGTTCCGGCTGCGCCCGGCTGTCGGACGGCGGCGGGCAGTGGCGGGCGGCGGCGCGGCAATCGCCCTATGGACCGTTGGCGCGCTTGCGGGCTTAATGGAGAACTTAGGTCTGTGCACCGTCCGTATCAACGTCCGTGACCCTTCCGCCACCCGTCCAGCCTGCCCAGCCCATTGCCGGTCCGCTCGGCGAGCAGCAGTTCGCCGCCGTGTTCGCCCTTGCCGGCGTCGGCATGGCGCTGCTGGACACCGAATCGCGCGTGCTCAAGGTCAACCAGGCGCTGTGCCAGATGCTGGGCCGCACCGAGGCCGAACTGGCCGGCGCGAGCGACGTCGACCTGGTCGGCCCCGACGACATCGCGCGCGACCGCGAGCTGCGCGGGCTGATGCTGGACGGCCTGTTCCCCAGCTACCAGGCCGAGAAGCGCTACCGCCACGCCGACGGCCGCACCGTGTGGGCGCACCAGATCTGCGCGCTGGTGCGCGACGCGCAGGGCCGGCCGGTGCAGTTCATCGTGCAGGCGCAGGACGTGTCGGCCCGCAAGGCCGCCGAAGCGGCGCTGCGCGACAGCGAGGAGCGCTTCCGCGCCACCTTCGAGCAGGCGGCGCTGGGCATCCTGCACGTGGCGCTGGACGGCCGCGTGCTGCGCGTCAACCGCAAGCTGTGCGAGATGCACGGCTACAGCCGCGAGGAACTGCTGGGCATGCCGTCGGGCGACCTGAGCGCCGACGGCGGCGCGGCCGGGCGCGCGGCGACCGAGCGGCTGCTGCGCGGCGAGACCGGCTCGTATTCCGAGGAGCGCCGCTTCATCCGCAAGGACGGCACGCACTACCCGGCGCGGGTGTCGGCCTCGCTGGTGCGCGACGCGGCCGAGCCGTACTTCGTGTCGATCGTCGAGGACATCGGCCAGGCGGTGGCCGACCAGCGGCGCATCCGCGAGCAGGCCGAGATGCTCGACCAGGCCAACGACGCCATCCTGGTGGCCGGCCTCGACCGGCGCATCCACTACTGGAACCACGGCGCCGAGCGCCTGTTCGGCTGGACCGCGCAGCAGGCCGTCGGCCGCCAGTTCGGCGAGCTGATGGGCCCGGATTCGGCCATGCCCGACCGCGACATCGACACGCTGCTGGCCCAGGGCCACTGGACCAGCCTGGTGCCGTGCCGCACCGCCGACGGCCGGCTGCTGGACGTGGAGCGGCGCTTCACCTTGATCCGCGACGAGCAGGGCCGGCCGGCCACGGTGCTTTCGGTCAGCACCGACGTGACGCAGCGGCTGGCCGCGCAGCGCGAGCTGGAAACGCTCAACAACCAGCTGGAGCAGCGCATCCGCGCGCGCACCGCGGAACTTCAGGACACCAACGAGGAGCTGCGCACCATCGCCTATTCGCTGGCGCACGACCTGCGCGCGCCGCTGGCCGCCATCGACGGCTTCAGCCTGGAGCTGGCGCGCCGGGCCGAGGCCGGGCTGGACGACGTGTCGCGCCACTACCTGCACCGGGTGCGCGCCGGCGTGCGCGCCATCGGCGAGCTGACCGAGGCCATGCTGTCGCTGATGGGCCTGTCGCAGGCGCCGCTGCTGCGCCAGGGGCTGGACCTGTCGGCGCTGGCCGAGGCCTGGCTGCACCGCATGCGCCAGCGCCACCCGGACCGGCAGGTGGCGGTGGACATCGGGCCGACGCCGCGCGCCGAGGGCGACGCGCGGCAGCTGGCCGAGCTGATGGACCAGCTGCTGGACAACGCCTGGAAGTTCACCGGCAAGCGCGCGCAGGGGCACATCGCGTTCGGCGCGCTGCCGGCCGCACCGGGCGCGGCGCCGGTGTACGTGGTGCGCGACAACGGCGCCGGGTTCGATCCGACCTACGCGGCCAAGCTGTTCGTGCCGTTCCAGCGGCTGCACGGCGCGGGCGAATTCCCCGGCACCGGCATCGGCCTGGCGATCGTGCGCAAGATCGTGGTGCGCCACGGCGGCCGGGTCTGGGCCGAGTCGCGCGAAGGACAGGGCGCGGCCTTCTACTTCACGCTGGGCGATGCCGGCGCGGCGGGCGGCGCCACAATGGGCGCATGACGCCCGCCGTTTCTTCCGACGCCCCCGTCCCACCTCCCTTCCGCGCCGTCGCCGACCTGGTGCGCGAGCACGCCGCCGCGCGCCCGGCGCACACCGCGCTGCGCCAGGGCGGGCACAGCCTGAACTGGGCCGGGCTCGACGCGCTGATGGACCGCGTGGCCGCCGGCCTGCAGCGTGATGGCCTGCGGCCGCAGGACACCATCGCGATCTGCGGCGCCAATTCGATCGGCTACGCCGCGGTGTTCCTCGGCGCCCTGCGCGCCGGCGTGGCGGTGGCGCCGCTGCCCACCGGCAGCCTGCCGGCGCAGCTGGCCGGCATGGCGGCCGACTGCGGCGCGCGGCTGCTGTTCGCGGACGACACGGCGCCGGCGTTCGACAGCGCGGCGCGGCGCATCCGCATGGACGCGGGCGGGCTGGACGCCTGGCTGCCGCCGGCCGGCGCACGGCCCGCGCCGGTGGAAGTGCAGCCCGAGTGGCCGTTCAACATCATCTATTCGTCGGGCACCACCGGCACGCCCAAGGGCATCGTGCAGCCGCACTTCATGCGCTGGCTGCACGTGGCGCGCGCCTCGGCGTACGGCTACGGCGACGAGTCGGTGACGCTGGTGGCCACCTCGCTGTGCTCCAACACCACGCTGGTGAGCTTTTTCCCGGCGCTGGCCGTGGGCGGTACGGTAGTGCTGTCCGAGGGGCGCTTCGATGCCGCGGCGTACCTGGCGCTGGCCGAGTCCGTGCGCGCCACGCACGCCATGCTGGTGCCGGTGCAGTACCAGCGCATCATGGCCTGCCCGGAGTTCGGCCGCTTCGACCTGTCGTCCTTCCAGATGAAGTTCTGCACCAGCGCGCCGTTCGCCGCCGCGCTGAAGGCCGACGTGCTGGCGCGCTGGCCGGGCGGGCTGGTCGAGTACTACGGCATGACCGAAGGCGGCGGCACCTGCATCCTGGAAGCGCACCTGTACCCCGACAAGCTGCACACCGTGGGCCGCCCGGCCGAGGGCCACGACATCCGGCTGATCGACGAGGACGGCCGCGAAGTGCCCGCAGGCGAGGCCGGCGAAGTGGTGGGGCGCTCGCCCGCCATGATGAGCGGCTACCACGCGCAGCCGCACAAGACGCGCGAGGCCGAGTGGCACGACGCGGATGGGCGGCGCTACATCCGCACCGGCGACGTCGCCCGCTTCGACGCCGACGGTTTTCTCACGCTGCTGGACCGGCGCAAGGACATGGTCATCAGCGGCGGCTTCAACGTCTACCCGAGCGACATCGAGGCGGTGCTGCGCGGGCACCCGGCCGTGCACGACGTGGCAGTGGTCGGCGCGCCGTCGGCCGAATGGGGCGAGTCGCCGGTGGCTTTCGTGGTGCCGGCGCCCGGCGCGGCTGAGGCGCAGGTGCTGCGCGACTGGGCCAACGAGCGCCTGGGCAAGACGCAGCGCCTGGCGGACCTGCGCTACCTGCCGGAGCTGCCGCGCAGCGAGATCGGCAAGGTGCTCAAGCGGCAGCTGCGCGAAGCCTACCTGGCGCAGGGCTGACGACGGGTGCTGTCGGCGCGCGCCTGCTTGCGCGCGCGGTCCTGGCGTACGTCGCGCTGCGGTGCGCCTCTCCACCATCGGGCAGGCAATTCCGCCTCCCTCCTGGAGAGAACACGATGAGCATCCTCGGCAACATTTTCGGCAAGATCTTCCACCGCGACGCCCCCGCGCAGCCGGCCAACACGCAGGCGTCGACAACGGTCGCCGCTGCGCCGGCGCAGCAGCCGGCCGCGCAGAAGCCGGCAAGCCCGCAAGCCCCCGCCGCCACCGCGGAACGCGTGGACGTCGAGCAGGTGCTCAACGGCATGGCGGCGAACAACGGGCAGAAACTCAACTGGCGCACCTCCATCGTCGACCTGCTCAAGCTGCTGGACCTGGACAGCAGCCTGCAGGCGCGCCAGTCGCTGGCCGACGAGCTGCACTACAGCGGCGACAAGAACGATTCGGCGGCCATGAACATCTGGCTGCACAAGCAGGTGATGCACAAGCTGGAAGAAAACGGCGGCAAGGTGCCGGCCGACCTGAAGGACTGAACGCGTCGTAGGCGTGCGCCGTGCCCGCGGCGCCGCCGGACGACAGCGGGCATGGCGTTTGCCGACGCGACGACTGGATCGCGCAAACACCAAGCCTGCAAACGCGCTGACACGCGGGCCCCTCGCGCAGGCGCACCCTGAGGGCATTCCTTAGGGAGACACTGCGATGCAAAAGTTGATGCTCAAGGCGGTCTGCCATGCCAACGGCGACCTGGTGGTGTACGGCGATGCCAAGGCGCTGCTGTTCCGCGCGCTGCAGGACATGCAGGCCCACCTGGAGGCCCAGGACAGCAACGGCGCCGAGCTGCTGCGCACCGTGAACGCGGCGCGCGACATGCTGGGCGGCTTCGACGGCACCCTGCCCAGCGCCGTGGAACTGCTCGGCGATCCGCGGCGCGAGATGGTGTCGCGCAACCTGCTCAAGGGCTGACGGCGCCCTCGCGTGGCCGTCAGCGCGACTGCGCCGCGTTGGCCCTGACGACGTACTGCTGGTAGGCGGGAATCGCCACCGCGGCGAGCACACCGACGATCATCAGCACCGGGAACAGCCAGCCGCCGATCTTCACGGCCAGCGTGTTGGGCGGCGGCGGCGCGCCGAAGCGGTTGTCGCCGGGCGTGCCGCCCTTGAACACCCACACCAGAATCAGCAGCGGGACCAGCGTGAGCAAGGCGGTCCAGCCCGACCAGCCCATGTCGTGGCTGCGCTGGATGGTGATCAGCGCGTAGAACGGGAAATACACGGCCAGCGCGATGACGGTGACGGCCATGGCCACCCACTCGGAACCGCTGCCGGTGGCCGCCGCGGCGAACGCCATCACCAGGCTCAGCACGAAGGTGGCCAGCATCAGCAGCAGGTAGGAATACGTCAGGTAGGCCAGGTAGCGCAGCCGGCCGACGCGCCCCTTGGCCGAGAACAGCCTGACGGGCTGGTGGCGCACCGCATCCGACGCGATGTCGGCGACGGTGGCGCCCGGCGGTGCATAGGGATTCACGGCGGACATATGGCCTCTCCTCGGTTCGCTACAGCATACCCGCGCGCTTGACCGCGTGATAGCGGTTCACCAGCGCGGCGCCCAGCTCGCGCGGCGTGGCGTCCACCGACAGCGTGTCGGCCACCTGCCGGAACGCATCGCGGCGCTGCTGCATCAGCAGGTGCGCCGCCGCCGCCTCGGCCGGGGCCTGGGCCTGGCGCAGCGGCTGCGCGGCGATGGCGTCCAGCACCTGCTCGCGCAGGCTGGCCACGATCACCAGATGGCGCGTGCGCAGCAGCTGCAGCGCGGGCCGCAGCTCCGCCACGTCCTCGCCGCGGAAATTGGTGAGCAGCACCACCAGCGCACGCTTGCGCTGCACGCGCAGCAGCTCCTGCGCCGCCAGCAGGTAGTCCGAATGCGCGAGCGACGGCTCGACGTCGTGCAGCCGGTTCATCAGCGCGTTGAGCGACGCCAGGCCCTTGCGCGGCGCGAAGCGGCGCTGCCCGCCCGGCGGCTGGCCGAAGGTCAGCGCGCCCACCTCGTCGCCGTCCTTCAATGCGACATAGGACAGCAGCATCATGGCGTTGAGCAGCTGGTCGAAGTGGCTGCCGGCGCCGCTCGCCTCGTCGGCGCGCATGCGGCGGCCGCAATCAAGCAGGAAGAACACGCACTGGTCGCGGTCGTCCTGGTACTGCCGCACGATGGGCTTGCCCTGGCGCAGGCTGGCCTTCCAGTCGATGTGGCGCACCGGGTCGCCGGGCAGGTAGTCGGCCAGCTGCCGGAAGTCGGTGCCCAGGCCGCGCTGCGCATAGGTCTTCACGCCGATCTGCGCCAGGCGCTGGTCGCCGGCCAGCCAGGCGTAGCGCATCAGCGCGGCGAAGTTCGGGTACACGCGCAGCGGCCGCGGCTGGCCCAGCGTGACCAGCAGCTCGATGCCGCCGCCCAGGCCGCGCACGCGCAGCTGCGCCGCGCCCAGGTGCACCAGGCCGCGGCGCTGCGCCGTGACGCGGTAGCGCAGCACGGCTTCGCTGGCTGCTTCCACGCGCACGCGCTGCGGCATGCCGTCGAAGGCGAAGGCCGGGTCGGCTTCGTCGAACAGCACGGCGTCCCAGCGCCGCGGCCCCGGGTTGGCGAGCAGCACGGTCACCGTGGCCGGCACGCCGAGCGCGAAGGCGGCCGGAAGACGGTGCGTCAGTTCCAGCGGCGACCGGTTCCAGGCACGCCGGCTCAGCCACACGTCCAGCGCCATCGCCAGCAAGCCGCCCAGCGCCAGCGCCACCGCGACGGCGCCGACGGCGGCCACCGCCACGCCGGCGGCCAGCGCGGCGAGGCAGCCGAGGCCGAGCAGTGCGAAGGCCTGCACGCCGCGGCGGCTGGGGATGAATGCCATGCGCATGGGACCGCCGCCTCTTACAGCCGCGGGGCTTCCACGCTCTCCAGCGCGCCCGTCAGCAGCTCGTCGACGCGCTGTCCTTCCAGCTGCGCGTCGGGCGCGATCTGCACGCGGTGGCGCAGCGCCGGCAGCGCGTGGCGCTTCACGTCGTCGGGCGTGACGAAGTCGCGCGCCTGGGCCAGCGCCGCGGCGCGCGCCACCCGCACCAGCGCGATCGCGCCGCGCGGCCCGGCGCCCGCCGACAGGCCGGGCCACTCGCGCGTGGCGCGCACGATGCGCACCGCGTAGTCCAGCACCTTGTCGTCGGCATGCACCCGCGCGGCCAGCGCCTGCAGCGCCTGCACCTGTGCGCCGTCCAGGCAGACCGCCACCGCGTCCAGCGGCAGCAGGTTGCCGGCCTGCTGCTCGGTGCTGCGCCGCACGATGGCGGTCTCGTCTTCCGCGCCCGGATAGCCGATGTCGATCTTCAGCAGGAAGCGGTCCAGCTGCGCTTCGGGCAGGGCGTAGGTGCCCTCGGTCTCGATCGGGTTCTGCGTTGCCAGCACCATGAAGGGCAGCGGCAGCGCGATGCTGCGGCCTTCCAGCGTCACCTGGTATTCCTGCATCACCTCCAGCAGCGCGCTCTGCGTCTTGGCCGGCGCGCGGTTGATCTCGTCGGCCAGCAGCAGGTGGGTGAAGACCGGCCCGCGCTGCACGCGCAGCGCCGCCAGCGCGCCGGGCTCGCCGCGCGCCGCCGGGTCCAGCACGGCGTGGCCGACGATGTCCGACGGCATCAGGTCGGGCGTGAACTGGATGCGCGCGTAGCTCAGGTCGATGGCCTTGCCGAGCGCGCGCGCGAGCAGGGTCTTGCCCAGGCCCGGCACGCCTTCGATCAGCACGTGGCCGCTGGCGACCAGCGCCGCGATCGTCTCGTCGAGCACGTCGTGCTGCCCCACCACCGCCTTGCCGATTTCGGCGCGCAGGGTGTGCAGCTGGTCGGCCGCGCGGGTCAGGTCCTGGGAAGGAATGGTCTGCATGGAGGGCTCAGGTGGAGGGATCGGAAGAAGGCTGGAGCGGCGCCGCTTCGATGCGGCGGCGCGCGGACTCCAGCAGGTACAGGTCGGCGGACAATTCGGCGGCGCCGCGCCGGTGCGGCTCCAGCGCGCGGGCCAGCGCCCGCGCGTCCAGCCCGGTGGCGGCGGCCAGCGCCTGCGCGCGGCCGTCGGCAGTCATCCGTGCGAAGCCGCGCAGCTGGCGCAGGGCGGCTTCCTGCAGCGCGCGCACCTGCGCGGCATGCAGCGCGCCGTCGCCGTGGCGCAGCAGGAACTGGGCCAGCCCGCGCACCTGTTCGGCCAGCGAGCGGCGCTGCGGCGGCGCGGCGGGCACCAGCGGGCCGAAGCGCAGCGCGCCGCGCCACAGCGCGAAAGCCAGGGCCAAGGCCAGCGGCAGCAGCGCCGGCCAGCCGTGGTGCCACAGCCAGGCCGGCAAGGCCTCGCGCGATTCCTCGGCGACGAACCAGGTGGTGGCGCCGGCGTTGGCCTGCAGCGCCGCGGCGGCCAGCAGCGCGTGCTCGCCCTTCAGCAGCTGCCGGTTCTCGAGCGCCCGCCACGGGCCGACGACGGTCACGCTGCCGCGGCCGAAGGCCACGCGCAGCACCTCCGCGCCGGGTGCGGGCGCATCGACGCCGGCGGCCGGCGCCAGCGACCACAGCACGGCGGCGCCGGGCTTGGCCTGGTACTGCAGCAGGCGGCGGGCACCGCACACGCGCAGGCCGCGCGTTCCGGGGTAGGCCGGCGGCACCGTCTCGGCCTCGGCCAGGTCGCGGCAGTTGTCCCGCTTGGCGCCGCGCACAGGCGCCGGCGCGGACGCCGGGCGCGCCGGTTTCGGTGGTTCGACTTCTTCCAGCGGCAGCCATGTCTCCAGCAATGGATGGTCGACGAAGTGGCCGGGCAGGACGAGATGGCCGCCCTGCCCGACCCAGTCGCGCAGCCGCTGGTTGCGCTCGGGAAACAGGTCCCAGTAGGGCGAGGCCAGCACCAGCCGCGCGCCCACGGGCGGCAGGGCCTGCAGGTCCTGCCGCTGGACCACGGCGACGCCCAGCCGGCGCAGCAGCGACTGCACGGCATACAGCGAATTGGTGGCGGCTTCGCCGCGCGCCGGCGTGTCGACCTCCACGTCGCGCCATTCGGTGACGGACGCCAGCCACAGCGCGGCCGCGGCCACCAGGGCGATGGCCAGTGCGCGGATGACCCATGCGCGGCTCATGCAGCAGCCTGCCGGGGCCAGTGCAGGTCGAACGCCTCGCACAGGGCCAGCACCTGTTCGCCTTGCGGCAGGCGCGCCGCATACACGGCGAGCTGCCACACGCCGACCAGCTGCGCGAAGAAGGCCGAGCGCGCGGTGTCGACATGGCCGGTGGCCAGGCGCAGGCATTCGCCTTCGGTGCTGGCGGCGCGCACCGGCACGCCGTGCTGGTGCACCAGCCGCGACAGCGCGCCGCGGTACAGCAGCGACAGCGCGTCGCGCGCACGGCCGGAACGCCACAGCTGCGCCGCCGCCGCGCCGACCACGTCGGGCAGGCTCTCCGGGCGGATGTCGAGGCTGCGCACGTGGGCGGGCAGGGCGCCCGGGCGCCGCACCAGCGCGTCGCCGCGCGCGCGGCGCCAGCGCCACAGGCCGACCAGCAGCACGGCGGCGAGCACCGCGCCGACGCCCCAGACCAGCAGCCGCGCGCTTTCGGCCAGCCACTTCACGAGATCGGCCAGCCAGCGGAAGGAATCGTCCCTGGCGGGCGGCGGGCTGTCGGGAGTCTTGAAGCGCAGGCTGCGTTCCGTCTTCCTGCCCGGCAGGGCGGGATCGCGCGCCAACGCGTCGGCCGCGGCCTGCACCTGCGCGCGCGTCGGCGGCGCGTCCGCGGCATGCACGCCCGTCGAGCCCAGCGCCAGAGCCAGCGCCAGAGCCGGCAGCAGGCCGGCTGCGTCAGTGCGCGAATGCACGGCGGAACTCCTGCTCCACATCCCAGGCCTCCAGCTCCACGCGGCGGTTCAGGTACATGGCGAACCCGGCCGCCACGTAGAACGGCTCCAGCACCAGCAGCACCAGCGCGTAGGCGCCGGCGAACAGCAGGTTGAGGCCGATGCCCGAGCCCTCCAGCAGCCACGACCACAGGTCGCGCCGCGCGCTGGCCGGCGTGAACCAGAACACGACGGCCAGCAGGCCCATGCTCAGCAGCATCTCGCCGTTGGCGAACACGAAGTGCATGGCCGCGGCGATGCCGCGCCGGCCGTGCAGCAGCTGGTCGCGCCGCTTCGCGCGCGCCTTGCCGCGCTGGCCTTCCAGCTGGCCGATGGCCTGGGTGTAGGAGCGCCAGGGCGACAGGCGCCGCCAGGTCAGCGTTTCCAGCCACTGGCCGCGCCAGACGGTGGCGCGCTGCGCGACCAGGTCGGCCCAGCGCGTTTCCTGGCCGAACACCGCGCGCGACAGCACGAACAGCAGGCTGCGGTCCATCCACGGCTTGAGCCAGAACAGCAGGAAGGCCGGCAGCCACGGCTGCAGTTCCACCGTCAGCATGGACAGCACCGTGACCCCTGCCAGCAGCGGCGCGTACGCGCGCCAGATGGAGCGCCAGTGCCGCTGCGCGATGCGCACGCCCAGGTCCGCCGCCTCGGCCATGCTGCGCGGGCGCAGCGCGATCGCGAGCGCGTCAACCTGCATGTGCCACCTCGTTCGGCGCTGCCCGCGCCGGCCGGCCTTGCCATCCGAGGTAGGCCAGCACCAGCGCCCAGCAGGCCGCGCCCGCGCCGTACTTCACCTGCGGCGCGATCCAGGCCGCCGACGACCAGAAGGCCTCGACCGCCGCGGCGATCACCAGCAAGGCGGCCACGCCGTAGACCACCACCACCGCCTCGCTCGCCGCTGCGCGCAGGGCCTGCAGCCGCGTGCGCCGGCCCGGCGCGATCAGCGCATGCCCCAGGCGCAGGCCGGCGGCGCCCGCCAGCACGATGGCAGTGAGCTCGAAGGCAGCATGCGTGACCACGAAGGAAAAGAAGTTGGTGGCGTGGCCTTGTGCCACCAGGTAGCCGGCGACGGCGCCGCCGGACAGGCCGTTGAACACCAGGAAGAAGGCGCTGCCCAGGCCGGCGAAGATGCCTCCAGCGAAGCACTGAAAGCCGATGCCGATGTTGTGCATGATGTAGAAGCCGAACATCTGCCAGTCGGTGTCGGCGCTGCGCGCGCGGCCGATCGGACCCTGGCCGTCGTACATGCCGTCGAACTCCTGCAGCCGTTCGGCCGGCAGCAGGTGCAGGGCGAAGCCGGGGTCGCGCCAGCAGGCCCAGCCCATCGCCAGGGTGGGCAGCAGGAACAGCAGCAGGGCCGCCAGCACGTAGCCGCGGTGCACCCGCACGGCTTGCGGAAACCCCACCAGCGCCAGCCGGCCCAGGCGCGCCAGCCCGAAGTCCTGGTGCCGGTAGATCACGCGGTGCGCGCGCTGCGCCAGCGATTCGAGCTGCTGCGTCAAGTGGATCGGGTAGCAGCGCGCCTGCGCCAGCGCCAGCTGCTCGCACACGCCGCGGTAGAGGTCGGCCAGCCGCGCGCCGTCCCAGGCGCCGCTGTGCTTGCCGGCGCCTTCGGCCATGTCCAGCAGCTGCCGCAGTTCCTGCCAGCGCGCCGCGTGCCGCTGCTGGAATTGCAGCGGCGTCATGCGCGCGGCTCCGCGCGCCGCCCGAGGATCCACTGGGCCACGCCCAGCAGCGGCGGCGTGGCCGGTGTGGCGCCGTCGACCACCGGCGCGGCGAGGTGGGCCAGTTCTTCCAGGCGCTCGGGCGTCAGCCGCGGGGCGCGGCCGGCCCAGGCCAGGATGGCGGCCTGCTCGGGCACGCTGAGCGGGCGCGCCGGCGCGCGCGGCTCGGCCTCGGGCACGGCGCCGTGCAGTTGCACCGTGTCGGCATGGACCACCAAGGTGCCGGCGGCCAGGTCGCCCAGCCGCTTGAAGTCGGCGCGCAGCAGCAGCGCCAGCACGCCCAGCAGGTAGAAGCCGGGCAGGAAGTCGGCGGCGCGCAGCAGGTTGCGCACCACCGAGGCGGCCGGCGTCACCGGCAGGCCGGAGTCCATCACCACCCGCAGCCCCATCGCCTGCTTGCCCGGCGTGGCGCCGCCGCGCGCCAGCTCGAACACCACCGGGTAGGCCCACTCCAGCAGGAAATAGGAGATCAGCAGGAAGGCCTTGCCCATGCCCCCCATCACGCCGACCGCGATGGAGGCGGCGAGGAACACGCCGAAGCGGATCGCGACATCGATCAGCCAGGCCAGGCCGCGCGCCACCAGGCCGGCCGGACGCAGCGACAGCGCGATGCCCTCGGGTGTTTCGGCGGTGTAGAGCGTGTCGAGCGGCACGCAGCCTCAGGCCTTCAGCACCACGGTGTCGGCGATGTAGTCGTGCACGCAGCGGCGCGGCGCGCGGAAGATCAGCAGCGCATCGGCGATGGCGAAGACCTGGCCGGCCGCGGGAATGACGTTGACCAGCGTGCCGACGCCGTAGCGCAGGCCGACCAGCCGTCCGAGCGAGGCCGGCGTGCCGTCGGGCCGCGCGATGCGGATCTTGAACAGCGCCTTGCCGATGGTCTGGCCGCGCGCGGCCAGCAGCCAGCCGTGCAGCAGGAGGAAGATGGCGAAGCCGGCGGTGGCCGGCAGCAGCTGCGGCGCGAGCCAGCCGGCGCCGGAATCCATCCAGGGATTCCACGGCGTCACCACCGACACCAGCCAGAGCACCGCGATCGCCAGCGCCACGTCGACCAGTGCCGCCCACAGACGCTGCCAGCGCGTGGCCATGCGGTCGGTCTCGCCAGCCGGAGCGATGTCTTCCACCTGCGCCTGCGGCGGCGCGTAGCGCGCGTCGTGGTTCACGGAACTCATGGGCCTCCAGTCGTTGCCTGCGCGCGATTCTAGGGCTGCGGCGCCAGGGGCTACACGGCGGACGGGGCCTGCTGCGCCGCGCCCGGCGCCGGGTTGCGCAGCCACAGCGCCGCCATCGCCGCCGCGACCAGCGCGAACAGCGCGCCGGCGGCGAAGGCCAGGTGGTAGCCCGCATTCAGCGCCGCCGGATCGGCCGCCGCGGCACCCGCGATCGCCTGCGTGCGCGCCGCCGCCAGGCTGGCCAGCACCGCCAGGCCGAGCGCGCCGCCCATCATGAACGAGGTGTTGACCACGCCCGACGCCAGGCCCGAATCGGCCGGGTCGACGTCGCTCATGGCGGCCAGCAGCACCGGGTTGAAGGCGATGCCCGCGCCCAGGCCGAGCAGCAGCATGCCGGGCAGCACGTCGACGATGAACTGGCCGTCGTTCGGCGCGCGGGCAAACAGCGCCAGGCCGGCGGCGGCCAGCAGCAGGCCGCCGGCCAGCGGCAGGCGCAGGCCGAAGCGCATCACCACCTTGGCCGATAAGCCAAGCGAGAAGATCGCCATGATGATGTTGGCCGGCAGGAAGGTCAGCCCCACCTGCATCGGCGTGTAGCCCAGCACCAGCTGCGCGTACAGCGCGGAGATGAAGAACCAGGCGAACATGGCAGCCGCCCACAGCACGCCCACGGCGTTGGCCGTGGCCAGGTTGCGCAGGCGGAACAGCGACAGCGGCATCAGCGGCGCGGCCACGCGCGATTCGATGAACAGGAAGGCACCAAGCAGCGCGGCGGCGGCGCCCAGCAGGCCCAGCGTCTGACCCGAGAGCCAGCCGGCCTCGTTGCCGTTCACCACCGCGTACACCGCCAGCATCATCGACAGGGTGATGGTCACCGCGCCGCCCATGTCCAGCCGGCCGGTGGCCTGGCCGCGCGCGGCGGGCAGCAGCGACAGGCACAGCAGGTAGACCGCGATGCCGATCGGCAGGTTGACCAGGAAGATCCAGTGCCAGCTGAACTGGCTGGTGAGCAGGCCGCCCAGCAGCACGCCGATGCTGCCGCCGCCGGCGCAGACGAAGCCGTACACGCCCATCGCCTTGGCGCGCTCGGCCGGCTCGGTGAAGAGGTTCATGATGAGCGACAGCGCCACGGCCGACACCACGGCACCGCCCAGGCCCTGCACCGCGCGCGCGGCGATCAGCAGCTCCTGCGAGCGCGACAGCCCGCAGGCGAGCGAGGCCACGGTGAACAGCGCGATGCCCAGCAGGAACAGCCGGCGGTGGCCGTACAGGTCGCCCAGCCGCCCGCCCAGCAGCAGGAAGCCGCCGAAGGTCAGCATGTAAGCGTTCACCACCCAGACCAGCGAGGTCTCGCTGAAGCCCAGGTCGGTGCGGATGGACGGCAGCGCCACGTTCACGATGGTGGTGTCCAGCACGATCATCAGCACGCCCAGGCACAGGACCATCAGGGCCCACCAGCGGCTGCGGGGAGAGGACGACGGGGAAGATGTGTTGTTGTGGGTCATGGTGTCTGACGACGATCGGCGCGGCGCGGAATCGACATGGCGGGCCGGCTGGGTATTTCTCCCAGCGCGGTATTCGCATGTTGTTGCAATATGCCTTGTGAAAAAGTCACGCTCCTGCACCGCGTGTGTGTGAAAAGGCCCCGCAGTTTCCTACACTCGCCCGCACTCGCGAACCGCGCGAGGGAGAAGGAGTTTCCAAATGTTGTTCCAACGCCTCCGGCACATCGCTGCCGGCCTGCTGATGCTGGGCGCCGCCAGCGCCAGCTTTGCCCAGCTCACCATCGATTTCTCGTCCACCCGCGGCAGCGGCGTGGCGTCCAACCAGGTGCTGATCGAAAACGTCCGCGCGTTCGTGCCGGTTCCCAACCCGTTCGGCGGCACCACCACCCAGCAAGCCGACTACAACGTCATTTTCCAGTTCGACCCGGCCTCGCTGCACCTGGTGCCGGTCGGCATCACGCCCATCGGCGGCACCAGCAACTGCGCCAACCTGCAGGTGCTGGTCTACAACGCCGTGACCGGCGCCTCCGCCCCGGTGGCCGGCGCCCTGGTGTCGGTGGCGGGCCGCACCGCGCCCACCAACGCCCAGGGGGTGGCCTCGTTCACCGCCCTGCCGGCCGGCCCGGTTGCCGTGGCGGTCGCCGCGGCCAACTTCAACACCACCTCGCAGGTGGCCGCACTGGGCTGCACCTCCACCAATGGCGTGGGCGTGGCGCTGTCGCCGGCTTCGGGCCAGACGGGTGGCCTGACCGCCGGCCAGTTCCGGGTGATCCTCACCTGGGGCGTCAACCCGGGCGACCTGGACTCGCACATGACCGGCCCGAACGCGGACACCTCGCGCTTCCACATCTTCTACGCCGACAAGTCGTCGGGCGGCCTGTGCAAGCTGGACGTGGACGACACCACCAGCTACGGCCCCGAGACCATCACCTGCCCGGCCACCAACACCAGCGGCACGCTGCGCCCCGGCATCTACCGCTACGGCGTGCACCACTACTCGGGCGACAGCACCATCGGCAACTCCGGCGCCAACGTGCGCCTGGAATTCGCCAACGGCACGGTCTACACCTACACGCCGCCCCTGACCGGCTGGACCGGCGACAACGACTTCTGGACGGTGTTCGAGCTGACGGTGTTCGCCAACGGTTCCATCGCCGTGGCGCCGGTGAACACGGTGGCGCACAACATCAGCGACACCTCGGTGCCGATGTCGGCGCAGGGCTCGCAGTTCGGCAGCCCGGAGAACCCGGCCATCCTGCGCAACCTGCCGCGCAAGTAAGGTGAGGGCCGCGACGCTCTGGGGTTGCGGCCTGGCGATCGTGGCCGCAGCGGCGGGCTGGGTCCTGCTGGATTCGCCCGAGCCCGCCGGGGCGCCCGCGCCGGCGCGGGCGGCCGCGACTCCCGACGCCGCGGCCGCCCGGTCCGCGGCGTCCGCGCCAGCCCTGCCCAGCACGGCGGACGCACTGGCCGCCGCGCCGTCCCTGCCCGCCACGGTGACTGTCTCCTCGCGCGACCCGCGCGAGGCGATGAAGGAGGCGCTGCAACGCACGCAGTCGCAGCCGCCACCCCCACCGGCGCCGGCCATCGCGCAGGCCAGGAGCCTGCCCGAAGCCTTCGCCGCCATGCAGGCGGCCGAGCGCGATCAGCAGGCCGCGCGGGAACGCGAGCAGCAGCAGGCCTCCGGCGCCGGGCTGAACCCGTTCGCCGTCCCCGCCAAATAGTTCGCGGCTTTCTCAGGCCAGCAGCGCCACGTTGCCGCCCGCGGCCGTGGTGTTGATGGTCACCGTCTGTTCCGCGCAGAAGCGGTACAGGTAGTGCGGCCCGCCGGCCTTGGGGCCGGTGCCCGACAGGCCTTCGCCGCCGAACGGCTGCACGCCGACCACCGCGCCGATCATGTTGCGGTTGACGTAGATGTTGCCGATGCGCGCGCGCTCGGCCAGCACCTCGGCGCGGCTGTCGATGCGCGTCTGGATGCCCAGCGTGAGGCCGTAGCCCAGCGCGTTGACCGCGTCGATCACCGCCTGCGGCGACGCCAGCGCGCCCGAGCCCCAGCGCACGATGTGCAGCACCGGGCCGAAGATCTCCTGCTTCACGTCGGCGATGCTGTCCACCTCGAACGCCTGGGGCGGGATCAGCCGGCTGGAGGGCAGGAACTCGCCCTGGGGCAGCAGCGGCCGCGCCTGGGCGTGCAGGCGCTGCACGTGCCGGGTCAGGCCCTCGTAGGCCTCGTCGTCGATCACCGGGCCGACGTCGGTGCTCCACAGCGCCGGGTCGCCGGTGACCAGTTCGGTAGCCGCGCCGCGGATCATCTCGATCACGCCGTCGGCGATGCCTTCGTGCACGCACAGCAGGCGCAGCGCCGAGCAGCGCTGGCCGGCCGAGCGGAACGCGCTCTGCATCACCGCGTCGGCCACCTGCTCGGGCAGCGCGGTGGAGTCGACCAGCATGGCGTTGATGCCGCCGGTCTCGGCAATCAGCGGCACGATCGGGCCGTCCTTGGCGGCCAGCGCGCGCTGGATGATCTTGGCCACCTGGGTGGAGCCGGTGAACACCACGCCGGCGATGCGCGGCTCGGCCACCAGCGCCGCGCCCACGGTCTCGCCGGCACCGTGCAGCAGCTGCAGAGCGTCGCGCGGCACGCCGGCTTCGTGCAGCAGCTCCACCGCCATCTGGGCGATGGCCGGGGTCTGCTCGGCCGGCTTGGCCAGCACGGTGTTGCCGGTGGCGAGCGCCGCGGCCACCTGGCCGGCGAAGATCGCCAGCGGGAAGTTCCACGGGCTGATGCAGACCCAGGCGCCGCGCGAAGTCAGGCGCAGCATGTTGGTTTCACCGGTGACGCCCAGCACGGCGCCGTTGTGCACGCCGGGCAGGGCGATCGGCTGCATCACGCGCTCGGCGTCGACGGCGTAGTAGCGCAGGAAGTCGACCGCCTCGCGCACCTCGGCCACGCAGTCGCCCCAGGTCTTGGCGGCTTCCTTCACCAGCACCGCGCACAGCGCCGGCATGCGCGCTTCCATGGCGTCGGCGGCGCGGCGCAGCACGGCCGCGCGCGTTGCCACGGGGATGCGGGTCCAGGTCGCGTGCGCGGCGACGGCGCGGTCCACCGCCTGCGGCACGCCTGCGGGGTCGAACAGCGCCACCACCGGCACGGCGGTGGCGGCGAGTGCCTGCTGCAGCGGCGCGCTCTGCGCCGGGTCGGTCAGGTCCAGGCCGGCGCTGTTGCTGCGCGAGGGGCCGTACAGGTCGGCCGGCAGCGGCAGCGAAGGCTCGGGGCGCAGGTGCAGCGGCGAGATGAGCAGTTCATCCATGCCGACCGACTCGTCGGCCAGCTGGTGCACGAAGGAGGAGTTGGCACCGTTCTCCAGCAGCCGGCGCACCAGGTACGCCAGCAGGTCGCGGTGCTGGCCGACCGGTGCATACACGCGGCAGGAGATCAGCGGGTTCTTCAGCACCTCGCGGTAGATACCTTCGCCCATGCCGTGGAGGCGCTGGAGTTCGAACTTCGCACCGGTGCGCTGCGCCATCTGCAGGATGGCGGCGATGGTGCCGGCGTTGTGCGTGGCGAACTGCGGAAAGATCGCGTCCTGCGCATCCAGCAGGGCGCGCGCGCAGGCCAGGTACGAGACGTCGGTGTGGTGCTTGTGGGTGAACACCGGGTAATGCGGCAGGCCCAGCTCCTGCGCGCGCTTAATCTCGGCGTCCCAGTAGGCGCCCTTGACCAGGCGGCACATCAGGCGCAGCTTGTAGCGGCGGGCGATCTGCGCCACGTGCGCGATCAGTTCCAGCGCGCGGGTCTGGTAGGCCTGCAGCGCCAGTCCGAAGCCCTGCCACTGCGGATGCTGCGCGGCCACGCGCGCGGCCAGCGCCTCGAACACCTCGAGCGACAGCTCCAGCCGGTCGACTTCTTCCGCGTCGATGGTGAGGTTGATGTTGGCGCGCGCCGCCTGCTCGCACAGGCCCCACACGCGCGGCACCAGCTCGGCCATCACGCGCTCGTGCTGCAGCGCCTCGTAGCGCGGATGCAGCGCGCTCAGCTTGATCGAAATGCCGTCGTTCTGTTCCACCGGCCTGTCCGTGCGGGCACGGCCCGCGATGGCCTCGATGGCGCGCTGGTAATGCAGCAGGTAGCGCTCGGCGTCGTGCGCGGTGCGCGCGCCTTCGCCCAGCATGTCGTAGGAGAAACGCAGGTGCGCTTGCCGCTTGCGCGCGGCATCCGCTTCGTCCATCGCCGCGCCGATGTCCTGCCCCAGCACGAACTGGCGGCCCAGCAGCTGCACCGCGCGCAGGGCGGCCGCGACCACGGTGCGCGAGCCCAGGCGGACCAGCAGGCCGGGGTCCTCGCGGCCATCGGGAAGAAATTTCTTGGACAGCGCGATCGCGCTGTGCGACAGCCGCGCCAGCGTGCTGTCGGCCGTGCCTTCGAAGTCGGCGCGCGACAGCTGGTCGGCGGTCAGCGCGATCGCGGTTTCGGCGTCGGGCACGCGCAGCAGCGCCTCGGCCAGCCGCATCAGCGCCAGGCCCTCGGCGCTGGAGATCGGGTATTCCTTCAGCAGGCTTTCCATCGCCCAGAACGGCGGCGGATGGCGGCGTACCGCCTGCACCCAGGGCGCGGCGGTCTGCGCGGCGGCGGCCCAATCGAGCGCGCCTTCCAGCGTGCGCAGGCGGTCGGCCACGGTGTCCGCCTCGGGGCGGTAGGGCGAGGGCAAGCGAGGGGTGGCGGTCGCGACCGCGGGCGGGGGCGTCATGTCCATGGAGCGAATCGTCTCGCGGCCGAGGCCGAGTTTTCCTCCGATTTTCATGGCTTTGCCAGATAAACTCGCTAGTGATGACCTCATCCATCGCCGATCTGGACCGGATCGATCTGAAAATCCTGAATGTCCTGCAGCAGGACGGGCGGATCTCCAACCTCAAGCTGGCCGAGGCCGTGGCGCTGTCGCCCACGGCGGTGCTGGCGCGGGTGCAGCGCCTCACGCGCGAGGCGTTCATCCTGGGCTACGAAGCGCGGCTGGACCCGCTGAAGCTGGGGGCCGGAATGATGGTGTTCGTCGAGGTGCTGCTGGACCGCACCACGCCCAACGTGTTCGAGGCCTTCAAGGCGGCGGTGCAGGTGCACCCCGAGATCGCGGAATGCCACATGGTGGCCGGCGGCTTCGACTACCTGCTGAAGACCCGCATGGCCGACATGCAGGCCTACCGCGAATTCGCCGGCACCGTGCTGTGGCAGCTGCCCGGCGTGCGCGAGACGCGCACCTATGCGGTGATGGAGGAGGTCAAGAGCACCACCCGGCTGCCGCTGGGCGTGTGAGAAAAAAAGGCCCCGCGGTCGCCCGCGGGGCCCAGGCTCTCTGGAGGATCGCTTTGTGAATGCGTTGCTTAAGGCTTGGTGCCGGCCGGCTTGGTCGACTTCCAGCTTTCCAGCAGCTTCTCGTAGGCGATGGTCTCGCCCTTGGGCTTCTCGTTGCCCAGCTTGGCCCAAGGCGCGCCCTTGTCGGACAGCCACTTGGCCGGGTCGCCCTTGGGGTTGAGCTTGGGCGGGCAGGTCGCCATGCCGGCGCGCTCCAGCCGCGCCAGCACCTGGTCCATCTCGTCGGCCAGCGTGTCCATCGCCGCCTGCGGGGTCTTCTCGCCGGTCACCGCCTGCGCCACGTTCTTCCACCACAGCTGCGCCAGCTTCGGGTAGTCGGGCACGTTGGTGCCGGTCGGCGTCCAGGCCACGCGCGCGGGGCTGCGGTAGAACTCGATCAGGCCGCCGTACTTGTTGGCGTTCTTGGTGAAGTAGTCGTGGCGGATGTCCGAGTCGCGGATGAAGGTCAGGCCGGTGATCGACTTCTTCAGCGACACCGTCTTGGAGGTCACGAACTGCGCGTACAGCCAGGCCGCCGCGGTGCGGTTGGCGTCGTGGCCCTTGAAGAAGGTCCAGGAGCCGACGTCCTGGTAGCCGTTCTGCATGCCGTTCTTCCAGTACGGGCCGTGCGGGCCGGGCGCCATGCGCCACTTGGGCGTGCCGTCCTCGTTGACCACGGGCAGCCCCTTCTTGGTCATGTCGGCGGTGAAGGCCGTGTACCAGAAGATCTGCTGCGCGATCTGGCCCTGCGCGGGCACCGGGCCGGCTTCGCCGAAGGTCATGCCGGTGGCTTCCTTGGGCGCGTACTTCTTCATCCAGTCGACGTACTTGGTCAGCGCGTAGACGGCGGCCGGCGAGTTGGTGGCGCCGCCGCGCGAGACCGACGCACCGAGCGGCGTGCAGCCGTCGGCCGAGGCGCGGATGCCCCATTCGTCGACCGGCTTGCCGTTCGGGATGCCGATGTCGGCGGTGCCGGCCATCGACAGCCACGCGTCGGTGAAGCGCCAGCCCAGCGACGGGTCCTTCTTGCCGTAGTCCATGTGGCCGTAGATCGGCTTGCCGTCGATGGTCTTCACGTCGTTGCTGAAGAACTCGGCGATGTCCTCGTAGGCGCTCCAGTTCACCGGCACGCCCAGGTCGTAGCCGTACTTGGCCTTGAACTTGTCCTGCAGGTCCTTGCGCGCGAACAGGTCGGCGCGGAACCAGTACAGGTTGGCGAACTGCTGGTCGGGCAGCTGGTAGAGCTTCTTGTCGGGCGCGGTGGTGAAGCTGGTGCCGATGAAGTCCTTCAGGTCCAGGCCCGGATTGGTGCACTCCTTGCCGACGCCTTCCATGTAGTCGGACAGCGCCAGGATCTTGCCGTAGCGGTAGTGCGTGCCGATCAGGTCGGAGTCGCTGATCCAGCCGTCGTAGATCGACTTGCCCGACTGCATCGAGGTCTGCAGCTTCTCGACCACGTCGCCTTCCTGGATCAGGTCGTGCTTGACCTTGATGCCGGTGATTTCCTCGAAGGCCTTGGCCAGCGTCTTCGATTCGTATTCGTGCGTGGTGATGGTCTCGGACACGACCGAGATCTCCTTCACGCCCTTGGCCTGCAGCTTCTTGGCCGCCTCGATGAACCACTTCATCTCCGCCGCCTGCTGGTCCTTGCCCAGGGTGGACGGCTGGAACTCGCTGTCGATCCACTTCTTCGCCTCGGGCTCCCCGGCCCAGCCCTGGCTGCCCAGGGCCAGCGTGGCGGCAAGCGCCAGCGCCGTGTACTTGAATCTCATGTCTTCTCCTGTAGTTGGTCGGTCTTGGTGAAAAGGCAAACGACTTCAGCCGCGTCGCATCACCAGTGCGAGCACGGCCATGGACAGCACGAAGCTGACCCAGATGCTGGGTTCCTGCTCCAGCGAGAACCATTGGGCGAACTTGCCCGCCAGGCCGATGAAGGCCAGGTTGATGTAGGCCGCGATGAGCAGCCCGATGAACAGCCGGTCGCCGCGCGTGGTGGCGATCGGAAGGAACCCCTTGCGCAAGGTGGTGGGCGACTTGAGCTCCCACACCGTCATGCCGGCGAGCATGAGCACGATGCAGCTGAAGAAGACGGCCACCGGCGTGGTCCAGACCATCCAGTCGAACATCAGACCCTCCCCATGGCGAAGCCCTTGGCGATGTAGTGCCGCACGAACCAGATGACGATGGCGCCGGGCACGATGGTCAGCACGCCGGCCGCGGCCAGCGTGGCCCAGTCCATGCCGGAGGCCGACACGGTGCGCGTCATGGTGGCGACGATCGGCTTGGCATTCACGCTGGTGAGCGTGCGCGCCAGCAGCAGCTCGACCCAGCTGAACATGAAGCAGAAGAAGGCCGCCACGCCGACGCCGGCCTTGATCAGCGGCAGGAAGATGGTCGCGAAGAAGCGCGGGAACGAGTAGCCGTCGATGTAGGCCGTCTCGTCGATCTCGCGCGGGATGCCGCTCATGAAGCCTTC
>JAZKIV010000042.1:0-1100 GCA_040384685.1 Pseudomonadota bacterium | reverse complement strand
GACCACGAGCGCGACGTGGTGGACCTGGCAGGCAAGGCCCTCCACGAATTGCGCAAGGCCCAGCGATGAGCCTCTGCTCTGCCCACGGACTCTGCCTCGACCGGGCTGCCTGCATGGCGGCCGCCAACTGCCTGTATCCGACCCAGGAGACTACACCCACCGTGCCCGACACCAACCCGAAGTCCGCTCGCGCCATCGCCGACGGCAAGCTGCGCCTGGAGCTGATCGAGACGGCGCTGACGCACCCGGTCGCGCGCGTCATGGCGCATGGCGCCGACAAGTACGGCGTCCGCAACTGGCGCACGCAGCCGATCTACCTGCGCACCTACATCGGCGCCATGCGCCGCCACGTCGATGCCATCGCCGACGGCGAGTGGCTGGACCCGGACAGCGGCGAGCCCCACGCGGCGCACGTCGCGGCCTGCACCCAGGTCATCCTCGACGCGCGCGCCCACGGCACGCTGAACGACGACACCGACTACGCCGAGGGCGGCGTGCCCGGTGGCGTGGCGGCCAACGTGCCGGGCGGCGCGAAGCCGGACCGCGTCGACTGCGGCGGCGGAATCCTGACCTACGACATGAAGGCGGCGCACCCCGGCGCCGAGTTCGTCAACTTCTCGTGGGACTGCACGACCAACCCGTGCGAGGTGAGCTGCTGCACGGACGACGAGCCGGTCGGAGCTGGCGTGTCGCGCCCGCAGCCGCTCTGCGCCGCGTTTGGCGGGGTGTGCCGCGTACTGGGCGGCTGCTCCACGCCGTGCAAGGACCCGGCCTGATGGCCGCTCGTGGCGGACACAACCGCACGAAGTTCACCGTCGACCAGATGCTGCTGATGCAGGGGCCGCGCGGCCACAAGGACCTGGCGCGCGAGTTCGGGCTCGGCAGCGACATGGGCGTGCGCCGCTGGCGCCGCAACAACGGCTGGGTGCCGCCGCGCGGGCCCGCAGCCTCGTCTGCGCCGTTCGGCAAGTCTGGGCGTGTCGACACGCCCGACGGGTCCACCGTTACCAGCCCGCCGATCAGCCGCGCCGTGATCGAGGCGGCAGGCGGCGCCGAGGCGTACCTGCGCGAGCGGTGGGGCTTCCCCGAGGGCGAGTGGC
>JAZKIV010000041.1:0-147672 GCA_040384685.1 Pseudomonadota bacterium | reverse complement strand
GCAGCTACGTGCTGGACAACAGCCGCATCAAGGACCTGCGCACCGGCGTGGAGATCTCGGCCACCCAGAAGGTGCTGGACGGCGACCTCGACGCCTTCATCGAAGCCTCTCTGAAGCAGGGCGTGTGATGGCGCCCTCGGCCATCATCTTCGACATGGACGGCACGCTGGTCGACTCGATGCCGGCCCATGCGCGCAGCTGGGAGCTGTTCGCGCAGCGCCACGGCATCGGCATGCCGGTGGACGAGATCCTGCGCCGCACCACCGGCAAGAACGGCGCCGAGTGCATCCGCGAAGTCATGGGCGACAGCGTGCCGGAAGACCGCGCGTGGGAACTGATCGGCGAGAAGGAAGCCATCTACCGCGACCTGTTCTCGCGCGAATTCCGCGAAGTGGCCGGTGCGCGAGAGTTCGCGCGCAGCGCCGCGGCGCGCGGCCTGAAGCTCGCCGTGGCCAGCGGCGGCGACAAGCACAACATCGCCTTCGCGCTGGGCCGCCTGGACCTGCCGCGCCCGCCCGACGCCATCGTCGGCGGCGACGAAGGCCTGCCCGGCAAGCCCGAGCCCGCCCTCTTCCTGGAGGCGGCGCGCCGGCTGGATTTGCCTGCCGACAAGTGCATCGTGTTCGAAGACGCGCCGTTCGGCATCGAAGCCGCCCGCCGCGCCGGCATGCGCGCCGTCGCCATCTGCAGCACCCATGCCGCCGAAGAACTCGCCGGCCCGCACGTGATCGCGCAGGCGCGCGACTTCGAAGAACTCATGAAAGCCAACTTCCTGGAGAGCCTGGATGCGTGAAGGACAATCCAAACTGGTCCACCGGGCGGACTACCAGCCGCCCGCGTTCTGGATCGACACGGTCGAACTGTGCTTCGACCTCGACCCCGCCAAGACCCGCGTGCTCAACCGCATGCGCGTGCGCCGCAACCCGCAAACGCCGGCGCAGCCGCTGCGGCTGGACGGCGAAGAATTGAACCTGGCGCGCGTGCTGGTCAACGGCCAGGGCACCTCGTTCAAGATGGAGAACGAACAGCTGGTGCTGGAGAACCTGCCGACCGGCGACGAGCCGTTCGAGCTGGAGATCTTCACCACCTGCGTGCCGGCCAAGAACACCAAGCTGATGGGCCTGTACGTGAGCAACGATTCGTTCTTCACGCAGTGCGAGGCCGAGGGCTTCCGCCGCATCACCTACTTCCTGGACCGCCCGGACGTGATGGCCAGCTACACCGTCACCCTGCGCGCCGACAAGGCCAGGTACCCGGTGCTGCTGTCCAACGGCAACCTGGTGGAGCAAGGCACGCTGGAAGACGGCCGCCACTTCGCCAAGTGGGTCGACCCGTTCCGCAAGCCCTGCTACCTGTTCGCCCTGGTGGCCGGGCAGCTGGTGTGCCGCGAGCAGCGCATCCGCTCGCGCGGCGGCAACGAGCACCTGCTGCAGATCTACGTGCGCCCCGGCGACCTGGACAAGACCGACCACGCCATGACCTCGCTGATGGCCTCGGTGGCCTGGGACGAGACGCGCTTCGGCCTGCCGCTGGACCTGGACCGCTTCATGATCGTCGCCACCAGCGACTTCAACATGGGCGCCATGGAGAACAAGGGCCTGAACATCTTCAACACGAAGTACGTCCTGGCCAACCAGGCCACGGCCACCGACACCGACTACGCCAACATCGAGAGCGTGGTGGGCCACGAATACTTCCACAACTGGACCGGCAACCGCGTCACCTGCCGCGACTGGTTCCAGCTGTCGCTGAAGGAAGGCCTCACGGTGTTCCGCGACCAGGAATTCAGCATGGACCTGGCCGGCACGCCCTCGGCGCGCGCGGTCAAGCGCATCGAGGACGTGCGGGTGCTGCGCACCGCCCAGTTCCCCGAAGACGCCGGCCCGATGGCGCACCCGGTGCGGCCCGACCAGTACCTGGAGATCAACAACTTCTACACCGTCACCATCTACGAGAAGGGCGCGGAGGTGGTGCGCATGATGCAGACCCTGGTCGGCAGGGAAGGCTTCACCAAGGGACTGCAGCTGTACTTCGAGCGGCACGACGGCCAGGCGGTGACCTGCGACGACTTCGCGCAGGCGATCGCCGACGCGAATCCCGAGTCGCCGCTGGCGCGCCAGCTGGAGCAGTTCAAGCGCTGGTACAGCCAGGCCGGCACGCCCCGCGTGCGCGCCCAGGACCACTACGACGCGGCCTCGGGCATCTACTCGCTCACGCTGTCGCAAAGCTGCCCGGCCACGCTGGGCCAGCCGGACAAGCAGCCGTTCGTGATCCCGGTGGCGCTGGGCCTGCTGGACGCCGCGGGCGGCGAGCTCACCAGCGGCATGCACGTGCTGTCGCAGCAAAGCGAAACCCTCACCTTCCCCGGCATGCAGGGCGCGCCGGTGCCGTCGCTGCTGCGCGGCTTCAGCGCGCCGGTGGTGCTGGAGTACGACTACACCGACGAGCAGCTGCTCGCGCTGCTGACGCACGATGCCGACCCGTTCAACCGCTGGGAAGCCGCCCAGCGCCTGGCCACCGGCCGCGCGCTGCGCTACATCGCCACGCCGGGCCTCGCGGCATCGGACATCCGGCTGGACGACGCCTTCGTCGGCGCCATGCGCGACATCCTGCGCCATCCGGTGCTGGACGCGGCGTTCAAGGAACTGGTGCTGACGCTGCCCGCCGAGACCTACATCGCCGAGCAGCTGGACACGGTGGACCCGCAGCGCATCCACGCGGTGCGCGAAGCCATGCGCGCGCAGCTGGCGCAGGCGCTGCTCGACGACTGGCAATGGGCCTACGAGGCGCACCGCGAGAACGGCGCCTACCGGCCCGATGCCGTGTCCAGCGGGCGCCGCGCGCTGACCGGCATGGCGCTCACCATGCTGTGCCTGGCGGCGCGCACCAATGGCGACACGGTGTGGCCCGGCAAGGCCTACCAGCGCTTCAAGGACGCCAGCAACATGACCGACCGCTTCCATGCGCTGTCGGCCCTGGTGGTCGGCGGCGGCGAGCTGGCGCCCAAGGCCGTGGCGCGCTTCCACGCCATCTTCCAGCACGAGCCGCTGGTGCTGGACAAGTGGTTCGCGCTGCAGGCCGGCCAGCCGGACCGCGGCGGCAACGTGCTGCCGGTGGTGAAGCAGCTGATGGCGCACCCGGACTTCAACATCCGCAACCCGAACCGCGCGCGCAGCGTGATCTTCAGCTACTGCAGCGGCAACCCCGGCGCCTTCCACCGCCCGGACGCGGCCGGCTACGTGTTCTGGAGCGAGCGTGTGATGGAGCTGGACGCCATGAATCCGCAGGTGGCCGCGCGCCTGGCGCGCGCGCTGGACCGCTGGAAGAAGCTGGTCGAGCCGCTGCGCGGCGCCGCGCGCGAAGCCATCGCACGGGTGGCGGCCAAGCCCGACCTGAGCAACGACGTGCGCGAGGTCGTGACGCGCGCGCTGGCCGATTGAATTCATTCACCGCAGAGGCGCAGAGAACGCAGAGATTCGCAGAGAAGAAATCAAATCTCTGCGGCCCTCTGCGCCCCTCTGCGCCTCTGCGGTGAAGTATTTTTTTGATGCGGAGGCTTGATGATGAAGAAGAAGAGAAACGCGTTCTACGCCCAGTCGGGTGGCGTCACCGCCGTCATCAACGCCTCGGCCTGCGGCGTGATCCAGGCGGCGCGCGCCAACCGGGACCGCATCGGCAAGGTCTATGCGGGACGCAACGGCATCATCGGCGCGCTGACCGAGGACCTGATCGACACCGGCAAGGAGTCGGCATCGGCCATCGCGCTGCTGCGCTCCACGCCGGCCGGCGCGTTCGGCTCGTGCCGCTACAAGCTCAAGTCGATGGACACCCACCGGCGCGAGTACGAACGCCTGATCGAGGTGTTCAAGGCCCACGACATCGGCTACTTTTTCTACAACGGCGGCGGCGACTCGGCCGACACCTGCTTCAAGGTCAGCCAGCTGGCCGACAGCATGGGCTACCCGATCCAGGCCATCCACGTGCCCAAGACCGTGGACAACGACCTGCCCATCACCGACTGCTGCCCCGGCTTCGGCTCGGTGGCCAAGTACGTGGCGGTGTCGGCGCTGGAAGCCTCGTTCGACGTGCGCTCCATGGCCAAGACCTCGACCAAGGTGTTCGTGCTGGAGGTGATGGGCCGCCACGCCGGCTGGATCGCCGCGGCCGGCGGGCTGGTCGAGGACCACGGCATCCCGGTCGTGGTGCTGTTCCCCGAGGTGCCGTTCGACGAGCGGAAATTCATCGCGCGGGTGGACCAGCTGGTCAAGCGGCACGGCTTCTGCACCGTGGTGGTGTCCGAGGGCTGCCACTACGCCGACGGCCGCTTCCTGGCCGAGCAGGGCACGCGCGACGCTTTCGGCCATGCGCAGCTGGGCGGCGCCGCGCCAGTCGTGGCCAACATGGTCAAGCAGGCGCTCGGCCACAAGTTCCATTGGGCGGTGGCCGACTACCTGCAGCGCGCGGCGCGCCACATCGCCTCCAAGACCGACGTGAAGCAGGCCTACGAACTGGGCGCGGCCGCCGTCAAGCTGGCGCTGAAGGGCCACAACGCCGTGATGCCCACCATCGACCGCGTGAGCGACGCGCCCTACCGCTACAGGATCGGCATGGCGCCGCTGGCCGACGTGGCCAACGTCGAGAAATTCATGCCGCCCGGCTTCATCACCAAGGACGGCTTCGGCATCACCGAACGCTGCAAGCGCTACCTGCGCCCGCTGATCCAGGGCGAGGACTACCCCCGCTACAAGGACGGCATGCCGGTGTACGCCACCTTGAAGAACGAGGCCGTGGCCAAGAAGCTGCCCGCCTTCGAACTGCGCTGAGCGCGCCACGATTTCCGGAGAACCCATGTCCCCCAAGGTGTCCCTGACCCGCTACCTGGTCGAGAAGCAGCACGTCGACGGCCGCATCCCGCCGGAGCTGCGCCTGCTGCTGGAAGTGGTGGCGCGGGCCTGCAAGAGCATCAGCCACGCCGTGAACAAGGGCGCGCTCGGCGGCGTGCTGGGCTCGGCGCACAGCGAGAACGTGCAGGGCGAGGTGCAGAAGAAGCTGGACATCATCGCCAACGAGGTGCTGATCGAGGCCAACGAATGGGGCGGCCACCTGGCGGCCATGGCCAGCGAGGAAATGGACGGCATCTACGTGGTGCCCAACCGCTACCCGCAAGGCGAATACCTGCTGCTGTTCGACCCGCTGGACGGCTCGTCGAACATCGACGTCAACGTCAGCATCGGCACCATCTTCAGCGTGCTGAAAAAGCCCGAAGAAGCCGGCCAGGGGGTGAGCGAACAGGACTTCCTGCAAGCCGGCAGCAGGCAGGTGGCGGCCGGCTACTGCATCTACGGCCCGCAGACCACGCTGGTGCTGACCGTGGGCGACGGCGTGGTGATGTTCACGCTGGACCGCGAGCAGGGATCCTTCGTGCTGACCGAGGAGGACGTGCGCGTTCCCGAGGACACGAAGGAATTCGCCATCAACATGAGCAACATGCGGCACTGGGCGCCGCCGGTGCGCCGCTACGTCGACGAATGCCTGGCCGGCCGCGAAGGCCCGCGCGGCAAGGACTTCAACATGCGCTGGATCGCCAGCATGGTGGCCGACGTGCACCGCATCCTCACGCGCGGAGGCATCTTCATGTACCCCTGGGACAAGCGCGAGCCGGACAAGCCCGGCAAGCTGCGCCTGATGTACGAGGCCAACCCCATGGGCTGGCTGATCGAGCAGGCCGGCGGCGCCGCCACCGACGGCACGAAGCGCATCCTGGACATCGAGCCCACCAAGCTGCACCAGCGGGTGAGCGTGGTCCTGGGCTCGAAGAACGAGGTCGAGCGGGTCACCGGCTACCACCGGGACTAGCGTCCGCGCTCAGCGGCCTTCGCCGAGCGCCGCCACGTCCACGTGCGCGCTCAGGTAGTCCAGCACGGCCCGCACCCGCGCCGGCAGGCGGTCGGGGCGGCCCTGGTAGACGGCGTGCAGCGGCGCCTTGTCACCGGGGTTGAAGCGCTCCAGCACCTTCACCAGCCGCCCTGCCCGCACGTCGTCGCCCACGTGGTACATCGACAGGCGCGCCAGGCCGTGCCCCAGCAGCGCCAGATGGCGCAGGGTTTCGCCGTCGCCCGCGCGCACGTTGCCCTGCTCCGGGATCTCCAGCAGGCGGCCGCTCACGCGGAACGGCCAGGCCGGCTGCGCGCGCCGGTAGTTCCAGCCCAGGCGGTTCAGCGCCAGCAGCTGCTCCGGGTGTTTGGGCACGCCGTGCAGCGCCAGGAACGCGGGTGAGGCCACCACGGCCTGCGCTGTTTCGCCCAGCGGGCGCGCCACCAGGCTGGACGCGGGCAGCGGGCCCCAGCGGATGGCGATGTCGGCGCGCGCCTCCATCAGGTCGACCACGCGGTCGGTGAGCGTGATGTCCAGCACCAGCTCGGGCCACTGCGCGGTAAGCGCCGGCACCAGCGGCAGCAGCGCGCGATGGCCGAACGAATTGCTGGCGTTGATGCTGACCCGGCCGCGCGGTGCGCCGGGCGCGACGCTGCGTTCGGCCTCGTCCAGGTCGGCCAGCACCCGGCGGCTGCGCTCGTGGAACTGCGCGCCCTCGCCCGTGAGCTGCAGCCTGCGGGTGGAGCGCTGCACCAGCCGCACGCCCAGGCGGGCCTCCAGCCGGGTCAGCAGCTTGCTCAGGGCGGAAGGGCTCATGCAGAGGTGGCGCGCCGCCGCCGACAGGCTGCCGCGTTCGGCCACCTGCACGAAGGCTTCCATCTCGGCGAAACGGTTGGCGTCGGTGCGCGGCATCGCGTCGATTCGTGAAATCAGTTCACAAGTGCATGTCGGTGGTTCATTCTAGTCAAGAGCCAGTCGCGCCGGCACATTGCATGGCATGCCTCTCGCACTCTTCGCACTCACGGCCGGCGCCTTCTGCATCGGCACCACCGAATTCGTCATCATGGGCCTGCTGATGCAGGTCGGCTCCGACCTGGGAGTGTCCATCGCCACCGCCGGGCTGCTGATTTCCGGCTACGCGCTGGGCGTGGCCGCCGGCGCGCCGGTGCTGAGCCTGCTCACGCGCAGGCTGCCGCGCAAGACGGTGCTGATGGCACTCATGGCGATCTTCACGCTCGGCAACATCGCCTGCGCGCTGGCGCCCTCGTACGGCGTGCTGATGGCGGCGCGGGTGCTGACTTCGCTGGCGCACGGCACCTTCTTCGGTGTCGGTGCGGTGGTGGCCGGCGAGCTGGTCGCGCCGCACCGGCGGGCCTCCGCCATCGCGCTGATGTTCCTGGGGCTGACCGTGGCCACGGTGGCCGGCGTGCCGGCCGGCGCACTGCTCGGGCTGCACTTCGGCTGGCGCTCCACCTTCGTCGCCGTCGCCGTGCTGGGCCTGCTGGCGCTGCTGCTGCTCGCATGGCTGCTGCCGCGCGGCACCGCGCCTCGGGCGACTTCCCTGCGCGAGGAACTGTCGGTGCTGGGCCGGCCCACGGTACTGGCCGGCCTGGCGATGACGGTGCTCGGCTTCGCCGGCGTGTTCTGCGCCTACACCTACATCCAGCCGCTGCTGGTCCAGGTGACCGGGCTGCCGCAGCAGGCCGTGTCGGGCGTGCTGCTGCTGTTCGGCGTGGGCCTGGTCATCGGCAACCTGCTGGGCGGCAAGGCCGCCGACCGCGCACCCGCCGCTTCGGTGCTGCTGTCGCTCGGGCTGCTCGCCATCGTGCTGGCGGCGCTGCCGCTGGCCATGCACACGGGCTGGGCCATGGCCTTCTACGTCGGCCTGCTGGGCGCGGCCGCCTTCGCCACCGTGGCGCCGCTGCAGATGCGCGTGCTCCAGGGTGCCGAGGGCGCGGGGCAGACGCTGGCGTCCAGCCTGAACATCGCCGCCTTCAACGTCGGCAACGCGCTGGGCGCCTGGCTGGGCGGGCGGGTGCTGGACAGCGCCTGGGGCTTCGGCGGGCTGGGCGCGGCCGGCGCCGCGCTCACGCTGCTGGGGCTGCTGGCCGCCCTGCTCGAGCGGCGCCTCGGCGCGCGCGCCGCCCGCTCAGGCGTGCGCGGCGGCCAGCGCGTCGCGGAAGGCGCAGGCTGCCCGTGAGGGTGCGGGCGCCCGCCGCATGATGGCGACGAACTGCACCGCATAGCCGCAGTCGTCGGGCCCGATGCGGCGCATGCTGCCGGCCTGCACGAAAGGCCCGGCATAGTGGCCGGGCAGGAAGCCCACGTAGCAGCCCGACAGGATCAGCGTGGCCACGCCTTCCTGGTCGGTCACCGAAGCGCGGCGGCGCAGGCCGAAGCGGTGCGCCGCCTCCATGTTGGGCGAATGGAAGGCCAGCCCCGCGTAGTCGCAGTCGCGCACCGCGTCCCATTCGCGCGCCTGCTCGCCCACGCCGAACAGCGGATGGCGCTGGCCGCAGTACAGGTGCATGGCCTCGCCGAACAGCGGCAGGTAGTCCAGGCTGTCGGAGCGCCGGTGGTCGGGCACGATGGCGATCGCCAGCTGGCCGTCGATGACGCCGGCCTCCAGGTCGTTCAGGGTGCCGATCGTCACGTCCAGCGCCACCTGCGGCGCCTGCCGGCGGAACAGCCGCACCGCGTCGGCGATGCGGGCGTCCGGGTTGCTCACCGTCTTGTCGAACAGGCCCAGGCCCAGCGTGCCGACCAATTCGGCATGCAAGTCCCCCACGCCGGTGCGGAACGCGTCCATCGCGCCCAGCAGCTGCAGCGCGCCCTGGTAGACGCGCTGGCCCTCGGGCGTGAGCGCGAAGCCGCCGCGCCCGCGCCGGCACAGCACCAGGCCCAGCCGCTCTTCCAGGTCCTTCACGTGGCGGCTGACGGTGGAGCGGCCGATGTTGAGCTCCAGCTCGGCAGCGGACAGGCCGCCGCACTCCACCACCGTCCTGAAAATCTTCAGCAGGCGGATGTCGCTGTCGCTGACCTGGCCCAGCAGGGCTTTTTTGACCATGAAAGTTTCATTCCTATGAAACTGAACTGTGAATCACCGCAGTTTACGCACGAAAGCCCCGGGAGCAGCATGCGCGCATGAACCTCAACGACCTGCCCTCGATCGCCCCCAAGCTCACCGACGCCCAGTTGGCTGCGCACTGGATGCCTTTCACCGGTAACCGGCAATTCAAGCGGGACCCGCGCATCCTGGTGGAGGCGCAGGGCTGCTACTACAGCGACGCCGCCGGCCGCAAGGTGTACGACGGCCTGTCCGGCCTGTGGACCTGCGGCCTGGGCCACGGCCGCCAGGAGATCGCGCAGGCGGTCGCCGCGCAGCTGACCCGGCTGGACTACGCCCCGGCCTTCCAGTTCGGCCACCCTGGCGCGTTCCAGCTGGCCGAGCGCATCGTCTCGCACATGCCCGAGGGGCTGAACCGCGTGTTCTTCACCGGCTCCGGCTCGGAGGCCGCGGACACCTCGCTGAAGATGGCGCGCGCCTATTGGCGCATGAAGGGCCAGGCCAGCAAGACCCGCCTGGTCGGACGCGCCAAGGGCTACCACGGCGTCAACTTCGGCGGCATCAGCGTCGGCGGCATCGTGGGCAACCGCAAGCTGTACGGCGAAGGCGTGGCGGCCGACCACCTGCCGCACACCCTGCTGCCGCAGAACGCGTTCAGCCGCGGCATGCCGGAGCACGGCGCCAACCTGGCCGACGAACTGCAGGAGCTGGTGAACCTGCACGACGCGTCCAACATCGCCGCGGTGATCGTCGAGCCCTTTGCCGGCTCGGCCGGCGTGATCATCCCGCCCAAGGGCTACCTGCAGCGGCTGCGCCAGCTGTGCGACCAGCACGGCATCCTGCTGATCTTCGACGAGGTGATCACCGGCTTCGGCCGCGCCGGCGCCTGGACCGGCTCGGAAGCCTTCGGCGTGAAGCCGGACATGATCAACTTCGCCAAGCAGGTCACCAACGGCGCCATCCCGATGGGCGGCGTGGTGGTCACGAGCGAGATCTACCAGACCTTCATGGATGCGGGCGGCCCCGACTACGCGGTGGAATTCCCGCACGGCTACACCTATTCCGCGCACCCGGTGTCCTGCGCCGCCGGCCTGGCGTCGCTGGACCTGCTGGAGCGCGAGAACGCCGTGCAGCGGGTGCGCGAGCTGGCGCCGCACCTGGAGAACAAGGTGCATTCGCTCAAGGGTGCCAAGCACGTCACCGACATCCGCAACTACGGCCTGGCCGCCGGCCTGACCATCGCGTCGATGCCCGGCGAGCCGGCGCGCCGCCCGTTCGAAATCGCCATGCGGCTGTGGGAAAAAGGCTTCTACGTGCGCTACGGCGGCGACACGCTGCAGATGGCGCCCGCCTTCGTCACCACGCCGGCGGAAATCGACAGCATGGTGAACGCGGTCGGCGAAGCGCTGAACGCGCAGGACTGAGCATTCACTCCCTCTCCCCCTGCGGGGGAGAGGGTTGGGGTGAGGGGGTCGGCAGTGCAACCATCACCGGCTGCCCCGGCGTCGTGCAGCCCATGTCGCAGCACCGCCCGGGCTGCCGGTTCTGCGTGATGGCCCGCGTGGCGTCGTTCAGCACGCCGCGCTCCAGCAGGCGCTCGACCAGGTCGACCTTGTTGCCCAGCGGGTAGTTGCGCCAGATCTCGCGCTTCATGGCCGCGGGCGAGCCGCCGCCGTGCAGGCTGATCAGCGAATACCAGCCGCCCTGGTAGGAGGCCGTCAGGTCCTCGATGAAGCGCGCCACCTCGATGCGCTTGTCGTAGGGCACCTGCGGATTGGCGCGCAGCACCTCGGACAGCTTGGCCGCCGTGTCGGGGTTGTGGTCCTCGTCCGGCCCCGGCAGCGCCACGATCAGCCCGCCCGAGACTTCATGCGCCAGGCGGTGCATGTCGTAGATCTGCGTGGCCAGCAGCAGCTTGCCGATGTTGGCGAACACCGGCTCGGGCATGAAGCTGCCGCTGTGCGGGTCCTGCGTGGCGTACACGCTGGCCGCCACGCCGCAGGCGAAGAAGCCCTCGGTGATCTTGATCAGCTCCACCATCGGGTCGCGCAGGTTGCTCTTCTCGCCCGGGTCGAAGCCGTTGGCCTCGCACATCAGCGCGCCGGCGCCGATCAGCAGGTCGCCGAAGCCGGCGCGCGCGCCGATGCAGCTGTGCCGGTGGTGCGTGGCGTAGCTGTAGGTGAGCACGTGGCTGTATTCCCACTCGCTGTCGTAGAACACGCGTTCCCAAGGCACGAACACGCGGTCGAACATCACCACCGCAGTGGACTGGCCGTACCTGCGCGAGAACAGCGCGTCGCCATGCTCCAGCTTCTCGCCGGGGCGGCCGGCCGGCCGCGAGACGATGGTGATGCCCGGCGCGTCGACCGGCACGGCGCAGCACACGGCGAAATCGGCGTCGTCCTTGCCCATGTTGCGGCTGGGCGCCACCAGGAACTCGTGCACGTAGGGCCCGGCCGTGACGATGGCCTTGGTGCCGCTGATGACGATGCCCCTGGCGTTGCGCTCCACCACGTGCACGTAGGCGTCGGGGTTGGCCTGCTCGTGCGGCCTGCGGCTGCGGTCGCCCTTCGCGTCGGTCATGGCGATGCCGATGCTCAGGTCCTCGTCCTGCACGTGCGCCAGGTAGGCGTTGAAGCGCGCCCGGTGCTCGGTGCTGCCGCGCGCATCGTCGATGGTGGCCGTGGCCTGCGCCAGCCCGTTGAGGATGTCGTGCGCCAGGTAGCGCTGCGCGCAGCCGGTCTCCTGGCACAGCAGGCGCACCGCCTCCAGCTTGTTCAGCAGGTCGCCGGCCGAATCGTTGACGTGCGTCATGCGGTTGACCACGCGGTTGCGCGAAGCCTGCGTGGCCAGCGCCACCGGCGCGTTGGCCGGGTCCAGCGCGAAGTCGTAGGTGTAGGCCAGCGCGTTGACGCCGGGCGCGAGCGAAGGCGCGTCGGCCACGCTCTCGATGCGCTGGCCGTCGACGTAGACGACCGGCTTGTAGCGGCGCAGCGATTCGCGGTAGGCGTCGCCGCTCATGAGGTTGGCGCGGGTGGGCTTGGCGTCGGTGATGTCCATGGAACTGCCTCGTGAATCGATGAATGGATGTGAGCTTCAGCGGGCGACCTGCGCCCGTTCGACGATCGCGTCGGCACGCGCCTTGCCCACGCTCAGGCCCAGGCAGCCGAAGGCGGTGCCCCAGCCGCCGCCCAGGCGCGTGTCCATGAAGGCGTCGATCACCTCGGGCGTGGAATGGCGCAGCAGCTCCGCGCCCTGGATCGCGCGCGCCAGTGCTTCGCAGGCCGGGCGCGCCAGGAACTCGTCGTCCAGCATCGCATCGGTCAGCGCGGGCAGGTGCCGCACGAAGCCGTCGAAGCCGGCATGTTGGCCGGCCACGGCCGCGAAGTCGGCGAACAGCGCGTCGCGGCAGGAGGCGTCCTTGCGCATGGCGCGGCGCACGTCCATGCACATCATGTTGGCCGTGCCTTCCCACACGCTGTTGAGCGGCGCTTCGCGGTAGATGCGCGCCATCGGGTTCTCTTCGATGAAGCCGTTGCCGCCGTGGCACTGCAATGCCTCGTAGGCAATGGCCGGCGCGCGCGAGCAGTTGAAGAACTTCGCCATGGGCGTGGCGACGCGCGCGAACGCGGTCTCGGCCGCATCGGTGCCGATGGCGTCGGTGGCACGTGCCACGCGCAGCGCGAGCAGCGTGGCGGCTTCCACCTCCACCGCCATGTCGGCCAGCACGTTGGCCTGCATGGGCTGCTGCGCGAGCGAGAACCCGAAGCCGCGCCGCGTGCTGTTGTGGTTCAGCGCGAGTGTCAGCGCCTGGCGCATCAGGCCGGCCGAGCCGACGGCGAAGTCCAGCCGCGTGAGGTGGGCGTGCGACAGGATCTCGCGGATGCCGCCACCCTCCGGCCCGACGCGGATGGCCAGCGTGCCGGCGAACTCGACTTCGCTCGACGCGTTGGACTTGTTGCCTGCCTTGTCCTTCAGCCGCTGGATCAGGAAGCGGTTGAAACTGCCGTCCGGCAGGGTGCGCGGCAGGAAGAAGCAGGTCACCTCGCCCTGCACTTTCGCCAGGGTGAAGAAGCCGTCGGACTGCGGCACCGAGCAGAACCACTTGTGGCCGGTCAGTTCGTACCAGTGCGCGGTGGCGCCGTGATACTCCGCCGAATGCGAGAACGCGGCCGTGGTCTGCGTCTGCCGCAGGTCCGAGCCGCCCTGCTTTTCCGTCATGGCGTAGCCGATCACCACGGCGGGCTTGTGCACCACTTCCCTGCGGCTGAATTCGTAGCGCGTGCCGCGCACCTTCTCGGCCCAGATCTTCAGCGCAGGCTCGTGCTGGAAGCCGGCATACGACGCATAGGCCATGCCGGTGGGGCAGCCGACGCCATGCTCGACTTGGTTCCACAGGTAGGACTGCACAGCGCGCGCCACGTGCGGATGCGGCCCGGTGGCGTTCCATGCCAGCGAATGCACCTCGTGCTTCCAGGCCAGCTCCATCAGCGCGTGCCAGGCCGGGTGGAAGTCTACCCAATCGATGCGGTTGCCGTAGCGGTCGTGCGTCTTGAGCTCGGGCACATGCTTGTTGGCCAGGCGCGCGAGTTCCTGCACTTCGGCATCGCCCGCCAGCTGGCCGAGCGCCGAGGCGTGCGATGCGGCCCAGGGCGCGTCGCGCAGCAGCGCGGCGTGCAGCACCGCGTCGCCGTCGAAGGCATTGAAGCCGAGGGCGGGCGCGGCCTGGTTTTCCACCACGTGCGTGGCATGGCGGTGCGCGGCGGCCGGCGCGGGCTGCAGCTGTTCGGCAAGGGTCGGTGCGTTCATGCGGCTTTGCGTGTGGGGGTTCGGGACGGCGGGGCAGATGGTGACGATGCGGAAGGCAGCCGCGCGACGCGGCCGCGCGGCGCCGTGATGGCGGCGCAGCACAGGTTGGCGATCTCGCCGGCCAGGCCCAGCACGGCCGCAGGGTCCTGGTTGCCGGCGGAGCCGAAGTCGGCATTGAGCGGCGACAGCGGGCCGATCAGCCCTTCCATGAAGCCGCCGACGATGACGGTGGCGGCGATGCGCGCATCGACGTCGGCGCGGAAGTCACCCGCGGCCTGGCCGTCGCGCACGATGCGCATGATCTGTTCGCTGATGGCGTGGCGGTAGGTGAGGCGCGCCTGGTCGATTTCCGGCTCGCAGGGTTCGGCGATCAGCGCATAGGCGAGGCGCCGGTTGCGCATGGCGCGCTGCACGAAGGCGGTGACGGCCGCATGCAGGCGCTGCGGCGGCCGCTCGGTGCCCGAGGCGATGGCCTGCATCACGTCCACCTCGCGCTGCGACACGGTGGACAGCACCTCCACGCACAGGTGCGCCTTGGAGGGAAAGTAGCGGTAGACGGTGCCGGTGGCCAGCCCCGCGGCGGCGGCCACGTGGCTGACCTGCGCCTCCGGCCAGCCGCCCTCGCTGACCAGCGCGCGCGCGGCGGCCAGGATGCGGTTGCGGTTGTCGGCGAGGCGGGCTTCGACGCTGTCGGTACGGCGATAGGCCATGGAATGAATCTGAGTTCAGCGTCGGTGAACTCTAATTCATTTCATGGCCTTGGGCAAGCAGGTTGTGCGCTCGACCGCGCTAGGGCGGCGAGAAGAACAAGCGGCCTGGAAGATCAGCGTGCCGGCGTGGCGGGAACGATGACGACGGTGTCACCCGTCTTGCCGCGCTGGCCGGTGGAGCCGGTGTCCCCGGTGGCGCCGGTCGTTCCGGTGGCACCAGTTGCACCGGTCGCGCCCGTATAGCCCGTGCTGCCGGTGTTACCCGTGTTGCCGGTCGAGCCCGTATCGCCGGTGGCACCCGTGACGCCGGTGGCGCCCGTTCCGCCCATGGCACCCGTACCGCCGGTCGCGCCCGTGGGGCCGGCCGGGCCGGGCACGGCGACCACGGTGGGTGCCGGGGTGGGCGCCGCCGCCGGCGTGACCACGACTTCGCGCTGGCAACCCGCCAGAACCATTGCCACCACTGCCATCGAGAATGCTGCTGCGTATTTCATAAAAACCGATCGATCAACTGACACCGTGTACCCCGCGACAAAGGATTCATCGCCAGAACAGGCCAACTGCTGAACTTAAGGCAGAACCAGGGAGTGTTCTTGAGTTCGGGGCTTTGGACTACGCGAGTACGGGCGGTATGGGCGCGGTATGGCGAGGGGTGCGGCGCGAGTTGGGTGTTTCTCCTCGCAGCGTTCGGCGCACCGCACACCGACCCGGCATGGGCGCGTAGTGTGGAACGTCCGCGCAGTTCCGCGGCGATTCTGGAGTTTCTTCATGCAGCAGGGCTCGGCGATCAGCGCCTAGGCCAGCCGCCGGTTGCGCATGGCGCGCTGCATGAATGCGGTGACGGCCGCGTGCAGGCGCTGCGGCGGCCGCTCGGTGCCTGAGGCGATGGCCTGCATCACGTCCACCTCGCGCTGCGACACGGTGGACAGCACCTCCACGCACAGGTGCGCCTTGGACGGGTAGTAGCGGAGACGGTGCCGGTGGCCAGCCACCCTCGCTGATTAGGGCGCGGGCGCAGCCAGGATGCGGTTGCGGTTGTCGGAGAGGTGCTTCGACGCTGTCGGTGCGGAGTAGGCCATGGAATGAATTGGGATTCAGGAGGGGTGACTGCAGTTCAGTTCTTGGCGAGGGCAAGGGTGGTGCTCGGCGGCTCGCGCGGCAAACGCGAGCGACGAGTGGGCCGACCTTGAAGGCGCTCAGTAGTAAATTCGCATCCGTGCCTCAGTGTCCACACCCCTAACCCGGAGGACTATGGAAAACGACCCATCTCTCGCTGATGAGCGGAACGTTTGCCGGGGATTGCCGGCGACCCCACAAGCCGCGGGCTGGAAGTTGCTGGATGACTACGTCGTCAGGCGCAGGCTCGGCGAAGGCGGTATGGGTGAGGTGTATCTGGTGGAACACACGCCGAGTGGCGACTTGCGGGCCGCTAAGGTCATGCGCTCCCGCGCCGATGCCGATGCGGAGGACATTCAGCTGTTCCGGCAGGAAGCGCGTGCGCTGCTCGATCTTGGTCGGCACTACTTTCACGTGCATCTTCACGAATTGCGGATCCATGGCCGCGATACGGTGATAGTGATGGAGTACGTTGCACCCACATCGGGCTGCACGACCATAGAGGACTGGATCGTGCGGACTCAAGACTACAACGACCGGATCATCGGCGTTTGGGCGGTCCAGTTCTGCGTGGCCATGGAGCATGCCCAGATCCACGGGCTCCTCGCACACCGCGACGTTAAACCCAACAACCTGCTCGTCAACTCAGGGGTCTTCCTCAAAGTGGCCGACTATGGCTTGGCGCTGGCAACGAGCCACTACCCCGGTATCCTGCAGGAGACGCCTCGCGCCCTGCGGCAACTGCAACTTCTGCAATCCGCCGACGGAAGATCTACTGTCGGTACCCCAGGCTATATCGCGCCGGAGCTTTGCATGGGTGGCAAGGCTTCTGCGCAAAGTGACATGTTCAGCTTTGGAGTGGTGCTCTGGCAGCTTGCGACCCGGTCGCTGGAAAGCCCTTGGGGCGTCCGGTTTGAGGGGAACCCCATGGCATACCACGCGCAGACAATTCAACGGGCGTTGGCGGCAAGCGTGCTCCCTGTGGATTCGCCTTTTGCTGAGGTAATTCAGCGCTGCCTCGCCCCATCGCCCGTTACGCGCTACAAGGACTTCGCGCAAATGCGTGAAGCCTTGAAGCAGTGCATCAGGGCTGCGGGAATGGTTCCGATGGACTTTATGGTGGCTCCCGGCTTTCGTGGCAGTTTCGAGGACTATGTGAATCGTGGCCAAGCCTACTTGGCATTAGGCGAATGCAATCGCGCGATCCGCATCCTTGACCAAGCGGTGCGCTACCAGCCAGACTCGCCCGCCGCGCTGCTCGCACGCGCGGAGGCGCTGATGGAGCGTGGCAAGACGACTGCTGCACTGCGCGACTATGTGGCAGCTGGTCAACTCGACCCGCAAGCAGATGCGCCGGTTCTGGGCGCCGCCTCGGCGGCGCTGGCCCTTAACCTCGTGGCGCAATCCCGGGCTGGCGTGGATCTCGTGCTGGCACGGCATCCAGGCAACCTGGAGGCGGGGCTGCTGAATGCACGTTTGCTCAGCGAGCAGGGTGACGAGGCGGGCGCACTGGTGCAGATTGACCAAGTACTCGCCAAGGAGCCACGCAACGCCCGAGGTCTGGAATTCCGCGCTATGGTGCTGTGGAGGTCGGGGGAAATAGAGGAAGCGATTAAGCACCTTAAACGCAGCCTCGACGTTGATCCGCTTGTGCTGTCGCCGCGCCTACGACTCGCGCAACTTCTGACAGAGCACGGGGCACGCGACGAGGCGGCTGCACTTTACAACGCCGCACGGCATCTATTCGCCCACAGTCCGGAAGTGCTCAATGAAGTTGCCGCGCACATGGCTGAATACGGGCATTCCCATGAAGCGATCGACCTGTTTGAAACGCTCGCGCAGATCGCACCGGAGTCCCGCTCGATCATGCTGGTGAACATCGGCAACGCTCAAAATCGAAGCGGCGACATAGAAGCGGCACGGCAATCATTCTTGCAAGCCCTGGGCGTTCAGCCGCAGAACGCGCTGGCTCATCGGCGCCTGGGCGATCTGGACACAGACGCGAACAACCTCGGCATTGCTGCACAGCATTACGCGAATGCATGCCGATACGATCCGGACAACGCTGAAGTACATGCTCTGGCGGGCGCGGCATTCCTCAACATTCAGGACATAAAACGCGCTGTGACACACTTAACGCGAGCGCTGGATCTCTTTCCGGGGCAGCCCAGGACACTTTACAACTTGGCCGTGGCCAAAGTAATGACCGGGGAGGAGGACAGTGCAACGCAAACGCTGCAGTTGGCCGTCCAACTTGAGCCAACCTACGCGCGCGCTTGGTACCTGAAGGCGCATTTGGAAATTCAGCTCGATCGAATGCAGAAGGCGACCGCCGCGGCCCATGCCGCCCGCACACATTCCGCCAGCCTGAACGAGGACGAGCGGAACAACCTTGAGTCGCTGATCGCCGCGCATCGCCTTGCTTAGGCTCCGGCAGCGGTATGGTCTTGAAGTTGACCCCATTTCGCGGAAACCTTACCGTTATGGAAGAGGATTCCACAGGTGCCCAAGGCCAAGCCGTCGGATCCGGAGAGTTTCGCCAGCAAATCATTGAGCTCGCCCGCGCCGGCAGGACGCCAGGGATTTGTCGCGTGAGTTCAGCTCGACAGCGCAGAGCATCGCCAACTGGATCGCTCAGGACGCGCGTGATCGCGGCAAGCCGCAGCCCGGCAAGGAAGGGCTGACGACATCCGAGCGCGAGGAACTGGCACGCCTGCGCCGCCAAGTGTGGCAATTGCAGACCGAGCGCGACATTTTGGCAAAGGCAACGGCCTGGTTCGCCGGCAGAAGCGAGAAGACGTCCACGCCGTCTACGAACTCGTGAGCGCGAGCTAGGCCGACCCTCAAAGTGCAGGCGTGCACACCTTCTGCCGCGTGCTGGCGTCTCCACACCAACGGTTACTACGGCTGGTTGTGTCGAGCGCCGAGCGCACGCGCGATGGCCAAAGTGGTGCTGACCGAGGCGATCCGGCGGGCGCACAAAGCCACTGACGAGACTTACGGAATGCTGTGCATTCGAACAGAGCTACGCGATGCTGGTGACGCGGTGAACCGCAAGCGCGTAGCCCGCCTCATGCGGCAGGCTCGTTCCGAGGCGTCAGTCGCCGGCGCAACTCGTGACGACCGAGCGCCAGCGACAGCAGCGCCCGACTTGGCCAATCGCCAGTTTCGAGCTGACGCGCCCGACCAGCGGTGGGTCGCCGACATGACCTACATCCCGACCTAGACAGGCTTCTTGTACCTGGCGGTTGTGCTGGGCGCGTTCAGCTGCAAGGTCGTGGGCTGGTCGATGGGCGAGCGGATGACCGCCGATCTGGTCCTCTCGGCGCTGAACATGACCTTTGCACACACGAAGCCTGCAGCGGTGATCCACCACTCCGACCAGGGCAGCCAGTACACCAGCGTGGCTTTCGGCAGCCGCTGTACAGAGATGGGGCGTGCGCCCCTCGATCGGCTCAGTGGGGAAGACGGGCCGCCCACCGCGGCGCTCGGTTCGTCGCAAGCGCCGACCGCCGCCGTGGACAACTCTGCGCCCGAGCAATCATCCGCTTGAGAGTCAAGCGAGAACCCGTCCGTAGGACGGGTTCAAGACCACTCTGGGTTATCTCCCCCAATTGGGGGATGCGACTTTGACGCCATTTCTATAGAAATGCAGCCAAGACTTGGTGCAGCAGAACCCGCGCACTCTTGGTGTTTAACAGGTGATGCATATGACTTATCACTTGCCGGATATCCCGAATTGGCGGAAGCTCATCTCGTGACGCGGCTTGGCAATTATCCCCCGAACTGCAAGTCGCCAATATGCGTAGAGGCGCGATTGAATGTGATATGAGTTCCTCACAAGGTTTCTTTGAAGGCGATGATGAATATCGCGACCGCGTTGCCCGTGAGGCGGACGAGCGCACCATCGAGCAAGCTTCCGGATCTTCCCCGTCGCAGGGATGGTTTGAGAGCCCGCAGGAGTACCGCTCGCGGATAAGCGAGTCCGCGGCCGAGCACATCATCAAGAGCAATTCCGGAACTGCACCCAGCCAGGGATGGTTCGAGAGCTCAGACGAGTATCGCTCCCGCATTTCTGTGGAAGCCTCCGAAACTACCGTGCGTGCAGCAACCGGTTGCGATCCCGGACCAGGGTGGTTCGAAAGCGCAACCGACTATCAAGTGCGCGTCAGAAGAGAAGCGAATGAGCACCAAATCGGAGGAGCCACCGGAGTTGAACCGTCCCAAGGATGGTTCGAAGGTGCTCACGAATACCGCAGCCGGATAGCGCACGAAGCCAGGGAGATCCGAGCGAAGGGGGAAGTTCCGCATGCAGGTACTACCGGAACGCAAGCCTCATCGCACCCCCACGGGACGGACAGCGGTCCGACTCTTGGCGGGGGACACGGCCATTACTCCAATTATGGCAGCTACGCTGGCAACGACCAGACTGTGCATATTGCTGAACGCAATCCGAACGTTGGTTCGCACAACCCGCTATGGATCGTTGCTGCGTGGACACTCGCGGGCGCGCTTCTACCGGTAGCCGTGATGATCGGGTTGGGTGCCTTGTCTGTTGGCATTACGGTTGTCGCTGCGCTCTTCGGAATTTTCCTGATTTTCTTCGGAATTCTCGCCGGCGTGAGAGAGGGCATTTTCGGCATGCTCATCGGCGGATTTATCGGGTGGTTTCTCGGAATGAAGGTGGTACCGGCGGCGGCCCTTGCGATCTCAAACTGGCTGGCTATTCATCAGAGTGGAGTCGTAAGCAACGCCTTGCCGTGGTCGCTCTTTGGCGCTGCTACCGGTGCGGTTATCGCCCTTTTCTGGAATGCTGGAGCCGTTGCAGATTCGATCAAGAGCGGAAATTGGCGAGGACGTGATCTGCCGATTCGTATCCGATGGGTTCTGGCGCTTTTCCTTGTCTGCGCTGCGGTTGCCTATTACTGGCCGGCTCATACCCCAGCACAAACGAGCGAGACAACCGAGATCAGCAGTTCAAGCGGTGACATCATTCCTGGTTCAAGATCGCTTGGTCAGCAATGCCGATTGGCCGTCCACTGCGTGGGCGATCTGCACTGCGAGAACGACAGGTGTACCGGGAGTGGGGCAGCCACCACAGCATGGACTCAACCGGAGCAAGCGGTGTCAGGTGGGACCGAAGCTGAATCTAAGAAGCTTGGGGACGTCTGCACATCGGGACTGGAATGCGAAGGAGCATTGCGATGCACTAACAATCAGTGCAGTGACTACGCAGTGTCACCGGCGCAGACTTCGGTCGCGCCGACCTCCACGAGTGACGATCTGCGCTGTAACGCAGACTCCGAATGTGCGGGAGGGCAGCGGTGTGAGTCAATGATGTGCAAATCGGACGTCGCAAGCGAAGGAGGACGCTCTCAGTGGTTCGGCAGTGAATCACGACAAGCAGGGCAGACCTGCAATTCGAATTCTGATTGCGCCGGTGAACTCAAGTGTGACGCAAACATTTGCCGGTAACTCATGATTTGTGCTTAGTCGCACGTTCTTCAATACCGGGCATGCAAGGAAAAACCGAGCGCGACCTGCTCTGCCGCACACCAACACGTTAAGCATGTGGTTCATGTCAGCGGAGTCCAGCAACCCTCATCTCCCTGCCGAGCTGGACGTGTCAAGCTCCAGGCTTGTCGAATTCAAGGTATAGGACAGCCGTGTAGTCGCTCGGACCTTCGACACGCATGCGGCCACTTGGGGTTGCAGGTCACGCATTCGCTATCGGCACCTGAAGCTGCTCGACAGCAAGCTCACTCCCATCGCAGTCAGACCTCAACAACCCCAAATCCCCTTCCCCCATATGCCGCAAACAAGCTAAGCAAATCGACAGGGCATCGGCTTTAGTCTGGCGGGCACCCACTGGCGAGAGAGCTCCCATGAACCTGAACGATTCCAAGCCGACCTTTCCCTGGACCTTGGCGCGGCGCATGAGCCGGATGAATTTCTCGGCCATCCGCGACCTGCTGAAAATCATCGAGCGGCCGGGCATCATCGGTTTCGCCGGCGGCCTGCCCTCGCCCAAATCGTTTCCAGTCGAAGAGCTCGCCGCCGCCTGCGTCAAGGTGCTGCACGACGACGCCAACGGCGCGCTGCAGTACGCGCCGTCCGAAGGCTACCTGCCGCTGCGCGAAGCCATCACGCGCATGCTGCCGTGGCCGGTGGATCCGTCCCAGATCATCATCACCACCGGCTCGCAGCAAGCGCTGGACCTGGTCGCCAAGGTGGTGATCGACCCCGGCAACAAGCTGCTGGTGGAAACACCCACCTACCTCGGTGCGCTGCAGGCCTTCACGCCCATGGAACCCGACATCGTGGCCGTCGGCAACGACGCCGAGGGCGTGGACGTCGACGAGCTCGCAGACAAGGCCGCGGGCGCCCGCCTCTTCTATGCGCTGCCGAATTTCCAGAACCCCACCGGCCGTACCATGGGCGAGGCCAAGCGCGCCAAGCTGATCGCCCGCTGCGCCGAGCTCGGCCTGCCGATCCTGGAGGACAACCCCTACGGCGACGTGTGGTTCGACGAACCGCCGGCGCCGCCGCTGGCCGCGCGCAACCCCGAAGGCGTGATCTACATGGGGTCCTTCTCCAAGGTGCTGGCGCCCGGCATCCGCATGGGCTTCGTGGTCGCGCCGCATGCGATGGTGCCCAGGCTGCTGCAGGTGAAGCAGGCGGCCGACGTGCACACCGCCATCTTCAACCAGCGCGTCGTCACCGAAGTCATCAAGGACGGCTTCCTGGACCGCCACGTGCCCAAGATCCGCACCATGTACAAGGCGCAGCGCGACGTCATGCTGGCCGCGCTGGAGCGCGAGCTGGGCGACCTGGACGCCAGCTGGAACAAGCCCGACGGCGGCATGTTCCTGTGGGTGCGCCTGCCCGAAGGCGTGGACGCGGCAGCGCTGCTGCCCAAGGCGGTGGAGAACGGCGTGGCCTTCGTGCCCGGCACCGCCTTCTACGCCAGCGACCCCGACCCGCGCACCATGCGCCTGTCGTTCGTGACCGCCTCGGTGGAACAGATCAACACCGGCATCGCCGCGCTGGGCGCCACCATCCGGCAGGCCATGGCCAGAAAGTAGCGCGCACCGCGAACGCGCACGGCGTACCGTTCCGGTGCGCCACTCTGGCGCATTCGCCGCGCTCTGGTGCACGCGCACCAGCGCCGCCGGCCCGCACCCGTGCCACCGCACTGGCACGGTGCTTGCAACTGCAACACTGTCCGACCAGCGCACGCTCCGCGTGCGGCTTTTGACACGGCGCGCAACGGCGTGCGCCGTCCCGTGCACGACGGCGTGCCCAGATGGACTGGTCCCCCGCTCGAGAGAGCGAGTTCCATCGTCGAGGTATTGCAGTGAAGATCGTCGTCGTCGGCCACGGCATGGTGGGCCACAAATTCCTGGAAAGCCTGGACGCCGCGGGCCTGCGCGGCGCGCAGGTCACGGTGCTGTGCGAAGAGCCGCGCCCGGCCTACGACCGGGTGCACCTGTCCGATTTCTTCAGCGGCCGCACGGCTGAAGACCTGTCCCTTGTCGCGCCGGATTTCTTCGCGCGCGACAACCTGCTGCTGAAGCTGGACACCCGCGCCGCCGCCGTCGATACGGCCGGCAAGACGGTGACCACATCCAGCGGTGAAGTACTCGCCTACGACAAGCTGGTGCTGGCCACCGGCTCGTCGCCCTTCGTGCCGCCGGTGCCCGGGCGCGACCGCCCGGACTGCTTCGTCTACCGCACCATCGAAGACCTGGAGGCCATGCGCGCCTGCGGCGAACGCGCCAAGAGCGGCGTCGTCATCGGCGGCGGCCTGCTGGGCCTGGAGTGCGCCAAGGCGCTGCGCGACATGGGCCTGCACACCCACGTGGTGGAGTTCGCGCCGCGCCTGATGGCGCTGCAGGTCGACGAGGCCGGCGGGCGCATGCTGCGCGCGAAGATCGAGGCGCTGGGCGTGGGCGTGCACACCGGCAAGAACACGCTGGAAATCGTGGATGGCGAAGCCGCCCGGCACCGCCTGGTGTTCGCCGACGGCACGCAGCTGGAAATCGACATGCTGGTGTTCTCCGCCGGCATCCGCCCGCGCGACGAACTGGCGCGCGCGGCAGGCTTGGCGCTGGGCCCGCGCGGCGGCATCGCCATCGACGACCACGCGCGCACCAGCGACGCGGACATCTACGCCATCGGCGAGTGCGCGGCCTGGAACGGCCAGGTGTTCGGCCTGGTGGCGCCCGGCTACGAGATGGCGCGCGTGGCGGCCCGCCACCTGGCCGGCGAGCCGGCGCGCTTCGCCGGCGCCGACATGAGCACCAAACTCAAGCTGATGGGCGTGGACGTGGCCAGCATCGGCGACGCGCAGGGTCGCACCGAGGGCAGCCGCGCCTTCCAGTTCAGCGACGAACGGCGCCAGGTCTACAAGAAGATCGTCGTGTCGGCCTGCGGCCAGAAGCTGCTGGGCGCGGTGATGGTCGGCGACGCGGCCGAGTACGGCACGCTGCTGCAGATGGCGCTGAACGGCATCGACCTGCCGGAGGCGCCCGAGTTCCTGATCCTGCCGCAGTCCGACGGCAAGGCGCGGCCCGGCCTGGGCGTGGACGCGCTGCCCGACACGGCGCAGATCTGCTCCTGCAACGACGTCTCCAAGGCCCGCCTGTGCGAGGCCGTCGGCGCCGGCGCCACCACGGTGGCCGCGCTGAAGGCCTGCACCCGCGCGGGCACCACCTGCGGCGGCTGCGTGCCGCTGGTCACGCAGGTGATGAAGGCCGAGATGAAGAAGTGCGGCATGGCGGTGAACAACCACCTGTGCGAGCACTTCGCGTTCTCGCGCCAGGAGTTGTTCCACCTGGTCAAGGTGGAAGGCATCCGCAGCTTCGACGCGCTGCTGGCGCGCCACGGCAAGGGCCTGGGCTGCGACATCTGCAAGCCGGTGGCGGCCAGCATCTTCGCCTCGTGCTGGAACGATTTCATCCTGCGCCGCGAGCACGCCGGGCTGCAGGACTCCAACGACTACTTCCTCGGCAACATCCAGAAGGACGGCACCTATTCGGTGGTGCCGCGCATGCCCGGTGGCGAGGTCACGCCCGACGGCCTGATGTCGGTGGCCGGCGTGGCCAAGAAGTACGGCCTGTACACCAAGATCACCGGCGGCCAGCGGGTCGACCTGTTCGGCGCCCGCGTGGACCAGCTGCCTTCCATCTGGGAGGAACTGATCGCCGCCGGATTCGAATCGGGCCACGCCTACGGCAAGTCGCTGCGCACGGTGAAGTCCTGCGTCGGCTCGACCTGGTGCCGCTACGGCGTGGCCGACAGCGTCGGCCTGGCGATCGCGCTGGAGAACCGCTACAAGGGCCTGCGCGCGCCGCACAAGATCAAGTTCGGCGTGTCCGGCTGCACCCGCGAATGCGCCGAAGCGCAGAGCAAGGACGTGGGCGTGATCGCCACGGAAAAAGGCTGGAACCTGTACGTGTGCGGCAACGGCGGCATGAAGCCGCGCCACGCCGAGCTGCTGGCCTCGGACCTCAGCCGCGAGCAGCTGATCGCGTACATCGATCGCTTCCTGATGTTCTACGTGCGCACCGCCGACCGGCTGCAGCGCACCAGCGTGTGGCGCGAGAACCTGGAAGGCGGGCTGGACTACCTGCGCGACGTCGTCGTGCACGACAAGCTGGGCCTGGCCGCGGAGCTGGAAGCCGACATGCAGCGTGTGGTGGACAGCTACAGCTGCGAATGGAAGGCCGCCGTTAGCGACCCCGAGACGCGCAAGCGCTTCCGCCAGTTCGTCAACACCGACCGCCCCGATCCCAACGTCGTGTTCGTCACCGAGCGCGGGCAGATCCGCCCCGCCACGCAGTCCGAACGCGCGCCCGACCCCCTTCCCCAACCCGCCTGATGCACGACACCATGAACGCCAGCGAACACACCTGGAGCGCGGTCTGCGCGCTCGACGACATCGTTCCCAACACCGGCGTCTGCGCCCTGGTCAACGACCGGCACGTCGCCGTGTTCCGCGTGCAGGACGGCGACGGTGCGCTGTACGCGATCGACAACGTCGACCCGCATGCCCAGGCCAGCGTGCTGTCGCGCGGCCTGGTGGGCAACCTGGGCGACCGCGTGGTGGTCGCCTCGCCGCTCTACAAGCACCACTTCGACCTGCGCAGCGGCGAATGCCTGGAAGCGCCCGAGAAGTCGGTGGCCTCGTACCCGGTGCGGCTGGAAAACCGCCTGGTCCTGGTCGCCGTCTGAGCCCGCCCCAATCCCATCCACCGAAAAGTCCCCCATGGCCTACATCGTCCCTTCCGAATTCGTCACCAAGATGGTCGACGCCGGCGAATCCAAGATCCTGATGTCCACCCGCGACACGCTGGTGCGCTCCTACATGGCCGGCGCCATCCTGGCACTGGCCGCCTGGTTCGCGGTCACCATCAACGTGCAGACCGGCCAGCCGCTGGCCGGCGCCGTGCTGTTCCCGGTGGGCTTCTGCATCCTGTATCTGCTGGGCTTCGACCTGCTCACCGGCGTGTTCGTGCTGGCGCCGCTGGCGGTGATCGACCGGCGCCCCGGCATCACCTGGAACGGCGTGCTGCGCAACTGGGGCCTGGTGTTCACCGGCAACTTCGGCGGCGCCTTCACCGTGGCCGTGATGATGGCCATCGTCACCACCTTCGGCTTCTCCACCGAGCCCAACGCGGTGGGCAAGGCCATCGGCGTGATCGGCGAGAACCGCACGCTGGGCTATGCGCACTACGGCGCCGCCGGCATGCTGACCCTGTTCGTGCGCGGCATGCTGTGCAACTGGATGGTCTCCACCGGCGTGGTCGGCGCGATGATCTCCACCACCGTCGGCGGCAAGGTGCTCGCCATGTGGATGCCCATCATGCTGTTCTTCTACATGACCTTCGAGCACTCCATCGTCAACATGTTCCTGTTCCCCTCCGGCCTGCTGCTGGGCGGCCACTTCACGCTGATGGACTACCTGATCTGGAACGAGATCCCGACCGTGCTGGGCAACCTGGTGGGCGGCCTGTCGTTCACCGGCCTCACGCTCTACGCCACCCACCTGAAGACCGCGCCCAGGCGCGCCATCGCCTGAAGGCGCCGTGCCGCTGAGGATCGCGGCGGGCCAGCACTCCGCACCAGGACGCAAGCCCGCCAACCAGGACTTCCACGGCCTGTGCGTGCCGCAGGGCGGGCTGCTGGCGTCCAAGGGCGTGGCGCTGGCCATCGCCGACGGCATCAGCAGCAGCGAGTACGCCCGGCAGGCGAGCCAGGCCGCGGTCACCAGCTTCCTGCAGGACTACTACTGCACCTCCGAAGCCTGGTCGGTCAAACAGTCGGCCGAGCGCGTGCTGGCGGCCGCCAACTCCTGGCTGTATGCGCAGACGCAGCAGGGCCAGGGCCGCTGGGACAAGGACCGCGGCTGGGTCTGCACGCTGAGCGCGATGGTGGTCAAGTCGCGCACCGCGCACCTGTTCCACGTCGGCGACGCGCGCATCTGGCAGGTGCAGGGCCGCACGCTGGAGCAGCTGACGGCCGACCACCGCGTGCACGCGGGCGGCGGCCAGAGCTACCTGGGCCGCGCCTTCGGCATCGCCGCGCAGGTGGAGATCGACTACCGCACCGTGCCGCTGGCCGTCGGCGACACCTTCGTGCTGGCCACCGACGGCGTGCACGGCCACCTGTCCTGCGAAGCGATCGCGGCGGCCATCGAACGGCACGCCGGCGACCTCAACGCCGCGGCGCGCGCCATCGCCGAGGAAGCCCTGGCCCGCGGCAGCGACGACAACCTCACGGTGCAGGTGCTGCGCATCGACGAATTGCCCGAGGCGCAGGCCGGCGAAGTCGCGCGGCTGGCGGCGGAGCTGCCGCTGCCGCCGCTGCTCGCGCCGCGCATGTTGTTCGACGGCTGGCGCGTGGTGCGCGCGCTGCATGAGAGCAGCCGCAGCCACGTGCACCTGGCGGTGGACGAGGCGACCGGGCAGCAGGTGGCGCTGAAGACGCCGTCGCTGGACCTGCGCGAGGACGCCGCCTACCGCGAACGCTTCCTGCTGGAGGAATGGGTGGCGCGCCGCATCGACAGCCCGCACCTGCTGAAGGCCCATGCGCGCGAACGGCCGCGCGGCGCGCTGTACATCGCGATGGAATACGTGGAGGGGCGCATGCTGGCGCAATGGATGCTGGACACGCCGCGTCCCACGCTGGCGCAGGTGCGCGGCATCGTCGAACAGGTCGCGCGCGGGCTGCGCGCCATGCACCGCGCCGAGATGGTCCACCAGGACCTGCGCCCGGAGAACGTGCTGGTGGACGCCGACGGCACGGTGAAGATCATCGATTTCGGCGCCGCGCGCGTGGCCGGCATCGTGGAGATGGACGCGCGCGCACCTGATGCGCTGCCCGGCAGCGCCCAGTACCTGGCGCCGGAATTCTTTTTGGGCGGCGGCGGCTCGCCGCAGTCGGACCTGTTCTCGCTGGCGGTCATCGCCTTCCAGCTGCTCACCGGGCAGCTGCCCTACGGGCTGGAGATGCCCAAGTGCAGCAGCCTGGCGCAGCAGAAGCGCCTGCGCTGCCGCGCACTGCAGGAAAGCCGGCGCGACATCCCGGCCTGGGTGGACGACGCGCTGCGCAAGGCGCTGCACCCGGACCCGCAGCGGCGCTACGGCGACGTGGCGGAGTTCGTGTTCGCGCTGCACCAGCCCGACCCCGCCCTGCAGCGCCGCGCCCGGCCGCCGCTGATCGAGCGCGACCCGGTGGTGTTCTGGAAAGGGTTGTCGCTGCTGCTCGCGCTCGCCTGCGTTGCGCTGCTGGGCTTGTGGGCGACGGGCCGCTGAGCTTGCGGCGCTGCTATCGTTGCGCGCATGAAACCGCGCATCACCCTGATCACACTCGGCGTGGACGACCTGGAACGGTCGCTGCGCTTCTACCGCGACGGCCTGGGCCTGCCGACCGAGGGCATCGTCGGCCAGGAATTCGAGCACGGCCAGGTCGTGTTCTTCGAACTGGAAGGCGGCATCAACCTCGCGCTGTGGGCGCGCAAGGACCTGGCGCACGACACCGGCATCCCGCTGCAGCCGCCGAGCGCCACCGAGTTCTCGCTGGCGCACAACGTGCGCTCGCAAGCCGAGGTGGATGCCGTGATGGCGCAGGCGCGCGCGGCAGGTGCCGCGGTCGTGAAGCCGGCCGGCAAGACCTTCTATGGCGGCTACGCCGGCTGCTTCCAGGACCCGGACGGGCACCTCTGGGAGATCGCGTACAACCCGCAGATGCTGCCCGCCGGAGACTGAGCCCGGCGGCAGCCCGCGGCGAAAACCGGTTTTCCGGGCTGCTACAATCCTGGGTTCCGCCGGAGTAGCTCAGTCGGTAGAGCAGCTCATTCGTAATGAGAAGGTCGGGGGTTCGATTCCTCTCTCCGGCACCACACCAGAAGCCTCCCAGCCGCCACGGCCCGGAGGCTTCGCCGTCACCGGCTACAGCCGCGCGGCGGTCAGGCCCCACACGATGGCCGCGAGCTGCGCGATGTTGATCGCGATCGCGGTCATGTGCGTTCTGCGGAAGCCCGGAATCGCATCCATGTCGGCCTGGATCTGCGTGCCGAGCACTTCCATCTTGGGGATGATCATCCGGCGCAGCACCAGGGCCAGCAGCGCGAGCCCGGCGGCGCCGGCGGCCAGCGCAGGACGGCCCGCGAGCGCGTAGCTGACCGACGTGGCGGCCGCCGCGATGAGCGCCGCCTTGTAGTAGATGTTGAAGAAGCCCCGCACGAAGCGCGCGTCGAGCGGCGTGTCGTGCTTCAGCACCAGCAGCGGAATCGAACCCAGGATGAAGTAGGCCGTGGTGACGAGCAGCGCCACGGTGGAGGCCAGGGCCGCGATGATGGCAATGTGCATGTCAAGTCTCCTGCTGCTGTCGACCTGGAGCGCAGTGTCGCACCAATGCCGCCGCGAATCCACAGCGCGCGTGGACAACGCTGTGGACAACGCCGGGGCATCGCGCGCATCGCCAGCACTGGCGCGGTTTGCCATGGAGTGCCCGCGGATTAAGCGGGCGCCGCGCAGGCACCCGCAACGCGTCGTGCGGCGGCCACGCGATTGCAACACTTGCGCCCAGGGGCTTGCGCAAGCCGAATCTGCGGCGAGAATGCGGACCCTCCTGCCCAAACGAACTCCGCGTTCCCGCATGCCGCTCTTCAAGAACATCGTCGTCTACCGCATCGGTCCCGAGTGGACACCGCCACCCCTGGAACGCCTGGAATCCGAGCTGCAGCGGCTCGCCTTCATGCCCTGCGGGCCGACGCAGGAACACTCGGCCGGCTGGGTGCCGCCGCGCGGCAAGGACAACGGCGCGATGGTGGAGTCGGTCGGCGGCCAGTGGATCGCGCAGCTCGCGGTGGAGCGCAAGGCGGTGCCGGGCGGCGCGGTGCGTGCCGAACTCGATGCACGCTGCAAGGCACTGGAAGCCGAGCGCGGACGCAAGCCGGGCCGCAAGGAGAAGGCGGAGATCAAGCAGGAGATCGTGCAGGGCTTCCTGCCGCGCGCCTTCAGCAAGCGCAGCGCGCACTGCCTGTGGCTGGATGCGGACAAGCGCGTGCTGGTGATCGCCGCCGGCAGCATGAAGGCCGCCGAGCCCGCGGTGAAGCAGCTGGTGGACGTGATGGCCGATCTCGGCCACGTGCTGCCGCTGGCACCGCTGTCCACCGCGCTCGCGCCGGCCACCGCTATGGCCGAATGGCTGTCGACCAAGCTGCCGCCCGAGGGCTTCACCATCGACCGCGACCTGGAGCTGAAGAAGCCCGGTGAGGAACGCTCGGTGGTGCGCTATGCGCGGCACAGCCTGGAGCTCGACGAGATCGGCCAGCACATCCAGGAAGGCAAGCTGCCCACGCAGCTGGCGTTGACCTGGAACGACAAGGTGTCGTTCGTGCTCACCGAGCAGCTGGGCATCCGCAAGATCGACATCCGCGGCGTGAAGGATGTGGCGAAGGGCGAAGACGGCTTCGACGCCGACGCGGCGATCGCCACCGGCGAACTCTCGGGCCTGCTGCCGCAGCTGGTGGCGTCGCTCGGCGGCGAGCACGTCGCCGCGAGCTGAGCTTCGCCGCGCCCTACTTCGACAGCTTCTTCTCGACGGCCTTGCGCGAGTTGCCCGCGCTCTTCACGGCCCGCTTCACGTCGGCGGCGCTGGCGCCGGTCTTCTTCGACTCGTAGCGCACTTCGTGCTCCTGGCCGCCGGCCACCTTGGACCGGTCCTGGGCGCGGCCGCGGGTGGACTTGGATGTCTTGCTCGTTGCCATGGCGATGCTCCTGTCGTGTTTCTGGAGCTTGCAGGATTGCTCTTGCGGCCCGCCGGTGCCGCAGGCCGGCTTCCATGCCTGGAGTCGGAAATCATCCTGCACGGCGGCTCGCGCGCTGGCCCAGCCAGATGCTGCCGACGACGAGAACGGCACCCGCGATCTGCAACGTGGCCAGCGTCTGGCCCAGCAGCAGCCAACCTAGCAGCATGGCCGTCACCGGGCTGAGCAGCACCAGCGACGACACCACCGATGACTCCAGGCGCGCGATGCCGCGCAGCCAGAGCGCATAGGTGAGCGCCATGCCGATCAACCCCAGCCATGCCAATGCAAGCAGGTTCGGTACGGTCGGAACCGGCATCGCCGGTTCGATGAGGAGGACAACCGGTACCAGCAGCAGGCCACCTGCGGTGAGCTGCCACGCGGTGAAGGTGAGCAGCGACACCGGCGGCTGCCACCTGCGGCTCAGCACCGTGCCGCAGGCCATGGAGGCGGCGCCCGCCAGCCCGGCGGCGACGCCGACCGGATCGAGCGCGGCGCTCGGCGTCAGCACCAGCAGCGCGACGCCTGCCGCACCAACGAGTGCGGCCACGATGGCCAGCAGCCGGACCGGGCTGGCAAGAAGCAGCCTTGCCAGGAACACCACCAGCAGCGGCTGCACGGCACCCACCGTGGCGGCGACGCCGCCGGGCAGCCGGTAGGCCGAGATGAACAGCATGCTCAGGAAGATCGAGAAGTTCAGCGCGCCGAGCACGAAGATGCGCGCCCACCAGATGCCGGTGGGCAGCTGCCGCACGAATGCGAGCAGCAGCAGGCCGGCTGGCAGGGCGCGCAGCATGGCGACCGTCACCGGCGAGAAATTCGCCAGGAACTCGGTGGTGACGATGTAGGTGCTGCCCCAGATGGCGGGCGCGATGGCCGTCAGCCACAGGTCGGACGCGCGGGCCTTCATGCGAGCTGCAGCACGTCGGCGAGCGGGCGGCGGGGCTTCTGCGGCCAGTTGCCCGGCGCGGCACGGCCGACGGCGACCAGCATCACCGGCAGCTCGCCCGGCGCCAAGCCGAACTCGCGTGCGACACCTTCCGCATCGAACCCGCCCATCGGGCCGGCGGCCAAGCCCATGGCCTCGGCCGCATGCATCAGCGTGGCGGCGCCGAGGCTGGCCGAGCGCACCGCCTCGTCGCGGGCAATGCGCGCATCCGCGTACTGCGCGCGTGCGCCTGCCTGCCAGGCCGCGGCCGTGTCGGCGGACATGAAGCCCGACTCCACGAAGGCCGCGAGCCTTTCGGGAATGTCCGCGTGCCCGGGCAGCACGCCGCAGACGATGAAGGTGGCGGCCGCTTCCGCAACCTTGGCCTGCCCGTGCGCAAGCGGCAGCAGGCGCTGCTTCGCCTCGGGCGTGCGCACCGCGATGAAGCGCCAGTTCTGCAGGTGGTAGGCGGTCGGCGCCAGCGTTGCCAGGCGCACCAGCTCCGCGATCTGCGCATCGGCCAGCACATGCGCGGCGTCGAACAGGTTGGCCGAGATGCGCCGCTCGATGAGGGCAATGGTGGCGTTCATGGGATTCGTCGTCATGCAGGTGAGCGTAGGCAATTCACCCCGAGATGAGAATCCGCCAGAATGGAAAGACATTCTTCACCCACAGAGAACAGCGCATGGACCGCTATACCGCCTTGCAGGTGTTCCGCCACGTGGCCGACCTGCACAGTTTTGCCGCGGCCGGACGGCGGCTCGGCCTGTCGCCGGCGGCGGTGAGCAAGAACATCGCCGAGCTGGAGGCGCACGTCGGCGCGCGGCTGATCCACCGGACCACGCGGCGCATGTCGCTGACCGAGGAAGGCGCGACCTACCTGGCGCACGTGGCGCGCGGGCTGGACGCGCTGTCGGAGGCCGACCAGTCCCTGTGCCCGGTGAAGACCGGGCCCAGCGGCACCCTGCGGGTGAGCGCGCCCATGACGGTGACCTTGACGCGGCTGTCCGCGGCCATTCCGCACTTCCTGGCGCGCCATCCCGCGCTCACGCTGGACCTGCACCTGGACGACCGGCGCGTCGACCTGGTGCGCGACGGCTTCGATCTGGCCATCCGCGGCAGCGACCGCCTGGAAGACTCCAGCATGGTGGCCCGGCGGCTGGCCACCATGCCGCACGTGCTGTGCGCCGCCCCGTCGTACTTCGAGGCGCATGGCACGCCGCGAGTGCCATCGGAGCTGCGCGCGCACACCTGCGTGCGCTTCACGCTCTCGGGCCACGCGGACGTGTGGGAGTTCAGCAAGGACGGCCGCACCGAGAAGGTGGCGGTCGAGGCGCGCTACTCGGTCAGCTCGAGCCTGGCCGTGCGCGACGCGCTGCGCGAAGGCTTCGGCCTGAGCCTGATGCCGCGCCCCTACGTGGAGGACGACCTGCGGCAGGGCCGGCTGCGGGCCGCGCTGGAGGACTGGCGCACGGTGGAGACCACGCTCTATGCGGTCTATCCGTCGCGGCAGCACCTGGCGCCGAAGATCCGCGCGTTCCTGGACTTCCTGGCCGAGGAATTCAACCGGCCCTGACGAGCCGGTGCGGGGCGACTGTCCAGCAGGTCATAGTTCACAGGATCGCGGCAACTTCTGCCTCACGCCGATGGCACTTTTGCAGGCATTCTTGCCCCATGCCGTCCAAACCCCTGCACTTCCTGCTCCCCGAAGACGACAGCCAGTTCGCGCGGCTGTGGGCAGAGGATGCCGATCTGCGCATCGAACCGCAGGGCGACGCGGAGCCGCACATCGCGGGCATCGAGGTGACCTACCTCGAAATCGAGGAGATCGACCTCGTGCGCCTGGGCTGGTGGTAGCCGGGCCCCGCGCTCAGCAGACGTTCATCGCCGCGCCCACGCAGGACTGTGACGCCGGGTTGTAGGCCTGGCAGGTGAACGGGCACTTGGGCAGGTTGGCCGGGTCGTAGGGGTTGGCCGGCAGCGCGGTCACCGCCGTGGGCGCGGGTGCGGGAGACGGCACCGCGACCGGCTTGATCTCGACCGGCACGCGCTGGCCCTGCTGGTTGTACACGTACACCGGCTGGCAGGCGGCACCCGGCGGCGTGTTCCAGTTGACCAGGTTGGCGGGACGCGCATTGGTGGGGAAGCGGTAGATCTCGCCCAGCATGCAGGCGGTGTTCTTCGCCGTGCCATAGGCGTTGCCGCTCACGGTGCCGCCGTTGCCCGGCGTGCAGCCCTGGCCGTAGCAGTCGCCGCCGTGGTTCCAGGCGCTGCCGGCCTTGCAGCCCGCGCCGTAGCAGTTGCCGCCCACGGTGTTGCCGTTGCCAGCGTTGCAGCTGTCGCCCAGGCAGTCGCCGCCGGTGTTGCCGGCATAGCCCGCGCCGCACAAGTGGCCGAAGCACGAGCCGCCGAGCGTGGCGGCGTCCTGCCCGCGGCAGCTGGTGGCATAGCAGGCGTTGCCCACGGTCTGCGCATAGGCGATGCCGGCCAGCGCGATGCCCGCGAGCAGCAGCGCCGCCCGCCAGAAGTTGGCAAGTTGTTTCCTCATCGTGTCCCTCTCTTGTCGCCCCATCGGGGGTTTTGCTTGTCACCGCCATGCCGGCGGCGCGCCCAGTAGGAGCCAGGCACGCCGCCAAGTCAAGACGCATCGCAATACGTTCACAGCGCCTTCGGCACCGCCTGCGCCAGGAAGTCGTAGACCGCGCGGATGCGCGCATTGCCGCGGATCTCGCGGTGCACCGCCAGCCACATCGGGATTGGCGGAATCTTCAGCATCGGCAGCAGCGGCACCACCGCCGGTTCGCCGCGCGCCAGGTAGTCGGCCACGAAGCCGATGCCGACACCGGCACGCACCGCCTGCCAGTAGGCCACCAGGTCGTCGGTGCGCAGCACGAACTGCTCGCGCGCGAACGCCTGGCCGAAGGCGGAGAAGCCCTTGCGGATGGCGTCGCCGCGGTCGCCGCCGATGAGGTCGTGCGCCGACAGGTCCTCGATGGCGCGCGGCACGCCGCGCCGGCGCAGGTAGTCGCGGTGCGCGTAGGCGCCCAGCGTCACCCGGCCGATGCGTTTGGCGATCACGGTGGACTGGTCCGGCTGCACCATGCGCAGCGCGATGTCGGCTTCGCGCCGCAGCAGGTTGCTGACGGCGTCGCTGGCCACCAGCTCCACCTGCACCTGCGGCAAGGCGGTGCGCAGCTGCGCCAGGATCGGCGGCAACAGGTGGCAGGCGACCGGCTGGCTGGCCGTGATGCGCACCGTGCCGGCGGCACCGGCGTCCACCCCGGCCGCGCCGCGCGCCAGCTGCTGCGCGCCGGCTTCCATGGCGCGCGCGGCGGCCGCGAGCTGCTGCGCCATGTCGGTGGGCAGCAGGCCGCGGCCGGTGCGCTCGAACAGCGCCACGCCCAGCTGCGCTTCCAGTTCCGCGACGTGCCGGCCGAGAGTGGGTTGGCTGGCGCCGAGCGCGCGCGCCGCGCCCAGCAGGCTGCCGTGCTCCAGCGCCGCCAGGAAGGACGGCACCAGGCTCCAGTCGAAATTGGTATTCATGGATGCATAGCTGGTATGAAGAGATGGGCAATTGTCGAACACCGTGGCGCTTCCCACAATCTCCCCATCGCCCCACCACCGCTACAGGAGATTCCCATGACCGCCCGCCGCCAGTTCCTGCGCCTCGCCGGTGGAGGCGCCGTGTTCGCCGCCACCGCGCCGCTGGCCGCCTGTTCCTCCGCGCTGCCGCCCGAGGCCATGGCCGCGTGGGCCGGTCCCGGCGCGGGCGAAACCGACCCGCGCCGCTGGGCGCTGGCGCACGCTATCCTGGCGCCGCACTCGCACAACCTGCAGTCCTGGCTGGTGGACCTGGCGCAGCCGGGCGAGATCACGCTGTTCTGCGACCGCGAGCGGTTGCTGCCGGAAACCGACCCGTACTCGCGCCAGATGATGATGAGCCAGGGCACCTTCCTGGAGCTGCTGGCCATCGCGGCGGCCGAACGCGGGCACCGGGCCGAGGTCACGCTGTTCCCGCAGGGCGCGTTCGGGCCGGACAAGATCGACGGCCGGCCCACCGCCCGCATCCGCTTGGTGCCCGACGCCACCGTGCGGCGCGACCCGCTGTTCGCCCAGGTGTTCCGCCGCCGCACGAATCGCTCAGCCTACGACGCGATGCGTGCGCCGGATCCCGCGGCGCTGCAGGCCATCGCCGCGGCCATGGGGCCGTATCCCGAGGTGCGCGCCGGCTTCACCGATGCGCGCGACGCGGCCGCGCTGCAACGCCACCGCGCCCTCGCCAGGGAGGCCTGGCGCATCGAGCTCACCACGCCGCGCACCATCCTGGAGTCGTACCGCTGGCTGCGCGTCGGGCCGGCGGAGATCGCAAAGCACCGCGACGGCATTTCGCTGAATGCGCCGATGGTGCGCGCCCTCACCGCGCTGGGCCTGTTCGACCGCAGCAAGGCACCGGCGCCGGACGACTCCGCGACCACCGGCCAGATCAAGGACTTCAACGCGAAGATCGACGGCACGCCGGCCTTCTTCTGGATGGCGACCGAAGGCAATGCCCGCACGACGCAGGTGAACGCCGGCCGCGCCTACGTCCGTGCCCAGCTCGCCGCCACCGCGCACGGGCTGGCCATGCACCCGCTGCAGCAGGCGTTGCAGGAATATCCGGAGCAGGCACGGACTTACGCCGACATCCACGCGCTGCTGCGGGCGCCGCGGCCCACGCACACGGTGCAGATGTGGACGCGGCTGGGCTACGCGCCGGATGTGGAGCCGGCGCCGCGGCGCGGGCTGGCCGCGCACCTGCTCGCCGCGTAGCCGGACCAACGAGAAACAGTCCTACAGCCCTGTCCGCGCGGCGCCGACACGGCCTGCCTCAGGAGGTGCTCCTAATACGGGGCATCCAACAACAGCGGAGGCAGCCCGTTTGCGCGTAATCCTGTTCTGCCACTCGCTGCTGTCCGACTGGAACCAGGGCAACGCGCATTTCCTGCGCGGCGTCTGCAGCGAGTTGCTGGCACGCGGCCACGAGGTCGCCGTGTACGAGCCGCAGGACGCCTGGAGCATGACCAATCTGGTGGCCGAACACGGCACCGCGCCGCTGGCGGCGTTCGCGCGCGCCTATCCGCGGCTCGCCAGCCGCCGCTATGCGCCGGACACGCTCGACCTGCACGAAGCGCTGGCCGGCGCCGACCTGGTGCTGGTGCACGAGCGCAGCAGCCACGCCCTGGTCCGGCGCATCGGCCTGCATCGTGCCGCCAACCCGGGCTACCGGCTACTGTTCCACGACACGCATCACCGCGGCGTGACGCAGCCCGGCGGCATGGCCGTCTACGACCTGCGCCATTTCGACGGCGTGCTGGCCTTCGGCGGCGCGCTGCGCGACCGGTACTTGCGCGAAGGCTGGGCGCAGCGCGCCTGGACCTGGCACGAGGCGGCCGATCCGCGCGTGTTCAAGCCGTATTCGGACGGGCAGCGCGAAGGCGACCTGGTCTGGATCGGCAACTGGGGTGGCGAGGAACGCGCCGCCGAGCTGCACGAATTCCTGCTGAAACCGGTGCACGACCTGGCGCTGGCCGCGCGCGCGCACGGCGTGCGCTACCCGGACCACGCGCTGCGCGGCCTGGCCGACGCCGGCATCGAATACGCCGGCTGGCTGCCGAACCACGAGGTGCCGAGAGTGTTCGCGCGCTATGGCGTCACGGTGCACGTGCCGCGCCGCCCCTACGTGCGCGAGCTGCCCGGCATCCCGACCATCCGCATCTTCGAGGCGCTGGCCTGCGGCATTCCGCTGGTGTCCGCGCCCTGGGACGACTGCGAGGGCCTGTTCGAGCCCGGCGCCGATTTCCTGGTGGCACACGACGGCGACGAGATGCGCCGGCACCTGCGTGCGCTGCTGCACGATCCCGTGCTGGCGCAGCAGGTCGCGGGACACGGCCTGCGCACCGTGCTGGCGCACCACACCTGCGGCCACCGCGTGGACGAACTCATGGGCATCCACGCCGAGCTCGCGCCGCCGCAGTGGCCCGGCGCTGCGCAAGTCCAAACCCGAGCGCCTACACTCGCGGCTTTTCAAGGAGGCCGCAATGGCTGATGCAGACAAGGTTGCCGTGGTCACCGCGGGTGGCAGCGGCATGGGCGCCGACGCGGCGAAGCGGCTGGCCGCCGACGGCTTCAAGGTGGCGATCCTGTCGTCCTCGGGCAAGGGCGAGGCGCTGGCCCAATCGCTGGGCGGCGTCGGCGTCACCGGCAGCAACCAGTCCAACGACGACCTGCGCAGGCTGATAGACGCCGCGCTGGACAAGTGGGGCCGCATCGACGTGCTGGTCAACAGCGGCGCGCACGGCCCGCGCGCGCCGATCCTGGAGCTCACCGACGAGCAGTGGCACACCGGGCTGGACGTCTACCTGATGAACGTGATCCGCCCCACGCGGCTGGTCACGCCGGTGATGCAGAAGCAGCGCGGCGGCGCCATCATCAACATCTCCAGCTTCGCCACTTTCGAGCCGGACCCGGGCTTCCCGACCTCGGGCGTGTTCCGCGCCGGCCTGGCGAGCTTCACCAAGCTGTTCGCCGACAAGTACGCCGCCGACAACATCCGCATGAACAACGTGCTGCCGGGCTTCATCGACAGCCTGCCGGAGACGGAGGAACGCCGCCAGCGCATTCCCATGGGCCGCTACGGCCACAGCGAGGAAGTGGCGGCCACCATCGCCTTCCTGGCCTCGCCGGGCGCGGGCTACATCACCGGGCAGAACCTCCGGGTGGACGGCGGCATCACGCGTTCGGTTTGAGTGCTGGGATGATTGTCATCAAGCCTCTAACGGAGGCATTCCCTTCGAGCGGCTTCGACACGCCAAAGGGACGTGCGGCTTCGCTCCTGGAGGCAGGATCAAATTATCTGGCTACAGTCGAGTTTTTGCGCCACAAGAATAGAGAGATCGGTCCATTGTTCAACGTGATGCTGCCCAGCATGCACCAAGCATTGGAGTTGCTGTCCAAGGCAGTTGCCTATAAGGTGGATCCTGAGTTCAGGCCACGCAATTACTCTCATGGATTGTTGCAACTCATAACGGACTATTCGAACCAAGCTCCTGTTTTCCAGGGAATCATGGCCCGCGCTGACGCAGTCGCCTTGATCGCTGCTTTGGAGCAGGCGTACTCCGGTGTGCGATACGGGGAGTGCTTTTTAAGCTATGACGCCGAGGATCATGATCTCTTCGTTGACATAGCCTATGGACTTCTCGCGCAACTTCATGATCTCGGATTTGGGTTCGCGTTTCCGCATTGGATATCTCCGGAGCAGCGGTCTCGTCTTGCTGACCAACTGAATGCAGGAGACGCGGAGGTCGGTTGAGCTTACATAGCGCAAACCTGCACACGCAGAACCTATGTATCAGCACTCTGACGTAGAGGCAGTCATGGCATCTCAGCGCTGTCAACAGTCCTGAGAGCCGCTGCCGTGGCGCCCGGCCCCGCCGGAGAAGTTCGCCACGCCGGCCGCGCCCTCGGCCTTGAACACGCCGGCGCAGTTGGTCCACTCCTGCTCCAGCGCCTCGCGTTCCGGCAGGCCGTGCTGCAGGTAGATGGCGCGGCGGTCGGCGCGCACGCACAGCTGCGGATGGCGCGCGATCTCCTGTGCCATGGCTTCGGCCGCGGCGCGCGCCTGGCCGCTGGGCACCACCTGTTCGCACAGGCCGATGCGCAGGCACTCGGCGGCGTCCACCTTGCGCCCGGTCATGGTGATCTCCAGCGCGCGGCCCAGGCCGACCAGGCGCGGCAGCCGCACCGTGCCGCCGTCGGACAGCGGCACGCCCCAGCGGCGGCAGTACACGCCCATGTAGGCGTCCTCGGCCATCACCCGGCAGTCGGCCCACAGCGCGAGTTCCATGCCGCCCGCCACCGCCGGGCCTTCGATGGCGGCGATCACCGGCTTGTTCAGGTGCAGCCGCGACGGGCCCATCGGGCCGCGCGGCACCTCGCCGCCGGGCTCTTTCGGAAACTCCAGCGAGCGGTGCGTTGCGCGGTTCTCCGTTGTGGCGATGCCGCGTTTGGCCAGGCTCTTCAGGTCGGCGCCGGCGCAGAACGCGCCGCCCTCGCCCCAGAACACCGCCACGTCGGCCGTGTCGTCGGCATCGAAGGCGAGGAAGGCTTCCTGCAGCGCGTCGGCATGGTCGGGATCGACGGCGTTGCGCGCCTCGGGGCGCGAATGGATGATGGTGAGCACGCGGCCATTGCGTTCGGTGCGGACGGTCATGCGGTTCTCCTGGTCCTTTTCGGGGATACCCGGATTGGACCGGACGGGACGCCGTTGCAGGCTGACTTTCCCGGCGCGCCGCTGCCGGATCGGCATGCGAGCCCGCCTGACACAATCACCGGCATGCAGATCACCCGCACCATCAGCACCGTCGAGATGCATACGGGCGGCGAGCCCTTTCGCATCGTCACCTCGGGCATCCCCAAGCTCCCGGGCGACTCGATCGTCCAGCGGCGCGCCTGGCTGCTGGCGCATGCCGACGACATCCGGCAGGCGCTGATGTTCGAGCCGCGCGGGCATGCCGACATGTACGGCGGGTGCCTCACCGCGCCGGTGTCGCCGGGTGCCGACTTCGGCGTGATCTTCATGCACAACGAAGGCTACAGCGACCATTGCGGGCATGGCGTCATCGCCCTTGCCACCGCGGCGGTCGAGCTGGGCTGGGTGCAGCGGCAGGTTCCCGAGACGCGCGTCGGCATCGATGCCCCGTGCGGGTTCATCGAAGCATTCGTCAGCTGGGACGGGCTTCACGCGAACGGTGTGCGCTTCGTCAACGTGCCCTCCTTCGTCTTCCGGCGCGACGTGGCCGTGGAGACGCCCACCTACGGAACGGTCAAGGGCGACATCGCCTATGGAGGCGCGTTCTACTTCTACACGAGCGGCCAGCCCTTCGGGCTGGACATCCGCGAATCGTCGATCGAGGCGCTCAAGCAGTTCGGCGCGCAGGTCAAGCAGGCGGCCAATGCCGCGTTCGCGGTGGTCCATCCCGACATCCCGGAGATCAACCACATCTACGGGACCATCATCGACGGGCCGGCGCGCCATCCGGGTTCGACGCAGGCCAACTGCTGCGTGTTCGCCGACAGGGAGGTGGACCGCTCCCCCACCGGGTCGGGCACTGCGGGACGCGTGGCGCAACTCTTCCTGCGCGGGGAGATCGGCCTCGGCGAGGTCGTCGTCAACGAGTCGGTGATCGGAACGTCGTTCAGTGCGCGCGTGCTCGAAGAAACGCAGGTCGGGGAGTTCAAGGCCGTCATTCCCGAAGTCTCGGGGACAGCCTACGTCAGCGGGTTCTGCAACTGGGTTCTCGACGCCCGGGACCCGCTGAAAAACGGTTTCCTGGTCCGCTAATCGCGGCTCGCCTGCGCCTCCAGCCACTCGGCGATCTGCCGCACGGCGCGCCGGGGCACGCGCTCGGCCATCAGCAGCCAGTAGCCGTGGCCGCAGGGCAGATCGCCCAGGGGCGTGTCCGGCGTGCGCAGCTGCCCCGCCTGCAGCAGCGGCCCCAGCAGCTCCAGCCGCCCGAGCGCGACGCCCTGCCCCGCCATCGCGGCGTGGATCACCATGTCGTACTGGTTCAGGCGCACGATGCCCCGGGGCTTCTTCCACGTCCAGCCGGCGGCCGCCACCCAGTTGCTCCATTGCAGCCAGGGATGCCTGGGGTCGTCGAACTCCAGCAATACCTGCTCGGCCAGCGCTTCGGGCGAATCGATGGCGCGCAGGCCCAGCAGCGGGCTGGCCACCGGCCGGATGGTTTCGCCGAACAGCCGCACCGCGCCGTCCGGCACGTCGGCCTGGGCGCAGTAGCGGATCGACAGGTCGATGTCCTCGGTGCGCAGGTCGACCACCGCGTTGTTGGCCGCCACCCGCACGTCGATGCCGGGATGGTCGGCATGCAGCCGGCCCAGCCGCGGCAGCAGCCACAGCGCGGTGACGCCGATGCTGGCGGTGATGGTCACCGGCTTGCCGGTGGCGCTGGGCAGGATGTTGCCGACCGCGTCCTGCATCTGCTGGAAGGCGGCGCTGGCCGCCATGTACAGCTCGGCGCCTTCCTTGGTGAAGGCGATGGAGCGGTGCCCGCGCACCAGCAGGCGCACGCCCAGCGACTCTTCCAGCTTGGTGATCTGCTTGCTCAGCGCCGAAGGCGTGAGGCATAGGTCTTCGGCGCCCTGCGCGATGCTCATGCGGCGCCCGGCGGCAACGAAGCCGCGCAGGGCATCGACGGCGGAGAGACGGACGAGCGGGACCGACATCCCGCAAGCCTAGCGCATCGCTAGGCCTTGCCCGCGGCCCAGTCAAGGGCGTCTTCCAGCCGGTCGTTGCCCCAGAACATCTCATTGCCGGCGAAGAAGCTCGGGCCGCCGAAGATGCCCAGCGCCCGTGCGCGCTCGGTCTGGTGGCGCAGCGCCAGCTTGTTGGCGTCGGATTGGGCGCGGGCCAGCACCTCGGCCACCGGCAGCGACAGCGACGCCAGCGCGCGTTCCACGTTCTCCTGCGCGCCGATGTCCCGGTCCTCGGCGAAGCCCTGCAGCATCACGGCCTTGCAGAACGCGCCGACCCACGGCTCTTCGGCGCCGGCCATCACCACGCGCAGCGGCAGCACGGCCAGGCGCGGGAACACGGTGGGCCGCTTCCACGGAATGCCGTACTTGCCGCACAGCCGCTCGATGTCGCGCCACATGTTGGCCAGCTTTTCCTTCTGCTCCAGGAAGGGCGAGCTCTGCCAGCCCATCTCCTTGAAGATCGGCCCGAGCAGGAAGGGCCGCCAGGCGACGCGCACGCCGCGCTCCGCGGCCAGCGCCTCGATGCGCATCACCGAGAGATAGCTGTAGATGCTGCCGAACTCGAACCAGAATTCGAGCTGGCCGGGCGGCACGTTCGCCTGTTCGAACGTCGGGTCGTCATTGGTGCTCACGGGGCATCCTTTCGCACGTGGTCGTGGAATCCGCCGATTACAGCGCCCGGCCGCGGCGCGCTCAAGTGAACAACGGTGCGCTGTCCGCCCCAGAAGTCATGCGAAGCTCAGAGGGTGCGCCGCAGCGCCTGGAAGAACAGCTCCGACTGCAGGCGCTCGCCCAGCGTCTGCTCGCACACCCGCCGCGACAGCTCGGCATTCACCGGCCGCAGCGGCCGGCCGGTGGACTGGGCCAGCACCTGCGCCATGCAGGCGCGCTCCAGGTAGTACAGGTCGTCGTAGGCGTGGTCGATGCGCGCGCCGCACACCACCACGCCGTGGTTGCCGAGGAAGGCCACGTCGGCGCCGCGCATGCCGTGCGCGATGCGCTCGCCTTCGGAGGCGTCGAGCGCCAGGCCGTTGTACTCGCGGTCGATGGCGATACGGCCGTGGAAGCGCATGGCGTTCTGCGACAGGCAGGGGTCGAGCGCGCGGTCCTCGGTGAGCGTGAGCGCGGTGGCATACGGCATGTGGGTGTGCAGCACGCAGGCCTGGGCGCAGATACGGTGCACGGCGGCGTGGATGAACATGGCCGTGGGCTCGACCTCGTGGCGGCCGGCCAGCCTGGTGCCCGCGGTGTCCACCATCACGATGTCGTCGGCCTGCACCTCGCGCCACAGCAGGCCGCGCGGATTGAGCAGGAAACGCCCGGAGCGGTCCGGCAGCTCGACGCTGAAGTGGTTGCACACGCCCTCGGACAGGCCGTGGTGGGCGGCGGCGCGCAGGGCCAGCGCCAGGTCGGCGCGCAGCGCCTGCACGGCGGGGGAATCGAAATCGCGGGCGTGGGGCATGGGCGTGTCCTCTCGGTTCAGGAGCGATTGTGCAGCGTGCCTCGCAGCAGGGCCAGCCAGGCGGCCGCGGCGGCCACCGAGGCGGCCACGTCGCTCGGGAAATGCACGCCCAGGACCATGCGGCTGAGCGCCACCGTGCCGACCATCAGGACTGCGAACGCAGCCGCCGCGGCGCGCGGGCCGGCCGCGCGCGTGCGCGCCCACACGAACAGGCACAGCCAGCCGTACAGCGCGGTCGCCGCCGTGGTGTGGCCGCTGGGAAAGCTGAAGGTATGCAGGCTCTCCAGCGGGTCGACGATGGACGGGCGCAGGCGCGCGAAGCTGCTTTTCAGCAGCAGGTTGAGGAGCATGGCGCCGGGCACGGCGAGCACCAGCGAGGCGGCCGCGCCGCGCTCGCCGCGCCACCACAGCCAGGCGGCGGCCAGCGCCACCGGGACGAGCAGGTGCGCCGTCTGGTGCAGCCAGCTGATGCCGGCCATCGCCTGGGTGAACGCGGGGGTGCGGTGCGCGCAGAGGAACAGCAGCACGGCCGGGTCGATGCGGTCGAACCAATGGAGGACGAATACCCCGGCGGCCAGCAGCGCGAACGCCAGCACGCACACCAGGAAAACCACCACCGGCCGCGTGAACGGCCCTGCACCCGCGCTGCCTTGCATGCGGACAACTCTAGCAGCGCACCACCGTCCAAGGCGTGCGGTCACGGCGCGGCGATAATCCGCTGCCCATGCTTGCCTCCATCGCTTCCATCTGCGCCGGCGCGTCCGTGGGGGCCTTGCTGCGCTGGCTGCTGGCCGGGCGCTTCAACCCGCTGTTCACCGCGCTGCCGCTGGGCACGCTGATGGCCAACCTGCTGGGCGGCTACCTGGTCGGCGTCGCGGTGGCGTACTTCGGCAACCACCCCAACCTGCCGCCCGAGGCGCGGCTGCTGGTGGTCACCGGTTTCCTGGGCGGCCTCACCACCTTCTCGACCTTCTCCGCCGAAGTGGTCACGCAGATCCAGCAGGGCCACCTGCCCTGGGCGCTGGCCACGGCCTTCGCGCATCTGGCGGGGTCGCTGCTGCTGACCGCGCTCGGGATTGCCACCGTCGCCTGGCTGAAGCTCTGACGTTTTAGGCAATCTGCTTAGCCGGCGTTCCGCTTTCACCTAATCGCGTGCGGCCGCATCGGCCGACACTGGGCTGCCACTTCCCCACAGCCCGCAATGCAAACCGTCTACGCAAGCCTGCGCACCTGGGCGCACCGCACCAGCACCTCGTTCGCGGAGCTGTGGGCGCACAGCGATGCGCCGCCGCCTGACACCGAGCCGGCCGCGCGCGACGGGCTGGTCTACCGCCTCAAGCACTGGCCCGATCTGCCGCCGGCCGGCAAAACGGCCGACGTCTACCGCGTGCTGTCGGTGATGAGCAACCGGCCGGTCAACCGCCACTGGATCCTCACCACCTGCCGCCTGGCGCCGCGGCAGGTCGATGCCCTGCTGCGCTGGCTGGTGCGCCAGGGGGCGGTGGAGGTGATCGACATTTCCGGCTACGCGAACGCGGCACGCCTCTGAGCCAGGCGTGCGCCTGGTTATTGTTGACAATAACCAGAAACCCGCTAGATTCCGGGCTTCCGCACCGCGGCATGCCCATGGCCCGACCCAAGACCGAACAACGCGACCTTTCCCTGCAGCTGGAACCGCAGCAGCTGCGCGGGCTGGACACGCATGCGGCCGACCAGCTGCGCCGCGCCATCCTGACCGGCGCGCTGCAGCCCGGCGAGCGCATCACCGAGGAGTGGATGGCCGCCACCGTCGGCATCAGCCGCGGCACCGTGCGCGCGGCCCTGCGCCTGCTGGTGCACGAGGGCCTGGTGGTGCAGCAGCGCTACCGCGGCTACACGGTGCGCTCGCTCACCGCGCGCGAGGCCTGGGAGCTCTACACGCTGCGCAACACGCTGGAAGGGTTTGCCGCACGGCTGCTCGCTGAAGGCATGGACGACGCGAAGCAGGAACGCCTGGACGCCGCCTACGCACTGGTGGTGAAGGCGGTGCGCGCGCGCAGCCGCAAGGCCGCCGTGGAAGCCGATTTCGGGCTGCACCAGACGATCGCCGAGCTCACCGGCCATTCGCGCCTGCAGGCGCATTACGCGCTGATCGCCGGCCAGCGGCGCCTGTACCACGCGCTGGAAGTGAAGATCTCGCGCATGGACGCCTACGTCGATTCGCATGCCGCGCTGATCGACGCGCTGCGCAACGGGCGCGCGGCCGAGGCCGAGACGCTGGCCGCCCACCACAACACCGAGCACGGCGAACGCCTGGTGCGCTGGCTCGAAGACCGGGAGTCCTCATGACCGAAGCGATCGGCATCGTCGCCTGCTCCGCCGAAGGTGCGGCGCTGTGCTACCGCACCATCTGCACCGAGGGCGAGCAGCTGCTCGGGCCCTACGGCCACCCCGAGGTGGCGATGCACACGCCGCCGCTGTCGCTGTACGTCGAGGCACTGGACCGCGGCGACCTGCAGGCCGTGGCGGACCTGATGCTGGGCTCGGCCCGCAAGCTGGCCGCCATGGGCGCCAGATTCCTGATCTGCCCGGACAACACCATCCACCAGGCGCTGCCGCTGCTGCGCGAACGCTCGCCGCTGCCCTGGCTGCACATCGCCGAGGTGGTGGCCGACGCGGCGGTGGCGCGCGGCTTCCGCAACATCGGCATCACCGGCACCGGCTGGCTGGTGGACAGCGATGTCTATCCGCGCGCGCTGGAAAGCCGCAGCCTGCAGTGGGTGAAGCCGACGCGCGAGGAACGCGACGCGGTGCACGCCACCATCATGGGCGAGCTGGTCCACAACCGGTTCACCGATGCGCAGGTGCCGCTGTTCCAGCGCGTGATGCAACGCATGAAGAACGACGGCTGCGACGCCGTGGTGCTGGGCTGCACCGAAATCCCGCTGGTGATGAACGACGGCAACGCGCCGCTGCCGACCCTGGATTCCACCCGGCTGCTGGCACGCGCGGCACTGCGGCGCGCCGTCCGCGGCTGATCCGCGGCCTCAGCTCTCGGCCTGCGCCGCGCTTTCCTCGGCCGACACCGCCGTGGCCAGCACCTTGTCGATGCGCTTGCCGTCGAGGTCGATGACCTCGAAGCGCCAGTCGCCGCAATGGATGCGCTCGCCGGTGGCCGGCATGCGGCCCGACACCGACATCAAGAGGCCGGCCAGCGTGTTGTAGCGGCCCTTGTCTTCGTCCGGCAGCTCCCTGATGTCCAGCCGCGCCTTCAGCTCGGACACCGGCATCAGGCCATCCAGCAGCCAGGAGCCGTCTTCCCGCCGCAGCGCCCAGGCGTCGGCGCTGGCTTGCGGCTGCAGCTCGCCGGTGATGGCTTCCAGCAGGTCGTGCGGCGTGACCACACCCTGCACCACGCCGTATTCGTCGACCACGAACACCAGCCGGGCGGATTCGCTGCGGAACTGTTCCAGCAGCTCCATGCCGCTCAGCGTCTCGGGCACGAACACGGCCGGCTGCGCGTGCGCTTCCAGCGTGCCCTCGTGCTGCGGCCCGAGCGCCAGCAGGCGGAAGATGCTGACCACGCCGACCACGTCGTCCAGCGAGCCGCGGCACACCGGGTACCAGGAATGGGCATTGCCCTCCTCGCCGGCGCGCACCAGGCAGGCCGCCACCGGCAGCGAGGCGTCCAGCCACTGCACGTCGGAGCGCGGCACCATCATCGAGGTCAGCGGCCGGTCGTCCAGGTGGAACACGTTGCGCACCATCTGGTGCTCGTGCTGCTCGATCACGCCGGCGTCCACGCCTTCTTCCAGGCTGTGCGCGATCTCCTCCTCGGTCATGCCGCGCCCGGCGGTGGTGTCCACCCGCAGCAGCTTGAGCACCGCGAGCGTGGAGGCCGACAGCAGCTTGACGAACGGCCCGGCCGCGCGCGCCAGCCAGCCCATGGGGCGTGCCGCATGGCGCGCGACGAGCTCGGGATGCAGCTGGCCGATGCGCTTGGGCACCAGCTCGCCGAAGATGATGTTGACGAAGGTGATCGAGGTGACCACCACGATGGTGGCGGCGATGCCCGAGACGCGCGCGGGCATGCCCCAGTCGCGCAGCCACAGCGCCACGTCGGCGCTGAACGCGGCCTCGCCGACGATGCCGCTCAGGATGCTGATGGAGGTGATGCCCACCTGCACGGTGGACAGGAACTGCGTGGGGTTGTCCAGCAGGCGCAGCGCGGCCTGCGCGCCGCGGTCGCCCGCCTCGGCCAGGGCGGCCAGGCGCGCCTTGCGGCTCGATGCCAGACCCAGCTCGGACATGGCGAACAGGCCATTGAGCAGGGTCAGCAACGCGATCAACAGGAAATCCATGAATGGGGACAGAATCGAAGCTTCCGCACTTTACTGCATGCCCCGGCAGCCCATGCAAGACCAGGACCTCCACGACACGCTGGCCGCCGACCTGTGGGCCGACACGCAGCCGCCGCCGGACCCGGGGCGCCTGCCGCTGCTGGCGCACTACACCTCCATCCACACGCTCGAGCGCATCGTGCGCACCGGCGAGATCTGGTTTTCCAATCCGCTGTACATGAACGACGTGGACGAGCTGCGCTACGGCATCAACCTGGGGCTGCACACGGTGCGCGGCCACCACGGGCTGCGCCAGGCGCTGCAGCCGGACCATTACAACGCCCTGCTCGACGCCTTCGAGGCGCAGTACACCGCCTTCGACAACGACTCGGCCTTCGACGTCTACGTGTTCAGCTGCGCCGAGCACGACGAGGACATCGGCGACGACGGCCTGCTGTCGATGTGGCGCGGCTACGGCGGCGACGGCAACGGCGTGGCCATCGTGTTCGACATGGCGCGGCTGCTGGCGCTGCCGGGCTCGCCGCTGCTGGTGCGGCAGGTGCAGTACCTGTCGTACGAACAGAGCGAGCAGTGGATGGACGCCACCGTGCAGCGCTTCGCCGAATCGCTGGCGCGCCTGGGCACCGTGCCCGATGCGATGGCCGCCGCCGCGGCCGCGCTGTTCGAGCGCATCAGGCTGTTCGCGCTGTTCACCAAGCACCGCGGCTTCCACGAGGAGCGCGAGTGGCGCATCGTCTACCTGCGCGAGCACGACCGCGAGAACAAGCTCACCCAGCAGCTGAACTACGCCATCGGCGGGCGCGGCATCGAGCCGCGGCTGCGCTTCACGGTGGCGGCGCTGGGCAGCGCCGAGGCCGATCCGCCGCCGCTGGACGACCTGGTGGAACGCATCATCCTCGGGCCGGTGCTGGCCACGCCGCTGGCGCTGCGCTCGGTGCAGCGCATGCTGGAAATCTACCGGCCGGCCTGGAGCCCCCGCGTGGCGCGCTCCAGCACGCCCTACCGGGCCCAGCGCTGATGGCGGCCTACCTGGTCGGCGACGTGCAGGGCTGCGACGGCCCGCTCGGCCGCCTGCTGGACACCGTCGGCTACTCGCCCAGCCGCGACACGCTGTACGTGCTGGGCGACCTGGTCAACCGCGGGCCCGAATCGGCGGCGGTGCTGCGCCGGCTGATGGGCTACGGCGCCTCGGCGCACTGCCTGCTGGGCAACCACGACCTGAGCCTGCTGGCGGTGGCGCAGGGCATCCGCGCACCGCACCGCCTGGACACGCTGGACGGCATCCTGCAGGCCGACGACCGGGCCGCCCTGCTGGAGTGGCTGCGCCACCGCCGCATGGCGATGCAGGCGCACGGCCTGCTGATGGTGCACGGCGGCGTGCTGCCGCAGTGGGACGCGGCGCAGGTGCTGCGGCTGGCCGCCGAGGTGGAAACCGTGCTGCGCGGCCCGGAACTCGCCGGTTTCCTGCCGCGCATGTACGGCAACGAACCGGCGCGCTGGAGCGATGCGCTGCAGCGCGACGCGCGGCTGCGCGTGATCGTCAATGCATTGACGCGGCTGCGCTTCTGCACGGCGGACGGCACGATGGACCTGAAAGCATCGGGGCGCCCCGACGAAGCGCCGCCCGGCACCCTGCCCTGGTTCGACGTGCCGGGCCGCCGGACGGCGGATGCCTGCATCGCCTTCGGCCACTGGTCCACGCTGGGCTATTTGCGCCGGCCGGACCTCATCGCGCTGGATACCGGCTGCGTGTGGGGCGGCTGCCTGAGCGCGCTGCGGCTCGCCGACAACGGCGAGCACGAGCTGGTGCAGGTGGAGTGCGAGCAGTCGCAGGCGCCCGGGGAATGACGCAATGACTTCGCTTCGCTTCAATGACGCGCCGCGCGCATGACCGGCTTGCGGTCATTTCGTCATGCCGGGCGCAGCCCGCGTCATTCCGTCATTCAGACTTGAACAGCGCCGCGACTTTCCGCTTGGGCTTGATGTTGGCCGACACGCGGGCCGGCTTGGCCGCGGTTTCCCAGGCCGGCGCGGCTTCGGTTTCCGGTGCCTGGTAGGGCTGGTCGAAGAACGGGTCCTTGGGCGCGGAGGGTGCCGCATAGCGGCGCTCGCGGCTGCGGTCGTCGCGTTGCTCGCGCGGCGGTGCATCCAGCGCGTCGCGCGGGTCGCCGGTTTCGCCGGCCTCGCGCCAGGCGCGGCGGCCGTCGTTGATGCGCCCGCGCGGGCGCTCGTCCTCGAACTCCAGCGGCTCGATCTCCAGCTTCTTCTTCAGCAGCTTTTCCAGGTCGGCCACCAGGCGGCCGTCGCCCGGGCCGACGAAGGTGACCGCCAGGCCGGAGGCGCCGGCGCGGCCGGTGCGGCCGATGCGGTGGATGTAGTCCTCGGCGTTGAACGGGATGTCGAAGTTGAACACCGCCGGCACGTCCTTGATGTCCAGGCCGCGCGCCGCCACGTCAGTGGCCACCAGCAGGTCGACTTCGCCCTTCTTGAACGCGTCCAGCGCCTTCAGCCGCTCGTCCTGGCTCTTGTCGCCGTGCAGCGCGATGGCGTTCATGCCTTCGCGCTCCAGCGAACGGGCCAGCCGCGCGCAGCCCAGCTTGGAGTTGACGAACACGAAGGCCTGGCCGATGCCGCGCTGGCGCACGATCTGGCGCAGCGCGCGGCGCTTGTCGTCGTCCACCACGTTGTAGAAATGCTGCTCGACGGTGGAAGCCGTGGTGTTGGGCCGCGAGACCTCGATGGTCACCGGGTCCTGCAGGTAGCTGCTGGCCAGCCGCTTGATCTCGGGCGAGAAGGTGGCGGAGAACAGCAGCGTGGTGCGCTGCTTGGGCAGGTACGACAGGATGCGCTGCAGGTCCGGCAGGAAGCCGATGTCCAGCATGCGGTCGGCTTCGTCCAGCACCACGTACTCGACCTGGTTGAGCACCGCGTTCTTGGCCTCGATGTGGTCCAGCAGGCGCCCCGGCGTGGCCACCAGCACCTCGACGCCGCGCTTGAGCTCGGCCGTCTGCGGCTTCATGTCCATGCCGCCGAACACCACCGTGCTGCGCAGGTTGGTGTTCTTGGCGTACATCTTCACCTGCTGGGCCACCTGGTCGGCCAGTTCGCGGGTGGGCAACAGGACCAGCGCACGCACCGGGTGGCGGGCCGGCGAGGTGGAGGCGTTCTCGTGCTTGAGCAGGCGCTGCAGCAGCGGCAGCGCGAAGGCCGCCGTCTTGCCGGTGCCGGTCTGCGCCGCGCCCATCACGTCGCGGCCTTCCAGCACCACCGGGATCGCCTGCGCCTGGATCGGCGTCATCGTCTCGTAGCCCATCTCGGCCACGGCGCGCGCCAGCGGCTCGGCCAGCTGCAATTGGGAAAAAGATAAGGTCATATCAACTGCGTATTGTCGCATTGGCGCCAATACCGGCGGATGACAGGGCCCGGGAGGGTTCCCGGGCCCGTCCGGCAGCTCACAGCTCGCGGGTATTGAAGGTGTCGCAAGCCTTGACGGTGCCGCTCTTCAGGCCGGTGGAAAACCAGCGCTGGCGCTGGGCGCTGGTGCCGTGGGTGAAGCTGTCGGGCACCGCGGCGCGGCCGGCCGAACGCTGCAAGGCGTCGTCGCCGATCTTCTGGGCGGCGTTCATGGCTTCCTCCACGTCGCCCTGCTCCAGGATCTGGCGCGAGGCCTGGGCGTGGTTGGCCCAGACTCCGGCAAAGCAGTCGGCCTGCAGTTCCACCCGCACGCTGATGGCATTGGCCTGCGCCTTGCCTGCGCGCGCCTGCATCTGCTCGGCCTGCTGGCTGATCCCCAGCTGGTTCTGCACGTGGTGGCCCACTTCGTGCGCGATCACGTAGGCCTGGGCGAAGTCGCCGGGCGCGCCCAGGCGCGTCTTCAGGGTTTCGTAGAAGTCCAGGTCGATGTAGACCTTCTGGTCGTTCGGGCAGTAGAACGGGCCCATTGCCGCCTGCCCCGTGCCGCAGCCGGTGCCCACCGCGCCGCGGAACAGCACCAGCTTGGGCGCCTTGTAGGCGGCGCCACCCTGCTTGAACAGGTCGGTCCACACGTCTTCGGTATCCGCCAGCACGGTGGAGACGAATTTCGCCATCGGGTCGTTGGCGGGCGGCGCCTGCGCCGGGCCTTGCTGCTGCTGCACCTGGGGCGTGCCGCCGCCGGTGAGGATGCCCAGCAGCGTGAGCGGGTTGACCCCGAGCACGGCCCCGCCGATCAGCGCGATGACGATGGTGCCGATGCCGATGCTGCGACCGCCCAGGCCGAAGCCACCGCCGCCGCCGCCCCCGCCGCGCACGTCCTCGACGTTGCTCGATTCCCGATTTCCTTCCCAGCGCATATGTTTTCTCCTGCGATACAGTCGTGCATGCCCGGCCCGAACCCCGACCCGCTGGCCCAGCAGCATTGCGTGCTGCTCACCGGATTCGACCCCTTCGGCGGTCAGCCCGTCAACCCGAGCTGGCAGGCCGTGCAGATGCTGCACGGCGCGACGGTCGCCGACCATCGCATCGTCGCCGCCCAGCTTCCCACCATCTTCGGCCGTTCCGTGCAGTCCTTGCGCGGGCTGTTGCGTCAGCACCGTCCCACCCTGGTGGTCTGCACCGGCCAGGCCGGCGGGCGTGGCGCATTGTCGCTGGAACGGGTGGCGATCAACGTCGATGATGCCCGCATCCCCGACAACGCCGGAGCCCAGCCGGTCGACGCACCGGTGGCGCCGTCCGGCCCGGCCGCCTATTTCACCGGCCTGCCCATCAAGGCGATGCTGGCCGCCCTGCTGGCCGAAGGCGTCCATGCGGAGGTGTCGCAGACGGCCGGCACCTTCGTGTGCAACCACCTGTTCTACGGCCTGATGCACGAATTGGCCACCGACCCACAGTGGCGCGGCGTGCGTGGCGGCTTCGTCCACGTGCCCTGGCTGCCCGAACAGGGCCAGCCGTCGATGCGGGCGGACGAGATCGCGCGGGGCCTGCGGGTGGCCATCGCCACCGCGCTGGCCCGGCGGGACGACATCCGGATGGAGGCCGGCGCCCTGAACTGAGTGGGCCGCTGACAGCGGCATGCGGCGCGCGCTTGCCTGTGCTGACGGTGTTGGCAAGCCCCGGCGCCTAAAATCACGGAGTGTCCATTCTCAACGCAGACCTGCACTGCCACTCCGTCGTCTCCGACGGCACCCTCACCCCGGAAGAGCTTGCCGCCCGCGCCGCTGCCAACGGCGTGGAGCTGTGGTCGCTGACCGACCACGACGAGACCGGCGGCCAGCAGCGCGCCGCCGCGGCGGCCCGGGCCCACGGCATGAAGTACCTCACCGGCGCCGAGATCTCGGTCACGTTCGCCGGCGAAACCGTGCACATCGTGGGCCTGGGCTTCGATGCCGACGACCCGGCCATGCGCCAGGGCCTGATGCAGACGCGCGGCGGCCGCGAGGCGCGCGCCAAGGACATCGCCGAAGGGTTGCGCCAGGCCGGCATCAAGGACGCCTACGAGGGCGCGCTCAAGTACGTCGGCAACCCGGAACTCATCTCGCGCACCCATTTCGCGCGCTTTCTGGTCGACAGCGGCGTCTGCGCCGACACCGGCGAGGTGTTCCGCCGCTTCCTCGTCAACGGCAAGCCCGGCTACGTGCCGCACCGCTGGGCCTCGCTGCGCGACGCGGTGGGCTGGATCACGCGGGCCGGCGGCGTCGCCGTGGTGGCCCATCCGGGCCGCTACGCGCTGACGGCCAACGAGGAATACGCCCTGTTCATCGAGTTCAAGGCGCACGGCGGCACCGGCGTGGAGGTGGTGACCGGCAGCCACACCACGGCCGAGTACGTGAAGTACGCCGACACGGCCCGCGAATTCGGCCTGGCCGCCTCGCGCGGCAGCGATTTCCACGACCCCGGCGAAAGCCGCACCGACCTGGGCCAGCTGCCCTACCTGCCCGGCGAGCTGACGCCGGTATGGGAGTTGCTGGCCGACCGCATCCGGTGAGCGCGCCGCATGCAGCGCCCGGCGCGCGCGCGCTCGCCGGCATCGGCCTCGTGGTGGGCGCGAGCGCCTGCTTTTCCGCGCTGGACACCACCACCAAGGCGATCAGCGCCTCGATCCCGCTGCTGATGGCGCTGTGGTTCCGCTACCTGTTCCAGGCGGTGGCCACCACCGTCGTGGTGCTGCCGCTGCGCGGCATGCGGGTGTGGCGCACGCGCCACCTGCCGTTCCAGTTCCTGCGCGGCGTGCTGCTGCTGACCAGCAGCTTCTGCGCCTTCGCGAGCCTGAAGTACATGCCGGTGGGCGAGTTCACCGCCATCGTGATGATCACGCCGCTGGCGATCACGCTGCTGGCGGCCACCGCGCTGAAGGAGCACGTGTCGGCGCTGCGCTGGACGCTGGTGGCGGGCGGCTTCGCCGGCACGCTGGTCATCATCCGCCCGGGCGGCGAGGCTTTCACCTGGGCCAGCCTGCTGCCGCTGCTGCTGGTGGCCAGCAACGCCTGTTTCCAGGTGCTGACCAGCAAGCTGGCGCGCACCGAGGACCCGGTGACTATGCACCTCTACACCGGCTGGACCGGCACCGTGCTGGCGACCCTGACCCTGCCCTTCGTGTGGAGCGCGCCGGCCGAGTGGTGGGTCTGGGCGGCGCTGGGTTTCATGGGGATGATGGGGACGATCGGGCATTTCCTGCTGATCCTGGCGTACCAGCGGGCTTCTGCTGCGACCTTGACGCCGTTCCTCTATACCCAGATCGGGTTTGCGATGCTGGGTGGGTATCTGGTGTTTGCGCATGTGCCTGATGCGGCATCTTTGGTTGGGATCGGGTTGATTGCTGTTTGCGGGGCGTCAGGGGCGTGGTTGACCGTGCGTGAACGTCGGGTTGCTGCGTTGGAGGCTGTCGAATGAGCGGTGCACCTCGCGTCGCGCCAGGCGGTGTCCGGCAGGGGCTCATACTGCGGCGGTCGGCGCTGCGCGCCGACTCCGCTGCGATGACCGGTCCGGGGCCGGCGCGGGCAAACTCGCTACGCGCCGCAAGCGGCGCTCCGCTCAAACAGTGCCCGCGAGTCAGTCAACGAAGCGCGCAAGCGCGCCCGGCCCCGGACCGCTCATCGCAGCCGCCGCAGAAATCGCCCCCGCCGGACACCGCCTGTCGCGACATCCAACGTGATTGGCGCTCCCCTGGTCACTTCCCCGCTAATTGGGGTCAGACACCAATTAGCCGAAGACTCATTTACCGCGCGCCAGAATCGCTTCTGCAAAGCGCCGGACGCCTTGTTTGCGCGACGCGGCCCGCCCGCCCGGTGCTTTGCCGCGAGGTCCAGGGGCGAGAGGACTGACACATGGCCCAGTACTTCGAAGTCCACCCAGACAACCCCCAACCCCGACTGCTCAAACAGGCAGTCGCGCTGCTGAACGGCGGCGGCGTTCTCGCAGTCCCGACCGACTCCAGCTACGCCATCGCCTGCCATCTCGACGACAAGACTGCAGCCGACCGCCTGCGCAAGATCCGCAACGTCGACGAGAAACACCACCTGACCCTGCTGTGCCGCGACCTGAGCGAACTCGCCAGCTACGCCCGCGTGGACAACCGCCAGTACCGGCTGCTCAAGACCGCCACGCCCGGCCCGTTCACCTTCATCCTGGAGGCCACGCGCGAGGTGCCGCGCCGCGTCAGCCATCCGCAGCGCAAGACCATCGGCCTGCGCGTGCCGGACCATGCCGCCTTGCAGGCGCTGCTGGAGATGCACGGCGCGCCGCTGCTCTCGACGACGCTGATCGAGCCGACCGAGCACGAGCCGCTGAACGACCCGGAGGAAATCCGCCGCCGCTTCGAGCGCGCGCTCGACGGAGTGATCGGCGCCGGCGCCTGCCCGCACGAGCCGACCACCGTGATCGACCTCACGCCGATGGGCAATGGCGACGAGGCCGTGGTGCTGCGCGAAGGCCGCGGCGACTGGCGCAGCCTGGGCCTGTGAGCCCGCCGGCCGGCCCGGCGGCCGTCTGAGACAATCCGCGCGGTGAACTACAACAACCTGATCCAGACGGTCCTGATCTACGCGTTGCCGGTGTTGTTCGCCATCACCATCCACGAGGCGGCGCATGGCTACGTGGCGCGCTACCTGGGCGACAACACCGCCTACATGATGGGCCGGGTGACGCTCAACCCGATCAAGCACATCGACCCCATGGGCACCATCCTGATGCCCCTGCTGCTGTACTTCGCGACCTCGGGCACCTTCCTGTTCGGCTACGCGAAACCCGTGCCGGTGATGTTCGGGCGGCTGCGCCGCCCCAAGCGCGACATGATCTGGGTGGCGCTGGCCGGCCCGGGAGCCAACCTGATCCAGGCGCTCATCTGGGCCGTGCTGTTCCAGGCGCTGCGCGCCGGCGGGGTGGAAGAGCCCTTCTTCCTGCTGATGTGCATGGCCGGCGTGCTGACGAATTTCGTGATGGCGGCCTTCAACCTGTTCCCGATCCCGCCGCTGGACGGCGGCCGCGTGCTGGTGGGCCTGCTGCCGCCGCGCCTGGCCTACGCGTTCAGCCGCATCGAGCCGTGGGGCTTCTTCATCGTCATGGCCCTGGTCGTCTTCAAGGTCATCAGCACCTACTGGATGCTGCCGCTCATGAGCCTGGGCTACGCGCTGCTGGACCTGCTGCATCTTTCCACTCCCCTTCCGTTCATCCGATGAGCACTGTCCGCTACCTCACCGGCATCACCACCACCGGCACGCCGCACCTGGGCAACTACGTCGGCGCGATCCGGCCGTCCGTGCAGGCCAGCCGGCGGCCCGGCACCGAAAACTTCTACTTCCTGGCCGATTACCACGCGCTGATCAAGTGCGACGAGCCCGAGCGCATCCAGCGCTCCACCATGGAGATCGCCGCCTGCTGGCTGGCCGCCGGGCTGGACCCGGACCACGTGTTTTTCTACCGCCAGTCGGACATTCCGGAAGTCACCGAACTCACCTGGATGCTCACCTGCGTCACCGGCAAGGGCATCCTCAACCGCGCGCACGCCTACAAGGCGCAGGTGGACAGGAACACCACCGCCGGCGTGGACGTGGACACCGACGTGACCGCGGGCCTTTTCATGTACCCGGTGCTGATGGCCGCCGACATCCTGCTGTACAAGGCGCACAAGATCCCGGTGGGCCGCGACCAGATCCAGCACATCGAGATGGCGCGCGACATGGCGCACAGCTTCAACCACCTGTATGGCGAGCACCTGGTGCTGCCCGAGGCCGCCGTCGACGAATCGGTGGCCACGCTGCCCGGGCTGGACGGGCGCAAGATGAGCAAGAGCTACGACAACACCATCGCGCTGTTCGGTGCGCGCGAGCAGGTGAAAAAGCAGATCTTCTCCATCGTCACCGATTCGCGCGCGCCGGGCGAGCCGAAAGACGTGGAAGGCTCATCCTTGTTCCAGATCTACCAGGCATTTGCCTCGGACGAAGAAACCGCCGCTTTGCGCCAAGCCTATGCGAAAGGGATTGCCTGGAGCGACGCCAAGCAGCTGCTGTTCGAGCGCATCGACCGCGAAATCGCGCCGATGCGCGAGCGCTACCAGCACCTGGTCGCGCATCCTTCGGAGCTGGAGGACATCCTGCAGGCCGGCGCCGCCAAGGCGCGCGGCCGCGCCACGCCGCTCATGGCCGAGCTGCGCCACGCCATCGGCCTGCGCAACCTGGGCGCGCAGGCCGGCGCGGCGAAGAAAACCAAGGCCAAGGCGGCCGGCCCGTCCTTCAAGCAATACCGCGAGGCCGACGGCCGTTTCTACTTCAAGCTGGTGGATGCGCAGGGCCGGCTGCTGCTGCAAAGCAGGGGTTTCGCTTCGCCGAAAGAGGCCGGCGAATGCATCGCCGGGCTGAAAGCCGCTCCCGAAAGCCTGGATGTGGCCCAATTCGAACCGCTGGCCGACGTGGACCTGGTTGATGTCCAGGCCGCCTTACGAGAGCTGACGGCCCCCGCCAACTAAGGGATTAGAGTATTCCCGGTACATCAAACGGCGCTATCCTAGGTTCTATCCATGGAAAAAATTCCTCCCAAACCCATGTCGCTGTACGTGATCGACGACCACCCGCTGATGCGGGAGGCGGTGGTCATGCTGCTGCGGCGGTTGCGCCCGGGCGCCAACGTGATCGAGCTGGATCGCATCGGCGGTATCGAATCGGCGGTCAAGCAGCACGGCAAGCCCGACCTGATCTGCCTGGACCTGAAGCTGCCCGACACCACCGGCACCTCCGGCGTCATCGAGCTGAAAAAGCGCTTTCCGGACACGCCGCTGGCGGTGCTGTCGGCCTCGCCCGCCAGCGACGCCGAGGAAGCCTGCGTCGATGCCGGCGCCGACATCTACATCGAGAAGTCGTCGGGCGCGCAGGAAATCGGCAACGCGCTGCGCGCGCTGATGAGCGCCGACGGCCAGTTCGAGGAGCTCACGCCCACGGACAACAAGCTGTCCAAGCGGCAAAAGCAATTGATCGTGATGCTGGACCGCGGCCTGTCCAACCGCGAGATCGCGGATGAACTGGGCATCAGCGAGCACACGGTCAAGGTGCACCTGTGGCGCCTGTTCCGCCGCCTGGGTGTGAAGAGCCGCACCCAGACCATCCACTTCGCGCGCACGCACGGGCTGCTGGGAAGCTGACGGCCTAAGGCGTCAAACGCCCCATCGACGCGGTGGCGCGTTCGGCCGCCGCGCGCGGCTCGGTCGGGTCCAGCTGCAGGCGGAACACCGTGCCGCGGCCGGGGTGCGAGGACAGCGTGAGCGGGTGGCCCAGGATGTGGGTCAGGCGCGCCACGATGTACAGGCCCAGGCCGAAGCCTTCTTCCGTGCCGCCGTGGCTCGGCACCTTGTAGAACTCGCGGAAGATTTCGCGCTGGTGCACCGGCGCGATGCCCACCCCGGTGTCCCAGACCTCGATGCAGCGGCCGCGCGCGGCCACCAGCACGCCGCCCCGGTGCGTGTAGCGCACCGCGTTGGAAATCAGGTTGCCGACCGCGCGCTTGAGCAGGATCGGGTCCGACACCGTCGTGCCCGGCCGCACCCGCACGCGCAGCTGCAGGCCCTTGGCCTCGGCCAGCGGGCGGTACTGCAGTTCCAGGTCGCGCAGCAGCTTGGCCACGTCCACCGTGTCGATGTGAAGGCTGACCTTGCCGGAGTCCAGCCGCGCCAGGTCGAACAGCGAATCGAACAGCTGGTTCACCGCCTTGGTCGATTCGACGATCTTGGGCGCGATCTCGCCAGCCAGCTCCGGCTCGCTGCGCAGCCAGTCGGCGTACAGGCCCAGTGCGTGCACCGGCTGGCGGATGTCGTGCGCCGCGCTGGCGAGGAAGCGGTTCTTGATCTCCACCGCGTCCAGCGCCGCCTGCGTCTGGCGCGTCAGCGACTCGATCAGCTGGTTGTTGCGGAACTGCAGCTCGAAATTGCGCCGGTGGGTGTGGTGCAGGCGCGTGCCGGCTTCCCGCAGCACCAGCCAGAACACCACCAGCAGCGTGATCAGCCACCAGTGGTAGAACGGCCCGGAAAAGCGCAGCTCGATGCCGACGCGCCAGGCCATCACGGCCAGCGCGGTCAGCGCCAGCGCGTTCAGGTAGCCGCGCATGGTGGCGAGCTGGCTGGACATGGTGTTGATGGAGAACATCGACAGGCCCGCCAGCATCAGCCAGCAGATGAACTGGTCGGTCAGCGGCGCGCGGTCGAAGAACAGCAGCGTGCTGGAGCCCCAGAACGCCGCGCTGAGCGGAAACGCGAAGCGCCAGCGCCGGAAGAACGCGCGGTGCTCGGCGCCGCCGCGGAACATCACGTGGCGGCGGTACTGCGTCGACATCCACAGCCGCATGCCGACCGCCACCGCGCCGCACAGGCTCCAGGCCACCAGCAGCCCGGGCGGCGCCTCCTGCCACAGCACGCCGATGAACACCGGCACCATCAGCGCCACGAACTGCGTGCTGCGGTGGCTGCGCATCAGGCTGCGCACCAGTTCGCCCTCGACCCAATCGGCTTCCGCGGGTGTGGCAACGCTGGCCGGCAAATCGGGTTTCATGCGGGCGAGTCTAGAACAGAGACGTTACACATCCACTCACCATGGTATCGGCATCGTCCTACAGCGCCTGCCCCCTGTTGCGCACAGACTCTGCCGTGCCAATGCCCAGACGGCGCCGCGCCCATGGCGGCTCCCGACTCGCCGGGCCCCTGGCCCTTAACCTACCGAACCAAGACGAGGAACGAATGGATTCGCAAACCAACCACGACAGCGCCGACACCAGCACCAAGTCCGCCCAGAAGAAATCCCTGCGCGGTTTCGCCGCCATGGATCCGCAGCGCCAGCGCGAGATCGCCAGCCTGGGCGGCCGTGCCGCCCACCAGAGCGGCCATGCCCACGAATTCACCAGCGAAGAAGCCCGCGCCGCCGGCAAGAAGCGCCACGCGCGCGCCAACGGCAGCGCCAGCGGCGACGCCAGCCCCCGCTGAGCGTAGGACGGCACGGGCCGCGGCTGCTGCGGCGGGCTGACATGCCTGCCGGGGTGGCAGGCTCTAGGATGGCCGCAAACCATTCCGGAGCTCGTCTCGATGCCCTGCGCCCCCTCCTTGCCCCCATCCGCCGCCGCGCCCCTTGAGGCGCGGCAGGAGCTGGCCCAGGCCTGCAAAGCCCTGTGGCTGGCGACCTTGTCGCTGATGGCGGCCTTCATGCAGACCCAGGCGCCGGCGCACCGGCTGCTGCTGGCGCGGCGCGTGGCGCGCAACCTGCAGACCCTGCAGGAGCAGGACTGCTTTTCCACCGGCACCCGGGCCACCTTCGCCCGCCTGTCCCGGCACTGGGCCGACAAGGCGCAGCAGCTGGACCCGCAGGCGAGTCCCGCACCGTTCGGTGCCGGGTTGCTCGACGCGATCCGCCGCTTCTCGCGCAGCCAGGGCTGAGACCATGGCAGACACCAAAGGCATGGCGCCCAGCTCCACCCGCTCCCTGTGGAAAGGCGCAATCAGCTTCGGGCTGGTGCACATCCCGATCGGGCTGTACTCGGCCACCGCCGAATCCGACCTGGACTTCGACTGGCTCGACAAGCGCACCATGGACCCGGTGGGCTACAAGCGCGTCAACAAAAAGACCGGCAAGGAAATCGACAAGGACGACATCGTCAAGGGCATCCAGTACCACAAGGGCGAGTACGTGCTGCTGTCGCCCGAGGAGATCGAGGACGCCTATCCCAAGACCACGCAGACCATCGAGATCGAGGCCTTCGTGGACGTCGACGACGTGCCCTTCGTCTACCTGGAACGTCCCTACTACACGGCTCCCATCAACAAGGGCGAGCGCGTCTACGCGCTGCTGCGCGAAGCGCTGAAGCAGACCGGCAAGGCCGGCATCGCCCGGGTGGTGATCCGCGCCAAGCAGCACCTGGCCGTGCTGATGCCCTGCGGCCCGGCGCTGGTGCTGAACCTGATGCGCTGGGGCAACGAGATCCGCTCCTGGGACGACTTGCCACTGCCCTCCACCGGCGCCAAGAGCAAGTCGCTGAAGGACACCGAACTCAAGATGGCCAAGCAGCTGATCGAGGACATGAGCGGCAGCTGGAGCGCCGAGGAATACCGCGACTCCTTCCGCGACGCCGTGATGAAGCTGGTGGAAGCCAAGGCCAAGGCCGGCGAGACCGAATCGGTGGAGCCGCTGGAAGAAGCACCGGACACCGGCAAATCGGCCGACGTGATCGACCTGACCGAACTGCTGCGCCGCAGCCTGCAGGGCGGCAAGGAGCGTGCCGCGGCCAAAGCATCGGCCCCGGCGCCCGCGGCGGCAAAAAAGCCGGCACGCAAACGCGAAACCGCATCCGCTGCCGAAACGAAGAGCCCGCGGCGCGCCGCGGCGAAAAAAACCCCCGCGCGCAGCGCGGCCACCAAAAGCAAGGCCCGGCGCACGGGCTGAGCGCACAGGACGCATGAACAGAACGAACCTGATCCGAGACCTTTTCTGCATTGCCGCCGGTGCGGCGGCCGGCGCGGCCGCCATGTACTGGCTCGATCCGGCGCAAGGCGGCGAACGCCGCGCCGCCTTGCGCGCGAGCGGCCCAGGCCGCGCCGCGGGCAGTCGCCGGCTGCGCGCCGCGCAGCAGGACGATGCGACGCTGCGCGAGCGCGTGCGCCTCCGCCTGGGGGCGCTGGTCAGCCATCCCGGCGCGATCGACGTGCGCGTCGAGCAGTCGATAGTGCGCCTGAGCGGCCACGTGCTGGCCAAGGAGCTGGACGGCCTGCTGTTCCGGGTGCGCGACGTCGCCGGCGTGCACCGCGTGGTGAACGCGCTGACGGCGCACCACGCACCCGAGGACCTGGTCGCCGCGCAGGACGGCAGCAGCCTGGAGCGCAGGCGCGTCCAGCCGGCATAGCCCTTGCATGCTCTCGCATGCACCCTTCGGCACGACAGGGTTGCCCCTGACATCGCCCATTGGGCGTATTTCGTTGGAAAGATGTGAAGTTCAAACCCTTGCTGATCGCGGTGGCTGCGGTATGCGCCGCCGCCGTCCTGGCGGTGGCCGGCGGGCCGGGCGGCTGGGCCGCCGGCGGCCTGTTCGCGGTGGTGGCGGGCTACCTGCTGCTGCGCCGCCCGCCCACCGATGCCGCGGAGCCCGGGCCGGAGCGCTTTTTCAGCGACGCCGGCGAGGAAACCGCGCTGACCGACCTGCGCACGCCGCCGGCCAACGATTCACGCATCGACGCGCCGGCGCGCGAACGTTCGCGCCGCTGACCGGGCGAAGCAATCAGCCGGCCGGCACCTTGGCCCAGAGCTCCAGCTGGTCCAGCACGGACAGCAGGCCGGCGCCGCGCGGCGTCACCGCATAGTCCACCGTGCGCGGAAACCCCGCGCCCACCGAACGCCGCACCAGCCCGCGCCGCGCCAGTGCGGACAGGCGCTCGGCCAGCACCTTGGGCGTGATGCCCGGCAGCTGCGCGGCCAGTTCGCCGTGGCGGCGCGGCACGCGCAGGTGCCACAGGATCAGGGCGTTCCAGCGGTGGCCGAGGAAGTCCAGCCAGTCCTCCACCGGGCAGGCCTGCGGCCGCACCGGCGCCGGCACGTCCAGCACCGGCGCAGCAGGCATGGCGCGCCTGCGCTTTGCGTTTGGAAAGGGCTGCGGCAGGGTGTTCATATCGGGCGCTTCGCTGTTCCACAGGAGTATCCCCCGATGACCACTGTCACGCGCCCGCAGGACATGACCCCCGCCTTCGCCGAAGCCTTCAACAGCCGCGACCTGGAGCGCCTGCTGGCGCTGTACGAGGACGACGCGGTGCTGTGCGCCGACACCAGCGGTGCCGAGCACCGCGGCCGCGACGCGATCGCGCGCGCATTGGCGCCGCTGCTGCAGTTGCCGGGCACGATGGAGTCGCGCAACAACTTCTGCATCGTGCACGGCGCGCTGGCGCTGCTGCGCGCCGATTACGTGGTGCGCAACGCAGGCGGCGCGTGCATCGCGCAGGGCGGCACGGCGGAACTGGTGCGCCGGCAGCCGGCCGGTCACTGGCTGTACGTGGTCGACCACGCCACCGCCATGTCGCTGCCCAGCGTGCTCGGTCCGTCCCCCCACAGCGCGGCCTAGAACCCCGCCGAGTTCCGCCGCGCGGCGGATGACCGCTTCGCGCATGGCGGGACGATGAAGAGGACAACATCGCGACGTCGAGTTGCGTTGCGTTGCTGTAACAATAGGCCTCATCGATTGTTGTACGACTGGCCAGTCTCGGCCATGTAGAACCGTTCGAGAGGTAAGCGACGATGTCACTGCCGGCTGAACTTCAGCCTCTTTGTCGGGAATTCGATCGAGAGCGACCGAACGTCATCGTTGTTGTTGGCGCCGGGGTCTCGTTCGGCGCAACCGGCGACGCGCGTGCATCCTGGCGGGGCCTGCTGGAGCACGGTGTTCAGACCCTGCGTGACGAAGGAATCTGGGAAGACCAGAAGGCAAACGCAAATCTGACGCTGATTCGGGACGCGTTTTCCTCGGACTTTGATGTTGACGAGGTGCTTGGCCGAGCAGAAAGCATCGCAAAAGCGCTGGGCGCTCCCGGTGGCGCCGACTACGGCGCCTGGCTTGCCGGGGCAATCGGCAGCCTCCGGGCGCAAGAGGGCAGGACGGCCACCCTGGACGCAATTCGGCAACTTGAGCAGGCCGGCGCCCTGATCCTTACGACCAACTACGATGATCTGCTCGAAAATGCGATCGGGCTGGAGCCGGTGACGTGGCAGGATCACCGGGAATTCTTGCGCGTATTGAATCGCGACCGAAGTGGTGTCTTGCACATCCACGGCCACTGGCGCCAACCGTCATCGGTAATCCTGGGCAGAAAGTCATATCAGCGCATCCTTGCAACGGCGGAGCTTCAGGACATCTTCAAGAGCATCTGGCTGCAATGGTCATGGCTCTATGTCGGATGTGGCAACGGACTGGATGACCCCAACGTCGGGCGCCTCTTGCATTGGGGTGAGACGGCGTTCGGAGCATCGGCACGCAAGCATTACTTTCTTGCGAGGGCAGGAGTCGCGGCGGAGTTCGTCACCCGGGCAGACAAGCCCGCCAATCTCGTGCCGATCGGGTACGGCGATCATGCCGAACTGCCCGATTACTTGAGCGCACTGACGCCACGCCAACGCCCGTGGCCATTCGTCGAAGTCGGACCGACGGAGGGGCCGGTTCGGCATCCCGCCACCTCGCCGTTGGACATCCCCTTGCCTAGCTGGCAGGAGCTTCTTAACGGCGAGGTTCCGGCCCTCGCCGCTGATGCCAGCGTCGCAGCCTCCCTTCGCACGTACAACTGGGCCCTGGTCTACGACGTCGCGTCGGTCGGCAAGACCACGCTTGCGCTCCGGCTGGCGGCAGGGTCGGAATATCGAGACCACCCCGCGTTTTATCTCGACATGGCCCGGATCGATGCCAGCGACGAGGATGAATTGACCAGGATTCGCGCCGCTGTGCGCAGACTGGCGCATGTCAAGGCATTGATCATCCTCGACAACACGCATTGGGCGCCTCAATTGACTCGCGACGTGTGGGACTGGTGGCTTGACCGCCCGCGGATGAGTCGCTTGTTGATGCTTGCAACCCGCATCCAGCACACCTTCGGCCTTTCCGGTGATGATGCGTTGGCCGTGGTTGAGAACCACGCGAGCAATCCAGCAATCGCCGTGCGCCCCATAGTGGCGGACATGCTGCCAATTCTGAATTGCGTCGCCAAGCGGATCCGCGGTCGGGATGCGATGCTCAAGCCTCCGGAGGAGGCGCTCACGGCATGGCACGCGACATTTTCTTGTGATATGGGCGCATTTGCCGCTGCGGTGACGGGTGAACATCACCGCCTTGAGCTTGGTGACTGGGACCTTCCGCAATCGGCGGCTGCCGGTTGGATACGCAACCGCCACCTCCACCCCCTTGCACCGGAGGAACGTGAGAACCTGATCTGTCTTTCAGTGTTCGCCGCGCAGGCGCTGGAGCTGAGTGTCACCGAACAGGCCTTGCCGTACCCCGAAAAGATGGCGGCCCTGCTTCGTCGGGGGTTGGTTGAGCGCCGCGAACGCGGGCGCAAGCGGTACCGAGCCTATGTGCTTCGTGAGCCCGATTTGGGTGCGCTCTTGACGGCCGCAGTCGACCCATTGCCAGACGTCGACGAGATCATGCTGAAGGCGGCATGTCGGCATGCTGCCATGGCGTTGTCCCTTGGTGCACGCCTGTCAGGTCGAGGGGATGCAGACCGTCTTGCAAAACTTTGGCAGCACCTTTGCGACCCGGTCACGTTCGAGTTGTTGGTTGCCCAATTTGTGTCGATGCCGCTGAACTACACAATAGATTTTAGAGCCCAGGCCATTCGTTACGGCAGACAGGATCTTGTTGATCAATTGTCTGAGGCATGGCAAGCCGAGCCGGCGCGGCTTGCCGAGCGGGCGTTCGAGACTCCGCTGCACTTTGTGATGTCATTCATCGAGGCGGCAGCGACACAGAAGCGGGCAGAGCTGGTCGATGGGCTGTGGAGTGCGCTGGAGGCCGAGCCGGCGCAACTCGCCGAGCGAGCGTTCGAGACTCCTCTAGCTCAGCTCGGTTCATTCATGGAGGCGGCAGCGACACAGAAGCGGGTAAAGCTAGTCGCTGGACTGTGGGGTGCGCTGGAAGCCGCGCCAGCGCGGCTCGCCGAGCGAGCGTTCGAGGCTGCACTGGGCCACCTTGGTTCATTTATCGAGACAGCAGCGGCACAGAAGCGGACATCGCTGGTCTCTGGGCTATGGGACGTGCTGGAAGGCGAACCGGCGCGGCTCGCCGAGCGAGCGTTCGAGACTTCTCTAGTTCAGCTCGGTTCATTCATCAAGACGGCAGTGGCACAGAAGCGGGTAAAGCTGGTCGATGGGCTATGGAGTACGTTGGAAGCCGCGCCGGAATGGCTCGCCGAGCGAGCGATCGAGACTTCTCTAGTTCACCTCGGTTCATTCATCGAGACGGCAGCAGCACAGAAGCGAGCAACGCTAGTCGATGGGCTGTGGGGTGCGCTGGAAGCCAAGCCGGCGCGGCTCGCCGAGCGAGCGTTCGAGACTGCGCTAGGTGATCTCGGCTCATTCATCGAGACGGCAGCGACACAGGAGCGGATAGATCTCGTCGATGAGCTGTGGGATGCGCTGGAAGCCGAGCCGGCGCGACTCGCCGAGCGAGCGTTCGAGACTCCTCTGGATCAGCTCGGTTCATTCATCGAAACAGCAGCCGCGCAGAAGCGGGCAAAGCTGGTCGATGGGCTGTGGAGTGCGCTGGAAAGAGAACCGCAGCGACTGCGGGCAACTGTCGGGGCACTGTATGGCGGGAATCTTCGAGCGTTCCTGACGCGCGCGCCTGAAAATATTGGTCGTCTTGTCGTAGCCAAACTCAACGTAGCAGATTGGTCCTTCGGCAACTGCGAGTTGGCGATGTTCTCTGGGGCACCGCGACTGGCAACTCAGTTCGCCAATCTCGGCCGCGAGGATCTTGCCTCCACGCTTCGGAGCTATCTGTTGCAGAGTGCAGATCCGCGTTGGTTCGCACAGCATGCCGCAATCTTTGACGTAGCGGTCTTGCTGAACAACCTGACCGAATTCGACCCGCGTCATGTTGAAGCCTTTGTCGACAAAATCTGCACGCAACGTTGGCTGGCGGGCCAGTACGCTCAGTTCACCACTTCCGGCGTCCTAGCTGGTGCATTGATACTCATTGCCCTCTCGCAGCCGCCATCAATCCTGCGCCTCTTCTGGGCGCCTGCGCTGAAGTGGCGTGTGTCTACGGCGCTCACTGGCTTGGCAAATGTCGAGCGAGAGATGTTGAGCGGGCATGTTCAATTCATAGGAGCAGCCCAACTGATGGGTCAGCGGATGTCGCGCCAGCCCTTCGCCATAGCGCGGTTGGACCTTGTTGCCAAGCTACCGCTTGACGTTCTTCCGCATCGTGCGGAGGCGGATGGCATCGAATCCCGTCAACGAAACCTCTGGTTGGGGCTGCGCGTGGTCGCGAGCCTTGCCGACATGCCACCAGTCGGCCGCGCTGTAATTGAGGAGACGCTCCAGCGCTGGTATTTGGCGCTGCAAGACAGCGCGGCGGCGCCCGGGCACGTCGAACATCGATTGAACCAGAGCATGGTTGCTTGGCTTGAGGCGTGCATGCGAACCCGCCAAGGTGTTTTGTTTCCCTCTCGGGAACCTCTGTGGCGAATCACCGGTCTTGAAACGTGACTCTGCTGCTAGAACTCCGCCCCCAATTCCGCCGCCCGCCGGATCGCCGCTTCGCGCGTGGCCTGCAGCGCAGCCGGCGGCACCAGCGTCGGGCCGACGAACAGCTCCTGCACCTCGTCCACGCCGATGAATTGCAGCCAGCGACGCATCTGCGGCTTCTGGTGATCCGACGGATCGGCCGGCCCGGCGGCCGGGTAGTCGCCGGCACTGCAATAGACCAGCATCGCCTTCTTGTCCGCGAGCAGCGGCACGTAGCCCGTTTCGCGCGACCACTGCCAGTTCTCGCCGGGCAGGGTCACGACGTCGATGAAATGCTTCAGCCGGTACGGCAGCCCGAAGTTCCACATCGGCAGCGCGAACAGGTAGCGCCGCGCGCGGTTGAAGCGGCGCGACATCGCGCACGCGCTCTCCCACAGCGCCTGCTGCTCCGGCGTCGCCTCGTGTTTGCGCAGCACGGCGAACTTGGCGGCGATCATGCGCGCGTCGAAGGGCGGCAGCTCGGTGTCCCATACGTTGAGCGCGTCTACGCTGTGGGCCGGGTTGGCGCCTCTGTAGGCATCCAGGAACGCCTGCGCGACGGCGCGCGAGGTGGAGGCCTCGCCCATCGGCGAGGCTTCGATGAACAGCAGGTCGACCGGTGTATGCATGCTCAGTTCTCCAGCAGCTTCAGGCCGACCATGCCGCACAGGATGGCGCCCAGGCACGCCAGCCGCGGCAGCGACGCGCTGTCGCCGAACCAGCCGATGCCGATGAGTGCCGTGCCGACCGCGCCGATGCCGGTCCAGATGGCGTAGGCGGTGCCGGTGGGCAGGCCGCGCATGGCGTAGGTCAGCAGCACCATGCTGCCCAGGCCCAGCGCGATGCCGGCGGCGCCGGGGCCGGGGCGGGTCCATCCGTCGGACAGCTTCAGCGCCACGGCCATCATGATTTCCGTGGCGCCCGCGGCCAGCAGCAACAACCAGTTCACGTTCGTGTTCTCCATGCGATGCGAAGCCGTGCAGGTTAGGAGCGCGGTCACCGCCGGACAAGTACGCACCTTCCGGTAACCAGGGCATTGCGGCGGGCCGCTGCACGCCGGCGCGCGACGCGGCATCCTGCGCGCGTGAAACATGCAAACGACGGTTCCGACGTGTTCAATGCCGGCTGCCCCTCGCGCGCGGCGCTGGAGCTGATCGCCGGCAAATGGGCCCTGCTGGTCATCCCGGCGCTCGCGCCCGGGCCGCTGCGCAACGGCGAGCTGCTGCGCCGCGTCGGCGGCATCTCGCAGAAGATGCTGACGCAGACATTGAAGGAACTGCAGCGCAACGGCCTGGTGGTGCGCACCGAGCACGGCACGGTGCCGCCGAACGTGAGCTACCGCCTCACGCCCATGGGCCGCTCGCTCAGCAAGGCGCTGATCGCGCTGGACCACTGGGCCGAGACGCACCATGGCGACCTGGCGGCTGCGCGCGAACGTTTCGCCGCCGAGGGCTGATCAGGCCGTCGGCCCGGCTTCGCGCAAGGCCTCGCGCAGCCAGCCGGCGAAGGCCTGCGCCGCCACCGACAGCGGCGCCTCGGCCGCGTGCACCAGGTAGTAGGCGTTGCGCGACGGCACGGCCACGCTGCCGATGCGGCGCAGCTGCCCGCGCGCCAGCGCATCGGCGGCCAGCAGGCCGCGCGCCAGCGCCACGCCCTGCCCCGCCTCGGCCGCCTGCAGCAGCAGGGCCGATTCGTCGTAGCGCGCGCCGAAGCCGTGGCCGGCCGGTTCCTCGCCGGCCGCCTTGAGCCACTGCGGCCAGGGTTCGTGCGCGTCGCGCAGCAGCGGCACGCCCTCGGGCAGGCGCTTGCGCGCGGCGGCGCCGCGGCCGGCCAGCCGCGGCGCCGCCACCGGGAACAGCCATTCGTCGGCCAGCGATTCGGCCTGCACGCCGGCCCACGGCGGGCGGCCGTAGCGGATGGCGAGTTCCGCGCCGCCGGTGTTGGGCAGCACCAGCGCCTGCGACGCGGTGACGCGCAGTTCGACGTCCGGGTGCAGCGCCATGAAGCCGGCCAGCCGCGGCAGCAGCCAGCGGCTGGCGAACGAGGGCAGCACGTCGATCGACAGGATGCGGCCGCGCGCGCCGCGCAGCTCGCGCGTGGCTTCAGACACCTTCTGCAGCGCCGCGCGGATCTCGCCGGCATAGCGGCGCCCGACCGGCGTCAGCGCCACGGCGCGCTTGCTGCGCTCGAACAGGCGCACGCCCAGCGCTTCTTCCAGCGCCTTGATCTGGTGGCTGATGGCGCCCGGCGTCTGGTTCAATTCCTCGGCCGCGCGCGAGAAATTCAGGTGCCGCGCCAATGCTTCCAGCGCCCGCAGGCCCTGCATCGGCGGCAGGTCGAGGTTCACTTGTGAATGTTCCTGCACAGGCGTTGAACACAACTCGTTTGACCGCGGATGGGCAAGGCGCGCAGCATGGGGAACTCACCCAACCTGCCGCCCATGCCGATTCCCCACATCCTCGTTGCCCTGTTCGTCGTGGCCATCTGGTCCTTCAACTTCATCGCCATCAAGGTGGGGCTGGCCGAACTGCCGCCGATCTTCATGGCCGCCGTGCGCTTCGCGCTGACCGCGCTGCCGGCGGTGTTCTTCATCAAGCCGCCGGCCGCGCCGTTCTGGCGTGTCGCAGCATACGGCATCCTCGTCTTCGCGCTGCAGTTCGGCCTGCTGTTCTACGGCATGGCGGTGGGCATGTCGGCCGCCGTCGGCGCGCTGGCGCTGCAGCTGTCGGTGTTCGTCACCATCGGCCTGGCCTGGGCCTTCCGCGGCGAGCGCATGACCCCGCTGCAGCTGGGCGGGGCCGCGATCTCGGCGCTGGGCCTGGTGGTGATCGCATCCAACACGGGCGGCGACCTCACGCTGGTGGGCCTGCTGTTCGGGCTGGCCGCCGCGGCATGCTGGGGCGCCGGCAACATCGTCGGCAAGTCGCTGGGCAAGGTCGACATGCTGGCGCTGGTGGTGTGGTCCAGCCTGGCCGCGCCGCTGCCGCTGTTCGTGCTGTCGTACATGGTCGAAGGGCCGCAGCGCATCGCGCACGGCGTGCAGAACGTGTCGTGGCTGGGCATCGGCGCGGTGGCCTACATCGTCTATGCGAGCACGCACGTCGGCTACAGCCTGTGGGCCTGGCTGATGGCGCGCCATCCGGTCGGCATGGTGGCGCCCTTCACGCTGCTTGGGCCCGTGGTGGCCGCGCTGTTCTCGGCCTGGCTGCTGGGCGAGACCTTCCCCAGCTGGAAGATCGGGGCGGGGCTGCTGGTGCTGGCGGGCTTGCTGGTGAACGTGTTCGGCGGGCGGGTAATCGCAATGCTGCGGCCCAAGTCCCCTCTCCCGCATGCGGGAGAGGGTTAGGGTGAGGGTGTGTCGGCCACGTACGGCCGATCCTTGCCCAGCCAGATCTCGTGGTGGCCGTGGCCGGCCGGGATCATCGGGAAGCAGTTCTCCTCCTGCGTGACGCAGACGTCCAGGAAGTACGGCCCCTCGCTGGCCAGGCAGCGCGCCAGCGCGCCGTCCAGCCCGGCGCGGTGCTGCACGCGGTCGGCGCCCCAGCCGAAGGCGCGCGCCAGCGCCACGAAGTCGGGCAGCGCCTCGGTGTAGCTGTGGCTGTAGCGTCCGCCGTGGATCAGTTCCTGCCACTGCCGCACCATGCCCATGCAGCCGTTGTTCATCAGCACCACCTTCACCGGCGCGCGGTGCTGCATGGCGGTGGAGAGTTCCTGGATGTTCATCAGCACCGAGGCGTCGCCGCTGATGCACACCACCAGCCGGTCCGGGTGGGCGATCTGCGCGCCGATGGCCGCCGGCAGGCCGTAGCCCATGGTGCCGGCGCCGCCGGAGGTGAGCCAGTCGCGCGGCCGCTCGACGCGCATGTACTGCGCGGCCCACATCTGGTGCTGGCCGACGTCGGTGGCGATGACGGGAAAGCGCCCGGCGAGTTGGTCGCGCAGGGTCGCCATCAGCGCCTGCGGCCGGATGGCTTCGCTGCCGTCGGCAAACGCCAGGCAGGCCAGCGAGCGCCACTGCCGGATGCGCTGCCACCAGCCGTCCAGGTCGGGCGCGGGCGTGGTGTCGCGCCGCAGGTTGTCCAGCACGCCGCGCAGCACCTCGGCGCAGTCGCCCACCAGCGGCACGTCGGCGTTCACCACCTTGTTGATCGAGCGCGGATCGATGTCCACGTGGATCACCTTGGCGTCCGGGCAGAAGGCGTCCAGCTTGCCGGTGACCCGGTCGTCGAAGCGCGCGCCCACGCAGACCACCAGGTCGGCGTGGTGCATGGCGAGATTCGCCTCCAGCGTGCCGTGCATGCCCAGCATGCCCAGGAAGGCCGGGCCCGAAGCCGGGTAGGCGCCCAGGCCCAGCAGCGTGAGCGTGCAGGGCGCGCCGGTCAGCTCCACTATCTCAGCGAACAGCTTGCAAGCCTCCAGGCCCGAGTTCACGAGCCCGCCGCCGCCGTAGAACACCGGCTGCTTCGCCGCACGGATCAGCTCGGCCGCCTTGCGCAGCTGCGGCCGCGGCACCGCGTGCGTTGCATGGCGGCGCGTGCGCGCGGGTTCCGGCGCAGCCGCGCGGCCGGGGTCGGGCGCGAGCTGCATGTCCTTCGGGAAGTCCAGCAGCACCGGGCCCGGCCGCCCGCCCGCGGCCACCTCGAAGGCCTTGCGCACCAGGCCGTGCAGCTGGCCCGGCGCGCGCACCTGCGCGTTCCACTTGGTCACCGGCCGGCTGATGCCCAAAGCGTCGCATTCCTGGAACGCGTCGGTGCCGATCGCCGTGGTGGGCACCTGCCCGCTGATGCAGACGATGGGCACCGAATCGCACATGGCGTCCAGCAGGCCGGTGGTGGTGTTGCTCATGCCGGGGCCCGAGGTGACGAACACCACACCGACCTTGCCGGTGGAACGCGCATAGCCCTGGGCCGCGTGCACCGCCGCCTGCTCGTGGCGCACCAGCACGTGGCGCAGCCGCTGCTGGCCGTACAGCGCGTCGTACAGCGGCAGCACGGCGCCGCCGGGGTAGCCGAACACGGTGTCCACGCCCAGCTCCACCAGCTGCGCGATCAGCGCCTCGGCCCCGTTGCGCCGGGGCTGGAGCGGCAATGCGGCGGGAAGGAGCGAGCGGCTGAGGGTGGGCATGTCCATTGCGCCACTGTGCCAGCGGGCGCCCAGCAAAACTTGCTTGTTTTCTTGGGATTTACGGATAATCCAGCAAATCCTTCTGTCATCACTCGAATTCACAGAATGCAACTGGACCGCTACGACACCGCCATCCTGGAAGCGCTGCAGCAGGACGCGCGCATGAGCCTGCAGGAGCTGTCGGGCAAGGTGGGCCTGACCACCTCGCCCTGCTGGTCGCGCATCAAGCGCATGGAGGAGGCCGGCGTGATCGAGGGCTACACCGTGCGCGTGAACCCGAGCAAGGTGGGCCTGGCCGACACGGTGATCGTGCAGGTGACCTTGAACGACCACTCGGACCAGGCGCTGTTCGACTTCGGCAAGGCGCTGGCCGGCATTCCCGAGGTGCTGGAGGCCTTCCTGGTGTCGGGCGATTACGACTACTACCTGCGGCTGGCGGTGCGCGACACGCGCGACTACGAGCGGCTGCTGCGCGAGCAACTGTACAAGATTCCCGGCATCCGCCACAGCAAATCCAGCTTCGTGCTGCGCCAGCTGAAGCAGGCTTTCCTGCCGCTGCGGCGCTGACTCTCCGAACGCGGAAAGGCGGTCATGCGCATGCGACATCCGCGCAGCAGGCGTCGAGCGCGGCCTCGACGTGCACCAGCGCCGAGTCGAGGTAGCGCACGCCGCCGTGCGTGAAGGCGGCCTGCGCGCCGGCGGCGCCGAAGGCCAGCGGCAGCTCGGTGCAGGCCAGCACCACCATGCCGCTGGCCGCATCCGCGCCCAGGCAGCCGGCAACCAGCCGATCGATGCGGTCCGCCGCATCCGGCACGCCGCCTTTCTGCAGCCCGTCGATCAGCGCCGCCAGCTCGGCGCGGTCGCGCGCATCGTCCGGCACCTCGCTGCGCACGCCCGCCGCGGCGAAGGCGCCGTGCAGCACGTGGGAGCCCATGGTGGTCGGCGTGCCCAGCACCAGCGCGCGCCGCACACCGGCCGCGGCGCAGCGCGCGGCCAGCAGCGCGAACAGGTCCAGCACGGGAATGCCGACGCCGCGCACGATGGCTGCCAGCCGGTGGTACGGCGTGTTGCTGGCCATCACCGCCACCCGCGCACCGGAGCGCTCGAGCCGCAGCAACGCATCGGTGTGGTACGCATCGAATGCCGCCCATGAGGCCTCGTCGCCGTCCGTGCCGAGCAGCGACACGGCACGGGCCAGGTCCAGCGACTCGATCGCCATCTCCAGCGTGGAGGAGACGCTGCCCGTATCGCGGCCTTGCTGCGCGCGCTCGCTGCGGCGGCACAGCTGCGCGTAGTACACGGCGGTGGAGGTCCAGCCGACGCCGCCCAGGATGCCCAGCTTGCGCGCGGCTTTCCGCTCACCCATGGACGCCCCGGCTGTCCTGCGGCGCCTCGGCGCGCTCGTTGAGGCCGTAGTCGCGCACCACGGCGGCGATGCGCAGCCGGTAGTCGCGGAACACGCCGCCGCGGCCGGCCTTCTGCGCCTCGCGGTGTTCTTCGGTATTGCGCCACTGCATCACGGCGGCCTCGTCGCGCCAGAACGACAGCGACAGCAGCTTGCCCGGATCGCTCAGGCTCTGGAAGCGCTCGATGGAAAGGAAGCCGTCGATGGCGTCCAGCTGCGGCCGCAGCCGTGCGGCGATGTCCAGGTAGGTCTCGCGGTGGCCGTCTTGCGGCATGACTTCGAAGATCACGGCGATCATGGTGTTGTTCCTCAGGGTGTTCAGTGGAAGACCGGCAGCCGGCCGTTGGCCGAAGGCCGGTAGGACCAGCGCAGCGTCTCGCCGCGCGGCCGTGCCGCGCCCGCGTGCAGGGCCTGCAGCGCGGCGGCGGCGATGCGGCAGGCCAGCTCCTGCCCGGGGCAGGCATGGGCGCCGCGGCTGAAGCTGTAGAGGCGCGGTGCAGCGCGCTGCGGGTCGAACGCATCGGGATCGGGATTGGCCTCGGGGTCGCGGTTGGCGGCGGCCAGCACCAGCAGCACCGGCGCGCCTGCGGGGAGATCCACGCCGGCGATGCGCACAGCCTCGGCGGCGAAGCGGCGCGTGTTCTGCACCGGCGAATCGAAGCGGGAGGTTTCGCGCGCGACGCGCAGCCAGCCGTCCGTCGTTTGCGTTGCGAATTCCAGCGTCGCCGGATGCCGCGACAGCGCGACCAGGCTGTTGCCGGCCAGGCCAGCCGTGGCCTCATAGGTCTGCGACAGCAGCCCGACCAGGTTGGCCGTGATGGCGTGCGCGTCGTTCCAGTCCTGCGCCTGCGCCGCCCTGCGCAGTTGCGCGGCGATGCCGGTGCCGCCCTCCTCGGCCAGCCGCGCCACAGAGTCGCCCAGTCGCGTTGCGGCGGCGTGCGCCGCGGCAAGCTGCGCGGCCGTGCTGAGATGGGACAGGCAGGCGACGAAATCGCGCGTGGATGCGGCGATTTCTTCCAGCGCGGCGTCGCCGAATCCCAGCAGCGATGCAACGCTGCGCACGGGTACTTCGAACAGCCAGCGGTTGAGCGCGTCCGCATCGTCCGCGCGCGGCAGCAGGCCGGCTGCGATGCGCACCGCACTCGCCTCCACCTGCTGCGCCGGCACGGCAGCCAGCACCTGCTCGACCACACGCTTGGCCGGCTGGTGGCCGGCGCCGTCGTTCATGCGCACCAGCCGCGCGAACACATCGCCGGCGGGCTTGCCGGCGATGGCGGCGGGCACCGGTTCGGCGGCCGGCCGCACCCGCATGGCAGGGTGTGCGAAGACCTCGTCCAGCACCGCCGCGCGCGCGGCGATCCACAGTTTGAGCGATGCGTCGTAGGCGAGCGGCGGGCCGGCGCGCAGCCGGGCATAGAAGGGATAGGGGTCGCCGTGCGTGACGGCCTGCAGGGGATCAATCGGTTCCATGCAGGGCATTCTGTCGGCCGCATGGTTTTTCGCTTCGCTTACCATCAAAGCATGGATGCCGAATTCGCCGACCGCCTCGTCGCGCAAGCCGCCGCCGCCATCGCGGAGCCCGCGCGCGCCCGCATGCTGTGCAGCCTGATGGACGGTGCCGCGCGCACCGGCACGGAGCTGGCCGCCATCGCCGAGGTGAGCGCGTCCACCGCCTCGGTGCACCTGGCGAAGCTGAAGGACCAGAACATGGTGAAGGTGCTGGCCCAGGGCCGCCACCGCTACTACAGCATCGGCGACCCGCGCGTGGCGGCGGCGCTGGAAGCGCTGATGGTGCTGGCCGGCAGCCGGCCCAAGCCCTTCGTGCCGTCCACGCCGCAGCGCCTGCGCCTGGCGCGCACCTGCTACGACCACATGGCCGGCACGCTGGCGGTGGCCCTGCACGACAAGCTGTTCGATGCGGGCTGGCTGAAGCAGCAGCGCGGCGCGGAAGACGATTACGACCTGACGCCCGACGGCGAGCGCGGGCTGGCGGCGCTGGAGGTCGACGTGGACGGCATGCGCAAGCGCCGCCGCCGCTTCGCCTGCGCCTGCCTCGACTGGAGCGAGCGCCGGCCGCACCTGGGCGGCGCCGCGGGCGCGGCCCTGCTGGAAACGGTGCTGCGCCTGAAGTGGGCCAACAAGGACCTGGATGGCCGCGGCCTGCGCTTCACGCCGCGCGGACGCGAGGCGCTGGCGCGGCGCTTCGGCGTGCCAACGGAACTCGGCGCCTGAAGGCCAAAGAAAGGGCGCTTCAGGCCAGCGCGCGCAGGGCCTGCAAGGCCTCCAGGCTGGTGTTGCCGCCCGATGCGATGACGACCACCGGCCGCTGCGCATCCGATGCATCGTCTTCGTGATCGCGCGCCGCCGCCAGCCCCAGCGCGCCGGCCGGCTCGACCACCAGCCGCCAGCGGTCGAAGCATTCCAGCGCGGCACGTGCCATCGCCTGTTCCGGCACGGTCCGCATCGCGTGCACGTGCTTGCGCATCAGCGCGAAAGTCAGATCGCCGATGCGCTGCACCTTCACCGCGTCGGCGATGCTGGCGGTGGCCGTGCCGGTCACGATCTCGCCGGCTTGCCAGGAGCGGCAGGCATCGTCTTCCAGCTCGGGCTCGACGCCGACCACACGCGTACCCGGGCTGAGCCCCGCCAGCGCGGTGGCGATGCCCGAGATCAATCCACCGCCGCCGACCGGCACATAGACCGCCGCGGGGCGCAGGTCACCCAGCTGCTCCAGCAGTTCCAACGCGATGGTGCCCTGCCCCGCGACGATGCGCGCATCGTCGTACGGCGGCACCAGCACCGCGCCGCGCTCGCGCGCGAGCTGCTCGGCCAGCAGGCGCCGCGCCTGCGAGTCCGAAGGCGCCATCACCACCTCGGCGCCGTAGCCGCGCGTGGCGTCGATCTTGGCGGCCGGCGCATCGGGCGACATCACCACCGTGGCGCGCACGCCGGCATCGGCCGCAGCCTTGCCGACCGCCTGCGCATGGTTGCCGGTGGAGTACGCGACCACGCCGCGCGCGCGTTGTGCCGCGTCGAGCTGAGCGATCACATGGGTGGCGCCGCGGATCTTGAACGAACCGGTCGGCATCAGCGACTCGGCCTTCAGCAGCAGCGGCCTGCCGCCGCAAGTGCGGCCCGCGGGCACCAGGGGAGAACGCGGCAGCAGCGGCGCGATCGTGCGCCACGCGGCCAGGACATCGTCAGAGGACGGAAGATTCAAGACAGCATGCGCTCCGCGGGAACGTAGTCGTATCCAAGCTGGCGCGCGACCGGTTCGCACACCACCTTGCCGAGCGCCACGTTCAGGCCGGCGCGCAGGTGCGCGTTGTCGCTCAGCGCCTGCTGCCAGCCCTTGTCGGCCAGCGCCAGCGCGGGGCCGATGGTGGCGTTGTTCAGCGCGAAGGTGGAGGTGCGCGGCACCGCGCCCGGCATGTTGGCCACGCAGTAATGCACCACGCCGTCGACCACGTAGGTGGGGTCGGCATGCGTGGTGGCGTGCGAGGTCTCGAAACAGCCGCCCTGGTCGATGGCGACGTCCACCACCACCGAGCCCTTCTTCATGCGCGAGATCATTTCTCGCGTCACCAGCTTGGGCGCCGCGGCGCCGGGAATCAGCACGCCGCCGATCACCAGGTCGGCCTTCATCACGGCTTCCTCCAGGCTCTGCGTGGTGGAGAACAGCGTGGCGATGCGGTTGCCGTACACCAGATCCAGCTGGCGCAGGCGGTCCACGTTCTTGTCCAGCACCGTGACCTGCGCGCCCATGCCCACGGCCATCTGCAGCGCGTTGGTGCCGACCACGCCGGCCCCCAGCACCACCACGTGCGCGGCCGGCACGCCGGGCACACCGCCCAGCAGGATGCCGCGGCCGCCCTGCGCTTTTTCCAGGTGCGTGGCGCCGACCTGCACCGACATGCGGCCGGCCACTTCGCTCATGGGCGCCAGCAGCGGCAGGCCGCCGCCCGGTGCGGTGATGGTTTCGTAGGCGACGCACACGGCGCCGGACTTCACCAGGCCCGCGGTCTGCTCGGGATCGGGCGCGAGGTGCAGGTAGGTGTAGAGCAGCTGGCCCTTGCGCAGCATGGCGATTTCCTGCGGCTGCGGCTCTTTCACCTTGACGATCATCTCGCCCTGCTCGAAGGCCTCGGCGGCGCTGGCCGCGATGCGCGCGCCGGCGGCGGTGTACTGGTCGTCCTCGAGGCCCACGCCGGCACCGGCGCCGGACTGCACCCACACCTCATGGCCGTGGCGCACCAGCTCGCGCACGCTGGCCGGCGTGAGGCCGACGCGGTATTCGTGGTTCTTGATTTCTTTTGGCACGCCGATGCGCATTCCTGTCTCCCGCATTGTTGGATATGGCCGCATTGTGGAAACGCATGCGACATTCCGCCAAGCGGGATGCGGATTCGAGCGGGCGCATTAGGGGGGCTGATTGCCCCATGGATCAGGCTCAGATCGCCCGGCCGGCTTTTTCCCAATGCGGCGCGCGCAGCTTGCGCTTGAAGATCTTGCCGGTGTCCTCGCGCGGCAGCTGTGCGTGGAACTCCACCAGCTTGGGCACCTTGTAGCCGGCCAGGTGCTCGCGCAGGAAGGCCTTCACGTCGTCCTGCGAGAGCACGGCGCCGGGGCGCGGCTGGACCGCGGCGGCCAGCGCTTCACCCCACTCTTCGTCGGGAATGCCGAACACCGCGCAGTCGGCCACGCCCGGCAGCATGGAGAGCGCCGCCTCGATCTCCGCCGGATAGATGTTCACGCCGCCGGAGATCACCATGTCGGATTTGCGGTCGCAGATGTAGAGATAGCCCTCGGCGTCCAGGTAACCCATGTCGCCTAATGTGACCAGGCCGTCGCGCTCCATCGCGGCGCGCGCGCCCGATGTGTCGTTGGCATAGACGAAGTCCGGGTACGCCGGCTGGCGCGCGTAGATGAGGCCGGTGGTGCCGGCCGGCACCTCGTTGCCGTCGTCGTCCAGGATCTTCAGCAGCGCGCCGCCGACGGCGCGGCCGACCGAGCCCGGGTGCGCCAGCCACTCCCCGGAGCCGATGAAGGTGACGTAGCCGGTTTCGCTGGACGCATAGGCCTCGTTGATGACCGGCCCCCACCAGTCGATCATCGCCTTCTTCACCTGCGGCGGGCACGGCGAGCCGGTGGACGCCACGAAGCGCACCGAGCCGATGTCGTGCGCCGCGCGCTGCGCATCGGGCAGGCGCAGCAGGCGCTGGTACATGGTGGGCACCAGGTACAGATGCGTGCTGCGGTCGCGCTCCACCAGTTCCAGCAGCCGCTGCGCATCGAAGCGCGGCTCCAGCCGCAAGGTGGCGCCGGCCTGCGCGCAGAAGTTGATGTAAGAAGCCGGCGCGCTGTGGTACAGCGGCGCGCACAGCAGCGCCCGCGCATCGGGGCCGATGCCGAACACCGCGCGGCCGATGGCCGCCGTGGCCGCCGCCAGCGCCGCGTCGGACGGCGCGCGCTTCACGCCCTTGGGCCTGCCGGTGGTGCCGGAGGTGTAGGGCATGAAGCCGCGCGCGCGCTTCATCTCGCCCTGCGCGGGCGCGAAGCCCTGCAGCCATGCATCCCACATCTGCACGCCCTGCGGCAGCGCCGTCTCCGGCTGCAGCTTGTATTGGCGCACCGTCAGCGGCCGCGGCCGCACCGCGAGCACCTTCACGCCCGCCGGAATGCCGTCGGCGATCTGCGCGAGCAGGTCCGCGTGCACCACCAGCAGCTTCGCGCCGCTGTCCTCCAGCACCCAGCGCGCCTCGGCCGCCTTGAAGTGCCAGTTCAGGCCACACCAGTAGGCGCCGGCGTGGCGCGCCGCCAGGATCGCCTCCACCGCGGCCGGCTCGTTGCGCAGCATCACGGCAATGACGTCGCCTTCGCCGACGCCGCAGGCCGCGAAGCCGGCGGCGGCGCGCAGCGCTCGGTCCCGCAGTTGCGCCGGCGTCACGACGGCGTCGTCGAACAGGAGGGTGAGAAACATGCGGGGCTCCGTGGTTGCGGCCCATGGTAAGCCTCTAGCACTCACAGCAAAAACCCTAGCTGCGGTCCTTGTCCAGGCAGGTTACCGTTTCTTGTTGTTTCGGGAGTAAGCGCTCATGGGCGGGTGGTTTCGCGAGTCTCCGCGGTCGTTCGCCATCGCGGTCAGCCTGGCCTATCTTGCGATCGGGCTGATGTGGATCGGGTTCTCGGATGAGGTCGGCGCGATCCTGTTCGCCTCCACCGGCGGCTTCAAGCGCTTCCAGACCTACAAGGGCACGGCCTTCGTCGCCAGCACCGCGCTGCTGATCTTCCTGCTGCTGGACCGCCGGCGCGCGAAGCCGCCGGCGACCGGCGCTGCTTTTCCGGCCGGCGCGCCGCTGGGCCTGCTGCTGTCGGGGCTGGTGCTGGCCTGCGCGGCGCCGCTGATCGCACTGATGGGCTACAACATCGCGCGCGACACCAGGCTGGCGCTGCAGGATGCGAATTCGCTGGTGCGCGGCGTGGCGGCCGACACCGCGTCCGACGTGGATGCGCTGCTGGCCAGCCACCAGCGCATGGTCGGGCTGCTGAATCGCCAGCCGCTGCCGGAGGCCGGCGACCTGGCGGCCTGCAGGCGCTTCCTGCTGTTCGTCTCCGGCCTGCAGGACCACCTCAGGAGCGTGCTGCTGCTCGACGCCGACGGGCAGCGCTCCTGCGCGGTCGGCGACACGGCGCTGGCCACGTACGTGCCGCCCGGCGTGCTGGCGCGCGCCGACACGCCGATCCTCAGCCAGCCGGCCCGCGCGAACGGCGGCTGGACCTTCACCATCACCTATCCGCTGCACGGCGAAGGCACGCCGGTGCGCGCCATCCAGATGGTGGTGTCCAGCGCGGCGCTGGAGCGGCTGCTGGTCGCGCCGCTGCCCGCCGGCAGCGCCACCACGCTGGTGGACGCGCAGGGCTTCATCCTGGCGCGCTCGCCCGATGCCGGCATGGTCGGCACCCGGCTGCGCGACAGCGCCCTGTTCGAGCGGATGCGCCGCGGCCAGACCACGCTGGTGCAGGCGCGCGACGGCGTCGAGCGGGTCTACGCCGTGCGGCCGGCCAGCCACCTCGGCCTCTACACCGTCGCCGGCGTCGCCTCCGAGCAGGTCTACGGGCCGGTGCGGGAAAGCGCCGCGCGCTCGGCCCTGGTCGGCCTGGCCGTGCTGCTGCTGGCCGGCGTGGTGGTGCTGCGCATCAGCCGCAAGGTGACCGCCCCGATGGCCGCGCTGGCGCGCACCGCCGAACGCGTGGCCAGCGGCGAGCTGGACCAGCGTGCGCCCGAGGGCGGCCCGAGCGAGATCGCGCGCGTGGCGGCTCAGTTCAACCGCATGCTGGACCGCCTGCCGGTGCTGGAGCGGCAGCTGCGCGAGAGCGAGGCCCGGCACCGCACGCTGCTGGAGAAGCTGTCGCTCAACATCCCCGGCATGATCTTCCAGCTGCGCCTGGCACCGGACGGCAGCGCGACGCTGCCGTTCGCCAGCCACGGCATCCACCGCATGTTCGAGGTGTCGCCGCAGCAGGCGCGGCACGCCGCGGCGGCGCTGCGGGACCGCATCCACCCCGACGACGCCCAGCGCGTGGCGGCGGCCACCGCGGAGTCGGCCCGCGCGCTGAGCCATTTCTCGGTGGACTACCGCGTGGTGCTGCCGCTGGGCGGCGTGCGCTTCTACCTCACCCACTCGCAGCCCGAGCGGCAGGACGACGGTTCGGTGCTGTGGCACGGCTGCACGGTGGACGTGACCGAGCTGGAACTGGCGCAGCAGGAACTGAAGCGGCTCAACAGCGAGCTGGAGGCCCGGGTGCGCGAGCGCACCGGCGAGCTGGCCGCGGCCAACGAGGCGCTGGAGAGCTTCTCGTATTCGGTGGCGCACGACCTGCGCGCGCCGCTGGATGCGATCGCCGGCTTCGCCTCGGCGCTGGCACCGGCGCTGCGGCGCGGCGACACGGCGCGGGTGGAGCACCTGTGCGAGCGCATCGCGGCGAACGCGCACCGGATGACCGGCATGGTCGCCGGCCTGCTGGCGCTGGCCAAGGCCGGCCAGGGGCGGCCGGCCGACAGCCCGCAGGACCTGCATGCGATGGCGCGGGCGGTGCTGGCCGATTTGCAGCTGCCGCCCGGCATGGAGCTGCGGGTGGCGCCGCTGCCGGTCGCCTCGGTGGACGCGGCGACCATGCGCCAGGTGCTCTGGAACCTGCTGTCCAACGCGGCAAAGTTCGCCGCCGGCCGCGCGCCGGCGTGCATCGAGGTCGGCTGGCAGCGCGCCGAAGCCGAGGCGGTGTTCTTCGTGCGCGACAACGGCGTCGGCTTCGACCCCGAGCATGCCGCGCGCCTGTTCTCGGCCTTCCACCGCCTGCACCCGCACGCCGACTACGAGGGCACCGGCATCGGCCTGGCCATCGTCAAGCGGGTGGTCGAATGGCACGGCGGGCGCGCCTGGGCCGACAGCAGCCCCGGCGCCGGCGCGACCTTCTACTTCTCGCTGCCGCTACGGCGCGTGGTGGAGTAGGCGGCGAAAGGCTGTCGCCCTCTAGCCCGCGTCGCGCACTCGCGCCGGGCCCGGCTTCGGCGGCAGCTCGGCGACCAGCTGTTCCAGCGCGGCTGCGTCGATCGGCTTGACCAGGTGGCGGTCGAAGCCGGCCTCGGCGGAGCGCTGGATGTCGTGCGGCTGGCCCCAGCCGGTCAAGGCCACGACGAAGCGCTCCGTGCCGCCGGGCTGCACGCGGATGCGGCGGCAGGCGTCGTAGCCGTTCAGCTTCGGCATGCCGATGTCCAGCAGCACCAGCTGCGGGTCGCGCTCGGCGACCACGCGCACCGCGGCCTCGCCGTCGTAGGCCTGCCAGACGCGGTGGCCCATCAGCTCCAGCAGCAGCGCCATGGTTTCGGCGGCGTCGACGTTGTCGTCGGCGATCACGATGCGCAGGGGCGCCGGTGCCGCGGCCGCCTCGGCGGACGGCGCGGTGGAGGACTCCTGGAGCGGCGCCGCGGCCGGCAGCGGCTGCGCCTGCGCGGCCGCCAGCGGCAGCTGCACGTGGAAGCGGCTGCCCTGGCCCGGCCCGTCGCTGTAGGCCTTGACCGCGCCGCCGTGCATCTGCACCAGCTGCTGCGTGAGCGACAGGCCGATGCCCAGGCCGCCGCGCGAACGCACCAGCGCCGACTCGACCTGCGAGAACATCTCGAACACGCTGTCCAGCCGGTCCGGCGGGATGCCGATGCCGGTGTCTCGGATGGTGACCACCGCCTGCTCCCGCTCGATCAGCACGCCCAGCTCCACCCGGCCGCCGGGCTCGGTGTACTTGGCCGCGTTGTGCAGCAGGTTGGTGAAGGCCTGCGCCAGGCGCACGCGGTCGGCGTGCACCACCAGCTGGCCGTCCGGCAGCAGCATCGCGAACTCGTGGCGCAGCTCCTCCATCACCGGGCGCACCGTCTCCACCGCGTCGGCCAGGATGTCGTTCAGCGCGACCGGTTCGCGGCGCAGCTCGATGCGGCCCTGGTTGATGCGGCTCACGTCCATCAGGTCGTCCACCAGCCGGGCCAGCACGTGCACCTGGCGGTCGATGCGCTCGGTGGCCCAGGCCACCTTGTCCGGCGGCAGCGCGTGCCGCTTGAGCAGCTCCACCGCGTTGCGCACCGGCGCCAGCGGGTTGCGCAGCTCGTGCGCCAGGGTGGCCAGGAATTCGTCCTTGCGGCGGTGCGCCTCCAGCAGCCGCGCCTCGCTCACCTGCAGCTCGTGCGTGCGCTCGGTCACGCGCCGGTCCAGCGAGGCGTTCAGCTCCGACAGCCGCACCTCGGCGCGCCGGCGCTCGGCCACCTCGCCCAGCAGCAGGCGGTTGGCGGCTTCCAGCGCGCGCCCGCGGCGGTGCAGCTCGGCGAACACCGACACCTTGGAGCGCAGCACCGCCGCGTTGACCGGCTTGTGCAGGTAGTCCACGGCGCCGCTGCCGTAGCCTTCCATCACGTGCTGGTCCTCGTTGTAGTAGGCGGTCAGGAAGATGATCGGGATGCGCGCGGTCTTCTTGCGGTCCTTCACCATCTGCGCCAGCTCGAAGCCGGTCATGCCCGGCATGCGCACGTCCAGCACCAGCACGGCGAACTCGTCGGCCATCAGCGCCAGCAGCGCCTGCTCGCCCGAGGTGGCGCGCACCAGCCGGTAGCCGGGCTCGTCCAGGATGCTTTCCAGCACGGCCAGGTTCTTCGGCTCGTCGTCGACGATCAGGATGTTGGCCTGCACCGCTTCGGCCGAGGGCAGGCCCTCCTGGCCGGCGCGGGGGTTCGGTTGCGTCTCGCCCATGGTTACCTGTACAGCCACACCCGCATCAGCGAGAGCAACTGGTTCGTGTTGACCGGTTTGGAAATGTAGTCGCTGGCGCCGGCGTCCAGGCACTTCTCGCGGTCGCCCTTCATGGCCTTGGCGGTCAGCGCCAGGATCGGCAGCGTGCGGAACGCCGGGTCCTTGCGGATCTCGCGCATGGTTTCGTAGCCGTCCATCTCCGGCATCATGATGTCCATCAGCACCATCTCCAGTTCGGGCGTGGTCTTGATGATCTCGATGGCCTGGCGGCCGTTGGTGGCGCTGATCACCTCCACCTCGTGGTTCTCCAGCACCGAGGTCAGCGCGAAGATGTTGCGCGCGTCGTCGTCGACCACCAGCACCTTGCGCCCGCGCAGCACCTCCGAGGAGTCGTGCAGCCGCTCCAGCATGGCCTGCTTGGCCGACGGCAGGTCGGTTACCACCCGGTGCAGGAACAGCGCCGTTTCGTCCAGCAGGCGCTCGGGCGAACGCACGTCCTTCAGCACGATGCTCTTGGCCATGGTGTTCAGCCGCAGCTGCTCGTTCTGGCTCAGGTCCTTGCCGGTGAACACCACCACCGGCACCGGCAGCAGCGCCTCGTCTGCGCGCAGCCGCTCCAGCAGCTCGAAGCCGGTCATGTCGGGCAGGCGCAGGTCGAGCACCACGCAGTCGAAGGGCTCGCCCTTCAGCGCCGCCAGCGCGTCGTCGCCGTTGGCCGCGGTGACGATCTCGATGTCGTCGTGGGCCAGCAGCTCCACCACCGCGTTGCGCTCGATGGCGTTGTCCTCCACCACCAGCAGCCGCTTGGTGCGCGGCACGGTGAACTTCTTCAGGCGCTCGATGGCGGCCTCGAGGTTGTCGGTGGTGGACTCCTTCACCACATAGGCGAAGGCGCCGTGCGCCAGGCCGTGCTGGCGTTCCTCCTCCATCGAAATGATCTGCACCGGGATGTGGCGCAGCGCCGGGTCCAGCTTGAGCTGGTTCAACACCGTCCAGCCCAGCATGTCGGGCAGGTAGATGTCCAGCGACACGGCCGCCGGCCGGTACTGGCGCGCCAGCGACAGGCCCATCGCGCCCTTGGTCGCCACCAGGCCCTTGAAGCCCTGGTCGCGCGCCAGCCCGAGCAGGATGCGCGCGTAGTGCGGATCGTCCTCGATCACCAGCAGCACCGGGTCGCCGGGCTCGATGTCGTCGCGGTCGTCGGCGATGTGTTCCTCGCGCGCCACCGGCAGCGCCAGCACCGGCATCACGGCATCGCCGCCCGGCGACTTGGCCTTGCGCATCACGGTGGACGAATCCGGGCCGGTGTAGTGCAGCGGCAGGTACAGCGTGAAGGTGCTGCCCTTGCCGTGCGCGCTCTGCAGCCGGATCTCGCCGCCCAGCAGCACCGCCAGCTCGCGGCTGATGGCCAGGCCCAGGCCGGTGCCGCCGTACTTGCGCGAGGTGCCGGCGTCGGCCTGCTGGAAGGCCTCGAAGATCAGGCGCTGCTTGTCCGGCGCCACGCCGATGCCGGTGTCCTCCACCGCGAACGCCACCACCTGCGGCGCCTGGCTCAGCACCGGGTGCTCCGGGCTCCAGCCGCCTTCGGCCAGGCCGACACGCACCTCCACCTGGCCGTGCGAGGTGAACTTCACCGCGTTGGACAGCAGGTTCTTCAGGATCTGCTGCAGGCGCTTGGGGTCGCTGTCCATGGTGCGCGGCAGGTCTTCGGCGAACTTGACGTGGAACGGCAGGCTCTTGGCCTCGGCCACGTGGCGGAAGTTGCGGTCGATGCTTTCGCGCAGCCAGTTGAACGAGATGTCCTCGACGTCCACCGTCACCGTGCCCGACTCGATCTTGGACAGGTCCAGGATGTCGTTGATCAGGTTCAGCAGGTCGCTGCCCGAGGAGTTGATGTTGCGCGAGAACTCGATCTGCCGCGCGGTCAGGTTGCCCGCGGCGTTCTCGGCCAGCTGCTGCGACAGGATCAGGATCGAGTTGAGCGGCGTGCGCAGCTCGTGCGACATGTTGGCCAGGAACTCGGACTTGTACTTGGAAGTCAGCGCCAGTTCGGAGGCCTTCTCCTCCAGCGCGCGGCGGGCCTGCTCCACCTCGGTGTTCTTGCGCTCCACCTCGGCGTTCTGCTCGGCCAGCAGGCGCGCCTTGGTGCCCAGCTCCTCGTTGGTCTGCTGCAGCTCGGTCTGGCGCGACTGCAGTTCGGCCGTGAGCTGCTGCGACTGCGTGAGCAGGCCCTCGGTGCGCATGGTCGCCTCGATGGTGTTGAACACCGCGCCGATGGACAGCGCCAGCTGGTCCAGGAAGTTCAGGTTCACCGCGCTGAACGGCTGCAGCGAGGCCAGCTCGATCACCGCCTTGGTCTCGTTTTCGAACAGCACCGGGATCACCACCACGCTGACCTTGTGCGCCTGGCCCAGGCTGGAGCTGATGGTGACGAAATCGGCCGGCGCGTCGGTCAGCAGGATGCGGCGGCCTTCGACCGCGCACTGGCCGACCAGGCCTTCGCCGGTCTTCAGCCGGCTGGACAGCGGCAGGCTGCCGGACTGCGCGTAGGTGGACAGCAGCACCAGCTCGTTGTCGCCCTCGTCCACGCTGCCGTTGTGGTAGATGCTGCCCTGGTGCGCGCTGACCAGCGGCGCCAGCTCGGACAGCAGCGTCTTGCCCACGGTGTTGAGTTCGCGCTGGCCCTGCAGCATGCCGGTGAAGCGCGCCAGGTTGGTCTTCAGCCAGTCCTGCTCGCGGTTCGACTCGGTCGTCTCGCGCAGGTTGGAAATCATCGTGTTGATGTTGTCCTTCAGGTCGGACACCTCGCCGCGCGCCTCCACCTGGATCGAGCGCGTCAGGTCGCCCTTGGTCACCGCAGTGGCCACCTCGGCGATGGCGCGCACCTGGGTGGTCAGGTTGGCCGCCAGCAGGTTCACGTTGCCGGTCAGGTCCTTCCAGGTGCCGGCCGCGCCGGGCACGTGGGCCTGGCCGCCCAGGCGCCCTTCCACGCCCACTTCGCGCGCCACGTTGGTCACCTGGTCGGCGAAGGTGGCCAGCGTGTCGGTCATGCCGTTGATGGTGTCGGCCAGCGCCGCCACCTCGCCCTTGGCCTGCACCGTCAGGCGCTGCGTCAGGTTGCCGTTGGCCACGGCCGTCACCACCTTCACGATGCCGCGCACCTGCTCGGTCAGGTTCGACGCCATGAAGTTCACGTTGTCCGTGAGGTCCTTCCAGATGCCGCCGACGCCGGGCACCTGGGCCTGGCCGCCCAGCTTGCCTTCGGTGCCCACCTCACGCGCGACGCGCGTCACCTCGCCGGCGAAGCCGTTGAGCTGGTCGACCATGGTGTTGATGGTGTTCTTCAGCTCCAGGATCTCGCCCTTCACGTCGACCGTGATCTTCTGGTTCAGGTCGCCGCGCGCCACGGCGGTCGTGACTTCCGCGATGTTGCGCACCTGGGAGGTGAGGTTCACGCCCATGGTGTTCACCGAGTCGGTCAGGTCCTTCCAGGTGCCGGCCACGCCGGGCACCACGGCCTGCACGCCCAGCCGGCCTTCGGTGCCGACCTCGCGCGCCACCCGCGTCACCTCGGAGGCGAAGGAGCGCAGCTGCTCCACCATGGTGTTGATGGTTTCCTTCAGCTGAAGGATTTCGCCGCGCACGTCCACCGTGATCTTCTTGGACAGGTCGCCGGCCGCCACGGCGATCGTCACCTCGGCGATGTTGCGCACCTGCGCCGTGAGGTTGGACGCCATCGAGTTGACGTTGTCGGTCAGGTCCTTCCAGGTGCCGGCCACGCCCGGCACCGTGGCCTGGCCGCCCAGCTTGCCCTCGGAGCCCACCTCGCGCGCCACCCGCGTCACTTCGGAAGCGAAGGCCGACAGCTGGTCGACCATGGTGTTGATGGTTTCCTTCAGCTGCAGGATTTCGCCCTTCACGTCCACCGTGATCTTGCGGCTCAGGTCGCCACGCGCGATGGCGGTTGCCACGTCGGCGATGTTGCGCACCTGGCCCGTCAGGTTGTTGGCCATGGAGTTGACGTTGTCGGTCAAGTCCTTCCAGGTGCCCGCCACGCCCGGCACCACGGCCTGGCCGCCCAGCTTGCCTTCGGAGCCGACCTCGCGCGCCACCCGCGATACTTCGGCCGCGAACGAGCGCAACTGGTCGACCATGGTGTTGATGGTTTCCTTCAGCTCCAGGATTTCGCCGCGCACGTCCACCGTGATCTTCTTGGACAGGTCGCCGTTGGCCACGGCAATCGTCACGTCGGCGATGTTGCGCACCTGGTTGGTCAGGTTGGACGCCATCGAGTTGACGTTGTCGGTCAGGTCCTTCCAGGTGCCGGCCACGCCCGGCACCTGTGCCTGGCCGCCCAGGCGCCCTTCGGTGCCGACCTCGCGCGCCACCCGCGTCACTTCCGAGGCGAAGCCGTTCAGCTGGTCCACCATCGTGTTGATGGTTTCCTTCAGCGCCAGGATTTCGCCCTTCACTTCCACCGTGATCTTGCGGGAGAGATCCCCGCGCGCGATGGCGGTGGCCACGTCGGCGATGTTGCGCACCTGGCCCGTCAGGTTGGAGGCCATGAAGTTCACGTTGTCGGTCAGGTCCTTCCAGGTGCCGGCCACGCCGGGCACCTGCGCCTGGCCGCCCAGCTTGCCTTCGGTGCCCACCTCGCGCGCGACACGCGTCACTTCCGAGGCGAAGCCGTTCAGCTGGTCCACCATGGTGTTGATGGTGTTCTTCAGCTCCAGGATTTCCCCCTTCACCTCCACGGTGATCTTGCGCGACAAGTCGCCGCGCGCCACGGCGGTGGTCACTTCCGCGATGTTGCGCACCTGGCCCGTGAGGTTATTGGCCATGGAGTTGACGTTGTCGGTCAAATCCTTCCAGGTGCCGGCGACGCCGCGCACCTGCGCCTGGCCGCCCAGCTTGCCCTCGGTGCCGACCTCTCGCGCGACGCGCGTCACCTCCGAGGCGAAGCCGTTCAGCTGGTCCACCATGGTGTTCAGGGTGTTCTTCAGCTCCAGGATTTCGCCCTTCACGTCCACCGTGATCTTCTTCGACAGGTCGCCATTGGCCACGGCCGTCGCCACGTCGGCGATGTTGCGCACCTGGGCCGTGAGGTTGGACGCCATCGAGTTGACGTTGTCGGTCAGGTCTTTCCACACGCCGGCCACGCCCAGCACCTGGGCCTGGCCGCCCAGCTTGCCTTCGGTGCCGACCTCGCGCGCCACCCGCGACACTTCGCCGGCGAAGCCGTTCAGCTGGTCGACCATCGTGTTGATGGTGTTCTTCAGTTCCAGAATTTCGCCGCGCACGTCCACCGTGATCTTCTTGGACAGGTCGCCGCGCGCCACGGCGGTGGTCACTTCCGCGATGTTGCGCACCTGGCCCGTCAGGTTGGAGGCCATGAAGTTCACCGAGTCGGTCAGGTCCTTCCAGGTACCCGCCACGCCCGGTACCTGCGCCTGGCCGCCCAGCTTGCCTTCGGTGCCCACCTCGCGCGCCACCCGCGTCACTTCCGAGGCAAAGCCGTTCAGCTGGTCGACCATGGTGTTGATCGTGTTCTTCAGCTCCAGCACCTCGCCGCGCACGTCCACCGTGATCTTCTTCGAGAGGTCGCCGTTGGCCACGGCGGTGGTCACTTCCGCGATGTTGCGCACCTGGCCGGTCAGGTTGTTGGCCATGAAGTTCACGTTGTCCGTGAGGTCCTTCCAGGTGCCCGCCACGCCTTCCACCACCGCCTGGCCGCCCAGCTTGCCCTCGGTGCCCACCTCGCGCGCCACCCGCGACACTTCGCCGGCGAAGGCGTTCAGCTGGTCCACCATGGTGTTGATGGTCTGCTTCAGCTGAAGGATCTCGCCCTTCACTTCCACCGTGATCTTGCGCGACAGGTCGCCCTTGGCGATGGCGGTGGCCACGTCGGCGATGTTGCGCACCTGGCCCGTCAGGTTGGACGCCATCGAGTTGACCGAGTCGGTCAGGTCCTTCCAGGTGCCGGCGATGCCCGGCACCGTGGCCTGGCCGCCCAGCTTGCCCTCGGTGCCCACCTCGCGCGCCACCCGCGTCACTTCGGAGGAGAAGCCGTTCAGCTGGTCGACCATGGTGTTGATGGTTTCCTTCAGCTCCAGGATCTCGCCCTTCACGTCCACCGTGATCTTGCGCGACAGGTCGCCGCGCGCCACGGCCGTGGTCACGGTGGCGATGTTGCGCACCTGCGACGTGAGGTTGTTGGCCATGGAGTTGACCGAGTCGGTCAGGTCCTTCCACGTCCCCGCCACGCCCGGCACCACGGCCTGGCCGCCCAGCCGCCCGTCAGTGCCGACCTCGCGCGCCACCCGCGTCACTTCCGAGGCGAACGAGCGCAGCTGGTCCACCATGGTGTTGGTGGCTTCCTTCAGCTGCAGGATCTCGCCGCGCACGTCCACCGTGATCTTCTTCGAGAGGTCGCCGTTGGCCACGGCGATCGTCACGTCGGCGATGTTGCGCACCTGCGCCGTGAGGTTGCCGGCCATCTGGTTGACCGAATCGGTCAGGTCCTTCCACACGCCCGACACGCCCTTCACCTGGGCCTGGCCGCCCAGCTTGCCTTCGGTGCCCACTTCGCGCGCCACCCGCGTCACTTCCGAGGTGAAGACCGAGAGCTGCTCGATCATGGTGTTGACCAGCTTGGCCGAGCGCAGGAACTCGCCTTTCAGCGGCCGGCCGTCCACCTGCAGGTCCATCGACTGGCCGAGGTCGCCCTTGGCGACGGCACCGATGGTGCGGGCGATGTCGGTGGTCGGCCGCACCAGGTCGTCGATCAGCGTGTTGAGCGACGTCACCTGGTCGGCCCAGCTGCCCATGGCGCCCGGCATCGAGATGCGCTGCGACAGCCGCCCTTCCTTGCCCACCGTGTCGCTCAGGCGCTCGGCCTCCATGGTGACGCGCTCGGCGTTCATGATGCACTGGTTGAAGGCTTCGGCGATGCGCCCGTCGGTGCCGGTCCAGGTCACCGGCAGCCGCGTGCGGAAGTCGCCGGCGGCAAAGGATTTCAGGGCGGTGAGGATCTGGCGCGACTGCTCGCCGGCGGCCTGCGCCGCCGTGTCGCGGGTCTGGATGGGCCCGAGCTCATCCGTTTTCGCGGCCGCCATCGGGGCCGCTGCCTTGGCCGATTTCTTCCTGGGCGCAACTTCGCTCATGTGTGTGATCCTGGCCGCGCCTGACGCGGCGATGCTGGAGGACGAGGACGCGTCGCGCGTGCTGGAGCACAGCGCTACGGTAGTGTCTCCGTTACTGTTTGTCAGAAGCGTAGGACGTTTCCGACACACAATGTTTCGCGTTGGAAAACGGCATACCGTGGTTGTCGGGATCGGGAAAGATGTCACGCCGCTGTGCGGGCGACAAGCCGGCGCAGCTAGGCTGGCGGACTTCCGGGTTCTTCGCGCTGCACGACCGGCAGCCCGAGCTGCTGCCACATCAGCATGCCGCCGCGCATGTTGGCCACGCGCGGAAAGCCGGCCTGGCGCAGCAGCACCGTGGCCTGCCCCGAGCGCATGCCGGCGTGGCACACCGCGACCACCGGCCGGTCCTGGGGCAGGTCGGGCAAAGCGCTCTTCAGCTCGCTCAGCGGCAGGATGCGCGCCGTGGCGATGCGGCCCAGGCGGCCGTCCAGTTCCTCGTGCTGGCGCACGTCGAGCAGCAGCACCTCGTCCAGGTGTTCCGAGACCCACTCCGGCTCGATTTCGAGCAGCCCCGCGTAGGTCTGCCGCACCGGGCCCCAGTCGGCCAGCTGCGGCGCCTTGCCTTCGGCCGGACGGCCCGAGCGCATGTTGGCCGGCAGGGCCACCGCCAGCTGCTTGGGGTGCGGCAGGTGCAGGTTCTCCATGAAGCCGACGAAGTCGCGCTCGTCCGCCTGGCCGCCGATGCGCGGGTTGTGCACGCGCTCCTCGCCCACGCAGGACATGGTGCGGCCGCTGTAGTCGTGCCCGGGGAAGACCAGGCAGTCGTCGGGCAGGCTGAAGATCTGCTGCCGGATCGAGCGGTAGAGCGTGCCGGCATGGCCTTGCTGGAAATCGCAGCGGCCGGCGCCGCGGATCAGCAGGCAGTCGCCGGTGAAAGCCATGCGCTGGTCGCCACTCACATAGGTGAGGCAGCCGTCGGTGTGCCCCGGCGTGGCGCGCACGTCGAGGTGCTGCCGCCCGAACACCACGCGGTCGCCGTGGTCGAGCAGCAGGTCGGCCCCCTGCATCCCGGCGCCGTAGCGCCCGGAAACGCCGATGCGGCAGCCGGTGGCCTGCTGCATCAGCCAGGCGCCGGTGACGTGGTCCGCATGGCAGTGCGTGTCGAGCACGGCGACCAGTTGCAGGCCGAGTTCCTCGACCAGAGCGCGGTCCCGCAGGTGCTGCTCGAACACCGTGTCGATCACCACCGCCTGCCGCGTCGACGCGCAGCCCAGCAGGTAGGTGTAGGTGGACGACGCGGCGTCGAACAGCTGGCGGAAGATCAGGTCACCGAACATGGTGCTGCGCCCAGGCCTTGCTGTCCGCAGTCCTAGCCGCCCATGTAGGCCGCATGCACCCGCGGCTCTTTCAGCAGCGCGCTGCCGCTGCCTTCCAGCACGATGCGGCCGCTCTCCAGCACGTAGCCGTGGTTGGCGATCTTCAGCGCCTGGCGCACGTTCTGCTCGACCAGGAAAATGGTCAGGCCGCCGGCGTTGATCTCGCGCAGCGTGCGGAAGATCTCCTGCACGACGATCGGCGCCAGGCCCATCGAGGGCTCGTCCAGCAGCAGCAGCCGCGGCTTGGCCAGCAGCGCGCGGCCGATGGCCAGCATCTGCTGCTCGCCGCCCGACAGGTTGCCGGCCAGCCCGTCCAGCCGCTCCTTCAGGCGCGGGAACAGCCCCAGCACCCGCTCCAGGTCGCCGGCGACGGCCGCGCGGTCCTTGCGGCGGTAGGCGCCCAGTTCCAGGTTCTCGCGCACGGTCAGCGTGGTGAGGATCGCGCGGCCCTCGGCCACCTGCACCAGCCCGCGCTCGACGATCTGGTGCGTGGGCAGCTTCGTCAGCTCCTCGCCTTCGAAGCGGATCGAGCCGGCCTTGGGCCGCACCAGCCCCGACAGGGCCAGCAGCGTGGTCGACTTGCCGGCGCCGTTGGCGCCGACCAGCGTGCGGATCTCGCCGGCGTGGACGTCGAAGCCGATGCCCTGCACCGCCTCGACATGGCCGTAGGACACCGCCAGGTCGCGCACTTCCAGCAGGGCGGTCATGCAGCCACCTCCTCGTCGTCCTCGCGCCCGAGGTAGGCCTCGATCACCGCGGGATTGTTCTTGATTTCGTCGGGCGCGCCCTCGGCGATGATCTTGCCGAAGTTCAGCACCGCGATGCGTTCGCACAGGCCCATCACGAAGCGCATGTCGTGCTCGATCACGAAGATGGTGAAGCCGCGCTTCGCGACATCCGACACCACCTTCATCAGCTGCACTTTCTCGCCGCTGTTCATGCCGGCCACGGGTTCGTCCAGCAGCAGCAGCTTCGGCCCGGTGGCCAGCGCGCGCGCCAGTTCCAGCTTGCGCTGGTCGCCGTAGGACAGGTTGTCGGCGATGTCGTTGGCTTTCGCGTCCAGGCCGACCCAGGCCAGCAGCTCGTGCGCCCGTTCGCGCGCGCGCCGCTCGCGGGCGCGGAAGTCCGGCAGCGAGAACAGCCAGGACGCCACCCCGTAGCCGAGGTGGGCATGCATGCCCACCACCACGTTCTCCACCAGCGTCATCTCCTTGAAGATGCGGATGTTCTGGAAGGTGCGGCCGAGGCCGCGCCGCGTGATGCGGTGCGGCGGCACGCCGACCAGGCTGGCACCGTCGAACTCGATGCTGCCGTCGGTGGGCTTGAGCAGGCCGGTGATCAGGTTGAACACCGTCGTCTTGCCGGCGCCGTTGGGGCCGATCAGGCCGAACACCTTGCCTTCGGGCACGGTGAAGCTCACGTCCTGCAGCACCGCCAGGCCGCCGAAGCGCTTGGACACGTTGGAGAGCTTCAGCATCAGTGCGCCCTCATCTTGAACAGCTGGCGCAGCCGCTGCGGATCCCACAGGCCCTTGGGCAGGAACAGCACGATGACGACCAGCACCGCGCCGTTGATCATGGTGCGGAAGTCCTTGAAGCCGCGCAGCAGCTCGGGCAGCACGGTGAGGATCAGGGCGCCCAGCACCGGGCCGGCCAGGCCGCCGGTGCCGCCGAGGATGGCCATCGTCAGGATGTCCACCGCGCGGTCGAAGCCGAATTCGCTCGGCCCGATGAAGAAGGTCAGGTGCGCGTTGAGGGCGCCGGCCAGGCCGGCGACGCCCGCGCCCATCGCGAAGGCCAGCATCTTGTGCGCGTTGACGGCGATCCCCATCAGAGACGCCGCCACTTCGTCTTCCTTGATCGCCTCGAAGGCGCGGCCGATGCGCGAGCGGCGCAGGCGCCACAGCACCAGCAGCGTGACCACGATCGCCGCGACCACGTGCCACCACTGCGTGGCCTGCGGAATGCCGTTCAGGCCCAGCGCGCCGCCGCTGAGCGACTCCGCGTTCAGGATCGTCACGCGCACGACCTCGCCGAAGCCGAGCGTCGCCATCGCCAGGTAGACCCCCGACAGGCGCAGGGTCGGTCCGCCGACGGCCAGCGCCAGCAGCGTCGGCGCGGCGATGCCGCCGGCCAGCGCCAGCGGGAAGGGCGCGCCGTAATTCATGGTGAGGATGGCCGCCGTGTAGGCACCGACACCCATGAACGCCGCGTTGGCCATCGCCAGCAGGCCGCACGACAGCGTGAGCCAGATCGACAGCGCCAGCAGCGCGTTGATGCCGACCGTCAGCACCAGGTTGCTGTAGATCGACCAGAAACCGTCAAACCACTCCGTCATTCCTCAGGCCTTCCGTTCCAGCACCTTGCCGAACATGCCCTGCGGCCGCAGCAGCAGCACCAGGAACAGCAGGCCGAAGGCCACGGCGTCGCGCATCGTGGAGCCGATGTAGGCGACCGACATGACTTCCGCGAAGCCCAGGAACAGGCCGCCGATCAGCGCACCGCGGATGTCGCCCATGCCGCCCAGGATGATCACGGCGATGCCCTTGTGCAGCATGGGCTGCCCCATGAGCGGGAACACCGCGTTCGAATACAGCGCCACCAGCACGCCGCTGATGCCGCCCAGCGCCGCCGCCGTGAAGGAGGTCAGGTAGAACAGGCCTTCGACGTTGATGCCCAGCAGCGCCGCCGCCTTGGGCGACTCGGCGATCGCGCGCAGCGCGCGCCCCAGCTGGGTCTTGCGCATCACCACCAGCAGCGCCGCCATCAGGGCGACCGACAGCGCGATGATGGCCACTTCCAGCACGCTGATCTGCACGCCCAGGAACTGCAGCTGCGCGTCCGGCAGCAAGTCGTTGGAGAAGCGCAGGTTTTCCGCGCCGAACAGGCCTTGCGCGGCGCTGTTGAAGAAGATCCCGAGGCCGATGGTGGCGATCATCGGGATCAGGTGCGGCGCGCCGCGCCGGCGCAGCGGCCGCAGCACCAGGACATCGATCGCCAGGCCGAAGGCGCCGGCGATGAAGAACGCCGAAGCCAGCGCGGCCCAGAGCGGGAAACCCAGCCGCGTGACCACCTGCAGGGCCGAATAGGCGCCGATCATGAAGATCGCGCCGTGCGAAAGGTTGATCACTCCCAGCACGCCGAAGACCAGCGTGAAACCGAGAGCGAACAATGCGTAGACGCAGCCCAGCGAGAGCGCGTTGACGAGTTGCTGTTCAAGCAAGGCGAAGCGTCCTTGTCCCGCCGCACCCGGGCCGCCGAAGCGGGCGGCCCGGATTCGCGGCAGTGTTTATTTTTCGATGATGTACTTGCCGCCCTTGGTGACGGACACGATGGCGGCCTGCTGCGCGTCGTAGCCGGCCGGCTTGCCGTCCTTGCCCATCGCCTGGCGGAACTTGAACGCGCCGGTGGCGCCGGTGTGGGTAACGCTGGGAAGCGCATCGCGCAGCGCGTTGCGGTCGGCCTCGATGTTGCCGCTGAGCTTGACCTTGGCCAGGGCGGCGGCGGTGATGTTCAGCGCGTCGTAGGCCTGGGCGGCGAACTGGTCGGGCGCGGCCTTGTACTTCTTCGTGTAGCCCACGACGAAGTGCTGGTTCTCCTTGGTCTCGCTGCTCAGCGCCCAGGGGCTGCCGACCCACAGGTTGTCGGACTTGTCCTTGGCCAGGTCGAACACCTTGACCGAGTTCATGCCGTTGCCGCCGACGATCGGCAGGTTGATGCCCAGCTGGCGGGCCTGCACCATGATGGGCGCGCCTTCGGCCATCAGCGCCGACAGCACGATCGCATCCGCGCCGCTGGCCTTGATCTTGGTCAGCTGCGCCTTGAAGTCGACGTCGCCCTTGGCGAAGGTCTCGGTCGTGGTGACCGGCACGTTCAGCGTCTCCAGCGCCTTCTTGAAGGCGTCGTAGCCGCTCTTGGTGAAGACGTCGTCGTTGCCGTACAGCACGGCGACCTTCTTGATGCTGTTGTGCTTGATCGCGACGCGCAGCGTCTCGGGCAGCACGTCGGCTTCGGTCACCGAATTGCGGAACACGTAGTTGCCGATCGAGGTGATGCCGTCGGCGGTGTTGGAGGTGCCGAACACCGGCACCTTGGCGGCCTGGGCGATCGGGTCGGCGGCCTGGGCCGAGTTCGACAGGGTCGGGCCGAACAGCATCAGCACCTTGTCCTGGAAGATCAGCTTCTTGAAGACGTCGATGGCCTGTTCCTTCTTGCCGGCTTCGTCTTCGAACAGCAGCACGATCTTGTTGCCTTTGACGCCGCCGGCGGCGTTGATCTCCTCGGCGGCAAGCTCGAAGCCGTTCTTGATGGACTGGCCGTACTGGCCGGCCGGGCCGGACAGCGCCTCGGCGGCGCCGATCTTGATGTCGGCCGCGAGGCCGCTGGAGGCAAAGGCCGCGGCCGCTAGTGCGGTGGCGACAGGAAGAAGGCGGAAGTTCATTGAAAGTCTCCGATTCGAGGTCAACCTTGGGGGGTCTGCGATTTTAGGGGGATGTGCCAAGGTGTCCCTATGAGGTAATGCCAGGGTATCCCGTGAGCACCAAAGTTCGCGGCATGAAAAACATCCGCGGAAAAAAGGCCCGAATCCCCGATCTTATGCTGTCGAGCAATCGGCGTGCTCCGAGGCTGCGGCCGGGCGCTTTTGTACGGCCGCGCATCCGAACGGCCCCACGATCCACCACAATATTGGTGCATCCGCCAACACATGAACACCAAAAACCTCTTCCTCCTCCCCGTCGCCGTGGCCCTCGCCGCCGGCGCCCTGTTCGCAAGCTCCGCGTCGTTCGCCGCAAAGCAGGCCAGGCCGGCCGCGCAGAACAAGCCCGCCGCCGCTGCCCCGGCAGGTCCCGCCGGCCAGACGGCCGTCGCCGGCGGTGCGCCGGCGCTGGCCGCCAAGTCCTGGCTGCTGATGGACTTCGACTCCGGCGAGGTGCTTGCCTCGGCCAACCCCGACGAGCCGCTGCCGCCCGCCTCGCTGACCAAGATGATGACCAGCTACCTGGTCGAGCAGGCGCTGCGCTCGGGCAAGCTCAAGAAGGAAGACCTGGTCACGGTCAGCCTGAATGCCTGGTGCCGCGGTTCGGGCACGGAGTCGTGCATGTACCTGCCGCTGAACAGCCAGGCCACGGTCATCGACATCCTGCGCGGCATCGTCATCCAGTCCGGCAACGACGCTTCCAAGGCCATTGCCGAGCACATGGGCGGCTCCGAAGAGGGCTTTGCCAAGCTGATGAACGCCGAAGCCAAGCGCATCGGCATGACGCACACCAACTTCGTCAACGCCACCGGCCTGCCCGACCCGGCGCACAAGGCGTCGGCGCGCGACCTCGCCATCCTGGCGCGCGCGATCATCCGCGACAGCGCCGAGTACTACCCGCTCTACGCGGAGCGCGAGTTCAAGTTCAACGGCATCAAGCAGGGCAACCGCAACGCCCTGCTCTACACCGACCCGACCGTCGACGGGCTGAAGACCGGCCACACCGAGGAGGCCGGCTACTGCCTGGTCACCTCGTCCAAGCGCAACAACATGCGCCTGATCACGGTGATGCTCAACACCAGCAGCGCGCAGGCGCGCGCCGACCAGACCCGCACCTTGCTCGGCTGGGGCTTCAGCAACTTCGAGAAAGCGACGCCGATCCAGCCGAACACCGAAGTCACCAAGGCCAAGGTCCTGTTCGGCAAGGCCGATCTCGTCCCCGCCGGCCTGGGCGCGCCGTGGACGGTGACGGTGCCGCGCGGCCAGAAGGTCGAAACCTCCGTGCAGGTCAAGCCCGACCTCGAGGCCCCCGTGGCCAAGGGCGCCGTGGTCGGCAAGGTGGTCGCCAGCTCCAACGGCAAGCCGCTGGCGGAAGCGCCGCTGGTGGCGCAGGCCGACGTGGAACGCGCGGGATTCCTGCTGCGCGCGTGGCAGAGCGTGCGGGGCGTGTTCGGCAAGTAGGCGAAAGCGTCAGCCGCCGCCGGGCCGCAGGCGCTGCAGGCGCCGGCCGTACGCGAGGGGCTCTACACCACGGTCGCGCCCGCCTGGGTGATCGACCTGGCGCATGCGTAAGGCATTTGCCTAAGCCAAATTGCCGATTGGCCTAAGCCGCGCGGCCGGCAAGTTCACAGAATCTCCGGTGAAAGACTCGCCTAGGAGAGATCACGATGGACATCACGCGCGATACCGGCTGTCGCGCCGTGTACGAGCAGTGCCTGCACGAAACGGTGGCGCAATCCGGCAAATTCCTGCAGCGGGTCATCCGCCGCGCCGTGCGCCAGATGCGCCTGCAAGTGGCGGCCGGCACGCAGGATGACATGCGGGAAGCAGCCGTGGCGTTGATGCGCGCGCAGGATCGCCTCTGCACCTTGTACCAGCGGGCGCTGGCCCGGTCGGTCCAGGCACCTGCGCAATGGCCGGAGCATGGCATGCACGAGGCCGGCAATGAAGCCGCCCAGCTGGGCGAGGTGGCGGCACGCACCGCGCACGACGAACTCGCGCGGCTGGACACACTGGCCTGCGCCGCCGGGTTTGCCGCCCATTCGAACCCGCTGCGCCCCGCCGTGCATGCGCGGTGCCTGCACGACGCGCTGCAAGGCGTCCCGGCCACGCAGCCGCAGATGCGCGCCCAATGGGTCGCCCACCTGGGCACGGCGATGGGCGATGAGCTGCGCCCTCTGTACGACGTCCTCGCGCGCAAGCTGCACGGACGGGGCGTGCGCGAGGAGTCGGCCTTGCTGCCGCAGACGCCGCCGCGGCTGGCCGCGTGGGCGCTGGCGCACGAGCTCAGCCGGCCTGCGCCACCAGGTGCCTGCCGATGATCAGCTGCTGGATCTGCGAGGTGCCTTCGTACAGGCGCAGCAGCCGCACGTCGCGGTAGAAGCGCTCGACCTTGAAGTCGCCGATGTAGCCGCTGCCGCCGTGGACCTGGACGCCGCGGTCGGCCACGCGGCCCGCCATTTCGGTGGCGAACAGCTTGGCGCAGGACACGCGCATGCCGAGCTCCGCGTCGCGCGCACCGCCAGTACCCGCGTCGTACTGCCGCGCGACGTCCTGCACCAGCGCCCACGCGGCAAGCTGCTCGGCCTGGCTGTCGGCCAGCATCGCCTGCACCAGCTGGAAGTCGCCGATGCGCTGTCCGAACTGCCTGCGCTGCTGCGCATAGGCGACCGACTCCCGCAGGATGCGCGACGCCAGGCCGCAGGCCAGCGCCGAGATGTGCAGCCGCCCGCGGTCCAGGACCTTCATCGCCGTCCTGAAGCCCTGCCCCGGCACGCCGCCGATCACGTTGGCCGCCGGCACACGCACGCCGTCCAGGACCACGTCGCAGGTCATGGTGCCGCGCTGCCCCATCTTCCGGTCCGGCTTGCCGAGCGTGAGCCCGGGCAGGCCGGCCGGCACGATGAACGCGCTGATGCCGCCCGCGCCCGGCCCCCCGGTGCGCGCCATCAGCGTGAAGGCGCCGGCGCGCGGCGCGTTGGTGATGAAGCGCTTGGTGCCGGTGATCAGGTAGTCGTCGCCGTCGGCCACGGCGCGCGTCTTCAGCGACGCCGCGTCCGAGCCCGCGTCGGGTTCGGTGAGCGCGAACGAGACGACCAGCTCACCGCTTGCGATCGGCGGCAGGTAGCGCTCCTTCTGCTGCGCCGTTCCGTCCATCAGGATGCCCTGCGAGCCGATGCCCACATTGGTGCCGAACACCGAGCGGAACGCCGGCGCCGTGTGTCCCAGCTCGTACGCCACCAGGCACTCCTGCGCCATCGACAGCCCCGCGCCGCCATACTCCTCGGGGATCGACAGGCCGAACAGCCCCAAGTCCCGCATGTCGTCGACGATGTCCTGCGGCACCCGGTCGTTTTCCTCCACGTCGTCCTCGGCCGGCTGCAGGCGTTCGCGCACGAAACGCTGCACCGAAGCCAGCAGCAACTGGAAAGACTCCGCATCGAGCGCCATGGAATTCCTTTGGGTTTGTTTGAACGATCCGGCGGCAAACCGCCGGCCGCGAGTGTGCGGCGCGCGCCGCCGGCCCGCAATGCCGCCGCCGTTGGACAATGCGTCCAATCCCGCTTGACAGTCATCGCATGGACGGCAACGCACTCGGCCTGTTGGTCACCATCCTCGACGCAGGAAGCCTGAGCGCGGCCGCGCGCCGGCTGAACATGACGCGCTCCAACGTCAGCTACCGGCTGGTGCAGCTGGAAAAGGCGGCCGGCGCGCAGCTGCTGCGGCGCACCACGCGCCGCATCGAGGCAACCGAGCTCGGCGCCCAGCTGTACCGCCATGGCGTCGCCATCCAGGAGAGCCTGGCCGCGGCGCGCGATGCCGTCGCGTCGCTGGGCCAGGGCCTGCAGGGGCGGGTGCGGCTCAGCGTGCCGAGCGGCTTCGGCCAGATGGTGATGGCACCCCGGCTGCTCGCGTTCAAGGCCGCGCATCCGGGCGTGGTGCTGGACGTGCGCTTCGAGAACCGCGTGGACGACCTGCTGCGCGACGAAGTGGATATCGCGGTGCGGATCCTCGCCGATCCGCCGCCCAGCCTGGTGGCCCGCGCGCTCGGCGAGGTGCGCTACATCGCCTGCGCCTCGCCGGCGTACTCGGCCGCGCACGAAATGCCGCGCACGCTGCAGGAGCTGTCCTCGGCGCCGGTGATCACCTCCGCCGTGATCGGCCGCGAACTGCGCATCGCCGGCTACCTGGACGGCGTCCGGGAAGAGGCCGTGCTGGTCCCCACCCTGGTCTCCGAGCACTTCCCGTTCCTGCGCGACGCCATCCTCGCCGGGCTGGGCATCGGGATCGTGCCGGACTACGTGGTGGCCGGGGCCGACGTGGTGACCGCGCTCGACCACGTGCGCCTCAGCATCTTCGGCACGCGCATCTACATGCTCTACATGCGCGACCGTCACCAGACCGGCGCGGCCCGCGCCCTGATCGCACACCTGCTGCCGCGCGATGACGATTGTTCATCCACAGCATGACGCTTGCGAATTTCCCTCCGGCAGCGGCACTGCCTAGCATCGGATGCATCGCCAACATGATCTGTCCGCCCGATGCCCTCGACACCCGTGAAGTTCTGGTCCTGCCCCGACGGCGCGTCGGGCGACATGCGCGTCGCGCAGGAGCACCTGGCTGAACTGCAGCCCACCGAGGTGCTGGTGCGCCACAAGGCGGTGGGCATCAACTTCATGGACCTGTATTTCCGCACGGGCCTGTACCCCAATCCCGGGGGCCGGCTCGGTGCCGAGGCGGCCGGCGTGGTGGAGGCGGTGGGTTCGGCGGTGACGGGCTTTCGCGCCGGCGACCGCGTGGCCTATGCCTCCGGGCCGAACGGCGCCTACGCAGAAGCGCGCACGATCGATGCGCGCCACCTGGTGAAGATCCCCGACGGCATCGACTTCACGACCGCGGCCGCCATGCTGCTCAAGGGCATGACGGCCGCGATGCTGCTCACCCGCACCACGGATGCGCGCGGCCGCCGCGTCCTGTTCGCCGCGGCAGCCGGCGGTGTCGGACTGATCGCCGGCCAATGGCTCGCGCACCTGGGGGCCGAATCCATCGGCCTGGTGTCCGGCAGCGGCAAGGCCACCGCCGCCAGGGCGCACGGCTACACGCACGTGCTGGATGGCAGCGCCGTGGACGTCGGCCGGGAAGTCGCCCGCCTGACGTCGGGCAACGGGGTGGAGATCGCCTATGACGGCGTGGGCGAGGCAACCTTCCGGACCTCGCTGGCGAGCCTGGCGCCGCGCGGCATGTTCGTGAGTTTCGGCGCCGCCTCCGGGCCGGTGCGCGATTTCGCCATCTCGATGCTGACCCCCAAGTCGCTCTACCTCACCCGGCCCACGCTGAAGCATTTCACCGACCGCCCCGACGCGCTCGCCGCCCTGGCGGCGCAGCTGTTCGAGATGGTGGGCGGCGCGAAGCTGAAGGCCGCGATCACCACGCACCGCTTCGCCGACATCCCCAAGGTGCACCAGGCCCTGACCGAGCGCCGCACCAGCGGCTCGCAGGTGATCGAGATCGACTGACCCACTTTTTCAGACAAGGAACCCGAACCATGAGCGCCTACTTCATCATCCAGGTCGACGTGCTGGACGCGGCGGCCTTCGAACCCTACCGCCAGGACGGGCCGGCGATCATCGCCAGCCACGGCGGCGAGTACGTCGTGCGCGGCGGCGACTACCAGGTGCTGGAGGGCGAGCCGCCCCTGCCGCGCCAGGTCGTCATCCGCTTTCCCGACCGCGCCGCCGCCCTGCGCTGGTACGAGTCGCCGGAATACCGCGGCCTGCGCGCGCTGCGCCAGCGCAGCGCCAAGACCAACATGATCCTGGTCGACGGCGTCGCCTGAACCAGCCAACTTCAGGAGAACACACCATGAGAATCTGCTCCGTCCTGTCCAGGGGAAAGAGAACCATTGCCGCGCGCCGCGGCGGCGAGCTGGTCGACGTCAGCGCGCAGAACCCCGATGCGCCCACCGGCATGGAAGGCTTCCTCGCGCTGCCGGACGCCCGGCAGCGGATCGACCGGGCGCTGCGGACCCAGTCCGGCGCCTACCTGCTCGATCCGGCCGAGGTGTCTTTCCTGCCGGTTGTCGAACGTCCCGGCAAGCTGCTGTGCCTGGGGCTCAACTACAAGGACCACGCGGCCGAGATCGGCATGCCGGTGCCGGACTACCCCATCCTGTTCATGCGCAGCGCGACCTCGCTGGCCGGGCACGACACGCCGATGGTGCTGCCGCGCCTGTCGCAGCAGCTGGATTTCGAAGCCGAGCTGGCCGTGGTGATCGGCAAGCGCGCCCACAACGTCAAGGCCGCCGACGCGCACGACCATGTGTTCGGCGTCGCCTGCTTCAACGACGGGTCGCTGCGCGACTACCAGTTCAGGGCCTCGCAGTGGACGCCCGGCAAGAACTTCGACCGCACCGGCGGCTTCGGCCCCGACATCGTCACGCTCGACGAGCTGCCGCGCGACCCCGACCAGCTGGCGATCTCCTGCCGCCTGAACGGCCAGGTGGTGCAAAAGTCCAACACCAACCAGCATGTGTTCGGCGTCCGGGAATCGGTCGAGATCCTGTCGTCGCTGATGACGCTGGAGCCCGGCGACGTGATCTCGCTGGGCACGCCTTCCGGCGTGGGCTCGGCGCGCAAGCCCCAGCTGTGGATGAAGGCGGGCGACGTGTGCGAAGTCGAGATCGAAGGCGTGGGCGTGCTGCGCAACGCCATCGCCCTGGAAGAATGAACGGCGCCGAGGCCCTGGTTCGCACGCTGCTGGACTGCGGGGTCGACACCTGCTTCGCAAACCCCGGCACCAGCGAGATGCATTTCGTCGCCGCGCTCGACAAGGTGCCCGGCATGCGCTGCGTGCTGGGCCTGTTCGAAGGCGTGGTGACCGGCGCGGCCGACGGCTACGGCCGCATGGCCGGCAAGCCGGCCGCGGCGCTGCTGCACTGCGGGCCGGGCCTGGCCAACGGGCTGGCCAACCTGCACAACGCGCGCCGGGCGGACACGCCGCTGCTGGCGCTGGTCGGCGACCAGGCCACGCACCACCGGCCGCTGGACGCGCCGCTGACGGCGGATACCGAAGGCTGGGCACGGCCGGTGTCGGCCTGGACGCGCACCAGCACCGAGGCCGCCGAGGTGGGCCGCGACGCGGCCACCGCGGTCCAGGCCACGTGCCTGGGCGCGGGCGGCATCGCCACGCTGGTGCTGCCGTCCGACGTGTGCTGGAACCCGGGCGGGCGCGTCGGCGCGCCGCTGCCGGTGCCGCCGCGCGGGCGGGCGGAGGTGGTCGCGCTGCTCACCGCGGCGCGCATCCTGCACTCGCGCGAACCGGTGGTCATGCTGCTGGCCGGCGAGGCATTGCGCGCACCGCAGCTGGAGATTGCCGCACGCATCGCAGCGGCGACCGGCGCGCGGCTGTTCGCGCCCACCGCCAACGGCCGCATCGAACGCGGGCAGGGGCGCCATCCCATCGCCCGCCTGCCCTACTCCATCGACCAGGCGGTGCATGCGCTGGCCGGCACGGTCCACCTGATCCTGGTCGGCGCCAAGGCGCCGGTGGCGTTCTTCGCCTACCCGGACAAGCCCGCCACGCCGGTGCCGCACGGCGCCTCCATCCACGTGCTCGCCCGCCCCGAGCAGGACCTGGCGGACGCGCTGGCGCGGCTGGCCGACATGCTGGGCCTGCAGGGCGCAAGCGCACCGTTGCCGCAGGCGCGCAGGCCCGCGCCGGCAACCGGCGCGGTGACCTCGGAATCGGTCGGGCGCACGCTTGCCGCCCTGCTGCCCGAACACAGCGTGGTGGTGGACGAAGGCGTCAGCTTCGGCCGCACTTTCTTCGACGCCACGCGCGACGCCGCCGCGCACGACTGGGTGCAGCTGACGGGCGGCGCCATCGGCTCGGGCATTCCGATGGCGCTGGGCGCCGCCATCGCCGCGCCGGGGCGCCGGGTGGTGAACATGCAGGCGGACGGCTCCGCGCTCTACACGGCGCAGGGGCTGTGGAGCCAGGCGCGCGAGCAGCTGGACGTGACCACCGTGATCCTGTCCAACCGGAAGTACGCCATCCTGCAGGGCGAGCTGGCCCAGGTGGGTGCCACGCCCGGCCCGGTGGCCGCCGCGATGCTGAGCCTGGAGGCGCCATGCATCGGCTGGCTCGACCTGGCGAAGGGCTACGGCGTGGAAGCCGCGCGGGCCGACACCATGGAGCGCTTCGCCCAGCTGCTGTCGTACTCGTTCACCCGGCGCGGCCCGTTCCTGATCGAGCTGGCCATCGGCTGAGCGCCGCCGATCTCGTGGTGGATGAATTCGGCCAGCAGGTGGCTGGCGCTGCGCAGCGAGGCGCCGGGCGCGCGGTACAGCACCACGTTGACCTGCTCCATCTGCGCGAAGCCGCTGGCCGCGTCCAGCACGCGCAGCTGCGGCGGCACGGTGCTGCGCTTGAACACGCCGACGGCGATGCCCTCCACCACGGCCGCCTGCACGGCGTGGATGGAGGCGCTGTGGTAGGCCACCCGCCAGCGCCTGCCGCAGGCGCCGAGCGACTCGGCCATGATGTCGCGGATCACGCAGTCGCGCCCGTATACCGCCACCGGCAGCACCGGCTGGTCCAGGTCCATGCCGGGCGCGCAGGCCCACACCGGCTGCTCCTTGCGCACGAATTCGCCGTTGGCCACGTGCTCGCCCTGCACCGCCAGCACCAGGTCGAACTGGCGGCCCAGCAGCGGCAGCATCCTGCTGCTCAGCCCGGTGGTCACTTCCACATAGACGTCCGGGTGCAGCGAGAGAAACGCCTTCAGCAGGCCGGGCATCACCGCCGAGGCGTAGTCTTCCATCATGCCGATGCGCACCACGTTGGTGGCGCGGCGGTCCAGCATGTGCTCGATGGCCTCGTCGTTCAGCTGCACGATCTTGCGCGCATAGTCCAGCAGCTCCTCGCCGGCGGGCGTGAGCTGGATGCCCTTCTTGGAACGGATGAACAGCTCCGCGCGCACCAGGCCTTCGAGCCGCTTGATCTGCATGCTGATGGCCGACTGCGTCTGGTGCAGAGTTTGCGTGGCGCTGGTGAAGCCCCCCGTCTCCGCGACGGCGATCAGTGCCCGCAGCAGGTCGGTATCGATGTTCCTGGCCATTGACTACTCCATGGAAAGCGCACTGCGCGCGAAAACCGGGCCCGATTGCGCATCGAGGCGGTACGGCTCGAGCGCGCGGACGAAGACCTTTTCCGCGAGCGCAGCCTTGACCCAGGCCTGCACCGCGGGCAGCGCCCACATGCGCCCCACGTAATCCATCACCGGCCCGGGCACCGGCAGCGCGTAGTTCCTGATCTGCACGCACAGCGGCGCGGCGAACGCGTCGGCCGCCGAGAACGCGCCGAACAGCCACGGGCCGGCATGGGCGCACAGCAGCTCGCTCCACATCGCGGCCAGGCGCCGCACCTGCTGGCGCAGATCGGCGTGCCTGCGCCACAGCACGCAGCCGGCCTGCGGCATCGGGGCCTGCACGTTCATCGGGCACAAGCGTGCCAGCGCGGGAAGGTCCGCGTGCATCTCCGCGCAGACGCTGCGCGCGCGGGCACGGCGGCGCGCGTGCCCGGGCCAGCCGGCGCGCTCCGGGAACCACTCCGCCAGCGATTCGATCACCGCCATCGTGTCCCACGCCGCGATGTCCCCGTGCGCCAGCAGCGGCAGCCGCGGCGCGCCGGGCAGCACCACTTCCTGGAACGGAATGCCGGCGTGCCTGAGCAACACCCAGGGCGGCATGCAGGCGCTTGCGTAGTTCTTGTTGCCGATCGTGAGTTTGAGCATCGTGTCCGCACCGATGCTATCGCCCACCGGCCCCGCCATTGATGAAAGAACACGGCGGGATTGATGCCCGCCGCGGCTCATCTGGCCTTGGCGGCGGCGAGCAGGCGGTCGCCGAAAACGTTGGACCACTCCTCGGGCGTGAGCTGCACCCGGGGCTGCGTGTACTTCGCGCGGTCGGCGTCCATGATGGCCGCCATCGCACGCGCGACGGCCGGGCGCGCGCGGATGCGCTCGATCCACGCGCCCAGCGCCGGCATGCCGGCGGTGTCGATGCCGATCAGTTTGGTGCCGGAGGCCCAGGGGTAGCAGGCGATGTCGGCCACGCTGTAGTCGCCCGCCAGGTAGTCGGCCTGCTCCAGCCGGTACTCCATGACCTCCAGCAGGCGGCGTCCTTCGCGGCGGTAGCGCTCGATCGCGTAGTCCTGCCCTTCGGGTGCGTAGCGCACGAAGTGGTTGGCCTGGCCGAGCATGGGGCCCAGGCCGCCGACCTGCCAGAACAGCCACTGCTGCGCCAGCAGCCGCTCGCGCGCGCCGGCGGGCAGCAGGCGGCCGGCCTTGCCGGCCAGGTACATCAGGATCGCGCCCGACTCGAACACCGGCAGCGGTTCGCCGCCGTCCTGCGGCGCGTGGTCGACGATCGCCGGCAGCTTGTTGTTCGGGTTGATCCTGCGGAACGCCGGCGTGAGGTGCGTGCCGGCGTACATGTCGTACTTCACCAGCGTGTAGGGCAGCCCGAGCTCCTCCAGCGCGATGGCGATCTTCAGGTTGTTGCCCGTCGGGAAATAGTGCAAATCGATCACGGTGGTCCTTGCGTGCGGTGGGTGGAAGGCGGATGCGGGCGGAAAAGTTAGCACGCGCACGGCGCGAAGAAAAATTCGCAGGCGTGATGCGGTGGATCAGGAAACCGAATTGGTGTTTTGCGCGCGCCGCCGCTTCAATGCCGTGACGCCTCGATCCACGAAGCGACCACGGAGACAAGCCCCATGCCCCAACCAATGCCCAGGTTTTCCCCCGCCCGGCTCCAGCAGGCGGCGCTCGCCGCCCTGTGCAGCAGCGCGGCCGCGGTGTCCGCGCAGGACGTCCAGACCGTCAGGATCGGCCACGTGGCGCCGGTGTCCGGCGCCCAGGCGCACCTGGGCAAGGACGCCGAGAACGGCGTGCGGATGGCGATCGACGACCTGAACGCGCAGGGCATGGTGGTCGCCGGCAGGCGCCTGCGCTTCGAGCTGCGCGCCGAGGACGACGCCGCCGACCCGAAGCAGGGCGCGGCCGCCGCGCAGAAGCTGTGCGACGAGCGCGTCGCCGGCGTGATCGGCCACCTGAACTCCGGCACCACCATCCCGGCCTCCAGGATCTACAACGACTGCGGCATCCCGCACATCACCGGCTCGGCCACCAACCCCGGCCTGACCAAGCCCGGCTACAAGACCACCTTCCGCCTCATCGCCAGCGACGACGCGCTGGGCGCCGGCCTGGCGGCCCATGCGGCCGACGTGCTCAAGGTCAAGCGTGTCGCCATCATCGACGACCGCACCGCCTACGGGCAGGGCGTGGCGCAGGTGTTCAGGAACACGGCGCAGGCAAAAGGCATGCAGGTGGTGGCCGAGCAGTTCACCACCGACAAGGCGACCGACTTCCTCTCGATCCTCACGGCCATCAAGGGCAAGGACCCGCAGGCGATCTTCTTCGGCGGCACCGACCCGCAGGCCGGCCCCATGCTGCGCCAGCTCGAGCAGCTGGGGATGTCGAACGTCAAGTACCTGGGCGGCGACGGCATCTGCACCGCCGAACTGGCGAAGCTGGCCGCCAATGCGCGCACGCTGGACAACGTGCTGTGCGCCGAGGGCGGCGCGTCGCTGCAGAAGATGCCCGGCGGCGAGGCCTGGAAGAAGCGCTACGACGCGAAATTCCCGGGCCAGTACCAGGTCTACAGCCCCTACACCTACGACGCCACCTTCGTGCTGGCCGAGGCCATGAAGCGCGCCAACTCCACCGACCCCAAGGTCTACGCCGCCAGGCTGCGCGACATCCGCTTCCAGGGCGTGAGTTCGCTGGTCTCGTTCGACGCCGCAGGAGAACTCCGGAACGCGGCGATGACCCTCTACACCTACACGGGCGGGCGCAAGGCAGTGCTGGACTGAGCCGACGCCCGGCGCTACGCAGGAACCCAAGATGACACATTGGCAAGAGAAGTTCTCCCCCTACGCGGCTCGCATCATGCCGTCGGCCATCTTCGGCCTGGCCTCGATGCAGCGCGCGCCCGACACCATCAACCTGGGCCCGGGCGAACCGGACACCGGCCTGTTTCCCGCGGGGCAGCTGGCCGACGTGATTTCGCGCACGCTGCGCGACCCCGCCACCGCGGGGCGCGCGCTGCAGTACACGGTGAACTCGGGCGAGCCCGCGCTGCGCGAGCGGATCTGCCGGTACATGCGCGGCAAGGGCGTGGACTGCCGCCCCGAGAACATCCTGATCACCAGCGGCGCGCAGCAGGCGCTGGACCTGCTGACCGAGCTGTTCGTCGTGCCTTCGGCGCGGGTGGCGGTGCAGACGCCGACCTACACCGGCGCGCTGGGCATCTTCAAGGCGCATGGCGCGCGCATCGACTCGCTGGACGGCCTGCGCGCATCGCCTGCCGGCGGGGCGGCCATGGTGTATGCCAACACGAACTTCCAGAATCCTTCGGGCGAGACGCTCAGCGTGCCCGAACGCCTGGAGCTGATCGCGCTGGCCGAGCAAGCCGATGCCATCCTGGTCGAGGACGATTGCTACGAGACCATGTGGTTCGACGAGGCGCCCGCGCCCTCGATCCTGGCGCTGGAGCTGCGCGGCAAGTCCATCGAGGATGCGCGCACCTTCTTCGTCAGCACCTTCTCCAAGTCGATCTGTCCCGGGCTGCGCGTGGGCTGGATCGTGGGCGCGGCCGCCGTCATCGAGCAGCTGACGCTGATGAAGCAGTCCGAGGATTTCCAGGCCGGCACGCTGGTGCAGATCGCCGTGGCCGAGCTCATGGACTTCATCATGGACGAGCACGCGCCGCGGCTGCGCGGCGCCTACCGGGCGCGGCGCGACACCATGCTCGCGGCGCTGGAGCGCAACTTCCCGGAAGGGGTGCGGTGGACGCAGCCCTCGGGCGGCTTCTTCGTCTGGGTGACGCTGCCCGCGCACGTGGACGCAACAGCCCTGCTGCCGCGCGCGGCGCAGGAGGGCGTGACCTACGTGCCGGGCGCCGCGTTCTCGCACGACGGCTCGTACACGAACGCGCTGCGCCTGAGCTACTCCTCGGCAAGCCTGGAGCGGATCGCCCTGGGAGTGCAGCGGCTGGCGGCGGTGGTGAACGCGGCGGGGGGGCTCAGAGCAGGATGACGGTCACACGATGCTCGCGCCGCCGTCGACCGAAAAAACCTGCCCGGTGATACGCAGCGACGCGTCGCTGGCGAGGAACAGGGCCATCTCTGCAATCTCCTTGGGCTGAACCATTCCGAGCAGCTGTTTGGAAGCGAGCGAATCCAGGGCACCGGTGGTCGCGAGCCGCTGCTGGACGCGGGTGGTCAGGGTGACGCCGGGCGCGACTGCGTTCACGCGCACGCCGTGTCTGGCGAATTCCGTTGCCATCGAGCGCGTCAGGGCCGCGACTCCACCTTTTGCCGCCGTGTAGCAGTCGTGGCCGGGAAGCCCCTTGAGCGCGACGATCGACGTGGCATTGATCACGCAGCCGCCTCCAGAACGGATCAGCTCAGGAATGATGACCTTCGAGCAAAGAAAGGTGCCGAACAAGTCGAGTTTGATCGCGCGCCAGAACTCGGCTTCAGGCGCTTCAGTGACCGGGCCGTCCTCAGCCGACGATCCTCCGGCGTTGTTGTACAGCACATTCAAGCACCCGAAGCGAAGGATCGCCGCATGCACCGCGGCCTCGACGCTGGATTTGTCGGTGACGTCGCACTTCGCCGCGATCGCCTCACCGCCGTGGCCGCGGCCTGCATTCGAGGCATCCGCCGCGGTTTGCTCCGCGGCGTCGATGTCGATGTCGGCGACGATCACGTGCGCGCCTTCCTGCGCGAAAAGGATGGCCGCCTCGCGGCCGATCCCGCTTGCGGCGCCGGTGATCAGGGCCACCTTTCCCGACAGCCGGCCCATCACGCAGCCGCGCGAACGTCGGGGACGTACGGCTTGCTCGTGAAGTGTTCGCGGGAGCCGTCGCCGGCGAACTTCAGCCCGGCCTGCCGGATCGCGCCATCGTCGACGACTTCCAGCGGCACCATGTAGCGGTCGTCATCCCTGGTGATCGTGTCGTTGTCGGTTCGGTTGTAGCAGATGAGCAAGGTCCAGCGGCGCTTGCCGGAGGTGTTCGCGTCGGAGCGGTGGATGGCATTGCAATGGAAGATCAGCGCGTCGCCACGGTCCAGCTCGCAATACTCGATCGGACATTTCTCCAGGATGTAGGGCATGCGCTTCGGGTCGACCTCGACCTGTGTGGGGGAGAGCGGCGTGTGATCGATGCGCCCCAGGCGGTGGGAACCGGTGGCGATCTGCAGGCAGCCATTTTCCCGGGTGGTGCGATCCAATCCGATCATGACCGACAGCATGTCCGGTCGCAGGCAGCCGTTGTAGTACCAGTATCCGTAATCCTGGTGCCACTCCCAGGCCCCGCCGACCTCCGGCTCCTTGGCTGTCAGCTTCGACTGGAAGTGGTACACGGGGCCGCCGAGCAGTTCCTGCGCCTTGCCGACCAGTCGCTGGGTCCGTGCAGCCAGGCCATAGACGCTGTCGCCGGCACGGTTCCACAAGGCGATGCGCGTCGACCGTCCTTCCGCATCGCGGCGATCCAAGATGCTGGACCGCACCGCAGGGTCCTTTTCCATGGCCTGCGTCAGCAGCTCCACCTCGTCTGGAGCGAACAAGCCTCGTGCGTACGTAAAGCCCTTCTCTTCGAATTCGGCGCGCTGTGTTGCGGTGAGGTTCATATGGATCGGGATTTTTCAGGGCAGGTCGCGTATTGACCAGCGAAGTTTTGGAACGCCTGCCATCTCGAGAAGTGATTGCGTGCCGGCACCGCCGCGAACCGGGGTCATGTCTCTCGCGCGCACTGCACCATGTGCTCGACGAACTCGGCGAGCCCGCGGCGCGGTTCGGCGTCCGAGCGCATGCAGATGTGCAGCCTGCGCGAGGCCCAGGCATCGTTCAGCCTGACGCGGGCAAGCCGGCCCTGGCGCGCGTAGGCATCGACGTTCGCCAACGGCAGGATGGCGATGCCGAGGCCTTCTTCGACCATCCTGCAGGTGGCCTCGAAGTTGGCGACATGGATCCGGACATTCGACCATGCGTTCGTCGGGACCTCCGGCATCGCCACGGAGACGGAGAGGTTGGGCAGGTAGGCGATGAACCGCTGTTCGGCCAGGTCGCTGAAGTCCACGCGCTCGCGCGCGGCAATCGGGTTGCCCAGGGGAACGGCGAGGACCAGCTCATCGGTTCGATAGGGGTACGCCTTCACGCCATGGGGGATGACGGGCCAGCAGAAGATGCCGGTGTCCGCCAGTCCGTGGGCGACGGTGCGAACGACGTCGGCACTCAGGCGTTCGATGAGGTCGATCTTCGCGCGGGGCTGGACAGCGACGAACGAAGCAAGATCGCGCGGCAGGAATTGCACCATCGCGGAGTGGTTGGCCGACAACCGGATGTTCGGCACGCTCTCGTCCGTGAACTCGCTCATCTCACGCGCGGTGGCCTCCAGGCTATGGAGCACGTCGCGTGCTCGCAGCAGCAGCGTCTCGCCCGCCAAGGTCAGCGACACGCCCCGGGTGTGCCGCACCAGGAGTGCGACCCCCAGCGAATCTTCGAGCTGCGCCAGTCTTTTGCTGACAGCCGAGGACACCAGATTTTCCCGAGCCGCCGCGGCCGCGATGCTGTTTTCCTCTGCCACGGCAACGAAAAGCCGAAGCGAAATGACGTCGATTTTCATGCAGCGCCTTCTCTGAACAGGCGGCTAGTTTGCTTGAACCGCCTCCCGTGGATCGCAGCAGACGATCCTGGACTTCAGAAGACATAAAGCCCTGATTTCTCAGGGCTTTTTGCTGCTTGGGGGACTTCGTTGGACCTGTGTGGACGGGTCCTTGGCGGAGCAGGAGGGATTCGAACCCTCGATACGGCGGAACCGTATACCGGATTTCGAGTCCGGCGCATTCGACCACTCTGCCACCGCTCCGTTTTTCGGTATCGCGTGGTGCGAAGCCCGAGATTCTAGCGCAGTCCGCAGAGCGGCCTGCCGCTTACATCCTCGGTTCGCCGCGCTCGTTGACGATGATGGTGTTGGTCGCCGGCGGCGCGCTCATCTGCGCGGTGTGCAGCGCGCCGCGGTATTCGTAGGTCACCTCGTAGTAGGCCGGCGTGCCCTGCACGGTCTGGCAGCGCTGGACGTCCTGGGCGGCATAGGCCGGCCCGGAATTCCCGCCCATGTTGTTACCGACCACGGCGCCGCCGATCACGCCGGCCGCGGTGGCCGCATCCCTGCCGCTGCCGCCGCCGACCTGGTGGCCCAGGATGCCGCCGATGATCGCGCCGGCCACCGCGCCGCCGACGTTGGCGTTCGGGTTGGCGACGGGAACGGCCTGGCGCTCAACCCAGCAGCGCTGGCTGGCCGAGCCCATGATGGCGCGCACCTGGCGGATCGGCACCTCCTGGGTGCGCTCGCCGGCGCGGCGCCGCCACGCATAGTCGCCGCCACCAGCGGAAGCCTGCGGCTCCAGGTCATAGCGGCGGCCGTCCCGCGCGGGCCGGATCGACGCGATGTTCCATTGCAGTCCGGTATTGCGCAGGTCCGGGTAGTTGCCGCGGCGCAGCACGGCGCAGCGTCCCTCGAAGCGCGGCCGCTCACACACTTCCCAGCGGCCGCCTTCGACCACCGCCGATGCCGCGGTGTCGCCCAGCGCACGCCGCTCGACGTTGCGCACTTCCCGGTCCCGCTCCACCACGACCGAGCGGCCGCGGAATCCTTCGCCTTCGTACAGGACGATCTGGGCCATCGCCTGCGAGGCGAGGACCAGTGCGGAAGCGGCGAATGCCGCCTTGATGCAGAACTTGGACATGTGCGGACTCCTTGAAGATGCGGCCGTGCGAAGGCGGGCAACGGGCCCGCCATGGCTGGATGCTGATCAAGAGCCCGCGGCAGCCGTGTAGGCGGCTGCCGCTGAGGTGTGTCGGTAAATGGGAACTGGGGACAGTCCTGCCCGCTTCAGGGAGCCAGCCGCTCCATCCCGCCAAGGTAGGGCCGCAGCGCTTCCGGCACCGTGACGCTGCCATCGGCGTTCTGGTAGTTCTCCAGTACCGCCACCAGCGTGCGCCCCACCGCCAGGCCCGAACCGTTCAAGGTGTGCACCAGCTCGTTCTTGCCCTGCGCGGTCTTGAAGCGCGCCTGCAGGCGCCGCGCCTGGAAGGCCTCGCAGTTGGACACCGAGCTGATCTCGCGGTAGGTGTCCTGCGCCGGCAGCCACACCTCCAGGTCGTAGGTCTTGGCGGCGCCGAAGCCCATGTCGCCGGTGCACAGCAGCATCACGCGGTACGGCAGGCCCAGCTTCCGCAGCACGGCCTCGGCGTGGCCGGTCATGGCCTCCAGCGCCTCGTCGCTCTTGTCGGGATGCACGATCTGCACCATCTCGACCTTGTCGAACTGGTGCTGGCGGATCATGCCGCGCGTGTCGCGCCCGGCGCTGCCGGCTTCCGAGCGGAAGCACGGCGTGTGCGCCGTCAGCTTGATGGGCAGCTGGCTCTCCGGCACGATCTCGTCGCGCACGAGGTTGGTCAGCGTCACCTCGCTGGTGGGAATCAGGTACAGCGCCTGCTGCTCCTCCGAAGCCAGCCCTTCCTGGCCGCCCTTGCTGACGGCGAACAGGTCGGCCTCGAATTTCGGCAGCTGGCCGGTGCCGCGCAGCGTGGCCTCGTTCACCACGTAAGGTGTGTAGCACTCGGTGTAGCCGTGCTCCTGCGTCTGCACGTCCAGCATGAACTGCGCCAATGCTCGGTGCAGCCGCGCGATCGGGCCCTTCATCACCGTGAAGCGCGAACCGCTCAGCTTCACGCCGGCGTCGAAGTCCAGCCCCAGCGCCTCGCCGATGTCCACGTGGTCCTTCACCGCGAAGTCGAAGGCGCGCGGCGTGCCCCATTGGCGCACCTGCACGTTGCCGTGCTCGTCCTCGCCCACCGGCACGCTGGCGTGCGGCAGGTTGGGCACGCCCAGCAGCAGCTGCTGCATGGCCGGCTGGATCTGCTCCAGCCGCGCGGCCGACTGTTCCAGCTCGGCCTTCAGCTGCGCCACCTGGGCCATGACGGCGTCGGCGGATTCGCCCTTGGCCTTCAGCTGGCCGACCTGCCTGGACAGCTGGTTGCGCTGCGCCTGCAGCTCCTCGGTGCGGGTCTGGATGGTCTTGCGTTCGGCCTCCAGCGCGCGGAAGGCCTCCACGTCCAGGAAGGTCTGGCCCTTCTTGCGGGCTTCGAGCCGGGCGACGACCGAGGCCAGGTCCTTTCGTAGCAGGTTGATGTCGAGCATCGGCCCATTTTATTCGGCGGCAGGGCTACCATCGGCGGCTCTCTCTCCCACACACCCAAGGACACCCATGCAGATCGAGGCCTATCTCACCTTCGGCGGCAACTGCGAGGAGGCGCTGAACTTCTACGTCCAATGCCTGGGCGGCAAGATCGAAGCGCTGATGCGCTACGAAGGCACGCCCATGGACAACGACCAGCTGCCCCCCGGCTGGAAGAACAAGGTGATGCATTCCGTGTTCGATGCGAATGGCGCGCGCTTCATGGCCAGCGACGGCATGCCCGGCGCGCCGGCCCCGAGCTACAGCGGCTTCACCATGTCGGCCTACGTGCCCGGCGACAAGGCCGAGGCCGAGCGCGTGTTCGACGCGCTGGCCCAGGGCGGCAAGGTCACCATGCCGTTCGCGCCGCCGTTCTGGGGCGGCCACTTCGGCATGCTGACCGACCGCTTCGGCGTGCCGTGGATGGTCAGCTCCGAGCACTGAGCGCCAGCGCCTCCTCCAGGCCCACGTGCCCGAGGAAGCCGCCCGCGCTGCGGGCCGGCTGCTGTTCTTCCACGGCATGGGCGAAGCGCACCGCCGGGTCCTCCTGCAGCGCCGTGTAAAGGCGCTGCAGCACTGGGAACTCGCGCCGGTCCAGCACTTCGTGAAAGTCGTTCCAGCGCGCGATGCCGGGGAAGTACGCATCGGCCAGGCTGCGCTGCGCGCCGCCCAGCCAGGGCTGGCCGCCCAGCAGGGTTTCCAGGTTGGCGTGCGCCTTGCGCACCTTGGTGCGGCCCATGTCGCGCAGCGCTTCCTTCTGCGGCCCGTCCTCTCCATGCTCGAAGGCGTACCACAGCGGCGAGAAGGCGCCGAAGAAGCCGGTGTTGAGAAAAGCCATCGCCTCGTTGAAGCGGTCGAACGCCGGCGTGCCGGGCGCGGGGCGCAGGCTGGCGTCGCGGCTGCGCGCGGCGATGTGGTGCAGGATGGCCATGCTCTGGCTCACCAGCCGGCCGTCCTCGGTCAGCAGCGTCGGCGTTTCGCCGACCGGGTTGATGCGGCGGTAGGCCGCGCTGGACACCACGCCGGGCATCTCGACGCGGCACAGGCGGTACGGCAGCCTGCTCCATTCCAGCGCCACGATCGCGCCGAACGAACAGCCTTCGGGCACGCCGTAGAAAAGAACCGGTTCCATCGATCACTCCTTGAAGAAAACGCGGATTCTGGGCGTGTGGACGCCGGGCGTGTAGTGGGCTCAAATTCACCGCAGCGTCCACGTTTGTGGACAATGACGCGATGCTGAACCTCAACGACCTGCTGCTGTTCGCGCAAGCGGTGGAAGCCGGCGGCTTCGCGCCGGCGTCGCGGCGCCACGCCACGCCGAAATCCACCCTGAGCAAGCGCGTGGCCGCGCTGGAGGCAAGCGTCGGCGCGCGCCTGATCCAGCGCAGCTCGCGCAGCTTCCAGCTCACCGATGTCGGCCGCGCCTTCTACGAACACGCGCGCGCCGCGCTGATCGAAGTGGAAGCTGCCGCGCAGACGGTGCAACGGCGCCTGGCCGAACCCAGCGGGCCGGTGCGGCTGACCGCCTCGCTGCCGACCACGCAGTTCCGCCTGGCGCCGCTGCTGCCCGAGCTGGCGCGGCGCCACCCGAAGCTGGAGCTGCAGCTGCATGCCACCGACCGCTTCGTGGATCTGGCGCAGGAAGGCTTCGACATCGCCGTGCGCTCGCACTTCGCGCCGCTGCCGGACTCGGACCTGGTGCAGCGGCAGCTCACGGTGGAACCGGTGCTGCTGGTCGCCTCGCCGGCCTATCTGCAAGAGCAGGGAAAGCCGCGCCATCCGCGCGATCTCGCGGAGCATTGCGGCCTGCTGACCGGGCCGGACGCCGGCACCTGGACCTTGCGCGCTGCCGGCAGCAAGGAGGAGCGCGCCACGCCCAAGCGCCGGCTGGTCGCCGACGAATCGGTGGTGCTGATCAACGCCGCGACCGCCGGCCTGGGCATCGCGCCCTCGCCGCTCTCGATCTGCAGCGGCGCGCTGGCGCGCGGCGAACTGGTGCGCGTGCTGCCGCGCTGGGAGGCCGGCACGGTGAGGACGACGGTGCTGATGACGCACCGCCGCGGCCAGCTGCCTTCGGTGCGTGCGGTGGTGGAGTTCCTGGCCGAGCGGATCGGCGGCGCCGTTCAGGCGGACGTGTCGGGCAGCACGCCGTAGAGCCGCCCCAGCACGCGCCGCGTGGTGGCCTGCAGCGCCTGTGCCATCGCGTCGCGGTGCTGGCCGGGATCGCCCGATTGGCGCGCCTGTGCCCAGATCGCCGCGTGTGCCTCGCGGTCGGCGGCGACGGCGGCGATCACCTCGCTTTTCCAGGTGGACGGCAGGGCGGCGATCTCGCCGGGGAGCATGCGCCCGTCGTGGATGACCGCCAGGTAGCGCAGGATCGCCAGGTCGGTGAGGGTCTGCAGCATGTCGTCGCCCAGCTGCACGATGGGCGCGCCGTTCGGTGCCGAGCGGTTCTTCCATGCCGCCGCCGCCAGCGCGCTGGTGCCGCCGACCAGGGCACCGATCAGCGCACCCGCGCCCAGCGTCATGCCGCCGGCCATCATGTCGACCGCCAGGCCCATGGCCGCCGCGCCGCCGGCCGCGCCGGCCACGCTGGTGTGGCCGGCATGCAGCGCCTGGCGGATCACGAAGGGGTCGGCGTGCTCGCCCAGCTGGTCGCTGTCCAGCGCGCGCAGGCCGTGCAGCTGCTGCAGTTCGTCGAAGCTGCGCGACAGCACGTCCTTCAAGCGCTGCAGCACCACCGCCATCGCCTCCTCGCGTGCGCGCTGGCTGGCTTCGCGCTCGGCGGAGCTCAGCAGCTGGCGCAGCGACAAGGGACCGGTCCTGGCTTCCTCGGTGTCGTGCGCGGCGTGCAGCAGCGGCTCGGCCAAGAGGCGCATGGACTCGCGCCAGCGGCGCTGGTGCGCATCGCGCCAGGCGCGCAGCAGGCGCTCCATGCCGGGCTTCTGGTGCGCGGGCAGCGCGGCGGCCATGGCCTCGTGCAGCAGGGACTCGAGCGGCCAGCAGCGGCAGCAGGCGTCGAGGGACAGCGCTCGGATCGGGGGTTCGAATCCCTCTCGCTGCGCCACAGCCTCATCGCGCAGCAGCAGCAGCACGGCCGGCCGGTCCGCCCCGCGCACCGCGGCCAGTGCGGCCTCCACCTCGTTCTTCGTCGATGCGGCGACCAGCACCAGGTCCACGTCCTGCAGCGCGCCGGAGCCAGCCGCCACTTCCACCAGCCGCAGCTCGTCGCCGCGTGGACTCTCCAGGAAGGTCCACGGCACGCCGCGCAGCGGCGGCGACCGCCCGGGCCGCTCGCTCGCCTGGCGCAGCACCTGCAGCAGCACCTCGCGCCCGCTGGCGTCCGGCGCCAGCAGGGCGACGGCCACGCGTACCGGGCTCACCCGTGCCAGCACTTCGGCGAAATACGGATCGCGCAGATCGATGCGCACGGCGCGGCGCAGCCGGCGCTTGCGCCATGCCGCGACCAGCGCCAGCAGCGTGCGCGGCAGCATCACCAGCAAGGCCAGCAGGCCCAGGTAGAGCAGCACCCAGCGGCGCGCATCGGCCGCGCCGGGCCGCAGGCCGCTGCGGAAATGCATGCGCTCCAGCTCGCCCAGGCCGATCGGCTCCAGGTGGAACAGCGCCGTCACCGGCGCGAACAGCAGGCGCAACGCGGCATGCACCTGCGACGCGTCCAGCCAGGTGCTTTCCCAGCCGACCTGGTACTGGCGCACCAGCCCGCCGACCGCGATGGACAGCGCGATGCCCAGCGCCCACAGGGCCGCGCAGGAATGCATCAGCTGCTTGATGCGCCAGCCTTCCAGCGAACCGGCCACCTGCCACCAGCGCAGCTGGAACTGCGCGGCGCTCGCGCTGTGCAGGCCGGCACGCAGGCGCTCGGCCGGCCGCGCCATGCCCAGCCAGCGGCGCAGCTCGGCCAGCGGGCCTTGCGCGTGCCAGCTCCTGGGCAGCCATGGCGCGACCACCAGCAGCACATAGACGATGAGGTTCCATGCCAGGAACGCCAGCAGCGGCGGCGACAGCATGTCCACGCGGCCGGGGTCCTCGATGCGGTCCAGCGCGGCGCCCATCAGCAGCGCCAGGATGGGCAACGTCCAGCCGAGGACGCGCCGCCAGGGCGCGGGCTCCTGCAGCGCGGCCAGGCGCGGATTGCGGTGCGCCACGATGTCGAGGAAGCGCCGGGCACGCTCTTGCAGATAGCGCGCCGCATCCGGCGCCTGCTGCCCCGGCGCATCGCGGCTGGCCTGCAGGGCCGCCTGCTCGAGCGCGTCGCGCTCGGGCAAGCCCAGCAGCTTGCCTTCGGGGTCGGCCGATTCGATGGCCTGCACCAGCACCAGCCGGCGCGCCGATACCTCGTCGAGCGCCAGCGTGCTCGGCAATTCGCGTGGGGACGAGGAAGGGCTGGACGGCATGGCCGCCCAAGGATGCCAGATCGTCCGCGCCCGCGGCGTGCCGCCGCGCCCGATGCCTCAGGCCAGCGCGGCGGGATCCATGTTGGCGCCGCACAGCAGCAGGCAGACCGTCTCGTCGGCGCGCGGCTTCCACGCGCCGGCGTGCAGCGCCGCCAGGCCCAGCGCGCCCGCCGGCTCGACGGCCAGCTTCATCTGCTTCCACAGCCACAGCTGGGCGTCGCGGATGGCCGCATCAGGCAGCAGCAGCGCATCTTTCACGTGCCGCTGCGTCACGGCCCACGCAATCGACCCGATGCGCTTGGCACCCAGCGCATCCGCCGCCACGCCGCTCACCGCCACGTCCACCGGCTCGCCGGCCGCGCGCGCCTTGTACAAGGTGGGCGCGAGCTCCGGCTCCAGCGCGACCACGCGCGAACGGCTCTCGAACCAGGAGGCGATACCCGCGATGAGCCCGCCGCCGCCCACGCTGACCAGCATGGTGTCGGGCGCGCGGCCGCCCTGCGCCTCGATCTCCCTGGCCACGGTACCGGCACCGGCCACCACTTCGGGCTGGTCGTAGGCGTGCGTGAGCAGGGCGCCGGTCTCGCGCTGGCGCGCCAGGCAGGCTTCCAGCGCCTCGGCATAGGCGGCGCCGGTGACGACCACCTGCGCGCCCATCTCGCGCAGCTTCTGCTGCTTGGCCGCACTCGACATGGTCGGCACGAACACCTCGCAGCGCACGCCGAGTTCGGCGGCGGCCGCGGCCGTCGCGATGCCGGCGTTGCCGCCCGAGGCGACGATCACGCCGCTGTCGGGAATCGGGTTGCACAGCAGCCGGTTGAGCATGCCGCGCGCCTTGAAGCTGCCGCCGGTCTGCAGCTGTTCCAGCTTCAGCCAGACCTCGGCGCAGTCGATGCCCAGCGCGCGGCCGGGCAGCTTCCACAGCGGGGTTTCGCGGATGAAGTGGGAATAGCCTTCGCGCAGGCGGCGCGCCGCGGCATCGATGTCGTTGGGGTTCATGGTTCCAGCTTCAGGCCCTTGGGCAAGGGGAAATGCACGGTCTCCTGGATGCCATCCATCTTGCGCACCGACACCGCGCCCAGCGCCTTGATGCGCTCGATCACCTGGTTCACCAGCACCTCGGGCGCGGAGGCGCCGGCCGTCAGGCCCACGCGCGAGGCATCCTGCAGCCACTCGGGCTTCAGTTCCTGGGGGCTGTCCACCATGTAGCCCGGCACGCCGAGCTTGCGGGCGAGCTCGGCCAAGCGGTTGCTGTTGCTGCTGGTCGGGCTGCCGACCACGATGACCACGTCGACCTGCGGCGCCATCAGCTTCACCGCATCCTGCCGGTTCTGCGTGGCGTAGCAGATGTCCTGCTGCTTGGGTTCGCGGATGGAGGGAAAGCGCGCACGTATCGCCGCCATGATCTGCGCCGCGTCGTCCACCGACAGCGTGGTCTGCGTCACCACGGCCAGCCGCTCGGTCTGCGTCGGCTGGATGCGGGCGACGTCGTCCACGTCTTCCACCAGGTAGATGCCGGCGTCCAGCTGGCCCATGGTGCCTTCGACTTCCGGGTGGCCCTTGTGGCCGATCATCACGAATTCGTAGCCCTGGCGCGCCAGCTTGGCCACCTCCATGTGCACCTTGTTCACCAGCGGGCAGGTGGCGTCGAACACGTGGAAGCCGCGCGCCGCCGCTTCGGCCTGCACCGCCTTGCTGACGCCGTGCGCGGAGAACACCAGCGTGGCGCCGGGCGGCACCTCGGCCAGGTCCTCGATGAAGATGGCGCCCTTGCGCTTCAGGTCGTTCACCACGTAGGTGTTGTGCACGATTTCGTGGCGCACGTAGATCGGCGCGCCGAATTTCGCGAGCGCGCGCTCGACGATCTCGATGGCGCGGTCGACGCCGGCGCAAAAGCCCCGCGGCTCGGCCAGCAGCACTTCCTGCGGCGCGTTCATAGCACCCCGATCACCTGCACCTCGAAGGTGACGGGCTGGCCCGCGAGCGGGTGGTTGAAGTCGAACAGCACCGAATCGGGCTTGCCGTCGCCGTCGGTGTCCGCGGCCAGCTGGCGCACGGCGCCGGCGTACTGGCTCATGCCGTCGGGCGTGGGGAACTGCACCACGTCGCCCACCGCGTAGTCCTCGTCGGGGTCGCCCATCTGCGCGAGCAGCTTGCGCGCCACCCACTGCACCATCTCCGGATTGCGCTCGCCGAAGGCCTCGCCGGGCGGAATGTCGAAGGTGGCGCGCGCGCCCTCCTCCAGCCCGATCAGGCGCCGCTCCACCGCCGGCGACAGCTCGCCCGAGCCCAGGGTCAGGGTGGCGGGCTTGTCGTGGAAGGTGTTGATGATGTCGCCGCCCGGGCCGGCCAGGCGGTAATGCAGTGTGAGAAAGGAGCCCGGATGGACGCGGGGCGAGGAGGAGGCCATGGAAGTCCCGATAAACTGGGCCTCATTGTAAGAACCATGCGCCTCAAAGACCTCCCCGCCGACGCACAACCCCGCGAGAAGCTGCTGGCCCGCGGCGCCGGCGCCCTGGCCGACAGCGAACTGCTGGCCCTGCTGCTGCGCACCGGCACCGCCGGCAACGGCGTGCTGCAGATGGCGCGCCAGCTGCTGGACGAGTTCGGCGGCATCGCCGGGCTGCTGCATGCCGACGTGGATGACCTCAAGCGCATCAAGGGCCTGGGCGGCCCCGCCAAGCGCACCCAGCTGATCGCCGTGCTGGAGCTGGCGCGCCGCGCGATGGCCCAGCAGTTGCAGCAGCGCGAGGTGTTCGGCTCGCCCGAGGCCGTGAAGAATTACCTGCAGCTGCACCTGTCGCACCGCCCGCACGAGGTGTTCGCCGCGCTGTTCCTGGACGCGCAGAACCGGCTGATCGCCATGGACGAACTGTTTCGCGGCACGTTGACACAGACCTCGGTGTATCCGCGCGAGGTGGTGCTCAAGGCCCTGCACCGGCAGGCCGCGTCGGTGGTGCTGGCGCACAACCACCCGAGCGGCGCGGTGCAGCCCTCGCGCGCCGACGAGGCGCTCACGCACACCCTGAAGGCGGCGCTCGCGCTGGTCGACGTACGGGTGCTGGACCACGTGATCGTGGCGCCCGGCGGCGCCTTGTCGATGGCCGAAGCCGGCCTGATGTAAGGACCCGGCATGAAGGCCAAATCGCTGCAGGAACTCAAGGCCATTCGCGACAAGGTGGCCGAGCAGCAGCGCCTGGAGGCGGAAGAACAGCTGCGCCGCCAGGCCGTGCAGCGCCGCGTGCATGCCGACGCCACCCTGTTCGCGCGCGCCGCAGGCAAGGTGGAGCCGCTGCGGCCCAACGGCCGCGTGGTGCTGGCCAACGACCCGCCCGCGCCGATCCCGGTGCAGCGGCAGCTGGACGACCAGCGCGTGCTGAAGGAAGCGATCAGCGACGAATTCGACGCCGGCACCTTGCTGGACGTGGACGACGCGCTCAGCTTCCGCCGCCCCGGCATCGGCACCGACGTCACGCGCAAGCTGCGCCGCGGCGACTGGAGCATCCAGGGCGAGATCGACCTGCACGGCCTGCGGCGGGAAGATGCGCGCGAGGCGCTTGCGGCCTTCATCCGCGAGTCGTTCCGCAACGGTTTGCGCTGCGTGCGCGTGGTGCACGGCAAGGGCCTGGGCTCGCCCGGCAAGACACCGGTGCTCAAGGGCAAGGTGCACAGCTGGCTGATCCAGAAGAACGAGGTGCTGGCGTTTGTGCAGGCGCGGGGCGATGAAGGCGGGGCTGGGGCTGTTGTTGTGCTGCTGAAGTCTTCGGGTTGAGTTTTTTTGCCTGCAGGGTGGCATCGGGCAGTGGCTGGGGTACCCGGGCTCCGGGATCACGCTCGCGGGCGTCTGCCCTGGCGCGCTACCGGCCCGTCGTCAACAAGGTGGTGCCACGCATCCTCTGTAGCGACCGCGAATGGCCCCTACGCCCGGGTACCCCAACCACTGCCCTCCACGTTGCGTTTCGGCTCTCGGGCCTTTCTTCCTCCCTCTCCCCACTGGGGAGAGGGCCGGGGTGAGGGGCATCGGAGCGCCAATACGACACGTGCGGCCGGTGGTCGGGGGGGCCGCCGGCCGCTGCCACCACGCAGGCAAGCAGGTCTTCAAGCCCCCACGTTCCGCATCCAATCCGCAGTCTGTAACAACGACTCCCGCAATCTTTCACGCAACACAGGATCCACATCCGTCTCCCGCATCGCCTGCTCCATGCAGGCCATCCACTGGTCGCGTTCGCGGATGCCGATGCGAAACGGCAGGTGCCGCATGCGCAGGCGCGGGTGGCCGAAGCGGTCGGTGTAGTGGTTGGGGCCGCCCAGCCAGCCGCACAGGAACCAGAACAGCTTCTCGCGCGCATGCGCGAGCTCGCTGCCGTGCACCGCGCGCAATTCCGCGTACTGCGGCTCCAGGTCCATCAGGTCGTAAAAGCGCTCGACCAGCGCCTTCACCTTCTCTTCGCCGCCGATCCACGCGAATGGCGTGGCCGGGGACGGCTTCTCTTCACTGCTCATTGCAGGATTGTGACGCCCTCACTGCGGCGCGCGCCGCAGCGTCTCCACCACCGGCCGGTTCAGCACCTCGCGCAGGCCCCACCAGCCGGCCGCCAGCGCCAGCAGCGCGCCGGCCACGGCGCCGGCGAGCGGCACCAGCGGCGATGCGGTCCAGGTGAAGTCGAAGGCGTACTTGGCCAGTCCCCAGCCGACCACCGACGCGACCATGCTGGCCAGGAAGCCCGCCAGCAGGCCGACGCCCGCCAGTTCCGCGCGCTGCACCTGGCGCAGCAGGCTGGCACGCGCGCCGACCGCGCGCATGATCGCGAACTCGCGCGCACGCTCCTCGCGCGTGGCCGTCACGGCCGCGAACAGCACCACCAGGCCGGCGGCCAAGGTGAAGCCGAACAGGAACTCCACCGCGCGGATCACCTTGTCCAGCACACCCTGGATCTGGCCCAACGTGGCCGTCATGTCCACCGCGGTGATGTTCGGGAAATGCCGCACCAGCTCGGCGTCGAAGCCCTTGCGCTCGGGTGCGCGGAACGCCGAGAGGAAAGTCACCGGCACGCTCGCGTCCATGCGGCTGACCGGGTACATGGCGAAGAAGTTGGCGCGCATCGAGGTCCAGTCCACCTTGCGCAGCGAGGTGATGCGCGCGTCGTTGGTGACGCCCGCGATGTCGAAGCGCAGCGTGTCGCCCAGCTTCAGGCCCAGCGTGGTGGCGATGCCCTCCTCCACGCTGATGGCGCCCGCCTCCTCCGGCTGCCAGCGGCCCGCCACCACCTGGTTGTGCGGCGGCTGCCCGGTGGCGTAGGAGAGGTTGAACTCCCGGTCGACCAGGCGCTTGGCGCGTTCGTCGACGAATGCGTCGGGCGTGACGGTGCGGCCGTTCACCGCCACCAGCCGGCCGCGCACCATCGGGTACCAGTCGAATTTCTGCACGCCGCCTTCGCGCAGCGCCTGCTGGAAGGCTTCGCTCTGGTCAGGCTGCACGTTGATGACGAAGCGGTTCGGCGCGTCGGCCGGCGTGGCCTTCTGCCAGCTGGCGATCAGGTCGGTGCGCAGCAGCACCAGCAGCACCAGGGCCAGCAGGCCGACCGCCAGCGCGCTGGTCTGCACCACCGTGTAGGCCGGCCGCGCGGAGATCTGGCGCGTGGCCAGCACCAGCCAGCGCGGCGCGGTGGTCTCGTTCACCATGCGGCGCAGCAGCTTCACGGCGACCCAGCTCAGCCCGGCGAACACGACCACCGCGCCGGCAAAACCGCCGACGGCGATGGCGCCCAGCTTCAGGTCGCTGCTGGCAGCCAGCAGCAGTGCGGCGAAGCCGGCCACCCCGACAATCAGCACCGCCGCCGAGGCCGGCTTCAGGTTGCCGACGTCGCGGCGGATCACGCGCAGCGGCGGCACCTGCGCCAGCTGCAGCACCGGCGGCAGGCCGAACGCGAACAGCAGGGTCAGCCCCATGCCGAAGCCGAACCCCACCGGCCACCAGCCCGGTGCCGGCAAGGTCGCGTCGACCAGGCTGCCCAATAGCGCGACGAACACGAAATGCACCGCGTAGCCGGCAATCACGCCGGCGGCGCTCGCGAAGATGCCGATCAGCGCGAACTCGAAGGCGTAGCCGAGCGCGATGGTGCGCTGGCTTTGGCCGAGCACGCGCAGCATGGCGCAGTCGTCCAGGTGGTTGGAGGCAAAACCGCGCGCCGCCAGCGCCACCGCGACGGCGCTCAGCAGCGCCGACAGCAGCGCCACCAGGTTCAGGAATTTCTCGGCGCGGTCCAGCGTCTGGCGCATCTCGGGCCGCCCGCCTTCCAGCGATTCGACGCGCACGCCGCGCACCCCGGGCCGCTTGACCTCCTGCGCCGCCCAATCGGAGAACGCAGCCGCCGCGCGCGGCGGCCCGGCCACCGCGAAGCGCCAGCCGATGCGGCTGGCCGGCTGCACCAGCTTGGTTGCAGGCAGGTCGGCCTCGTTGATCATCACGCGCGGCGCGAAGCTGAGAAAGCCCGCGCCGCGGTCCGGCTCCACCGCGATCAGCCGCCCGATGCGCAGCTGCGCGTCGCCCAGCAGCAGGAAGTCGCCGGGCTTCAGGGCCAGCGACTCCAGCAGGCCCGGGTCGATCCAGGCCTCGCCGCGCGCCGGCACCTCGCGCGTGGGCGCGGCCTTGCCGTCCGGCCGGTCGCGCACCTGCAGATTGCCGCGCAGCGGATAGCCTGGCGCCACGGCCTTCAGCGACACCAGCAGGCTGGCGCCGCCCTGCGCGTCGGGCGCGCGCGCCATCGACGGGAACACCAGCGTGGTGACGCTCTCCAGGCCCAGCGTGCGGGCGCGGTCGAGGAAGGCCTGCGGCGTCGGCATGTCGCTCACCACCACGGCGTCACCGCCCAGCAGCTGCCGCGCGTCGCGCGCCAGGCCGCCTTTCAGCCGGTCGGCGAAGAAGCCGACCGCGGTGAGCGCGGCCACGGCCAGGGTCACGGCCACGATCAGCAGGCGCAGCTCGCCGGCGCGCAGGTCGCGCCACAGGGTGCGCCAGCCGAGGTGCCAGGCGGATTGGTTCTTCATGCCCGCAACTTACCTCAAGTCTCTGAGCCCTGGATGAGCGCGCGGCTCATCGCCGTCTAAGAAAGCCCTCAGCCTGCACTAAACCGCGCTGCCTAGAGTCACGTCCATCCCAACCGCGACCTCAAAAGGACATCGCCATGAACGCCAAGTACATCGTTTCCATCGCCCTGATCGCCGCCGCCGGCACCGCCCTGGCCGAAACGCCGACGCCGGAACCGGCGCGCACCGTTTCCAGCGTCAGCCGCGCCCAGGTCCAGGCCGAACTGGCCGCCTACAAGAAGGCCGGCGTGAACCCCTGGTCGACCACCTACAACCCGCTGCGCGGCTTCAAGAGCACGCTGACGCGCGAACAGGTCACGGCCGACTACCTCGCTTCGCGCGACGTCGTCGCCGCGACCACCGGCGAAGACAGCGGCTCGGCGTACTACACGCTGCTGGCTGCGCGCAATGTGCGCGGGACCACGCTGGCGGGGCAGCCTGCTTCGGCTCAGTAAACCTCGGGGGATGAACTTCCCCTCGCTCGTTGCTTGAGTGGCGGGTGCCGCGCCAGCCGATGCCCGCCGCGGGCTCATACTGTGGCGGTCGGCGCTGCGCGCCGACTCCGCTGCGCTGACCGGTTCGGGGCCGGCACGGCGGAACTCGCTCTGCGCTTGCAAGCAAGCGCGCCGCTCAGACAGCCGCCGTGAGTCAGTCAACGATAAAAATCGGCGAGCCGATTTTTTCCGGCCCCGAACCGGTCATCGCAGCCGCCCCAGAAATCGCCCCCGATGGGCACCGGCTGGCGCGGCGCGTAGCGTGGCGGCTCTCCACCCAGGCGCGCCAACCATCACTTTTGCAAGTCGCGCGCGGGCGGGCCGTGGCGCGCAGTTGGGCATGGCGCCTGCGGTGGTTGCGCGGGACGCCGTGTCCGCGCGACACGGCCCGCCCGCGCGCGACTTGCTGCGTGGTCTATGCGCTAAGTTGCAAGCTCCGGCTGCAGCTTCAACCGCCCCGCACCCGAATAGCAAAGAAACCGCTTGTTCATCGCCCGCCCAATCGCACACAACCCGAGCTGCTCCGCCAGCTCGTGCCCCATCTGCGTGATCCCGCTGCGCGATACGACGATCGGCACGCCCATCTGCGCAGACTTGATCACCATCTCGCTGGTCAACCGCCCGGTCGTGTAGAACACCTTGTCGCCACCGTGCATGGCTTCCGGCGGCTGCAGCCACATCCACCCCGCGATCGTGTCGATGGCGTTGTGGCGGCCGACGTCTTCCACGAACAGCAGCATCTCCTCGCCGCGAAACAGCGCGCAGCCGTGCACCGAGCCTGCCGACTTATACGTGCTCTCCTGCAGGCGGATCGCATTGACGATGCCGTACAGCTGCGCCTGCGTCAGCGTCGCTTCGGGCAGCTCGATGGCATCGACCTCGTCCATCAGCCCCCCGAACACGCTGCCCTGGCCGCAGCCGGTGGTGACCACGCGGTGCGCCGTGCGCTCCTCGATGCGGTCGATGCCGGCGCGCGTCTTCACCGCGGCGCTGCCGACGTCCCAATCGACGGTAATCGATTCGACCTCCGCCACGTCGTTCACCAGCCGCTGGTTGCGCAGATAACCCAGCACCAGCCACTCGGGCCGCGCGCCCAGGGTCATCAGCGTGACCAGCTCGCGCTTGTCCACGTAGACGGTCAGCGGACGTTCCGCCGGGATCGACGTGGTTTCGGTTTCGCCGCGCTCGTTGACGGTGGCGATGGCCCGCGTAAGCGGCGCGCGTGCTTCGGTCAGCGTGGGAAGCGGCAAGACGGCTATTTCTTGGCCGGCACCATCTCGGCCGACGGCTTGTTCACGCTCGGCGGGCTGGTGGCGGTGCCGGTCGGCGAATGCGCGCCCGAGGCTTCCAGCGGCTTCTGGTCCGGCGGCGTGTAGGCGAATGGCCCCGGGTCGGCGCACGGCGTCGGCCCCACCGCGGCCACCGGGGTGACGGCGCCGGTGGCGGCCGATGCACCGGGCTTGGCAGCCGAAGCCATGGCCATGGCGGGTGCCGGCGTTGCGGCGGCAGCCGAAGCCGGTTTCGCCGCGGCCGCCGCGGGCTGTGCCGCAGGCTGTGCAGCCGTCGTCTTCACCGCCGATGCCGGAACCGCCGCTGCGGAAGTCTTGCGGTAGGCCGCCGCGACGCGGTCCTGTACCTTGCACAGCTGGTAGGCATCCACCTTGCCTTGCCAGGCCGCCTTGGCGGCGGTTTCGGCGGCCTTGGCCTTGGCGGCGTCGTCCATCGGCGGCAGCTTGGCCAGCACCAGGCCGCAGGCGGCCAGCAGGGAGGCGGTCAACAGGGTTCGTTTCATTCCTCGTCTCCTCGTCACACCGGACGCATGGTGTCGGGCGCGGCGTCGGCCGCCACCAGCGGGCGGCTGCGCTGCACCGGGACCTTGCCGGCCTGGATGTCCTCGTACCAGTAGGCGTGGTGCTCCTGGGCCCAGGCATCGTCCACGTAGCCGCGCCGCATGGCCGTGTAGGCGCCGCGCATGCCGATGGTGCCGATGTAGATGTGGCCGAGGAACATGCAGACCATCAGCACCGCGGCCACCGCGTGCACCATGTGCGCCACCTGCATGGTGCCGCGCTCGTACACCAGGTTGGGCACCAGCTTGTCCATGACGAAGCCGGAGCTGACCACCACGATGCCCAGCAGGAACACGCCGCCCCAGAACACGATCTTCTCGCCCGCGTTGAAGCGGTGCGACGGCAGCTCGCCCTTCTTGCCCAGCATGCCGCCGAAGCGCAGCAGCCAGCGCAGGTCGCCGCGCTGCGGGAAGTTGTCCTTGAGGAAGGTGAAGAAGATGACCGCCAGCGACACCGCGAACACCGGCCCGGCGAAGTTGTGCAGCGTCTTCAGCACATAGGTCAGCCAGCCGAACAGCGTCAAACCCAGCACCGGCAGCAGGAAGAACTTGCCGAACGCCATGACCACGCCCGAGATTCCCAGGATGCAGAAGGCGATGGCGTTGGCCCAGTGCGCGGAGCGCTCGAACGGCGTGAAGCGCTCGATGCGCCCATTGCCGCCGCCGACGTCGCTGTGGCCCAGCGGCCCCTTGGCGAAGTAGAAGATGGCGAGTGCGCCCAGCACGATCAGCACCAGCGCGCCGCCGTAGGGCAGGATCCAGTTGTTGCGCACCTGGCGCCAGGCTTCGCCGGCGGTGGTGAGGCGCGACCCCGGGTATTGCACCTGCGGCTGGATCAGCACGCCGGCTTCCGGCGCTTCGCTCTTGGGCAGGCTGGTGAAGCCTTCCCGGCCGGACTGCACGCCGCGCCACATCGGCGCGTTGTTGCCCGGCTGCACCGCGTTGCGCTGGCCGTTGTTCTGCTCCATGTAGCCGGGCAGCGACGACGCGTCGCGCTTGACCTCGGGCTTCACGTCGAAGATGTTCTGGCCCTGGATGCCGCCGCTTGTCGCCGGCGGTGCCGGGTCGTCCACCGCCTTGGCCGGCGCGGGCTGCGAGCCGGTGCTCTGGCCTTGCTGCGCGGCCTGCGCCGCGGCGCCGCCGCTGAAACCGAACGCCGCCAGCGCGACCAGGGCCGACAGGGCCAGCTCAGTTGACTTTCGCATAGTCGTTCTGGGTGTTCTGCGCACGCGTCTTCAGCTGCTGCTCCCAGCTGCCCTTGTCGCCCGGCTTCCAGCCCGGTGCGACGTACGGCATGTTGGTGCCCTGGAACGCCGAGGTGTCGGTGCGCACGCCGGTGCCGATGGTCTGCGGCTTGTCGCCGCAGGCCGCGAGTGCAAGCGCGAGCGTCGATGCGGCCGCCGCGAGCAAGACGCCGCGCATCACGACTTGGCCCCCTGCGGCTGGCCGGCCTGCTTGGAGCCGTAGGCCGTGCCCCAGCCCCACACTTCGGCACCCTTGCCGCGCTTCAACACGCGGTTGCGGAAGATGTCGGCCACCACGTCGCCGTCGCCGGCCAGCAGCGCCTTGGTCGAGCACATCTCGGCGCAGGCGGGCAGCTTGCCTTCGGCCAGGCGGTTGCGGCCGTACTTCTCGAACTCCGCTTCCGAGCCGTTGGCTTCGGGGCCGCCGGCGCAGAAGGTGCACTTGTCCATCTTGCCGCGCACGCCGAACGAGCCGGACGCCGGGAACTGCGGCGCGCCGAACGGGCAGGCGTAGCTGCAGTAGCCGCAGCCGATGCACACGTCCTTGTCGTGCAGCACCACACCCTCTTCGGTGCGGTAGAAGCAGTTGACCGGGCACACCGCCATGCAGGGCGCGTCGGAGCAGTGCATGCAGGCGACCGACACCGAGCGCTCGCCCGGCACGCCGTCGTTGAGCGTGACCACGCGGCGGCGGTTCACGCCCCAGGGCACCTCGTTCTCGTTCTTGCAGGCGGTGACGCAGCCGTTGCATTCGATGCAGCGCTCGGAGTCACAGATGAATTTCATTCGTGCCATAACCGTCTCCTCTTTACGCCCGCTCGATATTGCAAACCGTCGTCTTGGTCTCTTGCATCATGGTGACGCTGTCGTAACCGTAGGTGGTGGCCGTGTTGACCGCTTCGCCGCGCACCACCGGCGCCGCCCCATTGGGGTAATACGCCAGCATGTCCGCTCCCTGCCATCGGCCCGAGAAGTGGAACGGCATCCAGACCGTGTCGGGCCCGACGCGCTCGGTCACCATGGCCTGCACGTTCAGCCGCGCGCCGGTCGGGCTCACCAGCCAGACGCGCTCGCCGTTGCGGACGCCGCGCGCGGCGGCCGCCTGCGGGTTGATCTCGACGAAGGCCTCCTGCTGCAGCTCGGCCAGCCAGGGGTTGGAGCGCGTCTCCTCGCCGCCGCCCTCGTACTCCACCAGGCGCCCGGACGTGAGGATCAGCGGGAATTTCTCGTGCACCTTGTCCTGCAGGTTCTTCTGCTGCACCGACTTGAACAGGGTGGGCAGCCGCCAGAACGCCTTCTTGTCGTCGTGCGACGGGTACTTGGCCACCAGGTCCGGCCGGGTGCTGTAGAGCGCTTCGCGGTGCTGCGGGATCGCGTCGGGGAAGTTCCACACCACCGCGCGCGCCTTGGCGTTGCCGAACGGGTGGCAGCCGTGGTTCTTCATGGCCACGCGGATGATGCCGCCGGAGTTGTCGGTCTTCCAGTTCTTGCCTTCGGCCGCGGTTTTCTCCACGTCGGAGAGTTCGTCCCACCAGCCCAGCTTCTTCAGCAGCACGTGGTCGAATTCCGGGTAGCCGGTCTGGATGTCCGCGCCCTTGGAGGCGGAGCCGTCCTCGGCCAGCAGGTTGACGCCGTCCTTCTCCACGCCGAAGTTGGCGCGGAAGTTGCCGCCGCCGTCCATCACGTGCTTGGTGGTGTCGTACAGGTTGGGCGAGCCCGGGTGCTTGAGCTCCGGCGTGCCGAAGCAGGGCCAGGGCAGGCCGAAGTAGTCGCCGGTGAGGTCGTAGCCGGTGTCCTTGTCCTTCACGCCGTCCTTGGCCTTGAGCGTCTTCACGTCGAAGGCCGCCATGTTCTTCATGTGCGCCTTCAGTCGCTCGGGGCTCTGCCCGGTGTAGCCGATGGTCCAGACCGACTTGTTGATCTCGCGCAGGATGTCCTCGGGCACCGGCTCGTCCAGGCCCTTGACCTTCTGCATCTTGTAGTTCTTGACCAGCTCCTTGCCGAAGCCGAGCTTGTCGGCCAGCTGGTACATCAGCATGTGGTCGCTGCGGCTTTCCCACAGCGGCTCGATCACCTTCTCGCGCCACTGCAGCGAGCGGTTGGACGCGGTGCACGAGCCGCTGGTCTCGAACTGCGTGGCGGCCGGCAGCAGGTACACCGCGCGGCTCGGGTTCAGCCCGCCCGGGTCGCCCGGCATGGCGGCCATGGCGGCGGTGGCGGAGGGGTACGGGTCCACCACCACCAGCAGGTCCAGCTTGTCCATGGCCTTCTTCATTTCCAGGCCGCGGGTCTGCGAGTTGGGTGCGTGGCCCCAGAAGAACAGCGCGCGCAGGTTCGGGTCCTGGTCGATCAGCTCGTTCTTCTCCAGCACGCCGTCGATCCAGCGCGACACCGTCATGCCGGGCTTGGTCATCATGCCGGGGTTGGCGAAGCGGCCCTTCAGCCAGTCGTAGTCGACGCCCCAGATCTTGGCGAAATGCCGCCACGAGCCTTCGGCGATGCCGTAGTAGCCGGGCAGCGAGTCGGGGTTGGGGCCGACGTCGGTGGCACCCTGCACGTTGTCGTGGCCGCGGAAGATGTTGGCGCCGCCGCCCGAGACGCCGACGTTGCCCAGCGCCAGCTGCAGGATGCAGGAGGCGCGCACCATGGCGTTGCCGATGCTGTGCTGGGTCTGGCCCATGCACCAGACGATGGTGGAGGGGCGGTTCATGGCCATCATCTCGGCCACCTTGGCGACCTGCGCCTCCGGCACGCCGCAGGCTTCCTGCACCTTGTCGGGCGTCCATTTGGCCATCACGTCTTCGCGCACCTTGTCCATGCCGTAGACGCGGTCGTTGATGTACTTCTTGTCTTCCCAGCCGTTCTTGAAGATGTGGTGCAGCACGCCGAACAGGAACGGGATGTCCGAGCCCGAGCGGATGCGCACGAACTCGTCGGCCTTGGCCGCGGTGCGGGTGAAGCGCGGGTCGGCCACGATCATCTTGCAGCCGGTTTCCTTGGCGTGCAGCATGTGCAGCATGGACACCGGGTGCGCTTCGGCGGCGTTGGAGCCGATGTACAACGCGCACTTGCTGTTCTGCATGTCGTTGTACGAATTGGTCATGGCGCCGTAGCCCCATGTATTCGCGACGCCTGCCACCGTGGTGGAGTGGCAGATGCGGGCCTGGTGGTCGCAGTTGTTGCTGCCCCACAGGCTCACGAACTTGCGCATCAGGTAGGACTGCTCGTTGCTGTGCTTGGACGAGCCGACCCAGAACACCGACTCCGGCCCGCTCGCCTTGCGCAGGTCCTGCAGCTTCGCGGTGATTTCGTTCAGCGCGGTGTCCCAGCTGATGCGCTCGTACTTGCCGTTGACCAGCTTCATCGGGTAGCGCAGGCGGAATTCGCCGTGGCCGTGCTCGCGCACCGCCGCGCCCTTGGCGCAGTGCGCGCCAAGGTTGATCGGCGAGTCGAACACCGGCTCCTGGCGCACCCACACGCCGTTTTCCACCACCGCGTCGATCGCGCAGCCCACCGAGCAATGGGTGCACACGGTGCGCTTGACTTCCACCTTGCCGGCGCCGACGGCGCTCGGGCGGCCGTCGGCCGCGCGAGCCTTCTTCACCAGCGCCAGCTGGGTGGCCGCCAGCCCGACGCCGACCCCCAGGCCCGAGCGGCGCAGGAAGGCGCGGCGGTCCATGGTGGGCAGCGCGGTGGCGAGGCCGCGCTGCAGGCTGTGCACGAATGGCGAACGGCCCGCGCCCGCGGCGGTGCCCGATTTCTTGGTCAGCAACATGGAAGGCTCCTCAAGCCGGAACTCAGACGCTTGCCCTGGAACTCAGACGCGCGTGCTCTTGTAATAGCGTTCGATGTGCTCGCTCACGCGGTAGCCGCCGCCGCGTTCGGGCGCCGGTTGCGGTTCGGTCACGGGGGCTTCGGCCTGCGGTGCCTGCACCTTGGGCAGCACGGCCACCGCGGTGGCGGCCGCGCCGGTGGCCGCGGCGGCCCATATGAAGCCCCGTCGCGAGGGCTTGGTCTGACTGTCCATGACGTCTCCTTCGTTATGAACGACTTTTCATACTCTAGACCAGCACCTCATGCACCGCAATCGTTCACACGCCGAAACATGCTCTTGGAGCCTCAGGGAAAACGCGATGCCCGGCCCAAAAGTTCTCACCACGCGGGGGCGTTTTCTCAAATTGAGACAGCGCCTGCGCCTCAGGCCAGCATGTCGAAGCCCTGGACTTCGACGCTCAGGAAAGCGCGCGTGAAGTCGGCCAGGGCGGCGTAGAAGCGAGCGCGCGGGTGCGCCAGGACGGCTTCGCACAGGGTATTGGCCCAGGGCTGCAGGTGCGCGGCGAAGAACTCGCGCTGACGCGTCAGGTTGGCGACTTCCACGTCGTCGCCGGCGATCAGGTAGCGCATCACCTCGCACAAATACGCGACGTGGTCCTCGGTTTCCGGCATGGCCTCGTCGCGCTCCAGGCCCAGGGCGGCCAGGTCGTCGCGCAGCCGCGCCACCGGCTTCTCGTTCAGGTAGCCGGTGAGGTAGTGCGAGCCGAACAGGTAGATCTCCGGCTTGCCGACGCCGCCGAACAGCGCATCGTATTCAGCGGCGGCTTCCGCGTCGCCGATGGTGCGCGCCACGCCGACGAACTCGCGCCACGGCTCTTCCAGGAAGGCGCCGGGCGCGGGCGCCTCGGTCACCGCCACCCGCAGCGCGGCCATCAGCTCCGGCGGCGGCGCCGCGTAATAGAGCTGGGCCAGCAGGCCGTAGACCTCGGCGCGCGCGGTTTCCTCGTCGAGCGCGCTGCCGCGCGGCAGTTCATCGTTCATGTCAGCTGATCTTCGCCTCGTCGCCGGCGGAATAGATGTCGATCACGCGACAGTCGCCGCACATCTTCAGCCGCTCCAGCGCGGCGCCCTGGAACATGGAGTGGCCGGCCAGCCGGCCCAGCATCGCCTCGATGGCCTTGACGGTGCCGAAGGGCTTGCCGCAACGCACGCAGCCGTAGGGCTTCATCTCGTTGACGATGCGCGGCTGGTTGCGCTCCGGGCCGGGCACGAAGCGCGGGCGCAGCGTGATCGCGTCTTCCGGGCAGGTGGTCACGCACAGGCCGCACTGCACGCAGTTCTTCTCGATGAAGCGCAGCTGCGGCATCAGCGGGTTGTCCTGCAGCGCGCTGGCCGGGCAGGCGCTCACGCAGCTGAGGCACAGCGTGCATTTGTCCTTGTCCACCTGCACCTCGCCGAGCGGCGCGCCGGCCGGCAGGGCGATGGCCTCGGGCTTCAGCCGCGCCTGCTCCACCAGATGGTCCAGCGCAAGCTCCAGCGTGCCGCGCTTGTCCTGCCCGACCGCGAAGCGCGCCGGCATGCGCGGCGCGGCGGCGGTGCGCGGCGCGAGCAGCCGCAGTTCCTGGTCCAGATCGGCTGGACGGCGGCACTGCAGCAGGCTGAAGTGCCTGCCGGTGTAGCCCAGGCCTTCCAGGATGGCTTCGGCCACCTGCATCTGCGCCTGCAGGCCGTCGAGATATTGCGGTGCCTCTTCGTCGGTGGCCAGCACCACCACCTGCGAGGCACCGAACGCCACCGCGCTCAGCCACAGGTCGATGCCGGTGCTGGCGACGTGCCACAGCGGCAGCGGGATGACGTTGGCGGGGATGCCCTGCGCCGCCCCCAGGCGGGCCGCACGGCCCAGCTCTTCGACCAGCGCCTGGCCGCGCTCCTGGCTGTGCAGCAAGAGCACCGGCGCCGTACCGCCCGCCTGCGTGTAGGTGGACAGGATGGTCTTGATGCGCGCGCCCTGCTCGTTGGCGCGCGGATAGCTGTAGCTCATCGCGCCGGTGGGGCACACGGTCGTGCACGCACCACACCCCACACACAGGTTCGGGTTCACCTTGACCTGCTTGCGCTCCTTGTCGGAGCTGATGGCCTCGGCCGAACAGATCTCGATGCAGGCGTTGCAGCCCACGGTTTCGTTGCGGCTGTGCGCGCACAGCTTCTGGCGGTAGGTGAAGAACTTGGGCTTCTCGAATTCGCCGACCAGGTCGCGCAGCTTCAGGATGTCGGCCAGCACCGGCTGGCCGTTGGGCACGTGGATGTAGCCCTGCGGCGGTGCGTGCTGCGCGAAGGCCGGCTCGGCCCGCAGGTCCAGCACCAGGTCGAAGGCCTCGGTGTGCGCCTGCGGCGCGCGCGCGAAGTCGACGGCACCGGCCACCTGGCACACCTTGACGCAGTCGCGGTGCGCCGTGCAAGCGGCCAGGTTGACCTGGTAGTCCAGGCCGATGGCGCCCTCGGGGCAGGCCGCGACACAGGCGTTGCAGCGGGTGCACAGGTCCAGGTCGATCGGGTTGTCCTGCGTCCAGGCGAGCTGGAAGACGCCCAGCCAGCCCTGCAGCCGGTCGATGCGCCCGGCCAGCACCGGGTAGCGGCGCTCCTGCGCACCGGCGCCGCTCTGCGCGAACAGCGTGATGTCCAGCGTGTCGGCCAGCAGCGCGGCGGCGCGTTCGGCCGCTTCGAGCGCGCCGACGACCAGCAGGCGCCCGGCGCTCTTGTAGGTGACGGTGGCGACCGGTTCCGGCTCGGGCAGCTTGGCGGCAGCCAGCAGCGCCGCGATCTTCGGCATGGCGCCGCGCGCGTCGCGGCTCCAGCCGCCGGTTTCGCGGATGTTGACGAACCTGATGGGCGAGACCGCGCCCTCGGTGTTTTCGGCCAGCTCGGAGAACAGGCGTTTTTCCTGGGTGCAGGCAACCACCACGTCGGCGCCGCTTTTCACCGCCTGCTGGAAGGCGCCGGCTTCGCGCCGGCACAGGGTGGAATGGAGCTTCAGCTCCTCATTCAGGCTTTGCCCCAGGGCCCGCGGGTCCAGGGGCATCGTCTTGTTGCAGTCGCAGATCAGGGTCGGCATGGGTGTCCGGCGGCGTGGCGGGATCCGCCGCGACCGACTGTGCCACGCTTTGCGAAGGCAGGTCATCCGCGACTTCCCTGCCCTGCGCGCCAGCCGTGTTTTTTTCCTCATCCTCGTCGTCGAAGAGCTTGAGGAACTTCGCACTGGCCAGCTGCCGCAGCATGGACTCGGGCAGGGGATCGGGCTTGGAGTAGTCGTCGATGTAGGTGTCCAGGCCGTCCATGACGTTGAAGTGCGGGTCGGCGAAGAGTTTCCTGAGTGCCGCGTTCTTGACCTGGGGGTCGACTTCGGGGGCGATGAAGCGGCGGAAGTCGGATTGGGGGGTGAGGGATCGGGTGTCTTCGAGCGTGGGGGCGGGTGGCTTGGTGTCTTGCGCTGCGCCCTCACCCCTGCCCTCTCCCGCACGCGGGAGAGGGAGTTGCCCCGCTCCCTCTCCCCTCTGGGGAGAGGGCTGGGGTGAGGGGCCGGCAGGCTCGACGACCTTTTCCTTCGTCTCCAGCTTCCGCTTCGACCAACGCCCCAGAAACCCTTCGTCGCTCATTCCCCGCCCCCGCGCCGCTTCTCACCCGTCGACACGCTCGCCGGACTCCCGAACCGGTCCTCCAGTCCGCGAAAACTCTCCGGGCGCTTGCGCTTCTTCGGCTCGGGCACGTAGTGCTCCTCGGCGAAGGCGCGCATCCAGGCGACGATGTCCTCGGGCGCCGGCACCTGTTCCACGGTTTCCTGCGCGTCCAGCCAGCGGCCGGCGTCGTGGTAGCTGAGGGTCACGATCTCGGGGCGTGCAATCGGCTCGTCGGCCAGCGAAGCCGTCTCCTCCATGCGCCACATCACGAACCAGCAGGGCGCGGGCGTGGTGGCGTTGAGGAAATAGCCCTCCGCGTCGTCGCGGAACAGTTCGACGGTGAAGCCGGGATGCAGCCAGCGCTCCTCGTCGTCGCTCTTCACCAGCAAGCGCGGCTCGGCGCCGAACGACGGTTGCTGCGGCATCACCTCGGCCAGTTCCCACTGCCAGGGCTGCCAGGGGCTGGCCGTGCGCCGCTTGCGCATCACCACGGCAACTTCGATGTTCGGGCGCTCCATGCGCGGACTGTAAGCCTCAGGCGGCCTGCACGCGCACGGCGCAGTACTTGAATTCGGGAATTTTCCCGAACGGGTCCAGCGCCGGGTTGGTCAGCAGGTTGGCCGCCGCCTCCACGAAGGCGAACGGCATGAACACCGCACCGTCGGGCGTGCCGTCGTCCTGGCGCAGCAGGCAGCGCAGTTCGCCGCGGCGCGAGCGGATGGCCGCCGTCTCGCCGGCCTGCAAGCCCAGGCGCTGCAGTTCGCGCCCGTTCAAGGATGCGGTGGCGACCGGCTCGATGGCATCCAGCACCTCCGAGCGGCGCGTCATGCTGCCAGTGTGCCAGTGCTCCAGCAGCCGGCCGGTGATCAGCACCAGCGGGAATTCCGCATCGGGCCGTTCGTCGGCCGGCACCAGGCCGGCAGGCACCAGGTGCACGCGGCCGTCACCGGTGGCGAAACGGTCGATGAACACGGTCGGCTGGCCGGGGTCGTCCTCGCTCAGGCAGGGGTACGTGACGCTGCCTTCGCGCTGCAGCCGCTCCCAGGAGATACCGGCAATGGCCGTGTGCATCGCCTGGCGCATCTCCTCGTAGACGGCGGCGACGCCGTCGTCCTCGCCCGCGTAGTTCCATTCCAGGCCCATGCGTTGCGCAATCTGCTGGATCAGCCAGAGGTCCGGTTTCGCGTCGCCGGGCGCGTCGACCGCCTTGCGGCCCAGCTGCACCATGCGGTCGGTGTTGGTGACGGTGCCGGTCTTCTCCGGCCAGGCGGTGGCAGGCAGCACCACGTCGGCCAGCCAGGCGGTTTCGGTCATGAAGATGTCCTGCACCACCAGGTGGCCCAGCGCCGCCAGCGCTTCGCGCGCATGGTTCAGGTCGGGGTCGCTCATGGCCGGGTTCTCGCCCATGATGTACATGCCGCGCACCTTGTGCGGGTCGCTGTCGGGCGCCAGCGCCTTGTGCATGATCTCGACCACCGTGTAGCCGGGCGTCGCATCGAGCGGCGTGCCCCAGAAGTCCTCGAACCAGGCATGCGCCTGCGCGTTGTCCACCCGCTGGTAGTTGGGCAGCATCATCGGGATCAGGCCGGCGTCGCTCGCGCCCTGCACGTTGTTCTGGCCGCGCAGCGGATGCAGGCCGCTGCCCGGCTTGCCGATCTGCCCGGCCACCGTGCACAGCGCGATCAGGCAGCGCGCGTTGTCGGTGCCGTGCACGTGCTGGCTGATGCCCATGCCCCACAGGATCATGGCGGACTTGGCCGTGGCGAAGGCGCGCGCCACCTCGCGGATCAGCGGCGCGGGAATGCCGCAGACGTGCTGCATCGCCTCCGGGCTGAAGGCCAGCACGCCGGCGCGCAGTTCCTCGAAGTTGGCGGCGCGCCGCGCGAGGAAGTCCCGGTCGGCCAGCCCTTCCTCGATGATGGTGTGGACCATCGCGTTCAAGAGCGCCACGTCCGTGTCGGGCTTGAACTGCAGGGTGCGCCAGGCCTGGCGGCCGATGTCGGTGATGCGCGGGTCGGCCAGCACGATCTTCGTGCCGCGCTTGGCAGCATTCTTCATCCAGGTGGCGGCCACCGGATGGTTGGAGGTCGGGTTGGAGCCGATCACCAGGACCAGTTCCGAATGCTCGACGTCGTTGACCTGGTTACTGACCGCGCCCGAGCCCACGCCCTCCAGCAGCGCCGCCACGCTGGAGGCGTGGCACAGGCGCGTGCAGTGGTCCACGTTGTTGCTGCCGAAGCCCGTGCGCACCAGCTTCTGGAACAGGTAGGCCTCTTCGTTGGTGCCCTTGGCGGAACCGAACCCGGCCAATGACTTGGGGCCGTGCGTGTCGCGCAAGTTTTTCAGCTTTCCGGCGGCGAGGGCCAGCGCTTCGTCCCAGGTGGCTTCGCGGAACACGTCTTCGACGCGCGGGGCCCCCTCCCCTGCCCTCCCCCAGGGGGGGAGGGTGTCGAGATTCTTCGGCACTCCGGGTTTGCGGATGAGCGGCTTGGTCAGGCGTTGGGGATGGTGCGCGTAGTCGAAGCCGAAGCGACCCTTGACACACAGGCGGCTGTGGTTGGCGGGGCCGTCGCGGCCGTCGACGCCGACGATCTTCTGGTCCCGTACCTTATAGGTGATGAGGCAGCCGACGCCGCAGAACGGGCAGACGGAATCGACCTCGCGGTCCACCGCCTGCGAGCCGACCATGGTTTTCGGCATCAGCGCGCCGGTGGGGCAGGCCTGCACGCACTCGCCGCAGGCCACGCAGGTGCTCGCGCCCATGGCGTCGTCGAGGTCGAACACGATCTTGCTGTCCCCGCCGCGCAGCGCATAGCCTATCACGTCGTTGACCTGCTCCTCGCGGCAGGCGCGCACGCAGCGCGTGCACTGGATGCAGGCGTTGAGGTTGACAGCCATCGCGGGATGGGAGAGGTCGGCTTGCGGCTGCTCACGGCGCAAGGCGGTGAGTGCGGGGCGGGGGGTGACGCCCATGCGGGTGGCCCAGGCGCTGAGTTCGCCGTGCTGGCCCACGGGGGAGCCCTCTCCCGCAAGCGGGAGAGGGAGTTCACTCCCTCTCCCCTCTGGGGAGAGGGCTGGGGTGAGGGGCAGCGCACCCGCATCATTCCACTTGTACCCCTGCTCCGGCATCTCCGCGAGCAGCATTTCCAGCACCATCTTCTGGCTCTTCACAGCCCGTTCGCTGTTCGCCTGCACGGCCATGCCCGGCGTCACCGCGCGGCAGCAGCTGGGCGCGAGCACACGCTCGCCCGCGATCTCCACCACGCAGGCCCGGCAGTTGCCGTCCGGCCGATAGCCTTCCTTGTAGCAAAGGCGCGGGATCTCCACGCCCACACGCTCGGCGGCCTGCAGGATGGTGTCGCCCCGCAAGGCCTGGACGGTCTTGCCGTCCAGCGTGAATTCGACGAGCGGCAGGTCAGGCGATTTCATGGGGGAACCAGGTCTGCACGCAGCGCACGGGGTTGGGCGCGGCCTGGCCCAGGCCGCAGATCGATGCATCGGCCATCACCTGGTTCAGGTCTTCCAGCGTGGCGTTGTCCCAGCGCGGCGCTTCCATCAAGGTCGCCGCCTTGGCGGTGCCCACGCGGCAGGGCGTGCACTGGCCGCAGCTTTCGTGCGCGAAGAAACGCATCATGTTCAGCGCCGCGTCGCGCGCGCGATCGGCCTGGCCGAGCACGATGACGGCCGCAGAGCCGATGAAGCAGCCGTGCGGCTGCAAGGTGTCGAAGTCCAGCGGCACATCGGCCAGGCGCGCCGGCAGGATGCCGCCGGAGGCGCCGCCCGGCAGGTAGGCATAGAGCTCGTGGCCATCGGCCATGCCGCCGCAATGCTCGTCGACCAGCTCGCGCAAGGTGATGCCGGCCGGCGCCAGCTTCACGCCCGGCTTCCTCACCCGTCCGCTCACGCTGAACGAGCGCAGGCCCTTGCGCCCGTTGCGGCCCTGCCCGGCGAACCAGTCCGGCCCGCGCTCGACGATGTCGCGCACCCAGTACAGGGTCTCGAAGTTGTGCTCCAGCGTCGGCCGGCCGAACAGGCCGACCTGCGCGATGTAGGGCGGGCGCATGCGCGGCTCGCCGCGCTTGCCTTCGATGCTCTCGATCATCGCGGACTCTTCGCCGCAGATGTAGGCGCCGGCGCCGCGCCGCAACTCGATGCGCGGCAGCGCGAAGGGCGGGCGCTCTCGCAGCCGCGCGAGCTCGCCTTGCAGCATCGCGCGGCAGTCGTGGTATTCGTCGCGCAGGTAGATGTAGACGGCCTCGGTGCCCGCCACCTGCGCCGCGACCAGCACGCCTTCCAGGAAGCGGTGCGGATCGCGCTCCAGGTAGTGCCGGTCCTTGAAGGTGCCGGGCTCGCCCTCGTCGATGTTGACGGCCATCAGCCGCGGCGCCGGCTGCTCGCGCACGATGCGCCATTTGCGCCCGGCCGGGAAGCCCGCGCCGCCCAGGCCGCGCAGGCCCGAGGCTTCCATCGCCTGCAGCACCGCCTCGGCATCCTCCTCGCCGTTGACCACCGCGGCGGCCAGCGCGTAGCCACCCTGCGCGCGGTAGGCGTCATAGCCGATGAATTCGGTGAGCCCGTGCGCGCGGCCGGCATCGGCGGGCGGGCGCTGCTGCTCGGCGACCACGCCGTTGAGCACCGCCTCGGGCGTCGCGTTGGGCACGGCCACCTGGCCGACCAGCGCGGCCGGCGCCTGCTCGCAGCGGCCGATGCACGGCGCGGCGATCACGCGCACCTGCGGGCCCAGCAAGGCGGGCAGCCGCTCGAGCAGCGCACCGGCGCCCGCCATGGCGCAGGAGAGTCCATTGCACACGCGCACCGTCAGCGCCGCGGCCTCATCGCCTTCGCGCAGGATCTCGAAGTGGTGGTAGAAGCTCGCGACCTCGTACACCTCGGCCATCGGGATGTTCATCTCCGCGGCCAGCGCGGTCAGGTGCCGCACGTGCAGGCCGCGCCAAGCGTCGTTGAGAGCGTGCAGGTGCTCGATCAGCAGGTCGCGCCGGTGGCCGCCTGCCGGCGCCAGGCCGATCGCATCGTGCACCTCGGTCAGCGCCTGCGCGTCGGGGCGGCGGCCCTTCAGGCGGGCGGCGCGGCGGAGGTCCTGGCGCAGCGTTTCGGGTGTGGCCAGTTGCACGGCGGGCAGCGAATCGGTCATGGGAAAAGGATCATCCCATGCAGTGCGGACGGGATCGCAGGAATCATACTGCACACGTACTTCTAGAGAGTTTCCCTAAGCGGTTTGCCGATCTGCAATTTCCGACATTTACGGCACAGCATCACATGCACTATATTTCATTGATTCAGACCAATGCCGCAGGTGCCGCCGTGACCGCCCTTCCATTCGCCGATCCCGCCTCGCTGGCATCGCGCCGCACGCAGCGGCAAGACCTTCCCGGCGGCGGCTTCGTTCTCCGCCATCCCGAGCCGCTGCAGCCGCACGCCCGCTGCATCGGCGACTGGCTGGAGCACTGGGCGCGCACCACACCCGACGCGCTGTTCCTGGCCGAACGCGATCCCGTGGGCGGCTGGCGTCGCATGACGTATGCGCAGGTGCGCGAAGCCGTCGGCCGCATCGCGCAAAGCCTGCTGGACCTGCGGCTTGCGCCCGGCAAGCCGGTGGTGGTGCTGTCGGACAACTCGGTCGATGCGGCGCTGCTCGGCCTGGCCACCATGCACGTCGGCCGCGCCATCTGCACGGTGTCCAGCGCGTACTGCCGCCTGACCAAGGACTACGCAAAGATCGCCGGCATTCTCGACACGCTGGACCCTGCCCTGGTCTACGCGTCCGACGCGGCGGTGTACGGCCCGGCCGTGACCGCATGGACCGGCACCGCGCCGCTGGTGTTCGGCGCCGGGTCGCTGCCCCGTTCGCAGTCGTTTTCGCTGTTGCTGGAAGCGAACGAGACACCGGCCGTGCTGCAGGCCTTCGCCGCCATCCGCCCGGACGACCATGCCAAATATTTGCTCACCAGCGGCTCCACCGGCCTGCCGAAAGTGGTGATCAACACGCACCGCATGCTGTGCGCCAACCAGCAGCAGGTGGCGCAGGTCTGGCCGTTCCTGAACCGCCATCCGCTGGTGCTGCTGGACTGGCTGCCCTGGAGCCACACCTTCGGCGCCAACCACAACTTCAACATGGTGCTGGCGCACGGCGGCAGCCTGACCGTGGACGAAGGCCGCCCGGCGCCAGGCCTCGTTGAGAAGACGCTGCGCAACCTGCGCGAGGTCAAGCCGAACTTCTACTTCAACGTGCCGCGCGGCTTCGACATGCTGCTGCCGCTGCTGGAGAACGACGACGCCGCGGCGGCCGACGTGTTCGAGCGGCTGGAAGGCGTGTTCTATGCCGGCGCCGCGCTGCCGCAAAGCCTGTGGCAGCGGCTGGAAGCGGTGGCGCGCAAGGTGCGTGAGCGCCCGCTGTGGTTCACCTCCGCCTGGGGCTCGACCGAGACCTCGCCCGCCGCGACGGAAGTGCACTGGCCGATCGAGCGCGCCGGTTGCATCGGCCTGCCGCTGCCGGGCGTGGAGCTGAAGTTCGTGCCCAACGCCGGCAAGCTGGAGATGCGGGTGCGCGGGCCCAACGTGTTTCCGGGCTACCGCAACGCGCTGGAGCTGACGGCCCAGGCCTTCGACGAAGACGGCTTCTACCTGATCGGCGACGCCGGCAAGCTGGTCGACGTGGACGATCCGTCGCAAGGCGTCGCCTTCGACGGCCGCGTCGCCGAAGACTTCAAGCTGACCTCGGGCACCTGGGTGAATGTGGGCATGCTGCGCACCAGGGTCGTCACTGCGATGGCGCCGCACGTGGCCGACGTGGTGGTCACCGGGCACGACCGCGAGGAGATCGGCCTGCTGGTGTTCCCCACGGTGCCGGCGAAATCGCTGCCTGCGGAGGAGTTGCGCGCGCATGTGCAGGCCGCATTGCACACGCTCGCCGCCGAAGGCGCCGGCTCGTCGCAGACGCCGACGCGCGCGCTGCTGCAGGACGAGCCGCCCAGCACCGATGCGGGCGAGATCACCGACAAGGGCTACATCAACCAGCGGGCGGTGCTGGTGAGCAGGAAGGCGGACGTGGAGGCGCTGTACGCGGGCGCCGACGCGCGCGTGGTCCGGCCCTAAGCCGTTGTCGTCCGGCGCAGGCCGGACTTGATCCGGATCATCTCGCCCAGCGTCCTGGTGACGTTGGCATGCACGGGCGGGGTCAGCGTCTCGCCGATCCGCGCGATCGCCAGGTTCATCTGGTCGATCTCGGTCGGCCTGCCGGCGTTGATGTCCTGCAGGGTGGAGATCCACTTGCCGCCCCCGTTCTTGCTGAGGGTGAGGATCTGCCCCAGCACCTCGTCCGCGCCGATGTTGTCGATGCCCTGCGCGCGCCCGACGGCCAGGCATTCGTCGATGATCACGCGCGCCACCCGCACCGCGTTCTCGTCGCGCGCGAAGATGCCGTTGTCAGCTTCCAGCAGCGGGCAGATGGAATTGAACACCGAGTTGACGGTGGTCTTCTTCCACACTTCCCGGCGGATGTCGGCGTGCGCGGAAAACGGGAATTCGTCGGTGTGCAGTTGCCGCACCAGCGCATCCAGCTCCTGCGGGTCGCCCCGCACGGCGCCGATCGGCGAAGGCACCACGCGGATGAACTTGTACGCGTTGTCCTTGCCCTCTTCCTTTTGGCTGATGCAGTACAGGCAGCAGCGGTAGATCCGCGCGTCGGCCAGGCGCAGGTACGGATCCTCGACACCGGCACCGTTCTGCAGGACGACGATCGGCGAGGAGACGTTCAGGCCGGCCAGCGCGGCCGCGATGGCGTCGTTCGCATAGGACTTTGCGGTGACGACGATGGTGCCGTCCAGGCTGCGCAGTTTCGCGAGGGACACCGTCTCGATCGGTACCGTGAGGGTGGTTCCGTCTGCCCTGGAAATGGTGGTGTCGACCCGCTGCGCGTCGACGTCACCGGTGCTGGTCCGCACGACGGTGACATCCGTGCCTCGCTCGGACAGGAACACGGCCAGCGACATTCCCACCGCGCCGCCGCCGAGGATGTAGATCCGCTCATTCGACATGCATGCTCCCTGTTGTTCATTCACCGGCGCGCTGCCCGCGCGCGCGGCGCCTCAGGTGTTCTTCGACACCGTGATGCTCGGAAACTTCGACGAGAAATCCTTCGCCTTGCCGGCGATCTTCACCGCCACCTGGCGCGCCATCGACTTGTAGATGCCGGCCAGCTTGCCGTCGGGGTCGGCCACCACGGTGGGCTTGCCGCTGTCGGCCTGCTCGCGGATCTGGATGTCCAGCGGCAGCGCGCCCAGGTAGTCGATGCCGCGCTCGGTGGCGTAGCGCTTGCCGCCGCCCTCGCCGAAGATGTGTTCGGTGTGGCCGCAGTTGCTGCACACGTGCACCGCCATGTTCTCCACCACGCCGATGATGGGCACGCCGACCTTGTCGAACATCGCCACCGCCTTGCGCGCGTCCAGCAGCGCGATGTCCTGCGGCGTGGTGACGATCACCGCGCCGGTCATCGGCACTTTCTGCGACAAGGTGAGCTGGATGTCGCCGGTGCCGGGCGGCAGGTCGACGATCAGGTAGTCGAGGTCGCTCCAGTTGGTCTGGCGCAGCAGCTGCTCCAGCGCCTGCGTGGCCATCGGGCCGCGCCAGATCATGGCCTCGTCAGGATTGATGAGGAAGCCGATCGACATGACCTGCACGCCGTGGTTTTCCAGCGGGTCCATGGTCTGGCCGTCGTCGCTCTCGGGCCGGCGGTCGATGCCCATCATCATCGGCAGGCTGGGGCCGTAGATGTCGGCGTCCAGCAGGCCGACCTTGGCGCCCTCGGCGGCCAGCGCCAGCGCCAGGTTGGCGGCGGTGGTGCTCTTGCCCACGCCGCCCTTGCCCGAAGCCACGGCCACGATGTTCTTGACGTTGGGCATCAGCTGCACGCCGCGCTGCACGGCATGCGCCGTGACCTTGGTGGAGATGTTCACCGACACGTTGCCGACACCCGCCACACCCTTGGCCGCGGCCACCAGCGCGCGGCGCAGCTCCGGCACCTGGCTTTTGGCGGGGTAGCCGAGCTCGACGTCGAAGGACACGTCGGTGCCTTCGACCTGCAGGTTCCTCAGCGCCTTGGTGCTGACGAAGTCAGTGCCGGTGTTGGGGTCTTTGACGGTGGCGAGGGCGGCGAGCAGCTGATCTTGGGTGGGCATGGGTTCAACCTTTTGCGTACGAGTGTAGCTAGTGGGCGGTGGCCCCGGCATTTGGCGGGGATGTGGTTGCTCTTCCGTGGATGAGTACGCTCGTTGGACCACGCGGCAAAGCCGCACGCGGGCGG
>JAZKIV010000040.1:0-129972 GCA_040384685.1 Pseudomonadota bacterium | reverse complement strand
GTGGAGCCGGAGGTGTAGATGACGTAGGCGAGGTGCTCGGGGCGCAGGCCGATGGTGCTTGCGGCGATGGGTGTGGGGGGCAGGGAGGCCCAGAGTCCCGCATCGGCTTGCAGGTCGAGCACGAGCAGTGAGAGACCGTCGGCCAAGCCTTCAGGCAATTCACCGTCGGAGATCAGCACGCGCGGATCGCTGTCTTGCAGCATGTAGGCCAGGCGCTCGGCGGGATACGCCGGGTCCATCGGCACATAGCCGCCGCCGGCCTTGAGTACGGCCAGGAGAGCGACGACCATGCGCTCGGAGCGCTGCATGCAGACGGCCACGCGCGCATCCGGGCCGACACCCAGCGTGCGCAGGTGGTGCGCCAAGCGGTTGGCTTGCGCATCCAGCTCCGCGTAGCGCACGCGGTGCTCGCCGTGCACGAGTGCCACAGCATCGGGCGTGCGGAGTGCCTGTGCTTCGAACAGCGCATGAATGCACTCCACCGGGAACGGTGCCGGCGTCACGTTCCACTGCACCAGCAGCTGGTCGCGTTCGGCATCCGACAGCAGCGGCAGCTCGGCGACCGGCCGAGCCTCGTCGGCCACCATGGCGCGCAGCAAGGCCTGGAAATGGCCGCTGAAGCGCTCGATCGTGTCCTGCTCGAACAGCGCGGTGGCGTACTCGAAACCGCCCGCGATGCGGCCCTCGGCTTCGCCCATGTGCAGCGTGAGGTCGAACTTCGACAACACGATCGGCGCGGCGATCGGCTGCGATGCCAGCCCGGACAGCTCGGCCGCGCCCTGCACGTCGGCCTGCCAGGAGAACACCACCTGGAACAGCGGCGTGTGGGCCATGCTGCGCGCGGGCTGCGCGATCTCCACCACCTGTTCGAAGGGCAGGTCCTGGTGCTGCTGCGCGTCCAGCGATTCCGCTTTCACGCGCTGCAGCAGCTCCACGGTGCTGGGGGCATCAGCCAGATCGATGCGCAGTGCCAGGGCGTTCACGAAAAAGCCGATCAGCCCTTCGAGCTCCGCGCGCGTGCGGTTGGCCACCGGCGTGCCGATGACGATGTCGTCCTGGCCTGAGAGGCGCGCAAGCAGCGCTGCCCATGCAGCCAGCAGCGTCATGTACAGGGTGGTGCGCTGGCGCTGGCAGAGCGCCTTCAGGGCGGTGGCCAAGGGTGCTTCCAGCTCGAAGGTCACGAGCGCGCCGCGGTGGTCCTGCTGCGCGGGACGCGGATGGTCGGTGGGCAGCTCCAGCAGGGCGGGCGCGCCGGCCAGCCGGCTCTTCCAGTAGTCGCCCTGGCGCTGCAGGACTTCGCCTTCGAGCCAATGGCGCTGCCAGGCGGCGTAGTCGGCGTACTGGATCGGCAGGGGGGCCAGCGGGTCTTCGCGGCCTTCGGCGAACGCACCGTACAGCGCACTCAGCTCCTGGGTCAACACGCCCATGGACCAGCCGTCGGAGACGATGTGGTGCATGGTGATGAGAAGCACGTGCTCCGCGTCGCCCAGCACCAGCAGCCGGCCGCGGATCAGCGGGCCGGTGGAGAGGTCGAAGGCATCGCCGGCTTCCTGCGTGGCATGTGCCTGGACGTCAGCCTCTGTCTGGGCATGGTTGCGCAGGTCGTGCACATGCAGCTTGAAGCCGGTGTCCGCACGCGCAATGCGCTGGACCGGTGCGCCGTTCTCCAGGGCAAATGTGGTGCGCAGCGACTCGTGGCGCGCGACGATGCGGTCGAGCGCGCGCTGCAGGGCAACGCGGTCCAGCGGACCGGCAAGCCGAAGGCCGAGCGGCATGTGGTACGCGCGGCTGTGGGCATCGAGCTGCGTGAGGAACCACAGGCGCTGCTGGGCGAAGGACAGCGGGAGCGCCTGCTCGCGTGAGGCGGGCTGGATGGCAGGCAGCGCGGTGCGCTGTACGCCGCCCAGGGCTTGCGCCTGCCCGCTCAGCTGCGGATGCTCGAAGAGTTGGCTCAACGGCAGCTCGACGCCCAGGTCGGTGCGCAGGCGCGAGAGCAGGCGCATGGCGAGCAGGGAATGGCCGCCGAGGGCGAAGAAGTCGTCGTGGCGGCCCACGCGGGGCAGGTCCAGCAGCTCGGACCAGAGGGCGGCGAGGGCTGTTTCGGTCTCGCCCTCGGGCGGTTCGTAGGCTTGCTGCGCATAGGCCAGGGCGTCCGGTGCGGGCAGGGCGCGGCGGTCCAGTTTGCCGTTGGGTGTGAGCGGCAGTGCATCGAGCTGCACGAAAGCGGCGGGCACCATGTACTCGGGCAGCACGCCGCAGAGCTGCGCGCGCAACTCGCTGACCTGCACGTCGGCATTGGCGACGACGTAGGCCACCAGGCGCTTGTCGCCGGGGGTGTCCTCCCTGGCCAGCACAGCGGCCTCGCGCACACCCGAGATCTGCGCGAGCCGTGCCTCGATCTCGCCCAGCTCGATGCGGAAGCCGCGGACCTTCACCTGGAAGTCGTTGCGGCCCAGGAACTCGATGTTGCCGTCGGGCAGGTAGCGCGCTAGGTCGCCGGTGCGGTACATGCGCCCGCTGGCGAACGGGTCTTGCAGGAAGCGCTCGGCCGTCAGTTCCGGCCGATTCAGGTAACCACGCGCCACGCCATCGCCGGCGATGTACAGCTCGCCCACCACGCCGATGGGCACGGGCTGGCCATGAACATCAAGCAGGTAGATGCGCGTGTTGGCCACGGGCCTCCCGACGTGAGGCGCAAAGCCGCTCTCGCGCGGCATGGAGACCCAGGTGGAGTAGGTGGTGGTCTCAGACGGCCCGTACAGGTTGCACACGCGCTCGACGTGGGTGTTGGCAAAGAGTTGTTCGACCAGCGCGCGCTTCAACGGCTCGCCGGCCAAGTTGACAGTGCGCACGCTGGTGGGCACGGCGTGCTCGTCCAGCAGCGCCTTGATGGCCGAGGGCACGGTGTTGACCAGGCTGGCGGGGACATCAGGCATGTGCACCAGCGCGAGCGCATCGGCGACGACTTCCACGCAGCCGCCGCTGGCCAGCGGCACCCAGCACTCGTAGACAGCGAGGTCGAAGTTCAGCGAGGTGGACATCACCGTGTGGCGCAGCTCCGAAGGATCGAAGCTGGAGCGCGCCCAGGCGATGAAGTTGACCGCGTTGCGGTGCTCGATCATCACGCCCTTGGGGTGTCCGGTGGAGCCGGAGGTGTAGATGATGTAGGCGAGGTGGTCGGGGCGCAGGCCGATGGAAGCGGTAGCGATGGGAGTTGCAGGCAGCTCGGCCCACAACGCCGCATCGCGGGCGAGATCCAGCACCGGCAGATCGACTGAATCGAGCAGGCCGTCAGGCACCGGCCCGTCAGTGAGCATCACGCGCGGTTGGCTGTCCTGCAGCATGTAGGCCAGCCGTTCCGCCGGATAAGCCGGGTCCAGCGGCACGTAGGCGCCACCAGCTTTCAGCACCGCCAGCAGGGCCACGACCATGCGCTCGGAGCGCTGCACACAGACAGCCACGCGCGCATCCGGCCCGACACCCAATGTGCGCAGATGGTGCGCAAGACGGTTCGACTGCGCATCGAGCTCGCGATAACTCAGGCGCCTTTCGCCGTGCACCAGCGCAACGGCCTCAGGCGTGGCACCCGCCTGCACCTCCACCAGCTCGTGCATGCACAAGGTGCTCGGATACTCCGCCTGCGTCGCATTCCACCCCACGAGCAGCTGGTTTCGCTCCGCGTCGTCCAGGATCTCCAGCCGCGCCATCGGCTGCTGCTCGTCGGTCACCATGGCTTCGAGCAGACGGCGCAAGCGCGCGAGATGGCGCGCGATGGTGGCCTCGTCGAACAGCGCGGTGGCGTACTCGAGCGAACCGCCGACGCGGCCGTCCATCTCCCCCATCCCGAGCAGCAAGTCGAACTTGGCCACCGTGTTCGAGGCGGCCACCGGCTGCAGCTGCAGCCCCAGCAGCGCCAGCGCATCCGGGCTTTCCGCCTGCCACGAGAGCATCACCTGGAACACCGGCGTGTGGGCCAGGCTGCGTGCCGGCTTCACGATCTCCACCACCTGTTCGAACGGCAGGTCCTGGTGCTGCTGGGCGTTCAGCAGTTCGGCGCGCACGCGCCGCAGCATGCCGGCCGTGCTGGCGTTGCCGCCGAGGTCCAGCCGCAGCGCCAGCGTGTTGACGAAAAAGCCGATCAGGCCTTCGACCTCGACCCGTGTGCGGTTGGCCACCGGCGTGCCGATCACGATGTCGTCCTGTCCCGACAGGCGGCCGAGCAGCGCGCCCCAGGCCGCGAGCAGCGTGGCGTACAGGGTGGTGCCATGCCGCTGGGCCAGGGATTTCAGCGCGGCGGCGAGCGCAGGGTCGAGCTCGAAGCCCAGGCGCGCGCCCGCGTGGTCCTGGTGCATCGGGCGGGCGCGGTCGGTCGGCAGTTCCAGCAAGGCCGGCGCATCGCCCAGGCGCTGCTTCCAGTAGTCGGCCTGGCGCCGCAGCACCTCGCCCTCCAGCCAGCGGCGCTGCCAGGCGGCGTAGTCGGCGTACTGGATCGAGAGGGCCGGCAGCGGATCGCCGCGCCCCTCGGCGAACGCGCCATACAGCGCGGCCAGTTCCCGCAGCAGCACGTCCAGCGACCAGCCGTCGGACACGATGTGGTGCAGCGTGACCAGCAGCAGGTGGTCCTGTTCGCCCAGCACGATCAGCCGGCAGCGGATCAGCGGGCCGCGCTCCAGGTCGAACGGCATGGCGGCTTCGTTCGCGGCCAGGCTGTCGATCCGCGCGGCGGCATCGGCGTCGCCGCGCAGGTCGTGTTCCTCGAACGCGATGCCCGTGTCCGGCGGTGCGATGCGCTGCACCGGCAGGCCGCCTTCAACAACGAAACTGGTGCGCAGTGCCTCGTGGCGCGCGACGATGCGGTCGAGTGCCCGCCGCAAGGCGGCGCGGTCCAGCAGACCAGAGAGCCGCAGGCCGATCGGGACGTGGTACGCCGCGCTGTGGGCATCGAGCTGCGTCAGGAACCACAGGCGCTGCTGCGCGAACGACAGGGGCAGCGGCGCGTCGCGCGGCGCGGGTTCGATGGGCGGCAGCACGCTGCGCACGGCGCCGGGCACCGCGCGGGCCAGTGCGTCCAGCCGCGGATGCTCGAACAGCGCGCCGAGCGGCAGCTCGACGCCGAGTTCGTGGCGCAGGCGCGAGACCAGGCGGACGGCCAGCAGCGAATGGCCGCCGAGGGCGAAGAAGTCGTCATGGCGGCCGACCTGGGGTAACTGCAGAAGCTCGCACCAGAGGGCGGCGAGAGCAGTTTCCAACTCGCCTTCGGGCGGCTCATAGGTACTCTGCGCATAGGCCAGGGCGTCCGGCGCGGGCAGCGCCTTGCGGTCGAGCTTGCCGTTGGGTGTGAGCGGTAGCGCATCAAGCTGCACGAAGGCGGCGGGTACCATGTACTCGGGCAGGGTGGCCGAGAGCTGCGTGCGCAGTTCCGTGACTTGCACGCTTTCGTCGGCGACCACATAGGCGATCAGGCGCTTGTCACCAGGAGAGTCTTCGCGGGCCAGGACAGCGGCCTCGCGCACACCCGCGATCTGCGCGAGCCGTGCCTCGATCTCGCCCAGCTCGATGCGGAAGCCGCGGACCTTCACCTGGAAGTCGTTGCGGCCCAGGAACTCGATGTTGCCGTCGGGCAGGTAGCGCGCCAGGTCGCCGGTGCGGTACATGCGCCCGCCGGCGAACGGGTCTTGCAGGAACCGCTCGGCGGTCAGTTCGGGGCGGTTCAGGTATCCACGCGCGACGCCATCACCGGCAATGTACAGCTCGCCCACAACGCCGATGGGCACCGGCTGGCCATGGGCATCCAGCAGGTAGATGCGCGTATTGGCGACCGGCCGGCCGACGTGCGGCGCGAAGCCGCTTTCGCGCGGCATGGACACCCAAGTGGAGTAGGTCGTGGTCTCAGACGGTCCGTACAGGTTGCACACGCGCTCGACCTGGGTCTGCGCGAAGAGTTGCTCGACCAGGGCCCGCTTGAGCGGCTCGCCGGCCAGGTTGACGGTGCGCACGCTGGCGGGAACGGCGCTTTCGTCCAGCAGCGCCTTGATGGCCGAAGGAACGGTGTTCACCAAGCTGGCGGGGACATCAGGCATGTGCACCAGCGCCAGCGCATCGGCCACGACCTCCACGCAGCCGCCGCTGGCTAGAGGCACCCAGCACTCGTAGACGGCGAGGTCGAAGTTCAGCGAGGTCGACATCACCGTGTGGCGCAGCTCGGAAGGAGCAAAGCTGGAGCGCGCCCAGGCAATGAAGTTGACCGCGTTGCGGTGCTCGATCATCACGCCCTTGGGGTGGCCGGTGGAGCCGGAGGTGTAGATGATGTAGGCGAGGTGGTTCGGGCGCAGGCCGATGGAGGCGGCAGCGATCGGAGTTGCAGGCAACCCGGCCCACGAGGCGGCATCGACCGTGAGGTCCAGCACAGGAAGATCGATGGAGCCGAGCAGGCCGTCAGGCACAGGCCCATCGGTGAGCATCACGCGCGGTTCGCTGTCCTGCAGCATGTACGCCAGCCGCTCCGCGGGATAGGCGGGGTCCAGCGGCACGTAGGCGCCGCCCGCCTTGAGGACAGCCAGCAGGGCCACGACCATGCGCTCGGAGCGCTGCACGCAGACCGCCACGCGTGCATCCGGCCCGACACCCAATGTGCGCAGATGGTGCGCAAGGCGATTCGACTGCGCCTCCAACTCGCTGTAACGCAGGCTGCGCCCGCCATGCACCAGCGCAACGGCCTCAGGCGTGACACGCGCCTGCGTTTCGACCAGCTCGTGCATGCACAAGGTGCTCGGATACTCCGCCTGCGTCGCATTCCACCCCACCAGCAGCTGCTCCCGCTCGGAAGCCGACAGCATGGGCAGCCCGGTGACGGCGCGTTCCTCATCCGCGACCATGCCTTCGAGCAGGTTGCGCAGGTAGCCCGCGTAGCGCTCCACCGTGGCTTCGTCGAACAGCGCCGACGCGTAGGCGATGCCGCCCCCGATGCGGCCGGACACCTCGGCCAGCTCCAGCGTGAGGTCGTACTTGGCGATCTCTCCGCCGGTGCCCACGGGTTCGACCCGCAGGCCCTGCAGAACGATGTCCTGGTCGTCGTTGTTCTGCCAGGAGAACATCACCTGGAACAGGGGGGTGTGGGCCAGGCTGCGCACCGGCTTGACGATCTCCACCACCTGCTCGAAGGAAAGATCCTGGTGCTGCTGCGCGTTCAGCGATTCCGCCTTCACCCGCTGCAGCAGTTCCACGGTGTTCGGGCTGCCGCCCAGGTCGATGCGCAGCGCCAGCGTGTTGATGAAAAAGCCGATCAGCCCTTCGACCTCGACACGCGTGCGGTTGGCCACCGGCGTGCCGATCACGATGTCGTCCTGCCCGGACAAGCGCCCCAGCAGCGCGCTCCAGGCCGCCAGCAGGGTCATGTGCAAGGTGGCGCCGTGGCGCTGGCTCAAGGCCTTGAGCTTCGCGCTGAGCGCGTCGTCCAGCGCGACGGGCACCACCGCGCCGCGGTGGTCCTGGTGCGTGGGACGCGGCCGGTCGGCCGGCACTTCCAGCAGCGCCGGTGCATCCGCGAAGCGGTTCTTCCAGTACTCGCTCTGGCGCCGCAGCACCTCGCCGTCCAGCCAGCGGCGCTGCCAGGCGGCGTAGTCGGCGTACTGGATCGGCAGCGGCGGCAGCGGGTCCGGGCGGCCCTCGGCAAAGGCCGCATACAGGGCGCCCAGCTCGCGCGTCAGCACGCCCATCGACCAGCCGTCCGAGACGATGTGGTGCATGGTGAGCAGCAGCACGTGCTCGGCGTCGCCCAACACCAGCAGCCGCCCGCGGATCAGCGGGCCGTGCACCAGGTCGAAGGGGTCGGTGGCCTCGCGCGTGCCCAGGGCCCGCACCTGGTCGACGGCGTCGGGCTGCCCTTGCAGGTCGTGCACCACCAAAGTGAAGCCGGTGTCGGCGGGCGCGATGACCTGCACGGGGTCGCCACTGCTCTCCGCGAAGCCCGTGCGCAGCGCTTCGTGGCGCGCGACGATGCGGTCGAGCGCGCGCCGCAGGGCTGCCTTGTCCAGCGGACCGGACAGGCGCAGGCCGACCGGCATGTGGTAGGCCAGGCTGAGGCTTTCCAGCTGCGCCAGGAACCACAGCCGCTGCTGCGCGAAGGACAGGGGCAGCGGCGCGTCGCGCGGCACCGGCTCGATGGCCGACAGGGCGTCCGGCGCGGCGCCGCCGATCGAGGCGGCCAGTGCCCGCAGTTCCGCGTGCTCGAACACGTCGCCCAGCGACAGCTCGACGCCCAGTTCGTGGCGCAGGCGCGAGACCAGCCGCATCGCCAGCAGCGAATGCCCGCCCAGGGCGAAGAAGTCGTCGTGGCGGCCGGCCCGCGGCACTTGCAGCAGTTCGCACCAGAGGGCGGCCAGAGACGTCTCCAGCTCGCCTTCGGGCGCTTCGTAGGCGCGCGCCGCGTAGGCGTCGGCCTCCGGCGCTGGCAGCGCGCGGCGGTCCAGCTTGCCGTTGGGCGTGAGCGGCAGCGCCTCGAGTGCCACGAAGGCCGCGGGCAGCATGTACTCGGGCAGCGTGGCCGCGAGGTGCGCGCGCAGCACGATCGCACGCTGGTGGACTTCCTCTGCCTCGCCGCTCACGTGGCCGGACGCCGTCGCGACCAGGCTCATCCAGTCGAAATCGATTTCGGTGTCTTGCTCTTCCGCCGCTGTGTAGTACGCCACCAGGCGCTTGTCGCCGGGCGTGTCCTCGCGCTCGAGCACCACCGCCTCGCGCACCAGGGCATGCTCGGCCAGCCTGGCCTCGATCTCGCCGAGTTCGATGCGGAAGCCGCGGATCTTCACCTGGAAGTCGTTGCGGCCGAGGAATTCGATGTTGCTGTCGGGGAGGTAGCGCGCGAGGTCGCCGGTGCGGTACATGCGCCCGCCTGCGAACGGGTCCTGCAGGAATTTCTCGGCGGTGAGCTCCGGACGGTTCAGGTAGCCCTGCGCGACGCCGTCGCCGGCGATGTACAGCTCGCCGGTGACGCCGCGCGGCACCGGCTGGCTGTGGCGGTCCAGCAGGTAGACGCGGGTGTTGGCGATCGGCTTGCCGATCGGCACGCGCGCATCCTCGGCCACTGCGGTCAGCTCGCAGGTGGTGGCGAAGGTGGTCGTCTCCGAGGGGCCGTAGCAATGGATCAGGTGCTGCGGCGGGCTGTCCTTGAGCACCTGGGCGATGGCACGGGGCACGGCCACGTCGCCGCCGGTAAGCAGGTAGCGCAAGGTCGGGAACACCGAAGCGAGCGGCTGCACGTAGGCGCTCAGCAGGCCGGCGACCAGGTGCAGGATGCTGACCCTGCTGCGCGTGAGCCAGGTGGCGAGTGCTGCGGGCTGCAGCAGTGTGGCGTTCGACACCACCACGATGCACGCGCCGTGCAGCAGCGGCGCCCAGACCTCCATGCTGGAGGAATCGAAAGCCGGATTCGAGGTGAAGGCGACGCGGTCGTCGCTGCGGAACTGGGCGTAGTGGTTGTTCAGCACCAGGCGGGCGATGGCGCGGTGCGGCACCACCACGCCCTTGGGCTGGCCGGTGGAGCCGGAGGTGTACATCACGCAGGCGGGGGCCAGGCTGTCGGTGGGAACCTGGGCGGACGGAGCTCCCGCATCGAGCGACAGCGCATCCAGGTCGACGCGCACGGCGTCGGTCTGCGGCACGGGCAGGCGCGACAAGGTCAGCACCACCGGTGCCTGGCAGTCGGCGACCATGAAGGCCTGGCGCTCGGGCGGCGCGTTCAGGTCCAGCGGGACGTAGGCGGCGCCGCACTGCAGCACGGCCAGCTGGGCCCAGACCAGCTCGATGGAGCGGTCCAGCAGGATCGCCACGTGCGAACCCGCGCCCACGCCGAGCGAACGCAGATGAACGGCCAGCGAGCAGGCCTTTGCATGCAGCTCGGCATAGCTCAGCTGCGCGTCCTCGCCGAGCACCGCAGGCGCATCGGGGGTGCGGCGCACCTGATCCTCGAACAACTCATGGATGCAGCGGTCGCGCGGATACTCCGCCCCGGTCGCGTTCCACGCCACCAGCAACTGGTGGCGCTCGTCCGCGTCCAGCAGCTCCAGCCGATCCACCGGCTGGAGCTCGTCGGCCACCATGGCCTGCAGCAGGGCCTTGTAGTAGCCGGCGTGTCGCTCCATCGTCGCCGCGTCGAACAGCGCGCTGGCGTAGACCAGGCCACCGGCGATTCCGTTCTCGCTCTCGCCCAGCGTCAACTCCAGGTCGAACTTGCTGCCCGTGAGCGGCGCCTCCACCGGCCGCAAGGCCAGCCCCGGCAGGTCCAGCGGCTGGCCCGCGCCCAGCCAGGAGAACGTCACCTGGAAGATGGGCGTGTGGGCCAGGCTGCGTGCCGGCTTGACGACCTCCACCACCTGCTCGAAGGGCAGGTCCTGGTGCTGCTGCGCGTTCAGCGATTCCGCCTTTACCCGCTGCAGCAGCTCCACGGTGCTCGGGCTGCCGCCCACATCCAGGCGCAGCGCCAGCGTGTTGATGAAGAAGCCGATCAGCCCCTCGATCTCCACCCGCGTGCGGTTGGCCACCGGCGTGCCGATCACCAACTCCTCCTGGCCCGACAGCCGCGCGAGCAGCGCGCTCCAGGCCGCCAGCAGGGTCATGTGCAAGGTGGTGCCGTGGCGCTGGCCCAGTGCCTTCAGCTTCGTGCTGAGCGCGGCGTCCAGCGCGATGGGCACGACCGCGCCGCGGTGGTCCTGGCGTGCCGGACGCCGGCGGTCGGTGAACAGCTCCAGCACCGCCGGCGCATCGGCCAGCCGCCGGCGCCAGTACTCGCCCTGGCGCTGCAGCACCTCGCCGGCCAGCCAGCGGTGCTGCCAGGCGGCGTAGTCGGCGTACTGGATCGGCAGGGCGGGCAAGGGATCGGCCTCGCCGCGCGCGAACGCCGCATACAGCGCGCCGAGTTCGCGCGTCATCACGCCGACCGACCAGGCGTCGGACACGATGTGGTGCATCGTGAGCAGGAGAAGATGGTCGTCCTCGCCCAGCACGAGCAGGCGGCCGCGCACCAGCGGGCCCTGTTCCAGGTCGAACGGATCGTTCGCCTCGCGCAGGCGCAGGGCCTCGGCCTGGGCGTCCGCGTCGGGAGCGCCGTGCAGGTCGTGCAGGTGCAGCGCGAAGCCGGTGTCCGCCGGCGCGATGCGCTGCACCGGCTGGCCGTCCTGCACAACGAAATGGGTGCGCAGCGCTTCGTGCCGCGCCACGATGCGGTCCAGCGCACGCCGCAGCGCTCCCTGGTCCAGCGCGCCGGCCATGCGCAGCCCGAGCGGCATGTGGTACATCGTGGCCCGCGCATCCAGCTGCGCCAGGAACCACAGGCGCTGCTGCGCGAAGGACAGGGGCAGCGAACCCTCGCGCGGCACCGGCGTGACGGCCGGCAGCTCGCTGCGCTGCGCGACGCCGACGGCCGCGGCCAGCGCCTGCAGCCGCGGATGCGCGAACAGCGCGCCGAGCGGCACCTCGACGCCCAGCTCCGCCCGCAGGCGCGACGCCATCCTGACGGCCAGCAGCGAGTGGCCGCCGAGCGCGAAGAAATCGTCGTCGCGGCCGATGCGCTCCACGTTCAGCAGCTCGCTCCACAGCCGCGCCAGCGTGGCTTCCAGCTCGCCTTCTGGCGCGGCGTAATCGGCGCTCGCGTAGGCGTCCTGGCCGGGCGCCGGCAGTGCCTGGCGGTCCAGCTTGCCGTTGAAGGTGCGGGGCAGCGCGTCCAGCAGCACGAAGGCGGCCGGCACCATGTAGTCCGGCAGCACGGCAGCCAGCTGCGCGCGCAGGTCACCCGGCCCGATGCCGGCATCGGCGACCACGTAGGCGACCAGCCGGGTGTCGCCCGGACTGTCATCCCGAGCGACCACCGCCGCCGCGTGCACGCCGGGCAGCTGCGCCAGCCGCGCCTCGATTTCGCCGAGTTCGATGCGGAAGCCGCGGATCTTCACCTGGAAGTCGTTGCGGCCCAGGAACTCGATATTTCCGTCCGGGAGGTAGCGCGCGAGGTCGCCGGTGCGGTACATCCGCCCGCCGTGGAACGGGTCGTCGACGAAGCGCTCGGCCGTCAACGCCGGCTGGCCCAGATAGCCGCGCGCAATGCTCTTGCCGCCGACGTGCAGCTCGCCGGGCGTGCCGGTCGGCACCGGCTGCCCGTGCGCGTCCAGCAGGTAGATGCGCGTGTTGGCGATCGGCCGGCCGATGACCGAGCCCATGCCCTCGGCGGCATCCGCCGCGCACTCGAAGGCGGTGGCGTCGCCGTTCACCTCCGAGGAGCCGTAGAAGTTGTACAGGCGCAGGGCGGGATGCGCCTGCCGCACCGCCCGCACCAGTTCCGGCGGCAGGCGTTCGCCGCTGCAGACCAGCGTGCGCACCGAAGCCATCGCCGCGGGGTCGCTCTCCAGCAGGCGCGCGAGCAGCGAGGGTACGACGACCAGGCTGGAAATCCCGTCAGCGCGCACGCGGCTGGCGAACAGCGCCGGGTCGCCGGCGGTGGCCTGGTCGAACACCACCAGCCGGCCGCCGGCCACCAGGGTCTGCAGCATCTCGGTCACGGCGTCGACGAAACCGATGCTGGTTTTCAGCGCCGTGACCGGTGCGGTGCCGCCGGCGATGGCGCGTGCATACCACCACAGGCGGTTCAGCAGGCCTTCGACGGTGTTGCCGACGCCCTTGGGCTGACCCGTGGAACCGGAGGTGTAGATCACGTAGGCCAGGTGGTCCGGCCGCAGGCCGATGGCCGCCGGCGCGATGCCTTGCGCGGGCTGGTGCGCCCACAGATGCGCATCCGCATCGAGGTCGATCACCGGCACCGATTGCGTGTCCAGCGCGGCGAGCCCACCCTGCGTCAGCAGCACCGCCGGCGCGCTGTCCTGCAGCATGAACGCAAGCCGGTCGGCGGGATGCGCGGTGTCCAGCGGCACGTAGGCACCGCCGGCCTTCAGCACGGCCAGCACCGCCACCACAAGTCGGTTGCCGCGCGGCAGGTGCACGGCCACGCGGCTGTCCGGCGCCACGCCCAGGCTGCGCAGGTGGTGCGCCAGCCGGTTGGCCTGCGCGTCGAGCTCGCCGTATGTCAGGGACGACCCATCGCCGGTGACGGCGAGGGCATCGGGCGCGCGCGCCGCATGCGCTTCGATCAGCGTGTGGACGAACGGCGAGGGCGGCGCTTCGGCCTGCGTCGCATTCCACTCCACCAGCAGCCGGTTGCGCTCCGCGTCGCCGAGCAGCGCGATCCGGTCGACCGGCTGCTGTTCGTCGGCGGCCATCGCGCGCAGCAGGGCCTGCAGGTAGCCGGCGTGGCGTTCGATGGTGGCTCGGTCGAACAGCGCCGCCGCATAGTCCAGCCGGCCCACGATGCAGCCGTCCGCTTCGCCCAGGTCCAGCGTCAGGTCGTATTTGGCGACGGCGTTGCGCACGTCCAGCGACTCGATGCGCAGGGCCGGCAGGTCCAGCCTGTCGTGCGTGTTGTTCTGCCAGGAGAACATGGCCTGGAACAGGGGCGTGTGGGCCATGCTGCGCGCCGGCTTGACGGCCTCCACCACCTGCTCGAACGGCAGGTCCTGGTGCTGCTGCGCGTTCAGCGATTCCGTTTTCACGCGCTGCAGCAGCTGCGCGGTGCTGGGGCTGCCGGCCAGGTCCAGGCGCAGCGCCAGCGTGTTCACGAAAAAGCCGATCAGCCCTTCGAGCTCGACCCGGGTGCGGTTGGCCACGGGCGTGCCGATGACGATGTCGTCCTGGCCCGACAGGCGCGCGAGCAGCGCGCCCCAGGCGGCCAGCAGGGTCATGTGCAGGGTGGTGCCATGGCGCCGGCCGAGCGCTTTCAGCTGCGCGGTGAGTTCCTTGTCCAGCGCGATGGCGAGCGAAGCGCCCAGCGGATCCTGCTGCGCCGGGCGCGGGCGATCGGTCGGCAGCTGCAGCAGCACCGGCGCGCCGCCCAGGCGGCCGGCCCAGTAGTCCTTCTGGCGCTGCAGCACCTCGCCGCCCAGCGCCTGCTGCTGCCAGGCGGCGTAGTCGGCGTATTGGATGGACATGGCAGGCAGCGGATCGTCCTGCCCTTGCGAGAAGGCGCTGTACAGCGCGCTCAGCTCGCGCGTCAGCACGCCCAGCGACCAGCCGTCGGACACGATGTGGTGCATGGTGACCAGCAGCACGTGCACTTCCTCTTCACCCTGGCCGTCCAGCGCGAGCAGGCGCCCGCGGATCAGCGGGCCGTGCTCCAGGTCGAAGGCGGCGGCGGCTTCCGCCTGGGCGATGCGGTCGACGCGGGCGGCGGCATCGGCCTGGCCGCGCAGGTCCTCGTCCACCAGCAGGAAACCGGTGCCGGCGGGCGCGATGCGCTGCTCGGGCGCGCCGCCGGTCGCCGTGAAGCGCGTGCGCAGCGCTTCGTGCCGGGCGACGATGCGGTCCAGGGCGCGCTGCAGGGCCGCGCGGTCCAGCGTGCCGGTGAGGCGCAGGCCCAGCGGCATGTTGTACGCGGTGCTGCGGCCGTCCAGCCGGTCCAGGAACCACAGGCGCTGCTGGGCGAAGGAGAGCGGCAGCGCCCCGTCGCGCGGCGCCGGCCGGATCGCCGGTGATGCCTCCTTCTTCGCTCCCGCGCCCTTGGCCTGCTCCAGCAGGGCCAGCAGGCGGATGCGCTCCTCGCGCGTCAGTTGCTTCAATGCGGCGGTGGTCGTCATAGCTGTGCCAGTGCCTCTTCCAGGTCTTCCGCCGCGAAGCTCGCCAGCTGCGCGTCGAGGACGGCGTCGGCCAGCCCGTGCAGCTGCGGGCGCTCGAACAGCGCGCCCAGCGGCAGCTCGACGCCGATGTCGTGGCGCAGGCGCGAAACCAGCCGCACGGCCAGCAGCGAATGGCCGCCCAGGGCGAAGAAGTCGTCGTGGCGGCCCACGCGCGGCAGCTGCAGCAGGTCGCACCACAGGGCGGCCAGCACGGTCTCCGTCTCGCCTTCCGGCGGTTCGTAGGCGCGCTGCGCGAAGGCCAGGGCGTCCGGTGCGGGCAGCGCGCGGCGGTCCAGCTTGCCGTTGGGCGTGAGGGGCAGCGCGTCCAGCTGCACGAAGGCGGCGGGCACCATGTACTCGGGCAAGGCGGCCGAGAGCTGCGCGCGCAGGGTGCCGGCCTGGACTTCCGCATCCGCGTCGGCGACCACGTAGGCCACCAGGCGCTTGTCGCCCGGCGAGTCTTCCCTGGCCATGACCGCCGCTTCGCGCACCCCGGGGATTTGCGCGAGCCGCGCCTCGATTTCGCCCAGCTCGATGCGGAAGCCGCGGATCTTCACCTGGAAGTCGTTGCGGCCCAGGAACGCGAGGGTGCCGTCGGGCAGCCAGCGCGCCAGGTCGCCGGTCTTGTACATGCGCCCGCCGTGGAACGGATCGTCCAGGAAGCGTTCGGCGGTCAGCCCGGGGCGGTTCAGGTAGCCGCGCGCCACGCCGCCGCCGGCGATGTACAGCTCGCCGGCCACGCCCAGCGGCACCGGCTGGCCGTGCGCGTCCAGCAGGTAGGTGCGCGTATTGGCGATCGGCCGTCCGATGCGCGGCGCCTGGCCATGCTGCTGGCGCTGCAAGGTCGACCAGATCGTGGTTTCGGTCGGGCCGTACAGGTTGCACACCAGGGGCGCGCGCTCGAGCAAAGCCTGCGCCAGCGCCGCCGGCAGGGCTTCGCCGCCGCACAGGACCTTGAGCGGCTGCCCGAAGCTGGACCAGTCCTCGTCCAGCATCGTCCGCCAGGTGGCGGGCGTGGCCTGCATCACCGACACACGGTGCTGCCGGATGAGGGCAGCAAGCCGCACCGAATCCAGCGTGTCGTCGCGCGCGGCGACCACCACCGTGGCGCCGCGCAGCAGCGGCAGGTACAGCTCCAGCCCGGCGATGTCGAACGACAGCGAGGTCACGGCAAGCAGCACGTCCGATGCCGCGAGGCCCGGCTCCCGCGCCATCGATGCGAGGAAGTTCACCAGGTTGCGGTGCTCGACCATCACGCCCTTGGGGTGGCCGGTGGAGCCGGAGGTGTAGATGACGTAGGCGAGGTGGTTTGCCTGCAGCCCGATGGAGGCGGCGGGAATGGGGGCGGAGGGCAGGGAGGCCCATTGCGCGGCATCGGCCTGCAGGTCGAGCACGGGCAGCTGCAGGCCATCGGCCAGTCCGTCGGGCAACACACCATCGGAGATCAGCACGCGCGGTTCGCTGTCCTGCAGCATGGAGGCCAGGCGCTCCACCGGGTAGGCTGGGTCCAGCGGCACGTAGGCGCCGCCGGCTTTCAGCACGGCCAGCAGCGCCACGACCATGCGCTCGGAGCGCTGCACGCAGACGGCGACACGCGCATCGGGGCCGACCCCCAGGGTGCGCAGGTGGTGCGCGAGGCGGTTCGCCTGCGCGTCGAGCTCGGCGTAGCGCAGGCGGTTCTCGCCGTGCACCACGGCGATGGCATCGGGTGTGCGGCGGGCCTGCGCCTCGAAGAGCTCGTGCATGCACCCGCCGGGGAACTCCGCCCCGGTCGCGTTCCACCGCACCAGCAACTGCTCGCGCTCGGCCGGCGGCAGCATGGGCAGCGCGGAGATGGGACGCTCTTCCTCGGCCACCATGGCTTCCAGCAGGCTTACCAGGTAACTCGCGAAGCGCTCGATGGTGGCCTGCTCGAACAGGGCGCTCGCGTACTCGAGGCCGCCGGCGATGCGGCCCTCGGCCTCGCCCATGTGCAGCGTGAGGTCGAACTTCGACAGGACGATCGGCGCGGCCAGCGGCTGCGCCGCCAGGCCCGGCAGGTCGATCGCGCCCTGCGCATCGGCCTGCCAGGAGAACATCACCTGGAACAGCGGCGTGTGCGCCATGCTGCGCGCGGGCTTGACGATTTCCACCACCTGTTCGAACGGCAGGTCCTGGTGTTGCTGGGCCTCGACGGTCTCGGTCTTGACGCGGCGCAGCAGCTCCACGGTGCTGGGGCTGTCGCCCAGGTCGATGCGCAAGGCCAGGGTGTTGATGAAGAAGCCGATCAGGCCTTCGACCTCGGCGCGCGTGCGGTTGGCCACGGGTGTGCCGATGACGACGTCGTCCTGGCTGGAAAGACGCGCCAGCAGCGCCGCCCAGGCGGCCAGCAGGGTCATGTACAGGGTCGTGCCGTGGCGCTGGCTGAGGGTCTTCAATGCGGTGGTGAGCGGCGCATCGAGCGTGAAACTCACCATGGCGCCGCGGTGGTCCTGCTGCGCGGGACGCGGATGGTCCGCCGGCAGTTCCAGCAGCGCGGGCGCACCGGCCAGGCGGTCTTTCCAGTAGTCGCCCTGGCGCTGCAGGACTTCGCCTTCCAGCCAGTGGCGCTGCCAGGCGGCGTAGTCGGCGTACTGGATCGGCAGGGGGGAAAGCGGGTCTTCGCGGCCTTCGGCGAACGCACCGTACAGCGCACTCAGCTCCCGGGTCAGCACGCCCATGGACCAGCCGTCGGAGACGATGTGGTGCATGGTGATGAGAAGCACGTGCTCCGCGTCGCCCAGCACCAGCAGGCGGCCGCGGATCAGCGGGCCGGTGGAGAGCTCGAACGCGTCGCCGGCTTCCTGCGCAGCCAGCGCCTGGACCTCGGCTTGCGCATTGGCGTGGCCGCGCAGGTCGTGCACGTGCAAAGCGAAGCCGGTGTCCGGTGCCGCGATGCGCTGAACCGGCATGCCGTCTTCCAGCACGAACGCGGTGCGCAGTGCTTCGTGGCGCCCGACGATGCGGTCGAGTGCGCGCTGCAAGGCAATGCGATCCAACGGGCCTGTCAGCTGCAGGCCGATGGGCATGTGGTACGCACGGCTGTGGGCATCGAGCTGCGTGAGGAACCACAGGCGCTGCTGGGCGAAGGACAGCGGGAGCGCCTGCTCGCGTGAGGCGGGCTGGATGGCAGGCAGCGCGGTGCGCTGTACGCCGCCCAGGGCTTGCGCCTGCCCGCTCAGCTGCGGATGCTCGAAGAGTTGGCTCAACGGCAGCTCGACGCCCAGGTCGGTGCGCAGGCGCGAGAGCAGGCGCATGGCGAGCAGGGAATGGCCGCCGAGGGCGAAGAAGTCGTCGTGGCGGCCCACGCGGGGCAGGTCCAGCAGCTCGGACCAGAGGGCGGCGAGGGCTGTTTCGGTCTCGCCCTCGGGCGGTTCGTAGGCTTGCTGCGCATAGGCCAGGGCGTCCGGTGCGGGCAGGGCGCGGCGGTCCAGTTTGCCGTTGGGTGTGAGCGGCAGTGCATCGAGCTGCACGAAAGCGGCGGGCACCATGTACTCGGGCAGCACGCCGCAGAGCTGCGCGCGCAACTCGCTGACCTGCACGTCGGCATTGGCGACGACGTAGGCCACCAGGCGCTTGTCGCCGGGGGTGTCCTCCCTGGCCAGCACAGCGGCCTCGCGCACACCCGAGATCTGCGCGAGCCGTGCCTCGATCTCGCCCAGCTCGATGCGGAAGCCGCGGACCTTCACCTGGAAGTCGTTGCGGCCCAGGAACTCGATGTTGCCGTCGGGCAGGTAGCGCGCCAGGTCGCCGGTGCGGTACATGCGCCCGCCGGCGAAGGGATCTTGCAGGAAGCGCTCGGCAGTGAGCTCGGGCCGGTTCAAGTACCCACGCGCAACGCCGTCACCCGCGATGTACAGCTCGCCCACTACGCCGATTGGCACGGGCTGGCCGTGCGCGTCGAGCAGGTAGATGCGGGTGTTGGCCACGGGCCGGCCGACGTGGGGTGCGAAGCCGCTTTCGCGCGGCATGGACACCCAGGTGGAGTAGGTGGTGGTCTCAGACGGCCCGTACAGGTTGCACACGCGCTCGACCTGGGTATCGGCGAACAGTTGTTCGACCAAGGCGCGCTTGAGCGGCTCGCCGGCCAGGTTGACCGTGCGCACGCTGGCAGGCACGGCATGCTCGTCCAGCAGCGCCTTGATCGCAGAAGGAACGGTGTTCACCAGGCTGGCGGGGACATCAGGCATGTGCACCAGCGCCAGCGCATCGGCCACGACCTCCACGCAGCCGCCGCTGGCCAGCGGCACCCAGCACTCGTAGACAGCGAGGTCGAAGTTCAGCGAGGTGGACATCACCGTGTGGCGCAGCTCCGAAGGATCGAAGCTGGAGCGCGCCCAGGCGATGAAGTTGACCGCGTTGCGGTGCTCGATCATCACGCCCTTGGGGTGTCCGGTGGAGCCGGAGGTGTAGATGATGTAGGCGAGGTGGTCGGGGCGCAGGCCGATGGAAGCGGTAGCGATGGGAGTTGCAGGCAGCTCGGCCCACAACGCCGCATCGCGGGCGAGATCCAGCACCGGCAGATCGACTGAATCGAGCAGGCCGTCAGGCACCGGCCCGTCAGTGAGCATCACGCGCGGTTGGCTGTCCTGCAGCATGTAGGCCAGCCGTTCCGCCGGATAAGCCGGGTCCAGCGGCACGTAGGCGCCACCAGCTTTCAGCACCGCCAGCAGGGCCACGACCATGCGCTCGGAGCGCTGCACACAGACAGCCACGCGCGCATCCGGCCCGACACCCAATGTGCGCAGATGGTGCGCAAGACGGTTCGACTGCGCATCGAGCTCGCGATAACTCAGGCGCCTTTCGCCGTGCACCAGCGCAACGGCCTCAGGCGTGGCACCCGCCTGCACCTCCACCAGCTCGTGCATGCACAAGGTGCTCGGATACGCCGCTTGCGTCGCATTCCACCCCACCAGCAGCTGATCCCGCTCCGCCGCATCCAGCACACCGATCCGGTGCAGCGGCAGCTCCGGCGCATGCGTCAGTGCCTCCACCAATCCTTGCAGCGCCTCGCGCATGAACGCGCAGATGCGGTCCGGATCGATGCTGGACTCCACCTGCGCCGTCAGGCCCAGCCCTTCGCCCAGGTCGTCCACCGACATGGTGAAGGCGTAGTTGGTCCGCTCGACCGCGCCCAGGCTGTCGATGCCTTCCCAGGCCGCGGCCGGTTGCGCGTCCGGCGAGTGCGTCGCATCCGCGCTGTAGCGGTAGTTGAAGAGCGAGCTGAACAGGGGCGTGGGCGCCGCCACGCCGCTGCAGCGCTGCGCCAGCGCCAGCGGCGCATGCTCGTGCCGGATCAGTTGCGCCAGCAGCCGGTGCACGTCCTGCACACCCTCGCGTGCGCTGGCGGTGCCCACCTGCACGCGCAGCGGCAAGGTGTTGATGAACAGGCCCAGCACCCGGTGCGAGCCTTCGCCGCCCTGCATGCGCCCGAACAGCACGGTGCCGAACACCACGTCGTCGCGGCCTGCCGTGCGCGCCAGCACCAGCGCCCAGGCCAGGTGGCACAGGCTGGCCACGCTGACGGCCGACGCGGCGGCGCAGCGGCGCAGGGCCAGCGCGAGTTCGCGGTCCAGCCGCTGGCGCGATTCGCGGATCGCGATGCCGTCGCCCTGCACCTCGCTCAGGCCGAACGGCGCGGTCGGCTCCTCCAGGTCGCCCAGCATGCGGCGGAAGAAGTCCTCGTGCTCCTGCTTCGGCACGCCCAGCCGCGCCTGCGCCACGAAATTGCGGAACGGCAGCGGCGCGGGCAGTTCGGCGGCCCGTCCTTCCAGGTGCGCCTGCACCTCGTGCTGGATCAGCTCCAGCGCCGTGTGGTCGGCCACCGCGTGGTGCAGCCGCAGCAGCACCATCCAGCGGCCGTTCGGCGCATCGTGCGCCACGGCCACACGCATCAGCGGCGCCTGCCGCATGTCGATGCGGTGGTGCCGGGGATCGAAGCGCTCGCGCAGCTGCGTGCCGACGTCGCCTTCGGCCGCATCGAGCACCAGCTCGTCCACCGGCAGCGGCGCTTGGCGCCAGACCACCTGCACCGGCTCGGGCAGGCCTTCCCACAGCATGGCGGTGCGCAGGATGTCGTGCCGGTCGATCACGGCCTGCAGCGCACCGGTGAAGTCGTCGACCCGTGCCCGGTCGGCGCAGGCGAACAGAGCGGGCACCAGGTACACGTCGCCCTTGGGCACCAGCAGGTGGTGGAACAGGATGCCTTCCTGCAGGGGAGCCAGCGGGTAGATGTCCTGCACGTTGGCGGCGCCGCCCGGCACGCTGCGCACGATGGCGTCGACCTGCGCCTGCGTCAGTGTCACCAGCGGCAGCATGGCCGGGGTGATGTGCTCGCAGCGCTCGGGAATGGCGTTGGGCAGCACCTCGACCAGGCCGCTGTCGCCGCCGACCTGCGCGGCCAGCGAGGCCAGGCTGGTCGCGACGAACAGCGTGCGCACGTCCGCGTGCAGGCCGGCCTGGCGCATGCGCTCGATCAGCTGCACCGCCAGCAGCGAATGCCCGCCGAGCGCGAAGAAGTCGTCGTGGCGGCCGATGCGCTCCACGTTCAGCAGCTCGGCCCACAGTTGCGCCAGCGTGGTTTCGACCTCGCCTTCGGGTTCCTCGTAGGACCGGACCGCGTAGGCCTGCGCGTCCGGCGCGGGCAGCGCGCGCCGGTCGGTTTTGCCGTTCGGCGTCAGGGGCATCTGGTCCAGCAAAACGTAGGCCGCCGGCACCATGTGCTCGGGCAGCGAAGCCGCCAGCTGCGCGCGCAGCGCCTCGCCTTCGGTGCCGACATCGGCGACGACGTAGGCCACCAGGCGCTTGTCGCCTGGCTTGTCCTCGCGCGCCAGCACGGCAGCTTCGCGCACGCCGGGCAGCTGGGCGAGGCGCGCCTCGATCTCGCCCAGTTCGATGCGAAAGCCGCGCACCTTCACCTGGAAGTCGTTGCGGCCCAGGAATTCCAGGTTGCCGTCGGCGCGATAGCGCGCCAGGTCGCCGGTGCGGTACATGCGCCCGCCGCGGAACGGATCGTCGAGGAAGCGCTCGGCCGTCAGCTCGGGGCGGTTCAGGTAGCCGCGCGCCACGCCGGCGCCGCCGATGTAGAGCTCACCGGCCACGCCGACCGGCACCGGCTGGCGGTGCGCGTCGAGCAGGTAGATCGCCATGTTGGCGATCGGCCGGCCAATGCCGGGAGCCGTGTCCGCCGGCACGCACACCTGCAGGGTGGCGCACACCGTGCTCTCGGTCGGGCCGTAGGCGTTGATGAAGCGGCGGCCCGGCGCGAAGCGGTCGACCACCGAGGCCGGGCAGGCCTCGCCGGCCACCACCAGCGTGGCGATGCCCTCGAGCCGGGCATCGTCCGGCAGGGCCGCCAGCACTGCCGACGGCAGCGTGGCGTGGGTGACGCCATGCGCACGCACGGCGCGCAGCAGCACCTCGCCGGCCAGCGGCACGCTGGGCTCGCCCAGCACCAGGCAGGCGCCCTGGCGCAGCGTGACCATCACCTCGAACACGAAGGCATCGAAGCTGATCGACGAGAACTGCAGCACGCGGCTGGCTGCCTCCACGTCCATGCTGCGGATCTGCGCCTCGGTGAGGTTGCAGACGCTGCGGTGCTCCACCATCACGCCCTTGGGCTGGCCGGTGGAGCCGGAGGTGTAGATCACGTAGGCCAGGTGCGAGGGCTCCAGTCCCACGTCGGCGCGGCGCGGATTGTCCGAAGGCTGCGCGTCGAAGGCGTGCGCATCGCCGTCCAGCAGGACGCTGGGGTAGCCGATGTCCTGCAGCGCCTTCTGGCCGGCGGCGTCCAGCAGCACCACCGTGGGGTCGCTGTCGGCCAGCAGGTAGGCCAGGCGCTCGCGCGGGTAGGCCGGGTCGAGCGGCACGAAGGCACCACCGGCCTTCAGCACCGCCAGCACACCCACCAGCAGCCGCGGCCTGCGCTCGGCGCAAATCGCCACTCGCGCATCCGGCCCGACGCCGAGGTCGCGCAGGTGGTGCGCCAGGCGGTTGGCGCGCGTGTTGAGTTCGTCGTAGCTCAGCGCCTCGTCGCCCTGGACCACCGCCACGGCCTGCGGCGTCATCGCGGCCTGCGCCTCGAACAGTTCGTGCACGCACTGCGTGTTCGGATAGTCCACGCCGGTGGCGTTCCACTCGACCAGCAGGCGGCGCGCTTCGGTCGGGCCGAGGATGTCCAGCCGGTCGACCGGCAGCGGCGTGTCGGCCGCCATGGCGCGCAGCAGCTGCACGAAGCAGCCGGCGAAGCGCTCGATCGTCAGGCGGTCGAACAGGGCAGACGCGTACTCGATGCCGCCCTCGATGCGGTCGCCCGCCTCGCCCAGGCTCAGCCACAAATCGAACTTCGAAAAACTCTGGCTGGCGTCGATCGGCTGCAGCTTCAGGCCCGGCAGCGAGAGGTCGATCGGCGCGTTGTTCTGCCAGGTGAAGCTGACCTGGAAGATCGGGCTGTGGGCCAGGCTGCGCACCGGGTTGACCAGCTCCACCACCTGCTCGAACGGAAGGTCCTGGTGCTCCTGGGCGGCCAGCGCCTCCACCTTCACCCGCCGCAGCAGCTCCGCCGTGCCGGGGCTGCCGCCCAGGTCCAGCCGCATCGCCAGCGTGTTGATGAAAAAGCCGATCAGGCCCTCGATCTCCACCCGCGTGCGGTTCGCCACCGGCGTGCCGACCACGACGTCGTCCTGCCCGGACAGCCGGCCGAGCAGCGCGCCCCAGGCCGCCATCAGGGTCATGTGCAAGGTGGTGCCGTGGCGCTGGCCCAGCGTCTTCAGGCCCGCGGTCAGGGCCGCGTCCAGCACCACCGGCAGCGTCGCGCCGCGGTGGTTGTGCTGCAGCGGGCGCGGCCGGTCGGTCGGCAATTCCAGCAGGGCAGGCGCGCCGTGCAGGCGCTGCTGCCAGTAGACGCTTTGCCGCTGCAGGATTTCGCCGTCGAGCCAGCGGCGCTGCCACACCGCGTAGTCGGCGTACTGGATGGCGAGTGCCGGCAGCGGGTTGTCCAGGCCTTGTGCGAAGGCGCCGTACAGCGCGCGCAGCTCGTGCATCAGCACGCCCAGCGACCAGCCGTCCGAGGCGATGTGGTGCAGCGTGACCAGCAGCACGTGCGAGCGGTCTTCCAGCCGCAGCAGCCGGCCGCGGATCAGCGGCCCCTGGGTCAGGTCGAAGGCCTCATCGGCCTCGCTTTCCGTCAGGGCCTGGGCCTGGGTGCGCGCGTCGGGATGGCCGCGCAGGTCGTGCTCGCGCAGCAGGAAGCCGATGTCGGGCGGCGCGATGCGCTGCACTGGCCGGCTGCCTTCCAGCACGAAGCGGGTGCGCAGCGTCTCGTGCCGGGCGACGATGCCGTCCAGCGCGCGGCGCAGGGCCGGGCGGTCCAGCTCGCCTTCCAGGCGCAGGCCCAGGGCGATGTGGTAGGCCCGGCTTTGCGAGTCCAGCTGCGTCAGGAACCACAGGCGCTGCTGCGCGAACGACAGCGGCAGCGGCGTGTCGCGCGCCACCCGCGTGATGGAAGGCAGCTCGCTGCGCGCGGCGCCGTGGATGGCCGCGGCCAGCGCCTTCAGCTGCGGGTTGGCGAACAGCTGCGCCAGCGGCAGCTCGATGCCCAGTTCCTGGCGCAGCCGCGACACCAGCCGCACCGCCAGCAGCGAATGTCCGCCGAGCGCGAAGAAGTCGTCGTTGCGCCCGGCCTGTTCGACGTTCAGCAGCTCGCTCCACAGCGTGGCCAGCGTCGCCTCGACGTCGTCCTGCGGCGCTTCGTAGGCGCGCGCCGCGTAGGCCTGGGCGCCGGGCGCCGGCAGCGCCTTGCGGTCGAGCTTGCCGTTGGGCGTGAGCGGCAGCGCGTGCAGCTGCACGAAGGCCGCCGGCACCATGTACTCGGGCAGCTCGCCGGCCAGCAGGTCGCGCAGTTCGCCGGCCTCGATGGCATCGTCGGCGACGACGTAGGCCACCAGGCGGCGGTCGCCCGGGCTGTCTTCCCTGGCGATCACCGCGGCCTCGCGCACGCCGGGCAGCTGCGCGAGCTTGACCTCGATCTCGCCCGGCTCGATGCGAAAGCCGCGGATTTTCACCTGGAAGTCGTTGCGGCCCAGGAACTCGAGCTCGCCGCTGGCCAGCCAGCGCCCCAGGTCGCCGGTCTTGTACATGCGCCCGCCATGGAACGGATCGTCCAGGAAGCGCTCGGCCGTCAGCTCGGGGCGGTTCAGGTAGCCGCGCGCCACGCTCGCGCCCGCGATGTGCAGCTCGCCCGGCACGCCCACCGGCACCGGCTGCCCGCGCGCGTTCAGCAGGTACATGCGGGTGTTGGCGATCGGCCGGCCGATCGGCGGCAGCGCCGGCCAGCCGGCGGTGTCGGCCGGCAGCGCGTACGCCGTGGTCACGTGGGTTTCGGCCGGCCCGTAGTGGTTGAGCAGGCGGCACGCCGGCAGCGCGCCGAAGAAGCGCGCGATCTGCGGCGTGATGCGCAGCTGCTCGCCGGCGATGATGACTTCCAGCAGCCGGCAGGGGGCAGGGTCGGCGCACGGATCGGGAATGGCCTCGGCCAGCTGCTGCAGCGCGATGTAGGGCAGGTACAGGCGCTGCACCTCGCGCGCGCAGATGTGCTCGAACAGCCGGCGCGGATCCAGCCGCACGTCGTTGTCGACGATATCCAGCGCCGCGCCGCTGCAAAGGGCGGTGAAGATTTCCTGGAAGCCGACGTCGAAGCCGAGTGCCGCGAACTGCAGCGTGCGCAGCGGCGCGCGGCCGGCTTCCTGCGCCAGCTGCCAGCCCACCAGGTTGGCCAGCGGCGCGTGCGGCATGGCAACGCCCTTGGGCACGCCGGCGGAGCCCGAGGTGTAGATGACGTAGGCCAGGTGCTCCGGCTGCGCGCCGGTAGCGTCGGGCGCCAGGTCGTGCCCGGCCAGCCCGGCCCAGGCGGCCGCGTCGGCGCGCAGGTCCACCACCTGGGTGGATGCGGGCGCGGCCAGCGCGGGCGCCGACGCATCGGTGAGCAGCACCAGCGGGGCGCTGTCGCGCAGCATGAAGTCCAGCCGCTGCACCGGGTAGTCCGGGTCGAGCGGGACATAGGCGCCGCCGGCCTTCAGGACAGCCAGCAGCCCGGCCACCAGGCCGGTGCCGCGCGGCAGGTTCAGCGCCACGCGGCAGTCGGGGCCGACGCCCAGGCTGCGCAGGTGGCGCGCCAGCCGGTTGGCCTGGGCATTCAGCGCCGCATAGCTGAGCGCGTCGCCGTTGTGCGCCACCGCGACGGCGGCCGGCGTGCGCGCCGCCTGCGCCTCGAACATCGCGTGCAGGCACTGCGCGCGCACGGACGCATCCGCCGTGGCGTTCCATTCCAGCAGCAGGCGGTCGCGCTCGGCCGGCGGCATCGCGTCCAGGGCGGCGAGCGGCGTGTCCGGCGCCTGTTCCAGCGCGGACACCAGCACCTCCAGCGCCCGGTGCATGAAGTCGAACACGCGCTGCGGGTCGACCGGCGCGCGCACCTGCACGCCGAGCGAGAAGCCTTCGCGCAGGTCGTCCACCGACAGCATCAGCGGATAGCCGCTGCGCTCCAGGTAGCCCAGGAGTTCGATGCCGTCGAGCGACTGCACGGTTTCGTTGGCCTGTGCGCCGTGGCGGAAGTTCAAGAGCGATGCGAACAGCGGCGCCGGTGCGGCGATGCCGCTGCATCTCTGCGCGAGGGCGAGCGGCGCGTGCTCGTGGCGCAGCAGCCGCGCCAGCAGCGTGTGCGCCGCACGCACGGCCTCCTGCGCGCTGCCCTGGTCCAGGCGCACGCGCATGGGCAGCGTGTTGATCAGCATGCCCAGCATGCGGTTCATGCCTTCGCCGCCCTGCATGCGGCCGAACAGGACGGTGCCGAACACCACGTCGTCGCGCCCGCTCACCCGCCCCAGCACCTGCGCCCAGGCCAGGTGGAACAGGCTGGCGGTGGTCACGCCCAGCACGCGTGCGCGCTCGCGCAGCCGCCAGGCCAGCGCCGGCTCCACGCTGCCGGTGGCCTGCGCCACTTGCGAGCCGTCGGCGTGCACGTCGCCCAGCTCGAAGGGCAGGGTGGGCGCGTCCACGTCGCCCAGCAGCTCGCGAAAGAACGCCTCGTGCTCGCTGGCCGCGATGCCCAGGCGGGTCTGGGCCACGTAGTTGCGAAACGGCAGCGGCGCGGGCAGCGTGTGCTGCTGGCCGAGCAGGTGCGCCTGGATCTCGCCGAGCATGCGCTTGAGCGAGGTGTTGTCGTCCATCAGGTGGTGGAACAGCCACAGCATGACCCAGCGGCCGTCGGCCGCGTCGTGGGCGATGCAGGCACGCATCATGGGCGCGCGGCGCACGTCCAGGCGGTAGTGGCGCAGGTCGAAGCGCTCGCGCAGCTGCTCGATGGCGCTGCCGGCCTGCGGGTCCAGGCCGACCTCCTCGACGGCCAGCCAGGCGCTGCGCCAGACCACCTGCACCGGTTCGGGCAGGCCTTCCCACAGCACGGCGGTGCGCAGGATGTCGTGGCGCTCGATCACCGACTGCATCGCCTCCAGGAACGCATCCAGCCGCTCCCGGCTGTCGAAGCCCAGCATGGCCTGCAGCAGGTAGACGTCGCCCTCGGCGTGCAGCCGGTGGTGGAACAGGATGCCTTCCTGCAGCGGCCCGAGCGGGTAGATGTCCTGGATGTTGGCCGCGCCGCCGGGCACCGCATCCACGATGCACTGCAGCTCCGCCTCGCTCAGCGTGACCAGCGGCAGCATGGCCGGCGCGATCAGCGTGCTGCCCGCGGGAATCAGGTTGGCCGGCACGGCAAGCACGTCGCTCGCGGTGGTCACCGTGGCGGCCAGGCCGCACAAGGTGGGCGCGGCGAACAGCGCGCTGGCCTGGGCATGCAGGCCCGACTGGCGCATCCGCTCGATCAGGCCCATGGCCAGCAGCGAGTGGCCGCCCAGCTCGAAGAAGTTGTCGCGGCGGCCGACCCGCTCGACGTGCAGCACCTCGGCCCAGATGCTGGCCAGCGCGGTCTCGGTCTCGCCCACCGGCGCCTCGTAGCCGCGCCCGGCGTAGGCGTCGCCCTCGGGCGCGGGCAGGGCCTTGGCATCCAGCTTGCCGTTGCGCGTCAGCGGCAGCGCATCCAGCAGCACGTAGGCCGCGGGCACCATGTACTCGGGCAGCGAGCGGCCCAGGTGGGTGCGCAGGCGCTCCGGCGTGACGCCGGTATCGCCCACGCAATAGGCCACCAGCCGGCGGTCGCCGGGAACGTCTTCGCGCGCCAGCACCACCGCCTCGCGCACGCCGCCGAACTCCAGCAGCCGCGCCTCGATCTCGCCCAGCTCGATGCGAAAGCCGCGGATCTTCACCTGCGAGTCGTTGCGGCCCAGGAATTCGATGCTGCCGTCGGGCAGCCAGCGGCCCAGGTCGGCCGTGCGGTACATGCGCGCATCGGGCGTGCCGGAGAACGGGTCGTGGACGAAGCGCTCCGCCGTCAGCGCGGGCCGGTTCAGGTAGCCGCGCGCCACGCCGGCGCCGCCGACGTGGATCTCGCCGACCACGCCCACCGGCGCCGGGCGGCCCTGCGCGTCGAGGATGTAGATGCGCAGGTCCGGGATGCGCACGCCGATCGGGCTGGCGCCGGGCCGCTCGGCATCGGCCGCCTCCAGCGGGCGCCAGGTCACGTGCACCGTGGTTTCGGTGATGCCGTACATGTTCACCAGCCGCGTGCGTGCGTTGCCCGGCTGCGCATACCAGGGCTTGAGCGTGGCGAGCTCCAGTGCCTCGCCGCCGAAGATGACCGCGCGCAGGCTGTGCGCCGGCGTGCCGGCCTGCTGCTGGGCGGTGATGAACTGGCGGAACGCGCTGGGCGTCTGGTTCAGCACCGTCACGCCCTGTTCGACCACCAGCCGGTGGAATTCCTGCGGCAGGCGGCTGACCAGGTGCGGCACCACGACCAGCCGGCCGCCGTGCAGCAGCGCGCCCCAGATCTCCCACACCGAGAAGTCGAAGGAGAACGAGTGGAACAGCGTCCAGACGTCGTCGCCGCCGAAGCCGTACCAGTCGCGCGTGGCGTCGAACAGCCGCGTGACGTTGGCGTGTTCGACCATCACGCCCTTGGGTTCGCCGGTGGAACCCGAGGTGTAGATCACGTAGGCGAGGTGCGACGCGCGCGGGCTGGAGCCGTCGACGGGAATGTTCCTCGGGCCCAGGCGGGCCCAGGCGGCGGCATCGGCGGTGGTGTCGATCACCGGCGTGTCCGCGTTCAAGGGGCCGCGCAGCGACGCGCGCACGCCGGCGTCCACCTGGGCATGCGTCAGCAGGGCCACCGGCGCGCTGTCGCGCAGCATGTAGGCCAGCCGGTCCGCCGGATAGGCCGGATCGAGCGGCACGTAGCCGCCGCCGGCTTTCAGGGTGGCGAGGACGGCCACCACCAGGTCCGGGCTGCGCTCCATGCAGATGGCGACCCGGCTGTCGGGCCGCACGCCGAGCCGGCGCAGGTGGCGGGCCAGCTTGTTGGCCCGGGTGTTCAGTGCCGCGTAGCTCAGCTGCTGGTCTTCGAAGACCAGGGCGATCGCCTCAGGGGCGCGCGCGGCCTGCGCCTCGAACAGCTGGTGGATGCAGGGGCCGGCGGGGAACGCGGCCAGCGGCGTGTTCCAGCCCACCAGCAGCTGCGCGCGTTCAGCTGCGGGCATCACGTCCAGCGCATTCAGCGGCGTGTCCGGTGCGTTCTCCAGCGTAGTCGCCAGCGCTTCCAGCGCCCGGTGCATGAAGTCGAACACGCGCCGCGGGTCCACCGGCGCGCGCACCTGCGCCACCAGCTGGTAGCCCTCGTCGTTGCCGTCGACGGTGAGGATCAGCGGCAGGTTGGTCCGCTCCAGGTAGCCCAGCAGCTCGATGCCCTCGAGCGACTGGACGGTCTCGTTGGCCTGCGCGCCGTGGCGGAAGTTCAGCAGCGATGCGAACAGCGGCGCCGGCGCGGCGATGCCACTGCATCTCTGCGCCAGTGCCAGCGGCGCGTGCTCGTGGCGCAACAGCCGCGCCAGCAGCGCATGCGCGGCGCGCACGGCCTCCTGCGCGCTGCTCTGGTCCAGGCGCACGCGCATGGGCAGCGTGTTGATCAGCATGCCCAGCATGCGGTTCATGCCTTCGCCGCCCTGCATGCGGCCGAACAGGACGGTGCCGAACACCACGTCGTCGCGCCCGCTCACCCGCCCCAGCACCTGCGCCCAGGCCAGGTGGAACAGGCTGGCGGTGGTCACGCCCAGCACGCGTGCGCGCTCGCGCAGCCGCCAGGCCAGCGCCGGCTCCACGCTGCCGGTGGCCTGCGCCACTTGCGAGCCGTCGGCGTGCACGTCGCCCAGCTCGAAGGGCAGGGTGGGCGCGTCCACGTCGCCCAGCAGCTCGCGAAAGAACGCCTCGTGCTCGCTGGCCGCGATGCCCAGGCGGGTCTGGGCCACGTAGTTGCGAAACGGCAGCGGCGCGGGCAGCGTGTGCTGCTGGCCGAGCAGGTGCGCCTGGATCTCGCCGAGCATGCGCTTGAGCGAGGTGTTGTCGTCCATCAGGTGGTGGAACAGCCACAGCATGACCCAGCGGCCGTCGGCCGCGTCGTGGGCGATGCAGGCACGCATCATGGGCGCGCGGCGCACGTCCAGGCGGTAGTGGCGCAGGTCGAAGCGCTCGCGCAGCTGCTCGATGGCGCTGCCGGCCTGCGGGTCCAGGCCGACCTCCTCGACGGCCAGCCAGGCGCTGCGCCAGACCACCTGCACCGGTTCGGGCAGGCCTTCCCACAGCACGGCGGTGCGCAGGATGTCGTGGCGCTCGATCACCGACTGCATCGCCTCCAGGAACGCATCCAGCCGCTCGCGGCTGTCGAAGCCGAAGGCCACCTGCGACAGGTAGGGATCGCCCACCGTGTGCAGCCGGTGGTGGAACAGGATGCCTTCCTGCAGCGGCCCGAGCGGATAGATGTCCTGGATGTTGGCGGCACCGCCGGGCACCGCATCCACGATGCACTGCAGTTCCGCCTCGCTCAGCGCGACCAGCGGCAGCATGGCGGGGGAGATCAGCGTGCTGCCCGCGGGAATCAGGTTGGCCGGCACCTCGAACGCATTGCCCGTGCGGCCCACCTTGGCCGCCAGCTCCGCCAGCGGCAGGTCCAGGAACAGGTCGCCCACCGTCACCGACAGGCCGGCGCCGCGCAGGCGCTCGATCAGGCTCATGGCCAGCAGCGAGTGGCCGCCCAGCGCGAAGAAGCGGTCGTGCCGGCCGACCCGCTCGACGCCCAGCAGCTCGGCCCAGAACCGAGACAGCGCGCTCTCTACCGCGCCCACCGGCGGCTGGTACGCACCGGCGACGCTGGCGCCGTGGGTGGGCAGCGCCTTGCGGTCGAGCTTGCCGTTGGCCGTCAGCGGCATGGCGCCGAGCGCCACGTACTCCGCCGGCACCATGTAATCGGGCAGCAGCCGGGCCAGGTGCGCGTGCAGGGCATGCGCTTCGGGCGCATCGCCCTCGCCGCCATCATCGCCGGTGACGTATGCCACCAGCCGCTGGCCGCCGCGGCTGTCTTCCCGCGCCAGCACCGCCGCCTCGCGCACGCCGGGGCATTCCAGCAGCCGCGCCTCGATCTCGCCCAGCTCGACGCGGTAGCCGCGGATCTTCACCTGCGCGTCGTTGCGGCCCAGGAATTCGATGCTGCCGTCCGGCAGGTGGCGTGCCAGGTCCGCGGTGCGGTACAGGCGCGCGCCGGCCGTTTCCGAAAACGGGTCGTGCACGAAACGCTCGGCCGTGAGTTCGGGCTGGTTCAGGTAGCCGCGCGCGACGCCTTCGCCGCCGATGCAGATCTCGCCCGTCGCACCGATCGGCACCGGATGGCCCAGCGGGTCCAGCAGGTGGACCGTGCAGTTGGCGATGGGCCGCCCGATCGGCACCGACAGCAGGTCGGTGGAAGGATCGCAGCGGTGCACGGTCGCCCACACGCTGGCCTCGGTCGGGCCGTATTCGTTGTACAGGGCCACGCGCGGCAGCCGCTCGGCCACGCGCGCCACCAGCGCCGGCCAGCAGGCCTCGCCGGCGACGATCACCTGTTCCAGCGTCGCCAGCTCGTCGCCGGTGGCCTCGTCGATCAGCACCTGCAGCAGCGACGGAACGCACAAGAGGCTGGTCGCCCGCCAGGCGCGGATGGCGGCGCGCAGGGCCGGCGGCGACAGCAGGACTTCGCGCTGCGGCAGCAGCAGCGCGCCGCCGGAGGCCAGAGTGCCGAAGATGCCGGCCACCGAGCTGTCGAAGGAGATCGACGACAGCAGCAGGAAACGCGCGTGGCGCTGGTACACCTGCAGCCGTGCCCAGGTCGACGCGAAGAAGTTGCGGTGCTCCACCATCACGCCCTTGGGGCTGCCGGTGGACCCCGAGGTGTAGATCACGTAGGCCAGGTGCGAGGCGTCCAGCCCGGTCGCTTCCCGCGCCGGGTTGGCGGTGGAGTACCCGGCCCAGAGCAGCTCGGCGCCGTCCAGCGCGACGCAGGGCGCGGGCGTGTCGCCCAGCGCGGCGCGGCCGGCGGCGTCGGCCAGCACCACCGTCGCGTCGCTGTCGGCCAGCAGGTACATCAACCGCTCGCGCGGGTAGGCCGGGTCCAGCGGCACGTAGGCGCCGCCCGCCTTCAGGATGGCCAGCACGCTGGCGATCAGCGCGCGGCCCTGCGCGGCGCACAGCGCCACGCGCGTTTCCGGCCCGACGCCCAGGTCGCGCAGGTAGTGGGCGATGCGGTTGGCCTCGGCATTGAGCTCCCCGTAGGTGCAGGCCCCGTCGTGCCAGGCCAGCGCCACGGCTTCGGGCGTGCAGGCGGCGAAGGTTTCGAACAGTTCGTGCACGCACTGGCTGCGCGGCATGGCGGCGGCGGTGCCGTTCCATTGCGCGAGCTGCAGCCGTTCTGCCTCGCTGGCCAGCGGGAAGGCATTCACCGGCGCATCCGGGTCGCCGAGCAGCTGGTCCAGCGTGCGCACCAGGCGCTCGGCCAGCGCCTGCACGGCGGGCGTGTCCAGGTAGGCCGTGTTGTGGATGAATTCGATCTCGAGGTCGGTCGCGCCGACGCTGTCGAAGTGGCAGACGTAGAGGTTGAGCGGCGACTGCAGCGGCGGCGTGATCGCGTCGGTGCGCTGCACCACCGCGTCGCCGAAGCGCGCGCCGTGGTCCTGGCGCATGTACGAGATGCTCAGGTCGAACAGCTGCTCGCGACCGGCGCCGCGCAGCCCCAGCGCCTGGTTGATGGCGCCGATCGGGAAGCGCTGGGCGCGGTAGTCCTGCTTCAGCGTGCGGTCGATCTTCGCGAGCAGCTCCGCGAAACTGAGCCGCGTGCCGAACGACAGGCGCACCGGGCTCACGCCCGAGAACTGGCCGGCGGTCGCCTTGAACACCGCGCTGGAGCGGTTCAGGACATCGAGGCCGATGCTGAGGTCGTCGACCTGTGCCGTGCGCGCCGACAGCACGTACATCGCGCCCAGGATCACCTGGAACGGCGTCGAGCCCTGCGCCCGCGCGAACGCGGCGATGCGCTCGCCGGTCTCGCGCGGCAGCACCAGCGAGTGGCAGCCGGTCGGCATGACGGCGCCGGCTTCCACGCCGCGCGCGCGCTCGAAGATGCGCGGCGGCAGCTCGGCGTACTTGGACAGCCAGTAGGCGCGATGCTTTTCGTACAGCGGCGACTGCGCGTACTCCGCATCCTTGCCGATGAAGTCCGCGAACGACGGCGCCTGCAGTTCGATGTCGCGGCCATCACCGAGCGCGGTGTAGATCTCGCCCAGCGAGCGGATCAGCACGCCGAAGGTCCAGCCGTCGGCGATCAGGTGGTGGTACTGCATGAACCAGTACCAGCCATCCGGCCCGACGCGGATCAGGTCCTGGCGGAACAGCGGCTCGCCGTACAGCGCGAAGGGCTCGAGCAGGCGCTGCCGCATCCAGTCCTTCGCGGCCGCATCCGGATCGCTCTCGCGGGAGAAGTCGCGCAGCTCCACCCGTGCCGGCGCGGGTGATGCGTCGCGAAAGACCTGGCGGGGCGTGCCGCCTTCGCCATCGGGCGGCAGCAGCATGGTGCGCAGGTTGTCGTGCCGGCGCACCAGCAGGGACATCGCGCGCTCGAAGCGCTGCACGTCCAGCGGGCCCGCCAGGCGAACGGAAGCGCCGAGGTTGTAGAGCGCCAGCTGCGCGTGCAGCACCTGGTCCAGCCAGATTTCGTGCTGCGAATTCGTCAGCGGATAGGAACTCGCTTCCAGTCGCATCGGACTGTCCTCCCGTTCGAGCCTTCGCCATCGGATGGCATCTTGGTCGCCGGTTGTACGCCGCGCGATGCGGCCCTCGACTACGAGTCCCCGTAGCAGGAAAACAGGCGTGCGGCGCGCGCCGCGCCGATGTACGAGTTCTCGTAGCGTCACCGCATCGGCGCGTGCGTATAACCGGCTCGATTCCCTCGTCGCACCACCATGACCAATGCCGAACTTCCCGACGCCGGGCAGCATGTCCGACAGACGCGGCACGTCATGGACGTCGAGCTCCAGTGGGACCGCCTGCTGGAACTCACGCGCGGCCTGGCGCCGGCGGGAAACGCCGCGCTCCAGCTGATCCTGCCGGTGCTGAACGAGGACGTGAATCCCCGGTGGCCGCTGCTTGAACGCACGGGCCTGTCGGCGCCGGCGATCGGCACGATCGCCGGGCAACTGGATCGTGAACTGGCCGCGCTCGATGCCTGGTCGCGGGCGGACATCGCGTCCGCCGCCGCACGCACGGCGGTTGCCTGCGGCGTCTCGGCCGACAAGGTGCTGGCGCTGGCCGGCGTGTTCGTGATCGGCGAGTTCACGCGGCTGCCGCTTCCCGAACTGTGCGAACTCATGGGCCGCCAGCGCGTGCTGGCGCGCCTGCGCGCCACAACCCGCGCCTACGCGTCCATGCAGATGGTCGGGTAGGCAACATGTCTTTCAACCGTCGAAGCAGAGAGGATCCGGCATGAACAAGAAGTGGATGGCAGTCTTCATCATCCTGGCGATCGCGTTGTTCGCCACCTCGTGGCTGTTGCCCAAGGACACGCCACCGCCGGCAGCGCCGGCGGCGCCGAAGACCGGCTTCGTGTCGCCCGCACCTGCGGCGCAGCACGCCGGGTTCACGGCGCCATACGGCACGCACCGGTTCCGCGCCCTGGCATGAAAAAAAGCTGGGCCGCCGCCCTGGCCATCGCCGCTGTCATCGCCGTCCCGGTGGCGGCCACGCTGCTGCGCGGCGGCGATGCCAAGGATGTCCAGGTCGAGCGCGCCCAGTGGCGCCAGCTGACGCCGTCGATCCTCACCTCCGGCACGCTGACCTACGACAGCCAGGTGACGCTCGGCTCCGAGACCATCGGCCGGGTCGACGCGATCTTCGTCAAGGAAGGCGACGCGGTGAAGAAGGGCCAGCTGCTGCTGCGCCTGGATGCGGAGACGCCGCGTTCCGAGATCGCGCAGCTGCAGGCCGGGCGCGACCAGGCGCTGCTCAACGTCGACCGGCAGCGCGTCAACCGCGACTCGATGGGCGCCAAGGCGCGCCGCTACGAAGCGCTGCGCCAGCACGGTCTGATCGAGGCGACCAAGTACGACGAGCTGGTGACGCAGCGCGACGTCGCCGAAGTCGAGCTGCGGGCCAGCCGCGAAGCCGTCAAGCAGGCCGAGGCGCAGCTGCAGCAGTCGCGCCAGAAGCTGGCCAAGACGGAGATCCGCGCGCCGATCGACGGCAAGGTCACCTCGGTCAACATCAAGGTCGGCGAGACGGCGGTGCCCAGCGCGATGAGCATCGCCGGCTCCAGCCTGCTGACGATCGGCGACACGCGCAGCACCTTCGCCGAAGTCAGCGTGGACGAGGCCGACATCGCGCGCATCGAGATCGGGCGCGAAGCGAAGATCGTGCCCGCGGCCTTCCCCGACCGCGCGCTGCGCGGCCGGGTCGACCAGGTGGCGGTGGCGCCGCGCGAGGTGTCGGGCAAGAGCCGCAGCTATGCCGTGCGGATCCGCCTGGACCCCAGCGAGCTGCAGTTCCATCCCGGCATGAGCTGCCGCGCGGAAATCGCCTTCGCCAAGACCGGCGACGGCAAGTCCATCGGCGTGCCGCTGCAGGCGGTGCAGTACGACGAGTCGGAGCGCAGCAAGTCGGACAAGGCGGTCGCCGCCGTGTTCGTGCTGGCGCAGGGCAAGGCGGTGCGGCGCGAGGTGGAGGTGGGCGTCGCCGACGACGCCTACATCGAGATCCTGAAGGGGCTGCAGAAGGACGAGCTGGTGATCGTCGGGCCGCCCAAGACCCTGCGCTTCCTGCGCGGCGGCGAAGCGGCGCGGGCGCAGGCCAACGTCCCGGCCGGCGAGCGCAAGGCGGCGAACCCGCTGTGACGGACGCCCTGGGCACGAGGACATGATCGAACTCAGCAGCATCGGCAAGACCTACCAGCTGGGCAGCGAAGGCTACGCCGCGCTGGAGGGCGTCGACCTGCGCGTCGCGCGCGGCGAGTTCGTCGCGCTGATCGGCGCCTCGGGCTCGGGCAAGTCGACGCTGATGAACATCCTGGGCTGCCTGGACAGCCCGACCACCGGCAGCTACGTGCTCGACGGCCGCGCGGTCGCCGGGCTGGACGAGGCGCAGCTGGCGGCGGTGCGCAACCGCAAGATCGGCTTCATCTTCCAGAATTTCCACCTGCTGCCGCGCGCCACCGCCTGGAGCAACGTCGCGCAGCCGCTGATCTACCGCGGCATCCCGCGGCCGCAGCGCGAAGCCGCCGCGCGCGAGGCGCTGTGCCGCGTCGGCCTGGAACACCGGCTGAACCACAAGCCCAACGAGCTGTCGGGCGGCCAGCGCCAGCGCGTGGCGATCGCCCGCGCGCTGGTCGGCCGGCCGCAGCTGTTGCTGGCCGATGAACCGACCGGCAACCTGGACAGCAAGACGGCTGCCGAGATCATGGCACTGCTGACCGAGCTGCATGGCGAAGGGTTGACGCTGATCATCGTGACGCACGAACCCAGCATCGCCGCCCAGTGCAGGCGTGTGGTGCGCCTGCACGACGGCCGCATCGCGCAGGACGAAATGCAGCAGGCCGCGGCGCGGCCGGTGGCGGAGGCGGCCTGATGCATGCCGATGCCGCCATGGCGCCCCCTCTCTCAACGGTTCCGGGCGACGAGCGGGACGAACCCGACCGCGCCCGCGTCACGCTCTACCAGTTCCTCGAGTGCCTGCGCTCCGCGGTGGCGAGCATCCGCGCCCACGGGCTGCGCAGCGCGCTCACCATGCTCGGCATCGTCATCGGCGTGGCCTCGGTGATCGCCGTGGTGGGGCTGGTGCAGGGCCTGTCCGACTCGATCGCCCGGCAGTTCCAGAGCCTGGGCGGCAGCGCGCTGACCCTGCGCGCCGACACGCCGCTGGAGGACGCGCTGCGCGGCAAGCGCAACCGGCTCAAGCTGTCGGATCTGGACCAGCTGCGCCACCGCGTCGAAGGCATCCGCCACCTCACGCCCACCGTGATGGCCGGCGGCCAGCAGGGCGCCTCGGTGCGCAACGGCACCCATTCGGCCAGCGGCATGCTGCTGGGTACCACCGCGCGCTACCAGGACGTGCAGCAGACCTACCCGAAGTACGGGCGCTTCCTCGGCGAGAACGACGACCTGAAGCGCCGCCGCGTGGTGGTGTTGGGCGACAAGATGCGGCGCGACCTCAAGCTGCCGGAGAACGCCACCGACCACTTCGTGCAGATCGGCGGCGAATGGTTCAAGGTGGTCGGCGTGATGGAGCCGCGCGGCGAGATGTTCGGCCAGAGCCAGGACAACTACCTGCTGATGCCCTACCAGACCGCGCTGGCGGTGAACGGCATCATCGAGGAGCCGGACCTCTCCATCAGCTTCAGCGTGGCCGACCTGGACCAGGTCGACAGTGTCAAGTCGCGCATCAAGGCGCTGCTGCGCGAGCTGCACGGCCTGCGCGAAGGCCAGCCCGACGATTTCGTCGTCGAATCGTCCGACACGCTGGAGAAATCGTTCAAGGAGATCGCCACCACGATCACCGTGGTGCTGGCCGGCGTGGTCGGCATTTCGCTGCTGGTGGGCGGCATCGGCATCATGAACATCATGCTGGTCTCGGTGACCGAGCGCACGCGCGAGATCGGCATCGTCAAGGCGCTGGGCGCGCCGCGCGGCTTCATCCTGATGCAGTTCCTGATCGAGGCGGTGCTGATCGCCATGCTGGGCGGGCTGATCGGCGTGCTGCTGGGATACGGCGCCGCCTTCGGCATCGCGCGGCTGCTGCCGAATTTCCCGGACCCGGCGATTCCCTGGTGGGCGGTACTGGGCGCCTGCGGCTTCTCGGGCCTGATCGGCGTGGTGTTCGGCATCCTGCCGGCCAGCAACGCCGCCAACCTCGCGCCGATCGACGCGCTGCGGTACGAATGATGCGCGCAGCCGCCGTCCCCATCCTTCTTGCGCTGGCGCTGCTGCCGGCCGGCCGCGCGGCGGCCGAGGACCTGGTGCAGGTGTACGACCTGGCGCACGCCAACGACGCCGCGCTGCGCTCGGCGCGCGCGCTGGTGCGCTCGGCCGAGCCGCGCGCCGCGCAGGCCGATGCGCTGCTGCTGCCGTCCGCCAGCGCGAGCACCTCGGCCACCAACGTGTCGACCCGCCAGTCCACGGCCGGCGGCACGGCGCCCGGCGAGATCAGCCTGGACCGGTACGCCACCCGCACCACCACCGGCAGCCTGAACGTGCGCATGCCGCTGTTCAACCGCGTCGCCTCGGTGGACGTGGCGAAGGCACGCGTCGGGCTCTCGACGGCGCGCACCGAGTTCGACATCACCGAGCAGGAATTCATCGTCCGCGTGGCACAGGCGTATTTCGACGTGCTGTCGGCGCAGGACGTGCTCGCCACCACGCGCAGCAGCAAGGTGTCGGTGGGCGGCCAGCTCGAATCGGCGAAGCGGAATTTCGCGGCCGGCACCGGCATCGTCACCGACATCCGCGACGCGCAGGCGCGCTACGACCTGGTGCTGTCGCAGGAGATCGCGGCCGAGAACGATTTGCGGGTACGCAGCCTGGTGCTGGACCGCCTGGCCGGCCGCCGCGGCGTCCAACCGCGCCCGCTGGCGGTGCCGGTGGTGCTGCCGGCGGTGGTTCCGGAGCAGGTCGACGCCTGGATGGCCGCTGCCGCGGCACACCCCGGCATCCTGCGGGCGCGCCTCGCACTGGAGTCCGCCGCGCTCGACGTGCAGCGGGCCAAGGCCGAGCGCCTGCCCACGGTGGCTGCTGTCGGCTCGGTCACCCACAATCGCTACGGCGGCAGCGGCGCGGCGTTCCTGCCGCCCAAGAGCACCAACACCTCCGTCGGGGTGGAGCTGAACATGCCGCTGTTCACCGGCCATGCGATCCAGAACCGCATCGCCGAAGCGCTGTTGCTGGAGGAAAAAGCGCGCGAAGACCTGGAAGCGCAAACGCGCTCGGTGGAGGAGTCCACGCAGCGCGCCTTCTTCGACCTGCAAAGCGGCCGGGCGCAGGTGAAGGCGCTGGAAGCTGCGGAGCTGTCGGGCCGGCTGTCGCTGGAGGGCACCGAGATGGGCTACCGTGCCGGCGTGCGCCTCAACCTCGACGTGCTGAACGCGCAGACCCTGCTGTTCCAGACGCGGCGCGACCTGGCCAAGGCGCGCTACGACGTGGTGATGCAGTTCCTCAAGCTGCGGCTCGCCTCGGGCCAGCTCGCCCGCGGCGACCTGCTGGCGGCCAACAGCCTGCTCGTGCCATGACCATGCCGCCGCCGGGCGTCCGGGCCCTGTTGCGCCGCACGCTGGCCGGTGCCCTGGCGGCGCTGGGGCTTGCCGCCGCCACAGCCGCCAGTGCAGCCACCGCCGGCGCGGCCGCGGATGCGCAGGCACTCACGCCCTGCCGCGTGGCCGGCGTCGCCACCGAGCTGCGCTGCGGCGCGGTGGCGCGGCCGCTCGACCCGGCGCGCCCCGGCGGCCCGAAGATCGAGGTGCACTACGCCGTCTCGCCCGCCGCCACGCGGCGCAAATGGCGCGACCCGGTGGTGGTGCTGGCCGGCGGGCCGGGCTTGAGCGCCATCGCCGGCGCGCCGCAGATGCTGGCGGTGCTGGGCCGCCTGAACCAGCGCCGCGACATCGTGTTCGTCGACCAGCGCGGCACCGGGCGCTCCGCGCCGCTGGACTGCGGCGACGGCGGCCACCGCTCGCTGGCCGCGCTGGCCGACCTGCAGCTGCAGGTGGCCGAGGCCGCGGCCTGCCACGAGCGGCTGGCCAAGCTGCCCTACGGCGAGCTGGCCTTCTTCACCACGCCGTACGCCACCCAGGACCTGGACGCCGTGCGCCTGCAGCTCGGCGCGGCCAGGATCAACCTGGTCGGCAGCTCCTACGGCACGCGCGCCGCGCTGGACTACCTGCGCCAGTTCCCGGGCGCGGTGCGGCGCACGGTGCTCGATGGCGTGATCGCACCCGACACCCTGCAGCCGCTGAGCTTTTCCAGCGACGGCCAGCGCGCGCTCGACCTGCTGCTGGCGGCCTGCGAGCAGGACGCCGCCTGCCGGCGCGACCACCCGGAGCTGCGCCGGAACTGGGCGCAGCTGCTGGCCGGCCTGCCGCGCGAGGTGGTGGCCCGGCACCCGCTGACCGGGCAGGCCGAACGCTTCACCGCCACCCGCGCCATGGTGCTGGTGGCGGTGCGCACCGCGCTGTATTCGCCCTCGCTGGCCGCGGCGCTGCCGTTCGCCATCGACGAGGCGGCGCAGGGCCGCTTCGAGCCGCTGGTCGGCCTGAAGGACCTGGTCTCGCCGCGCGAAGGAACGGCGCCCGCCATGGGCATGCACTACTCGGTGGTGTGCGGGGAGGACTTCCCGCGCTTCGCCGCCGCCACCGACAAGCCGGGCGCCGATTTCGGCACCGACTTCGCGCAGTTCTACAGCCAGGTCTGCGCCGGCTGGCCGCGCCGCGCCATCCCGGCGGCGTTCTACACCGTCCCGCGCGCGTCCTCGCCGGTGCTGGCGCTCGGCGGCGGCCTGGATCCCGCCGCCGCCCCGCGGCATGCCGAAGCCGTGGTGAAGGCGCTGGGCCCGAATGCGCGCCACGTCGTGGTGACCAACGCCGGCCACGGCGTGATGGGCATCGGCTGCCTGCGCGACGTTGTGTTCCGGTTCATCGATGCCGACGACGACGCTTCCGCGCTCGCCGCCGATGCGGCGTGCGCGAGCGCCGTTCCGCGCCCTCCCGCCTTCCGGCCGTACGTTCTGGAGCTTCCCAAATGATCGCCATCGACCACGTCGCGAAGCAATTCGCGGCGCCAACGCCAGCCTCCTGGGGGCTGGGTTTCAAACAGGGGCCGCCCAAGTCCGTGCGCGCGGTGCGCGACGTCAGCCTGCGCGCCGCCGACGGCTGCGTGACCGGGCTGCTGGGCCCCAACGGCGCCGGCAAGACCACCACCTTGCGCCTGCTGGCCGGGCTGATCGCGCCGGACGCGGGAACGCTGGCCGTGGACGGCATCGACGTGGTGGCGCGGCCGCGCGAGGCGCTGGCGCGCATGGGCCTCCTGAGCGATGCGCGCGGCCTCTATCCGCGCCTGAGCGCGCGCGAGAACATCGTGTACTTCGGCATGCTGCAGGGCATGGGCCGCGATGCCGCGAATGCGCGCGCCGAAGCGCTGGCGCGCACGCTCGACATGGCGGCGCTGCTGGAGCGTCGCACCGACGGCTTCAGCCAGGGCGAGCGCATGAAGACCGCGCTGGCGCGCGCGCTGGTGCACGACCCGGCCAACGTGGTGCTGGACGAGCCGACCAACGGCCTGGACGTGATGGCCACGCGCGCGCTGCGCGAAGCCCTGCGCTTCCTGCGCACGCCCGAGGGCGGCGGCAAGTGCATCGTGTTCTCCAGCCACATCATGTCGGAGGTGGAGCGCATCTGCGACACCATCGTGCTGGTCGCCGGCGGCCGCACGGTGGCCAGCGGCACGGTCGCCGCGCTGCTGGAGGAGACCGGCGAGACCGACCTCGAGGAGGCGGTCGTCAAGCTGGTGTTCGACGAAAAACGCCAGGCCGAAGGCCGGGCCGAGGCGGTGGCCCTATGAGCGCGCCGACCGGGCTGCGCACGGCGATGGTCGTGCTGCGCAAGGAGATCGTGGACGCGCTGCGCGAGACGCGCACGCTGCTGGTGGTGCTGGCCTCCGCCCTGCTGGTCGGGCCGACCGCGGCCGTCTTCATCCTGACCGGCGTCGACGACGCGGCGGCGGAGCGGCGCGACATCGTGGTCTCGGGCATCGCCTACGCGCCCAGCCTGAAGAACTACCTGGAGCGCCAGACCTACACCATCCGCACGGCGCCGGCGGACTTCGAGGCGCAGCTGCGCGCGGCCACCACGTCGGACCCGGTGGTGGTGGTGCCGCGCGGCTTCGAGGCGGCCCTGGCGCAGGGCGACTCGCCGCTGCTGGAGGTGGTGAGCGGCGGCACCGGCAGGGACGCCGGCGCGGACGTGTCGCGCATCCAGGGCGTGCTGGACGGCTTCGTGCGCGAGCGCGTCGCCATCAGCTTCGCGCTGCGCGGGCTGTCGCCCGAGCTGCTGCAGCCGGTGGTGCTGCAGAACCGGCCGCTGGCCAAGCCGCAGACCACCGCCGCCACCTTCGCCCGCATCCTGCCGTTCCTGGTCATCATCGCCGTGCTGTACGGGGCGCTGAACGCGGCGCTGGACACGATGGCCGGCGAGCGCGAGCGCGGCTCGCTGGAGCCGCTGCTGACCAACCCCTCGCACTCCTGGGCGCTGGTGCTGGGCAAGTGGGGCGCGGTGGCCGGCGTGGCCATGCTGGTGGCGGTGCTGTGCTGCCTGAGCCTGATGCTCACGCAGTGGCTCACGCCCGGGCCGCGCCTGCAGACGCTGCTGAGCTTCGGGCCGCAGGAAGCGCTGTCGACCGTGCTGATCCTGGTGCCGTTCGCGGCGGCGCTGTCGGCCGTGCTGATGGCGGTGGCGATCCGCTGCAAGACCTTCAAGGAAGCCCAGGCCAGCAGCAACCTGATCGTGCTGGTGCTGTCCATGCTGCCGGTGTATTCCATCTTCAACGGCGGCGACGCCGACTGGCAGCTGTGGGTGCCGGGCCTGGCGCAGAACGTCCTGATCGGGCGGATCTTCGGCGGCGAAGGATTCTCGGCGCAGCAGTTCCTCGTTCCCCTGGTTGCCGGCGCGGCGCTCACCGCCGCCGGCATCGTGTTCATTGCGCGCAGTTTGCGCGAGGCGGCGACCAAATGACCCAAGCACACCAAGACGGCACCCCGGTGCCGATGCACGCCCATCCCCACGCGGGTGAACCCGGGACCACGCAGACCTACGGCGACCTGTGGCGCCTGATCCGGCTGTCGAAACCGTCCGGCGTGCTGCTGTTCTTCGCGCTGGTCACGGCGGCGGTCGCGGCGGGCGCCACCTTGTGGTTCCCGATGCTCACCAAGGGCTTCATTGACAGCCTGGGCACTGGCGGCATGGACTGGAGACGGGCCGGGCTGCTGGCCGCGGTGCCGATCGCCGGCAGCCTGGTCGGCGCGGTGTCCAGCTACATGCTGTCGCGCGTCGGCTACGACGTGGTGGCGGCGCTGCGCAACCAGCTGGTCGCCAGGCTGCTGAACCTGCCGATCTCGAAATTCGACGAGAGCGACACCGGCGAGCGCGTCAGCCGCGTGGTGAACGACTGCGAGTCCATCTCCGGCCTGGTCACCTCGCAGGCGGTCGGCCTGGCCAGCAACCTGATCGTGCTGGGCGGATCGATCACCTTCCTGCTGGTGCTCGACACCTGGCTCACGCTGACGCTGCTGGTGTGCATCGGCATCGCGTTCGCGGTGGTGGTGCCGGTCGGCTTCATGATGAACAAGCTGTCGCAGGACCTGCAGGACCGCAGGGCCAGGCTGAGCGGCATCCTGACCCACGTGTTCTCGCAGATCCGGCTGGTCAAGGCCTACACGGCGGAGGCGCGCGAACAGGCGCGCAGCGAGGAGGAGATCGCCGAGCTGCGCCGCATCGGCCTGCGCACGGCGCGCGTCACCGTGGCGCTGGAGCCGATCATGGGGCTGGCGCTGACCATCTCGATCGCCACCATCCTGATCTACGGCGCCTCGCGCGTCAGCGCCGGCGACATCGGCGTGGGCACGCTCACCGCCTACATCCTCTACATCTTCAACGTCACCACGCCGCTGGCCGGGCTCACCGGCTTCTTCACCGAGCTGCAGCGCGCGCGCGGCGCCTCCAGCCGCATCGCCGGCATCCTGCGGGAGGAGGGCGAGGACGCGCAGCCGGGGCTGGAACTGCCGCGGCCCGGGGGCACGCTGGAATTCCGCCAGGTGTCGTTCGCCTACCAGGGCCAGGAAGCGCCGGTCCTGCGCGGCATCGACCTGGTGTTCGAACCGGGCAGCACCACCGCGCTGGTGGGCATCAGCGGCAGCGGCAAGACCACCATCCTGTCGCTGATCGAGCGCTTCTATGCGCCCACCGGCGGCGAGATCCTCTACGACGGCCGGCCGATCGCCGCCAGCGCGCTGAACGCATGGCGCCAGCGCATCGGCTACGTCGCGCAGGACGCGGCCATCATGCCGGGCAGCGTGCGCGACAACATCACCTACGGCCTGTCCGGCACGTTCAGCGACGCGCAGGTGCGCGAAGCGGCCGCGAAGGCCGGCGCGCTGTCGTTCATCGAGCGGATGCCCGAAGGCTTCGATTCCAACCTGATCGAGCAGGGCAACAACGTCTCGGGCGGCCAGCGCCAGCGCATCGCGATCGCGCGCATGTTCCTGCGCGACCCGGAGATCCTGATCCTCGACGAGGCGACCTCCAGCCTCGACAGCGAGACCGAGCACCAGGTGCGCACGGCGCTGGAGACGCTGATGCGGGGCCGCACCAACATCATCGTGGCGCACCGGCTGTTCACGGTGATGCACACCGACCGCATCTATTTCCTGGAAGAAGGCAGGATCTCCGGCGTCGGCACGCACGCCGAACTGGTCGGCTCGCATCCCTACTACGCCAAGCTGGTCGAGCGCCAGTTCCAGAAGCTGCCGGAACCGGCGCTCAGCCTGCTCACGTAAAAGCGGCGCGTTAGTCCTCGACGCGCCGCGCGATCACCAGCGAGCGGCGCATCGACGCCATCGCCTTGGGCGCCTCCTCGGCTTCGGACAGCAGGATGGCGAGCGCCGCCGGGTCGAGCACGGCTGCGAGCTCCTCGCGGCGCGCGCTCACCGCTTCATAGACCGCCAGCTGGTTCTCCTTCCAGCGCCGCGTCTCGCGGCAAGACACCACCTGCAGCCCGGTGTCCTCGAACCATTCGGGCCACACCACATTGGCGTCGGCCCAGGTGGTCATGGCGAACACGCCGCCCGGCGCCATGATGCGGGCGACCTCCTCGAGCGCCTTCAACTTGTCCATCACCATCCAGAAGGCGTCCACGCTCATCACGGCGGCCGCCGACGCGGCGGGCAGCTTCGTGCCGGTGAACGAGCCGACCCGGAAGCTGGCGCGCGGCGCATCGGCGAAGCCCTTGCTGAATTCGGCGGCCTGGTCCACCGCCTCCTGCAGGATGTCGATGCCGACCAGGTCGGCGCCGGTGCGCCGCGCCACCCACAGGCCCGGCCCGCCGCCGCCGCAACCGATGTCGACCAGCGTGCGCCCGGCCAGCGGGCCGACCGCGTCGGCGATGTCCTGCAGGTCGGTGGCGGTGACGAAGCCGAACGCGTCGATCTCCTCGAGGTACTGGTCGCCCAGCACCGCGCGCCAGATCCGCTTGATCGGTGCGAACGAATTCGAGCGCGAGAAGATCGGCCGGTAGCGGTCTTCGCGCAGCGAGAGGTAGGTTTTTGCGGGGTGCGTCATGGGACCCAGTTTTTTCCGGAGCGCGTTCGCGGGCCACTACGACATCTCGTAGCAGCCGCGAAGAGCGCACCCTCCACGATGGTGTCCTCTGTTTGAGCATCGCCACCGGACGTCATGAACAACAGCAAACTCGCCTGGGCTGTCCTCGTCGAACCGAAGCAGGCACTGGCCGCGCTGCGCGAGCAGCCGAAATTCTGGTTCCCCCTGCTCACGGTCGGCATCGCCTACACCGCCTTCTTCCTCTGGTACTACAACGCGGTGGACATCGCCTGGCTGGGCGACCACATCGTCGGCAGCGACCCGCGGATGAAGGACGTGAGCGAGGCCAACCGCGCTTCCGCGGCGGGCATGCTGTCGCGCAGCTTCCTGCTGTGGGGCTCGCTGCTCACGGTGGTGGTCGCGACGCCGGTGCTGCGGCTGGTCGAGGCGGCCTGGTTCTTCCTGGCCGGCAAGGCGGCGAACACCCCGCTGTCGTTCAAGCACTGGATGGCGCTCGCCTGCTGGACCGCCTGGCCGTACTTCCTGCTGGTGCTGGTGATGGTCGTGCCGATGCTGGCGCATCCCAACGGGCAGGTGGCGCAGGAGTCGCTGAACCTGCTGTCGCTCAACGAACTGGTGTTCCACACGCCGCTGGGGCATCCGTGGAACACGCTGCTGGCCACGCTGACGCTGCTGCATCCCTGGGTCTGGTGGCTCACGGTGCTGGGCACGCGCCTGTGGACCGGCCGCTCGTGGCTGTTCTGCACGGTGTTCGCGCTGGCGCCGGTGGTGGCGCTGTACGGCGTCTGGGCGCTGGTCTCCCTGTTCTCCGCCTGAAAGGTGCCGCCATGGAAACGCTCGCGACGCTCCCGCCCCCCGCAGTGGAGGACGACCTGTCCTCCTGCGTGATGGGCATCGACCACATCGCCCTGGCGGTGCCGGACCTGGAGGCGGCCACCGCCTGGATCCGCAACGTGCTCGGCTTCACCCTGGTGGAAAAGCGCGAGACCATGGGCCTGAAGACCGGCATGAAATCGGCCGTGCTGCGCCTGGGGCCGGTGACCATCGTGCTGACCGAAGGGATCGGCGCGACCTCGCAGGTCTCGCAGTTCGTCGAGGAGTTCGGCGCCGGCGTGCAGCACGTGGCGTTCCGCGTCAACGACCTGGGCAAGGCGGCCGCGGCGATGCAGGCCAGGGGGCTGCAATTCAGCTCGCCGCGCCTGGACAGCGACCAGCTGTCGCAGATCTTCTCCACCCGCGACGCGGCCACCGGGCTGATGGTCGAACTGATCGAGCGGCAGGGCGGCTTCCAGGGGTTCCGGGACGAGAACGTCCAGCGCCTGTTCGATTCGCTCGAAAGCCGCAACCTGTACTGAACAAGAACATCTTCGGAGATGCCCATGCCAGATTCCTACCTGCGCAGCGACACGCTGATCGAACCATTGCAATGCGGCTGGTACGCCTGGGCGCACACCATCGCGCCGGTGCAGTACGGCTTCAACCTGTCGCAGTCGCAGCTGCCGCTGCTGTCCACCTTCGTCGCCAACCCGTCGGCGCACGAGGCGGCGCACGCCGACGCGGGCAACATCTCCGGCCCGTTCGTCAACCTGGGCAGCGACGCGGTGCCGGCGGTGCAGGCGCTGATGGCGGCCACCACACAAAAGTGCCAGCCGCTGATCGAGTTCTCCGAGGCGGTGCACAAGTTCGAGAAGCACCTGCGCACCACGGCGCTCGGCTTCAGCCTGGACCCGACCTACACGCAGGCCCCGCCGGCCCTGGCCGGCTTCGTCGAGGCCTCCTACGACCTGCACAACCGGCCGCAGCTGCGGGTGCTGGAGGAGCTGCTCTACCGCAGCCCGCTGTCGGGCGCGTCGACGCAGCAGATGTCGTTCGTGAAGGAGACCGGCAAGACGCGGCGCTTCTTCCTGAACACGCCGCGGCTGCCCTCGCCGGAACGCATCATCCTGGACATCCCGTTCAACGACCCGCGCTGGGAGAAGGTGGCGCTGAGCCGCATCGCGCCGGTGTCGGTCGCGGCGCTGGCCGACGAGCTCGGCATCCCCGAGGCGCAGCGTGAGCTGTTCGCCGGCTTCTTCTCGCCCGAGCCGCCGCTCAGGATGGCCGGCCGGCCGGAAGGCGACGCCGTGCGCGTGCGCTACTTCGGCCACGCCAGCATCCTGATCGAATCGGCGCAGACGGCGATCCTGGTGGACGGCGTGTTCGCCGGCATCCGCGACGACGGCGCGGCGCGGCTGACCTTCGACGACCTGCCGGACCGCATCGACTACGTATTCCTGACCCATGCGCACGCCGACCACTTCAGCATGGAGAACCTGCTCAAGCTGCGCGGCCGGGTCGGCACGGTGCTGGTGCCGCGCAACAACCCGATCAGCCTGGCCGACCCGTCGATGCGCCTGATCGTGCGCGCGCTCGGCTTCACCGACGTGCGCGCGATGGAGCAGTTCGACGAGATCGCGCTGCCCGGCGGCCGGCTGATGAGCCTGCCCTTCCTGGGCGAGCATTCGGACCTGACGATCCACAGCAAGCACACGCTGCACCTGTCGCTGAACGGGCGCTCGCTGCTGTTCCTGGCGGATTCCGCCTGCGCCGACCCGGTGCTCTACGAGCGCATTTCCGAAGTGATCGGCCCGGTCGACACGATGTTCATCGGCATGGAGTGCGACGGCGCGCCGCTGACCTGGCTGTACGGGCACTGCCTGACCAACCGCCCCAGCCGCAAGATGGACGACTCGCGAAAACTGTCCGGCTGCAACGCCGAGCAGGCCTGGACCATCACCAAGGCGGTCGCGCCCAAGCGCACCTACGTCTACGCCATGGGCCAGGAGCCCTGGATGACCTTCCTGATGGGCCTGGCGTACACGCCGCAAAGCATCCAGATCACCGAATCCGACAGCTTCGTCGCGCGCTGCAACGAGGGCGGCATTCCGTCCGAACGCCTGTTCGGCGCCAAGGAATTGGCCATCGGCTGACATGGAACGCCGCATTGCGGCGCACAATCGGCACAGGCGCCTGCGGCGCCTTTATCACCAAACGTTTGGGAGCTTGCGATGGAAACCTGGCTGATCGGTGTGTTCGTGGTCCTGGCTGCGGTCGCCGCCGTGTGGTGGATGCGCGAATCCAGTGTGACGGGCGCCGCTGACGGCGCGGCGGGCCTGAAAGACGACGGCAGCGGGGCGGTCGCCGCGACCGTCGCCTCGACCGCGGCGACGTCGGCGAGCTGCTCGGTGGATGCGGGCAGTTCGAGCTCGTCCTGCTAGACCCGCAGGACGCCACCTTCACATTTTCCCCACCCCCGCCAGCGCACCCACCGCCAGCGCCGCAGCGGCCAGCCCGGTCGCCACCGCGAGCACGATGGCGAGCGGCACGTCCGAGCGGTCCAGCCCCGCCGGCGGCGCATGCGCATCGCCGAGCCAGGTCTGCGTGACGAGGTGGCCGCCCTGGAAGATCGGCCCGACCAGCCGCCGCCGCAGCGCGCCGGCCATGGCCGCTTCGCTCCAGCCGGAGTTCGGCCCCGGCAGGATGCCGTGCTGCCGCCAGCCCACGGCCAGCGCGCGCGGCGCGGAGCAGCGCGGCACCAAGGCGGCAACGGCGGCGGTCAGCAGCCAGGTGGCGCGCGCCGGCAGCCAGTTGAGGACGTCGTCGGTGCGCGCGCTGAACCAGCCGAAACGCAGGTAGCGCTCGCTGCGGTAGCCCACCATGGAGTCGAGCGTGCTGAACACCTTGAACACCACCAGCCCCGGCAGGCCGGCGACCAGGTACCAGAACAAGGGGCTGATGTAGCCGTCGGTCAGGTTCTCGCTGAGGCTCTCGACCGCGGCGCGCCGGCAGGCCGCAAGGTCCATCGCCTCGGTGTCGCGCGACACGAACATGGCGGTCGCGGCGCGGCAGCGGCCCAGGTCGTCCTGCCGGGCCGCCGCTTCCACGGCCCACACGTGGTCTACCAGGTCGCGCAGCGCTAGCAGGAAGTAGGCGACGCCGGCATGGGCCGCCAGGCCGAGCGCCGGATGCACGCGCTGCGCGGCGAGCACCAGCAGCGCGGCGAGCCCGGCCCACCAGGCCGCGACACCGGCGCCCAGCAGGATGCCGCCGGCGTAGCCGTCCAGGCGCAGGGCGCGCAGCCAGGCCTCGGCGCGCGCGATGCTCGCGCCCACCAGGCGGATCGGGTGCCAGCGCCGCTGCGGGTCGCCGAACAGCAGGTCGAGCACGACAGCGGCCGCGAGCGGCGCGGCCTGCGCCTGCAGCGCGCTCAGTTCCACTTGGCCGACCAGCCCAGGGCGATGGCCCGAAGGGCGATCTGCGCCGGCTGCTGCGGATCCAGCTCGCCCAGGCCGCGGTAGAACTCCAGCCAGCGCTCCGGCTGCGCCGCCAGCCCGGCGGCCAGGCAGGCGGCCTGCTGGCGCAGGGCCTCGCGCGCCGCGCTCGCGGGCAAGGCGCCATGCCGCATGCGGTCGAGCACGCTGGCCAGGGCCAGCGCGGGCGCGCCCACCAGCGGGTCGTAGACCACCGCGTTCAAGTTGGCCTGCAGCAGCGCGAGGCCGCGGCCGTCCAGGTGCGCGCCGATGTTGGCGGTGAAGTACGCCTCGGTCAGCCCGTAGGCGCCCAGCGCGTGGAACAGCCCGCGCGCATAGCTCGGCTCCAGGCCGTTCTGCCAGCGCAGCGCCTCCAGCGTGGCGTCGCGCATGGCGCGGCCGACCAGCTCGCCGGCGCGCACGCCGGTGCTGGTGCTGCCCAGCGCCGGCGCGCCCTCGCGCGGGCAGGCGATGCAGAACTGGTCGGTCGTCGTGCCGGTCGCGAAATCGGGCGAGTAGCGGCTGCGCACGCCCAGCCGCTGCAGCGCGCCGGCCTTGGCCTCGGCCACCACCATGGCCGCCTGCGCCAGCGCGTGCGCGGCGAGCGGGCGGTCCAGCAGCAGCATGGCGTTGATGGTTCCGGCGTAGGGCGGCGTCTTCTCGAAGCGCCCTGCGCCTTCGCGCCAGGTGGTGGGGTCGGCGGCGCAGGCGGCGTTGCCGGCCACGCCGGCCGTGACGATGGCGGTGACGCCCAGGTGTTCGTCGCAGTGCTCGACGATGCCGGCATAGCGCATGTTCGCCGCCGTCCCCATCAGCGCCACCGCGTCCGGGGCCAGGCCCGCTTCGGCGCACGCCACGTCGTGGTAGGTGTCCAGGCCGTTCGCGTGCATCACGTCGTGGCGCTCCAGGTGCGCGTTGGCCTCGCAGCTCTGGTGGTTCATCAGGAAGCCGATCCGGTCCGACTGCCCGCCGTTGCGCACCGAGGTGCTCAGCACGCGGTGCGGGCCGGCCAGTTCGGCCACCAGGAAGCGGCCCGCGCGATAGACGGTGAAGCCGGGCCGCGCCCGCAGAATTTCGCGGTGCGCGTTCTCGTCCCGCGCGTTCGCCTGCATGTCCATGCATCCTCCCTGTGTCGATTGGCGACGGGCTGCACACCCATCGCATCGCCCCCGCCGTTCGCGGCGCAAGCGCTGCGCCGCATTCTCGCCGAGCCGCGCCGTGCGCCAGCTTGTTCGTCCTTCAGGGGGATACGCTGGTGTCCCCTGCGCGCAAACTGCGCCCCAGCGCCAGCTTGCGCACGCAGGACGCGAACGAGCGCACCGCCGACGACTGTTTCGCGTCGCGCTTCCACAGCATGCCGGGCGTGCGCACCGGTGTCGGGCTTTCCAGCGGAATGACGCGCACGTCGTCGCGCGGCTGGATGGCGTGGCTGGAGATGATGGCCGCCAGCTGCGTGCGCGCCACCAGCCCGACGATCGGCGCGATGGTGTTCATCTCCGCCGCGATCACCGGCTCGGCGCCGCAGGCGCGGAAGCACTCGTCCAGCATGGTGCGGGTGGCGAAGTCGCGCGGCAGCAGCACCAGGCTCTGGCGGTGCAGCTCCACCATGCGCACGCGCTTGCGCCCGGCCAGCGGATGCCCGGGCGCGACCACCAGCACCATTTCCTCGGTGTAGAGCGGCTCGAACCACAGGCGCACCGGATCGGCCGGCTGGTAGGCGATGCCCACGTCCAGCGAGGCGTCGATCAGGCGCTGGGCGATGGCGTCGGCCGCGAGTTCGTCCACCGTCACCTTCACCGTGGGGTGCCGCCGCAGGAACAGCGCCAGCGCCTCGGGCACGAAGCCCAGGTTGAAGGTGCCGGTGGCGCCGATGCGCACCTCGCCCGAGAGTTCGTCGCCGGCGCGCTTCAGGTCGGACAGCCCGTGGTCCACCTCGCGCAGCGCGCGGGACGCGTAGCCCAGGAAGGTCTCGCCCGCTTCGGTGAGCATCACGCGCTTGCCGATGCGGTCGAACAGCGGCTGGCCCAGCTCGTCCTCCAGCTGCCGGATCTGGTGCGACAGGGTCGACTGCGACACGTGGGTGCGCTCGGCCGCCCGGCTGAAGGACAGGCAGTCGGACAGCGCGACGAAGTAGCGCAGGTGGCGCAGTTCCATAGGGTTTACCAGGGTGAATGATCGACGGCATCGATCCACACCATCGAAATTCTTCACTTCTGCCCGATGGTGTCAATCGATACAGTCCCGCGGATCGAGCTCTGGAGACCGGCATGGCGCAGTTGGAATACGACACCGAAAGCATCACCGACGCCGTCATCGCGCGGCTGGACGGATGCGGCGACCCGCGCTTCAAGGAGGTCATGAGCGCGCTGGTGCGGCACCTCCACGCCTTCGCCCGCGAGGTCGACCTGAAGGGCGACGAGTGGTTCCAGGCCATCGAATTCCTCACCGCCTGCGGCAAGGCCTGCGACGCCAAGCGCCAGGAGTTCATCCTGCTGTCGGACACGCTGGGCCTGTCGATGCAGGTGGTGGCCCTGGAGCATGCGCGCGCGCTCAAGGGCCGCGGCGGCGCCACGCCGCCCACCGACGCCACCGTGCAGGGCCCGTTCTTCTGGGACGGCGCGCCCGAGCTGCCGCTGGGCAGCGACATCGCCGAAGGCGTGCCGGGCGAGCCCGCGCTCTACAGCGGCCGCGTGACCGACCTGGAAGGCCGCCCGCTGCAAGGCGCGCTGCTGGACGTGTGGTCGGGCGACGGCGACGGCGTTTACGACATGCAGCGCGAAGACGGCGGCATGCGCGCGCGCGCCCGCATCCGCACCGACGGCGAAGGCCGCTACTGGTTCTGGTCGATCCTGCCCACCTATTACCCGGTGCCCGACGACGGGCCGGTGGGCGCGATGCTGCGCCGCATGGGCCGGCACCCCAACCGCCCGGGGCACATCCACATGAAGGTGTCCGCGCCGGGGCACAAGGAGCTGACCACGCACCTGTTCGTGAAGGGCAGCCCGTATCTCGATTCCGACGCGGTGTTCGGCGTGCGCGACAGCCTCATCGTGGAGTTCGAGCCGCACCAACCCGGCACCGCGATGGACGGCCGCAGGATGGCCAAGCCCTACCACGTGGCGCATTTCGACTTCCGGCTGATTCCGCAGGACGAGTGATGAGTTCTTCCATCAACAAGATCGGCAAGTCCACGGTGCCGCGCACCGCGATCTGCATGTCGGACGAGCACAGCATCACCGTGCGCGGCGAGGACCTGTGCCGCGACCTGATCGGCAAGATCTCCTTCACCGATTACTTCAGCCTGCTGGTCACGGGCCAGCGGCCCTCACCGGGTGATGCCAAGGTGCTCGACGCCACGCTGGTCGCCATCGCCGAACACGGCCTGGTGCCCAGCGTGCAGGCCAGCCGGATGACGTACGCGGCCGCGCCGGATGCGCTGCAGGGCGCGGTGGCTGCGGGCATTCTGGGCTGCGGCAGCGTGATCCTGGGTGCGTCGGAAACGGCCGGGCGACTGTTCACCGAAGTGAGCGAGCAGGCCCAGGGCGACGACGACCTGCGCACCGCGGCGCGTGAGGTCGTCGCACGCTGGCGCGCCGCCGGCAAGCCCATCCCCGGCTATGGCCATCCGCTGCACAAGGAACGCGACCCGCGCGTGGCGCGCCTGTTCGCCGTGGCGAAAGAGGCCGGCACCAGCCTGCGCTTCGTCGCCATCGCCGAGGCCGTCGAGCAGGTGATTCCGGACGTGGTCGGCAAGGACCTGCGCCTGAACGTGTCGGCCGCGATTCCGGCGGTGCTGCTCGGCACCAATTTCCCGCTGGTGGGCCTGCGCGGCGTGCCCATCCTCGCGCGCACCGCGGGGCTGATCGCGCACCTGTGCGAGGAGGCCGTCAACCCCAGCGGCTTCGCGCTGTCCTACCAGGCCACGCGCGACGTGGTCTACGAGGGCAAGCGGTGACCCAAGTCCTGCAAGGCGTGCGGGTGCTGGAGCAGGGCACCTTCATCACCGGCCCGGCCTGCGGCATGCTGCTGGGCGACCTGGGCGCGGACGTCATCAAGATCGAGCAGCCCGGCACCGGCGACCCGTTCCGCGCCTTCAAGGGCGGCCTGTACAGCCCGCACTTCCAGACCTACAACCGCAACAAGCGCAGCATCACGCTCAACCCGAAGATGCCCGCCGACCGCGAGCGGCTGCATGCGCTGGTGAAGACGGCCGACGTCTACATCCAGAACTTCCGCCCCGGCGTGGCCGAGCAGCTGGGCGTGGGCGAGCAGGAGCTGCGCGCCATCAACCCGCGCCTCATCTACTGCTCGATCAGCGGCTTCGGCGCCGATGGGCCTTCGGCTGCGCGCCCCAGCTTCGACACCGTGGCCCAGGCGGCCAGCGGCTACCTGAAGCTGCTGGTGAACCCGGCCAACCCGCGCGTGGTCGGCCCGGCGATTGCCGACGCGGTCACCGGTTTCTACGCGGCCTACGGCGTGCTCGGCGCGCTGTACGAGCGCTCGCGCACCGGCGTCGGCCGCAAGGTGGAGGTGTCGATGCTGGAGGCGATGGCGCACTGGAACCTGGACGCCTTCACCCACTACTACTCCGAAGGCGAGGTGATGGGCGCCTTCAGCCGGCCGCGCGTGTCGCAGTCCTACGTGATGGAGTGCAGGGACGGCAAGTGGGTCGCGCTGCACATGTCTTCGCCCGAGAAATTCTGGCAGGGCCTGGCCGACGCGATCGAGCGGCCGGACATCTTCAAGGACCCGCGCTTCGCCACGCGCGAGGCCCGCATCGCGCACCAGGAAGACATGATCGAGCTGCTGTCGGGCATCTTCGCCACCCGCACCCGCACCGAGTGGTGCAACCGCCTGCTGGCGCAGGACGTGCCGCACGCGCCCATGTACGACACCGACGAGGCGCTGGAGGACCCGCAGGCCAAACACCTGCAGCTGCTGGTGTCGGCGCGGCACGCCACCATGGGCGAGTTCCGCACGGTGCGCCCGCCGGTGTCCTTCGACGGCCAGCGCTCGCTGTCGGTGCTGCCGCCGCCGACCCTGGGCGAACACAACGGCGAGATCGACGCGATGCTGGCGACCGGGAGCGCGGCATGACGGCGCAACTGCAAGTGGGCGTGATCGCCGGCAGCCTGCGCCAGGCGTCGTACAGCCGCCGCATCGCGCAGGCGCTGGGCGAACTGGCACCTTCCGGCATGGCGCTGCGGGACATTCCGTACGGCGACCTGCCGCTCTACAACGGCGACCTGGAGGACCCGGCGCCGCTGCCGTGGCAGCGCCTGCGCGCCGACGTGCTGGCCTGCGACGCGCTGCTGTTCGTCACCCCCGAATACAACCGCTCGCTGCCGGGCGGCGTGAAGAACGCGATCGACGTCGCGTCCAAGCCCAACGGCAGGAACTGCTGGATCGGCAAGCCGGTGCTGGTCATCAGCCAGAGCGCCGGACCGCTGGGCGGGCTGGCCGGATCGTTCGCGCTCAAGCAGGCGCTGGCCGGCGTGGGCGCGGCCACCATGCCGCACCCGGAGGTCTACCTGGGCCGCGTCGCCACACTGTTCGACGGCGACGGCCCCATGGTCGCCGACACGCAGGAGTTCCTGCGCGGCGTGCTCGCGAGTTTCGACACCTGGATCGCGCGCTTCACACCTAGGAGACAACCATGACCCAGCCGACTTTCCCCCGCCGCACCGTCCTGGCCGCCGCCGCGGCATCCGCCGCGCTTCCGCTGGCCGGCTGGGCGCAGCAGCCGCCGCTGCGCATCGGCAGCACCCTGGCCCTCACCGGGCCGCTGTCGGCCACGGCGCAGGTGCACAAGCTGGTGGGCGAGATCTATGTCGACGACCTGAACCGCCGCGGCGGCCTGCTGGGCCGCAAGGTGGAGTGGGTGCTGAAGGACGACCAGTCCAAGGCCGACCTGGCGCGCACGCTGTACGAGCAGCTGCTGACCTCCGACAAGGTCGACCTGCTGATGGGCCCCTATGCCACCGGCGCCATCCTGTCGGCGGTGGGCGTGGCGCAGCGCTACAACAAGGTGCTGGTGCACCACACGCTGGGCGTGCCCGCGCTGGTGAAGTACGAGATGCAGTTCCCGGCGTGGTCGCTCGGCCCCGACCCCGGCACCACCACCACCAACACGGTGTTCGAGGCGCTGGCCAAGGGGCCGAAGCCGCCGAAAACGGTGGCGATCGTGACCAGCAAATTTCCGTCGATCCACTTCATGTCGATGGGCGCGCGCGAGACCGTCAAGAAGCGCGGGCTGCAGGAGGTGCTGTTCCTGGAGTGGGAATTCGGCAACCGCGAGTTCGGGCCCATCGCCAGCCGCGTCAAGGACGCCAAGCCGGACTTCGTGTGGGTCGGCGCGATCGGGCTGGACGGCAACCTGCTGCTGGATGCGATGAAGAAGATCGACTATGCGCCGCCGCAGCACTTCTACCTGTATCCCGCGCCCGGGCCGCTGGTGACGCTGCCGGAAGCCAGCGGCGCGCTGTCGGTGACGATCTTCGAGGAGCACGCGCCCTTCAGCACCCGCCCGCGCGCCGCCGAATTCATCAAGACCTACCACGAGCGCGCGGCCAAGGCGAACTTCCCCGACACCTCGGTCGAGGTGCAGGCGGCAGCTTCGTTCACGGCATGGCAGATCCTCGAGGCCGCGGTGGTGGCGACCAAGAGCCTGGACGACAAGGTGCTGGCCGACTGGCTGAAGAAGAGCCGCGTGGAGACCATCCAGGGGTCGCTGCGCTTCGACGGCCCGTCCAACTACGGCGACGACCTGATGCGCATCAAGCAGGTGCAGAACGGCAAGTGGCAGGTGGTGTATCCGCCCGAATTCGCCGCGCCCGGCGCGAAGATGACGGCGCGCTGAGCGTGAGCTTTCCGAGCTGGACGCTGCTCGCGCAGTCGGTGCTGTCGGGCGTGTTCGCCGGCGCGCTGTACGGGCTGCTGGGGCTGGGGCTCGGCCTCAGCTGGGGCCTGCTGCGCACCATCAACCTGGCGCACTTCGCGTTCGCTTTTTTGTCGGCCTACATCTGCTGGCAGCTGGCGGCGGTGGTGAAGCTGGACCCGCTGCTGACGCTGGCGGCCATCGTGCCGCTGATGTTCGCGCTGGGCGCCGGGCTGCACTGGCTGACCGACCGCTTCCGGCTCACGCCGTTCAGCTCGCTGCTGCTCACCTTCGGCTGCATGGGCATCGTGGAGTCGCTGATGCAAACGGTGTGGACAGCCGACCCGCGCAAGCTGGAGTCGCACTACGCCGAGCTGAAGTTCCGCCTCGGCCCGCTGTACCTGCCGGTGCCGGAAGTGCTGACACTCGTGCTTGCGGTGGCAATCTCGTTTGCCGTCTGGGCGGTGCTGCGCTTCACCGACCTCGGCAAGGCGCTGCGCGCTTCCGCGGAAGACGCGCCGGTGGCGGCCGCCTTCGGCATCGACCAGCGCCGCAACGGCTTCCTGCTGGCGGGCACCTGTTCGGCGATCGCCGGCATCGCCGGCGTCTGCATCGCGCTGTCCAGCAGCATCAGCCCCTCGCAGATGTACGCCTGGGTCGGCGTGGTGTTCGCCGCCGTGATGCTGGGCGGCCTGGGCAGCGCGCTCGGCCCGCTGCTGGCCGGCATCGTGATCGGCGTGAGCGAGGCCGTGACCATGGCCGTCACCTCGCCCTCGTGGGCACCGCTGGTGTCGTTCACCTTGCTGATCGCCATCCTGCTGGTGCGGCCGGGGCGGGTGCGATGAGCCGGCGGCGCGCGCCCGCCGGCATCGTGGCGGCCGGCCTGCTGATGGCCGCACTGCCGTTCCTGAAGCTGCCGGCCTTTTACGAATCCTTCCTGTACCTGGCGCTGTTCTGGACCGTGCTCGCCACCTCGTGGAACATCCTCTCGGGGTATGCGGGGTATTTCTCGTTCGGGCACGGGGCCTTCTTCGGCGCCGGGGTCTACACGTCTGCGACGCTCGCGGGCAAGTTCAACTGGCCGTTCCTGTGGACCTTGCCGATGGCGGCGCTGGTGGCGGCGCTCATCGGCGCCGGCGTCGGCGCCGTGGTGTTCCGGGTGCGCGGCATCCGCGGCGAGGTGTTCGCGCTGCTGTCGCTCGCCGTCACCTTCGTGGTGGCCACCATCATCGGCAACACGCCCATCGACGGCGGGCCCGGCGTCTACCTGAGCGCGGTGCCGGTGCCGAAGATCGGCCCGACGCCCAACGCCAGCCTGTACCTGATGATGCTGGCCGCGGCGGTGGTCACGCTGCTGGCGTCGTGGGGTATCCGCCATTCGCGCTTCGGCGCCGGCCTGTTCGCCATCCACGACGACGAGGACGCGGCCGAGGTGATGGGCGTGCCGGCCTACCGCTGGAAGCTGCTGGCGCTGGCCGTGTCCTGCGCGCTGGCGGGGCTGGCCGGCGGCATCCATGCGCTGTTCGTGTCGTATGTGACGACCTCGGAGACTTTCAATCTCACGGTGCCGCTGACGGTGGTGCTCATGAGCATCCTGGGGGGGACGCGGCATTGGGCTGGGCCGGCCATTGGTGCTGTGGCGATCACCTGCCTGCTGTTCGCGTTCACGGGCGGGGAATACGCGGTGCTGGGGAAGGGGCTGATCGGGCTGATCCTGGTGCTGGGGGTGCTGTTCATGCCGGAGGGGGTGATGGGGAAGCTGCGGCGGCGGACTTCCTCTTCCTCCCTCTCCCCTCGGGGAGAGGGCAGGGGTGAGGGGGTGGTGGCGCGGGAAGATCTTCACCCTCGATCCAGCCCTCACCCTAGCCCTCTCCCGCGAGCGGGAGAGGGGACAAAGGCAGTCCTGCTGCAAGTCAACGGCCTCAGCAAATCCTTCCGCGGCCTGAAGGCGTTATCCAGCGTCTCGCTCCAGGTCCGCGAAGGCGAAATCCTCGGCCTGCTCGGCCCCAACGGCTCCGGCAAATCCACTTTCATCAACGTCGTCAGCGGCCATTACCTGCCCAATGGCGGCGAAGTGCTGCTGCGCGGGCGCGACATTGCCGGCCTGCCGGCGCACCGGATCGCGCGTGCCGGCATCGCGCGCACCTACCAGATCCCGCGGCCGTTCACGCAGATGAGCGTGCTGGACAACGTGGCCGTTGCCGCCATGTACGCGGGCCGCGGCATCGGCTCGATGGCGGAGGGCCGGCGCGAGGCCATGCAGTGGCTGGAGTTCACCCACCTCGACGGCAAGGCCGCCAGCCTGCCGGGCGAGCTGAACCTGCACCAGCGCAAGTTCCTGGAGTTCGCCCGCGCATTGGCCGGCCGACCGCAGCTGGTGCTGCTGGACGAGGTGCTGTGCGGGCTCACGCCGACCGAGATCCAATCGGCCGTGGCGCAGATCCGCCGCATCCGCGAGCAGGGCACCACCATCGTGTTCGTCGAGCACGTGATGGACGCCGTGATGGCGTTGACCGACCGCATCGTGGTGTTCGACCAGGGCACTTTGCTGGCCGAGGGCGCGCCGCGCGAGGTGATGCAGAGCCCGGCGGTGATGACGGCCTACCTGGGGGTGGCCCATGCTTGAACTGCAGGACCTCACCGTGGCGTATGGCGAAGCGCGCGCGCTGTGGGACGTCTCGCTGCGCGTCGCCGACGGCGAGCTGCTGTGCATCGTCGGGCCCAACGGTGCCGGCAAGACCACGCTGGTCAACACGGTGGCCGGCATCCTGAAGCCGGTCTCGGGCCGCATGGCGATGCAGGGGCAGGACATCACGCGGCTCGCGCCGCACCGCTTCTGCGCGGCCGGCATCGGGCTGGTGCCCGAAGGCCGGCGCCTCTTCACCGGCATGACGGTGGCCGAGAACCTGGACGTCGGCAGCTTCCTGCCGGCCGCCAAGGCGCGCCGCAAGCAGACGCTGGACGAAGTGCTGGCGCTGTTCCCCGCCCTGAAAGCCAGGCTGGCTGCGCCGGCCGGCGAGCTGTCCGGCGGCCAGCAGCAGATGGTGGCCATCGGCCGCGCGCTGATGGCGCGGCCGCGCCTGCTGCTGCTGGACGAGCCCTCGCTCGGCCTGTCGCCGCTGGTGGTGGCCGACATGTTCGAGGCCATCCGCAAGATCAGCGCCGCCGGCACCACCATCGTGCTGGTGGAGCAGAACGTGTCGCTCGCGCTGCGCATCTCGCACCGCGCCTGCGTGCTGGAACTGGGCCGCATCGTCGCCGAAGGCGCGCCCGACGAACTGATGCAGCGCCCCGAAATCCGCCAGGCCTACCTGGGCATCTGACAATCCAAAAGGAGAACTCCCATGCTGTTTCCCACCACCATCGTCGGCAGCTATCCGCAGCCCGAATGGCTGATCGACCGCGCCAAGCTGGCCGGGCGTTTTCCGCCGCGCGTGCGCGCGCGCGAGCTCTGGCGGCTGCAGGAGCCGTACCTGGCCGAAGCCCAGGACGACGCGACGCTGCTGGCCATCCGCTTCCAGGAGGACGCCGGGCTGGACATCGTGAGCGACGGCGAGATTCGCCGCGAGAGCTACTCGAACCGCTTCGCCACCGCGCTGGAAGGCGTGGACCTGGACAATCCCGGCTCGGCGCTGGACCGCTCGGGCCATCCCAATCCGGTGCCACGCATCGTCGGCAAGATCCGCCGCAAGCACGCGGTGGAAGTGGAGGACCTGAAGTTCCTGAAACGCCATACCCAGCGCATGACCAAGATCACCGTGCCCGGCCCGTTCACCATGCTGCAGCAGGCGCAGAACGATTTCTACAAGAGCGAGGAAGAGGCCGCCATGGACTACGCGGCGGCGGTGAACGACGAGATCCGGGACCTGTTCGCAGCCGGCGCCGACGTGGTGCAGATCGACGAGCCCTACATGCAGGCGCGCCCTGAGAAGGCGCGCCAGTACGGGCTGGCGGCGCTGAACCGCGCGCTGGAGGGCGTGCAGGGAACCACCTGCGTGCACATCTGCTTCGGCTACGCCGCCATCATCCACGAGCGGCCGAGCGGCTACTCGTTCCTGCCGGAGCTGGCGGGCTGCCGCTGCAAGCAGGTGTCGCTGGAGACGGCGCAGTCGCACCTGGACACCAGCGTGCTGGCGCAACTGGACGGCAAGCAGATCCTGGTCGGCTGCATCGACCTGTCGGACAACACCGTGGAAACGCCAGAGGTCGTTGCCGAGCGCATCCGGCGCGCGCTGAAGCACGTGAAGCCAGAGCAGGTGATCCTGGCGCCGGACTGCGGCATGAAGTACCTGCCGCGCGAATCCGCGCAGGGCAAGCTGGAAAGCATGGTCGCGGCGGCGCGCATGCTGCGCAGCGAGCACGGCGTGCAATGACCGCGCGGCGCACCGTGTTCCTGCTGTCCCGCCGCGCGGTGCTGGTGGCCGGCCTCGCAGGCGCCGCGGCGGGGCTGCACGCGCAGCCGTCGCCACCCGAAGGAACGCTGCGCCTGGTCGTGCCGTTCGGCGCCGGCACCACCACCGACATCGTCAGCCGCGTGGTCGGCGACGGGCTGGGCAAGGCCCTGCAGCAGACCGTGGTGGTCGACAACCGGGCCGGCGCCGGCGGCTCCACCGGCTCGGACCAGGTGGCCAAGGCCGCGCCCGATGGGCGCACCATCGTGATGGGCACGGTCGGCACGCACGCGATCAACGCCTCGCTGTTCCGCAAGCTGCCGTACGACCCGCTGCGCGACTTCGCGCCGCTGGCGCTGGTGGGCTTCACGCCGACCCTGCTGGTGGTCGGTGGCGAGTCGCCGGCCAGATCGCTGGCCGACCTGAAGGCCATGGCGGCGCGGCCCGAGGGCGTGACCTTCGCCTCGGCCGGCAACGGCACCTCGGGCCACCTGGCCGGCGAGATGCTGGCGCAGCGACTGGGCGTGAAGATGACGCACGTGCCGTACAAGGAAGGCGCGATGGCGATGACGGCGGTGATCGGCCGCCAGGTGGACCTGATGTTCTACCACCCGGCCGCCGTCATGCCGCAGGTGAAGGCCGGCAAGCTGCGCGCGCTCGGCGCCAGCAGCGCGCAGCGCAGCGCCGCCGCGCCGGACGTCGCGACATTGATGGAGCAGGGCCTGCCGGACTTCGACCTGGTCGCCTGGTTCATGCTCTATGCGCCGGCGGCGACGCCGCCCGCCACGCTGGCCAACCTGCGCCGCTCCGCCGCCGCCGCGCTGGCCTCGCCGGAGATCGCCGCCAAGCTGCGCGAGCAGGGCGTGGAGCAGCGCGCCTTGCGCGCCGAGGAACTGGCCGCCTTCAACCGCGCCGAGATCGACAAGTGGGCGTCGCTGGTGAAGCGCTCGGGCGCGCAGGTGGACTGAGGAGGGCGTTCCTCAGGCCGGGGAGTCGAAGCGGGGCATGAACGGAATGTCCGTGGTCCCCATGTCGAGGCCCATTTGCGACAGCAGGGTGGTGACCTGGCCCCGATGGTGTGTCTGATGGTTGAGCAGGTGGGTCACGAGCACCCATTTTTCGATGGTGCGGGTCCTGTTGTCGATCTTGCTCGTGTAGGTCAGCGGCTCGGCCAGCCAGGCCGGGGACAGCGATGCGGACCAGGCCAGCAGGCGCTGGTCCAGGGCCTCGCGCTGCGCTTTCAGGAAACCGAAGCCGCCGAAGAGATCGACACCGGGGTCGGGGACCACGCTGGGATCGCCGGTGAAGCGGGACAGGAAAGCCAGGTCGGAATAGGCGATGTGGTTGAGGGTGGCGTAGATCGAGCCGAAGAATGCGCCGCGGTCCTTGTGCAGTTCCGCGTCGGGCAGGGACGCGCACAACGCAAACATCCGGGAGTTCATCCACTGGTTGTATTGCGCCATCAGCTGGATGTACGAAGCGGTGATCATCGGTCCTGTTCCTTGGGAAAGTTCGAGCAACTGCGCCGATCATGCCGTGATCCCGTGAACCGGGCAGAGCCCGGGGCATGCTTCCCGCGCGCCGGAAGATCGCCTACCATGCGCTGCAGCCGCGCTTGCGGTCAGAGGAGGATTCCGTGCAAAACGACATTGTCTCCGGCGTGCTGCTGCCGCTCGCGATCGCCTTCATCACGTTCTCGCTCGGGCTCGGGCTCACCATGGACGATTTCCGCAGGATCGTTCGGCAGCCGCGGGCGCTGCTGGTGGGGGCCGTGTGCCACTTCATCCTGCTGCCGGCGGCGGCCTGGGCGCTGGTCTCGATGGCGGGGCTCACCGGGGCGCTGGCGGTCGGCTTCATGGTCGTCGCCGCCTGCCCGACCGGCTCCACCTCCAACCTGCTGACCTACCTGGCGCGCGGCGACGTGGCGCTGGCCGTCAGCTTCACGGCCGTGGCCGCCGTGCTGACGGTGTTCACCCTGCCGATCGTGCTGTCGCTGGCGATGCAGCGCTTCGCCGGCACCTCGGTGGCGGTGCAGGTGCCGGTCGGCAGCATCATGGGCCAGGTGTTCCTGCTGCTGGCGGTGCCGGTGGCGCTCGGGATGGTGTGGCGCCATCGGGCGCCGCGCCAGGCGATCGCTTTCGAACGCCACGCGACGCGCATCGCGACCGGGCTGTTCGTGCTGATCGTGATCGGCGCGGTCGCCAAGAACTGGACCCTGCTGCGCGAGAATTTCGCGGTGCTGGCACCCGTGGCGCTGGCGCTGAACGTGGGCATGCTGCTGGTGGGCTTCACCATGGCGTGGCTGGCCCGCCTGTCGCGCAGGCAGTCGATCACGCTGGGCATCGAAAGCGCGATCCAGAACGCCACCCTGGCCATCGTCATCTCCAGCTCGGTGCTGCACAACGACGCCATGGCCGTGCCGGGCGCGGTCTACGGCGTGCTGATGTACGCCGGCGGCCTGGCGTTCGCGTTCGCCGTGCGGGGCTTCATGGGTGATGCGGTGGAAAAGCCCGCGCTCGCGGCCGGGTCCTGAGCCGGCCGCGGTTCACTTCGCGGCCGTGTCGGTGCCCGGCACCTGCGGCATCGGCGCGGCCAGCGGCATGGCCTGCTGCAGGAACCACGAGCGCGCCCAGCCCGGCTTCAGCCTCTCGCGCGTGGCGGCGTCGATCGGCACGCTGCTGCAGGCCGACGTCAGCCGCCGGGGATGGCTGCCGCGCGACAGCAGGCACTGCACCCCGGTCGGGAAGCAGCTCGCCGCGAACCTGCTGGGGCTCGGGACGCCGTCGTCTTCCTGGTAGCAGAACGCGGTGGGCGGAAGCTCGCCGATCTGCGGCGGCAGCGGCGGCAGCCAGACCTGGATCACCCTGGAGGCCGGGTCCGGCTGGGCCCGCAGCGGCTTGACGGTCCAGGCCTGCACGGCGCCCGGCGGCGCCAGCGCCCGCGCGCATTTCAGCGAGGCGTCGCTGCGGTAGACCACCGTGGGCACCGGATACGGCTGCGCCGGGCGCCGCCCGGCGCGCCGCGCGGTGTCCCACACGTCCTCCACCGGCGGCACCGAGGCGCCGAGCGCCCGCCAGGGCGCCCGCAGCATGCGTGCCTTGTCGCGCAGCTCGGGGCCGTAGATCTGGATGTAGACGGTGTGGCCGGCGCAGGCGTCCGGGTCCGGCTGGACGGCCACCGCGGGACCCGGCAGGGCGGCGGATGAGGCCGGCGCCGGCGTTTGCGCGCCCGCGGCCGGCGGGTGCGGCGCCGCCGTGGCGGCCAGCTCCTCGGGGTCCCAGCAGTTCGCCGGCTGGGTGGGACCCTGGCTGTAGTGGCGGCCCCAGTACATCGGCACGCAGCTGACGCGCGGCTTGTCCTGCAGGCAGGCGGAGATCTTGTCGTCCTGCAGCAGGGCTTCGCAGGACGGGTGCCGGGGCGCGCTCTCGCGGCAGGCGTCCTTGGTGCGCTGGATCATCAGCGACATCAGGGTCGAGTCGCGGAACGCGCCCATGTTGTCGCTGGTGCAGGCGGCGTCGCCCACCCGCAGCAGCGCGGTCGCCATCTCGCCCAGCCGGCCGTCGGTGGCCTTCGCGGTGGCGGCCGCCGACGGCGCCTCCACCGGCAGCTTGCCGAAGATCTCGGTGAGCTCCCTGTAGGCCTCGGGTTCGATCCGGCTGGCCAGCGTGCGGCTCCTCAGTTCGGCGCTGACGCCCTGCCAGGCCGCGATGCCGAGCGAAGCGGCGCCGCCCAGCCCGATGGTGGCGGTGATCGCACCGGTGGCGGCGATGCGCGAGGACAGGCGCTTCTGCGGCGATTTGAGCACCGGCGTGCCGTCGGCGTCGCGCACGAAGAACGCGCCGTCGTCGTCGACGAAGTTGGCGGCGAAAGCCTCGGCCGCGCCGAGCTGCCGGTCGTCCAGCTGCCGGCCCAGGGCGGCGCCCAGCTGGAAATAGCTTTCCCACTGCGCCTCGCTGAACGACTGGTCGGTGGTCGGCTCCTGCGGGAACAGCGGGTTGTCGGCCTTGAAGTTCACCAGGTCCACCGGCAGGCCCTGGCACAGGTTGGGCTTGACGATGAACATCCAGCCGCGCCGGCCGCTGTGGCGGTAGTCCACCCGGGCCAGCGCGATGCAGGCCTCGCTGTCCTCGGAGGCGATCTCGTTGAGCGAGCCGAAGGCGTTGGGCGCGGCGCCCGGCGTCGAGGTGCGCAGGAAGGTGATGTCGGCCTGCAGGTCGATGCGCGCCTTGCGCACCAGGTTCTCCAGGTCGGCGAAGGCGTAGCGCGGGTCGGCGCCGCAGTCGGCGACCACGATCACTTCGCATTCCTCACGCAGCAGCGCGTAGGCGGCGGTGTTCTCGAAATGGCCGCCGTCGCTCAGGAACCAGTCGCGCCGGGAAATCCCCGAGAAGCGGCCGCGCAGCTCGTCGATGAAGCCGCCGTACTTGCCGGCCAGCGCCGCGGCCTTGCCGGCGAAGCCGCCGCTGTCCCACCAGTAGCCCAGCCGCACGCCCGCCAGCATCAGCACGGCGGCCACGCCCGGGCGGGTGGAAGCGCCGAGCCCGGGCGACACGGCGGCGCCGGAGATCGCGACCCACGCGCCCAGCGTCAGCGCGGCCTCCGGGTCGGGCCGGGTCCAGGTGCCCGCGCCGACGCAGCTGGCGCCGCGCGCACCGACCGTCATCAGCAGGCCCTTGCGGTCCTGGTTGAACAGGCCGCCGTTGGGGTCGCTGGTCTGGTTGACGCAGACGTTGACCAGGTGCACCGGGCCGCCGGCCAGGTGCGGCGCGTAGTCCGCCATGGCGACGTCGTCGCCGGCGTCCAGGTCGCCGACATTGGACACCGCCGCCACGTCGCGCACCTTCGCCAGCGTGTCCGGCACGCAGGCCGTGCCGGTGCCGGTGCCGAAGCGGTTGCGGTTGGCCGCGCCCAGGTAGCTGCGCACCAGGCGCGAGTGGTAGAAGCTGTGCAGCGACGAGCGGTTGAGGAATTCGCGGTTGCGCGCCGATAGCACCACCATCACCAGCGGCGGCACCACCATCCAGCCCAGCCACTTCCAGGCCAGCGCGAACTGCAGCGACCGCGCGCCGTCGTCGAACAGCACGCCCGCCACCGTGCGGTGCTCCAGGCTGATCCAGAACACAACCACCATCGCCAGCAGCAGCAGGCCGGCCACGTTCATCACGCTCATCAGCCCGAAGCGCAGGCGCGGCGTCAGCCCGCGCGGCACGTCGGCGACGCGCGGCAGCACCACGCGCAGCACCGCCGCGATGGACACCATCACCAGGGCGATCGTGCCCTCCTTGGCGGCCTCGGTGTTGGCCAGCGCCCAGGCGAGCAGGTCCACCACCCCGAGCACCACCAGGCCGACGGCCAGCGACAGCACGAACGACAGGCTGGTGGTCAGGCGGTTGCGGATCCAGTCGAGGTCGCGCCCGCGCACCAGCGCCAGGGCGATGGCCAGCAGGTGGCCGAGCACGGCCGCGGCCAGGAACAGCACGATGCAGACCACCATCGGCCATTTCATCGCGCCTTCGACCGCGTAGCCGGTTTCCCCCCGCGCGAAGAAGGGCAGGTTGAACAGCACCAGCACGCCGAGCAGGGCGGCGAAGATGAAGGTGACGGCGGGCCGGGGCCAGCCGAGCGGCTCGGATTTCTTCTTGGGCGCCGACCAGAACGCCGAGGTGAACAGCAGGCCCAGCCACATCAGCACCGGCAGCAGCAGCCAGGTCGCGGGAATCCAGTCGATGCCGCCCAGCACCTCGTAGGCCAGCGCGCCGGTGGCGCCGGTGCCGGCGTTGCGGAACACCGCGTCGCCCCACTGCCACGCCAGCAGGTCCAGGCCGATCAGCACGCCGCCGAGCAGGAAGGACAGCAGGGCGAGCTCGAAATGCACGGCCAGCAGGTTGCGCCCGTAGCTCGCCGCGGCGAAGAACAGGTCCTTCGCGCCGCCCGGGATCAGGTAGCGCCCGTTGGCGCGCAGCCAGGCGGCGAACACGCGGGTGTCGGCCTCCTGCAAGGCCTCTTCCACCTCCAGCGGGTTCGCGTCCGCGCCGCGCCGCGCGTTGAACAGCTGCCCGATGGTCGCGCCGATGTAGCCGCCGCCCGACACGGTGGACATCAGGTCGAACTTGTGGAACAGGTTCTTGTCCGCCAGCGCCTTCAGCAGGCCGAAGCAGAAGGTGGCGCTGCGGATGCCGCCGCCCGAGAGCGCCAGGCCCCAGGGCCGCTGGTGGGACAGCTGGATGTTCTGCGCCTTCAGCGCCTGCCTGCGTTCCTCGACGCAATCCTGCGGCGTCGCCGTCCCCGTATCTGCCACTGTCATGTTTCCTCTCGTGTCGTTCGAAGGTTTTACCCTGACTGCGGCCTCGGGTCCAGTCCGTTGCGTCGCTCTCCCCCAAATGCGGGATGCCGGCCGCGGCGGCCGCGCTTATGCTCGGCGCCATGCTACTGACCGCCTATGCGCAGGCCACGGCTCGGCGCGACGAACTGCATGCCTGGGTCGGCGTGTTCGACGCCCAGCCGCCGCCCGCGCCGGTTTTCACGGTGGATGGACAGATCCTCCAGCCGGTGCGCGGCGCGCTTGCACCGATCCGCGACGCCGAGGTGGACGCCAACGGCCTGCCGCTCAACCACCACGGCCGCTTCGTGCTGGTGCCGCCCACACCGGGCCCCTGGCGCCTGGAAGTGGCGGCCGGCGCCGGGGTGGAACCGGTGCGGCTGCGGGTCGATCCGCTGCCCACGGCGCTGCCGACCTGGATGGACGGAAGCTTCAACGTGCTGGTGTCGTCCTGCTATTTCCAGAAGAACGACAAGGAGGGCCTGGCGCGCGTGGTGGCGACGCTGCCCGTGGGCCTGCGCCCGCAGCTGGTGCTGCTGGCGGGCGACCAGATCTACGGCGACCTGCCGCTCAACCTGATGAAGGAGCGCGATGCGCAGGAGATCCGGCTGGACCTGGGCCGCAAGTACCGGCAGAACTGGACCTCCGAAGGCGAATCGCCCGGCCTGCGCCAGGTGCTGGCGCAGGCGCCGGTGGTGTGCCTGCCGGACGACCACGAGTTCTGGAACAACTATCCCTTCGTCCAGGCGCAGATCCCGGACACGCACGATCCGGCGCGCCGCGCCGCCTGGGCGCAGGCCGCGTCCGAGCTGTACCAGGACTACCAGGTGTCGGAAGCCTCCGCTGTCGGCGCCACGCGGCTGGACGTCGGGCCGCTGCGCATGCTGCTGCTGGACATGCGCTCGGAGCGCGACGCCGGCTTCGGCCAGATGCTGGCGCCGGCTGCCTGGCCGGTGTTCGACCAGTGGGTGGCCGACCTGCTGGCGCAGGGCGGCGCCGGCGTCCTGAGCTCGGGCCAGGCCCTGTTCATCGAACGGCCCGGCCCGCTGGACAGCCGTTTCAAGGACGCCGAGATGCCGAACTACGAGGCGCAGTTCAAGCGCCTGTGCGAAGGGCTGGAGCAGCTGGCCGGCGCCGGCATCCCGGTGGTCTACGTCACCGGCGACGTGCATTGGGGCCGCATCGCCCAGGCCATCGACCTGCGGCACCACCGGCCGCTGCTGTACGAGGTGATCGCCTCGCCCTCGGTGCTGATCAGCGGCCCCTGGGACTTCGCCTCGCGCGCGAAAAGCTGGCTGTTCGACCGCGGCAATCCGTGGCCGCGCCACGCCCCGGCCGAGAAGGTGCCCACGGACTTCGGGCCGCACAAGTTGTTCTGGCTGGAAGCGCTGCAGCGCAGCGTGGTCGGCGACCAGGTGGCGGTGCTGTCGTTCGCCCAGGCGGGCGGCGGCGTGGAATTCAAGGTGACGTACTTCGGCGTTTCCGCCGACACGGCGCTGGCCAGGCCGCAGACCTTCGGCCCGTTCGGACTCAAGACACTTTAAGGAGATATCGCATGGGACGGCCCGCACGATCGAATGCCGGCGAACGCAACACGGCGCTGTCGCCGCTGGAGCGCCGGTCGCGTGAAAGCAACCTGGCCTGGGGCGCGCGCGCGGTCGCCGAGATGCAGACCGGCGACGCCACGAAGTGGAGCTACATCGTGCTGCTGGGCGGCAACGACACCACCGCCTTCCGGCTGCGCCTGGCGCAATCGCACCTGCGCGGCGACATGCTGCCGTCCTACTGGTCGGACGTGCTGATGGTGGAGCTGGTGGACGCCAGCGTCGTCGGTGCGCTGGCCTGGCACGTGCCGCTCACCCAGCCCGGGCCGCCGGAGTTCCCGCCGCGCAGCAACGGCGTGGTGCGGCGCCCGCTGAAGGACTTCGCGCGGGTCGACCGCTATCCCAACATCGCGGTGATCGCGCTGCCCACGCCGCAGGAGAGCGTGCTGGCGCGCATCCGCATGTTCATGGAGCACCGCGGCACGCTGGACGCGCTCGAGCACGTGCTGCGCTGGCAGGGCTTCTGCTGGGGCGTGGCGCGGGCGCCCAACCCGCTGCACGAGAACTACGGCATTCCCTCGGCTTGCATGCTGGAAATCGCCTGCGCCGCCGAGCAGTTCGACCTGACGCCGGGCGTGGAGGCGCGCGCTTCCACGCCGGAGGCCATCTGGGCGGCCGCCGGCCATTGGCACGAGTACTACGAGCGCACGCAGGACGGGCTGCGCCCGATGGGCAGGTTCACGACGCGCCACCGCTACCCGATCTTCCATCCGGACAACGAGGCCGGCGACCGGACCACGCTGCGCGGCTGAAAAAGAAGAAGGCCGCCCGATGGCGGCCTTCCCCAGGCTGATCTCCCTGTGCTTCTTATTGCCGCGCGCCGCTGCGGCTGCGCGCCGCCTGCTGGTGGCTGCCGGCCTTCTTGCCGTGATGGTGCCTCTCGCGGGCGGCACGAGGCTGCAGCGAGAGCCCGTACGACGCGGCGGTCACCGCGAGGATCTTGGGCACCCGCTCCAGGATGGACGGGGTTCGGGTTTCGCTCACTTCGATGTCTCCCTACGACGATTGTTTTGCGCTGTGCGTGTGTGACTGCAGTGCGCAAAGTATCGGCCAGGGCGATGCCAGCGTTATGACAGTAGGGCGCGCCAAGCCGGGTCGGAAAGCGCCGACAACGGCCGAGCTTGCGCTGGGGTACTCCTACGCGGGCGCCGCCACCGCCGCCCGCTCGAGGCGCCGCGCGGCCAGCTGCCGGACCAGCACCGGCACCACCAGCGCCGCCCCGATCAGGGTCACCACCAGCCCCGGCGCGATCAGCAGCACGGCGGACGCCACGCACAGCAGTTGCTCCCAGCGCCGCATCGGCGCCAGCAGGTAGCGGCTGAGGGCGGCGGCCAGCACCAGGATGCCGAGCACGCAGCCGACGAAGGTGATGGTGAAGTCGTAAACCGTGAAGCCCTTGGCCACCAGCAGCAGCGAGGGCGAGAACACGAACACGAAGGGCACCAGCGCCTTCGCCAGCCCGAGGCGGAACGCCATGTTGCCGGTCTTGAACGGGTCGCTGCCCGCCATGCCGGCCGCCGCATAGGCGGCCAGTGCGACAGGTGGGGTGATGTCGGCCAGCACGCCGTAGTAGAAGACGAAGAAGTGCGCCACCAGCGGCTCCACGCCCAGCTGTACCAGGGTCGGCGCGGCCACCGTCACCATGATGATGTAGTTGGCGGTGGTCGGGATGCCGCAGCCCATGAGGATGCAGACCAGGCCGGTCATCACCAGCGCGGCGAACAGGGTCAGCGTCTTCATATCGGCCAGCATCGCCGGGATCACGGCGGACACGCCGCCGGCGATCACCTGCGCCCAGCTGGTGATGATGAAGCTGATCTTGAAGCCCACGCCGGTGAGCGTGACCACGCCGATCACGATGCCCACCGTGGCCGCCGCCGCGCCGACCGCCAGCGCGTACTTGGCGCCGGTCTCGAAGGCTTCCACCAGCACCCGCGGCGCGATGCGCCCGCGCGCGCCCAGGCGCCAGGCGACGGCGCCGACCACGATGCCGGCGGCGAACAGCGCCAGCTTGATGGTGTCGGTGTTGCCGCCCAGGTCCGCGAAGGCGATCGGCACCAGGATCGCGTGCAGCAGCAAGAGCGCGATCCAGTTGATGGCGCTGTTGCCCTGGGTGCGCGTGACGGTGCCCACGATGATGCAGGAGGTGATGCCGGTGAACGCCGCCAGGTACGGCGTGCGGCCGGACACCAGGATGCCGATCAGCAGGACCAGCGGGATCAGCGTGGGCCAGCGCTGGCGCAGCGACTCGCGCAGCCTGGGCATTTCCTCGTCCGTCAGGCCGCGCAGGCCGTGGCGCTTGGCCTCGAAGTGCACCTGCATGAACACGCCGAAGAAGTGCATGAAGGCCGGGATGACGGCCGCGGCGATGATGGTCTGGTAGGAGACGTTGAGGAACTCCACCATCAGGAAGGCCGCCGCGCCCAGCACCGGCGGCGTGATCTGCCCGCCGGTGGAAGACGCCGCTTCCACCGCGCCGGCGAATTCGCGCCGGTAGCCCACGCGGATCATCGCGGGAATGGTGAGCGAGCCCACCGTCACCGCGTTGGCCACCGAGGAGCCGGACAGCATGCCGAACATCGCCGAGCCGAACACGCTGACCTTGGCCGGGCCGCCGGCGTAGCGGCCGGCGACGCTGGAGGCGATGTCCAGGAACAGCTGCCCCAGGCCGATGCGCGTGGCCATCACGCCGAACAGCACGAAGTGGAACACGTAGGTCGCCACCACCCCCACCGCCACGCCATAGATGCCCTGGCTGGTGAGGTACTGGTGGTTGATCATCTGGCTCCAGCTGGCGCCGGCGTGCTTCAGCAGGCCGGGGAACCAGGGGCCGGCCAGCGCGTAGGCGGTGAAGCCCAGCGCGATCAGCGGCAGCGGCCAGCCCATGGAGCGGCGCGTGGCTTCCAGCAGGGTGAAGAACAGCACCGTGCCGAACGCCACGTCGACGAAGCCGGGGTTGCCGACGCGGAACGCCAGATCCTCGAAGATGTACGGGATGTACAGCACGCTGGCCGCGCAGGCCAGGCCCAGCAGCCAGTCGACCAGCGGCACGCCGCCGGGCGCCAGCCAGCTGCTCGGGCGCGGCGCTTCGGCATAGCGCTTGCTGGCGGCGAACACCAGGAAGATCAGCCCCAGCACGAAGGCCAGGTGCACGCCGCGGTGCGTAGTCTCGCGCAGCAGGCCGAAGCCGGCGGTGTAGTAGTGGAAGCACGACAGCGCGATCAGCAGCCACTTCACGATCTGCGTGGCCGGCGGCAGCGTCGGCCGGAAGCGCATCTCGGGATCGAACTTCTCTTCCAGCTCCTGCAGCTTCTTGTCGTCGAGCGTGGTGTCGGGCGTGGCGTTCTGCGCGGTCGCCATGGCCTACTTCAGCAGGCCCGCTTCCTTGTAGAAGCGCTCGGCACCCGGATGGAACGGGATGCCCACGCCCTTGACGGCGTTCTCGCGGGTGATGAGCTTGCCCTTGGCGTGGCCGGCCTGCAGCGCCTTCTGCGTGGCTTCGCTGTACATGGCCTTGGTGATCTGGTAGACGGTTTCGGCGTCCACCTTGGCGCTGGTCACCAGCTGCGCGCCGACCGCCAGGGTCTGGACCGCGGGCATGTCCTTGTAGGTGCCGGCGGCGATGGTGTCGTGCGCAAACCAGGGGCTGGACTTCAGCAGCGCTTCGGCCTGCGGGCCGCCCAGCGGCACCAGCTCGATGCCGGTGCCGGAGGACGCCAGTTCGGCGATGGCGCCGGCCGGCGCGCCGCCGACGAAGAAGAAGGCGTCGAGCGAGCCGTCCTTGAGCTTGTCGCCGGCCTGGTTGGGCTTGATGTAGTCGGGCTTGATGTCCGATTCCTTCACGCCGTAGGCGGCCAGCACCAGACGCGCGTCGATCAGCGTGCCGGAGCCGGGTTCGTCCAGGCCCACGCGCTTGCCCTTCAGGTCGGCCACGGTCCTGATGCCCGAGCCCTTCTTCACCACCAGGTGGATGCTCTCGGGGTACAGGTTGGCGATCATGCGCAGGTCGCCCAGCTTGGGCTTGCCCTCGAAGGCGCCGGTGCCGGTGAAGGCCCAGGTGGCCACGTCCGACTGGGTGAAGCCGCCTTCCAGCGCGCCGCCGGCCACCGCCGTGACGTTGGCCAGCGAGCCGTTGCTGGCCTGCGCCGTGGCGATGAGCTTGCCCGGCTGCGACACCGCGTTGGCGATCATGCCGCCCACCGGGTAGTAGGTGCCCGCCGTGCCGCCGGTGCCGATGCGGAAGAACTGCTGGGCCTGTGCGGCGCCCGCGAATGCGAAGGTGGCGGCGACCGCCGCGGCCCAATGCTTGATGCTCATGTGCGAACTCCTCTGGTAGAGCACGGAATCGGAAGCAGGAAGTAGACCATGCCCGGCCGTGGCGCCCATCATGGAAGACCCCAGGCACCGCGGCGCCAGCGCGCCTACTTGCCGTCGTCGTCCAGCGAGGCGCTCCAGCGGTCGCCCCAGCCCTGGCGGCTCTGTTCGTCCAGGTCGCGCCGCCCGCGCTTGGTGGGCCGGCCGTGCTCGATGGTGTGGGCCGGCTCGGGCGCGTAGTGGCGTTGCTGCGCCGCGCGTTCGCGCTCGGCCAGGCTCTCAGGCGTTTCCTCGTACAACTTCTGGGCCACCGGCGCCGGCCCGCGCATGTCCGACAGGCCCTTCACGACCACGGTGCGGGTGACGCCTTCGCGCCGCACGGCCACGGTGTCGCCCACCTTCACCTCGCGCGCCGGCTTGTTCACGTCCTGGCCGTTGACCGCCACGCGGCCCTTGGCGATCTCATCGGTGGCGAGCGTGCGGGTCTTGTAGAAGCGGGCGGCCCACAGCCATTTGTCGATGCGGAGTCTGTCGATCATCAGGGCGCATTTTCCGCCAGCGGCAGCCGCACGGTGGCGTCCAGGCCCGCGATATGTCCCTGGATGTCACGGTTGTCCAGGGAAATGCCGCCGCCGAGCGCCCGCACGATCTCGTGGCAGATCGCCAGCCCCAGGCCCGAGCCGCCGCGCAGGTCGCCGGCCGAGAACGGCTGGAACAGGCGCACGCGCAGCGCGTCGCCGATGCCGGGGCCGCTGTCGCGCACCAGCAGCACGGCGCATTCGCCTTCGCGCTCGACCCGCACCGCCAGGCTGCCGCCCGCCGGCACCTGCTTGATGGCGTTGTGCAGCAGGTTGCGCGCCAGTTCGCGCAGCATCCACTCGTGCGAGCCGATGGCGGCCGGCACGGTGGCGATCTCGAAATCGATGTCCTTCTCGGCGATCAGCGGCGACAGGTCCAGCGCCACCGCGCGCACCGCCTCGGCCAGGTCGTTCACGCCGCTGCCCGGCTGCTGGCGCAGCTGTTCCACCTTGGCCAGCGACAGCATCTGGTTGGCCAGCGTGGTGGCGCGCTCGACGGTCTGGTTGATTTCGCCCAGCGCCTGCAGCGGCTCGACGTCGCCGCGCAGCGCCGACTGCACCTGCGTCTTCAGCACCGCCAGCGGCGTGCGCAGCTGGTGCGCCGTGTCGCGCACGAAGCGCTTCTGGTTGTCCAGCAGCCCGGCCAGCCGCGCCATCACCGCGTTGGTGGCGTCCACCAGCGGCAGCAGCTCGCGCGGCGCTTCGGCCGCGGAGATCGGCGTCAGGTCGCCTTCGGGGCGGTCGCGCAGCTGCGCGCTCAGCTGCCGCACCGGCCGCGTGGCGCGCTGCACCACCAGCATCACCACCAGGCCGATCACAGCCACCAGCACCGCCTGGCGCCACAGCGTGTCGAACAGGATCTGGCGCGCCAGCGTGCGGCGCAGCTCCAGCGTCTCGGCCACCTGCACCACCGCCATGCCGCGGCCGCGCGCGCTGGCCACCGGCTGCAGCAGCACGGCCACGCGCACCTCGGCGCCGGCATAGACGTCGTCGTAGAAGTCCACCAGCGCGGCATAGGGCGGCCGCGCCGGCAGCTTGCCGTGCCAGAACGGCAGGTCGGCGTAGCCCGAGACCATGCCGCCGCCCAGGCTGGAGACGCGGTACACCATGCGCGTGCGGGTGTCGGCCTCGAAGGCTTCCAGCGCGGAGTAGGGCACGGTGGCGCGCAGCTGCGCGGCCTCGTCGTAGCCGTCCACGTCGAGCTGCTCGCCGATCACCTTGGCCGAGGCCAGCAGGGTGCGGTCGTAGGCGGTGTTGAGCGCGGCCAGCGCCCGGCCGTACAGGCTGATGCCGTTCAGCGCGATCAGCAGCACCACCGGCAGCAGGATGCCCAGCAGCAGGTAGCGCCGCAGCGACTGCGGCCGCACGGGCCGTGGCGGCGGCGGCAGGCCCGTCATCCGATCTTCAGCAGGTAGCCCAGGCCGCGCAGCGTGACCAGCGAGACGCCGGTGTGGGCCAGCTTCTTGCGCAGGCGATACACCACCACCTCGACCGCCTCGTACTGCACCTCCTGCTCGCCGGCGAACACGATCTCGAACAGGCGCTCCTTGGACACCGCGCGGCCGGGACGCGCCATCAGCGCCTGCAGCAGCGCCGATTCGCGCGGCGTGAGCTCCAACACCTCGTCGCGGTGGTGGAAGGCGCCGCCGTCCTGGTCGTAGACCAGCCCGCCGAACTGCAGGTTGCCGTCGGCCGGGTCGCCCGCCGCCTCGCCGCGCCGGCGCACCAGGGCGCGCAGCCGCGCCTCCAGCTCGTCGAGGTCGAACGGCTTGGGAAGGTAGTCGTCGGCGCCGGTGTTCAGGCCGACGATGCGGTCGCCCACCGTGCCGCGCGCGGTGAGGATGAGCACTGGCGTCGCCAGGCCGTCGCGGCGCGCCAGCTCCAGCACCTGCAGCCCGTCCATGCCCGGCAGGCTCAGGTCCAGCACCACCGCATCGGGCGGGGCGGCGCGCCAGTGGGCCAGCGCCTTCGCGCCGTCCTCGCAGGTGGCGACCTGCCAGCCGCGGCGGCCCAGGGCGCGCTGCAGGGTGGCGCGCATGGCGGCATCGTCTTCGACCAGGAGCAATCTCATGAATACGCGCAAGTGTGGTGGAACAGGACTCTAGTAGTTTCCCCAATACGCCGGACAGCCGATTGACAGGCGCGGCGGCCATCATGCGAAGGTTCCAGATTTTTCCCAACAGGAGACAAGCAATGCGACGCGACACCTTCCTCAAATCGCTGGCCGCGCTGGCGGCTGCCGGAGCGCTGCCGCTCTCGGCCCGCGCGGCGGCGGCCAACGTCAAGATGATGATCCCGGCCAACCCCGGCGGCGGCTGGGACACCACCGGCCGCGCGCTCGGCAAGGCGCTGCAGGAAGCCAAGGCGGCCGACAGCGTCACCTACGAGAACAAGGGCGGCGCGGCCGGCGCGCTGGGCCTGGCCCAGTTCGTCAACGGCAGCAAGGGCGACCCGAACGCGATGATGGTGATGGGCGCCGTGATGCTGGGCGGCATCATCACCGGCAAGCCGCCGGTGAACCTGTCGCAGGCCACGCCGATCGCGCGCATCACCAGCGAATACAACGTGTTCGTGCTGCCGGGCAACTCGCCCTTCAAGACCATGGCCGACGTGATCGCCCAGCTCAAGAAGGACCCGGGCAGCGTCAAGTGGGGCGGCGGTTCGCGCGGCTCCACCGAGCACATCGCCGCGGCCATGATCGCGCAGAAGGCCGGCGTCGACCCGTCCAAGATCAACTACGTGGCGTTCCGCGGAGGCGGCGAGGCCACGGCGGCCATCCTGGGCGGCAACGTCACGGTGGGCGGCAGCGGCTACAGCGAGTTCGCCGAGTACATCAAGGCCGGCAAGATGAAGCCGATCGCCGTCACCTCGCCCAAGCGCCTGAACGACGTGCCCACGCTGAAGGAGCAGGGCATCGACGTGGAGATCGGCAACTGGCGCGGCGTGTACGGCGCCCCCGGCATCACGCCGGCGCAGCGCAAGGCGCTGACCGACATGGTGCTGGCCGCGCTGAAGACCAAGTCCTGGCAGGAGTCGCTGGAGAAGAACGACTGGACGCCCGCGCTGCTGAGCGGCCCGGCGTTCGAGAAGTTCGTGGACGACGAGTTCGCCAGCCTGCGCGCCACCATGGTGAAGTCCGGCATGGTCTGACGCGCCCGCCGCGCGTTCTTCCGCCAAGCAGTACCGCCCGGCTCCGACCGGGCGTTTTCATACCCGGAGCACCCCATGACGCAAGACGGATCTTCCTCGCAGCGGCTCGCGCAGACACTGGTCGGCGCGGGCGTCCTGCTCACCGGGCTGGGCCTGGCGGGCGGCGCGCTCACCATCCCCTCGGCCGCCGGCTACGGCGGCGTCGGGCCCAACTTTTTGCCCTGGGTGGTGGCGCTGGTGCTCTCGGTCTGCGGCGTGCTGATGGTGCGCGAGGCGCGCACCGGGGGCTTCCGCGAGCTGGATGCGCCTTCGGGCGCCGAGCGCGGCTGGTGGCCGGGGCTGGTGTGGGTGTCGGCGGGCCTGCTGGCCAACGCCGCGCTGATCACCACCATCGGCTTCATTCTCAGCTGCACGCTGTGCTACCTGCTGGCGGTGCAGGGCCTGCGGCGCGCGCAGGGCCAGGCCGGCTGCGCCACGCCGGCGGTGCTGGCGATCGACCTGGCCAGCGGGCTGGCGATCGCTGCGCCGGTGTTCTGGATGTTCACCAAGTTCCTGGCGATCAACCTGCCGGGTTTGACTTCCACCGGCTGGATCTGAGATGGACATCTTCTCCGCGCTCCTGGGCGGCTTCGCCACCGCCATCACGCCCATCAACCTGATGTGGGCCTTCATCGGCTGCGTGCTGGGCACGGCGGTCGGCGTGCTGCCGGGCATCGGCCCGGCGGTGGCGGTGGCCATGCTGTTGCCGATCACGGCCAAGGTGGACATCACCGCTTCGATGATCTTCTTCTCGGGCATCTACTACGGCGCGATGTACGGCGGCTCCACCACGTCCATCCTGCTGAATACGCCGGGCGAGACGGCCAGCATGGTGACGGCGATGGAAGGCAACAAGATGGCCAAGAGCGGGCGCGCCGGCGCGGCGCTGGCCACCGCGGCCATCGGCTCGTTCGTGGCCGGCACCATCGCCACCCTGATCGTCACGCTGTTCGCGCCCTACGTGGCCGAGTTCGCCGTGAAGCTGGGCCCGCCCGAATATTTCCTGCTGATGGTGCTGGCCTTCACCACCGTGAGCGCGGTGCTGGGCAAGAGCACGCTGCGCGGCATGGCCGCGCTGTTCCTGGGGCTGGCGGTCGGCCTGGTCGGCCTGGACCAGATTTCGGGCCAGGCGCGCTACACCGGCGGCGTGCCGGAGCTGCTGGACGGCATCGAGATCGTGCTGGTGGCAGTCGGCCTGTTCGCCGTGGCCGAGGTGCTGTATTTCGCGCTGTACGAAGGCCGCGAGACCGAGACGCGCAACCCGATGAGCAAGGTCTACATGACCGGCAAGGACTGGCGGCGGTCGCTGCCGGCGTGGCTGCGCGCCACCGCCATCGGCGCGCCGTTCGGCTGCATCCCGGCCGGCGGCACCGAGATCCCCACCTTCCTCAGCTACGCGGTCGAGAAGAAGCTGGCCAAGGGCGAAGCCAGGCAGGAGTTCGGCACCACCGGCGCCATCGAGGGCGTGGCCGGGCCGGAAGCGGCCAACAACGCCAGCGTGACCACGGCGATGATCCCCCTGCTGACGCTGGGCATCCCGACATCCAACACGACCGCGATCCTGCTGGGCGCGTTCCAGAACTACGGCATCCAGCCGGGGCCGCAGCTGTTCACCACCTCGGCGAGCCTGGTGTGGGCGCTGATCGCCTCGCTGTACATCGGCAACGTGATGCTGCTGATCCTGAACCTGCCGATGGTCAAGCTGTGGGTGCAGCTGCTGAAGATTCCCAAGCCGCAGCTCTATGCCGGCATCCTGATCTTCGCCACCGTGGGCGCCTACGGCATGCGGCAGAGCGCGTTCGACCTGGTGCTGCTGTGGGGCATCGGGCTGATCGGCCTGCTGATGCGACGCTTCGACTTCCCGACCGCGCCGGTGATCGTCGGCATGATCCTGGGCCCGCTGGCCGAGGCGCAACTGCGCAACGCCATTTCCATCGGCGAGGGCAGCGCCACGGTGTTCGTGCAGCGGCCGATGTCGATCGCGCTGCTGGTGGTGATCGTGCTGGTGCTGGCGGTGCCGCGGCTGGCGAAGGCGCGGTGGAGGAAGGCGGAGGCGGTGGTGGGGGGGTGAGGTTTGGGTGGGGTTTGGACGGCTGGTGGAGCCCTTCATAATCAAGGCCTGCGCCCCGCTTGCCTGAGATGCCTACCCTTCGTTATGGATAAATTCTTGCTGCAACAGCAGGTGCTGAAACGGCTCGCCGAAGACCTGCTGCAAGCCGAACAGGCAGTGCGGGCGGCCCATGAAACGGCGACCCACGAAGAAAACATCGCCGAAAACAAATACGACACATTGGGACTCGAAGCCGCCTACCTGGCCACCGGCCAAGTTCGGCGCGCCGAAGCCATCCGCAAGGCGCTGGCCAATTGGCGCCAATTCCGCCCGCGTCCCTACGACGCCAGAACAGGTATACAGCTCGGCGCGCTGGTCTGCCTGGTCGATGCCGACGATAAGCAGCACCACCTCTTTCTCGGCCCGGATGGGGGCAGCATGAAGTTGGTCAGCGCCACTCAGCTCGTTCAGGTCATCAGCAGCGAAGCCCCTTTGGGCAGAGCCATGCTGGGCAAATGCGAGGGTGATGAGGTGTCGATACAGGACGCTCCAATCCGACAGCAGTTTGAGGTGCTGCGGGTTTATTAGGCCGTGAACGACTCCTGTGAAAGCAGTCATGGAGCATGGTGAGCCCCTCTTCATGAGGAGTTCACCACTAGCTACCTGTTCCCAGGTCGAGGCGAGCAGCGCCACCTGTCAGTACGCCAGTACAGCCGCATCGTGAAGGGCTGGGCGAGCTGCATCGGACTGGACCAGAACAGATACGGCACGCATTCACTCCGACGCACGAAAGCGACGCTGATCTACAAGCGCACAGAGAACATTCGAGCGACCCAGCTACTGCTCGGGCATACGAAGCTCGAAAGTACGGTCAGGTATCTCGGCATCGAGGTGGATGATGCTCTTGAGATCTCGGAGCAGACGGAGATTTAGGCTGCTTCGGGTCGGAAGCAGCCATGCTTTTTGCGTCAGCCGGGAAGTATCTCAAGCTCCCTTCGGAGAAAACCTTGACGGCGTGGCGAGGACCTGGGTGCGGACGCCAAGCAAGGAGCAATCGCAAAGCGCGAAAGCCGCTCGCCACGCGATGTCCGCTTCCGCCATGAGCTGCCAGGATGGGCGCAGAATGGCGTACTCACCACACGGGAGGCGCCATGCTTGCCAAGTTGTCTGCGGAATTCCTGGGCACTTTCTGGCTCGTGCTGGGGGGCTGCGGCAGTGCCGTCCTGGCCGCGGCGTTTCCCGGCGTCGGCATCGGTCTGCTGGGGGTGTCGTTCGCCTTCGGGCTGACGGTCCTCACCGGCGCATACGCACTGGGTCCCATTTCCGGCGGCCACTTCAATCCCGCGGTATCGCTCGGCCTGTGGGCGGGCGGGCGCTTCCCGGCTGGGCAACTGCTGCCTTACATGGCCGCGCAAGTCGCCGGCGGGATCGTGGGCGCCGGCGTCCTTTACCTCATTGCCAGCGGCAAGGCAGACTTCAGCCTCGCCGGCGGGCTGGCTTCGAACGGCTATGCGGAGCACTCCCCCGGGAAGTTCTCGATGTTCTCGGCCCTCGTCGCCGAGCTTGTCATGACGTTCATGTTCCTGATCGTCATCCTCGGCACCACGCATCATCGCGCGCCGGTGGGATTCGCTGGCCTCGCAATCGGGCTGGCGCTCACGCTGATCCACCTGATCAGCATCCCGGTCACCAACACCTCCGTGAATCCCGCGCGCAGCACCGGGCCGGCCCTGATCGTGGGCGAGTGGGCACTTCAGCAACTGTGGTTATTCTGGGTGGCGCCGCTGATCGGTGCCGCCGTGGCGGGCTTCACATACAAGGCATTGTTCGAGGCCGATCGCGCGGAACCGCCGATCACGGGCCGCGTTACGCCGTGACTGGCTTGCGGGGACGCGGGCGCGACCAATCGAACACGCGGCCACGTCCGCGCACGGAGCTTTGCACTGGTTTAGTTGACGCCTGGACCTAAGCCTTCACTGTTGACGGCTGCTTTGGGTCGAAAGCAGCCGTAGAGCATGGTGAGGTCCTCTTCATGAGGAACTCACCATGCGCAAAGAGCTGCCCACCGTCGAAACCATGAACCGCAGCCTCCGCTTCGCTGACTCCGGGAGAGCCGCCTGCCGTCGTCAGGCCACCAGCCCGAGATACTCCTGTCGCGTCTGCGGCAACACGGCCCCTACCAGTTGCCCGTAGGACGTGCGATGGCTGGCCAGCATGCGGGCCGATGCCACGGACTTCGACCGGCAATACCAGTGGCAGGTGTGCTGCATCAGGAGCACCTCGGCCAGGATGGCGAAGGCGCGGTCCTTCGGGGAGGCGCCCTGTTCTTCGACGGCACGGCAGATGCCGCGCGAGTGCATGCGCAGCGCCTCGCGCATGTCGAAGGACCTGTCGAACGCGGGCGAGCGGGGCAGCCAGATCGGGAACTTGCTCACGCGCGTGGCCGTAGGCTCGACGCCCGCGAAGTCCTCCGCGAGCTTGCGGACCTGCCGGCACACGACGTCCTCGGTCCCGCGCAGCACGCCCCAGACCTGCTCGCTGCGGGCAGGGTCCGATTCGCCCAAGGCGCGCGAGTAGCCCTGCGAGAGCGTCTCGATCTTCTTTTCGGTGTCGTGGCCGGACAGGTAGCGGGCCAGGACGGCGATGTGCCGCTGCTGCTGCCTGACCCGGGCGATCCATAAGGCGACCAGCGCAATGGGCAGGAGAAGAAGGAAATCCACCGGCCGATGGTACAAGGCCGTCACAAGATAGGCCGGCCGCTCAGATTCAGGTGCAGACCTTTTGCAGGGCGGGGGCCCTCGAGGCAGGCGCGCTACGTTCGGTTCTAATGCGAGCCATGAGTACGACCTACCGCATGCCCGGGGCTGTCTTGACCGAGCGCAAGCACTCGGTTCCGCTGGTTCACGGCGACCCGTCGCGCGGCACGATCAGCGTGTTCACGCGCGAACTTGCCGCCCCGGATGGTCTTGATCGCCCGTACCTTGTCTTCCTGCAGGGCGGCCCAGGTTTCGAGGCCGCCCGCCCGACGATCCCACCTTCCGGGTGGATGGCGCGTGCGCTGGCCGACTTTCGAGTCTTGCTGCTTGACCAGCGGGGGACAGGGCGCTCCACGCCCGTCGGTCCAGTGATTCCAGGGGCAACCGGTGCCGACCAGGTGGAGTACCTCACGCATTTTCGCGCCGACTCGATCGTGCGGGATCTCGAACTGATTCGCGTCGAACTCGGCATCGATCATTGGAGCCTGCTGGGCCAAAGTTTCGGCGGATTCACCTCGCTCACCTACCTGTCGCTGGCGCCCGAGGGTCTGCGTGAGGTGTTGATCACCGGCGGGCTCGCGCCGATCACCAACCGGCCCGTCGACGAGGTCTACGCGGCGACATGGGTGCGCGTGCGCGAAGCGAACAAGCGGTACCACGACCGATACCCCGGAGACCTCGCTCGGCTGCAGGCGATCCTGCGCCGGCTCGACGATGAAGACGTCCGCTTGCCGAACGGCGATCGCCTTACGTCGAGGCGCATTCGGCAGACGGGGATGTGGCTCGGCGACAGTGCCGGTTTTGAACGGCTGCACCACCTGCTTGAGCTGCCCTTTGGCTCGGCGGCATTCATGACCGACGCGCAGATGGCATTACCGTGGGAGCGCAATCCGATCTATGCGACGCTGCATGAGTCTTCCTATGCCGACGGCGGTGCCACCCGCTGGTCGGCACACCGGCTGGCCCCCGAGGAGGCGGTGACTGGCGACCTGCTTGGAGCAGAGCATGTCTTCCCGTGGATGTGGGACGACTATGCGGGTTTGCGCGCGCATCGCGAGGCGGCGCAAATTCTGGCCCGGCATCCGTGGCCGCGCCTGTACGACGCCGACCGCCTCGCCCGCAACGAAGTCCCGGTGGCAGCGACCGTGTACGTCGACGATGTCTACGTGGAGCGATCGTTTGCGGAGGAGACGGCCCACGGCGTTCGTGGGCTGCGGGCCTGGGTCACCAACGAGTACGCCCACAACGGCTTGCGGGCCGATGGCGAGCGCATTCTGGGTCGCCTGCTCGACATGGTTCGTGGCCGGGCGTGATCCTGGGGCCAGGCCCTCGCAATTCAACGTCGAATAGGACGGCATCGCCATCGAAAGCAATGCGAACTTGGTCTTCCGGGAGCGGCGGACGATCCTTGGGCGATTCCTTCAGGATCGCGGCCGCGCAAACCTTACCGTCGATAACCCGCTGAGCGTCTGCAACGTTCGTCGTCAAGAAGAGGTCGACGTCAAAAGCGTCTAGATAGTCGACAACGGACTCTCCACCCGTAAACGCGTGACGGCTGATGGAGAGTCCGCGCTTCCTGATGTTGTTGAACACCCGAATGCCCGTCTCAGGACTGTTCCGAGACATGACGACGACTTCGACGAGGGGACGTCGGTCTCCCTCAGGTTGATAGCGGTTTAGTCCCAAGAGGGACCGAACTAGTGGCATGCCTGTCCCGTCTTCGAGCGCTTCGTTCTCATGCTGAAGCATGTACGCCCGATACTCTGCGACCGCAGTCTGCTTCTCCTGCGCGTACTTCGCCCTGAATCGTGTAGTGAGTCGATCTGACCAGGAACACCCTTCTCGAGGTCGGCGTCGCGTTGACAGGGCGCCAAGTGCAACGACCTTATGATCATTCAGGGCCCACCGATGACCATCATCGACGATATCCTCGCTAGGGCGCTGAGCCCGTCCCAAGTGCGCTTTGAGGGGCGCCTGACCTTGCCGAGAAGCTGGGGGGTCTATGAACTGCCGGGCTCGGCGGCGTTGACCAATCGTTTCCGCATGGGGAACCACCCCATCCGCATGCACGAACTGGAGCGCGAGTACGGCGCCTGCCGCATGCGCTACCTGTTCGCTTCCGCCGAAGACGCGAAGGCCGTTGCCGCTCACTTGGCTAGAGGAGATAGCGCATGAAAACCGATGCCGTCAAGGCCCTGGTCGCTCAGATCCTCCCCACGCTGCCACAGCCCTACACGGAGCATGTCATCGACGACGTGTTCTATGCGATCGAGACCACGCCCGCTTGGCTGAGCGAGTACGAGTCGTGTTGCGCGACGCTGGGCAGGGACGTGGTGAACAATTGGACCGCGAAGTGGGCCGCCATCGCCCTGGGCAAGCTGGGTGAGCGCCAGGTGCCGCGTCGTAGGAGCAAGCTCATCACGGGATACTCGCTTTTGGACACGGACGCGAGGACCCTGAGCAAGCCGAATGAGCATGAGGCGCGCGAGATGATGTTCGCTTACTACCGGGAGCACAAAGGCCAGTTGCCCGACGACATCTCCAAGTACCGGGGCGCCATCATCGAGCTGCTGATCCAATGCTGTTCGCACCGCTGCTGCTAGCATCAAGCCATGGCCACGCCGACCCCAGCTAACCTCGCTCAAGGGTACCTCACGAGGCAGCTGGACATGGTTTGGCAACTGACTGCGTACCACCTCGACACGCTTACAACGGACGAATGCCTCTGGCGGCCGGCCAGCGTCGGTTTGCACGTGCACCGCCAGTCGGACGGCACGTGGTCAGCAGACTGGCCGGACCATGAGGGTTATGACCTTGGTCCTTCAAGCATCGCTTGGATGACGTGGCACCTTGGGTTTTGGTGGTCGATGGCGCTGGACCACAACTTTGGCGCGGCAACGCTCAAGCGCGAGGACGTGCGCTGGCCCGGTGACGCGGAATCGGTTCGTCAGTGGATCGATGACCTGAAGATGCGCTGGACCGGCACGCTGCAGGCCACGGACGACGCCGAATTGGCTCAGACGCAGCTGGTACGCTGGCCTTTCCAGGATCGACCATTGGGTGAGCTGTTCGCATGGGCAAACACAGAGCTGACGAAGAGCGCTGCCGAGATCGGGTACGCCCGCTTTCTTCATGGGAGTCGGTCCAGTTGGTGACTCATGACTGCTGCTTCTGGCCGAGAGCGGATCGAGAGAAGATCCCTTATGTATGACGTCGCGCCTTCTCCCGCCCACCCCAGGGATCCGCTACACGGGGTGACGCTGGAGGCCATTGTTCGAGCTCTTGAGGCCCATTACGGATGGACCGAGTTGGCGGCCCGTATGCCGGTGCGCTGCTTCACGAACGATCCAAGCGTCAGTTCAAGTCTGAAGTTTCTTCGCAAGACACCTTGGGCGCGCGAGAAGGTCGAGGCTCTCTATCTGTTCATGTTGCGTGACGTACGACGGGCTGGCGACCCGGCGCAATAAGCAGGTCCGCTTCGAATCGGAAGCGGCCGTAGAGCATGGTGAGCACTCCTCATGAGGAGTTCACCATGCGAGCCGGGCGACCGGATCGTCAATCCCGGCCCACGAGCTCGCGGATGTACGCGTCCAGCGTGACGGTTCCGCGGATCGCGTCGTCGGGCAGGTGCAGGTCGTCCAGGCTGGTGGCCGTCATCCGGGTATAGGCCTTTGCGGCTGCCTCGGAAAACCCGAGTTGCCGGAACGTCTCCTGCCACCGATCGCGTGGAACGACGGCAACGTCGACAGGCCGGTGCAGTGCTCGCGAGAACGCGGTCGCGACGTCGGCGGGCGTGTAGCGTTCCGGGCCTTCGACGTGCTGGACTCCCACGTCATTCAGCGGCGAGAGGAGCCGGTGCGCCGCGGCTTTGCCCAGATCCTCCGGTGCGGCCATCGGAAGGCGCGCATCGGCCGGGTAGAGCGATGACAGCGTGCCGGACTCGCGCACGGCGGCCAGCTGGGAATCCCAGTTGCTCATGTAGAACGCGGCCCGGTTGATCGCCGCCGGGATCGGCTGGCGGCGCAGGCCCTCCTCCAGCTCCCACAGCACGGAGAGGTCGCCGATGCGCTCGCCAGGGCGTGCGCCGCCGGTGGATTCGGCCACGACCTTCTCGAGGCCAGACCCCTCCAGGGCGCGCAGGATGCCGGCCACGGTGCGGCGTTCGACCGCGTCCGTATCGGTGCCGGGATCCGCGGGCGGGTTGAGGAGGAACGCGCGGCGTCCCTGCCGGAATACCGCGCGCAGCACGTCGGGATCGTTGGCGTCGGCCTCCACGATGCGCGCCCGCGTGCCCGGCCAGCGGCGTCGCGCGCGATCGGCATCGCGCGTGACGACCGTCACCTCGTGGCCGGCGGCCAGCAGCGACCCGGCAACCGCGGACCCGACGTGGCCGGTGGCTCCCATGACGATGAACATTGCTCGGCTCCTTTGTTCCTGACAGAGTGAGAGCGAGCGTACGGGCACCCCCCTGACAATTCACGTCAAGAGGCTCAGAGCTGGAGGCCCGGTTCGATCCGCCTGTACTCGGCAAGAAGGCTTCGCCGCGACCGCGGTGGCCGCTCGTCCAGCGGCTCGATGTGGCGGATGCGGTCCACCCGGAAGTTGCGGAAGGCGCCGCGCCGCTCGCACCACGCGGCGACCATCTCCACGCCTTCGAACCAGCCCAGCGCCACCGGCCACAAGCGCCTTTCGGTGCGGCGCCCGCCGCTGTCGGAATAGCGGATGCGCAGCACCTGCTGCTGCCCGATCGCCCGGCGAAGAACGCCGAGCGTGTCCGACCGTGCCGATGGGGGCGCCACGAGAAGCGGGACGTCGGCACCCGCGGCGTCGCCGAACGCGGCGGGCAGCACCTCCGCCAGCTTGGCGCGTGCCGACTCCGCGCCCCGCACCAGGCCGGCGTCGCCGCGGCGCAGGACGAAACGCAATCCGAGCAGGAGCGCTGCAGCCTCGTCCGCATCGAAGGCCAGCGGCGGGAGGAAGAACCCCTCGCGCAGCACGTACCCGATCCCTGCACTGCCCTCGATGCGGGCGCCCTGCAGGTTCAGGGTGGCGATGTCGCGGTAGATGGAGCGCTCGCTCACCCCGAAGCGCTGCGCCAGCGCGGCGGCGGTGATCGCACGCCGGCGCCCTCTCAAGGCCTGCAGGATGGCAAGAAGCCGTTCACTTCGGGTCATCCCCCCGATCTTGCCCTGCCGGCGTACAGCTGCAGGCCTGGGGTGAGCCCGGGATACCCGCTCACACGAGCAGCTTTTCCGCCTCTCCCACAGCCAATCCATACATCTGCGCGAATTCCGCCACGGTCTTGCCGCTCCCCTTGAACGCCCTTTGCAAGGCCTCGCGGCGCGCGTGTTTCTGCGCCACGACCGCAAGCGCGTCTTCCAGGACCGATTGCAACTGGTCGTCGGGCGGGGCGAAGCGCTCCCGGTAAGCCTCGCGGCTCAGCCCCGAGGCTTCGATCGCATTCGCCAGTTGCGCGACCGCCTGCGTGCGCGCCTGCTCCGGCGCCTTGCCGCCGCGGCGTTTGTACAGCTCCAGGATGGCGTAATGCACATGCTCGGGTGCCGCGGGCTCGACCGGCTGGCCCTGGAGGTCGTGGCGGGCCAGGCCCGAGGCCATCGCCTCGATGTAGCGCGTCGAGCGCGTGTGCAGCCCCAGTGCCACTTTCAGCTCGGCCGCCGGCAGCGCCTGCGGATGCGCCGCCACCAGATCCTGGAAGACACCCAGCTTGAGCGGAAGGAACCGGGCGCCGAACAGCCGCGGGTACAGCGCGGACAGCGTCTGCAGGAGGGGGTGCGTCGGGCGAGGCGCTTGTCGTCCCCGGGGGTGGGCGCGCCGGGGGACCGGCGTGATGGGCGAGTCTTGGGTCATGTTCTCTTGTCGGTCGGCGCGAGCCGGGAGCGGACGTGTAGCGCCCGGCATTATCCCGCCCGTGCGGGTGCGGCCTGGGGGAAGCAGGCTGCCGCGGGGAGCGTTCGCAGGCGGCGCGATCTTGTTACATGTCGGAAAACCAGGCCTTGCGTTGCGCCGCGGATTCAAGGAATCGCCATGCGTTCTCCGGGTTGACCTCAGTCTGGCGCGCCGCGGAGTTCGGCTATCCTTTTCTGGCCCAGGACTTGCAACTGCCAAGGTCCTGCCAATTTTTCGACCCGAACAGAGGAGATCACCATGAACAGAATCAGCAGGCGCTGCCTTGCGCTGGCCGCCGTGGCCGTCGGCGCGATCGCGTCCTCGTCGCCGGCTTTCGCCGGCAAGACGCTCGACGGCATCAAGCAGCGCGGCCAGGTGATCTGTGGCGTGCACACCGGCCTGGCGGGCTTCTCGGCGGCCGATTCCGCCGGCAAGTGGGGCGGGCTGGACGTGGACTTCTGCCGCGCCCTGGCGGCGGCCGTGCTGGGCGACCCGGAAAAGGTCAAGTACGTTCCCACCACGGCGCAGCAGCGGTTCCCGGCGCTGCAGTCCGGTGAAGTCGACCTGCTGTCGCGCAATTCCACCCTCACGCTCACCCGCGACGCCTCGCTGGGTCTGTATGGCGCCGGCGTCATGTACTACGACGGCCAGGGCTTCATCGTGACCAAGAAGAGCGGCATCAAGACCGCCAAGCAGCTCAAGAACCAGACCGTCTGCGTCCAGTCGGGCACCACCACCGAGAAGAACCTCACCGACTTCGCCAAGGCCAACGCCCTGAACATCAAGACCGTGGTGTTCGAGAAGGAAGAGCTGGCCACGGCCGCCTACTTCGCCGGCCGCTGCGTCTCCTACACCACCGACGCCTCCGGCCTGGCCTCGATCCGCAGCAAGATCGCCACCAACCCGGCCGACCACGTGATCCTGCCCGAAGTGGTGTCCAAGGAGCCGCTGGGCCCGCTGGTGCGCCGCGGCGACGACGAGTGGTTCACCATCGTCCGCTGGATGATCAACGGGCTGATCGAGGCCGAGGAGTACGGCATCACCCAGGCCAACGTGGACAACCTCAAGGCCACCAGCCAGGACCCGGTGGTGCGCCGCATCCTGGGCGTCGGCGAGGACATGGGCAAGCTGCTGGGCCTGGACAAGGAATGGATGTACCGCGCCGTCAAGGCCACCGGCAACTACGGCGAGATGTTCGAGCGCAACGTCGGCCCGAAGTCGTCGCTGGGGCTGCCGCGCGCCCTGAACAACCAGTGGAACAAGGGTGGCCTGATGTACGCCATCCCGATTCGCTGAGCGCCCGAGCGCCGTTTGCGAACGAGCCCGGCCTGGCGCCGGGCCCGTAGGTTGCCCACAACCCGTCCGTCCATGCCTGCCAAGAAACCGCCACGCAAGAAACAATGGTCCTGGCGCAGCCGCGCCTTCCGCGGGCTGGTCTACCAGCTGTTGACGGTGGCGGCGATTTCGCTGGTGGTGTGGTTCCTCGCCTCCAACACCGCCCACAACATGCGGGTGCGGGGCATCCAGAGCGGCTTCGACTTCCTGCAGCAGCCCGCCGGCTTCACCATCGGCGAAAGCCTGTATCCCTTCGACTCCACCGACTCCTACTGGCATGCCTTCGGCATCGGCCTGACCAACACGCTGCGCGTGGCCATCACCGGCGTCTTCCTCGCCACCGTGCTCGGCACGCTGCTGGGCATCGGCCGGTTCTCCCGCAGCGCCCTGGTGCGCGGGCTGTGCTCGGCCTACGTGGAGTTCTTCCGCAACATCCCGGTGCTGATCCAGCTGCTGATGTGGTACCTGGTCCTGACCGAGGTGTTCCCGCCGATCCAGGACGCGGTGAAGGTCGGCCCGTTCTTCATCAGCAAGGGCGGGCTGAATTTCCCGATCCCGGTCTGGGGCCCGGGCGAAGCCTGGACGCTGGCCGGGCTCGGAGTGGGCTTCGTGCTGCTGCTGCTGTACCGGCGCTGGGGCCGCGCGCGCTTCGAGCGCACCGGCCATGCACCCAGCATGTTCTGGATGCCGCTGGCGATCCTGCTGGGCGCCGGCTTCGCCGGCTGGCTGCTGGGCGGCGCCTCCACCGTGCTGGACATCCCCGTGAAGGGCGAGTTCGCGGTGGAGAACGGCGGTGCGCTCACGCCTGAATTCCTGGCGCTGCTGCTCGGCCTGACGCTCTACACGGCCGCCTTCATCGCCGAAGTGGTGCGCTCGGGCATCGCCGCCGTGCCCAAGGGGCAGGGCGAGGCCGCCGCGGCGCTGGGCCTGAACCTCGGCATGGAGCTGAAGCTGGTGCTGCTGCCGCAGGCGCTGCGCGTGATCGTGCCGCCCCTGACCAACCAGTACCTGAACCTGACCAAGAACTCCTCGCTGGCGGTGGCGCTGGGCTATCCCGACGTGGTGTCGATCGCTAACACGGCGATGAACCAGACCGGCCGCGCGGTGGAGTGCATCGCCATCCTGATGTCGGTCTACCTCGTGCTGTCGCTGCTGACCTCGGGCACCATGAACTGGTACAACGCCCGCGTCGCCATCAAGGAACGCTGACCTCCATGAGCGCAAGCAGCTTCCGATCCATCGCGCCGCGCCCGGCGCCCCACCGCACGCAGGGCTGGCTGGCCTGGACGCGCGCCAACCTGTTCGGGGACTGGCAGACGGCGCTGGGCACCATGGCGGTGCTGGCCCTGCTGCTGTGGGTGCTGCCCGGCTTCATCGACTGGGCCGTGCTGCGCGCCGTGTGGCGGATCGACCAGCCGGCCTGCCGCGCCGCCGAGGGCGTGGGCGCCTGCTGGGGCGTGATCGGCGAGAAGCACCGCATCATCATCTTCGGCCGCTATCCGTACGAGCAGCAATGGCGCCCGCTGATCGCCACCCTGCTGCTGGTGGCGATGCTGGTGGCCAGCTGCATCCGGCCGTTCTGGAAGGCCTGGCTGCTGCTGGCGTGGGTGGCGGCGCTGGCGGCCTTCATGGTGCTGATGCACGGCGGCGCCTTCGGCCTGGCCAAGGTGGAGACCGACCGCTGGGGCGGGCTGCCGCTCACCGTGCTGCTGTCCACGCTGTCGCTCGGCATGGCGTTCCCGATCGCGCTGGTCGTCGCGCTGGGGCGGCGCTCGGAGCTGCCGGCGATCCGCGCGATCTGCGTCGTCTACGTCGAGCTGATCCGCGGCGTGCCGCTGATCTCGGTGCTGTTCATGGCCTCGTTCATGTTCCCGCTGTTCATGCCGCAAGGCGTGAGCATCGACGTGCTGATCCGCGTGCTGGCCGGCATGACGCTGTTCTCCGCGGCCTACCTGGCCGAGGTGGTGCGCGGCGGCCTGCAGGCGGTGCCGCGCGGCCAGGTCGAGGCGGCGGCGACGCTCGGGCTGTCGTACTGGCAGGCGCAGCGCAAGATCGTGCTGCCGCAGGCGCTGGCGATGGTGGTGCCCGGCATGGTCAACAGCTTCATTTCCGTCTTCAAGGACACGTCGCTGGTCAGCATCGTGAGCCTGTACGAGCTCACCGGTTCGCTGGACCTGGCGCTGAACGCCGACCCCGAGTGGAAGCCGTTCAAGCTGCAAGGCTACGTCTTCATCGCCCTGATCTATTTCGTCTTCTGCTTCGCCATCTCGCGCTACAGCCTGTGGGTGGAGCGGCAGGTCAACACCAGCAAGCGCAACTGAGCCCACCGTTCCCGCCATGCCCGAATCCATCATCAGCTTCGACAAAGTCAACAAGTGGTACGGCAACGATTTCCACGTGCTGCGCGACATCGACCTGGAGGTGGCGCGCGGCGAACGGATCGTGATCTGCGGGCCGTCCGGTTCGGGCAAGTCCACGCTGATCCGCTGCATCAACCGGCTGGAGGAACACCAGGAAGGCCGGCTGGTGGTCGACGGCGTCGAGCTGGCCGACGACGTGAAGGCGATCGACGAGGTCCGCAAGAAGGTCGGCATGGTGTTCCAGCAGTTCAACCTGTTTCCCCACCTGAGCGTGCTGGACAACCTGACCCTGTCGCCGATGTGGGTCGGCAAGCTGCCGAAAAAGGAAGCCGTCGAGCGCGCCATGCAGCAGCTGGAGCGGGTGCGCATCGCCGACCAGGCGCACAAGTTCCCGCTGCAGCTGTCGGGCGGGCAGCAGCAGCGCGTGGCGATCGCCCGGGCGCTGTGCCTCACGCCCAAGATCATGCTGTTCGACGAGCCGACCTCGGCGCTCGACCCGGAGATGATCAAGGAAGTGCTGGACGTGATGATCGAGCTGGCCGGCCAGGGCATCACCATGCTGTGCGTGACGCACGAGATGGGCTTCGCCAAGGCGGTGGCCGACAGCGTGATCTTCATGGACGAGGGCCAGATCGTCGAGCGCGGCAAGCCGCACGACTTCTTCAACAATCCGCAAAGCGAGCGCAGCCGGGACTTCCTGTCCAAGATCCTGGGGCACTGAATGGCGCTGCCGAGCGACGCCCAGAGCATCCTGGAGCTGGCGGCGCGCTCCATGTTCGAGCTGTTCGCCAACGCCAGCGAAGGCATGCTGCTGGTCGACCGCGAGGCGCGCGTGGTCTGGATCAACGAGCAGTACAAGCGCTTCCTGCCGGCGCTGGGCTACCCGCGGGCCGAGGACTTCGTCGGCCACCCGGTGGCCGAGGTGGTGCAGAACACGCAGATGCACCGCGTGCTGCGCACCGGCAAGCCGATCCTGATCGACCTGCTGTCCAACAAGGCCGGCACCTTCGTGGTCAGCCGCATCCCGCTGCGCGACGCGCAGGGCGAGGTGATCGGCGCGCTGGGCATCGTGCTGTTCGACCACCCGGAAACCACGCTGCAGCCGCTGATCCAGAAGTTCGCCCACCTGCAGCGCGACCTGGACGACGCGCGGCGCGAACTGGCCACGCAGCGGCGCACCAAGCACACGCTGGCCAGCTTCATCGGCAGCAGCCCGCCGGCGGTGGAGGTGAAGCGCCAGGCGCGGCGCGCGGCGCTGTCGTCCAGCCCGGTGCTGCTGCTGGGCGAAACCGGCACCGGCAAGGAGCTGCTGGCGCAGGCCATCCACGCTGCCTCGCCGCGCGCGCGCGGGCCGTTCGTCGGCGTCAACATCGCCGCCGTGCCCGACACGCTGCTGGAGGCCGAGTTCTTCGGCGTCGCGCCCGGCGCCTACACCGGCGCCGACCGCAAGGGCCGCGACGGCAAGTTCAAGCTGTCCGACGGCGGCACGCTGTTCCTCGACGAGATCGGCGACATGCCGCAGGGCCTGCAGGCCAAGCTGCTGCGCGCGCTGCAGGAAGGCGAGATCGAGCCGCTGGGCTCCAACAAGGTGGTGCGCTTCGACGCACGGGTGATCGCCGCCACCTCGCGCGACCTGGCCGCGCTGGTGCGCGAAGGGCGCTTTCGCGAAGACCTGTACTACCGGCTCAACGTGCTGCCGATCCGCGTGCCGCCGCTGCGCGAGCGCCGCGCCGACATCCCGGCGCTGGCCGAGGTGCTGGCCGAGGACATCGCCGCGCGCAACGCTTCCGGCCCGCTGGAGCTGAGTGCCGAGGCCATGGCGCTGCTCGGCGCGCAGCCCTGGCGCGGCAACACGCGCGAGCTGCGCAACGTGATGGAGCAGGCCGCCATGCGCAGCGATTCGCCGCGCATTGAGGCGCAAGACGTGGAGCAGGTGCTGCACGAGGCCGGCATGGAGCGGGTCGATCCGCCGCCGGCTGCCGTGCCCGCGGCGGCGGCACCGGCGGGCCCGCTGCGGCCGCTGGCCGAGCAGGTGGCCGAACTGGAGCGCCGCGCCATCCGCGAGGCGCTGGCCGCCACCGGCGGCAACAAGCTGGCGGCCGCCAGGCTGCTCGGCATTTCGCGCGCCAAGCTCTACGAGCGGCTGGATGCATTGCCTGAAATTCAGACGGTTGCCTGAATTTCAGACAATCAAATGTCCGAGAATCGTGCAGCCCCAGCCAAGGCTGGTGCGCAATCCGTTGTGAAATCAATCACTTACGCCCTGGCACGGTGCGTGCAAGGTCGTCAGCAAACTAGGAGACATCGATGAAACGCCGTACCTGGGCTGCGTTGGCCGCAGCCGCTGTCGCCGCACTCGCTTCCCCGCTGGCACTCGCCCAGAGCAAGGAAATCCGCATCGCCCACGTCTACAGCCGCACCGGTCCGCTGGAGGCCTACGGCAAGCAGACGCAGACCGGCCTGATGATGGGCCTGGACTACGCCACCGGCGGCACCATGATGGTCGGCGGCAGGAAGATCGTCGTCATCGAGAAGGACGACCAGGGCAAGCCGGACCTGGGCAAGTCGCTGCTGGCCACCGCGTATTCGGACGACAAGGCCGACCTGGCCATCGGCCCGACCTCGTCGGGCGTGGCGCTGGCCATGCTGCCGGTGGCCGAGGAGTACAAGAAGATCCTGCTGGTGGAACCGGCCGTGGCCGACTCCATCACCGGCGACAAGTGGAACCAGTACATCTTCCGCACCGGCCGCAACAGCTCGCAGGACGCGATCTCCAACGCGGTGGCGGTGGACAAGCCGGGCACCACCGTCGCCACGCTGGCGCAGGACTACGCCTTCGGGCGCGACGGCGTGAAGGCATTCAAGGACACGCTGAAGCAGGCCAAGATCGTCCATGAGGAATACCTGCCGGTCAGCACCACCGACTTCACCGCCGGCGCGCAGCGCCTGATCGAGAAGCTGAAGGACCAGCCGGGCCGCAAGGTGATCTTCATCATCTGGGCCGGCGCCGGCAACCCGTTCAAGATCGCCGACCTGGACCTGAAGCGCTACGGCATCGAGATCGCCACCGGCGGCAACATCCTGCCGGCCATGGCCTCGTACAAGCAGTTCCCCGGCATGGAAGGCGCCACCTACTACTACTTCGGCATCCCGAAGAACCCGGTGAACGAGGCCCTGGTGGCCGCGCACTACAAGCAGTTCAAGGCGCCGCCCGACTTCTTCACCGCCGGCGGCTTCTCCGCCGCCATGGCCGCCGTCGCGGCGCTGAAGAAGACCAATGGCGACGCCAGCGCCGCCAAGCTGATCCCGGCCATGGAAGGCATGGGCTTCGACACGCCCAAGGGCAGGATGACCTTCCGCAAGGAAGACCACCAGGCCATGCAGTCGATGTACCACTTCAAGATCAAGGTCGATCCGGCCTTCCCCTGGGGCGTTCCCGAGCTGGTCCGCGAGATCAAGCCGGAAGAGATGAACGTCCCGATCCGCAACAAGCGCTGAAGCGGGCCTGAACGGGACGGCTTCGGCCGTCCCGCCGCGCGCCCCGCCGCGCCTTCCTCGTTGAACGACAACCCCCGGGCACACGGGGGATGGGCATCGCCATGACGGAATGAGCCACCAAAAGGAGACAACGCAATGAGGTCCAGACTGCTTCGCACCCTCGCCGCCGCCGCGGCGACGGCCTTCCTCGCCGCCGCCGCGCACGCGGTGGTGCCGCTTCCCAAGTACAAGGTCGACACGTCCAAGGCCACGGTGTCCGGGCTGTCCGCCGGTGCCTTCATGGCCAACCAGCTGGGCTACGCGCATTCGTCGTACTTCAAGGGCGTGGGCATGTTCGCCGGTGGCCCCTACATGTGCGCCGGCCACAGCAACTACACGGCGTGCATGTACAACGCCACCATCAGTTCCACCCAGCTGTCGACGATGCAGACCGACATCAACAACTGGAGCGGCAGCCAGATCGACAGCAAGGCCAACGTGGCGGCGCAGAAGGTCTACATGTTCGTCGGCACCAGCGACGCCACGGTGGGCCCGAACCCGATGCTGGGCGCGAAGACGCAGTACACCAACAACGGCGTCACGGCGGCCAACCTGCTGTACGTGTCGCGCGCCAGCACCGCCCACGTGTTCCCGACCGACTTCGACAGCACCGGCAACAACGCCTGCGGCACCAGCGCCTCGCCCTACATCAGCAACTGCGGCTACGACGGCGTGCAGGCGATGTTCGCGCACTTTTACGGCGCGCTGAATGCGCGCAACAACGCGCCGGCGGCGGGCAACTACATCGAGTTCGACCAGACCGCCTTCAGCACCAACCCGGGCATGTCGTCCACCGGCTGGCTGTACGTTCCGGCCAGCTGCGCCGCCGGCACCCAGTGCAAGGTGCACGTGGCTCTGCACGGCTGCCAGCAGAACTACGCCACCATCGGCGACAAGTTCGTCAAGAGCACCGGCTACACGCGCTGGGCCGACACCAACGGCATCATCGTGCTGTTCCCCCAGGCCAAGGTGGACAGCACCAGCCGGGCCACCGCGGCCAGCGGCTCGCTGCCCAACCCGAACGGCTGCTGGGACTGGATCGGCTGGTACGGCGGCAACTTCGCGCAGAAGGGCGGCACCCAGATCGCCGCCATCAAGGCGATGGTGGACCAGGTCTCCTCGGGCACCGGCTCGGGCGGGGGGGGCGGCACGCTGCCGGCGCCGGCCAGCGGCAGCACCTCGGGCGCGACCACCAGCACCATGGCTATCAGCTGGAGCGCGGTCACCGGCGCGGCGGGCTACAACGTCTACCGCAACGCCAACAAGGTGAACGCGCTGCAGGTCACGGGCACCAGCTTCACCGACACCGGCCTGGCCGCTTCAACCACCTATGCGTGGACGGTGCGCGCGGTGGACAGCGGCGGCCTGGAAGGCGCGGCCTCGGCACCCGCCAGCGGCACCACGCTGGCCGGCGGCACGCCCGCCACCTGCTATACCTCGAGCAACTACGCGCACACCACGGCCGGGCGCGCCTACCAGTCGGGCGGCACTACCTACGCCAACGGGTCCAACCAGAACATGGGCCTGTGGAACGTCTTCGTGACCACCACGCTGAAGAAGACCGGGACCAACTACTACGTGATCGGGACCTGTCCCTGAATCCGAACCTGAAGGAACGATGAGCCAGCTCGCCACCAAGGACCTGACCATCCGCTTCGGCGGCCACGTCGCGGTCAATGCCGTCACCTGCGCGTTCGAGCCGGGGACATTGACCGCGATCGTGGGGCCGAACGGGGCAGGGAAGACGACCTACTTCAACCTGATCTCGGGCCAGCTGAAGGCCTCGGCCGGCAGCGTCTCGCTGGGCGGGCGCGACCTGTCGAGCCTGAGCGCGTCGCAGCGCACCCGCGCCGGCCTGGGGCGGGCGTTCCAGCTCACCAACCTGTTCCCGCGCCTGTCCGTGCTGGAGAACATCCGCCTGGCCGTGCAGGCCCGGCGCGAAGGCGGGCACGGCCGCGGCCTGAACCTGTGGAGCGTGTGGAGCGACCACAAGGTGCTGACGGCGCGCGCCGACGAGGTGCTGCGCGCGGTGGCGCTGGCCGACAAGGAACACGAGCTGGTGGCCAACCTGCCGCATGGCGACCAGCGCAAGCTGGAAGTCGCGCTGCTGATGGCGCTGGAGCCGCAGGTCTTCATGTTCGACGAGCCGACGGCCGGCATGAACGCGGCCGAGGCGCCGGTGATCCTGAACCTGATCCGCCGGCTGAAGGAAGACCGCAGCAAGACCATCCTGCTGGTGGAGCACAAGATGGACGTGGTGCGCGAGCTGGCCGACCGCATCATCGTGCTGCACAACGGTTCGCTGGTGGCGGACGGCGAGCCGGCCGAGGTGATCGCGTCGCCGGTGGTTCAAGAGGCGTACCTGGGCGTCTCCGTTCGCCCTGAGCCTGTCGAAGGGCCTTCGCCCGGCAAGGGAGACCAGCCATGAGCGGCAATCTCCTCACGCTCGCCGGCGTGCACACCCACATCGGCGCGTACCACATCCTGCACGGCGTGGACCTCGCCGTGCCGCGCGGCCAACTCACCATGCTGCTGGGCCGCAACGGGGCAGGCAAGACGACGACCCTGCGGACCATCATGGGCCTGTGGCGCGCTTCCGCCGGCCGCATCGGCTTCGGCGAGCAGGACATCACGGCCTGGCCGACGCCGCAGATCGCCGGCCTGAACGTCGCCTACGTGCCGGAGAACATGGGCATCTTCGCCGACCTCACGGTCAAGGAGAACATGCTGCTGGCCGCGCGCGGCGCCCGGCGCGCCGAGCAACTGGACGACGCGCGGCTGAAGTGGATCTTCTCGCTGTTCCCGGCGGTGGAGAAGTTCTGGAACCACCCGGCCGGCAAGCTCTCGGGCGGGCAGAAGCAGATGCTGGCGGTGGCGCGCGCCATCGTCGAGCCGCGCGAGCTGCTGATCATCGACGAGCCGAGCAAGGGCCTGGCGCCGGCCATCATCAACAACATGATCGACGCCTTCGCGCAGCTGAAGGCAAGCGGCGTGACCATCCTGCTGGTGGAGCAGAACTTCAACTTCGCCAAGCGGCTGGGCGACACGGTGGCCGTGATGGACAACGGCCAGGTCGTGCACGCCGGGTCCATGAAGGAACTGGCCGAGGACGAGGCCCTGCAGCAATCCCTGCTGGGGCTGGCGCTATGAGCATGAACACATCCGATTTCGACTGGAAGCCGCTGGCACTGGTGCCTCTGCTGGCATTGACGGTGCTGCCCTTCATCGGCTCGATGTCCACCTGGGTCACGCTCACCGTGGCGGGGCTGGCGATGGGCATGATCATCTTCGTCATCGCTTCCGGCCTGACGCTGGTGTTCGGCCTGATGGACGTGCTGAACTTCGGCCACGGCGTATTCATCGCGCTGGGCGCCTTCGTCGCCACCAGCGTGCTGGGCGCCATGTCCGACTACACCAGCTCGGCCAGCCTGTGGGTCAACCTGCTGGCGGTGCTGCCGGCGATGGTGGTCGCCATGCTGGTGGCCGCGGCCGTGGGCCTGGCCTTCGAGCGCCTGATCGTGCGGCCGGTGTACGGCAACCACCTGAAGCAGATCCTCATCACCATGGGCGGCATGATCATCGGCGAGGAGCTGATCAAGGTCATCTGGGGCCCGCTGCAGATCCCGCTGCCGCTGCCCGAAGGCATGCGCGGCACCATCCTGCTGGGCGAGGCCGCGGTGGAGAAGTACCGCGCCATCGCGGTGGTGGTCGGCGCGCTGGTGTTCGGCGGCCTGCTGTGGACGCTGACGCGCACCAAGATCGGCCTCTTGATCCGCGCCGGCGTGCAGGACCGCGAGATGGTGGAGGCGCTGGGCTACCGCATCCGCGTGCTGTTCATCGGCGTGTTCGTGGTCGGCAGCGCGCTGGCGGGCCTGGGCGGCGTGATGTGGGGCCTGTACCAGCAGAGCGTGGTGCCGCAGATGGGCGCGCAGGTCAACGTGCTGATCTTCATCGTGCTCATCATCGGCGGGCTGGGCTCGACCACGGGTGCGCTGGTGGGCGCCGTGCTGGTGGGCCTGATGGCCAACTACACCGGCTTCCTGGTGCCCAAGGCGGCGCTGTTCTCCAACATCGCGCTCATGATGGCCATCCTGCTGTGGCGGCCCCAGGGCGTGTACGCCTTGAACAAATAAAACGCCATGCTGGCCCGCATTCTTTCCACCGATTTCCCGCGCAGCCGCGTGCTGGCCGTGCTGCTGGTGCTGCTGCTGGCGGCGCTGGCGTTCGCGCCCTTCGTGTTCCCCGGCGTCAAGGCGCTCAACGTCGCCGCCAAGGTGCTGGTGTTCGTGGTGCTGGTGGCGAGCTTCGACCTGCTGTTGGGCTACACCGGCATCGTCAGCTTCGCCCACACCATGTTCTTCGGCATCGGCGCCTACGGCGTAGCGATCGCTTTCACGCGCCTGGGGCCGACCTGGGGCGCGCTGTTCACCGGCATCGCCGGCGCGCTGGCGCTGTCCTTCCTGCTGGCGCTGGCCGTCGGCCTGTTCTCGCTGCGGGTGCGCGCGCTGTTCTTCTCCATGATCACGCTGGCCGTGGCGGCGGCGTTCCAGACGCTGGCCTCGCAGCTGTCGGACATCACCGGCGGCGAGGACGGCCTGACCTTCAAGGTGCCGCAGGTCCTGTCGCCCAGCTTCGAGCTGGCCGGGGAGCCGTTCCTCGGCGTCACGCTCGACGGGCGCCTGATCTGCTACTACCTGCTGTTCGTGGTGGCGCTGGTGCTGTTCCTGGCGCTGCTGCGCATCGTCAATTCGCCGTTCGGCCGGGTGCTGCAGGCGATTCGCGAGAACGAGTTCCGCGCCGAGGCCATCGGCTACCGGGTGGTGGTGTTCCGCACGCTCTCCAGCATCCTGTCGGCGCTGTTCGCCACCCTGGCGGGCGCCATGCTGGCGCTCTGGCTGCGCTACAACGGGCCGGACACCTCGCTGTCGTTCGAGGTGATGCTCGACGTGCTGCTGATCGTCGTCATCGGCGGCATGGGCACGGTGTACGGCGCGGCGCTCGGCGCCGGCCTGTTCGTGGTGGCGCAAAGCTACCTGCAGGACCTGCTGCGCCTGGGCAGCGAAGCCGCCTCGGGCCTGCCCTGGCTGGCCGCGCTGCTGTCGCCCGACCGCTGGCTGCTGTGGCTGGGCCTGCTGTTCGTGCTCTCGGTCTATTACTTCCCCACCGGCGTGGTGGGGCGGCTGCGCGCCGCTTCCGCGCAACACAAGCTCAAGCAAGGAAAACGCACATGACGAAGAGACAACAGCGTGCCGCGGGCATGATCGGGCTGGCCTGCGCGGCGCTGGCCGCGGGTTGCGGCGATTCGTCCTCGCAGCAGGTCAACGAGAAACCGGCCTTCCTGGGCAGCGTGATGTCCGCCACCTACGACGGCAGCGGCGACGACCTGCTGACCGCAGGCCTGGGCGCCGGCGGCCTGGCATCGGCCACGGCGCCGGCCTATGCGAACGCCGACGCGCCGACCGCCGCCGAGCTGCGCCGCGCCGCCATCTACACCAGCTACCGCGCCATCGTCGACACCACCACCGCCGGCGGCTACGGCAGCCTGTACGGCCCGTCGGTGGACGTGAACGGCACGCCGACCGCCGGCAGCGGCAAGATCGCCGGCACCGAATACATCGCGTTCTCCGACGACGGCAGCGGCCGCCAGAACGTGACGCTGCTGGTGCAGGTGCCCGACTCCTTCAGCAAGACCAATCCCTGCATCATCACCGCCACCTCGTCGGGCTCGCGCGGCGTGTACGGCGCGATCTCCACCGGCGAGTGGGGCCTGAAGCACGGCTGCGCCGTGGCCTACACCGACAAGGGCACGGGCGGCGCGCCGCACGACCTGCAGAACGACACGGTGCCGCTGATCGACGGCCGGCGCGCGAGCGCGGCGGCGGCCGGCACGGCGGCGCAGTTCAACGCCGGCCTCACCGGCGCGGAGCTGGCCGCGTTCGACGCCGCCACGCCGAACCGCTACGCCTTCAAGCACGCGCACTCCGGCCGCAACGTGGAGAAGGACTGGGGCAAGTTCACCCTGCAGGCGGCGGAATTCGCGCTCTACGTGCTGAACGAAAAATACGGTGACCAGGACGGCACCGGCCGGCGCTACGCCACGCTCACGCCCGGCAACACCATCGTCATCGCCTCCAGCGTGTCCAACGGCGGCGGCGCCGCCATCGCGGCGGCCGAGCAGGACACGCGCGGCCTGATCCGCGGCGTGGCGGTGGCCGAACCGGCGGTGGAAATGCCGGCCAACGCGGGCATCACCATCAAGCGCGGCGCCACCACGGTGCCGACGGTCGGCAAGCCGCTGATCGACTTCACCACCTACGCCAACCTGTACCAGGCCTGTGCGGCGCTCGCGCCTTCCATCGCCGGCGGCCCGTTCGCCGCGGCCTACGCGGGCGGCTTCGCGGCGCCGGCCTTCCCGGTGGCGCCGAACCGCTGCGCCGCGCTGAAGACGCAGGGGCTGCTGAGCGCATCCACCACCGCCGAACAGGCCGAGGAATCGCTGCAGAAGCTGCTGGCCTACGGCTGGGAACCGGACTCGGCCGCGCTGCAGCCATCGCATGCCGCCTTCGAGGTGTCGCCGGCGGTGGCCGCCACCTTCGCCAACGCGCTGGCGCGCGCCAGCGTGAAGGACAACCTGTGCGGCTTCAGCTATGCCGCCACGGCCGCCAACGGCAGCGTCACCACGCTGGCCCCGGCCTCGGCGCTGGCCACCATGTTCGTCACCGGCAACGGCGTGCCGCCGGCCGGCGGCATCAACCTGGTGAACAACAACGGCAAGTTCGGTGCGGCGCGCGACTTCCTGTCGTTCAACGCCGCGGGCGTGGCCGACTGGAACCTGGACGGCGCGCTGTGCCTGCGCAACCTGGTCACCGGCAGCAGCGCGCAGGCGCTGGCGCTGCAGGCCGGCCTGGACGCGACGCGCCGCAACGGCAACCTGCAGGGCAAGCCGGCCATCATCGTGCACGGCCGCTCGGACAACCTGCTGCCGGTCAACCACACTTCGCGCCCGTACTTCGGCCTGAACAAGAAGGTGGAGGGCACGGCCAGCAAGCTGTCGTACATCGAGGTCACCAACGCCCAGCACTTCGACGGCTTCATCGGCCTGCCGGCCGTACTGCCCGGCTACGACTCGCGCTTCGTGCCGCTGCACGTGTACCTCAACCGCGCGCTGGATGCCGTGTACGGCCACCTGAAGAACGGCAGCGCGCTGCCGGCCAGCCAGGTGGTGCGCACCGTGCCGCGCGGCGGCACGCCCGGCGCGGCGCCGGCCATCACCGCGGCCAACGTGCCGGCCTTCGTGACGGCGCCGGCCGCGGCCGACGCGATCGGCTTCGCGGCGGGAACGGTCACCATTCCCGACTGAGGAGCGCCGCATGCAGTCTCACCCCAAGCACTGGCTGCGTCGCGCAGCCCTGGCCTTCGGCACGGCCTGTCTGCTGAGTGCAGGCACGGTGCGCGCCGAGGTCGTCATCGGCCAGGTGGCGCCGCTGTCCGGCGTGCTGGCCACCACCGGCGCGCAGATGGTGCTGGGCGGCCGCATCTGGTTCGAGCACGTCAACGACAGGGGCGGAGTGCACGGCCAGAAGATCAAGGTGCTGGTCGTCGACGACGGCTACAAGGTCGACGACACCGTGCGCCTCACCAGGGAGATGCTGGCCAAGCCCGAGGTGGTGGCGCTGTTCGGCTTCGCCGGCACGGCCAACGTGGGCAAGCTGCTGGCCGACAGGGTGCTGGAGCAGGGCGGCGCCGCGCTGGTGGCGCCCTACACCGGCGGCGAGCCGCTGCGCAGCCCGTTCAACCCGTGGATCTTCCACGTGCGCGCCGGCTATGCCGACGAGGCCGAGCACATGGTGCAGCAGCTCACCACCTTGGGCATGCAGCGCATCGGCGTGATGTACCAGGACGACAGCTTCGGCAAGGCGGGGCTGCTCGGCGTGGAGGCGGCGCTGGCCAGGCGGCAGCTGAAGCCCGCCGTCACCGCCGGCTACGAGCGCAACACCGACAAGGTGGACGCCGCGCTGAAGGCGATCCGCGCGGCCGACCCGCAGGCGGTGATCATGGTCTCGGTCAACAAATCGACCGCGGCCTTCGTCAAGCAGTACCGCGAATCCGGCGGCGGCGCGCAGCTGCTGAACATCTCGGTGGTCGACCCGGCCGAGCTGGTCAAGCTGGCCGGGCTGAAGAACGCGCACGGCCTGGGCATCAGCCAGGTGGTGCCGTACCCGTTCATGGGCACCCTGCCGGTGATCCGCGAGTACCAGGAGCTGCTGAAGAAATACGCGCCGGGCGAGCCGGTCAGCTACACCAGCTTCGAGGAATTCCTGGGCGCCAAGGTGCTGGTGGAGGCGCTGCGCCGCGCCGGGCCGAACCCCACGCGGGCCAAGGTGATGAAGGCGCTGGAAGGCACCGGTCCCTACGAGCTGGGCGGCATCACCGTCAGCTATTCCCCCGACAACCGCATCGGCTCGCGCTACGTGGAAGTCACCGTGATCGGCAGCAGCGGCCGGCTGCTCAAGTAGGACAAGAAGTACAAGAGAACTCCATGCCATTCACTTCCCACTACGTCACCTGCGCGGGGCGCGAGATGCACTACACGCAGTGGGGCTCGCCGCACGCACCGGTGGTGATCGCCTGGCATGGGCTCGCGCGCACCGGCCGCGACATGGACGAACTGGCCGGGCACCTGAGCGGCCGCTACCGCGTGATCTGCCCCGACACCATCGGCCGCGGCCTCAGCCAGTGGAGCCCGGACCCGGGCACCGAGTACACGCTGCGGTTCTACGCGCGCACCGCGGCCGAGCTGTTCGACAAACTCGGCATCGCGCGCGCGCACTGGGTCGGGACGTCCATGGGCGGGGCCATCGGCGAAGTCTGCGCGGCCGGCATCTTCGAGCCGGGCATGCGGGACCGCGTCATCAGCCTGGTGATGAACGACAACGCTCCGCGCCTGGCCGAGCCGGCGCTGGAGCGCATCCGCGCCTACGCCGGCAACCCGCCGGCCTTCGGCAGCATGGCGCAGCTGGAGGACTTCTTCCGCCAAGTCTACCGGCCGTTCGGCAGCCTGACCGATGCGCAGTGGCGGCGCCTCACCGAAACCTCGGCGCGTCGCCTGCCCGACGGGCGCGTGACACCGCACTACGACCCGGCCATGGTGCGGCAGTTCACCGACCACCCGAACGACTACGACCTGTGGGAGCACTACGACCGGCTGCACATTCCGGTGCTGGTGCTGCGCGGCGCCGAGTCTGATTTGGTGCTGCCCGACGCCACCGAGGAGATGCAGCGGCGCGGGCCCGGCAAGCTGGGCCTGCTGCGCGTGGTGGAGGTGCCCGGCTGCGGGCACGCGCCGGCGCTGAACGTGCCGGCGCAGCTGGATCTGGTGACGTCGTTCATCGACCGCCAGCAGGCGGCCGCCGTGGCCTGAGCTATTGCTTCGCGCCGAGCGCCAACGCGCGTTCGCGCGACGCCTGCAGCTTCTGCTTGTCCGGCTCCTCGCGCGTCGGCCAGCCGGCCAGGTGCTGCTCCGCGATGCCGCCGAGCGCGCCGATCCAGTCGGTGGCGTCGTTCAGGCAGGGGATGTAGCGGAATTCCTTGCCGCCCGCGGCGAGGAAGGCGTCGCGGCCTTCCTGCGCGATTTCCTCCAGCGTCTCCAGGCAGTCGCCGGTGAAGCCGGGGCAGACCACGTCCACCCGCGCCGTGCCCCGCTTGGCCAGCTCGCGCAAGGTCGGTTCGGTGTAGGGCTCCAGCCATTTGGCGCGGCCGAAGCGAGACTGGAAGGTGACGCTGTAGTCGCCTTCCGCCAGGTTCAGCCGGCCGGCCAGCAGGCGCGCCGTCTTGCGGCATTCGCAGTGGTAGGGGTCGCCCAGGTGCAGCGTGCGTTCGGGCACGCCGTGGAAGCTCATCACCAGGTGCTCACCGCGCCCTTCGATGCGCCAGTGGCGCTCGATGCCGTCGGCCAGCGCCTGGATGTAGCCGCGGTCGTCGTGGTAGCGGTTGACGAAGCGCAGCTCCGGCAGGCTGCGCGTGCGCGCCGTCCAGGCGGAGACCGCGTCGACGATGCTGGCGGTGGTGGTGCCGGAATACTGCGGATAGCAGGGCAGCACCAGGACGCGCGTGGCGCCGGCGGCCTTCAGCGCGTCGAGCTGGCTGGCGATGGACGGGTTGCCGTAGCGCATCGCATAGGCCACCTGCACGCGGTGGCCGCGCTCGCCCAGCCAGCCTTGCAGCCGCTTGGCCTGGCGCTCGGTCCAGACCTTCAGCGGCGAGCCCTCGGGCGTCCAGATGCTGGCGTACTTGGCGGCCGATTTCGCACTGCGGCGCGGCAGGATCACGCCGTGCAGCAGCGGCAGCCAGACGGCGCGCGGGATCTCCACCACGCGCCGGTCGCTCAGGAATTCGGCGAGGTAGCGGCGCACCGCGGCCGGGGTGGGCGCGTCGGGCGTTCCGAGGTTGCACAGGAGGATGGCGGTGCGCGGCGCCTGGCCATGCGGGAAAGGTTGTTCCATCTTGAAGGGAAAGGCCATGAGGTATTCTGCCGCCATGCTCGACGTCGCCAAAATCAAGGCCGTTTCCCTCGATCTGGACGACACGCTGTGGCCGATCTGGCCCACCATCGAGCGCGCGGAAAAAGCCCTGCACGACTGGCTGACCCGCAACGCGCCGATGGCCGCGGCGCTGTTTTCCAGCCCCGGCGCGCTGCGCGAGATCCGCGACCACATGGCCGACTCGCGCCCCGAGCTCAAGCACGACCTGAGCGCGCTGCGGCGCGAATCGATCCGCCTGGCGCTCTACCGCGCGGGCGAGGACCCGCTGCTGGCCGACGAAGCGTTCGCGGTGTTCTTCGCCGAACGCCAGCGCGTGACCCTGTTCGACGACGCGCTGCCGGCGCTGGAATTCCTGGCGGCACGCTTTCCGCTGGTGAGCGTGTCCAACGGCAACGCCGACCTGGCGGTGGTCGGCCTGGCGCCGTTGTTCGCGGCCAGCATCTCGGCGCGCGAGTTCGGCGTGGGCAAGCCCGACCCGCGCATCTTCCACGCCGCCGCCGGCGCGGTGGACGTGTCGCCCGAGAGCGTGCTGCACGTGGGCGACGACGCCACGCTGGACGTGCTGGGCGCGCTCAACGCCGGCATGCAGGCAGTGTGGCTCAACCGTGGCGACACGATGTGGCCGCACGAACTGCAGCCGCACATCACGCTGGCCCACCTGGGCGAGCTGACCGACCTGTTCAGGTGATAGCGGCGACAGCCGCCAGCGCGCTGCGCACCGCGCCTTCCAGGGTCGCGGGGTAGGGTCCCTCGACGTAGTCGCCGCAGGCCCACAGGCCGGGCGCGATGGCGCTGGCCGGCCGCCGCAGGCCTGGCGTGCAGGCGAAGGTTGCACGCTTTTCCACCACGGTGCGCAGCGGCGTGACCGGCCAGCCGAGCGCCGCGGCCTGTGCGACCACCTGGTCTTGCAGTTCTTCCAGCGTGCCGCGGCTCGCGCTGGCGACGAAGGCGAGCAATCCCGGCGGCCCGCCGAGTTGTCCACGGTCGAACACGAACTGCGCGGGACGCGAGGCATCGCTGCGCAGCGACAGCATGGGCAGCGGCAGGGCCTGCGTGCCCATCGCGTAGACGGTGGCGATGGGCTCGTAGTCGAGCGCGCGCACGTGCGCCAGCCATGCGTCCGCGGGCATGCCGCCGGCTTCCACCAGGCGCGCGGCCTCCCACGGCGGGCAGGCGAGCAGCACGGCATCGAACGGCTCGCCGTCGACGCTCCATCGCGAGCCGTCGCGCGCGATGGCCTGCGCGCGGCTGCCCATGCGGATCTCCGCGCCGTGCGCCTGCAGCCAGTCGCGCGCGGCCTCGGGAAACAGCCGCCCCAGGTCGCGGCGTGGCAGCAGCAGGTTGGAGCCCGCCCAATTGCCGTGGCCGCCGCCGAACAGCGAATCGCGCAGCACGCGCAGGAACACCTGGGCGCTGGCTTGTTCGGACGGCGTGTTGAGCGCGGCGACGCACAGCGGCTCGATCAGATCGTGCATGACCGGCGGCGCCAGGTCGCGGCACAGGTCGGCGACGCTGAGCTGCGGCGCGCAGGCAAAGCCGCGGCGCTGCCAGCCGCTCGCATGCCGCAGCAGCGACAGCTTGTCGCGCCAGCTCCAGCCGCGCGCGCCCAGGATGCCGGCCAGCGCGTCCAGCGGCGCGGGCCACGCCGGCAATTGCAGGCCGCCGCCATCGGGAAAGCGCAGCGTGAGCGGCAGCCGCAGCAAGGCCTGCTCCAGGTCGACGCCCACCTCCTGCATCAGCCGCAAGGTCTGCAGGTAGGCACCGATCAGGATGTGCTGGCCGTTGTCGACCATCGCCGTGCCGCCGCCCGGCAGGGCCAGCTCCAGGCTGCGGGCCCGGCCGCCCAGCGCGCGCGCTGCCTCGAACAGGGTGGCGTGGTGCCCTGCGCGGGTGGCCTGCACGGCGGCGGCCAGGCCGGCCCAGCCGCCGCCGATGACGGCCACCTTGTGTGTGGATGGGCGCCGCGTCACAGGCGGCCGAGCGCCTGGACTTTCCAGGCCAGCCAGAACTTGCGCAGCGGCGTGAGGCTCACGCGCTGGTGCAGCACCTGGAAGCCGTCGGCTTCGATCTCGCGCAGCAGGGTGCGGTAGATGCTGGCCATCATCAGCCCGGGCTTCTGCGCACGCCGGTCCTCGGGGGGCAGCAGCGCCAGCGCTTCGTCGTAGAGCGCATGCGCGCGCTGCGCCTGGAAGCGCATCAGCGCGGTGAAGCGCTCCGAATACTGGCGCTGTATCAGCTCGTTGGCCTTCACCTCGAACCGCTGGAGCTCGTCGACCGGCAGGTAGATGCGGCCGCGCCGCGCGTCCTCGCCGACGTCGCGGATGATGTTGGTGAGCTGGAACGCCAGGCCCAGCGTGTGCGCATAGCCGGTGGTCGCCTCCTGCGTCTGGCCGAAGATGCGCGCCGATACCTCGCCCACCACGCCGGCCACCAGGTGGCAGTAGCGCCTGAGGTTCGGGAAGTCCAGGTAGCGGGTCTGGTGCAGGTCCATGCGGCAGCCTTCGATCACCGCCTGCAGCTGCTCCTGCCGCAGCCCGAAGGCCTGGGTGTGCGGCATCAGCGCGCGCATCACCGGGTGGGTGGGATTGCCGGCGAAGGACTTCGCCACCTCGGCCTGCCACCAGGCCAGCTTGGTCTCGGCGACGCCGGGGTCGCTGACCTCGTCCACCACGTCGTCGACCTCGCGGCAGAAGGCGTAGAAAGCGGTGATCGCGGCGCGGCGCGGCGGCGGCAGGAACAGGAAAGCGTAGTAGAAGCTGCTGCCCGAGGCCGCGGCCTTGTTCTGCACGTACTGTTCTGGCGTCATGAGGCCGTAATTGTCACATCCGCAGGACACGCCATGTCATCGGCGCCAGGTCCCAGGCGCGCAGCTTCGGCCGCGCGTCGAAGCTGTCGAAGTCGTTTGCCGCGATGCGGTCCAGGATGCGCAGGCCGCCTTGCACCACCAGCCGCAGCTCCCAGCCGGCGCGGCCCGGCACCTCGCGCACCAGCGGAGCGCCCGAGAGCATCAGCGCACGTGCCCACGCGACTTGCTCCGCCACCAGTTCGCGCGAGCGCGGGTGGCCGGCCCATTGCGCGGGCTCGGCCGGGTCCATGCCATGGCGCCGCAGGTCGTCCATCGGCAGGTAGTAGCGGCCGCGCGGAATGTCGATGCTCAGGTCCTGCCAGAAGTTGATCAATTGCAGCGCGCTGCAGATGGCGTCGGAGCGCCGGAGCGCTTCGGCGCCGCCGACGCCGTACAGGTGCAGCATCAGCCGGCCCACCGGGTTGGCGGAGCGGCGGCAGTAGTCCAGCAGATCGTCGCGATCGCGGTAGGTCTCGGCATCGGCGCTCTTGCGCACGTCCTGCTCGAAGGCGCTCAGCAGGTCGAACAGGGGCTGGTGGGGCAGGGCGAAGCCGCGCAGCACCGCCCGCAATGGCGTGAACACCCGCGGCCAGCGAGGAAAAGTCTCGGCGCCCGCGATGCAGGCGGCGAGCGCATCCCGGTAGGCCGCCAGGTCGGCCAGCCGCTGCGCCGGCGCGGCATCGCCCTCGTCGGCGATGTCGTCCGCCGTGCGGGCGAACCAGTAGATCGCCGCCACGGCCGGGCGCAGCCGCGCCGGGCAAAGCCAGGAGGCGACCGGGAAATTCTCGTAATGGTCGACCGGCTGCGGCCGGCCGTCGGGTGCTGTCGTCACCCCTGCATTGTTGCTTGACACGGTTGGGCCAAATCCCCTAGATTACTAACCAGTCAGTCAGTAGCACCCGATTTTGCGTAACTTTCGACCTCTTCCATGACGCCGTATCAGAAATTTTCCGCACTTCCGCTGTCGCTCAGCCTGCTCCTCCTGGTAGCTGCCACCCTTGGTGGCTGCTCCAAACCGGACGCACCGCCCGAGCCGCTGCGCGCCGTCAAGGTGATCACCGTCGGCATGTCCGGCACGCAGTCGGGCTACGAGTTCTCCGGCGAAGTGCGGCCGCGCACCGAGTCGCGCCTGGGCTTTCGCGTCGCGGGCAAGATCATGCGCCGCCAGGCCGAGCTGGGCCAGCACGTGAAGGCCGGCGAGGTGCTCGCGCAGCTCGACCCGCAGGACTACCGCCTGGCCACCGACGCGGCGCGCGCGCAGATGGCCGCCGCCAGCACCAACCGCGACCTGGCCGCCGCCGACTTCAAGCGCTACCAGGCGCTGCGCGAACAGAACTTCATCAGCGGCGCCGAACTCGAGCGCCGCGACACCACGCTCAAGGCCGCGCAGGCGCAGCTGGAACAGGCACAGGCGCAGCTCGCCTCGCAGGGCAACCAGGCGCGCTACACCAGCCTGGTGGCCGACGTGTCGGGCGTGGTGACCGCCATCGAGGCCGAGCCCGGCCAGGTGGTGTCCGCCGGCGCGCCGGTGGTGCGCATCGCGCAGGACGGCGCACGCGACGTGGTGTTCTCGGTGCCCGAGGACAAGGTGCCCGGTGTGCGCCCCGGCGCGGCCGTGACGGTCAAGCCCTGGGCCAGCGGCACGTCGGTGACCGGCAAGGTGCGCGAGGTCGCCGCCAGCGCCGACCCGGTGACGCGCACCTACGCGGTCAAGGTCTCGCTCGATCCCTCGGTGCAGCCGCCGCTGGGCGCCACCGTGTCGGTGCTGCCGGCGCTGAGCCGCCCCGACCTGGCCGCCCAGGTCATCAAGCTGCCGACCAGCGCCTTGCGCCAGGAAGGCAAGGGCACCGCCGTGTGGGTGGTGGACCGCGGCACCATGACCGTGAAATCGCAGGCGGTGCAGGTGACGACCGCCGACGGCAACGAGGCCGTGATCGGCGCCGGCCTGCAGCCGGGCATGACCGTTGTGTCGGCCGGCGTGCACGTGCTGCAGCCGGGCCAGAAGGTCGCGATCTGGCAGGTCCCGTCCGCCGTCGCCGCCGCTCCCGCCGCCGCCACACGCTGAGGCCGGCATGCAGGAAGAACAACAAGCAACGCAAGAGGGCCAGCGCTTCAACCTGTCCCGGTGGGCGCTGGAGCATCCGGCGCTCACGCGCTACCTGATGGTGGTGCTGATGGTGCTGGGCATCGCGGCCTACTTCCAGCTGGGCCAGGACGAGGACCCGCCGTTCACCTTCCGCGCCATGGTGATCCGCACCTACTGGCCTGGCGCGACGGCGCAGCAGGTGGCCGAGCAGGTCACCGACAAGCTGGAGCGCACGCTGCAGGAGGTGCCGTACTCCGACATCATCCGCAGCTACTCCAAGCCGGGCGAGTCGCTGATCACCTTCCAGATCAAGGACTCCTCCAAGCCGGGCGACGTGCCCAACGTCTGGTACGCGGTGCGCAAGAAGATCGGCGACATGCGCGGAACCCTGCCCGCGGGCGTGCAGGGGCCGTTCTACAACGACGAATTCGGCGACGTCTACGGCGTGATCTACGCGCTGGAGGCCGACGCCGGCTTCAACTACGCCGAGCTCAAGACCTTCGCCGACGAGGTGCGCCAGCAGCTGCTGCGCGTGCCCGACGTGGCCAAGGTGGAGCTGTTCGGCGTGCAGGACGAGAAGCTCTACATCGAGATTTCGCAAAAGCGCCTGTCGCAGCTCGGCCTGGACCTGACGCAGGTGCTGGCGCAGCTGGGCCAGCAGAACGCGGTGGAGTCGGCCGGCGCGGTGCAGACGCCGCTGGACGTGGTGCAGGTGCGCGTGGGCGGCCAGTTCCAGGCGGTGGACCAATTGAAAGCCATGCCGATCCGCGGCAGCTCGGGCAGCCAGCTGCACCTGGGCGACATCGCCGAGGTGAAGCGCGGCTACGTCGACCCGCCGACCGTGAAGGTGCGCCACCAGGGCAAGGAAGTGATCGGCCTGGGCGTGTCGATGGCCAAGGGCGGCGACATCATCCGCCTGGGCAAGTCGCTCAAGAGCTCGTTCCACCGCATCGAGGACGGCCTGCCCGCGGGCATCCGCCTGGTGCAGCTGCAGGACCAGCCGCGCTCGGTGGCGAATTCGGTCAACGAGTTCGTGCGCACGCTGGTCGAGGCGGTGGTCATCGTGCTGGCGGTGAGCTTCCTCGCGCTGGGCCTGCACAAGCGGCCGGAAGCCGCGGGGCTGCCGCTGTGGCGGCGCTGGTACGTGGACATGCGCCCCGGCCTGGTGGTGGGCATCACCATCCCGCTGGTGCTGGCCGTGACCTTCCTGGCCATGGACTACTGGGGCATCGGGCTGCACAAGATCTCGCTGGGCTCGCTGATCATCGCGCTGGGCCTGCTGGTGGACGACGCGATCATCGCGGTGGAGATGATGGTGCGCAAGATGGAGGAGGGCTACGACAAGGTCCGCGCCGCCACCTTCGCCTACGAAGTCACCGCCATGCCGATGCTGACCGGAACCCTGATCACCGCCGCCGGCTTCCTGCCGATCGGCATGGCGCGCTCCACCGTGGGCGAGTACACCTACGCGATCTTCGCGGTGACGGTGATCGCACTGGTGCTCAGCTGGTTCGTCTCGGTGTATTTCGTGCCTTACCTGGGCACGCTGCTGCTGAAGTCCAAGCCGCAGTCCTTCGTGCATCCCGACCGTGTCGAGGGGGAGCATTTCGACACGCCGTTCTACCGGCGCTTCCGCCGCGCGGTCGACTGGTGCGTGGAGCACCGCTGGATCACCATCGGCGCCACGGTGCTGACCTTCGCGCTCGGCATCGTCGGCATGGGCAAGGTGCAGCAGCAGTTCTTCCCGGACTCGAGCCGGCCGGAGATCATGGTGGACCTGTGGTTCCCCGAAGGCACCTCGTTCGCCGCGAACGAGGAAGTCGCCAAGCGGGTGGAGAAGCGCCTGATGGCCGAACCCGGCGTGACCTCGGTCAGCACCTGGATCGGTTCGGGCGTGCCGCGCTTCTACCTGCCGCTGAACCAGGTGTTCCCGCAGACCAACGTGTCGCAGCTGATCGTGCTGCCGCAGGACCTGCATGCGCGCGAGCTGCTGCGCGCGAAGCTGCCGGCGGTGCTGGCCACCGAATTCCCCGAGGCGCGCGGCCGCCTCACGCTGCTGCCCAACGGGCCGCCGGTGCCGTACCCGGTGATGTTCCGCATCGTCGGCGCCGACCCGGTCATGCTGCGCGGCTACGCCGACCAGGTAAAGGAGGCGCTGCGCGCCAGCCCGAACACGCGCGGCGTCAACGACAACTGGAACGAGTCGGTGAAGGTGCTGCGGCTGGAAGTGGACCAGGCCAAGGCGCGCGCGCTGGGCGTCACCAGCCAGTCGATCGCGCAGGCCAGCAAGACCATCCTGTCCGGCACCACCGTGGGCCAGTACCGCGAAGGCGACAAGCTGATCGACATCGTGCTGCGCCAGCCGCTGGACGAGCGCAGCGCCATCACCGACATCGGCAACGCCTACTTGCCCACGGCGTCGGGCAAGTCGATCCCGCTCACGCAGATCGCCAAGCCGACCTTCACCTGGGAGCCGGGCGTGATGTGGCGCGAAGGCCGCGACTACGCCATCACCGCGCAGGCCGACGTCATCGAAGGCATGCAGGGCGCAACTGTCACCAATGAGCTGATGCCCAGGCTGAAGGAACTGGAAGCCAAGTGGCAGCCGGGCTACCGCATCCAGGTGGCCGGCGCGGTGGAGGAAAGCGGCAAGGGCTCGTCGTCCATCTCGGCCGGCATTCCGGTGATGCTGTTCATCGTCTTCACGCTGCTGATGCTGCAGCTGCACAGCTTCAGCCGCGCGCTGCTGGTGTTCATCACCGGCCCGCTGGGCATCGCCGGCGTGGCGGGCGCGCTGCTGCTGCTGAACCGGCCGTTCGGCTTCGTCGCGCTGCTGGGCGTGATCGCGCTGATGGGCATGATCCAGCGCAACTCGGTGATCCTGATCGACCAGATCGAGCAGGACCGCGCGCGCGGCGTGCCGGCCTGGAACGCCATCGTCGAGTCGGCGGTGCGGCGGCTGCGCCCCATCGTGCTGACCGCGGCCGCGGCCGTGCTGGCCATGATCCCGCTGTCGCGCTCGGTGTTCTGGGGTCCGATGGCCGTGGCCATCATGGGCGGCCTGATCGTGGCCACCGTGCTGACCCTGCTGGCGCTGCCGGCGATGTACGCCGCCTGGTTCCGCGTGAAGCGCCCCGGCGAGGAAAAGCCCGCGGCGCCCCTGCTGGAGGCACAGCCGGCGTGACCGCCCGCCCGCGGAAATCGGAGGCCGTTCTTCCGCGGGTTAAAATCATCAGTTGACCGGATTCGAGCGGGCCGCCGGGGTCACCCTGGCTGCCCGCTTTCCCTTTCGACGAATCAGGACAGCGGGCGCGGGTGGCGAAATTGGTAGACGCACCAGGTTTAGGTCCTGACGCCAGCAATGGTGTGGGGGTTCGAGTCCCCCCCCGCGCACCACGCAATCGAAGACCCTAGCGAGTGAACCCATCATGGCCGTGAACGTAGAAACCCTCGACAAGCTGGAACGCAAGATCACCCTGTCGCTGCCCGTCGGCGCGATCCAGTCCGAAGTCGACTCCCGCCTCAAGCGTCTCGCGCGCACCGTCAAGATGGACGGCTTCCGTCCCGGCAAGGTGCCGATGTCGGTGGTCGCCCAGCGCTACGGCTACTCCGTGCATTACGAGGTGATGAACGACAAGGTCGGCGAAGCCTTCGCCCAGGCCGCCAACGAGGCCAAGCTGCGCGTCGCCGGCCAGCCCAAGATCACCGAGAAGGAAGGCGCGCCCGAAGGCCAGCTGGAATTCGACGCCGTGTTCGAGGTCTATCCCGAAGTGAAGATCGGCGAACTGGCCGACGCCGAAGTCGAGCGCATCAGCGCCGAAGTGACCGATGCCGCCGTCGACCGCACGCTGGACATCCTGCGCAAGCAGCGCCAGAGCTTCGCCCAGCGCCCGCAGGATGCGGCTGCGCAAGAGGGCGACCGCGTCACGGTCGACTTCGAAGGCAAGATCGACGGCGAGCCCTTCAACGGCGGCAAGGCCGAGGACTTCCAGTTCTCCATCGGCGAAGGCCAGATGCTCAAGGAATTCGAGGACGCGGTGCGCGGCATGAAGGTCGGCGAGAGCAAGACCTTCCCGCTGGCCTTCCCGGCCGACTACCACGGCAAGGACGTGGCCGGCAAGACGGCCGACTTCATGGTCACCGTGAAGAAGGTCGAGGCGCCGCACCTGCCGGAAGTCAACGAAACCTTCGCCAAGTCGCTGGGCATCGCCGACGCCACGGTCGAGGGCCTGCGCGCCGACATCCGCAAGAACCTGGAGCGCGAGGTCAAGTTCCGCGTGCTGGCCCGCAACAAGCAGTCCGCCATGGACGCGCTGGTGTCCAAGGCCGAGCTGGACCTGCCCAAGTCCATCGTGCAGAACGAGATCGACCGCATGGTCGAGAGCGCCCGCGCCGACCTGAAGCAGCGCGGCATCAAGGACGCCGACAAGGCGCCGATTCCGGGCGACGTGTTCCAGCCGCAGGCAGAGCGGCGCGTGCGCCTGGGCCTGGTGGTGGCCGAGCTGGTGCGCGCCAGCGACCTGGGCGCCAAGCCCGAGCAGATCAAGGCGCACATCCAGGAACTGGCCGCCAGCTACGAGCGCCCGGCCGACGTGGAGCGCTGGTATCACGGCGACAACCGCCGCATGGCCGAGGTGGAAGCCATCGTGATCGAGAACAACGTGACCGATTACGTGCTGTCCAAGGCCAAGGTGAGCGACAAGCAGGTGACGTTCGACGAGCTGATGGGCCCGCAGGGCTGATATTCCGCCGAGGGACCCGGATCGGGGCGCGGGCTTGCAGTTCTGCGGCCGCGCCCCATCTTCTTTCGGACTACAGTAGCAGCCACACACGGAGCGAAAACCCCCCATGAGCGCACTCGACACCCAAGGCCTCGGCCTGATCCCGATGGTCATCGAGCAGTCGGGCCGCGGCGAGCGGTCCTACGACATCTACTCGCGCCTGCTGCGCGAACGCGTGATCTTCCTGGTCGGCCCGGTGAACGACCAGACGGCCAACCTGGTGGTCGCCCAGCTGCTGTTCCTGGAAAGCGAGAACCCCGACAAGGACATCTCGCTGTACATCAACTCGCCCGGCGGCAGCGTGAGCGCCGGCCTGGCGATCTTCGACACCATGAACTTCATCAAGCCGGCGGTGTCCACGCTGTGCACCGGCATGGCCGCCAGCATGGGCGCGTTCCTGCTGGCCGCGGGCGAAAAGGGCAAGCGCTTCTCGCTGCCCAACGCCAAGATCATGATCCACCAGCCGCTGGGCGGCATGCAGGGCCAGGCCACGGACATCGAGATCCATGCCCGCGACATCCTGAAGACCAAGGCCACGATGAACCGCATCATGGCCGAGCGCACCGGCCAGCCGCTGGAAAAGCTCGAGCGCGACACCGACCGCGACTACTTCCTCGAAGCCGAGGAAGCCAGGGCCTACGGCATCGTCGACCAGGTCATTGCGAAAAGGCCTTGAGGGCCATTTCGCGGGGCCTGGGGGCTAGGGCCCGGGGTCTAGGGAATACCAGGGCGGCATCCGGTGCCGCTTGTGTGGTTTTTTCCCTGGCCCCCGGTCCCTAGCCCCCAATCCCTTTCTGTATCATCCTCCCCAACAGTTACCCCAGGCAGGCGCTCCCCACATGGCCGAACGAAAAGGCTCTTCCAGCGAGAAAACGCTTTACTGCTCCTTCTGCGGCAAGAGCCAGCACGAGGTGAAGAAACTCATCGCGGGACCCTCGGTCTTCATCTGCGACGAGTGCATCGACCTGTGCAACGAGATCATCCGCGACGAGCTGCCGCAGGGCGACGAGCAGCGCGAGGCGCGCGGCGACCTGCCGACGCCCAACGAGATCAAGCTCAATCTCGACAACTACGTGATCGGCCAGGAGCCGGCCAAGCGGGCGCTGTCGGTGGCGGTGTACAACCACTACAAGCGGCTGCGCCACAAGGAAAAGGCCAAGAAGGACGAGGTCGAGCTCGCCAAGACCAACATCCTGCTGATCGGCCCCACCGGCTCGGGCAAGACGCTGCTGGCCCAGACCCTGGCGCGCATGCTGGACGTGCCCTTCGTCATGGCCGACGCCACCACGCTGACCGAAGCCGGCTACGTGGGCGAGGACGTCGAGAACATCATCCAGAAGCTGCTGCAGAACTGCAACTACGAAGTCGAGCGGGCGCAGCGAGGCATCGTCTACATCGACGAGATCGACAAGATCTCGCGCAAGTCCGACAACCCCAGCATCACGCGCGACGTGTCGGGCGAGGGCGTGCAGCAGGCGCTGCTGAAGCTGATCGAAGGCACCATGGCCAGCGTGCCGCCGCAGGGCGGGCGCAAGCACCCCAACCAGGACTTCCTGCAGATCGACACGACCAACATCCTGTTCATCTGCGGCGGCGCCTTCTCCGGCCTGGAGAAGGTCATCGAGCAGCGCACCGAGGCCTCGGGCATCGGCTTCTCGGCCAAGGTGCGCGGCAAGGCCGAACGCAGCCTGTCGGACATGTTCCGCGAGGTCGAGCCGGAGGACCTGATCAAGTTCGGCCTGATCCCCGAACTGGTCGGCCGCCTGCCGGTGGTCACCACGCTGTCCGAGCTGAGCGAGGACGCGCTGGTGCAGATCCTCACCGAGCCGAAGAACGCGCTGGTCAAGCAGTACGCCAAGCTGCTGTCGATGGAAGGCGTGGACCTGGAGGTGCGCCCCAGCGCGCTGAAGGCCATCGCCCGCAAGGCGCTCGCGCGCAAGACCGGCGCGCGCGGCCTGCGCTCCATCCTGGAGCAGTCGCTGATCGACACCATGTTCGAGCTGCCCAACATCTCCAACGTGGAGCGCGTGGTGGTGGACGAATCGACCGTCGAAGAGAACAAGCCGCCTTTGCTGGTCTACCGCGAGGCGGCCAAGAAAGCGTGAACGGAAGGGCTCCCAACGGAGCCCTTCGTGGTTTTTCAGCCGCTTTCAACCCTGCTGGCCACAGTTGCACGGGGCCGGGTTGAAAATGGCGCATCGCCAGCCATATGCGGCTGGTCACAAGAAGGATTTTCATGTCCGCACACAATCCCCTGCCGCCCGAACCGATGGAACTGCCGCTCCTGCCCCTGCGCGACGTGGTGGTGTTCCCGCACATGGTGATCCCCCTGTTCGTCGGCCGCCCCAAGAGCATCAAGGCGCTGGAGGCCGCGATGGAGGCCGAGCGCCGCATCATGCTGGTGGCGCAGAAGGCGGCGGCCAAGGATGAGCCGGCCGTGACCGACATGTTCGAGGTCGGCTGCGTTTCCACCATCCTGCAGATGCTCAAGCTGCCCGACGGCACCGTGAAGGTGCTGGTCGAAGGCCAGCAGCGCGCCCGGGTGAGCAAGATCACCGACGGCAACCAGCACTTCTCGGCCACCGTGGTGCCGGTGCCGGCCAGCGTGGTGGACGAGTCCAAGTCGGCCGAGGTCGAGGCGCTGCGCCGCGCGGTGCTCCAGCAGTTCGACCAGTACGTCAAGCTCAACAAGAAGATCCCGCCGGAAATCCTGACCTCGATCGCCAGCATCGACGACCCGGGCCGGCTGGCCGACACCATCGCCGCGCACCTGCCGCTCAAGCTCGACAACAAGCAGATCGTGCTGGACCTGGCCGAGGTGAAGGAGCGCCTGGAGAACCTGTTCGAGCAGATCGAGCGCGAGGTCGAGATCCTCAACGTCGACAAGCGCATCCGCGGCCGCGTGAAGCGCCAGATGGAGAAGAACCAGCGCGACTTCTACCTGAACGAGCAGGTCAAGGCGATCCAGAAGGAGCTGGGCGAGGGCGAAGAGGGTGCGGACATCGAGGAGATCGAGAAGCGCATCAAGGCTGCCAAGATGCCCAAGGACGCCAAGAAGAAGGCCGACGCGGAGCTGAAGAAGCTCAAGCTGATGTCGCCGATGTCGGCCGAGGCCACGGTGGTGCGCAACTACATCGACGTGCTGACCAACCTGCCCTGGGCCAAGCGCACCAAGATCAAGCACGACCTGGCGTACGCCGAGCAGGTGCTCAACGAAGACCACTGGGGCCTTGAGAAGGTCAAGGACCGCATCCTCGAGTATCTTGCGGTGCAGCAGCGCGTGGACAAGGTCAAGGCGCCGATCCTGTGCCTGGTCGGCCCCCCGGGCGTCGGCAAGACCTCGCTTGGCCAGTCGGTGGCCAAGGCCACCGGGCGCAAGTACGTGCGCATGGCGCTGGGCGGCATGCGCGACGAGGCCGAGATCCGCGGGCACCGCCGCACCTACATCGGCGCGCTGCCGGGCAAGGTGCTGCAGAGCCTGTCGAAGGTGGGCACGCGCAACCCGCTGTTCCTGCTGGACGAGATCGACAAGCTGGGCACCGACTTCCGCGGCGACCCCGCCAGCGCGCTGCTGGAAGTGCTGGACCCCGAGCAGAACCACACCTTCAGCGACCACTACGTCGAAGTCGACTTCGACCTGTCGGACGTGATGTTCGTGGCGACCTCCAACTCCATGAACATCCCGCCGGCGCTGCTGGACCGCATGGAAGTCATCCGCCTGTCGGGCTACACCGAGGACGAGAAGACCAACATCGCCATGCGCTACCTGCTGCCCAAGCAGATGAAGAACAACGGCGTGAAGGACGAGGAACTCGAGATCGCCGAAAGCGCGGTGCGCGACATCGTGCGCTACTACACCCGTGAAGCCGGCGTGCGTTCGCTGGAGCGCGAGCTGTCCAAGATCTGCCGCAAGGTGATCAAGGGCCTGCAGCTGAAGAAGATGACGCCGCAGGTGAAGGTCACGGAGGACAACCTCAACGACTTCCTGGGCGTGCGCAAGTACACCTACGGCCGCGCCGAGGCGCAGAACCAGGTGGGCCAGGTGGTCGGCCTGGCCTGGACCGAGGTGGGCGGCGACCTGCTCACCATCGAGGCCGCGCTGATGCCGGGCAAGGGCAACATCCTGCGCACCGGCTCGCTCGGTGACGTGATGAAGGAATCGGTGGAAGCCGCGCGCACCGTGGTGCGCAGCCGCGCGCGCGGCCTGGGCATCAAGGACGAGATGTTCGAGAAGCGCGACATGCACGTGCACGTGCCCGACGGCGCCACGCCCAAGGACGGCCCGAGCGCGGGCGCCGCGATGACCACCGCCATGGTCTCCGCGTACACCGGCATCCCGGTGCGCGCCGACGTGGCGATGACCGGCGAGATCACGCTGCGCGGCGAGGTCACTGGCATCGGCGGCCTGAAGGAAAAACTGCTGGCGGCCTTGCGCGGCGGCATCAAGACGGTGCTGATCCCCGAGGAGAACAGCAAGGACCTGCAGGACATCCCCGAGAACGTGAAGAACGGGCTGGAGATCGTGCCGGTGAAGTGGATCGACAAGGTGCTGGAACTGGCGCTCGAACGCCTGCCCACACCGCTGCCCGACGACGAGCCCGCGGCCGCGGCCGCGGTGGCCGAAGGCACCAAGCCGGCAACCACGCCGCTTGCCGTCAAACACTGATCAAAAACTTCGGACGCACTCGAAAACGCGAAAAAATCTGTCTATAATCATGGTCTTCCGCGGGAATAGCTCAGTTGGTAGAGCGCAACCTTGCCAAGGTTGAGGTCGCGAGTTCGAGTCTCGTTTCCCGCTCCAGGCACCGTCGAAGAAGGGAAGCATCCGCTTCCCTTTTTCTTGTGTGGCGCGGTAGCAAAGCGGTTATGCAGCGGATTGCAAATCCGTCCAGGGCGGTTCGACTCCGCCCCGCGCCTCCAGGCACACGAGCGGCCCCTTCGACTTTCGCGGTTGATGGGGCTGTTTTCTTTTTGTCTTACAGTCGGTGAACCGCCTGGATGGTGAAATAGGTAGACACAGCGGACTTAAAATCCGCCGCCGCCTCATAACGGCGTACCGGTTCGATTCCGGTTCCAGGCACCAGGCCGCAACGAAGAGAGAGCCACATGGCCAATTACGACGACGCCCCCTTCGAAATCCACGTTCATGGCGATGTGCCGGTGCGCGCCGATGTCACCTATGCCCAGCTGCAGGAAGCCCTCAAGCCGCTGTGGAAGTACGCGGGCGCCAAGTCGCTGGCCGACGGCGCCGAAAGCGCGTACGAGGAGGAGCCCGGCATCAAGTTCGATGCGCACGAGCACCTGCTGACGATGTGCTGGACCGTCAACGGCGACGACGACTTCCGCCAGTCGCTCGACGAGATGTGCATGAGCCTGAACGACCTGGCCGACGCCGGCGCGGCGATCGAGGTCACCTTCTACGATGCCGACTTCGACGAGGAAGAGGCCGACCCCGAAGCCGAGTCGCGCGACGACTTCCTGATGCTGTTCGTCGGGCCCACGCCCGCGGCCATCATGCAAGTGCAGCGCGACCTGCTGGTGCAGGACGTGATCAACGTGATGGAACGGCACTTCGACGCCGCCGAGCTGTCGGGCGTGGTGGGCGAGATCGACAAGCTGTTCGCCCAGCGCTTCGACGCGCTGGCCAGCTCGCTGGAGCTGGGCAAGCCGCCGCGCGGCAGCGGCGGTGGCGGCGGCGGCGGCCACGGCGGCGGGCGCCGGCCGCGCCATTTGCACTGATGACGCGCTTCGCGCATGACCTCGCTGCGCATCGATGACAAAATGAACTGCTGAGCAGCATCGTCATTCTGTCATCGCAGGCGCGCGGCGCCGCATCATCGAGCGGAGCGAGGTCATGGCATTGTTTTCCCAGGGTGTGTTGAACCCCGGCGTGCGCAAGCGCGAGGTGTTCGGCTGGGCGATGTACGACTTCGCCAACTCCGGCTACACCACGGTGGTAATCACCGCGGTGTTCGCCGCCTACTTCGTGGGCGGCATCGCGCAGAAGGCCGAGTGGGCCACCTTCGCCTGGACGGCGGCGCTCAGCGTCTCCTACGCCATCGTCATGCTCACCATGCCCAGCATCGGCGCCTACGCCGACCTGCGCGCCGCCAAGAAGCGGCTGCTGGCCTGGTTCACCGCCGGCTGCGTGCTGTCCACCGCGGCGCTGGCCTTCGCCAAGCCGGGCGGCGTGGCGCTGGCGATGCTGCTGGTGATCGTCTCCAACACCTTCTACTCCTACGGCGAATCGCTCACCGCCGCCTTCCTGCCCGAACTGGCGAAGCCCGATGCCATGGGCAAGGTCAGCGGCTGGGGCTGGAGCTTCGGCTACTTCGGCGGCATGCTGGCGCTGGGCATCTGCCTGGCCTACGTGCTGTGGGCGCAGGCGCACGGCATCCCGGCCGAGCAGTTCGTGCCGGTGACCATGCTGGTCACCGCGGCGATCTACGGCGGCGCCTCGCTCGCCACCTTCTGGCTGATGGGCGAGCGCGCGCGGCCCGACCCCGCCGCGCTGCGCGAGAGCGGCCTGCGCGCCTCGCTGCGCCAGCTGCACCGCACCTACACCCAGGCGCGGCGCTACACCGACTTCATGTGGCTGATGGCCTGCGCCGTGTTCTACCAGGGCGGCGTGGCGGTGGCGATCTCGCTGGCGGCGATCTACGCCGAGACCGTGATCGGCTTCCAGCAGCAGGAAACCATGGTGCTGATCTTCGTGCTGAACCTCGCGGCTGCCGGCGGCGCGTTCGCCTGGGGCTACCTGCAAGACCGCGTCGGCCACAAGCTGGCGCTGGGCAGCACGCTGGTCGGCTGGGTGGCCACCTGCGTGATCGCCGCCGTCAGCACCAGCAAGGGCCAGTTCTGGTGGGCCGCCGCCATCGCCGGCCTGTGCATGGGGTCCAGCCAGTCGGCCGGGCGCGCGCTGGCCGGCCTGTTCGCGCCGGCGCGGCAGCTGGCCGAGTTCTACGGCCTGTGGACGTTTGCGATCCGGCTGGCCAGCATCGTGGGGCCGCTGACGTTCGGCGCCATCGCCTGGGCCAGCGGCGGCAACCTGCGCGCCGCGCTGATGTCGACCACGGTGCTGTTCGCCGCCGGCCTGGTGTTGCTGGTGAAGGTAGACGTGCGGCGCGGCCGCGCCGCCGCGCTTCAGGCCGCCACGGCCTCGGCCTGAAGGCCGAGCCAGCGCTCGGCCGCCGCATGCAAGGTCTGCGGCGAGCCGGTGGTGCGCAGCGTGACCGTCGCGCCGCCGCCTGCATTGCGCAGGCCGCGGTCTTCCAGCAGCCGGCGCGCCTGCCGCGCCACCGGCACGCCGGTTTCCAGCAGGTGCACATCCGCACCGACCGCCGCCGTGAGGTGCGCGAGCGCGAACGGGTAGTGCGTGCAGCCCAGCACCAGCGTGTCGATCTGGCCGTCGCCGCAGCCAAAGGCGCCGCAGGCGCGCGCGTAGCGTTCGCACAGCGCCGCGACCTCCGTGTCGTCATGCGATTCGATGGCTGCCGCCAGGCCGTCGCAGGGCTGCAGCAGGAATTCGGCTTGCGCCGCCAGCGCACCGTGCAGCGCGCGGAACTTGGCGCTGGCCAGCGTGCCGCGCGTGGCGAACACGGCGACGCGCCGCGTGCGCGTGAGCGCCGCCGCCGGCCGCAGCGCGGGCTCGACGCCGACCACCGGCAGCGCATGCCCATGCGCCTCGCGCAGCAGGTGCACGGCGGCCGCCGTCGCCGTGTTGCAGGCCACCACCAGGGCCTTGATGCCGTGCCCGTCCACCAGGCCGCGCGCGATGTCCACCGAGCGTTGCGCGACGAAGGCGTCGCCGCGCTCGCCGTAGGGCGCGTGGCCGGCGTCGGAGAAATAGACGAAGTCTTCGCCCGGCAGCTCGGCGCGCAGCGCCCTGAGGATGCTCAGGCCGCCGACGCCGCTGTCGAACACGCCGATGGGACTGTCAGGATTGCCGGGCCGCATGCGCAGACTCTAGCGCCGCCGCACGGCCCGCCGCGTCAGACGGCGGCGACAGGAATGTTCTTGAATTCGCCGGTGGCGATGCGCTTGCTCCACTCGGCCGGGCCGGTGATGTGGGCGCTGGTGCCGCCGGCGTCCACTGCCACCGTCACCGGCATGTCGACCACCTCGAACTCGTAGATGGCTTCCATGCCCAGGTCGGCGAAGCCGAGCACGCGCGCCTTCTTGATGGCCTTGGACACCAGGTAGGCGGCGCCGCCCACCGCCATCAGGTAGGCGCTCTTGTGCCGGCGGATCGCCTCGATGGCCTCCGGGCCGCGCTCGGCCTTGCCGACCATGGCGATCAGGCCGGTTTGGGCCAGCATCATGTCGGTGAACTTGTCCATGCGGGTGGACGTGGTCGGGCCGGCGGGGCCGACCGCCTCGTCGCGCACCGGGTCGACCGGGCCCACGTAGTAGATGACGCGGTTGGTGAAGTCCACCGGCAGCTGCTCGCCCTTGGCCAGCATGTCCTGGATGCGCTTGTGCGCGGCGTCGCGGCCGGTCAGCATCTTGCCGTTGAGCAGCAGCGTCTCGCCGGGCTTCCAGGCCGCCACTTCCTCTTTCGTCAGCGTGTCCAGGTTGACGCGCCGGCTCTTCTGAGTGTCCGGTGCCCACTCGACCTTGGGCCACAGGTCCAGGCTGGGTGCTTCCAGGAACACCGGGCCGGAGCCGTCCATCACGAAATGCGCGTGGCGCGTGGCGGCGCAGTTGGGGATCATCGCCACCGGCTTGCTGGCCGCGTGGGTGGGGTACATCTTGATCTTGACGTCCAGCACGGTGGTGAGGCCGCCCAGGCCCTGCGCGCCGATGCCCAGCGCGTTGACCTTCTCGAACAGCTCCAGCCGCAGTTCCTCGGTCTGCGTGAGCGGCTCGCCCTTGGCCGACTTCGCCTGCAGCTCGTACATGTCGAGGTCGTCCATCAGCGACTCCTTGGCCAGCAGCACGGCTTTTTCCGCCGTGCCGCCGATGCCGATGCCCAGCATGCCGGGCGGGCACCAGCCGGCGCCCATGGTCGGCACCGTCTTGAGCACCCAGTCCACCACGCTGTCGCTGGGGTTGAGCATCACCATCTTGCTCTTGTTCTCGCTGCCGCCGCCCTTGGCGGCCACGGTCACGTCGAGCTTGTCGCCGGGCACGATCTGCACCGAGATCACGGCCGGCGTGTTGTCCTTGGTGTTCTTGCGGGCGAACTGCGGGTCGCCCACCACCGACGCGCGCAGCGTGTTGTCCGGGTGGTTGTAGCCGCGGCGCACGCCCTCGTTGATCGCGTCTTCCAGCCCGCCGGTGAAGCCTTCCCAGCGCACGTCCATGCCGACCTTCAGGAACACGTTGACGATGCCGGTGTCCTGGCAGATCGGCCGGTGGCCGAACGCGCTCATCTTGCTGTTGGTGAGGATCTGCGCGATGGCGTCCTTGGCGGCGGGGCTCTGCTCGCGCTCGTAGGCGCGGGCGAGGTGGGCGATGTAGTCGGCGGGGTGGTAGTAGCTGATGTACTGCAGCGCGGCGGCGACGGATTCGATCAGGTCGGCTGCTTTGATGGTCGTCGGCATGGTGTGGGGGGTAAAGAGGGGCTTTACCAGATTATCCCAGACGCTGTCGAGGTGCCCTCTGCCACGCGTCCGCGGCACTGGGACGCTTGAGCGCGCTCTACTGCAACGCTGCGCACCCTCGTACAAATCATCACAACTGCATGCCATCCCCGGGCTCTGGGCTGGACACTGCCGTCAAGCAAGGCGGCGAGCCTCCTCAACCACAGCCTCGCCGCACTCTCTGGGAGCAGACAAGATCTTTTTCACCCTGCTGAGCGCCTTCCTAGTAGGAAGCCAAACTACACCATCCCCACGTGAAGTTTCGCGGGCAAGATCCGCGCGCACTAGAATTTTCAAAACATCAGCCACGTACCTCCGCTCATCGATGTCTAGGCCTCTGTACAGTGCACTTTCAGCCCGGCCAGAAAGGCTCTGGATGAACAACTTACGAAGCGTAATGAGCAGCACCTTTTCGCCGACGGACAAGTGTCCTTCACGTATGGCACCTGCGGTTTGGGTCGAGTCAAACGCGTGAATCTCGCAGTCGGCGCTGAAGTTCTCAGGGAGATCATCACGAGATGCGCGGCCCGAAATCCGCTCGAAGTAACACGACTCAAAGCGTGGGAGAGATCCGGGATCGGACACGTTGCTCAACGAGACAACGTCAAAAAAGCACTCCTTGAATGCGAGATTGGAGTGATCAACCTTCGATTGCTCGAACTGCAGTGTGCGGTCTGCAAGGTTTAGCGCCCGAACGGTAAGGCTTGCCTGTAGAGGCTGCGACGCCCAAAGCGAGACCAAGGCAAGATCTCCGCGCACGCAGTCGAGATCCTGCCTCGAACTGAGGAAATATGCTGCCTGCGTGAGTGATCCTTTGAGCTGCTGCTGGTCAGGGAAGCGACGAACGGATGCCTCGACACCTACTTGCCCTAGTGGCCGATCACAGGTGTTCATCGCCTCAACCCACAATGGACTCTTTGCCGCGCCGAAGGGATCCACAACGAAACGTGCGAACTCGTTTCCCGCGCAAACTTCTGCAAGCTCCTTGTCAACGAAGCAGCGGCTTTCATCCTCAGCGCGATACAAACCAAGCCCAGGAAGTCTCTGGATGGCAAGAATTCCCTGCTCGTCCGGCTCATATCCACATACTTCAGAGAACACCGAGAAGAGATCCTTGCGGCTAATCGGTCCGAGGCTGTCCTCAGATACTCTAGCCACTGTTGCTGCTCGCTCCAAAATCTGCCGCAGCGTAGCACCGTCGAGATTTGTTTCTATGCCCTGTTCACGCTGATATATGCGAGCCAGTAAGTAGTTCCAACCGTCCACAGCATCCACATCTGCCGAGCCGTCATCCAGCGACGCCAACAAGCCTTTCGAAGCCAAGTACCCAAGCAGCAGAGGTCTCGTCGGCAACCAGTCCGGAAGTGGTCGTGTGCTACTGAGCGAAAATCGGGCGAGAAAGCTTTTGACTTGTTCAGGCGTAAACTCGTCAACTGTGAGCACCTCAGCCTCTTCGAAGCCCAAGGCTGCACAGAGCTCTGGTGCGTCTTCGAAATAGTGCGCACGCCCCGTAACGACGACTCCAAGTTCGGCGCTTTCCTTTATCAGCCTTCTGACCCCCTCTAAGGATCGCATTCGCAGTTCCCGCAACTTCTTCCAAGACCCCTGCACGCCCAGAGAAGCAATCTCGTCGAATCCGTCAATGAGCAGGATTACAAAGCCTGCACGCCAAGCCCGTATCAAGGAGCTAGGGGAGTCAAAGCCGATGCTTCTCGCGTGACGCTCCAGTATCTCGACTGGGTCTCGCTGGCCCGAGTGCTCACGCAGGTTTATGTACACAGGAAAGTTCGACGCCGAGCCGCGGATGTAGCGCTGCTCCAGTCGCAGAAATATCTCGCGCAGCGTCATGCTCTTACCGGCACCGTAGTGCCCGGTGATCGCGAAGTGACCCCCGGCCGCAGCCCCATCGATGATTTCTTGCAAAAGGTAGGTTCGGTCTCCCAACGTGCTGCTAAGACCAATCTCTACGAAGGGGACTTCAGGTTCCTTGGAGCCATTAGCAAACGCCTGAACACTGCCGAAGGCGTGGTTCATTCTGGCCGCGAGGTACCCACGGACGTCTACAAGGCTTTGCTGAAGCTGAGCAAAGGAGACGGCCTTAACGTGACCTTTGCCATGTTCTGCAACCTCCTTTCGCTGATCGGCTGTCGGCTCTAACTTTGTGACGAACCAGCCCACACCGATCTTAAGAGTTGCCTTTCTGTTGTGCTCAACGATCGACTTGAACAGCTTCTTCGTGTCTTCCTTTGCTTTCGAGGCAGAGCCGGACACAGTAGCTTCGACGAAGTTGATGGAATCTTCGGTCTCGAAGATTCCATCACGCTCGCGACCGTCGAGCATTGAAGCGCCTGAGTACCTCGCAGCCGGCCACTTGGCGCGAGCAATTCGCCGGACCTCATTCTCGAAGTCGGCTTGTTGTTCCTGGGGGCTCATGTGTTCTCTCCGTCCGTTGTGCGATCGCCGGATGAGCATACCTGATGCGCAAAGATCCTCAATAGGAACGCGGTGCTCGAGGATGCGGGCTGTGAGGCTTGATCCATAGAATGGCACTGGTGGAAAGCAACGGATTCTGGCACTGGCACAAAGTCGTCCAAGGCCACACGTTCGCGTGTAGCACTAAGACCGGCGACAGAAAAGCTCGCAGTTAGCGCTGCGCTGGAACACTGCCGCTAGATAAACCTTTGCGCGTCCGCGCGGCGACGCATGAACGTCGGCAACGGCGGGTAGGGCATGGGTCGTGCGGTACTTAATTGCAGACATGAACTGTACGAGCAGCAGGAGGTACGTTAGTCGCACATGCTCGTGTCTTGCCACGCTGCGGCACGTTCGGAACAGAAAGATCATCGCGCCTGCTTCGCCGCGGCGATCCGCAGCGGCGCCCTCGGCCGGCTGTACATGCGCTCGATGTAAGCATCCAGCGCGGGACAGTCCTCCAGCATCTTCGCTTCTTTCGCCCAGTCCAGCGTATAGGCGAGCACGAAGTCGGCAACCGTGACGCTGTCGCCGGCAACGTATGCGCGCTCCTGCATGTGCGCTTCCGTCACCGCGACCATGGGCGCGAAATCGGCGCGTGCCAGCTCGACCTCCGCCGGCAGCCGCAGCGCGCGCGGATACAGCCCCTTGTGCTTGGCGATGCGCCACAGCGGCTGCTCGAGCTCGGTCGCGGTGAAGAACAGCCACTGCAGCATCCGCGCGCGTTCCCGCGGGTCCGCGGGCACCAGGCCTTTGTCCGGAAACTTCTCGGCCAGGTAGACCGCGATGGCGGCCGATTCGGCCAGCACGAAGTCGCCGTCCACCAGCACCGGCACCCTCGCCGCCGGATTGAGTTTCAGGAACGCCGGCTGCTGGTGCTCGCCCTTGTGCAGGTCGACCACCACGGCCTCGAACGGCACGTCGAGTTCCTGCAGGATCCAGCGGTCGCGCACCGAGCGGGTGACGGGGTATTCGTAGAGGACGAGGGCCATGCGCGAAGTCTCCTGTGCGTGCTTCATCTTAGCGCCGCGGATGAGCACCCTCGTGCAATGCGCCGTGCTACCTTCCGCCGATGACGACCCGCATCGAACACGACACCTTCGGTCCCATCCCCGTTCCCGCCGAGCGGCTGTGGGGCGCGCAGACGCAGCGCTCGCTGCAGAACTTCGACATCTCGGGCGAGCGCCAGCCGCGCGAGATCATCCGCGCGCTGGTGCAGGTCAAGCGCGCCAGCGCGGTGGTGAACCACCTGCTGGGCCTGCTCGACCAGCGCAAGGCGGCGGCCATTGTCGCGGCGGCCGACGAGGTGCTGGCCGCCCAGCATGCCGACGAGTTCCCGCTGGTCGTATGGCAGACCGGCTCGGGCACGCAGACCAACATGAACGTCAACGAGGTGCTGGCCAACCGCGCCAGCGAACTGCTGGGCGGCGCGCGCGGCGAAGGGCGGCTGGTGCATCCCAACGACGACGTGAACAAGAGCCAGTCGTCCAACGACGTCTACCCGACCGCCATGCACCTGGCCGCGGTGGACGCGATCCGCAACCGGCTGATGCCGTCGCTCGCCAGGCTGCGCGAGACGCTGGCGGCGAAATCGGATGCCTTCATGGGCATCGTGAAGATCGGCCGCACGCATCTGCAGGACGCGACGCCGCTGACCCTGGGCCAGGAGTTCTCCGGCTACGTGGCGCAGCTGGAGCAGGGCGACCGGCACCTGCACGCCTGCCTGCCGCACCTGTGCGAGCTGGCGCTGGGCGGCACGGCGGTGGGCACCGGGCTGAACGCGCCGAAAGGCTATGCGGAGCAGGTCGCGGCCGAGCTGGCGCGGCTGACCGGGCTGCCGCTGACGACGGCCGCCAACAAGTTCGAGGTGATGGCCGCGGCCGATGCGCTGGTGCATGCGCACGGCGCTTTGAAGACCCTGGCCGCGAGCCTGATGAAGATCGCCAACGACGTGCGCTGGCTGGCCAGTGGGCCGCGCAGCGGCATCGGCGAGATCACCATTCCGGAGAACGAACCGGGCTCGTCCATCATGCCCGGCAAGGTGAACCCGACGCAGAGTGAGGCACTCACCATGCTGTGCTGCCAGGTGTTCGGCAACGACGTGGCGATCAACTTCGGCGGGGCCTCAGGCAACTTCGAGCTGAACGTGTTCCGGCCGATGATCGCGCACAATTTTTTGCAAAGCGTGCGGCTGCTGGCGGACGGCATGCGCAGCTTCAACGACCACTGCGCGGTCGGGATCGAACCGAACCGCGAGCGGATCGGCGAACTGGTCGCGCGCAGCCTGATGCTGGTGACGGCGCTGAACCCGCACATCGGCTACGACAAGTCGGCGCAGATCGCGAAGAAGGCGCACAAGGAGGGCACCAGTTTGCGCGAGGCGGCGCTGGCGCTGGGGTTTGTGACGGGGGAGCAGTTCGATGAATGGGTGCGGGCGGAGAACATGGTGGGGCGGTGAGGCCTTCTTTCTCCGGCTGCGGCGCAAATGGGGTCAGAGCACGATTGCGAACAGTTCTGTGCTCTCCGGAGACGCGGCCTCCGCAATCGTGATCTGACCCACTACTGTCCGGACATTCATTCTCAATTGTCTCGTAAGTAGTTGACTTTATTG
>JAZKIV010000039.1:0-41255 GCA_040384685.1 Pseudomonadota bacterium | reverse complement strand
ACTGACTTCGCGGGCCTTGTCTGAGCGGAGCGTTTGCTTGCAAACGCGCAGCGAGTTGCCCGCGCCGGCTGCAGCCCGATCAGCACAGCGAAGTCGGCGCGCAGCGCCGACCGCCGCAGTATGAGCCCGCGCCGGGCACCGCCTGCCGCGACGCGCGGTGCCAGCCTGCCGCAAGTCTCAGGCAATTCCCGCCTGCACCACACCACCAGCACGCACGAAATTCCCGGCACCGAGGTGGTGAATGGTCTGCAGTTCCGTGTTGTCCTCGCGAAATGACCAGCGGCCATTCTTGAAGATGCGCTCGTCCGCCGCAGCGGCCACCACCTCGGCGAAGCAGGTGTCGTAGGCGTCCTCGGCGTGGCGCTCGGGGATCAGCCGGCATTCCAGCCACGCGGCGCAGCCGTTCTCGATCAGCGGCATGCCGAGCACCGGGCCGGGTCGTGCCACGATGCCGTGCCGCGCGAACTTGTCGCCGTCGCGGCCGGTTTCGCTGCCAACCGCATACGTCAGTCCCGCGAGCGCCATGCCTGGAATGCAGACGCCGAAGCCGCCGCCGGCGGCGGCCAGCTCGCGCGTGAAGGTGTGCTTGTCGATCACGACGGCGATGCGCGGCGGCGTGAACTCCACAGGCATCGACCACGCGGCCGCCATCACGTTGCGGCGGCCGCCGTGCGCGCTGGTCACCAGCACCGTCGGGCCATGGTTGATGAGGCGGCTCGCGTGTTCGAGCGCCACGGGCTGGAAATGGGACGTCATGGTTCGAGCAACTCCAGGGCGCGCGCCGCCACCCGTTCCGGCGCAATCATCGGCAGGCAATCGGTGCGGCTCATGCGGTGGTCTTCGCAGCCGGCCTTGCCGCAGGGAACGCAAGGCAGCTCGGGGGCCTGCATCAACGTGACGTTGCCTGCCGTCTGCTCCGCACTCCGCCGCACGAACCGCACCGGCTGCTCGGTCGCGACCACCGGCCACGGCGCCCAGCGCTGCGGGTTGGTGGGACCGAAGATGGCCAAAACCGGGATGCCGCAGGCAGCGGCGAGATGCGAGACCGAGGTGTCGGGGCCGATGTAGAGCGCGGCCGCACGCAGCAGGCCCGTGAGCTGGTTGAAGTTCAGCAGGCCCGCGTCGACCAACTGGTCCTCGGGCGCGGCGCCTTGCATCATGGCGACGGTCTCGCGGTCGCCCGCGCCGGGCCCGCCGGTCAGCACCACCTGGCGTCCGGCCTGCGCCAGCAGCGCGGCCAGCTTACGGAAATGCGCGACCGGCCACTGCTTGTACGGCCACATCGACGGGGTGTGCACCACCACGTAGCCCGGCTTGAGCCGCTGGCGCAACGCCTCCGGCACCAGCTCGGCTTTCGGCGGCACCACCGGCTGCTGCACGGCACCGCCTGCCGCGGCCTGCCAGGGCGCCAGCAGCTTCAGTTTTTCCTCGACGATGTGGACTTCGCCCAGGTCGCCGCCTGCCGTCACGGCATGCGTGAGCAGCTTGCGTTTCCACCAGTTGCTGCCGTTCTGCTCGGGAATCACCCCGGCGCGCTGCCTGGCCGCGATCCAGCCGATCAGGTGCGCGCGGTCGCCCGCGTCGGCCACCAGCGCCAGGTCGTAACGCCGCCACAGATGGCGCGCGAAGCCCAGCACGTCGGCAAGCTTCAGCCGCTGCGGCATGGGAATCAGCATGTGGATGTCCGGGTTGCCGCGCAGCATGCCCAAAGTGCCTTCGAGTCCCAGCACGTCGATCTGCGCGTCCGGCCACAGCCGCCGCGCCTCGCGCACCAGCGGCGTGGTCAGCAGCACGTCGCCGATCTGCCGGGTGACGACCACCAGCACCGAACGCATGTCAGGCCGTTTCGCGCCGCGCCAGCAGCCAGGCCAGCGCGCCGGCATACAAGTGGCCTTCGGTGAAGTCCAGCAGCAGCGAGTTGAAGACGCAGCCCAGCGCAAATGCCAGCGCCAGGCAGGCCAGCGCGCCGGCCCAGGGGTCGCCGCGGTGCCGTTGGGCGCGCACGCGTACCAGCGGGAACGCCAGCCAGGCCAGGAACAGCAGCAGCGCCGGCAGGCCGCCCGCGCCCAGCTGCATCAGGTACTCGTTGTGCGGGTTGTCGGTGTGCAGCCAGGGCGCGCCGGCGGGTGCCGGGCCGGTCCCGGCTTCGGCCACGTCGCGGTACGCGGCCGGATAACCGGCCCAGCCGGTGCCGACCAGCCAGTGATCGCGCGCCACCGTAATCGCGTTGGGCAGCAGGTGCAGGCGGATGCGGGTGGCGTCGGGCGCGCCGATGGCCGGCTGCTGCTGCGTGTCCAGCGCGTGCACGGTCTCCGCCACCCGCCCGCGGATGCCGGGCGACAGCGTGGCCAGCGCCAGCACGGCCGCCAGCGCCGCGACCAGCGCGGGCCAGCGCCAGCGGCGCGGCGCGGCGCGCCAGGCGGCGCAGGCCAGCAGCAGCAGCAGCACCAGGTGCCCGGTGCGGCCTTCGGTCGCGAACAGCACGGTGAAGACCAGGAAGGCCGCGCCCGCGTACGCCGCCACGCGCGGCAGCGCGCCCAGGCGCGCGTGCTCGAACAGCAGGAACGCGCAGACCGACAGGCCGAAGCCGGCCGAGATGCGGCGGCTGGCGATGAAGGCGCCCAGCCGCGGCGACAGCGGCGCCAGCCAGTGCAGGGCGGCGAACCACAGCGCGCCGGCCACTAGCCCGAGCAGTAGGGCGCGCGGCGCGCGCGCGATGCGCAGCAGCGCCCACACCAGCGGAACCATCAGCAGCTCGTGGTAGCGGTTGACTTCGCTCAGGCCCGTGGCGGCCGGGCCTTCAGCCAGGGTGCGTAGCGCGATGTAGGCCAGCAGCAGCATGCCGATGCCCAGCACGGGTTCGGCCGACCAGGGCTGGCGCGCGATCCGCGGCGCGAACGGGATCGCCAGCAGCAGCAGCAGGCCCAGCGCGATGCTGGTGCCGGCGGTGGAGGAGGGCAGGAAGAAGCCGAGCAGTGCCAGCGCAAACGCCAACGCGCCCTGCAAGGCGCGTTCGGTCGCGGAATGCGCCAGCGGCGGCAAGGGCGCCGCCTGCGTCCCGCTCACGAGGAAACCTCCGCGCGGCGCGCTGCGGTGCGAGCCCCTTCGGGCGGCCGTGCGGGGCTCATGGCTCGGCCACCAGCTCGGTGCCGTGCAGCGCGTGCAGGCGCGCGTACAGGCCGCCGCGGGCGATCAGCTGGGCGTGCGAGCCCAGTTCCACCAGCCGGCCGTGCTCCAGCACCGCCACGCGGTCGGCGTGCTCGATGGTGGACAGCCGGTGCGCGATGACCAGCGTGGTGCGCCCGGCCATCAGCCGGCGCAGCGCGTCCTGCACCATGCGCTCGGACTCGGTGTCCAGCGCCGAAGTCGCCTCGTCCAGGATCAGGATCGGCGCGTCCTTGTACAGCGCCCGCGCGATCGCCAGGCGCTGGCGCTGGCCGCCCGACAGCGCCGAGGCGTTGTGGCCGACCATCGAGTCGATGCCCTTGGGCAGCTGCGCCAGCAGGCCCGAGAGGTTGGCCGCGTCCAGTGCGTGCTCCACGCGGGCGCGGTCGATCTCGCGGCCCATGGCCACGTTGGCGGCCAGCGTGTCGTTGAACATCACCACGTCCTGGCTGACCATGGCGAACTGGCGGCGCAGCGCGCGCAGGTCCCAGCCGGGCAGGGCGTGGCCGTCCAGCAGCAGGGTGCCTGCACTCGGGTCGATGAAGCGCGGCAGCAGGTTGGCGAGCGTCGTCTTGCCGGAGCCCGAAGGCCCGACCAGCGCCAGCGTTTCGCCCGGCCGGATTTCCAGCGAGAAACCGTCCAGCGCGTCGCGGCTGGCGCCGGGGTAGCGCACCGTCACGCCGCGCATCTCCACATGGCCTTGCGCGCGTTCCGGCGCATGCGTGCCGCCGGCCTCGGCCGGCGTCTGCTCCACCAGGTCGAACGAGCGTTCCAGCGCGGCCAGCGCGCGCGCGATCGGGCTGGTGACTTCGGACAAACGCTTCACCGGCGAGATCAGCATCAGCATGGCGGCCACGAAGGAGGCGAACGAGCCGACCGTCATGGAATCGCCGCTTTGCCACAGCGCGATGCAGATCACCACCGACAGCGCGGCGGCGGCCAGCATGTGCATGGTGGGCGTGATGGCGGCGGAGGCCACGGCCGATTTCATGGCGAGGCGCCGCAGCTGCAGGCTGAGCTTGTCGAAGCGGCCGGCCTGCACTTCCTGCGCCTCGTGCAGGCGCACCACGCGGTTGGCCAGCACGTTCTCTTCCACCGCGTAGGCCAGCTCGATGGTGGCGGCCTGGCTGCTCTTGGCCAGCCGGTACAGGCGCTTGGACGCGGTGCGCATCAGCCAGGCCACGGCCGGGCCCATGAAGCCGACGATCAGCGTGAGCTGCCAGTTGATGTACAGCAGGTAGACCAGCAGCGCGGCCAGCGCCAGGCTGTCCTTCACCAGCGCGGTCAGCGCGTTCACCAGCAGGCTGAAGCCGGTCTGGATCTCCTGCACGATGCTGTTGGACAGCGAACTGGCGGACTCGCGTCCGAACAGGTCCATGCGCGCGTCCAGCATGCGGCCGAACAGGGCCCGGCGCAGCGAGAACATGCCTTCGTTGGCGATCTTGGCCAGGGCCACGTCGGCGATGAAGCCGGCGCCGCCGCGGATGGCGAACAGCGCCAGCAGGGCGGCCGGCACCATCCACAGCGGGAAGGCGCCCTTGTCGAATCCCTTGTCCAGCAGCGGCTTCATCAGCGCCGGCAGGGCCGGTTCGGTGGCCGCGCCGATCATGGTGGAGACCAGCACCACCGCCCAGAAGCGCCGCACGTGCGCGATGTACGGAAACACCCGGCGGACGCGCGCGATCAGGCTGGAGGAAGGTGCCTCTGCGGTGGCGTCAGGCACGGCGGAGCGCGCGAGCATAATCGGGCTTCATGCGTGGATTATCCAGTGAATCCGGAGGTCCTCCGCAGACCGCGGCCGTGAGCGCCATCCTCATCACGCGCGACGAGGAGGCCAACATCGGCGAGTGCCTTGCCAGCCTGGCGTTCGCGCGCGAAATCATCGTGGTCGACAGCGGCAGCACCGACGCCACCGTGGAGATCGCGCGCGCCGCCGGCGCCCAGGTGCTGCAGACGCCCGACTGGCCCGGCTTCGGGCCGCAGAAGAACCGCGCGCTCGCGCTCGCCACCCAGCCCTGGGTGCTGTCCATCGACGCCGACGAGCGCGTCACCCCGCAGCTGCGCGACGAGATCCTGGCCGTGGTGCAAAGCCGATCCGCGCAGGCCGACGCCTGGAGCATGCCGCGCCTGTCCAGCTACTGCGGGCAGTTCATGCACCACTCGGGCTGGTACCCGGACCGTGTGACGCGGCTGTTCCGCCGTGGTACGGCGCGCTTTTCCGACGACGCCGTGCACGAGCGCGTGGTGACCGAACAGCCGCCCGCGCAGCTGAAGCACGACCTGCTGCACGCCACCGTGGTCAGCCTCGAATCGGTGCTGGACAAGCTGAACCGCTATTCCTCCGCCGGTGCGAAGAGCGCGCATGCGCGCGGCAAGCGCGGCTCGCTGGGCAAGGCGGTGCTGCACGGCCTGTGGGCCTTCCTGCGCACCTATGTGCTGCAGCGCGGCTTCCTCGATGGCCGCATGGGCTTCGTGCTGGCGGTGTCGAATGCCGAGGGCACCTACTACCGCTACCTCAAGCTGTGGCTGCTGCAGCGCGAACAGCAAGCCGGATCGCGCACGCGATGAGGACGGCCTTCGTCGTCCTCACCTACAACCGAGCCGATGCCCTGCTGGCGGTGCTGCGCGCGCTCGCGCCGCAATGCGGGCCCGACGACCGCGTGGTGATCGCCGACGACGGCTCGCGCCCCGACCAGGTGCAGGCATTGCGCGACGGCCTGCCGCGTTTCGCCTGCCCGGTGCGCCACGTGTGGCACCCCGACACCGGCTTCACCGCGGCGCGCGCGCGCAACCTGGGCGCGGCGCACGCGGATGCCGACTACCTGGTGTTCATGGACGGCGACTGCGTGCCGACGCCGCACTTCGCGGCCATGCACGCGCGCCTGGCCGCGCCCGGCCACTTCGTCAACGGCAGCCGCGTGCTGATGAGCCAGCGGCTGACCGAGCGCGTTCTCAGCGGTTCGCTGATGCTGCAGAATCTGCGCCGCACCGAGTGGCTGCGGCTGCGCGCGGCGGGCGACGTTAACAAACTGACGCATCTTGCGTGCTGGTCCGGTGCCCCGTTGCGTGTAGAAGAGCGGTTTCGCTGGAAAGGCATCCGCAGCTGCAACTTCGGTGCGTGGCTGCGCGACTTCGAGGCGGTCGACGGCTTCGACGAAAGTTTTTCGGGCTGGGGCCACGAGGACGCCGACCTGGTGCTGCGCCTGCACCACCGGGGCCTGCGCCGCAGGAACGGCTTTCTTGCAACCGAAGTGCTGCATCTGTGGCATCGCGAGAACAGCCGCCTGGGGGAAAACGCCAATCGCGAACGCGTCCACGCGCGCATGCGAAGCGGCATCATTCGGGCCGAAGCCGGGTTGGCGCGGGCGCGTGAGGCCAGCCAAGCGCGCGTGACTGAACTAAATCGATGAAGGAAAGACGAAGCAGCATGAATCAACCTGCACTCTGGCGCCGCCGCGGCGTGATGGGCCTGCTCGGGGGCACTCTGGCCCTGCCGGCGCTGGCGCAGTTCCGCGTGGAGGTCACGGGCGTGGGCCTCACCCAGCTGCCGATCGCCATCGTGCCGTTCCGCGGCGAAGACGGTTCGCCGCAGAAGATCGCGTCCATCGTGCAGGCCGACCTGGAACGCAGCGGCCAGTTCCGCGTGGTGGACGGCAGCGGCGCGGCGCTGGACGAGGCCAGCCGGCCCGACCTGAGCCCGTGGCGGCAGAAGGGCGCCGACTCGCTGGCGGTGGGCAGCGTGATGCGCCTGGCCGACGGCCGCTACGACGTGCGCATGCGCCTGTGGGACGTCGTGCGCGGCCAGGAGGTGCTGGTGCACAGCTACGTGGTGGCCGCGGGCGACCTGCGCCTGGCCGCGCACCGCATCTCCGACCTGATCTACGAAAAACTCACCGGCGACAAGGGCGCGTTCGCCACCCGCATCGCCTACATCACCAAGAACGGCAACCGCTACGCGCTGTGGGTGGCCGACGCCGACGGCGAGAACGCGCAGTCCGCCTTCGCCAGCAACGAGCCGATCATCTCGCCGGCCTGGTCGCCGGATGGTTCGCGCCTGGCCTACGTGTCGTTCGAATCGCGCAAGCCGGTGGTCTACACGCACGAGGTGGCCGGCGGCCGGCGCCGCCTGATCGCCAACTTTCGCGGCTCCAACAGCGCGCCGGCCTGGTCGCCCGACGGCCGCACGCTGGCCGTCACGCTCACGCGCGACGGCGGCTCGCAGCTCTACACCATCGGCGCCGAAGGCGGCGAGCCGCGCCGCCTCACGCAGTCGGGCAGCATCGACACCGAGCCGGTGTATTCCAGCGACGGGCGCAGCATCTACTTCGTCAGCGACCGCGGCGGCGCGCCGCAGATCTACCGCATGGGCGCGACCGGCGGCGAGCCGCAGCGCGTGACCTTTACGGGGAGTTACAACATTTCGCCGGCCATCAGCCCGGACGGCCGCTGGCTTGCCTACATTTCGCGCATCAATGGCGCCTTCAAGCTGCAGGTGATGGAGCTGGCCAGCGGCAACGCCCAGTCCATCACCGACACCACCGCCGACGAAAGCCCGAGCTTCGCGCCCAACGGCCGCATGCTGGTGTACGCCACCCGGCAGAGCGGGCGCGAGTCGCTGATGACCAGCACGCTCGACGGCAAGATCAAGGCCCGGCTGGCGGGCCAGGGCGGCGACATCCGCGAACCCGATTGGGGCCCCTTCCCGCGCTGATCCCGGCGATGATTCCACCATCCCATTTTTCCCCGAACCGAATTGCAGGAGAGTGAACCGATGAACAAGCACGTGTTCCTGGCTGCCGCCATGGCGGCATTGATGGCTGGCTGCTCCAGCGTCCCCCTCAACGACGTGCCTGTCGAAGACAGGACCGCCTCCACCACCGGCCCCGGCGGCGCGGGCGGCGGCGGCGCGCAGAGCACGGTGACCCCGGTGGTGGCCGACCAGACCGGCAGCGCCGGCCAGGGCCCGGCCAACGTGGCGCGCATCATTTATTTCGACTACGACAGCAACGCCATCAAGCCCCAGTACCAGTCGCTGGTGGAGGCGCATGCGCGCTTCCTCAAGAGCGGTGGCGCCCGGCACGTGGTGGTCGAGGGCCACACCGACGAGCGCGGTGGCCGCGAATACAACCTGGCGCTGGGCCAGCGCCGCGCCGAAGCGGTGCGCCGCGCGCTCAACCTGCTGGGCGTGGCCGACTCGCAGGTGGAAGCCGTGAGCTTCGGCAAGGAAAAGCCGGCCGTGCCGGGCGGCGACGAGAACGCCTGGGCGCAGAACCGCCGCGCCGAGATCGTCTACCGATGAGTAGCCGCCTCGCCTCCGTGTCGCGCGTTGCCCTGGCAGCGCTGCTCGCCTGCGCCTCGCTGGCCGCCGTGCCCGCGCGCGCTGCCCTGTTCGAGGACGACGAGGCGCGCCGCGCCATCCTGGAGCTGCGCCAGCGCATGGAAAGCCAGCGCCTGGCCGGCACCGAGGAAGTGCGCCGCCTCGCCGACGAGAACAACCAGCTGCGCCGCAGCCTGCTGGAGCTGCAGAACCAGATCGAGGGCCTGCGCGGCGAGGTGGCGCGGATGCGCGGCGAGAACGAAGGCCTGGTGCGCGACGTGTCCGAAATGCAGCGCCGCCAGAAGGACATCGCCCAGGGCGTGGAAGAGCGGTTCCGCAAGTTCGAGCCGGTGAAGGTCACGGTGGACGGCCGCGAACTCACGGTCGAGCCGACCGAGCAGCGCGACTTCGACGCCGCGCTGGCCACCTTCCGCAAGGGTGACTTCCCGGCAGCGCAGGCGGCGTTCGGCGAATTCATGCGGCGCTACCCGCAAAGCGGCTACAAGGCGACGGCGCTGTTCTGGCTGGGCAATGCGCAATACGCGAACCGCGATTACCGCGGCGCCATCGCCAACTTCCGCGCGCTGATCGCGCAGTCGCCCGACCACCCGCGCGCGCCCGAGGCCGTGCTGTCGATCGCCAACTGCCAGATCGAGCTGAAGGACAACGCCGGCGCACGCCGCACGCTGGATGAGCTGATCAAGGCCTACCCGCAGTCGGAAGCGGCGGTGGCCGCGCGCGAGCGGCTGGCGCGCCTGCGCTGAAGGTGCGCGGCCCGGCGTGACGCATCTCGACGAAGCCATCGACCTGCAGCGCCGCTTCGGCGGGCTGGAGCGGCTGTACGGGATGCAGGGCGCCGCCGCCATCCGTGACGCCCATGTGGCGGTCATCGGCATCGGCGGCGTCGGTTCGTGGGCGGCCGAGGCGCTGGCGCGCAGCGGCGTGGGCGAGCTGACGCTGGTCGACCTGGACCACATCGCCGAATCCAACATCAACCGGCAGGTCCACGCGCTGGATGCCACGCTGGGCCAGGCCAAGGTGCTGGCCATGCGCGAGCGCATCGCGCAGATCCACCCGCGCTGCCGCGTGCATGCGGTGGAGGACTTCGCCGAACCGGAGAACTGGCCGGCGCTGCTGCCGCCGGGCGTCGATGCCGTCATCGACGCCTGCGACCAGGTGAAGGCCAAGGCGGCGATGGCGGCCTGGTCGCTGCTGAAGGCGAACCGCGAACTGCTGTTCATCGCCTGCGGCGCGGCCGGCGGCAAGCGCCTGGCGCACAAGGTGGACGTGGACGACCTGGCGCACACCACGCACGACCCGCTGCTGGCGCAGCTGCGCTACCGGCTGCGCAAGTTCCACGGCGCGCCCAAGGAAGGCAAGCGCATCGGGGTGCACTGCGTGTTCAGCCGCGAAGCCGTGGCGCCGCCCGATGCGAGCTGTGCCATCGAGGGCGATGGCAGCCTGAACTGCCACGGCTACGGATCGGTGGTCAGCGTGACGGCGACCTTCGGCCAGTGCGCGGCCGGGTGGGTACTGGACAAGGTCGCGAGCGCGGCCGTGAAAAAAGCCGCTGCGACCACGCTATAATCGCGGGCTTTGCTGCGGTGCAATGCCGCAGCAAGCGCATCACAAGGTTCGGGACGTTAGCTCAGTTGGTAGAGCAGCGGACTTTTAATCCGTTGGTCGCAGGTTCGACCCCTGCACGTCCTACCACCCGTTTCTCCTTCTGGGACTGCCCATCGAGCCGCCACGAATGCGTGGCGGTCGGCACGCGGGCTGCGCACGATAGACTCATCGTTGAACCCGGAGTCGGCACGTGGCAAAAATCGTTCTCGCGCATGGTTTTCTAGGATTCGGTGCCGTGCACCACGATCAGCGCTTCAATTACTTCAACGAAATTGAAAAGCTCTATCGAGACAAGCACGGCCACGACGTATTCTGCCCGTCGGTGCCGCCACTGGGATCGCTGGACAAGCGATCCAAAGAGCTGGAGGAAAAAATACGCGCTCGATGGCTTGGCAGCACCGACGAGATTTATCTGGTGGCGCACAGCATGGGAGGGTTGGATTGCCGTCGCGTGCTGGCGAGGAACCCCGATATCGCGAAGAGGGTCAAGCGGCTCATCACGATTTCGGCTCCGCACTACGGCACCCCGCTTGCCGACATGGCGCAGCTGCCTGGCGTGGCCCGCGCCTTGTTGCCATCGTCATGGTTGACGCAGGCCATCGACGACAATGCCGGCGCGGTCGGTGACTTGGCGACACGCGAGGAAAAGCAGGATACGGAAGTCGATGGAGTCGATTACTTGTGCATCGGCTGCAGGAACACCCGAAGCATTCTCGGCTCTCACTTTTTCTCCGTGGCTTCCTTGGCCGGACGATTTGGAGCGACGGAGAACGATGGAGTGGTGAGCTTACGGTCTGCCAGCAGAACAGGACGCGAGGCTGATCTTCTGGAGATTTGGCCGGTCGATCATGGCGAGGCATTGGGCTGGCCGTCCGGCCATTTCGGGTTCGAGGCTGTCGAAGCGGCGCATCGCGCACCGCCTGAGCACATTGCGCGCTACGAGCGCGTCCTTGCCCAACTGCTCAAGTAGGTGATCGCGCTTCAACTTGCGCAGCAGCCCCGGGCTCCGTGTGCCAGGACAACTGCACAAAATCGCTGTTCCTGCGCAGCGTCGACACCGGTTTCGCCCTGAGCACGAAGTTCGCGCCCATCGCCTTGGCATAGGGCTGGTTGCCGGCCGCGTACAGCGCCGGATGCGCGTGCATGCTGCGGCGCAAGGCAATGCATTCGAACCAGTTGGCGACGATCAGCGCGTAGCTGTGGCGCATGGCCGGGTCGGGGTGCGGGGAGCGAAAACGTACAACTTTCATATGCAAAGCCTCTGGGGCGCGAGGATAGCGCAGCGGGCCCGAATTTGCATGTGAAATCTGCACATCACGCGCGCTAACTCCCCGCAGAGATCCCGTTCCTCGCGATCAGCGCCCCCAGCCGGTCCGACTCGCCCTGGATCCACGCCGCCAGCGCCGCCGGCGTCGAGCCTTCCACCGAAAAGCCCCGCTCGCCCAGTTGCGCGCGCACGCTCGGTTCCTGCAGCACGGCCACCACCTCCTGGTGCAGCCGGTCCAGCACCGGCCTGGGCACGCCCGCGGGCGCCACCATGCCGATCCAGGACATGCTGTCGAAGCCGGCGAATGACTCGGCCAGCGCGGGCAGCTGCGGCATCTGCGGCATGCGCGCGGCGGACGCCACGCCCAGCCCGGTGATGTGCCCGGACTTGATGGCGCCGATGACCACCGGCAGGGCGATGAAGGCGACATCCACGTGCCCGCCCATCACGTCGGTCAGCAGGGGGCCGGCCCCCTTGTAGGCGGCCTCGATGAACACGACGCCGGCCGCCTGGCTGAACTTCAGCGCCGACAGCTGGTTGGAACTGCCGGGGCCGGCGTGCCCCATGGAGACCGCGCGCGGCTGCGCCTTGGCCCGGGCCACCAGCTCCGCCACGCTTTTGACGCCCAGCTTGTTGGACGCCACCAGCGTCATCGGCGTGGTCGTCAGCAGGCTGATGGGCGCGAAGGCCTTGAAGGTGTCGAAGGCGATGTTGCGGTACAGGTGGTGGTTGACGGCATGCGTGTCGAACACCATCAGCACCGTGTAGCCGTCCGGCACGGCGCGCGCCACGTCGGCGGTGCCCACCAGGCCGCCGGCGCCGGGCTTGCTTTCCACCACCACCGGCTGGCCCAACCGCTCCGTCAGCCGGGGCGAGAGGATGCGGGCCACAGTGTCCAGGGTGCCGCCCGGGGGAAACGGGATCACCAGGCGCACCGGTCGCTCGGGCCAGGGCCGCTGCTGCGCCTGTGCGCGGGCCAGCCCGCCGGTCCAGGCCAGCAGGGCGGCGCTGCCGGCGCCGAGAAGCGCGAATCTGCGATGCATGAACGACTCCTTTCACCTGTCCGGCGGTGGGCGCTGCAGCAGGGTGGCGCACGCGGCCAGGCCCAGCAAAATCGGCGAGACCCAGAAGCCCGCGGCGATGTTGCCGGTGGCATCGGAAATGGCGCCGGCCAGGATCGGGCCGATGGCCTGGCCGAAGGCGAAGCCGGCCGTCAGCAGCGAGATGGCCGCCGTCCACGACGCGGCAGGCAGCTGGCGCTGCGCCACGATGGTGAGGGCCGTCGGGCCCGCCAGGAAGCTGCCGCCGAACAGGACGGCTGACAGGAACATCGACACCGGGCCGGGGTATAGCAGGACGGGCAGGGTGCCCACCATGGCCGTGGCATAGACCAGCGCCGGCCCGTGGCCGTTGTTGCGGAACGCGCCGAGGGCCCGCCCCCACAGCAGGGTGGAGATGGCCGAGACGATTCCCAGCACGAACCAGAACCACACCACCTGCTCGTTGCTGCCGCCCTGCTTTTGCAGCAGGGCGATGATGAAGGTCATGTAGCCGACGTAGCCGCCGCCGAACAGCGCGTAGCCGACGAACGAGGGCGCCACCTGGCGCAGCTCATGGCGCTTCAGCACGGCGATGCTGCCTCCCACCGGCTGGCGCACCGCGCGGGCGGCCCACCATGCGCCCGGGAAGCTCGCGGCGCCGAGCAGGCCCAGCACCACCCAGCCCCGCGGCCACTGCTGCGCGCCGCCTTGCAGGATGAGCGGGATGGCCGTGCCGGCCAGCAGGATGCCGACGCTGACGCCGGCCACGTACAGGCCGACCAGGGCGCCGCGCCGGCGCGCGTTCTGCGTGGGGCAGATGGCGGAGGTGAGGCCCGCGCCCAGGATGAAGGTGAACGCGGTCGAAACGCCGCCGGCCGTGCGCAAGGCGAACAGCACCGGGAAGCTGGCGGTCGCGGCCGTCAGCAGCAGCACCAGCACGCTGACCGCGTAACCGGCGAGAAAGACGCGTGCCGTGCCCCACCGGTTGGCGGTCCACGCCGCCAGCAGCGCGCCCACGATGTAGCCGGTGCCGTTGGCCGTGTTCAGCGCGCCGGCCTCGACGTAGGTCCACGCCAGGTCCGCACGCATCGGCGGCAGCAGCAGGCCGTAGGCGAAACGGGAGAACCCCAGCGCCACCGCCGCGCCGGCCGACAGCCCCAGGGCCGTGACGATCTCCCTCCAGGCTTCGCTTCTGCTGTCGTTGACCTTGGGGATGCTGTCGATTGTCATTGCACGTTCCCTGTCGCGATCGTTTTGCGGAGATGCCGATGGTTCCAGGCCGGATCGTAGAACACCTCCGCGCACGACGGGTCAGGGAGCCGCGCGCTCGACCGTGGCCAGCGGCCGGCTCTTGTCGATGACGAAAACGCACAGCACCTTCAGCGGTTCCGGGCCCGGGACCCTGGCGTAGTGCACGGCATCGCCCGGCACGGCATACGAACTGCCGAGCGGGTGGTACTGGTCGGGCTGGCCCTCCACGCACAGGTAGAACTGGCCGCCGATCACGTAGCCGATTTCGAGGCCCGGATGGGTGTGCGGCGACGCGCTTGTGCCGGCCGGCACCTCGATGATGCTGGTGTTGACCAGGCAGTCGTCGGAATAGTCGATCTTGTGCAGCAAGGTGCGCTGGATGCCGCCCTGGGTATAGACAGGGGCGGTTGCCGCCCCCGCCGGCGCGGTCGCCGTGGCATTCGGTTCCTCGGTCACTTGAGCGTCGCTCATGTCGTGTTCTCCTTTGGTTGATCAATCAATCCAGCGCGGTTCACTGGCTCTTCACGCCCACCGCGATCAATGTGGTGCGCGCAATCTCGGCGATGTAGTGGTCCTGCTCGCGCGACACCGCGATCGGGCTCAGGGTCTTCACGATGAGCGGCTCGAGCGCTTCTTCGATCTCGCGCTGCGATGTCGCCAGCTTGACGAGGTCGTAGCCGCTGTACATGTGCATGATCGCGTTGCGCTTCGCGTCTTCGGGCGTCTGGCCGCGCAGCATGATGGGATCGCTCATGTCGAAGAACCGGAAATCCCGGAAGCCGGCCTGCGCGAACAGGTCCTGCAGCTCCCCGCGCGTGAAGTGCCGGTGTGGATGGCCGGTGCGCGAGTACGGGTGTACGACTTCGTCGAAGAAGTTGGCGACACCCTGGCCCGCCTCGAAGGCATGCAGCACGAGCCGGTGCCCGGGCTTGAGCGTGCGGTACGCCTCCTGGGCTGCCAGCCGCCGCGACTGCGGGTCCAGCAGCTGGGCGCCATAGGCGATCAGCACGCCGTCCAGCACGCCGTCGCGCAGCAGGCTTCGCGATGCGGCCTGGCGGATGTAGGGCAGCTTCTTCGCGCGGCAGGCGCTGATCATCGCCTTGGAGCGGTCGGCCGTGAAAACGGTGGGCGTGGGCTGCTCCAGCGTCGACAGGAAGCGCGCGATGGCGCCACTGCCGCCCAGCACGTCGAGAATCTGGAACTCCGGCCCGGGCATCTCGCGGTAGGACGGCGAGAAATACTTCATCAGGCCGGTCATGCCGACGCGCCGGTTGTCCAGGTTGTCCTGCGCGCGGGCCCACGCGACGCCGCGGCCGCCCACGTCCTTGTCTTCGAACTCCCAGGACAAGCTGTCCATCTCCTGGGTGTAGGCCTCGATGGTGCCGGCTTCGATGCGCCGCGGATCGAGCAGCGCGTGCAGGCGCGGGTACAGCTCGCGAACTTCGCTGAGATACGCCTCGAACGTCAGGTCGTCGACATAGGTCCTGTCGGACATCACACCACCTCCCTTTGAAAATCGGTTGCAACATCCGAGCGCGCGGAGCCGTTCGCCGCGATGTCGTCATGCAGCCCGAGCACGATGCGCTCGGCGTCGGCGGTCTGGCGCGACGCGATGCCGGGCCGCGGCAAGGCGTGCGTGTAGTAGTGCGGCCCTTCGACCACGAAGCCGACGGCCCACAGCCGGGGCTGGACGGCGCCTTCCGCATTCCGGACGCGCAGGTTCTCGTCGATGTCGATGCCGCCGGGGTGGTAGTCGCCGTTCATCAGCGGCCTGAGCAAACCGCGCCGCAGAAGATTGGCCGAGAGCGCTGAAGCGTCGGTGAGCGGCGAATAGCTGTCCAGCCAGGCCGAGACCACGACGTCCACCGCGACGGATGCGGGCGCATCCGGGTAGTCCAGGGCGATCCGGTAGGCGTCGCCGTCCCGCGGTGTCTCGATCCGGTTGGCCGCGCCGCCGGCGACGTCGAGGATTCCCGCTTCGAACAGCGCCAGCCATTCCTCGTTGCGGCGCAGCGGCGGGCCGAACGACACGCGGTTGATGATCGGGTTGAATTGCTCGAGAAAGTAGCGGTGCGCCGCCGCCGGCAGGCCGCTGAATTCCACTGCCGCGCGAAAGCCCTCGCGGCCGTCGCGCAGCACGTCCGTCGCGGCCTTCACGCCGCTGGTGCGGTTGCCGCGGTAGGCTTCCCGCAGGTCCTCGCGCATCAGTTCCAGGAACCATGCGCGGAATTCGGCCGACGACCGGAAGCGCATGCCTTCCAGCGGCCAGAGAATCCGGCGGACCGCGCGGAGCTCCCCGGGCGTCGGCGCGAAGCCGTCGGCATCGACGTCCTCGCCGCTTTCGGCGATGCGGTAGGCATACGCCATTTCCTTCAGGATCAGCGGCAGGACCTCGTGTTCGAAGTCGATGCCCGGCCTGCCTTTGCGCAAGGCCTCGGCGCGCAGCTGCACCACGGCCTGCGGCGTGAAGAACCGGCAGGTGTGGCGCCCCGCCTGTCCCTTCTGGTTGATGCCGCGTGCGGCGAACGGCAGCGTGTAGCGCGAGCCGAGCCACAGGCGCGGTTCCCGCCCGGAGGGAACGTAGACCAGCTTGCCGTGCTCCTCGCGGTAGGCGCCGCCGCGGCCGATGGTCAGCGCCGACACCACGTCGTGGGCGGTCAGGCCGAGGCCGCGGACCGCGACGCGCGCGCCGTCCGCGATGGCATCCAGCTTGCTGATCGGGTAGGGCGAGGCGAAGCAGGCAAGCCGCGGGTTGCCTGCGCGCCCGGACTGCGCGAAGGCCGCCAACCGCCGGTCCTCCGCCGTCGGCGTGCGCCGGCCGTGCCCCATCGCCAGGACGACGTAGCGTGCGAAGAGGGTTTCGCCGTCGTCGAGCTGGATTGCGTAGCCGCCGTTCTCGGACCGGATGTCGTCGGCGCGCGCCCGCACGTGCCGGACGCGGATGCTGCCGGGCAGGGCCGCGATCACCTCGCGGGCGAAGGCGCCCAGGAAGCCGCCGAGGAGGAAGCGCGGCAGGTGGTGGTTCTCCGTCAGGGCCTCTCCGCCGGGCGCGATCGCGACGTGGTAGCCGCCGGCGAACCGCCGGTAGCCCTGCGCGGCGGCCCAATCGGTCAGCGACGGTTTTGGATCTCCACCGACGCGGCTGCGCGGCGGATACATGGTGACCTGCGACGCCAGCGTGTTGGTCATCAGGTGATCCGCCTGGTCCGCGGGATGGGAGCCTTCGCCGAGCCTGCCGGGATCGACCAGCACCACGTCCAGCTGGACGTGGCGGGACAGGCGCCCGGCGTGCTCCAGCAGCCGTTCCAGGAGGGTCAAGGCGCGGGGCCCGCCGCCGATGATGGCCAGCTGGAAGCGGGTCATGCCGGCTGCCCCTCGGCCGGGGTGCGGAACACCAGCGGCGCGACCGGGCTTTCGTGCACCTGCGCGATGTGCGGATTGCCGCGGAAGTGCGGGAATGCCGACAGCACCAGCGGATCGTGTCCCGGGATGATGCGGTCCGGCGCGCCCGCGCGCTGCCGGATGCGCTCGAAGCCGTCGAGGTATGCTGCCATGTCGAGCAGGATCGGAAAAGGCCGGCGTTCGAGAATGTTGTCGTAGTAATGCGCGGCGTCGCTGGCCAGCACGATCTCGCCGCGCGCCGTGGCGACGGTCACGTACTGCAGGCCGGCGGTGTGGCCGCCGCACAGGTGCACCGAGATGCCCGGCGCGATCTGCGCGTCGCCGTCGGCATAGCGCATGCGGCCCTGGAACAGGCCCTGCACGGCGGCGGCGACGTCCATCGCCTCGTAGGGCTTGCGCAGGATCGGGTGGCACATGCAGCGCCCGGTGCAATAGTGCATCTCGGCTTCCTGCATGTGGATCAGCGCGCCGGGAAACGAGGCCAGGTTGCCGGCGTGGTCGTAGTGCATGTGCGTCACGATCACGTCGGTGATGTCCCTGGCGGCGACGCCCAGGCACTCCAGCAGGTCGAGCGGATGCGCGTGGTAGTGCCGGCCGCGCCGCACGGCGGTCTCGGCCGTGAAGCCGGTGTCGACCAGCACCAGGCGTCCGTGCCCGCGGATCAGCCAGACGTAGAAGTCGAGCGGCATGTCCGTCGCGTGGTAGGGGTCCTCGCCGAGGAAATTCTCGTCGCTCTTGCGGCCAATGTGCGTGGCGTAGCGCAGCGCGAACACCTCGTAGGCCAGCTCGCCGGGGGCGTTCGCGGCCGTCATTCGGCGGCCTCCAGCGCGTGGGCCTCGTCGGTCCTGGCCTCGAAGAAGAAGCGCTCGGCGCCGAAGGCCGGTTTCAGGTCGTCCAGCCAGTTCGCCTGCGGATCGAACCGGGCGAAGAAGGGTTGCCGCACGTTCGCCGGATCGCGCGCCTGCAGCAGGTGCAGCGCGAAGCATTTCTCGCCGTTGATGGTGACGATGCCGTCGATCAGCACCTTGCCCGGAAACGCGCTCATGCACGGGCCGCGGACCGCGCGCCCCAGGCCCGACACCTGCCGGTACGCGGCCCGGAAGATCTCGTAGGCGCGCGCAAGCGGCAAGCGGAAGTAGTCATTGGGCCCGGTGTCCCGCTCGACGAACATATAGTAGGGAACCGCGCCCAGTCGCACGCCGAGCTTCCACATGCGCGCCCAGTCGTCGGCGTTGTCGTTGATGTGCCGGATCACGGGGGCCTGCATGCGGATGATGGTTCCCGTGTCGGCGATCCGCCGCATCGCCTTCTGCGCGATTTCCGACTCCAGCTCGACCGGATGGCTGAAGTGCGCCATCAGCGCCAGGTTCTTGCCCGCGGCGCGCACCCGCGAGAACAGGCGCAGCAGGTCGTCGGCGTCGCGGTCTGTCACGAAGCGCTGCGGCCAATAGGACAAGGCCTTGCTGCCGATCCGGATCGTCTGCACGTGCTCCAGCTCCGGGTCGAGCAAGGGTTCGATGTAGCCGGCCAGCGACCGCGTGTTCATGACCATCGGGTCGCCGCCGGTGATCAGCACGTCGGTCACCTCGGTGTGGCGGCGCAGGTAGGCCGACAGCTGGAGCGAGGACTTGGCGTCGAACTTCAGCTCCTTCATGCCGACGAATTGCGGCCAGCGGAAGCAGAAGGTGCAGTAGGCATGGCAGGTTTGCCCGGCGGCGGGAAAGAACAGCACCGTCTCGCGGTACTTGTGCTGGACGCCTTCCACCGGCTGGCCGTCCAGCATCGGCACGTTGTGGGTCAGCTGGCCGGCGGGGTGCGGATTCATGCGGTGGCGGATGCGGCGGACCAGATCGTCGAGATCCGGTCCGCCGCGGCCGGCCAGCGCGCGCAGTTGCTCGAATTCCTCAGGATGCACCATCCCCGGTTGCGGGAATGTCAGCTGGAAGATCGGATCGTCCGGAATGTTGCTCCAGTCGATGAGGTGGTCCACCACGTAGGCGTTGACGCGGAACGGCAGCACCAGGGAAACCAGGGAGACCGCTTCCTGCTGGTCTTTGGTCAGCATGTTCCATTGCGCGATCTTGTGGATGCTCGAACGCGTGTAGGGCGTGAATCTCTCGTGGCCCGGGGCATCGATTCCCCACTGTTGGATCTTGTGAATGCCATCGGAGCTCGCAGCCATTTTTTTATCCTCTCCTGAACTTGAAAACGATCCAGCGATTGGGATCGTAGCCAGAAGAAGTTCAAAGGGCAACGGACAAAACCGGGTCGTAACTCCTCGAATATCTGCTCACCTCATGTCACGAGTGATTGCGAGCTAAGAAATTGCAGAAGGTATATAGAAGCACCTCCTCGCGCATCAGTCCATCCAGATCGGAATGATCGAAGCCGCCAGCAGCAATCCGAGGATCACGTTCGTCACGCGCCAGTGCATTTCGGTGCGCAGCAGCCGCGCCAGCATCAGCCCCGCGGTGCACCAGATCGACAGCGACAGCAGGGCGGAGATGCCGAACGACGCGCCGAGCAGGGCGGCCAGCTTGCCCGGGGTGGAGGCGAGCGCGGCGAACGATGCCGCGGCGCCCAGCGTCATGGTCCATCCCTTCGGGTTGAGCCACAGCAGCAGGATGCCGGCGACCACGCTGATCGGCTTCTCCTTTTTCGCATCGAGGTTCGGCTTGCCGCTGCGCATGATGTTCCACGCCAGCCACAGCAGGTAGAGCGAGCCCACCGCTTTCAGGATGAGCTGGAACGAGGGCAGCGCCAGGAACAGGCCGGCCAGGCCTGCCGCGGACGCCGCCGCCAGCGACCCCAGCCCGATCGCGATGCCGATGATCAGCGGGATGCTGCGGCGAAACCCGAACTGTGCGCCAGACGCCGTGGCCAGCGCGGTGGCACCGCCGGGCGACACCGTCGCGATGACGACGAAAAGAAGAAGCGGCAGCAGGGACGCTGCGTTGGTTGTGTTCATGGATCCTCCTGTGGTTGTCTTGCCGGCCGCAGCACCTGTGTCGCCAGGTAGTCGACCACCTGTGCCTGGTTCTCGCGCACGAAGAAGTGCCCGCCGTCGAACATGCGCAGCCGGATCGGCTGCGCGCTGTAGATCTTCCAGGCCTCCATGTCGGCGTAGGGCACGGCGGTGTCGCCGCGGCCGCCCAGCACATGGATGGGAATGTCCACCTGGCGCATGTCGTCGCGCCACTGCTCGCGGCAGCGCAGGTCGGCGCGGATGGTGGGCAGGAAGGTCTTCATGAAGCCGGGCATCTGCAGCATCGCCAGCGGCAGGCCTTCCAGCCGCGACAGCTCGCGCAACAGTTCCTCGTCGGGCAGTTCGGACAGGGGCTTCGCATGCGGCCTGGGCAGGTAGGGCGCGCGGCAGCCGGCCGCCACCAGCGCGTGCGGCGGCCGCGCCGTGTCGCAGCGCCGGCGCGCCAGCTCCAGCGCCACCACGGCGCCCATGCTGTGCCCGAGCAGCACGTAGGGCACGTCCACCAGCGGCTCGATGAGCGCCGACACGTGCTCGACCACGGCGGCCATGCTGGTCAGCGCGGGGGTCTTGAAGCGCGATCCCCTGCCGGGCAGCTCGATCGCGCAGACCTCCACGCCGGGCGGCACCAGCCGGTGCCACTGGTTGTAGGTGGCGGCGGCGCCGCCGGCGTGCGGCAGGCACAGGATGCGCGCGGCCGGGTGTTCCACCGGGCCGAGGATCGCGACGCCCGGCCTGCTCATCGGCCGCGTTCCTGCCAAGCCTGGCGCATGCGCCGCTCGATGGCCGGCAGCTCGGCCGGCGTCACGCGGTACTGCAGCGTGCGCACGGCGCCGTCCAGCAGCGGCCAGCGCATGGTGCTTTCCCCGCTGGGCGCGATGCCCAGCTTGTCCTTGATGCGGTTGGCGCCCCGGTTGTGCACGGGCGATTCGAACAGCACGGCATCGAGCATGAAGCGCCTGGCGTACTCCTGCATGGCCCGCACGTAGGAGACCAGGGCGATGCCGCGGCCGCGGTGCTCGGGGCGCCACAGGTGGGCGTGCATGACGCCGCTTTCGAAGCCGGCGCGCTCGCCGCCCGGGCGCGGGCGCAGGTGGGTCAGCTCGTGCACGCCGACGGTGCGTCCGTTCAGCGCGATCGCCAGCAGGGCACTCGGCCGGTTGCCGCCACGGCCCTGCCTTTGGATGTCCAACTCCAGCATCTCGCGCATTTTTCTTCGTTGCGGCAGCTTCTCGGGGTTCACGCCCAGGGACTTCAGGAACGCGGGGTCGCCGTCGTACCAATATTCGAGGAATCCGGCGATGTCGTCACCGGAAAATTCGCGTACCTGGATGTCGTCGATGTTCATGTCACCGCCGCGCAGCGCAGCACCCGCTCAATCGAAGAAGCGCCAGCCGTCCTTGTGCTCCACCAGGAACATGCCCACCGTCAGGCGGCGCGAGGTGCAGCGCTCGACCGCGTGGATGACCTTGCTCTGGAACACCAGCAGCTGCCCCTGCCGCGGGCGCACCGTGAAGCGCTCGGCGCGGTCCAGCTCGGCGATGGTGTTGGTCTCGCGGTATTCGGCATGCATGCGGTCCAGCTCGGAGCGCGAGGCCGGCGTGCAGTTCCACATCACGAAGCCGGCGTCGTTGTCGGCCGACTGGGTGGTCATGAAGGAGCCGATCTGCCTGGGGTACTGCGTGCGCATCGGCCAGTTCTCCGGGTCGCGGCCGTAGGTGATGTCGTCGCAGTGCGGCGCGAAGTTGAAGGGCTCGTCGTGCGGGTCGTAGATGCGCCGCGTGGCGATCAGGAACTCGTAGGGATAGAGCCCGTCCATGGTCAGCGGGCCCGCATCCAGCGCTTCGGCGAACAGCCTGACGTACCTGGTGCGGCGCAGGTCGTCGTTGATCCTGGCGGCGATCGAGAAATACTCGCCCGCCTTGGCCACCAGCTTGTCCTTCTGCTCGCGCTGCAGCTGGCCCATGGTGACGGCGGTGGCGATCGTGCCCGAGTGGTGCGCGTTCCTGGTGAAGGGCGAGCTGGTGAAGCCCTCGTCGTCGAACCAGGACGGTGCCTCCTCGGGCGAAGCGATGTCCAGCAGGGCCGCCTTGGCGTCGTCGTTCTTCAGGGCGCGGATGGCCGCCTCGAGCGACATGGTGGTGTGCTGCGGGTCCGCGTTGAAGCGGATGAGTTGGGTGGTGTATTGCTGTGCCATTGTGGCTCCCTAGGTGGTTCGGATCGACGGGGCATGCATGCAGTCGCCCCGCCCCAGTTCGCCCAGATGCGTGCGCCGCAACAGGCGGTAGAGTTCGGGCGGTTTCGGCTCCAGCGCCGAGTGGACGTATTTCGGAAACAGCAGGCGGCCGCTGCTCGGCGCCAGCAGGGCGCCGCCGGCCTGCGTGCCGAGCACCTGCCCGGCCTCGATCTGCTGGAAGTTGGCCAGGCCCGGGTTCAGCGTGACCTGCGTGTCGGGGTAGGGCACGACGGCGCCCCAGGTGTAGAGGGGGTTCAGGCCATCGCCCAGCGCCCCCAGCGCCGGCAGCGCGCCGCCGTCGCCCACCGCGCCGGCGACCACGGCCATGGCGCGCAGGCAGACGCCGGTGCCCAGCGCGACCTGGTAGACGTCGTCGCCCTTCTGCCCGAGCTCGATGCCGAGCGCCACGCCGCCCTGGCGGCGGATGAATTCGTCGGTGGTGCAGCCGCCGCCCGGGGTGGTGGAGAACGGCCGCCCCCAGTGGGTGACGACGGGCACCTCGGGAAAAATGGCGTGGGCGAACCGCAGCCGCATCGGCTCGTAGCCGAACACGAAGAACGGCGTGTGCGACGGCTCGATGGTCTGGTGCAGGTCCACGCAGTAGCGCGCCGCGCCCATCATCGGCTCCAGCTCGCGGGCGCGCCGGTCCTCGGCCGTCGCCGTGTCGGTGCGGCCGAACGAGCGGTTCAGGTCGTGCTCCACCTGGCGTACGCCGCGCCGCGCCGCGTCGACGTTGCACGCCACCATGCCGATCGAGATGGACGGCGCCACCAGCCCGCTGTCCAGCAGTGCGCACAACGCGTTCAGCACCAGCAGCCCGCCGGGCTCGTTGCCGTGGACCAGCGCCATCAGCAGCAGGTCGATGCGCGGGCCCGGCGCCACGTCGGGGCGCACGACGAAGGCGTACTGCCCGACGTGCTCGACGCGCCCGCGGCCCAGCCGCGGCGCGGCGGCGCGGCGCGCCAACAGCGCCAGCTCGCGTTCGACCCGCTCGGGTGGGATGGGAGGCCGCGCAAGCGCGGCGGGCGCCGCGGTGGCCATCAATGGAACATCCGCCAGCGGCCTTCGTGCCAGACGATGAACGAGCCCAGCGTCTGGCGCACGCCCGTGCACTGCTCCACCGCATGCATGGCGCGCGTGTTCAGCACGTTCAGCTGGCCGGGGCGGCCCTTGATGACGACCTTGGGAACGTTTTCCAGCGCTTCGATGCGCCGGGTGCGGGAGAACTCGGCCATCAGCGCGTCGAGCGCGGGCCGCGTCGGCGCGCGGTAGTCCCAGATCACCAGGCCGGCACCGTTCTCCGCGTCCTTGACCGACAGGAACAGCGAGATCTGGTCGTAGCCCTCGTCGTAGCCCTCCTTGATCGGCCAATGTTCGGGTTCGCGCCCGAAGTGGATGGCGTCGCAATGCGGCGGCACGCTGTAGAGGCCGCCCTCGATCGGCTGGTACTCGCGCTTGGACACCAGCGGCAGTTCGCTCCAGGCGCCCACCCGCACCGGAGTGGCGTCCAGCTCGCGCTCGCACAGCTGCACGAATTTCGTCCGCCGCAGCCCCGCGTTGTAGCGCGCGGCGTACGAGAAGTAGTCGATCAGCCCCGGCACCAGCTGCTCCTTGACCAGCCGCTGGGTCGGGCCGATCGCCAGCCCGGATTTCCCCGCGCCCGGAAAGCTCTGGTGCTGCGTGACCTCGGGGAACGCCTTGTCGTTCCACCAGCCGTCGAGTTCGGCCGGATCGACGATGTCCAGCAGGACCGCGGCCGCATGCCGGTCGCGGATCATCAGGGCCGATTCCGCCAGCGACAGCCGGGCGTGCCGCACCGGCTGGTCGAAAGCGTGGATTTCGGCTTCGTACTTGGTGCTCACGCGTCGCCTCCCCAGGGTTGGTCGCCGCGCAAGGCCTCGGCGAAGTCGGCCAGCACGGGGTGTTCGTAGAGCAGCTGCATCGGGCACTGCAGGCCGAGGGTGCTTTCCAGCTGTTCGGTCAGCAGCGCGACCGACAGCGACGAGCCGCCCAGGTCGAAGAAGTTGCTGGCGGGGTCGACGCGGTCCAGGCCCAGCACCCGCGCCGCCGCCAGGCACACGGCGTCGTGGACCGACGGCTTCATGTTGGCTTCGGTGTCGATGGACATGGCCGCGCTCACACCATCTGGGGGGCGGCGAAGCGCACGCCGCGCATGTTGCGGTCGACCCGGCGGTTGTGGCCGAAATGGTCTTCGCCGGCCACCAGCACCACGCCGAATTTGTCCAGGCTGATCTTGCTGCCGTACTCGTCGACGGTGTCGGTGTCCGGGTACACGCGCACCGAAGCCGGGACGTAGCGGCTGGTGTAGCCCAGGCGCGTCTTGTCCTTCGTCGAATTCGGGAACGAGGAGTGCATCAGCGTCGACCAGAACAGCACGCACTGGCCGGCCTCCATCACCATGGACACCGCCTTGCTCTCGTCGGGCTTCCAGTCCGGGTCCTTCTGCAGGCTGCGGTAGTCGTAGCCGAAGAAGCCGCGCTTGATCCCGTCCTTCTCCAGAACGTTCACCTTGGCCGGGTCGAACGCCATCTTCTTCGACTCGTCGTAGAACATTTCCTCGTGCGTGCCCGGCATGAAGCGCAGGCAGCCGTTCTCCTCGGTGGCCTCGGTCAGCGCGGTCCAGGCGGTGATGGCGCCGCCGAAGCGGGTGTCGCCGGGCCAGATGATCTGCGGCTTGCCCGAGGCATGGGCGAAGGTGTCGGCCTGGTGCCAGTCGGTTCCCTCGTCGCCCGGGTATTTCGGGAACATCTCCGAGCGCCAGCAGATGACGTCGGGCCCGAGGATGGAGGTCAGGCGCTGCACGATGCCGGGGTGGCTGATGTGCTCGGTCAGCAGGTTGACGTCCAGGTGCCGGTCGTAGTTGGCGATGGCGCTCTGCGGCGGCAGCTCGTACACGGCGTGGTCGCGGTTGAACAGTTCGGCGCGGATCACCTTGTAGCGCTCGCGCGCCTCCTGCGGCGAGTACAGCGTGAAGGGGCCGAAGTAGCCTTGTTCGCGGAACTGCTTGATCTCGTCGGGGCTCAGTCTGAAGTCGGGCATGGTGTGTGGCTCCATGGAAAAAGGAAGGGCGCGAGGCGCTCAGGCCTGCGGGGCGCCGAGCTCCACGGCGGCGGCGCTGTAGATGCGCGACCAGCCGGCGATGGTGGGGTCGAGCATCAGGTCGCTGGTCTGCACCTTGACGCCCAGCGCGTCCTCGATCTTGAGTTGCAGGTCGACGATGGTGAGCGAGCTGGCGCCGCGGTTGAAGAAGTCCTCGTCGTCGCCGAAGTTGTCGTAGCGCAGGGTGTCGGTGCAGATGCGTTTGACGACCTGCGCCACGTCCTGGTGGTCAGCCATGGGTTTCTCCTGGTGGGGGTGTGATGGAAGCGGCCCGGCGCCGGTCGACCTTGCCGTTGGCGTTGAGGGGCAGTTCGGAACAGATCGTGATGCGCTCGGGAACCATGTAGGCGGGCGCCGTCTTGCGCAGCTCGTTGCGAATGAACAGGGCCATATCTCCGCCCTGACCGCCGCCCTGACCGCCGCTCTGGCCGGCGGCCTGGATGAAGGCTTCCAGGCAGGTGTCGCCGTTGGCGTCGGTGCGGACCTCGACCACGCTTTCCTCGGCGCCCGGAATGCGCCCGATCAGGGCCTGCACCTCGTCGACCGACACGCGGAAGCCGCGGATCTTGGTCAGCCGGTCGCGCCGGCCGAGGAAATGGACTAGGCCCGCCTCGTCCTGGCGCACCAGGTCTCCGGTGCGGTACATCAGGCTGCCGTCGGGCCGCGCGACGAAGGCCGCGCGCGTCGCCTCGGGCGCGGCCAGGTAGCCCAGCGCGACGCCCAGGCCGCTGGCCCACAGCTCGCCGTCCTCGCCCTGCGGCACCGGCTGCCGGTCCGCGTCGAGGACGTGCACCTGCGTGCCGCCGATCGGCCGGCCGATCGGCACCGGCTCCACCGGCCGGTTGGCGCGCGTCATCGCGTGGGTGCAGGTGAAGGTGGTGTTCTCGGTCGGGCCGTAGCCGTTGATCACGGTGATGCCTTCGTGCGCATCCAGCACCGCGTTGATGGCGGCGGCCCGCAGCACGTCGCCGCCCGCCACCAGCACCCGCAGGCCGCAGAACATGTCGATGCGCCGGCGGACCATCATGTGGAACAGCGCGGCGGTCAGCCACAGCACGCTCACGCGTTCGGCCAGCACCCGCTCCACCAGCCGGTTGGGGTCGAACGCGGCCGCGTCCCAGACCACCAGCCGCGCGCCGTTGAGCAGCGCGCCCCAGAGTTCGAAGGTGGATGCGTCGAAAGTGATCGGCGACAGCAGCAGGAAGGTGTCTTCGGCGCCGATGCGGATCCAGTCGGGGTCGCAGACCAGCCGCAGGACCGCCCGGTGCGGCACCACCACGCCTTTCGGGCGCCCGGTGCTGCCGGAGGTGAACATCACGTAGACCGGCGCCTCGCTGCCGCTCTCGCAGGCGATGTCCTCGCCGTCGACGCCGCGCACGGCCAGCAGGCCGGTGGCGGCGATGCACCCGACGGGCAGGTCCCCGGCCCAGGCGCCGTCGTCGCCGGGCGCGACGAGCATGTGGCGCGCCCGGCACTGCTGCAGGGCGTCGCGTTTCATCGCCTCGGGATTCGACGGATCGACCGGAACGAACGCGGCCCCGGCCTTCAGGATGGCCAGCATCGCCACCACGGCTTCCACCGAGCGCGGCAGCACCATCGGCACGCTGTCGCACGGCCGCACGCCGGCGTCGGTCAGGCGCCGCGCCAGGTGCCTGGCGCAGTTGTCCAGTTCGCGGTAGCTCAGTTGCTCCCGCGTTCCGACGAGCGCCACGGCGTCGGGCGTGCGGCGCACCTGCTCGGCGAACCGGCGGTGGACGGTCATGTCCGGAGGAATGTGCGATGCCATGTGCTGCCTCGGCGTTCAGTGGAGGAAGAATTCGGAAACCAGCCGGGTCATGGCCTGCTTTCCGCGGCACAGCTCGTAGTGGTCGCCGTCCACCGTCTTCGGCCCGGACGCGCCGGGCAGCCGCGACGACACGATGATCGAGCTCTCGACGCCGACCTGGCGGTCGTCCAGTGCGGCCACCACCAGCGTCGGCTGGCGCACCTCTTCGGCGACCCGCATGAAGTCCACGCTGCGGTAGGCGATGTAGTTCATGCCGTAGCGGTGCAGGTGCTCGGCACTGGAGAACGGCAGCGACACGAACGCATCGAATTCCGAGGCCGGCGTCTTGCGCCCGCCGGCGATCTTCTCGGCCAGCATGCGGGCGCGCGCCATGCTGCTGGCCGCCGCCGGCAGCAGCATGTCGACCTCGCGCTGGAAATTGCTTTGCCGGCACAGCGCGGCCGGCAGCATGTACTCGCCGCTGACCAGGGCCAGCCGGCGGATCCACCGCGCATGGCGCGCCGCCGCGAGCATCGCCACGCCGGCGCCCGAGCAATAGCCCACCGCGTCGACCTGCGGGCTCGCGCCGGGCCGCCAGCCGCGCGACTGCTCGATCACGTGCACCATGTCGCGCGCGTGCGTGTCGGCCTCGATGGACGCGTCGCCGGCGTCGGCCTCCAGGTCCAGCACGAAGCGCGACTCCCAGGTGATCACGTTGAAATCCTCGGCCAGCACCGGGTAGAGGCGATCGGCGATCTGGTGGCGCACACCGAACGGCAGCACCAGCACCAGGTCCGCGAGCCGCGGCCGCAGCGCCGTGTGGAAGACGTTCAGCGGCCGGCCATCGAAGCTCGGCACGGTCCGTTTCAGCATCAGCGGTGCGGTGCCCGCCGGCGTGGTCTCGATTCCTGATTGCATTGGCGCATCTTATTGGCATTGCGCAATCGAATTGCCAATTCTCCCAATAGCATTGCGCCTCAGAAGGGCAAGCGAGTCATTCGTTTTATCGGCCCCGGAATTGGATGCAATAAGGACCAAGTGCGGCAGGATTTTCGCGGGAAATTGAAAACGTTCCACTCGCAATAATCGTTGCGATATCGATTTCAATCATTGGCAAGTTTTCGCTCGCGATTAATTGAATCAGGCTGTTAATTGTTGGCACCAATTACGCGCCGATATGCATCGGTGAACCCGGTTACAGGCCGCCGTCTTGCGGTGCCGGCCACCCTGGCCTAGCCGCCGGAGATGACAAGGCCCCGCGTATCGCCGAAGATGCGTCGCCGCGCGCACCGCGCGCAGGGGACAAGATGAACGAACCTTTGCTTGGGCTCGACGCGTGGCCGGGCGTCGCGGCGGACTACGACGTGCTGGTGGGCGCCGCGAACGCTCCGGCGTTGCGGCTGAGGCTGGTGTTCGACGCCGCCGCCTATTCGCCCGTTGCCGTTGCCGTCGCCGCGCAGCCGGCCGAGCCCGCCGAGGCGCCGGCGTGGCAGCTCGCCGCGCTGCAGGCGCTGCCGGCCTACGAGCTTCTGGCCGGCCAGCTCGATGCGGTCGCGATCGCCTGCGCCAGCAGCCTGCTGCCGGGTGGCGAGCAGGTGTTCGATGGCGCGCAGCGCACCTCGCTGCTGGACTGGCTGTTCGGCGAGGGCGGGGTTCGCGCTTTCCTGCTGGCCCGCAGCGAAGGCGACGCGGCATTGCCGGCGCCGGCGGCGTGGACCACGGACCTCGCGTTCGCGCGCGACATCCAGGTTGGCCCGCTGTTCGAGCTCTCCACCAGCATCACGCTGTCGCGGGCCGAGCAGCCCGCGGATGCCGACGCGCTGGAAGACGCGCCACAGGACAGCCGCGCCACGACCTTCCTGGCGCCGCGGGAAGAGGGCGACGGCCTCGCCGGTTTCGCCGGGCGCATCGAAGCGGGCCTGTCGGTGCCCGGTGCCTGCATGCACAAGCTTGCCGCCAGCGTGGACGACGGGCGCAAGCGGCTGTGGCTGGTGCGGCTCGGCCTGGCCGAGAACCAGCCGATCCGCTTGCGCCTCGCGGGCACGGACGGTCCCTTGCTGTTCGCGCTGCGTCCGCTGTTCACCGCGCCGCAGTCGCGCACCGGCGTGCCGTACTACGACTACGTCCCCGGCCAGGGCATCGACTTCGGCAACGCCAGCGGCACCAGCACGCTGGCGGACGTCGACGTGGAAACCTGGGTGCGCGAAGTCGTCGCTGCCGTCGACGCGGTCGATGCACCCGAATGCGCCGCCGAACTGCAGGCGGTGAAGGCGCAGCTGGGGCAGGCGCTGTCGCGGCTGGTCGTGCCCGTTCTTGCCGACCAGGCACCGGACGCCGCGCAACGCGCCGCGGCGCAGGAAGCGTTCCGGCGGCAGGCGCTGCTCGGGCTGTCGGCGGCCCATGCCAGCGACGCGCTGGTCCAGTTCGCCACCGTCGCCACCGCCGCCGAAGTCGTGCCGCCATGGCAGTTGCATGGCAGCCTGTTGCCGCGCGCCGGCTCGGATGCGCATGCCGTCCTCACGCCGGCCAGCGTGACGCTGCGCAACGCGCGGGACGGTGCGACCGAGCCGCTGACCTTCCTGGTCACGGCCATGGCGGACGACGGCACCAAGCCGCGCGCGATCGCGCTCGACCTGAACTTCCGCCCGCTGCACATCCAGGCGGGACCGTCGTGGCTGTTCTTCGTGCTGCCGCCCGACACCGCCGGCGACTGGCCGCTGGACCTGTCCCTGGGGCGTTTCGACGTGCCGATCCCGCTGCGCAGCCTGCGCCCGGCGCCGTCGCTGCTGGAGCAGGAGGCGGTGACGCGGCCGATGGAAGCTCCCGGCGGCTGGCCCGAGGTCGCGCAGGCGCTGAAGTGGGATTTCCGCTTCACCTGGGAGGATGCCGGCCATCCACAGGACACCATGCACTGCGTGGCGCGCTTCAACGACGACATGGCGGAGCCGATGGCAGCCGCCCCGGCCACCGCGGCCGACCCGCTGCCGGCGCTGTTCGCGTTCGTCCGCGCCTGGCCGCAGTTGCAGGCCGATCTGGAGGGAGCGCCGGACCCGCTGGCGCAGCGCACCTTCGTGCAATTGGCGCAGAACGTGGCGGGGGCCCTGTCGGCGTTCGTGCCGGCGGCGCCGGGCCCGCACCCGGCCCTGCCGTCCGAGGTAATGAGCGTGCCGGCCGCCCAGCGCGCGGTCACCATCGAGGGGCTGGACGTCGTGGCCGTGCAGCGCGCCCGTGCGCGGCTGCAGGCCGAGCGCAACCAGGGGCTGCTGCCCGGTCGCCGCACGGCGGATGCCTTCGTCCTGCGGACGGCGACGGCCGCTTTTTCATCGGCCGTGCGGCCCATGGTCCGCATCGTCGAGGCGGTCGATCTCGCCGCCGTCGGCGGCGATGCGCCGGTGGTGCGTCCGCTGGCGGAACAGCTTGGCAACGCGCTGTCGGTGCTGTTCGCCCATGCGCCGGCGCAATCGCAGACGCTGCAGGTCGCGGCCGCCTACACGGTGGCCATTGCCGGGGCGCCGCCTGACGTCACGGTGTCGCTGCCGGTGCTGTTCACGCCGCCCATGCAGTTCCAGCCCAAGCGCGCGGCACCTTCCCCTGCGGCGGGCGACGACGGTGCCATCGCGCAGGACCAACTGGTCGCGCAACTGCGGGATCGGGTCCAGGAGTGGTTCGCGCAGCAGCAGCCACAGCCCGGCGGCGATCTGGTGTTCACGCTGACCGTCTTCGCCGACGCTGGCGGCGCGCGCCAGCCGGCGCCGCTGCTGGTGCTGAATGCGCTGACGCTGCGCTACGCGGACTGGAGCGACCACCCGGCCGCCAGCTAGCGGGCGCTGGCGGCCGCTGATCGCCGACGAGCGTTCGCGGTGCGACGGATGTCACTGTTTTCCCGTGCAAGGCTTGCCCGGGGTGGTTGGCTGTGCAATATTCCCATGCACAGCCAAGGTCTGGCTCCGGCCCCCTCACTCCACACACATGAACAACAAACATCTGATCGCCGCAGCGCTGGGCCTGGCCGCCGTGGGCGCTTCGGCGCAAACGGTGGACGAACTCAAGCGCATGCTCGCCGAGCGCGACACCACCATCGCCGACCTGCGGCAGCGCCTGGCGGCGGTGCAGCCCGGCACGGCCGCCCGTGCGACCCCGGCTCCTGCGGCAAGCGCGGCGGCCGATGACGACGAGAGCCGGCGTGCCCTGGAGCGCGCGCTGGTGCGCGAAGGCGCGCTGGTGCTGCCCCCGTACGCGTTCGAGCTGACGCCCCAGCTCAGTTACGCGCACTGGAACCACGCGCGCGGCACCGCGCTGCGCAATTCCTACACCGCCAGCCTTGGCCTGCGGCTGGGGCTGCCGGGCGACGCGCAGATCCAGCTGGAGATTCCCTACGTGCGCAACACCAGCGCGCCGGCCTCCGGGTCGGGCCTGGGCGACGTGGACATCAGCTTCACCAAGGAACTGCTGCGCGAAGGCGCGGGCCGCCCCGGCCTGCTGGCCACGGTGGGCTACACGGCGGGCACCGGCGACGACGGCCTGACCACCGGCGTGCCGCTGGGCGCGGGCGTGCACGCCTGGCGCGGCGGCCTCACGGCGGTGAAGAGGCTCGACCCGATGGTGTTCTTCGGCGCGCTGACCTACGCCGTGCCCTCCAGCAGGACCATCAGCGGGGTCGACTACGCGCCGGGCAACGTGGTGGGCCTGCGCCTGGGCGGCGTGCTGGCGGCCAGCCCCGATACCTCTGTCAGTGCCGGCCTGAACCTGGGCTTTCCGCGCTCCACCCGCGTCGGCGGCATCGCCGTGCCCGACTCCAACGAGCCGTACGGCACCTTGTCGCTCGGCGTGGGCACGGTGCTGAGCCGCAACGTGATGCTGAACGTCGGCGCCGACGTGCGCGTGATGGGCAACGCGCCCAACATGCGGCTGACCGTCTCCCTGCCGGTGCGTTTCTAGCGCGCTTGCCTCCTCCGTAGGGCGCTTGCTTAAGGTGCCTTAGGTGAATGGTCCGAACATGCAACTGGGATCTTGTCCCATCCGTATGGCCGTGACACATTGACACCAGCGCCGCCGTCCGGTGGCGCATCCAAGCAACCGACGGAGATCTCCCGAATGAAACTGCTTCACGCCGCCAGCGTGGCTCTCGCCGCCATCGCCCTGTCCACCGCCGCCGTGGCCGCCGACAAGGCCGGGCCCGTCAAGCTGAGCGATGCGCAACTGGACAAGGTCACCGCCGGCCAGCCTTCCGGCCTGATGGTGTACGTGAGCAACCCGGGCAACACGGTCTACAACTCGGCCGGCTCCTACAACTCCTCGAACGCGAACGCCAGCGTCTCGATGAGCCGCCGCGTGACGGTCTGCGTGGGCGTCTATTCCTGCTACCCCTGAACCCGGGGCGCGCATGCGTTCGGTCCCTTCCATTGCATTGCTGCTGCTGTCGGCGCTGTGCGCCGGCTGCGCGCAAGGCCCGCGCGAACCGGTGCGCTCGCTGCTCGAGATCCGGCGCGAAGGCGTGGTGGTGCAGGAATGGGACCTGAGCTGCGGCGCGGCGGCGCTGGCCACCGTGCTCACCTTCGCGATGGGCGACCCCATCACGGAGCGCGCGGTGGCCCAGGGCATGCTGCGCGGCACCGAGCCGCTGAAAGTGAAGACGCGCGGCGGCTTCTCGCTGCTGGACATGAAGCGCTTCACCGAAGCGCGCGGCTTCCAGGCCGACGGCTACCAGGACCTGAGCCTGGCCGACCTGCTGGAATTCAGCTATCCCATCGTCCCTGTCAACGTGTACGGGGCCGATGCGCATTTCGTCGTCGTCAAGGGCAGGACCGCCGACGGCCAGATCCTGCTGGGCGACCCGGCATTCGGCAACCGGCGCGTGACGCCGGCGCAGTTCGAATCCATGTGGCAGGGCGGCGTCGGCTTCGTCGTGAGCCGGTCCTGAGCCGATAGAAACCGGGCGGCGGCATGCCGCCGAAGCGGCTATCCTCCCGCAAGGGGAGAGCCATGCAGCCGCAACAACCAACCAGCCGGATCAGCGCGCCGGCGCTGTACCTGACCGTGTTCCTGCCGTTCGCGCTCGGGCACTACGTTTCGTTCATGTTCCGCGCGATCAATGCGGTGCTGTCGCCGCCGCTGGTCGCATCCCTGCAGCTCAACGCGGCGCAGCTCGGGCTGCTGTCCGCCGCGTACTTCTTCACCTTCGGCGCGGCGCAACTCCCGGTGGGCATCGCACTGGACCGGTTCGGGCCGCGGCGGGTCCAGTCGGTGCTGCTGTGCGTGGCGGCGGCGGGTTCGCTGATGTTCGCGCTCAGCAGCACCTTCATCGGGCTGTTCGTCGCGCGGGCGCTCATCGGGCTGGGGCTGGCCGCCTGCTTCATGGGCGCCATCAAGGCCCTGTCGCGCTGGGTGCCGCCGCACCGGCGGCCGTCGGTCAACGGCTACATGCTGGCCGTGGGCGGGCTGGGCGCGATGTCGGCGACGCTTCCCGCGCAGATCGTCCTCGAGCTGTTTTCCTGGCGCACCCTGTTCATCGGGCTGGCGGTGCTCACGCTGGTCCCGGCACTGCTGATCCGCTTCGTGGCGCCGCCCGACCCGCCCGTGGGCACGCCGCAACCCGTGACGCTGGCCTCGCTGCTGGAGGTGTACCGCAACCGGCAGTTCCTGCAGACCGCCGCGCTGCTGCTGCCGTCGCACGCGGTGGCGTTCGGCCTGCAGGGCCTGTGGATGGGGCAGTGGATGCAGGACGCCGCCGGGCTGGGCGCCCGGGCGGCGGCCAACTACCTGTTCTGGGGCATGGGCGCGATCATCGTGGGCTCGCTCGCCGTCGGCCTCATCACCGAATGGGCGGGGCGCCGCCACGGCATGAAGCCGATGGATGTCGCGGGCATCGGTGTCGGCCTCTTCATCTGCGTGCAGGTGCTGGCCTGCTTCAACATCGTGCCGCTGATCCCGGCCCTCACCATCGCGTTCACGCTGGTCGGCACCATCACCGCGCTGGACTACACCATCGTCTCGCAGAGCGTGCCGCCGTCGATGACGGGCCGCGCGGCGACCAGCCTGAACGTGCTGATCTTCCTGGGCGCCTTCGTCGTCCAGAGCGGCTTCGGCCTGGTGGTCGAGGCCTGGGGCGCCGACGCCGCCAACCACTATCCGCCGCAGGCCTACCAGGCCGCGTTCGCGCTGACCGTGCTGGTCCAGCTGCCGGGCTTCATCGGCTGGCTGCTCGGCCGGCGCCGCGCCGGGGCGGTGGCTTAACCGCTCGCTTCGGCCGCTTCCACTTCCGAACTGAGCTCCAGCCAGCGCTCCTCCAGCACAGCGATCTCGTCGCCCACGGCCTTCAGGCGGCGGCCCGCGTCGGCGATCTCCGGCGGCGGCAGCGGCGCGGCCAGGCGGGCTTCCAGCGCGCGCTTTTCCTCTTCCAGCTGCGCCATGCGCTTTTCGGCCTGTTCCAGCTCGCGCTTGATCGGCTTCAGCCGCGCGGCCAGCTGCTGGCGCACCAGGGCCTGCTGCTTGCGCTGCTCCTGCGGCGTGACGCGGGGCTGTTGCTGCGCATCGGTGGCCGGCGAAGAGGATGCCTGCGCGGCCTGCTGCGTGGACCGGGCGAGTTCTTCCCGCATGCGTTTGGCTTCGTCCAGCAGGTAGCGCTGGTAGTCGTCCAGGTCGCCGTCGAACGGCTGCACGGCACCGCGGCCGACCAGCCAGAACTCGTCGCACACGGCGCGCAGCAACGCGCGGTCGTGGCTCACCAGCATCACCGTGCCTTCGAATTCGTTGAGCGCCATCGACAGCGCCTCGCGCGTGGCCAGGTCCAGGTGGTTGGTGGGTTCGTCCAGCAGCAGCAGGTTGGGGCGCTGCCAGACGATCATGGCCAGCACCAGCCGCGCCTTCTCGCCGCCGCTCATGGTGCCCACGGCCTGCGCCACCATGTCGCCGGTGAACAGGAACTGGCCGAGGAAGTTGCGCAGGTCCTGCTCGCGGTCCGACTGGCCGGTGGTGGCGCCGAGCTCGCGCGCGAGGCGCACCATGTGTTCCAGCGGCGTGTCCTGCGCGCGCAGCACGTCGAGTTCCTGCTGCGCGAAGTAGCCGATCGCCAAGCCCTTGCCTTCGGTGACGCGGCCGCCCAGCGCGGGCAGGGTGCGCGCGATGGTCTTCACCAGCGTCGACTTGCCCTGGCCGTTCGCGCCCAGGATGCCGATGCGCTGGCCGGCGAGGACCGAGCGGTTGACGTGGCGCAGGATGGCCGTGTCGCCATACCCGAACACCCCATCCGAAATCGACAGCATCGGATTAGGCAGGTTGGCCGGTTCCTTGAACTCGAAGGTGAATTCCGCGTCGGCCAGCACCGGCGCGATCTTCTCCATGCGCTCCAGCGCCTTCACGCGGCTTTGCGCCTGCTTGGCCTTGGTCGCCTTGGCCTTGAAGCGGTCGATGAATTTCTGCAGGTGGGCGATCTTGTCCTGCTGGCGCGAAAATGCCGACTGCTGGTGCTCCAGCTGCTGCGCGCGCAGCAGCTCGAAGGCGCTGTAGTTGCCGCCGTAGCGCGTCAGCCCCTGGCGCTCGATGTGCAGCGTGACGTTGGTCACCGCATCCAGGAATTCGCGGTCGTGGCTGATCACGATCAGCGTGCCGGCGTAGCGCTTCAGCCAGCCTTCCAGCCAGACCAGCGCGTCCAGGTCCAGGTGGTTGGTCGGCTCGTCCAGCAGCAGCAGGTCCGACGGCGCCATCAGCGCGCGCGCCAGCTGCAGGCGCATGCGCCAGCCGCCGGAGAAGTCCGACACCGGCAGGTGCAGCTGCGCCACGGTGAAGCCCAGGCCCAGGATCAGCGACTGCGCGCGCGACACCGCGTCGTGCTCGCCTGCGTCGGCCAGGTCGGCGTGCGCCTGCGCGATCGCCAGGCCGTCGCCCGCGGTTTCGGCCTGCGCCAAGGCCTGGCGCAGCTGCACCAGGCGCGCATCGCCGTCCAGCACGAAGGCGGTGGCCGGCTCGTCGGTCTCGGGCATGTTCTGCGCCACCTCGGCCTGCCGCCACTGCGCGGGCACCGAGAAGTCGCCGGCGTCCTCGTGCAGCTTGCCCGAGAGCAGGGCGAACAAGGTGGACTTGCCGGTGCCGTTGCGGCCGACCAGGCCGACCTTCTCGCCGGGGTTGATGGTGACCGAGACGCCGTCCAGCAGCACCTTCGCGCCGCGGCGAAGGATCACGTTGCGCAGCGCGATCACTTGGCTTGCAGCCGCGCGAAGGCTTCGCCGAAATCGGCCAGCAGGTCGTCGATGGCCTCGATGCCCACCGACACGCGGATCAGCGAATCGGCGATGTCCATGTTCCTGCGGCCCTGCTCGCCCATTTCCCAGTAGATGGTGCGCGCCACCGGCAGCGCCAGCGTGCGGTTGTCGCCCAGGTGGGTGGACTTGATGGCCAGCTCCAGGCCGTTCAGCACGTCGAACGGGTCGATGCCGGCAACGGTCTCGAAGCTCAGCAGCGCACCGAAGCCCTTGAACAGCGAGGCCGCGCGCTCGTGCTGCGGGTGCCCGGCCAGGCCGGGATAGTCCACGCGGGACACGGAGGGCTGCCGCTGCAGCCATTGCGCCAGCGCCAGCGCATTGGCGCAGGCGCGCTCCATGCGCAGCGCCAGGGTCTCGGCGCCGATGGCGATGCGGTGGCCATGCTCGGCGCTGAGCGTGCCGCCGAAGTCGCGCAGGCCCTTCTTGCGGATCTGCAGCAGGCCCCAGCCCTGCGGCTTGCCCTTCTTGTACGGCGGCAGCACATTGGGGTAGCCGCTCCAGTCGAACACGCCGGTGTCGGTGACCGAGCCGCCCAGCGCGTTGCCGTGGCCGCAGATCGATTTGCTGAGCGAGTGGACCACCAGCGAGGCACCGACGTCCCTGGGCAGGAACAGGCAGGGCGTGGTGAGCGTGCTGTCGACCACGTAGACCAGGCCGCGCCCGGCGCACAGCGTGCCGATGCCCTGCAGGTCGGCGACCTGGGTGCGCGGGTTGGCGATGGTTTCCACGAACACCATGCGCGTCTCGGGCCGCAGGGCCGCCGCCACCTGTGCCGCATCGGTGGCGTCCACCAGCGTCACTGCGCAGCCCAGCCGCTCCAGCGTGTCCATCAGGCTGGCGGTGTTGCCGAACAGGAAGCGGCTGGCCACCAGGTGGTCGCCGGCGCGCAGCAGGGCGGTGAAGACGGCGGCGATGGCCGCCATGCCGCTGGCGAAGGCGACGGTGCCCACCGCCTGCTCCATCTGGCTGATCTTGGCTTCCAGCGCGCCGGTGGTGGGGTTGCCCTGGCGGCCGTAGACGTAGCCGCTGCGCTCGCCCTGGAACACGGCGGTGAGGTCTTCGGCGCTGGTATAGCTGTAGCCGGTGGCGACATGCAGCGGCTTGTGGGTGGCACCGTGTTCCGCGCCGGACAGCCGGTCGGCGTGGAGGATGCGTGTTGTGATGTCGCGGGTCATGAACCCGCTATTTTCTCATCCCGCGCGCAAGTCCCCGCGCAACAAGGCCTCGCGGGTCAGCAGCAGCACCTCGTCGGCGCCCGCGCTGGTCTCCAGCCAGACGGCTTCCAGCCTGGGGAATGCGGCCTCGAAATGGGCGCGCTCGTTGCCGATTTCCAGCACCAGCACAGCGTGGTCGGTCATCAGGGCCGGTGCGTCGCGCAACAGGGCGCGGATGAAGTCCATGCCGTCGGCGCCGCCGGCCAGCGCCAGTTCGGGTTCGGCGCGGTATTCGGGTGGAAGCGCGGCCATGCTGGCCGCGTTCACGTAGGGCGGGTTGCAGAGGATGAGGTCGTACGGTCCTTGCACCGCCTGCAGGCCGTCGGATTGCAGCAGCCGGATGCGTTCGGCCAGGCCATGCTTGTCCACGTTGATGCGTGCCACGTCCAGCGCGTCGGCCGAGATGTCGGCGGCGTCCACCGCCACGTCCGGCCAAGCCATGGCCGCCAGCACGGCCAGGCTGCCGTTGCCGGTGCACAGGTCCAGCACGCGCAGCGTGTCCTCGCCGAGCCAGGGATCGATGCCGCCGTCGGCCAGCAGTTCTGCGATGAAGCTGCGCGGCACGATGGCGCGTTCGTCCACGTAGAACGGCACGCCCTGCAACCAGGCTTCGCGCGTGAGGTAGGCAGCGGGCTTGCGGGTGGCGATGCGCTCGGCGACGAGCGCGTCGACGCGGGCTTGGTCGTCCGGCGCAACGGCGTTCGCCGCAACGCTGTCCAGGTCGTCCAGCGGCTGGCCCAGGCGCCACAGCACCAGCCAGGCCGCTTCGTCGAAGGCGTTCACCGTGCCGTGGCCGTAGGCGACGCCGGCCGCCTCCAGCCGCGCCGCGCAGGCCTCGACCAGCTCCAGCACAGTCATGCCCGCAGCCGTGCGGGATGTCATCGACGCAGCTGCGCGTCGAGATTCTCCAGGATGCGCCGGTAGATGTTCTTCAGCGGCTCGACGTCGGCCACCCGCACGTGCTCGTCGATCTTGTGGATGCTGGCGTTGACCGGCCCGAACTCGATCACCTGCGGGCAGATGCGCGAGAGGAACCGGCCGTCGCTGGTGCCGCCGGTGGTGGAGAGCTCGGGCACGATGCCGGTCTCGGCGCGGATCGCGTCCTGCACCGCATCCACCAGGTCGCCCGGCGTGGTGAGGAAGGGCGCGCTGGGCTTGGTCCAGTCCAGCGCGTACTCCAGGCCGTGGCGGTCCAGGATGGCGTGCACGCGTTCGCGCAGCGCCTGCGCCGTGCTGACCGTGGCGAAGCGGAAGTTGAAGTCGACCACCAGCGCGCCCGGGATCACGTTGAGCGCGCCGGTGCCGCCGTGCACGTTGCTGATCTGGAAACTGGTCGGCGAGAAGAAGTCGTTGCCCCGGTCCCACTCGGTGGCGGCAAGCTCGGCCAGCGCCGGCAGCGCCTGGTGGATCGGGTTGCGCGCCAGCTGCGGGTAGGCGATGTGGCCCTGCACGCCCTTGACGGTGAGCTTGCCCGAGAGGCTGCCGCGCCGGCCGTTCTTGATCATGTCGCCCAGCCGGTCCACCGAGGTCGGCTCGCCGACGATGCACCAGTCCACCGCGTCGCCGCGCTGCTGCAGGCGGTCCACCACGATGGTGGTGCCGTCCACGCCGGGGCCTTCCTCGTCGCTGGTCAGCAGCAGCGCCACCGACAGGGCAGGATCGGGGCTGGCCGCGACGAACTCCTCCACCGCCACCACGAAGGCGGCGATCGAGGTCTTCATGTCGGCGGCGCCGCGGCCGTACAGCAGGCCATCGCGGTGCGAGGGCGTGAACGGGTCGCTGCTCCACTGCTCCAGCGGGCCGGTGGGCACCACGTCGGTGTGGCCGACGAACACCACCGTCTTGCCCGCGCTGCCGGCGCGCCGCGCCCACAGGTTGGTCACGCGGAAGGCATCGGGGCCGCTCACGATGCTTTCGCAGTCGAAGCCCAGCGGCGCGAGCCGCTCGGCCAGGATCTTCTGGCACTGCCCGTCTTCGGGGGTGACCGAACGGCGCGAGATCAGCTGCTCGGTGAGGTGCAGGGCGCGGTTCACTGCTTTACGTCCAGGGTGATTTCTGTGAAGGACGGCTCGTCGGCCAGGTCTTCCTCCGAAGCGCCTTCCTCGGGCCGGTCGCGGTCCTTGCCGGCGAAGTCGTTCTGCAGCCGCCACTGCAGGTTGGTGGGCGAGTCGGAGTGGGCCATGCCTTCCTTCTTGTCCACGATGCCTTCGGTGATCATCCGCGCGATGTCCTGCTCGAAGGTCTGGCAGCCTTCGGCCATGGAGTTCTCCATGGCTTCCTTCACGCCGGAAAAGTCGCCTTTCTCGATCAGCTCGGCCACCAGCTTGGTGTTGAGCATGACCTCCACCGCCGGCGCGCGGCCGCCGTGCACGGTGCGCAGCAGGCGCTGCGACACGATGGCCTTCATGGCGGCGCCCAGGTCGCCCAGCATGGTGGGGCGCACCTCCACCGGGTAGAACGACAGGATGCGGTTCAGCGCCTGGTAGCTGTTGTTGGCGTGCATGGTGGCCAGACACAGGTGGCCCGACTGGGCGTAGGCGATGGCGGCGGACATGGTGTCGCGGTCGCGGATCTCGCCGATCAGGATCACGTCAGGGGCCTGGCGCAGCGCGTTCTTCAGCGCGATCTGCAGCGACTGCGTGTCGCTGCCGACCTCGCGCTGGTTCACCACGCTCTTCTTGTTGCGGAAGATGTATTCGACCGGGTCCTCGATGGTCAGGATGTGGCCGGCCGTGCGCTCGTTGCGGTGGTCGATCATCGAGGCCAGCGTGGTGCTCTTGCCGGCGCCGGTGGCGCCCACCATCAGCAGCAGGCCGCGCTTTTCCATGATCAGGTCGGCCAGGATCATCGGCACCTGCAGCGAGCCGAGCGCCGGGATGTCGGTCGGGATGTAGCGCACCACCGCGGCGATGCTGCCGCGCTGGCGCATGGCCGAGACGCGGAAGTTGCCGACGCCTTCCACGGCATAGGCCATGTTCAGCTCGCCGGTGTCGTCCAGGTCCTCCATGCGCTTGAACGGCAGCACCTCGGCCAGCAGCGCCCGCGTGGCGTCGGGCGGCAGCAGCTGGTTGTTGATCGGCAGGCACTGGCCGTTGATCTTGATCATGGCCGGCGCGTGCGCCGACAGGTACACGTCCGAGGCCTTCTTGTCCGCCATCAGGCGCAGGATCCGCTCCATCGTGCTCATGCTTTACTCCTCTGAATGACGAAATGACGCCGGCTGCGCCGGGCATGACGAAATGACTGCACGGTCATGCGCCGAAGGCGCGTCATCGACGCGAAGCGGGGTCATTCCGTCATCACGGGCGCAGCAGGTCGTTCAGGCTGGTCTTGGCGCGCGTCTGCGCGTCGACCCGCTTGACGATGATGGCCGCGTACAGGCTGTACTTGCCGCCGTCCTTGGGCAGGCTGCCCGAGATCACCACCGAGCCGGCCGGCACGCGGCCGTAGCTGGTCTCGCCGGTGGCGCGGTCGTAGATCGGCGTGCTCTGGCCGATGTACACGCCCATGGAGATCACCGAGTTCTCCTCGACGATCACGCCTTCGACGATCTCCGAGCGCGCGCCGATGAAGCAGTTGTCCTCGATGATGGTCGGGTTGGCCTGCAGCGGC
>JAZKIV010000038.1:0-2758 GCA_040384685.1 Pseudomonadota bacterium | reverse complement strand
CGGGTTTTCAGTGCCGCCCTGCGCCGCCTGATGCTGGCCCCCGAAGACCCGCTTGCCCTGGCCGCACAGCGCGACGTCGAGGCGATCCAGCGGTTCTGGGCATCGCCGGTTCTTGTGGCGCTGATCGACATCCCGTGGACGCCGCTGTTTCTGGCGGCGATCTTCGTGTTTCATCCGGTGCTTGGCTATCTGTCCATCGCCGGGGGGGCCGTCATCGTCGCCATCGCCGTGCTGAACCAGACCCGCACCAAGGGCCCGATCACCCGCACCACCGCCGCCAGCCTGCACGCCGACCGCATGTCCGAACTGCTGAAGTCCGAGGCCGAGACGATCCGCGCCCTTGGCATGTCCGCCGCCGCCTTTGACCGCTGGCAAAACGCGCGCAGCACCTCACTGGCCGAAGGCATCAGCGCCGCCGATACCGGCGGCACCTATGCCACCCTGTCGCGCACCTTCCGGCTGTTCCTGCAATCGGCGATGCTGGGCCTTGGCGCGTGGCTGGTGTTGCAGGGGGATTTGTCGGCGGGGGCGATGATTGCGGGCTCCATCCTGATGGGACGGGCGCTGTCGCCCATCGAACAGGCGGTGGGTCAATGGGCCACCCTGACCCGCGCCCGCGATGCCCGCCTGCGCCTGTCGGAGCTGCTGACCCGCACCCCGCCGGAACCGTCGCGCATTGCCCTGCCGCGTCCCCGCGCGCGGCTCGAGGTGGCAAACCTGACCGTCGCCGCCCCCGGCGAAAGCCTGCCCCTGCTGCGGTCGGTCAGCTTTGCCCTGTCGCCCGGTCAGGCGCTGGGGGTGATCGGCCCGTCGGGTGCCGGGAAGTCCACCCTTGCCCGCGCGCTGATCGGGGTCTGGCGGCCCGGTGCGGGCACGATCCGGCTGGATGGCGCGACGCTGGATCAGTATGATCCGGACGTGTTGGGCAGCTACATCGGCTATCTGCCGCAGCGCGTGGCGCTGTTTGACGGCACCATCGCGGAAAACATCGCCCGGCTTGGCCCGCCCGATGCGGCGGCTGTGGTCGATGCCGCCAAGGCCGCCGCCGCGCATGACATGATCCTGCGCCTGCCGCAGGGCTATGACACCCGGCTTGCCGCCCTTGGCGGGCGGCTGTCGGGCGGGCAGATCCAGCGCATCGGTCTGGCCCGGGCGCTGTATGGCAAGCCGGTGCTGCTGGTGCTGGACGAGCCGAACTCCAACCTCGACAACGATGGATCACAGGCGCTGAACCTGGCGATAAGGGCGCACAAGGCCGCCGGGGGGGCGGCGCTGATCATGGCGCACCGGCCTGCCGCCATTCAGGAATGCGACCTGCTGCTGGTGCTGGAAGAGGGCACCCGCCGCGCCTTTGGCCCGCGCGATCAGGTGCTGCGCGACATGGTATCGAACCACACCGACATCGTCCGATCCACCCGGCCGGGGGGCGTGGCATGACCGCGCGTGTCTGGTCGGCGCGGGGGCCGGTGCTGTTGGGTCTGCTGACGCTTGTCACGCTGATCGGCGGGTTCGGGGCCTGGTCGGTGCTGGCCACGATCACCGGGGCCATCGTGTCCTCGGGGCAGATCCAGGTCGAACAGAACCGGCAGGTGGTGCAGCACCCCGACGGTGGCGTGGTCGAGGCGATTGCCGTGACCGAAGGGCAGGCCGTCGCTGCGGGCGATCTGCTGGTGCGGCTCGATGGCAGCCTGCTGCAGTCGGAACTCGCCATCGTCGAAGGCCAGTTCGTCGAAACCCGCGCCCGCCGCGCCCGGCTGGAGGCAGAGCGCGACGATGCGGCACGGATCGCCATTCCCGCCGACCTGTCTGCCATGGCCGGCGGTCGCCCCGACATTGCCGAACAGATCGAAGGCCAGCTGCGCCTGTTCGACGCCCGCCGCGACACGCTGGCCCGCCAGACCGAACAGATGCAGAAACGCCTTTTGCAGATCGGCGCGCAAAATCAGGGCATCACCGCGCAGGCGCAGGCGCTGACCACGCAACTGCGCGTGATCGGGGACGAACTGGCCAGCCAGCGGGAATTGCTGGCAAACGGCCTGACCCAATCCAGCCGCGTCTCGGCGCTGGAACGCGAAGAGGCCGATCTGCTGGGCCGCGCAGGGGAATTGACCGCCGCCCGCGCCCAGAACGAGGGGCGCGCGACCGAGATCGACCTTGAAATCCTGCGCCTTGCCGCCGCCCGCCGCGAAGAGGCCAGCACCCAGTTGCGCGACATCGGGCAGGCCGAACTGGAACTGGCCGAACGCCGCCGCGCCCTGACCGAACGCATCGCCCGGCTGGACATCCGCGCGCCGGTGTCGGGGCTGGTGCTGGGGCTGCAAGTGACCACCCCGCGCGCCGTCATCCGCCCCGCCGACCCGGTGCTGTACCTGATCCCGCAGGACCGCCCGCTGGTGATCGCCGTCAACATCCAGCCGATCCACATCGACGAGGTGCACATCGGTCAGGACGTCCGCCTGATGTTCCCGGCGTTTTCGTCGCGCACCACGCCCGAACTGATGGGAAAGGTTGCCGTCGTATCCGCCGACGCGCTGACCGATCAGGCGTCGGGAATGACCTTCTACCGCGCCGAGATCGTGCTGAACCCCGGCGAGGTGGAAAAGCTGCAAGGCCGCACCCTGCTGCCCGGCATGCCGGTCGAAACCTTCATCCAGACCGCCGCCCGCACCCCCCTGGCCTATCTGATCCAGCCCTTCACCGACTACTTCCAAGCCGCCTTCCGAGAAAGTTGACGGGTGAGGATGGTTGCAATGGAAGT
>JAZKIV010000037.1:0-1174 GCA_040384685.1 Pseudomonadota bacterium | reverse complement strand
TTCCAATTCCCGCTTGCCACACGGGAGGCGTCCATATAAGTTGCCCGCGCCGGCTCCAGCCCGATCAGCACAGCGAAGTCGGCGCGCAGCGCCGACCGCCGCAGTATGAGCCCGCGCCGGGCACCGCCTGACGCGACGCGCGGTGCCAGCCCAACGCGGCAACCCAATCAACCGGGCTCGTGCGGCGGCGGGCGGCGCCCCTGCTGCATCCAATCCGTGTAGAACGCGATCTTTTCGTCGATGAGCTCCAGCGCGTTGCGCCATTCGGCGATGCGTGCCTCGACGATCTCGCGGTGCGCGAGCAGCAGCGCGCGCGTCTGCGCAAGCGTCGGTGCGCCGCGCTGCGCCAGCGCGGTGTAGGCGCGCAGCTGCGCGACGGACATGCCGGAGCGGCGCAGCCGCTCCATCAGCTCCAGCCACTCGACGTGGCGGTTGCTGTAGACCCGCTGCCGCCCCAGGCGCGGCACGGCGGGCAGCAAACCCTGCCGCTCGTACCAGCGGATCGTGTGGACACTGCGCCCACTGCGCGCCGCCAATTCGCCGATGCGCAGTTGCAGCGGCCGTTTCACGCTCACCTCAGTTCACCTCCGGTACCACACGGCCTGCACGTGCTCCGTGTCCATGTATTCCCGCACCGCGGCAATCCTGCCGCCGCGCACCGTCATCAGCGCATGGTATTCCTGCTCGTAGACGCGGCCGTTGCGCAGCTGCCCATGCGAGCGCACCTCCAGCGCCACCTTGTCGCCCTCGGCCACTGTCCCCAGCACGGTCATGCGCAACGGCCCTTCCAGCGCCGCCGTCATCCGGACGAACACCTCGGCGATCTGCGCCTTGGTGTGCGGCCCAGCCGTCGGCGCAGTGCCGGGCTTGCCAGCGATCCAGAACGTGGCGTCGTCGGCCATCAGCGCCAGCACGCCGGGAACGTCGCCCGCGTCGAAACGCGCGTAGAACGCAAGGGCGACTTGCCGGTTGTCTTCGATTGCCATGGTGCCTCTCTCATGAACGCGGGAACATCCCCGCAGCCATTGGAATTCCTCGAGTGCACTCAAGGTCAAGCACTTCAGACAAGAGAAAGTGACCAAGGCGTGCCCGTACGGTGGATGTCGCGGCAGGCGGTGTCCGGCGTGGGCGATTTCTGCGGTGGCTGTGCTGATCGGGCTGGAGCCGGAAAAAT
>JAZKIV010000036.1:0-128397 GCA_040384685.1 Pseudomonadota bacterium | reverse complement strand
GCGACAAGATCTTCGTGGGCACCGTCAAGCGCATGGACAAGGGCGACATCATCGTGGAGAGCGGGCGCGTCGAAGGCCGCCTGCGCCGCGGCGAGATGATCCCCAAGGAAAACCTGCGCAACGGCGACCGCGTGCGCGCCATGATCATGGAAGTGGACCTGAACCTGCGCGGCGCGCCGATCATCCTGTCGCGTTCGGCGCCGGAATTCATGATCGAGCTGTTCCGCCAGGAAGTGCCCGAGATCGAGCAGGGCCTGCTGGAGATCAAGAGCTGCGCTCGCGACCCCGGCTCGCGCGCCAAGATCGCCGTGGTCTCGCACGACAAGCGGGTCGACCCGATCGGCACCTGCGTGGGCGTGCGCGGCTCGCGCGTCAACGCCGTCACCAACGAGCTGGCCGGCGAGCGCGTGGACATCGTGCTGTGGTCCGAGGACCCGGCGCAGTTCGTGATCGGCGCGCTGGCGCCGGCCAACGTCAGCTCGATCGTCGTCGATGAAGAGAAGCACGCCATGGACGTGGTGGTGGACGAGGAGAACCTCGCCATCGCCATCGGCCGCGGCGGCCAGAACGTGCGGCTCGCCTCCGAGCTCACGGGCTGGAAGATCAACATCATGGACGCCAACGAGTCGGCCCAGAAGACCGCCGAGGAGCAGCAGAAGCTGCGCTCGCTGTTCATGGAAAAGCTGGATGTGGACGAGGAAATCGCCGACATCCTGATCGTCGAGGGCTTCACCAGCCTGGAAGAAGTGGCGTACGTGCCGATCCAGGAAATGCTGGAGATCGAGTCCTTCGACGAGGACACCGTGAACGAACTGCGCACCCGCGCGAAAGACGCCCTGCTGACGATGGAAATCGCGCACGAGGAAAGCGTGGAAGAGGTGTCGCAGGATCTGCGCGACCTCGACGGCCTGAACCCGCAGCTGATCGGCCAATTGGCCGACGCGGGCGTGCACACGCGCGACGACCTGGCCGACCTGGCCGTGGACGAACTCACCGACATCACCGGCCAGTCTGCGGACGAGGCCAAGACCCTGATCATGAAGGCGCGCGAACACTGGTTTACCGGTGCGGCCGCCGCGCACGAGTGATGGGAGGACTGAAGAACACATGTCAAGCAACACAGTCGCCGAGTTCGCCAACGAGCTCAAGAAATCCACCGAAACCCTGCTCGAGCAGTTGCGCAGCGCAGGTGTGGCCAAGTCCGCCCCGACCGATTCGCTGACCGAGGCGGACAAGCAGAAGCTGCTGGGCTACCTGCAGGCCAGCCACGGCACGGCCTCGGCCGAGCGCAAGAAGATCACCCTGGTGAAGAAATCCACCAGCGAGATCAAGCAGGCCGACGCCACCGGCAAGGCGCGCACCATCCAGGTCGAGGTGCGCAAGAAGCGCACCTTCGTCAAGCGCGACGACGGCAGCGACACGGCCGTGGTCGAGGCGCCCGAGCCGGCCGCGGCACCGCAGCCGCCCGCGCCGCCGCGCATCGACGAAGCCGAGCTGGCTCGCCGCGAGGAAGAGGCGCGCCGCCAGGCCGAGCTGATCCGCCGCCAGGAAGAAGAACTCGCCGCCAAGCGCCGCGAACGCGAGGAAGCCGAAGCGCGCGAGCGGGAACGCGAGCGCGAGGCCCAGGCGCGCGCGGACGCCGAGCGTGCCGCCGCCGCGGCAGCGGCGGCGAAGACGCCGAGCGAGCCGGCGGCAACCACGCCGGAAGCGCAGGCCGGCGCCAGCGCCACCAAGGCCGCCGCCGACGAGGCCGCGCAGGCGGTCGCCAAGGCGCAGACCGAGGCGCGCGAAAAAGCCGCCGCCGAATCCAAGGCCCGTGCCGACGAGGAAGCCGCGAAGGCGCGCGACCTGCAGGAGCGCCGCCGCAAGGCCGAAGCCGAGGCGGCCGCGATCCGCGTGATGATGAACGCGCCGAAGAAGGTGCTGGTCGCCAAGAAGGAAGAGCCCAAGCCCGTCGCCAAGGCGCCGGAGCCCGCCAAGCCCGGCGTCAAGGGCACGCTGCACAAGCCGCCGGCGACCGCGCGTCCCCCCGGCGCGCCCGCGGCCGCGCCGGCCGCCCCCGGCGGCAACAAGGAAGTCAAGTCGGCCAAGCTGTCCTCCAGCTGGGCCAACGACTCGGCCAAGAAGAAGGAAATCAAGACCCGCGGCGATTCGTCCGGCGGCGTCGGCCGCAACGCCTGGCGCGGCGGCCCGCGCGGCGGCGGTGGCCGCAAGGACCACCGCGGCGGCGACCATCGGGGCGATTCCCAGGCGCAGCAGGTGGAGCAGCGCATCCTCGAAGTGCACGTGCCCGAAACCATCACGGTGTCGGATCTCGCGCACAAGATGGCGATCAAGGCGTCCGAGGTCATCAAGGTGCTGATGAAGATGGGCCAGCTGGTCACCATCAACCAGTCGCTGGACCAGGACACGGCCATGATCCTGGTCGAGGAAATGGGCCACAAGGCCGTTCCCGCGGCGCTGGACGATCCGGAAGCGTTCGCCGAAGAGGAAACCGGCGTCGACCAGGCCAACGCGCAGCCGCGCGCGCCGGTGGTCACCGTCATGGGCCACGTCGACCACGGCAAGACCTCGCTTTTGGACTACATCCGCCGCGCCAAGGTGGCGGCGGGCGAGGCCGGCGGCATCACGCAGCACATCGGCGCCTACCACGTGGAAACCCCGCGCGGCATGATCACCTTCCTGGACACCCCGGGCCACGAGGCGTTCACCGCCATGCGCGCCCGCGGCGCCAAGGCCACGGACATCGTGATCCTGGTGGTGGCGGCCGACGACGGCGTCATGCCGCAGACCAAGGAAGCGGTGAAGCACGCCAAGGCGGCGGGCGTCCCGATCGTGGTCGCGGTCAACAAGATCGACAAGCCCGAAGCCAACGCCGAGCGCGTCAAGCAGGAGCTGGTGACCGAGGAAGTGGTGCCCGAGGAATACGGCGGCGACGCGCCCTTCGTGAGCGTGTCGGCACGCACCGGCCAGGGCATCGACGACCTGCTGGAGCAGGTGCTGCTGCAGGCCGAGGTGCTGGAACTCAAGTCGCCGATCGAGGCGCCGGCCAAGGGCCTGGTGATCGAGGCGCAGCTGGACAAGGGCCGCGGCCCGGTCGCGACCATCCTGGTCCAGCAGGGCACCCTCAAGACCGGCGACGTGGTGCTGGCGGGCCAGACCTATGGCCGCGTGCGCGCCATGCTGGACGAGAACGGCAAACCGGTGAAATCGGCGGGTCCCTCCATCCCGGTGGAGATCCAGGGCCTGTCCGAAGTGCCGCAGGCGGGCGACGAGTTCATGGTGCTGGCCGACGAGCGCCGCGCGCGCGAAATCGCGACCTACCGCGCGGGCAAGTACCGCACCACCAAGCTGTCCAAGCAGCAGGCCGCCAAGCTGGAGAACATGTTCGAGAGCATGACGGCCGGGGAGGTGAAGACCCTGCCCATCATCGTCAAGGCCGACGTGCAGGGTTCGCAGGAGGCGCTGGCGCAGTCGCTGCTGAAGCTGTCCACCGACGAGATCAAGGTCCAGATGGTGTACACGGCCGTCGGCGGCATCTCCGAGTCGGACGTCAACCTGGCCATCGCCTCCAAGGCGGTGATCATCGGCTTCAACGTGCGCGCCGATTCCGGTGCGCGCAAGCTGGCCGAGGGCAACAGCGTGGACATCCGCTACTACAACATCATCTACGACGCCGTCGATGAGCTGAAGGCGGCCATGTCGGGCATGCTGACGCCGGAGAAGCGCGAAGAGACCATCGGCAACGCCGAGATCCGCCAGGTGTTCCGCGTCAGCAAGATCGGCTCCATCGCCGGCTGCATGGTCACCTCGGGCATCGTGCGGCGCACGGCGCGGCTGCGCCTGCTGCGCAACAACGTGGTGGTGTTCACCGGCGAACTCGACTCGCTCAAGCGCTTCAAGGACGACGCGCGCGAGGTCAAGGAAGGCTTCGAGTGCGGCCTGAACATCAAGGGCTACAACGACATCGAAGTGGGCGACCAGCTCGAGTTCTTCGAAATCCGGGAAATCGCCCGGACCTTGTAAGCACGCCATGCCCGCACGCAAGCAGTCGAAGCCGAACCGCGCCTACCAGATCGCCGACCAGATCCAACGCGATCTGGCCGAGCTGATCCGGGAGGTGAAGGATCCGCGGCTGGGAATGATCACCATCAATTCGGTGGAGATCACCCCGGACTACGCGCATGCCAAGGTCTTCTTCAGCGTGCTGGTGGGAACGCCCGACGAGTGCGTGGAGGCCTTGAACCACGCCGCCGGCTTCCTGCGCAACGGCTTGTTCAAGCGCCTGCACATCCACACCGTGCCGACCCTGCATTTCCAGTTCGACCGCACCACCGAGCGCGCGGCCGACATGAACGCCCTGATCGCCAAGGCGGTCTCCTCGCGCGCAAAAGAGGAGTAGGCATGAACGCGCCACGCACAAGGGTGCAGCGGCGCCCTGTGCATGGGGTGTTGCTGCTGGACAAACCGCTGGGCCTTTCCAGCAACGACGCGTTGCAGAAGGCCAAATGGCTGCTGCGCGCCGAAAAAGCCGGCCATACCGGTACCCTGGACCCGATGGCCACGGGCGTGCTGCCGCTGTGCTTCGGCGCGGCTACCAAGTTCAGCCAGCTGCACCTGGACGCGGACAAGCGCTATGAAGCGACGGCGCGGCTGGGCGTGCGCACCTCCACGGCGGACGCCGAGGGCGAGGTGATCGCCGAGCGGCCGGTGCCCGCGTTCGACGCGCAAACGCTGGCGAACGTGCAGGCGCGCTTCACCGGCGCCATTTCGCAGCTGCCGCCGATGCACAGCGCGCTGAAGAAGGACGGCAAGGCCTTGTACGAATACGCCCGCGCCGGCCAGGAAGTGGAGCGCGAGGTGCGCGACGTGACCGTGCACGCGCTGCGCCTGGAATTGCTTGCGCCCGAGCTGCTGAAGATCGTGGCGGCGGTGAGCAAGGGCACCTACATCCGGACCCTGGGCGAGGACATCGGCCAGGCCCTGGGCTGCGGCGCGCATCTGGCGTCGCTGCGCCGCACCGGCACCGGGCCGTTCGAGCTGTCGCAGTGCGTCACGCTGGAAGCGCTCGAAGCCATGGAGCCGGAAGCGCGCGAGGCCTGCCTGCTGCCGGTCGAGTCGCTGCTGGCCGATCACGCGCGCGTCACGCTCGGCACGGAAGATGCAGGGCGCTTTCTGTCCGGCCTGCGGCGTCGCGGCAATTGGTCCGATGCTGAACACGTCGCCGTGTTCGGCCCCTCACCCCAGCCCTCTCCCCAGAGGGGAGAGGGAGAAATCCTCTTGCTCGGCACGGCGCACACCAAGGCCGGCGAACTCATTCCGGGGCGGCTGCTGAGCCCCATCGACATCCAGCAAATCATGGCTTCGCGCGAGCAAGCCGCAATCGTATGAGCACTCAACAAATCCGAAACATCGCCATCATCGCGCACGTCGACCATGGCAAGACCACCCTGGTGGACCAGCTGCTGCGCCAGAGCGGCACCTTCCGCGTCAACGAGAAGGTGGCCGAACGCGTGATGGACAGCAACGACCTCGAGCGCGAGCGCGGCATCACCATCCTGGCCAAGAACTGCGCCGTGAGCTGGAAGGGCACGCACATCAACATCGTCGACACGCCCGGCCACGCCGACTTCGGCGGCGAGGTGGAGCGCGCGCTGTCCATGGTGGACGGCGTGGTGCTGCTGATCGACGCGGTGGAAGGCCCGATGCCGCAGACCCGCTTCGTCACCCGCAAGGCGCTGGCGCTCGGCCTGAAACCGATCGTGGTGGTGAACAAGGTCGACCGGCCCGGTTCGCGCCCCGACTACGTCATCAACGCCGCGTTCGACCTGTTCGACAAGCTGGGCGCCACCGAGGACCAGCTGGACTTCCCGGTGGTCTACGCCTCCGGCCTGAACGGCTGGGCCTCGCTGGAAGAGGGCACGGCCGGCGAGCAGTGGGGCAAGGACCTGGCGCCGCTGTTCGACACCGTGCTGGCGCACGTGCCGGCGCACCAGGGCGACCCGGCCGCGCCGCTGCAGCTGCAGATCTCCAGCATGGACTACTCCACCTACCTGGGCCGCATCGGCGTGGGCCGCATCAACCAGGGCACGCTGAAGAGCCCGCACGACGTGGTGATGCTGGCCGGCCCCGAAGGCGCGCCGGTGCGCTGCCGCATCAACAACGTGATGACCTTCGAAGGCCTGGAGCGCCACCAGCTGCAGCCGGGCGAAGAGGCCTATCCGGGCCACATCGTGCTGGTGAGCGGCATCGAGGACATCGCCCTGGGCGTGACCATCACCGACCCGCTGGCGCCGCAGCCGCTGCCGATGCTGAAGGTGGACGAGCCGACGCTGACCATGAACTTCCAGGTCAACACCTCGCCGCTGGCCGGCCGCGAAGGCAAGTTCGTCACCAGCCGCCAGTTGCGCGACCGGCTCGACCGCGAGCTGCAGTCCAACATGGCGCTGCGCGTGAAGGACACCGACGAGGACGGCATCTACGAGGTGTCGGGCCGCGGCGAGCTGCACCTGACCATCCTGCTGGAGAACATGCGCCGCGAAGGCTACGAGCTGGCGGTCTCCAAGCCGCGCGTGGTGTTCAAGGACGAAGGCGGCGAGCGCCGCGAGCCGATCGAGCTGCTCACGGTGGACATCGAGGAAGGCCACCAGGGCGGCGTGATGCAGGCGCTGGGCGAGCGCAAGGGCGACCTGGTCAACATGGAGCCGGACGGCCGCGGGCGCGTGCGCCTGGAATACCGCATTCCGGCGCGCGGCCTGATCGGCTTCCAGAACGAGTTCCTGAACCTGACGCGCGGCACCGGCCTGGCGTCCAACATCTTCGACGGCTACGAGGCCTACAAGGGCGAGATCGCCAGCCGCAAGAACGGCGTGCTGATCTCCATGGACGACGGCGAGATCGTGACCTACGCGCTGGGCAAGCTGGACGACCGCGGCCGCATGTTCGTGAAGGCCGGCGACCCGGTGTACGAGGGCATGATCGTGGGCATCCACAGCCGCGACAACGACCTGGTGGTGAACGCGGTGCGCATGAAGCAGCTCACCAACTTCCGCGTTTCCGGCAAGGAAGACGCGATCAAGGTCACGCCGCCGATCCAGCTGACCCTGGAGTACGCGGTGGAATTCATCGAGGACGACGAGCTGGTGGAGATCACGCCCAAGTCGATCCGCCTGCGCAAGCGCTACCTGAAGGAACACGAGCGCAAGCGCGCGCTGCGCGAAGCCGCATAAAAGAAAAAGCGATCCTGCAAGAAACGTGAAGCTGACCCACAACCAAGCCGTCCTCCTGATGATCCTGGTGACCGCGATGTGGTCCATCGCGGGGGTCGTCACGCGCCACCTGGAGCAGGCGCGCAGTTTCGAGATCACCTTCTGGCGCAGCCTGTTCACCATGGGCTCGCTGCTGGTGATCCTGCCGTTCTTCCAGGGCCGCGAGGTGTTCGGCAAAATCCGCCGCGGCGGCCCCTCGCTGTGGATCTCCGGGGTGTGCTGGAGCGTGATGTACACCGCCTTCATGGTGGCGCTCACGCTGACCACGGTGGCCAACGTGCTGGTGACGCTGTCGCTGGGGCCGTTCTTCACGGCGCTGCTGGCGCGGGTCTTCATCGGCCATCGCATCCCGGTGCGCACCTGGGCCGCCATCGCGGTGGCGGGCGCCGGCATCGGCTACATGTACGGCACCCAGATGTCGGGCGGCCAGTTCGGCGGCATCCTGGTGGCCTTGTGCGTGCCGGTGGCGGCGGCGATCAACTGGACGGTGTCGCAGCGCGCGCATGCGCGCGGCGAGAACATCGACCTGCTGCCGGCGCTGCTGGTCGGCGCGGCCATCTCGGTCCTCGCCACCTTGCCGCTGGCGCTGCCGCTGCGGGCCACGGCGCACGACGTCGGCTGGCTGGCGGTGCTGGGGCTGGTGCAGCTGGCGATTCCCTGCGCGCTGGCGGTGATCTGCGCGCGCGTGCTGCAGGCGCCGGAAATCTCCCTGCTGGCGCTGCTGGAAGTGATCTTCGGCATCCTGCTGGCCTGGGTCGGCGCCGGCGAGGAGCCGGGCGCCACGGTGCTGGCCGGCGGCGCGCTGGTGATCGGCGCGCTGGCCACCAACGAATGGATCGGATGGAGACAACGGATATGAGCGACGTGATCTGCGAAGTCCGCGGCGGTGTGGGCCTGATCGACCTGAACCGGCCCAAGGCGCTGAACGCGCTGTCGCTGGACATGATCCGCGACATCACCGGCGCGCTGCTGCGCTGGCGCGATGACGACAGCGTGCGCGCGGTGGCGATCCGCGGGCACGGCAAGGAAGGCCCGTTCGGTGCCTTCTGCGCGGGCGGCGACATTCGCTTTTTCCACCAGGCGGCGCTCGCCGGCAACCCGCAGCTGGAAGACTTCTTCACCGAGGAATACGCGCTCAACCACCTGGTGCACGGCTATCCGAAGCCGTACGTGACGTTCCTCGACGGCATCGTGATGGGCGGCGGCATGGGAATCTCCGGGCATGGCGGCAGTAACAGCCTGCGCATCGTCACCGAGCGCACGAAGATGGCGATGCCCGAAACCAACATCGGCCTGTTCCCCGACGTGGGCGGCGGCTGGTTCCTGGCGCGCTGCCCGGGGCACGTGGGCGAATACCTGGCGCTGACGGGCCAGATGTTCGGCGCGGCCGACGCGCTCGCGCTCGGCCTGGCCGATGGCTACGTCGCTTCGTCGCAGTTGCCCGCGCTGTGGGATGCGCTGGCCGGCGAAGGCGTGGATGCGGTGCGCGGCAAGCTGTCTACCGATGCCGGTACGGCGCAACTGGCACAGCACCGCGCGGAGATCGACAGGTTCTTCGGCCTGCCGACCGTGGCGGCGATCGTCGAGGCGCTGGAGGCCGACGCTTCCGCCTGGGCCACCGGCACCGCCGCCGTGCTGCGCAAGCGTTCGCCGCTGATGCTGCACGTGACCTTGCGGCAGGTCCGCGAAGCGCGCGGCATGTCGCTGGCCGACGACCTGCGCATGGAACGCGGCCTGATGCGCCACTGCTTCCAGCTGCGCCCCGGCGCGGCAAGCGAAACGGTGGAAGGCATCCGCGCGCTGGCTGTCGACAAGGGCCATGCACCGCGCTGGAACCCGGCGCGCATCGAGGACGTTACGCCGGAGATGGTGGCCGAATTCTTCAGGAGTCCCTGGCCGGACCACGCGCACCCGCTAAAAACCGTCAATTGAGCGGCCCATACTTCCCTTGCAACACCGTTGTTGCGAAAACGAGGGATGTATGGAGAAGAAGAAATTCAACGCGGCGACCCGCCGCTTCAATCGCCTGTTCATCGCGGCCGCCATCGCGGCCGGTGCGCTGAACCCCGCGCTGGCCGCGGGCTGGGCCAGCGGCCCCGCCCTGACCCTGGTGCGCTCCGGTGCCGGCGCCGTGGCGCTGGCCAATGGCAAGCTGCTGATGATCGGCGGGCGTGACGCGCAGGCCTCCGCCTTCGCGTTCTACACCGCGGACCTGTACGACCCGGCGACCAATGCCTGGAGCCAGTCGCCCTACAGCAATGCGGCGCATTACCTGCCTGGCCTCGCGCGCCTGCCGAACGGCAACGTGCTCGTCGCGGGCGGCCTGGGGGCTTCCGGCCTGCAGAACGTGGCCGAGATCTACATGGTGGCGACCGGCACCTGGGCCTATGCCGCGCCCATGGGCAAGCCGCGCTGGGCGCACACGCTCACGGTCCTGCCCAATGGCAGCGTGCTCGCCGTGGGCGGCGCGATCAGCAGCAGCGCCCCGCAGACGACGGTGGAGCTGTACGACCCGGCCACCAACACCTGGAGCTACAAGGCGAGCCTGGCCACCGCACGGCGCGACCACACCGCCACGCTGCTGCCCAACGGCAAGGTGCTGGTCGCCGGCGGCGAGGATGTGAACTATCTCAAGCTCGCCAGCGCCGAGATCTACGACCCGGCCACCAACACCTGGACGCCGGCAGCCCCCATGGCCGGTGCGCGCAGCTATTACACCGCCACGCTGCTGGCCAACGGCAAGGTGCTGGTGGTGGGGGGTGCCAGCGACAACGGGCCGTTGGCGACCACGCAACTGTTCGATCCCGCCACCGGGACCTGGAGCAGCGCCGGCACCCTGCCGGCCACGCGCCAGCAGCACACGGCCACCGTCATGCCCAGCGGAAAGGTGCTGGTCGCCGGCGGCTGGCCGATCAACACGGCGGCTCAGCTCTACGACCCGGCCACGAACAGCTGGGCCAGCGCGGGCTCCATGGCGCAGGCGCGCTATTTCCACGGCGCGGGCCTGGTGTCCAACGGCAAGGCGGTGCTGGCGGGCGGCACCACGGTGTCCAACGTGAAAATCTCCAGCGTGGAGTTGTACGAGGAGTGACCGGGGAGTGACGCGACCGCCGCTGCTCATCCGTCAGCAGCGGCGGGCGGCGCGGCCCCCGCGGACGGCGCAATTTGCGTATGCTCTTCTTGGAAAGGGAGTCGAAATGCCGCCTGCCGCACCCGCGTCCGCCGGAACCACGCACTACAGCCGCGTCGCCGGCCCGGGCGTGGACATGCCGGTCGACGAAGTGATGAAGAACGTCGCCAGGTATGCGGACCTGCAATGCGACCCCAACGCCTTCGTCGACCGCTCGGACCCCACGCGGCGCCTGCCGATCAAGTGGCCGATTTCTCCCGGGCACCGCGCGGCGCCGGCCGGCATCGCCGAGCCGCACAGCTTCCACCTGAGCTTTCTCGAAACGCGGGCCGGCGGCTCGCCGGTGGTGCACACGCATGCCTACCGCGAAGTGTTCATGCCGATCCGCGGCAGCTACCGCGTCTACTTCAACAAGGACTGCGCGCACTGGGTCGAGCTCGGCCCGCTGGACACGTTCTCGGTGCCGCCGATGCTGTGGCGGCGCGTCGAGCAACTGGGCGCGCCGGGCGAAGAGGGGCTGCTGATGGTCATCTACGACAACGTGGAAGATCCGAACAGCGGCATCTTCGTGCCGCAGGAAGTGATCGATGCCGACCGTGCGCGGGGCCACGATCCCTATGCGGCGGCTGTGGGCTGAAGCGATGCGCCGGCGTTCCTTCCTCGGTGGTGCCGCGGTGTCGCTCGCGGCGCCCGCGGTCCTGGCCCAATCCTGGCCCGCGCGGCCGATCCGCGTGGTGGTGCCGCTGCCGCCCGGCTCGGCGGCCGACGCCGTGCCGCGCGCCATCGCGCTGCGGCTGCAGGCGGCGCTCGGCGTGCCCTGCGTGATCGAGAACAAGCCCGGCGCGGCAGGCGCCATCGGTGCCGATACCGTGGCCAAGGCGCCGCCCGACGGCTACACGCTGCTGAGCCACACCTCGGCCATCGTCATCCAGCCGCACCTGCGGCCCGCGCCATACGACGTGCTGCGCGACTTCGCGCCGATTGCGCAGACCATCGCCGGCTCCTACGTGCTGGTGGCGCAACCGTCGTTTCCGGCGAACAACCTGCGGGAGTTCATCGCCACCGTGCGGCGCGCGCCGGGCCGGTACAGCTACGGCAGCTACGGCAGCGGCTCGGGGCCGCACCTGGCGATGGAGCTGTTGAAGCGCGACGCCGGCCTGTTCATCCTGCACGTGCCGTTCCGCGGCGCCGCACCGGCGCTGCAGGAACTGCTGGCCGGCCGGCTCGACATGGCGTTCGACACCACCTTCGCGGCAGTGCCGCACATCCGCGCCGGCCGCCTCAAGGCCATCGCGCTCGGCGGGCCCCGCGCGGTCGACGCGCTGCCCGGCGTGGGCACGGTGGCCCAGCTGTACCCCGGTTTCGACACCGACGGCTGGCAGGGCTTCTTCGCGCCCGCCGGCATGCCGGGCGACATCGTGCGCACGCTCGCCGACGGCATCGCCAAGGCCTTGCGCGACCCCGAGCTCGCGGCGACCATCACCGACCTCGGCTTCCGCCCGGTGGGGAACACGCCGGAGCAGTTCGCCGCCGTGGTTCGCGCCGACCACGACAAGTGGGGGCGGGTGGTGCGAGAGCGGCGCATCCGCGCCGACTGAGACTATCATCCTGCGGCAGTGACATCCCCCGCCGCGTTTCCCCCGCGCCCCGTGCGGTACGTCGTACCGTTCCGCGCCGGCGGCCCGCCCGATGCGATCGCCCGCCTGGTCGCGGCGGAGTTGTCGGACCTGTGGGGACAGCCGGTCACGGTGGACAACCGGCCGGGCGCCAACGGCAACGTCGGCAGCGAATTCGTCGTGCATTCGCCGCCGGACGGCTGCACCCTGCTGCAGGGAACCAGTGCCACCCACGGCTCCAACGCCGTGCTGTTCCCGATGCTGCCCTACGACCCGCACAAGGACCTGGCGCCCGTGGTGCCGCTGATCGAAGGGCCGCTGTATCTGGCCGCCAGCGAGAGCCAGCCGTTCCGGAACGTGGACGAACTGCTCGCGCATGCGCGGGCGCACCCCGGCGAGCTGCGCTTCGCCACGGCCGGGCCGGGCTCGCCGCAGCACCTGGCGGGCGAACTGCTGAAGGTCATCACCGGCATCGACATCGCGCCGGTGCATTACGCGGGCGCGGCGCAGGCGCTGCAGGCATTGGTGCAAAGCGACGTCGAGATCTATTTCGGCTCCGACTTCTCGGCGCATCCCGAGGCGGCGAAAGTGCGGCTGCTGGCCGTGTCCACGCGCTGGCGCTGGCCGCTCGCCTCGCACATCCCGACGCTGGTGGAAATCGGCATTCCCGATTTCGAGATCCACGGCTGGTTCGGCATCTTCGCGCCCGCCGCAACGCCGGTGGACACGGTGTCGCGCATCAATGCCGACGTCAACGCCGTGCTGGCGCGGCCGCACGTGGTGCAGGGGATCCAGGCCTTCGGCTACCGTGTGCTGGGCGGCTCCGCGCCCGAGTTCGCCGCCCGGCTGCGGCGCGAAATGGCCTACTGGGCCGAGCTGGTGAAGCGCAACAAGCTGTCGCTGATCTGAAGGACAGCAACCCGGCGGCGCAGCCTACTTGTTGCGCTGCTTCATCGCGCGCTCGACCTCGCGCTTGCCTTCGCGGTCCTTGATGGTGTGGCGCTTGTCGTGCGTGGCCTTGCCTTTGGCCAGCGCGATCTCGCACTTCACGTTGCGCGCCTTCCAGTGCAGGTTGAGCGGCACCAGGGTGTAGCCCTTCTGTTCCACCTTGCCGATGAGGCGCTTGATCTCGTCCTTGTGCATCAAGAGCTTCTTGGTGCGCGCCGCCTCGGGCTTGACGTGGGTGGACGCCGTGCCCAGCGGGTTGATCTGGCAGCCGATCAGGAACAGCTCGCCATCGCGGATGACCACGTAGCCGTCGGTGAGCTGGACCTTGCCTTCGCGCAGCGCCTTCACTTCCCAGCCTTCCAGCACCATGCCCGCCTCGTACTTTTCCTCGAAAAAGTAATTGAAGGCGGCTTTCTTGTTGTCGGCGATGCGGGCGGGGGCGTCTTTCTTTTGCGTCATGGACTGACAGGTGGGGCCGCGCAGCGCTCTCTACAATGCGGCGCGGGACCCGCATTCTCCATGAAAACCGTCCACAAATCCGTCCTCATCTGGTACAGCGCCGAAGAGATGTTCGCTCTGGTGACGGACGTGGCGCGCTATCCCGAGTTCCTGCCCTGGTGCGACCGCGCGCAGGTGCTGTCCGCCACAGCCGACGGCATGGAAGCCCAGGTCGGCATTGCTTTGGGCGGGCTGCGCCAGAGCTTCACCACCCGCAATACGCACATCCCCGGCCGGCAGGTGGACCTGAAGCTGGTGGACGGGCCGTTCTCGCAACTGGAAGGCCAGTGGCGGTTCATCCCGCTCGGCCAGGCCGGCGAGCGCGCCTGCCGGGTCGAGCTGGACCTGCGCTACGCCTTCAAGAGCGCCACGCTGGCCGCGCTGGTGGGCCCGGTGTTCGACAAGATTGCCGGCAGCCTGGTCGACGCCTTCGTCAAGCGCGCGGCCCAGGTCTACGGCGAATGACCCGATGCGCGTGACCGTGGCCTATTCGCCCGCGCCGCGCGAGGTGCTGGAATGGCAGCTGGAACTGCCGGCCGGCGCCACGCTGCGCCAGGCCGTGCTGGCCAGCGGCCTGCCCGATGCGGCACCAGAACTGGCGCTGGAGCAGGCGGAGGTCGGCGTGTGGGGCCGCAAGGCCCTGTGGGAACAGCCCTTGCGCGAGCGCGACCGGGTGGAGGTGTACCGCCCGCTGCGCGTGGACCCCAAGGTGGCGCGGCGCGAGCGCTTTCGCAAGCAGGGCACGCGCGCGGCGGGATTGTTCGCCGGCCGCCGGCCGGGCGCCAAGCCGGGGTACTAAGTCCGGCTTACTGGGCGTTCGGCCCGCAGTCGCGCGCGATCAGGCCTTCCAGCCGCTTCGTTTCGCTGGCGCGCTGCTTGTCGTCCAGGAAGTAGCGCTCGCCCTTGTCGTCTGTCATGGCGATGCGCTGGCCGGAATCGAACGCCAGCTTGCCCTGCCTGGCGCGCTTGCAGTTCTCGGCGCGGGCCACGGCGATCTTGTCTTCCTCGGCCTTCTTCTTCTCGGCTTCGGCGGCTTCGGCCTGCTTGCGCTTGTCTTCCAGCGCCTTGTCCTTGCCGCTCAGCTGCGGCGCGCTGGCCGACGACTTGGCGGCGGCCGGGGCGGATGCAGGCGCTGCCGCCATGGCTTCGCCGGTGGCGGCCATCGGCGGCGGCGGCGCGGCGCGGCCCCCGGGCTGCTTGAGGATGTTCTTGGCCGGGATGTCGGGCGGCGGCGACTGGTCGCTGAAGACCTTGCGGCCATCCTTGTCGATCCATTGCCACTGCGCAGCCGCCAGGGCGGGCAGGGTGCACGCGGCGGCGAGCAGGAGCAGGCGAAACGCTTTCATGCGCGGCAGTTTAGCGCCCGGCTGTTGCAAGGGCTACCCGCTCATCCGCCGGGCAGTGCAATTCGTCGCACGGGTACAATCTTTTTTTTGGAGCTATCACATGCGCCTTCTTGGAAAAGCGCTCACCTTCGACGACGTGTTGCTGGTGCCGGCGTTCTCCCAGGTCCTGCCCAAGGACACCTCCCTCGCGACGCGCCTTTCCCGAAACATCACACTGAACCTGCCGCTGGTGTCCGCCGCCATGGACACCGTGACCGAGGCGCGGCTGGCCATCGCCATCGCCCAGGAAGGCGGCATGGGCATCGTCCACAAGAACCTCACGGCCAAGCAGCAGGCCGCCGAAGTGGCGCGCGTGAAGCGCTATGAGTCGGGCGTGCTGCGCGACCCCGTCATCATCACGCCCACCCACACCGTGCGGCAGGTGATCGACATGCAGGAACAGCTGGGGATTTCCGGCTTTCCGGTGGTCGACGGCGGCAAGGTGGTGGGCATCGTCACCGGGCGCGACCTGCGCTTCGAGACGCGTTACGACGTGCCGGTGAGCCAGATCATGACGCCGCGCGAGAAGCTGATCACCGTGCGCGAGGGCACGAGCGCGGCCGAGGCCAAGGCGCTGCTGAACAAGCACAAGCTGGAACGCCTGCTGGTGATCGACGACGGCTTCACGCTCAAGGGCCTGATCACCGTCAAGGACATCACCAAGCAGACCAGCTTTCCCAACGCGGCGCGCGACGCCTCCGGCCGGCTGCGCGTGGGCGCCGCGGTCGGCGTCGGCGAGGGCACCGAGGAACGCGTCGAGGCGCTGGTGAAGGCCGGCGTCGACGCCATCGTGGTGGACACCGCGCACGGCCACAGCAAGGGCGTGATCGAGCGGGTGCGCTGGGTCAAGCAGAACTACCCGCAGGTCGACGTGATCGGCGGCAACATCGCCACCGGCGCCGCGGCGCGTGCGCTGGTGGAAGTGGGCGCGGATGCGGTGAAGGTGGGCATCGGCCCCGGCTCGATCTGCACCACCCGCATCGTGGCCGGCGTGGGCGTGCCGCAGATCACCGCCATCGACAACGTGGCGACGGCGCTGGACGGCACCGGCGTGCCGCTGATCGCCGACGGCGGCATCCGCTATTCGGGCGACATCGCCAAGGCCATCGCGGCCGGCGCGCACACGGTGATGATGGGCGGCATGTTCGCCGGCACCGAAGAGGCGCCGGGCGAGATCGTGCTGTACCAGGGGCGCAGCTACAAGAGCTACCGCGGCATGGGCTCCATCGGCGCCATGCAGCAGGGCAGTGCCGACCGCTACTTCCAGGAAGCCACCACCGGCAACCCGAACGCCGACAAGCTGGTGCCCGAAGGCATCGAGGGCCGCGTGCCCTACAAGGGCTCGATGGTCTCCATCGCCTTCCAGCTGGCCGGCGGCGTGCGCGCCGCCATGGGGTACTGCGGCTGCGCCGGCATCGAGGAAATGCGCAGCAAGGCCCAGTTCGTGGAGATCACCTCGGCCGGCATGCGCGAAAGCCACGTGCACGACGTGCAGATCACCAAGGAAGCGCCGAACTACCGGGCGGACTGATCCGCGATTCAGGCCAGACTTGCGAAGTCTGGCCTGAATCCATAGAATGGCCAGACTTTCACGATCTGGCCATATGCAGCGCATCGGCATCTACGAAGCCAAGAACAGCTTTTCCGCCCTGATTGAGGCGGTGGAAAAGGGCGAGGAAGTGCGCATCACGCGCCACGGCAAGGAGGTGGTGCGCATGCTGCCGGTGCGGCGCAAGCCGGTCATCACCGACGAGCAGATCCGGCGCGAGCTGGACCAGATCGCCGCGCTGCACGCCACCATCCGCCCCGGTCCCGCGTGGCGCGAACTGCGGGAAGAAGGCGGCCGGCCATGACCGCATTCGTCCTGGATGCCTCCGTCACCGCCGCCTGGCTGCTGCCCGACGAGGCCGGCGAGCCTACCCAGCGCCTCTACGCCCTGATTCGCCGCGACCAGGTGGAGCCGCAGGCGCCCAACCTGTGGCAATGGGAATGCGCCGACATCATCGCCAACGGCGTGCGCCGCGGCCGCATTCCGCAGGCCAGCGTCGAAGGTTTGTGGAGCGTGCTGGAAGCCATCCGTCACCGCGTGGAACTGCATGAACTGGCGCCCGCGCAGCACAAGGCCGCGCTGGCCGTTGCGGTGGACGCCGGCCTGTCCGCTTTCGACGGCGCCTACCTGTGGCTGGCGCGCTCGCTCAATCTCCCGCTTCTGACTTTCAACCCCCGCCTGATCGCCGCGGCGCCCGCCGCCGGCGTGCAGCTCCTCGACCTCACCACGCTCTGAGCGCCAGCATGCAACACGACAAGATCCTCATCCTCGACTTCGGCTCCCAGGTCACCCAGCTGATCGCGCGGCGCGTGCGGGAAGCCAACGTGTACTCCGAGGTGCATCCCTGCGACGTGACCGACGACTGGGTGCGCCAGTACGCGGCCGACGGCCGGCTGAAGGGCGTGATCCTCTCGGGCAGCCACGCCAGCGTGTACGAGGACACCACCGACAAGGCGCCGCAGGCGGTGTTCGAACTGGGCGTGCCGGTGCTGGGCATCTGCTACGGCATGCAGGCCATGGCGCACCAGCTGGGCGGCAAGGTGGAAAGCGGTCACAAGCGCGAATTCGGCTTCGCGGCGGTGCGCGCGCGCGGCCACACCGAGCTGCTGCGCGACATCGCCGACTACACCACGGCCGACGGCCACGGCATGCTGAACGTGTGGATGAGCCACGGCGACAAGGTGGTCGAAATGCCGCCCGGCTTCAAGCTGATGGCCTCCACCGACAGCTGCCCCATCGCCGCCATGGCCGACGAGGACCGCAAGTTCTACGCGATCCAGTTCCACGCCGAAGTGACGCACACGGTGCAGGGCCGCGCGATCCTCGAGCGCTTCGTGCGCGGCATCTGCAACGCCAGGCCCGACTGGGTGATGCGCGACCACATCGCCGAAGCGGTGGAAGGCATCCGCCGGCAGGTCGGCGACGAGGAGGTGATCCTGGGCCTGTCGGGCGGCGTGGATTCCTCGGTGGCGGCGGCGCTGATCCACCGCGCCATCGGCGACCAGCTGACCTGCGTGTTCGTGGACCACGGCCTCTTGCGCCTGAACGAGGGCGACATGGTGATGGAGATGTTCGCCGGCAAGCTGCACGCCAAGGTGATCCGCGTGGATGCGAGCGAGCTGTTCCTGGGCAAGCTGGCGGGAGTGAGCGACCCCGAGGCCAAGCGCAAGATCATCGGCGGCCTGTTCGTCGACGTGTTCAAGGCCGAAGCGGCCAAGCTCAAGGCGGGCGATGGTGGGCACAAGGGCGCGACCTATCTGGCGCAGGGCACGATCTACCCGGACGTGATCGAGTCGGGCGGTGCCAAGAGCAAGAAGGCCGTGACCATCAAGAGCCACCACAACGTGGGCGGCCTGCCTGAGCAGCTGGGCCTGAAGCTGCTGGAGCCGCTGCGCGACCTGTTCAAGGACGAGGTGCGCGAGCTGGGCGTGGCGCTGGGCCTGCCGCCCGAGATGGTGTACCGCCACCCGTTCCCCGGCCCGGGCCTGGGCGTGCGCATCCTGGGGGAGGTGAAGAAGGAATACGCCGACCTGCTGCGCCGTGCCGACGACATCTTCATCCAGGAGCTGCGCGCGTTCCGCGACGCCGGCACCGGCAAGAGCTGGTACGACCTGACCAGCCAGGCCTTCGGCGTGTTCCTGCCCGTGAAAAGCGTCGGCGTGATGGGCGACGGCCGCACCTACGACTACGTGGTGGCCCTGCGCGCCGTGCAGACCAGCGACTTCATGACGGCGGACTGGGCGGAGCTGCCGTATGCGCTGCTGAAGAAGGTGTCGAACCGGATCATCAACGAGGTGCGAGGGATCAATCGGGTGACGTACGACGTGAGCTCGAAGCCGCCGGCGACGATCGAGTGGGAGTGAAATCGGCCCGACTCAGTTGCTCAGGAGGAGGGGTGACTGCGTAACAGGAGGTGGCCGACTACGCGCTTCGATCGAGCTGATCGGCGACAGCAGATACTGACCACCTTCGAGGAAGCGTTTTAAGCGTCGCAGAAGGCCGCTTCGAGGGCGCGATGTGCGCATCCAGATGGCGGGGTTGCAGCGGTAACTCAATTCGACCATCCGCATTAGCGAGGCACTGAAGGCGCAGCCAGCCGGCCGGGAGAGCTGATTCGCTTCAATTAGGTTCCAGCCGGCAAGAAGGATGTGGTCCAGATGTCGGTTGTGACCAGCGTCTCGGGAACTGCGTTCCCAGGCAGATGGTCAAGATTCTATTGACCTTGGCCGAGTTGAGGGACATGCTGAACGGGTTCAATGTGCGGGTCGGAGATAACATGAGACGGCGCTATGCGTGCACCAGTCCTTTGGGGGAGTGCCTGCGCAACTAAGGCTGGATGGAAGGGGAGAGCAATGCAGTGCATTGAGTGCGGAAATCAGCTGACTGCGGGCGACATCTTTTGTGGCCATTGCGGTGCGAGGCAGGACGGTGTACCGCCGACGGCGATTCGGACAGCCATGTCGGGAGGCGCTTCCGTATTGGCAGCTGCATCTGTTTCAGTCCGGCGCCGGGCTTGGCTCTGGGTGCTGATGCCCGCACTGATGGTGGCATTGGGCAGCGGCGTTGGCTACATGGGATGGCGCATCAAAGTCGCCAATGACGAAACAGCACAAAAGCTGGAAAAACTCAGGAGCGAGAAGGAGCGGCAGATCGCTGAGGCCGAGCTCAAGGCTGCCGAAGAAAGCCGCGCGGCCGCCGAAGAAAGCCGTGCGGCTATCGAAGCCGCCAACGCGGCGTTGGCCCGGCAGATCGAGCAAGAGCAACATCCCAGGCAGCAAGCTGCCGCCGCGCAGCAGCAACAGCAAGTCAGGCAACAGCAGGCCGCAGCTGCGGTAGCCCGGCAGGCTCTAAGGGCCCAGCAGCAGCAAGCGATGCAGCAGCAGCAGCAAGCGATGCGGCAGCAGCAAGCGATGCAGCAGCAAGCGATGCAGCAGCAAGCGATGCAGCAGCAGCAAGCGATGCAGCAACAAGCTAGGCAGCAGCAGGCCGCCGCTGCAGCAGCCCAACAAGGCCTAAGGGTCCAGCAGCAGCAAGCCATGCAGCAGCCAGCCCAGCCACAGGCCGGGCAACAGCAGGCGCAGCCTCAGAAGTTGGAAGTCTTCTTCGGCTCCGATCGAGCGTCAATCCCCGATCAACTACAAGGAAGAAAATTTGGCACGGCGAGAGGGAATTTGACATTCGGCTCAGTTTCAGTATCTATTCCACCCACCCACAAGATAGGGTGGCTGGAACTTCCAAAGCTCACGAGGTTTGAATTCGCTCCGGATAAGGGCAAGCACTTTGTTATTGAACGGGCCCAGACTTTGGCTGAGGACAGGTTTTTTCAAGAGATTCGCTCGATAAGTGAAGGACGCAAGTTGCAGCGAGCATTCATTTTTATTCATGGGTACAACGTTTCTTTTAGTGATGCCGCTCTTAGGACTGCTCAGCTTGCCGTGGATCTGGACATTCAAGCAATTCCATCATTTTTTAGCTGGCCGTCACAAGGATCACCCGATGGCTATCTAATTGACTCGGCGAATGCCGAGTGGACGGAAAATAATCTAAAGGTATTTTTTGAAAGATTTGCAGAGAAAAGCAGCGTCGAGAGCATTGTAATAATTGCCCATAGCATGGGCACCAGACCGACATCACGTGCACTTGCAAGTTTGCTTCTCCAACGGCCTGATCTAGCGAAAAAATTTGAAGAGCTTGTGCTGGCAGCACCGGATATCGATGCTGATGTATTCATTCGAGATATAGCTCCAGCATATGCAAAGTTGAGAAAACGCATTACGCTGTATGCCTCATCTAATGATAAGGCTCTTCAGTTATCGAAGCGCTTTAACGGAACACAAAGGGCGGGGGACTCAATGCCGATGCTCCAACTCTTTGACGGGATGCAATCAATCGACGCCTCCGACATTGATACCGATTTTCTCGGGCATGGATACGTTGTCGAATCAAGAACTCTACTAACGGATCTGACATTGCTCTTTGGTAAGGGAATGGGGGCGAATGAGAGGCCAGGTTTGATGAAAATGACTGTTAAGGGGCAACCGTATTGGAAATTCAAAAGGTAGTGCTGGGTTGTTCCAATTCGAGACATGGCTTGAGCTTCGCATCTGCTCCCTTCAGCTGGTTATGTCCCAGGCATCGCCAACCCCAACCCGCTCTTCACCTCCCCCAGCACCACGAAACTCGAAAACTTCGACACGTTGTCGTGCCCCAGCAGCGCGTCGCGGGTGAACTGCTCGTAGGCCGCCATGCTGGCCACGCGCACCACCAGAATGAAATCGGTAAAACCGGTGGTGTACCAGCACTGCTGCACCTCGGGCCGTGCCCGCATGTGGGCCTTGAAGGCGTCGATGTGCGCCAGCGACTCGCGCTCGATGTCCACGTGCACCACCACCGTCACCGGCAGGCCGACGCGGGCCGGGTCGATCTGAGCGATCTCGGCCTGGATCACACCGCTTTCGCGCATGCGCTTGATGCGGCGCTGCACCGCGGCGGCCGACAGGCCGACTTCCTCGCCGATGCTTTCGGCGGCGCGTTTGGTGTCGTGCTGGTAGCGCGCCAGGATGGCGCGGTCGAAATCGTCGAGGGTGTCGGCGGGTGGCATGTTGGTGACGGTCGAAATGGGTCGCGATGCGGCTTGGCCGCACGAGCCTAGCCGAAAAAGCGGTTTTCACGCACGCGGTTGACGGCAAACTGCAGGCATGACGAATCCGACTCCCGATCTCGCCGAAGGCGGCCACCGCCTGTCGCTCGCCAACATCGCCCGCAGCGCGGGTGTCATTCCACCCGAGTTCCTCAACTCGCCGCAGTACGACTGCGAACCGCTGAGCGAAGCACTCGGCTGCGCGCTGACGCTCAAACTGGAGTTCACCAACCCGATCCGCAGTTTCAAGGGCCGTGGCGCCAGCTTCTTCCTCAGCGAGATGGTGCGGCGCGGCGACAAGCGCGCCATCGTCTGCGCCAGCGCCGGCAACTGGGGCCAGGCGATGGCCTATGCCTGCCGCGCGCAGGGCCTGCCGATCGTGGTCTACGCCTCGCTGCATGCCAACCCGCTGAAGGTGGCGCGCATGCGCGGCTTCGGCGCGGAGGTGCGCCAGGTCGGCGAGGATTTCGACGCCGCCAAGGACGCAGCCAAGGCCTATGCCGAGGAGATCGGCGGCTGGATGGTGGAAGACGGGCTGGATGCCGAGATCAGCGAAGGGCACGGCACCATGGCCATGGAGCTGCTGGCGCGCGGCGACGCCTTCGACGCCATCAGCGTGCCGCTGGGCAACGGCGCCATGCTGAACGGCATCGCCCGCTGGTTCAAGGCGGCGTCGCCGGCCACGCGGGTGCTCGGCGTGTCGGCCACCGGCGCCGACGCGATGGAAAAGTCGTGGCGGGACGGCAAGCTGGTGCAGACCGACGCCGCGCACACCATCGCCGACGGCATCGCCGTGCGCGTGCCGATTCCGGAAGCCGTGGACGACATGCGCGGCATCGTCGACGACGTGCTGCTGGTCGACGACACGCACATCGTCGAGGCCATGCGCCTGGTGCACCGGCATGCCGGCCTGCTGATCGAGCCGGCCGGCGCGGTGGGCGTCGCGGCCATCGTCGCGCACCGCGCGCGCTTCGCCGGCAAGCGCGTGGCCACGGTGCTGTGCGGCAGCAACATCACCGAGCAGCAGATCGCCCAGTACCTGCGCGACGCCTAAGGGCGGCGCTGCGGCACCGCACCCGCCAAGTGCTCCACGCCGCTCACCAGCCCCGCGAACGGCGGGTGCTGCGCCATCAAGCGCTGCCGCCGCGCCTGCGGCCAGCGGCGCTGCCAGGACTGCAGGCCTTCGCCGAGGAAGTCCATGCCCCACTGCTGCTGCGTGCGCGGCGCCTGCTGCGCCAGGCGCTGCAGCTTGTGCGCGAGCGCCAGGGTGATCTCGTCCACCAGGCCGGCGTTCTCGCCCTCGGGGTCGTCCAGTTCCCACAGCGCGCCGTGCTGGTACCAGCGGCTCAGGTTCTCCAGGCAGGAGGCCGGCGTGCAATAGAAGCTGCCGATGCCGACGTAGCGCTCCAGCGTGACCACGCGGTGCGACAGCCGGCCGGGCAGGAACAGGGTTTCGCCGGGGCCGACGGTCCACCACTTGGCGCTGCGCAGCGCGGCGAAGGTCGCCAGGTCGAAGTGCGCGCGCTGGTGGATCGCGTCGCGCGAGCAGTCTTCCAGGCCGGCGCGCTGTCCCTCGAAAGTCTCCCAGGCCAGCCACAGCTTGCGGCCGACGAAGCAGTGGTTGCTGCCGTCCGGGTCGTCCGAATGCGAGTCGGTGACGTTGCCGCGCGAGCTCACCACCAGTGTCATCATTTCCTGGCGCCGCATGTCCTCGGAACCGAGCGGCAGCAGGTTGAAGCCGGAAAGTTCGTCGGTGTCGATGTCGCGTTCCAGCGAGGTACCGCGCACGTGCAGGTCGGTGATGCTCACGATGTGCCGCCCGCTCTGCCAGCGGCGCAGCAATTCGGCGATGGCGAGCCGGCGGCGCGTGCCGTTCGGGCCGGTCTGCGCCTTGGCTTTCTCGCCGCGCTTGAAGCCCGCGGCAATGGCCTTCAGCAGGGCGCCCTGCAGGCCCAGTTCGCGTTCGCCGGCCACCGGCACGCGCACATTGGTGAGGATGATGGGCCGGCCTTCGGCGGCGGCGGCGAACAGCGCCTCGCGCGCGGCGTTGGTGCCGTTCCTGGGTGTGGTCAGCGAGACCGCCGGATGGTCAGGCGGCAATCGGTGCGGATGGATGCGCTTGCGCGCGAGCACGCGCAGCGTGTCCGGTGAGGCCTGCAATGCCGGGTCGAAAGCTGCCGCAGCAACCAACGGGTCCATGCCTGTCTTCGCCATGCCATCCCCCTGTCTCGGCTCCATCCGGTGCGGGGAGCCATAGGATTTTGGCCGCAGTCTAGCACTGCACCAGAGACATCAGATGCCTTTCGCGGCCAGCAGCCAGGAGGTCAGGCGGCGCGGCAGCCGATCGGGGCTTTGCACCCGGGTCGACAGGTTGTCGATGGCGCCGTCGATCATCAGGTTGCTCAGGCCGTGCGCCAGGCTCCAGCCGCACAGCGCCAGCTCGGGCCCGTTCTTCGGGTCGTGCGCGTTGGCCGCGGCCAGCACGACGCCGAAGGCCCGTTCGCCGGCCGCCCGCATGCCCGGGTAGTCGTGCTTGTGCGCCATCAGCGGGCCGAACATCAGGCGGTACTGCGCGGGCCGGCTGCGCGCGAAGCGCACGTAGGCGTCGGCGATGGCCAGGAATTTCTCGCGCGCGGTGCCCGCTGCCGCGGCACGCTCCAGCACGGCCGCCAGCGCCATGAATTCGCGCTCGGCCACCGCCGCCAGCAGGTCCTCCAGGCTGGAGAAATGGTGGTACGGGGCGGCATGCGACACCCCGGCCGCCTTGGCCACTTCGCGCAGCGTGATGCCGTGCGCGCCGCGTTCCGTGAGCACGGTGTCCGCCGCCGCCAGCAAGGCCTCGCGCAGGTTGCCGTGATGGTAGGGAGCGGCCGGCCTGGCCGGCTTCTTCGCTGCCGATTTCGCGGATACAGACGTTTTCATGTGGTGATCTTGACAATGGAAAGATATTGGTCGACCATGGCGTTAATCTTTCTCGTGGAAAGATAAGCAGACGCGAATGCGCCGGATGCGCCTGGCAAGGTGCTCATGTCGGCAGGCAGGCTTTCGTGGGCTGGCGGAAGGGGTCGATGGCGGTGTGCCATCGCGCGGAAATGCAGTAGGCAGTTGCGTCCGGTCTTCCCCCCTCAGGCGGGGCACCGGTCCGAGTCGGCATAAAAAAGAGATCAGGGTGGATCATGCGTAGTCATCGCGTCGCTGTCACAGGCTATGGGGCGATCTGCGGCCTCGGCGACAACGTCCCGGCCATCTGGGAAGGCGTTCTCGAGCGCCGCGCCGGGTACCGCAGGCACGAGTTCGCCGACCCCAGCATCAAGGCACGCTTCTTCGGCTTCGTCCCCGCGGACCGCAAGCGCTACGCCGATTTCCCCAAGTCGATCCTGAAGATGCTCCCTGAATTCGCACGCTACGCCCTGCTGGCGTCGCGTGAGGCGATTGTGATGGCGTTCGGCTCGGGCGACGGCCTGCGCCGCGCGGTGCAGGCGTTCGATGCCGGCGCCATCATCGGAACCGGCTGGGGTGGGGTCGACGCGGTCAATCACAATAACAACGACTATCGCCAGTCGGGCCTGGCGTCCTCATTTTCGACACTGATGTCGATGAGCAGTGTCGCCACAGCGGCGGTGTCCCTGCATTGGGACATTCGAGGCTACCAGAACACGCCGGTGGCGGCATGCGCCACCGGGTCGATGGCCATCGGCGATGCATACGAAGTCATCAAGTCCGGGCGCGCCAAGGTCATGCTCGCCGGCGGCAGCGAGTCGCTGAAGGAGCAGTTCAACGTCTGGTCCATCGACATCATGCAGGCGCTGAGCAAGGAACAGGACGACGTGCGCCTGGCCTGCTGCCCGTTCAGCCGGCGCCGCAGCGGCTTCGTGCTGTCCGAGGGCGCGGCCGTCCTGTGCCTGGAGGAGTGGGACCACGCGGTGGCGCGCGGAGCGCGCATCCTGGGCGAGATCACCGGCTACGCGAACTACTCGGACGCCCACGACATGACGGCGCCGGCCGAGGACCTGCAGGCGCGCGTGCGCACCATCCAGGGCGCGCTGGCCGGTGCCGGCCGCCGCCCGAACCAGCTTGACTACATCAACGTCCACGGCACCTCGACGCCGCTGAACGACGTCAACGAAACCAACGCGCTGAAGGCCGCGCTGGGGGATGCTGCCTATGCCATCCCGATGTCGAGCACCAAGTCCTACACCGGCCACCTGATCGGCGCGGCGGGTTCTCTGGAAGCCATCTTCTGCCTCAAGACGCTGGAGACGGGAATCGTGCCGGCCACCATCCACCTGGACGAACCCGACCCCGCCTGCGACCTCGACTACACGCCGAACCAGCATGGCCGGCTGGAGAGTGCCGATACGGTCATGAACCTGAGCTTCGGCTTCGGCGGCGCGAACTGCGCCCTGGTGATCGAGCGGGCGCAGGCATGACCGACCTCGCGTTCGGCCTGCCCGAGGTGTCCGCCTGGGCGCAGTTTTCCGGCGACTACAACCCCATCCACTTCGACCTGCACAAGGCCAGGAGTGCCGGCCTCGACGGCCTGGTGGTGCACGGCATGCTGGCCTCGCTGCCGATCAAGGCGGCGCTGACCGACGGCACGGGTGCCGCTGCGAGCCGCTGGATGAAGTACCACGGCGTGTTCCGCAAGCCCATTCCGCACGGGTCGTCCAGCCTGCTGACGCTGCAGGCGTCGCGGACCTCGGGCCTGGGCTTCCGGCTGAATGCGCGCGAAGGCCAGGAGGAACGGCTGCGCGGCGGCTACGCGCCGGCGCCGGAGCAGGGCGGCTGGCTCGCCGCGCACGCCGCGGACCAGCTGCGCTTCTCGCCGCTCGCCGAAGGCGACGCCGAGCGCTTCCTGCAAAGCTATCCCACCGTGCAGGAAGGCTGGATCGTGCTCGACGCGATCGTCTTCGCCGACTTCATCCGCACCAAGCTGGATGCCATCGCGCTGAAGGTGCGGCAGGAATTCCCGGGCGCCATGGGCGCCGCGCCGGAGCGCGCGGTGTTCGTGCAGGTCAGCCACACGGTGTTCATCGACACGCAGGCGCTGCGCACGCCGGGGCCGCTGCCGTTCTCGCCGCGGCAGCTGTCGTACGCGATGGCGGCGCCCGACATCATCGCCGACCCGGACAAGGTGCTCGGGTCCGTTTCGTTGCCGATCGTCCATGGGCAGGACCTGGTCATGCGCATCGAGATCGGCCTGCTCGCCAGACCGGAAACACAGCAGCCACCACGCAACCCAGGGAGCCTCCAATGAATGCAGCCGATTTTCTCCGCGACGCGGTCCTCGAACTCAAGGACATCGACGAAGCGCTTCTCGTCCCGGGCCTGGCCCTGGCGGACGTCGAACTGGACAGCCTGGACTACGTCGAGATCCAGGTCGGCATCAAGAAGAACTTCGGCGTCACCGTCGACGCCGACCTGTTCGTGTCCGGAAAGATCAAGACGCTGGGCGACCTGTGCCAGTACATCGAGGACCACGCCGGCGAGGCCGGTGCCGTGTCCGCGGCCGTGGCCGTGGCCGGCGCGGCGGCGCCGCAGTAGGCAGCCGCCGCCCATCCATCCACCCGATCCGAAGGAAACCAGATGCAGACCGTCCCCTTGAACGACAGCAGCCGGGCCGGCGTGGCGCGGCTGATCGCCAGCTCGCACGAACGCCCGATGGACGTTGCCACCGTCCTGTCCTGGAGCAAGGGCGTGGACAAGACCCTTGTGCCCAAGCCGGCCGAGCAGGGCTGGCTGGCGGGCACGCCGTACTGGGAGCAGCTCAGCGAGGCGCAGCGCCACGAGGTGCTGTGGCAGGAGACCGCGCGCGACGTCTCGATGTTCATCCTGCTGGAACAGACCATTCCGCCGCTGTACCTGGGCTACATCAACAAGCATCCCGGCACGATGTCCGGCGCGGTGTACGAGTACCTGATGCTGTTCTCCAAGGAAGAGATCGTCCACACGCTGATGTTCCAGCGCTACATGCAGATGGCCGGCCTGGGGCTCTACGCGCCGGCGGGCAACCTGCACGAGCTGCTGACCGTGCAGCTGCCCGCCATGCCGCCGGAGTTCGGCATCAGCGCCACGATGGTCATCGAATGGATGGCCGAACTCGCGGCGATGCACGCCTCCCAGTCGCAGGACATCGAGCCGATGACCCGCGCCATGTTCTACGAGCACCACGTCGACGAGTCGCGCCACATCGCTTTCGGCCGCTGGGTGACGGAGTCGTATCTGGAAGCGGCACCGCCGCCGGCGGGCGACAAGCTGCGCGGCCTGCTGCGCGGGCTGATGGCGGCGCTGATTCCGCAGTTCACCTACAACCCCGAGATCGCGCAGCACGTGAGCTTCGCCTTCCCGGTGGCGGCGGACGACCAGGCGCGCATCGACGAGGTGCGCGGCTCGGCCAGCAACACGGCGCTCAACGACAAGCGCTTCGCGCCGCTGTACGGCTGGCTGCGCAAGCTGAGCGTGCTGTGAGCCAGGAGGGCGGATGGGACGCGATCTGTGTCGGCGCCGGCATCACCAGCCTGGCGTTCGCGGCGCACGCGCTGGCGCGCGCGCCGTCGGCACGGATCCTGGTGGTCGACAAGCACACGGTGCCGGGCGGCTACGCGAGCGTGTTCCATCGGCCCAAGGCGCCGGCCGTGTTCGACTGCAGCCTGCACAAGCTGAGCGGCATGGGCGACGGCGGCAACATGCACCGCATGTTCGGTGAGCTCGGGCTGGACAAGGAGCTCACGCTGAAGGTGCCGCACAGCTACTTCGAGGCCGCGCTGCCGGACGGCGGCTTCGTGCTGCCGAACAGCGGCGCCGGCGTGGAGCGCACGCTGGTCGAGCGGTTCCCGGGGGAGGAGGCGGCCATCCTGGCGTTCTTCCGCGAGGTCAACACCCACGGCAAGCACGGCTACTACCAGTTCCAGCTGATGGAGGGCAACTACGAGGTCGATTTCGCCGAGCTGCGCTACGCGCACCGGCACCTGCGCACCCTCACCGTCAGCGACGCGCTGGCCGAACGCTTCGACGACGGCTTCCTGCGCGAGATCATCGGCGCCACCGGCATCTACGTCGGCGGCTTCCCGGAAGACCTGAGCTACCTGTATTTCCTGCACGTGGTCTACGCCACGCTGTGCAAGGGCAACGCCTATGTCGAAGGCGCGTCGCAGATGCTTTCGAGCACGCTGGCGCGCCGCGTCACCGACACCGGCGGCGAGGTGATGCTCGGCACCACGGTCAAGCGCATCCTGGTCGACGGCACCGGCACGGCGGTCGGCGTCGACACCAGCAAGGGCCGGTTCCTGTCGGACCGCATCTACGTCAACGCCTCGCCGCACTACGCGGTGGCGCGCCTGTTCGAGCCGCACGAGGAACTGGAGCCGGTGAAGGCCAGGCTGCAGGCGCTCAAGCCGTCCCGGGCCACCACCACGGCCTACCTCACCACCGACTGCAGCCCCGCCGAGCTGGGCCTGGAGAGCTGCGAGACCATGGTGTTCGCCGGGCCGGACGATGCCGCGCTGGCGGCGCGGCGCGAGGCGCAGGCCCATCCGCAGGACGAGCAGATCTGCGAGGCCGCGTACTGGCATGCCTCGCCGATGGAAGTCACCAACTACCACCTGCTCGACCCCTCGGCCGGCATGGTGGTCTGCCTGAACGTGCTGGACGCCATGTCGCACTGGCCGGAGCGCCGCGCGGCGGGCTACAAGGGCAAGAAGCGGCGCGCGCTGGACGCGCTGCTGGGCAGGCTGTACGCGGCGCGCCCGCGCATGCAAGGGCGGGTGCGCTTTTGCGAGCTGTCGTCGCCGCGCACCTACCAGCGCTTCACCAACAACACCGACGGCGCCGGCTACGGCGCGATGGTCGGCACCGACATGTCGGGCCACCTGTTCCACCGGCAGTTTCCGGTGAAGGGCGTGCACTTCCTGAGCGCCTGGGTCGCCGGCCCGAGCTACGAGGCGGCGTTCGGCTATGCGGAGATGAAGGCCAGGCAATGGACGCACTGAAACCCTGGGTGCTGGTGACCGGAGGCTCGCGCGGCATCGGCAAGGGTGTCGTCGAAGCCTTCGCGGCGGCGGGCCACGAGGTCTGCTTCACCTACCGGCAGTCGGCGCAGGCCGCGGATGCCCTGGTGGCGCAGCTGCGGCAGGCCGGCAGCCAGTCGGAAGGATTCCGCTGCGACTGCGCCGACGAGCAGGCCGTGCGCGCCTTGGCCGAGGACCTGCTGGCCAGGCGCGGCGCGCCCTCGGCCATCGTCAACAACGTCGGCATCACCCGCGACGTGGCGCTGATGCGCATGAGCGGAGAGCAGTGGCATGACGTCATGACGACCAACCTCGACTCGGCCTTCTTCGTGTCGCGGCATTTCGTGCGCGCCATGGCCGAGCGCGGCGACGGCGTGGTGCTGCAGATGAGCTCGGTCAGCGGCATCAAGGGCAACCCGGGCCAGACCAACTACGGCGCCAGCAAGGCCGCGCTGATCGGGATGACCAGGTCGCTGGCGCTGGAGATGTCGCGCTTCAACGTCCGGGTGAACGCGGTCGTGCCCGGTTTCATCGAAACCGAAATGGTCGCCGGCTTCGCGCCGGCGCAGCAGTCGGCGATCAAGAAGGGCATCCCGCTGCGCCGCTTCGGCAGCGTCAGGGAGGTGGCGGCGCTGTGCCTGTTCCTGGCCTCGGCCGACGCTTCCTACATGACCGGCCAGACCTTCGTCATCGACGGCGGCCTGTCCGCCTAGCCCGGGGAGCCGCCGCATGACCTACGTCGTTACCGAGATGTGCATCGGCTGCAAGCACACCACCTGCGTCACGGTGTGCCCGGTCGACTGCTTCCGCGAGGGCGCCAACTTCCTGGCGATCGACCCGGACGAATGCGTCGACTGCGGCCTGTGCGAGATCGAGTGCCCGGTCGAGGCGATCGTGTCCGAATGCGACCTGACGCCGGAGAACCTGCATTGCGCCAAGCTGAATGCGGAGCTGTCCAGGATCTGGCCGCCGATCGCGCACAGCAAGCCGGCCTTGCCCGATGCCGAGCGCTGGGCCGGCGTGCCGGGCAAGCTGCAGCACCTGGTGCGGAGCGCGCGGTGAACGCAACGGCCCGCCCGCCGCAGCAGCGCGCGCCGAAAGGCCTGCTGGCAATACTCACGCTGCTGGCCACCCTGGCGATGCTGGCCACCAATCTCTACCTGCCGTCCATGCCGCGCCTGGCGGAGGAGTTCGGCACCACGGCCGGCGGCGCGCGCGCGACCCTGACGGTGTTCCTGGCCGCCTTCGCGCTGTCGCAGCTGGCCTGGGGACCGCTGTCGGACGCCTGGGGCCGCCGCCGCGTGCTGACGGCCGGGCTGGTGCTGTACGCGCTGGCGGCCGTCGCCTGCGCACTGGCGAGCAGCCTGGACGCCCTGCTGGCGGCGCGCGCGGTGCAGGGCATCGGAGCATGCGCCGCATCGACCCTGGTGCGCGCCATCGCGCGCGACTGGTTCGAGGGCGCCGAGCTGGCCCACGCGCTGGCCGTGATCCTGACGCTGATGACCGCGGCGCCGGGCTTTTCGCCGCTGCTGGGCGGGCTGATCGAAGCCACCCTGGGCTGGCGGGCCGACTTCGCCCTGCTGGCCGCCTGCGGCGCGGCGGCCGCGCTGCTGGCGTGGACCTGCATTCCGGACCGCGGCCTTGCGCCCGTGCCCCTGTCGCCGCGCGCCCTGCTGCGCAGCTACCGGCACATCGCCACCACGCCCGAATTCCTCGCGCCCACGCTGGCCACCAGCCTGGGCGTTGCCGGGCTGTTCGCCTTCTTCGCCGCCGCGCCGACGATCTTCATGCAGCACCTGGGCGTGTCCGCCGTCATGTTCGGCCTGGTGCCGGCGGGCCTGGTGTTCGCGCTGTTCGCCGGCGGCACCATGCCCGGCATGCTGCGCCGCCGCCTGGGCACCAACGGCGCGATCCTGGTCGCCATCGGGCTGATGGCCGCCGGCGGCCTGGGCATGTGCGTGCTGGTGCTGGCGCGGCCGCTCGGCTGGATCAATTTCGTGCTGCCGCTGCTGCCCTACCTGGCGGGCATCGGGATCATCAACCCGGTGGCGACGGCCGCGGCGATGCAGCCGTTTCCGCGCAACGCCGGCGCGGCCGCCGCGCTGAACGGTTTTTGCCAGCTGACCGGCGCCGCCTTCGGAACCGCGCTGCTGGCGCTGTTCCCGATGCCGGCGGCGCTGCCCATCACCCTGGCCATCTGCGCGATCGCGGCTCTGTGCGCGTTCGCGCTGTTCACCGCAAGGCGCCCCGCCGCCGCTGCCGATCGACCCGTCGACCATTGATCCAAGGAGGAACCATGTCCGAGCAACCCACTTATGACGTCGCCATCGTGGGCGCAAGCCTGTCCGGCTGCGCCGCGGCGATCCTGTTCGGCCGGCAAGGCCTGAAGGTCGCGCTGATCGAGCGCGAGACGGACACGGACGCGTACAAGAAGATCTGCACGCACTTGATCCAGTCCAGCGCCACGCCGACGCTGAAGCGGCTGGGCCTGGTCGAGCCGATCGAAGCCGCCGGCGGGGTCCGGCAGGTGCTGGAGATCTCCACGCCGTGGGGCTGGATCCGCGACCCTGGCGAACCGCGCGACCGTCCGGCCTACGGCTACAACCTGCGCCGCGAAAAGCTCGACCCGCTGGTGCGCGCCAAAGCGGCCGCGACCGCCGGCGTGGACTTCATGCCCGGCCAGTCGGTGCGCGAACTGGTCATGGAGAACGGCCGCGCCGTGGGCGTGCGCACCTCCTCGCAGCAGGGCAGCGGCCGCACCATCCGCGCGCGGCTGGTGGTCGCGGCGGATGGCCGGAATTCGGCGGTGGCCCAGCTGTCGGGCGCCAAGTCCAAGACGCACGCCAACGGGCGCTTCACCTATTCGGCCTACTACGCCGACATGCCCATGCCCAAGCAGAGCACGGCGCAGATCTACTTCCTGAACCCGAACTGGGCGTCGGTGCTGCGCACCGACGACGGGCTGGTGATGCTCGGCGCGATGCCGACCAACGACCAGCTGCCGCAGTGGAAAGGCCATGTCGAAGAGGAGTTCCTGAAGTACTTCGACGGCATTCCCGACGCGCCGTCGCCGCGTCTCGGCCGCCGCGTCTCGCCGTTCCTGGGCATGCTGAAGATGCCGATGATCACCCGCCCGCCGGTGCACGCGGGCATCGCCTTCATCGGCGACGCGTCCTTCACCGCCGACCCCCTGTGGGGCGTGGGCTGCGGCTTCGCCTTCCAGACCGCCGAATGGCTGTTCGACAACGTGCGGCCGGCGTTCGAGGGCAAGCTGGAGATGGCGCGCGCCCTGAAGGCGTACGCCGGGCAGCACAAGAAGCGGCTGGGCGGCCACGAGTTCGTGATGAAGGACTACCTGTCGGGCCGCCGCTACAACGGCATCGAGACGCTGATGAATTCGGCCGGCGCGCGCGACCCGGCATGCGCTTCGCACATCGTGGCCTTCGGCAGCCGCAACAGTTCGCTGATGCAGTTCATGGCGCCGGGCGCGATCGCGCGCGCCGTGTGGGTCAATACGCGGCACGCGTTCGGCATGTCCACCAGCGGCGCCCGGCCGGTGCAGCAGCCGTGACGCAGGCGCCGGACCCTGGGCCGGGGCCGCTCGACTTCCTGGTGAACCGGCGCGACCTGAGCGACTGCAGGTTCGCGCCTGCCGAGCCCGCACCAGCGGAACTGCGCCCCGGCCAGGTGCTGCTGGGCATCGACAGCTTCGGGCTGACGGCCAACAACGTCACCTACGCGGCGCTCGGCGAAGCCATGGGCTTCTGGAAGTTCTTCCCCGCGCCGCCGGGCTGGGGCAGGGTGCCGGTGTGGGGCTACGCCGACGTGCTGGCGTCGCGGCATCCGCACATCGAAGCCGGCGGCCGCCTGTTCGGCTACCACCCGATGTCGACCCGCGCCGTGGGCGAATTCGGCGATGCGGCCGGCGGCCATGTCGATGAGATCACGCCGCACCGCCGTGAGCTGCCGGCGGTCTACAACCGCTATGCCTACACGGCGCCGGGCGCGCGGGCCGATGCACGCGCCGAAGACCTGCAGGCCGTGTTCAAGCCGCTGTTCAACACCGCCTTCCTGCTCGACGATTTCCTGGCGGACCAGGGCTTCTTCGGCGCCCGCCGGGTGGTCATCGCCAGCGCGTCGAGCAAGACGGCGCTTGGCCTCGCTTGCCTGCTGTCGCGCCGGCCCGACCGGCCGCAGGTGATCGGGCTGACCTCCGCGGCCAACATCGGCTTCGTGCGGCGCACCGGCTTCTTCGACGGGGCGATCGCGTACGAAGACGTCGCGTCGATTCCCGCGGATGCGCCGGCGGTGTTCGTCGACATGGCCGGCAACGCGGAGGTGGTCGGCGCCGTGCACCGCCATTTGGGCGAGCAGTTGCGCTACAGCTGCCGGGTCGGCCTGACGCACTGGAACAAGACCGCCGCGGAGCAGGCCGTGCCCGGCGTGCAGCCGGTGCTGTTCTTCGCGCCGGCGCAAAGCCACAAGCGGGTGCAGGAGTGGGGCGCCGGGCGCTTCCTGGCGCGCTGCGACGCGGCCTGGGCCGAGCTGGCGCAGGCCGTGCCGAACTGCGTCGACATCGTGCGCCTGAGCGGGCCGGCGGCCGTGCAGCGCACCTACCTCGATCTTCTCGGGCGGCGCGTTCCGCCCGACCAGGCCCATGTGCTGTCCTGGGGGCCACCCCAGGCCGCGTGAGCACATTCCATCCAGCAAGAAAGGTTCCAGCCATGTCCCATGGAAAGCAGAAAAACGCCGCGCCCGAGTTGTCGCGCATCGAGATCGCGGCCAGCGTGTCCGCCTCCGCGGCACGCACCGACGCCTGGCAGGTCGAGGCCACGCAGCAGGAGGCCGCCGGCGACGCGCTGGTGGCGATCTTCGTCGGCCCGCAAGCCAGGGAGCGGGCGACCGAATACGCCTTCGCCAAGTTTGCCGCCGTGCTCGAATAAGGCGATGCTCGGGCAGGGTGCACAAAGGAGGCGGGATGATGTCTGCGGATGACGGCCAGGAGGCCGCGCACGTCGAACAGCTGCTGGCGGCCGCGCGCAGCACGGCGCTGGCGGCCAGGCACTGCTGGATCGCGACCGTGGGCGAGGACGGCGCGCCGCATGCGCGCGTGGTCTCGCAGATCCCGGGCGTGCCGGGCGAGGACGCGTGGACGGTCTGGTTCCTCACCAGCAAGGCCTCGCGCAAGGCGGCGGAGATCCGGCGCGACGCCCGCGTCACCGTCGGCTACCAGCACGACCCGGACAGCGCCTATGCGGCATTCGGCGGCCGCGCGGTCCTGCTCGACGATCCTTCGGAGCTGGCAAGCCGCTGGAACCCGGCGTGGAACGCGGTGTTCCCCGCCGGCGCGGACGATCCCGATGCGGTCTTCGTGAAGATCGAGGTGGAGCGCATCGAGCTGTGGAACCTGGCGTTCAAGGTCACGCCGGCGCCGTTCGGCAAGCGCGCTGCCGTGCTGCGGCGCACCGGGTCCGGCCCATGGGCGCGCGAACCGTGATCGAGGGACCCGCCCTTGCCGCCGCGGTGCCGCCGCTGAACCTGCCGGACTTCATCCGCGCGGGCGCGCGGCAGCGTCCCGGCCAGGTCGCGCTGCTGGACGGCGACACCGGCGTGCAGCTCACTTACGGCGAACTGGACCACGCGATCGGCCGCTGCGCCGCGGGCTGGGCCGCCTGCGGCCTGCGGCCGGGCGACGTGCTGCTGATGTTCGCCCCCAATTCGCCGGACTGGCCGGTCGCCGCCTTCGGCGCCATGGCGGCCGGCGGTGTGGTGAGCGGCGCCAACCCCGGCTACGGCGCCGCCGACCTGGCGCGGCAGCTGCGCGACTGCGGCGCGCGCTTCGTGTTCACCGCCCCTGTGCTGCTGGCGACCGTGCGCGAAGCGGTGGCGGGCATCGACGACGTGCGCATCGTGCTGACGGGAGACGCGGCGGGCTGCATCGGCTTCGCCGGCCTGCTTGCTTGCGACGACGCTGAGCCGGCCGGATGCGCGGCGCCGGATGCGCTGGCGGCACTGCCGTATTCCTCCGGCACCACCGGCATGCCCAAGGGCGTGATGCTCAGCCACCGCGCGCTGGTCACCAACATCCGCCAGTACACGCAGGTCTGGCCGACGCCGGCGGGCGCGGTGATGCTGGCCTTCCTGCCGATGTTCCACATCACCGGCTTCACCATCGTTACCCTGTGCGGGCTGGCCACGGGCGCCAAGGTGGTCACGCTGGGCCGCTTCGAGCCGGCGTCCTTCCTCCAGGCCATCGCCACCCACCGCGTGTCCTACCTGAGCACCGTGCCGCCGGTGATGCAGTTCCTGGCGCTGCATCCGCTGGTCGATGCCCACGACCTGTCGTCGCTGGAAATGGTGGGGTGCGGCGCCGCGCCGCTGGGCGAGGCGCTGGAGCGCAAGGTCGCCGGGCGCCTGGAGTGCCAGGTCGGCCAGGGCTTCGGGATGACCGAGTCGTCGGGCTGCATCACGGTGAATCCGCCGCGGCGCGTCCGGCCCGGCTCCAGCGGCTGCCTGCTGCCGGGGACGCAGGCGCGCGTGGTCGATCCGGCCAGTGGCGCGGACCTGCCGCCGGGCACGCCGGGGGAGCTGTGGTTCCGCGGCCCGCAGGCCTTCACCGGCTACTGGCGGCAGCCCGCGGCGACACAGGAAACGCTCACCGCCGACGGCTGGGTGCGCACCGGCGACCTGGGCGTGTTCGATGCGGACGGCTATCTCTCCATCACCGGCCGCCTGAAGGAGCTGATCAAGGTGAAGGGCTTCCAGGTGGCCCCGGCCGAACTCGAGGCCCTGCTGGCCGGGCATCCCGCGGTGGTCGACGCGGCCGTCATCGGCCGGCCCGACGAGCGCGCCGGCGAGCTGCCGGTGGCCTACGTGGTGACGCGGACGCTGGACGACGGCTCGCATGCGCCCGAGCGCATCCAGGCCTGGGCCGGGCAGCACCTGGCGGACTACAAGCAGCTCGCCGAGGTCGTCGCCTGCGCCGCCATCCCGAAAAGCGCGGCGGGCAAGATCCTGCGCCAGACCCTGCGGGCGCAGGACGCACAGCGCATGGCGCAAAAGGACGTCCGCGCATGAACCTCTACCTGCGCCTGTTGCTCACCTGGCTGGGGATGCGGCTGAAACCGCCGATCCGCCTGGGCGACACCATCGAGATGACGATGCGCGTGTGGCCGGGCGACCTCGACGTCAATGGCCACATGAACAACGGCCGCTACCTGACCATCACCGACCTCATCGTGGTCGAGTACTTCGGCCGCGCCGGGTTCTTCCGCATCGCCCGGCGCAAGGGCTGGCTGCCGATGCTCGGCGGCGCGATGGTGTCGTTCCGCCATGCGCTGAAGCCGTTTCGCCGCTACACGCTGCGCACCACCATGGCCTGCTGGGACGAGCGCTGGAGCTACTTCCGCTTCGAATTCCTGCAGGACGGCAAGACCATGGCGGCCGGCCACCTGAAGGGCGCGATCATCGGGCGCAGCGGCATCGTCAGCAGCACCGAGACACGCGCCGCGCTCGGCTCCGACCCCGCTTCGCCGGCGTTCCCGGGCGCGATCAGCGCCTGGATCGAAGCCGACCGCCTGACCCGCGCCGCGATGGAGCGATGACGCCATGAACAAGCTGATCGGCCTGCTGCCCCAAAGCCTGCAAGCGAAGGCGATGTTCCACCTGGCGGTCCGGCGGGTGCCGATGATGCGCTACGTGCAGCCGCGCCTGGAGGAGCTGTCGGCGCAAAAGGTGGTGGTCAGCGTGCCGCTGTCGCGGCGCACCCGCAACCTGCACGACTCCATGTTCATCGGCGCCTTCAGCATCGCGGCCGACCTGGTGGCCGGCGTGTTCCCGATCCGCTACATGTTCGCCACCGGCCACGTCGTGCCGCCGATCGTGAAGACCTCGTCCGCGCAGTTCTACAAGCGCGTGGGTGGCCGCGCGCATTTCACCTGCATCCAGGGCGAGGAACTGTCGCGCGTGTGCGAGGAGGCGGCGCGCACGCGGCAACGCATCGAAACCCCGATCGAGGTGCTGGTGACGGCGCCGGAGGAATTCGGCGACCAGCCCGTGGCCCGCATCGAGATGCTGCTGTCGATCAAGCGGCTGAACTAGACCCCTACGCCAATCGAGCATCCCCGCTAGGCAATTGCCCTACGCGCTGTGGGCGGCGCGCTTCTACATTGCTTCAAACAACTGCTGGAGCCGTGAAGATGTTGAGCATTCCCTTTGCGGAGCATGAGGTGCTGCAGCTGGACACGCTGGGGCCGGAGACCGTGCCGCCGGCGCCGCCGAAGCCGGTTCCGAGCGACCAGCGGTTCGAGCGCATCACGCGCACCGCGATGCGCCTGCTGGAGATCCCCATCGCTTTCGTCACCACCTGGCAGGACGACGCGCATGCGCTGCGCGCGGTGCAGGGGCTGCCGGCCACGCTGGCGAGCCACGCGCTGGCGTTCTGCGATCCGCACATCCTGGACACGCAGCCGCTGCTGGTGCCCGACGCATCGATCAACCCGCTGTTCTGGCACAACCCGCTGATCACCGGCGGGCCGCAGGTGCGCTCGTTCCTCGGCGTGCCGCTGCAGCGCATGCCCGGCGTGCGCGGCGGCGCGCTGTGCGCCATGCACGTGGAGCCGCGCGCCTTCCGCCAGAGCGACGTGCTGGCCCTGCAGGACCTGGCCCGGCTGGCCGAGACCGAGCTGCAGTTTGACGCCCTGGGCACGGTGCACCGCCGCGTGGTGGCGCGGCTGGGCGAGATGGAGCGGCGCGGCCACTTCGACAGCGTGACCGGCTGCTGGAGCGTGCGCAGCTTCCGCGACCTGGTGGCGCGCGCCGTCGCCGACACGCGCGCGGGCGGCACGTCGCTGGCGCTGTGCTACGTGCGGGTGAAGGACTTCAAGCAGCTGGTCTCCGGCAGCAAGTTGCGGCAGGACGCGCTGCGCCAGGCGGTGGCGCACGAGCTGCGGCGGCGCCTGCCGGACCGCGGCGCGCTGGGCAGCCTGGGCGGCGCCGACTTCTGCGCGCTGCTGCCCGGCGCCGACGCGGCGGCGGTGCAGGCGCACCTGGCGGCCTTCGCCGTGCCGGAGCTGCGCACCGAAGTCGCCGGCACGCAGATGCGCCTGCCGCTCGGCTTCGGCCGCGCCGCGCTGCACGACCCGGGCACCCAGCCCGGCGCCACCGAGATCTGGGCGCGCGCGCTGTCCAACCTGGAGCCGTAAGGCCGCGGCGGCCGTCGAGCAGCCGCGATGCGGCGTGCACAATGGCGCCATGTACGTCCCGCCACGGTTCAAGTCGGAAGACCGCGCCATCGCTGCGCGGCTGATGCGCGAGTACCCGTTCGCCAGCCTGATTTCCTGCGACGACGACGGCCTGCCGTACGTCACGCACCTGCCGCTGCTGCTGGAAGAGCGCGCGCCGGAGGCCGAGGGGCAGCCGCCGCGCTGGGTGCTGCTCGGGCACTGCGCCAAGCCCAATGCGCACTGGCGCTACCTGCAGGCCCGGCCCACCGCGCGGGTGGCCTTCCTCGGCCCGCATGCCTACATCTCGCCCGGCGTCTACCCGGACCTGGCGCGCGTGCCGAGCTGGAACTACCTGGCCGTGCACTGCACGGTGCAGGCCCGGCTGGTGGACGACGCCGGGCCCAAGGACGCGCTGTTGAAGAAACTGATCGGCGCGCACGAGCCGCCGTACGCGCAGCAGTGGCGCGACCTGCCGGACGACTACACCGGCATGATGCTGAATGCCGTCGTCGCCTTCGAGCTGGACGTGACCGCCTGGCAGTGCAAGCTCAAGATGAACCAGCACGTGCCCGAATCGCACGCGGCGCTGCGCGAGCGCTTCGCCGCCGGCACTGAGAACGAGCGTGCGCTGCTGCGCTGGCTGGACGAGTTCAAGACCTGAAACGAGGAGATCGGGATGCGCGCAATCTTCGGTGCACTGGGCTTGCTGATCGTGGTGGCCATCGTCGGCCTGCTGGCGAAAAAACAGCTCACGTCGGCGGTGGCGCCGCCGGCCATCTCGGCCCCGGCAGCCGCGGGCGAGACGGCAAGCCCGGCGCCCGCCGCCCCGGCCGCGCCCAAGGCGCAGGTGCAGCAATTCAAGCAGAACATCGACGCGGCCGCGGCGCAGACGCGCCCGCTGCCCGATGAGGCCAAGTGAGGCGATGGACGACGCGCACTGGATGGGGCTGGCCCTGGCCGAGGCGCGCCGGGCCGCCGAGGACGGCGAGGTGCCGGTCGGCGCCGTCGTCGTGCGCGACGGGCAGCTGATCGCTACCGGCCGCAATGCACCGGTGCGCGGCCACGATCCCACCGCCCATGCCGAGATCGTGGCGCTGCGCGCGGCCGCCGCGGCGCTGGGCAACTACCGGCTGGACGGCTGCGAGCTGTTCGTCACGCTGGAGCCCTGCGCCATGTGCAGCGGCGCTATGCTGCACGCGCGGCTGAAGCGAGTGGTGTTCGGCGCGGCAGACCCGAAGACCGGCGCGGCCGGCTCGGTGCTGGACCTGTTCGCGCTGCCGCGGCTGAACCACCGCACCGGATTGCATGGCGGCGTGCTGGCGCAGGAATGCGGCGCGCTGCTGAGCGGATTTTTCGCGTCACGCCGAGAGGAGGCCCGCATGACCACACAACCCCTGCGCGAGGATGCGCTGCGCACGCCGGAGAGCTGCTTCGACGGCCTGCCGGACTATCCCTGGGCAGCAAACTATGTGACCGATCTGCCGTCGCTGGCGGGGCTGCGCATGCACTACCTGGACGAAGGTCCGCCCCTTCGACAGGCTCAGGACGATCGGAATTTGACCTGGCTCTGCCTGCACGGCAACCCCGCCTGGAGCTACCTGTACCGCAAGATGATCCCGGTGTTCCTGGAGGCCGGCCACCGCGTGGTGGCGCCGGACCTGGTCGGCTTCGGCAAGAGCGACAAGCCGAAGAAGGACGCCTTCCACACCTTCGGCTGGCACCGCCAGGTGCTGCTGGAGTTCATCGAACGGCTGGACCTGCGCGACGTCGTGCTGGTGGTGCAGGACTGGGGCGGCCTGCTCGGGCTCACCTTGCCGGTGGCGGCGCCCGGGCGCTGGCGCGGCATGCTGGTGATGAACACCACGCTGGGCACCGGCGACGCGCCGCTCAGCCCGGGCTTCGTCGCCTGGCGCGAGATGTGCGCGAGCAAGCCGGAATTCGACATCGCGCGCCTGTTCGCGCGCGGCAACCCGCAGATGCGCCCCGAGGAATGCGCCGCCTACAACGCGCCGTTCCCGGACCGCGGCTACCGGGCCGCCACCCGTGCCTTTCCGCCGATGGTGCCGGACGGGCTGGACGCCGACGGTGCGGCGGTGTCGCGCCAGGCGCGCGAGTTCTTCTCCAGCCAATGGAGCGGCCGCACCCTGATGGCGGTCGGCGTGCAGGACCCGGTGCTGGGCCTGCCGGTGATGCAGGAGCTGCGCGCGGCCATCCGCGGCTGCCCCGAACCGATGCTGGTCGGGCAGGGCGGGCACTTCGTGCAGGAACACGGCGAGCCGGTCGCGCGCGCGGCGGTGGGATACTTCGCCGCGTGAAAAAACGCATCTACATCTTTTCCCCGTCCAGCGCGATCCGCGACAAGGCCGTGGTGCGGCGCGGCGCGGCGCGCCTGAAGACGCTGGGCCACGAGGTCGAGCTCGACGAGGCGGTCTTCGCCACCCACATGCGCTTCGCCGGCGACGACGCGACGCGGCTGGCGGCGATCCATCGCGCCGCCGCCAGCGGCGCCGACGTGGCGCTGATCACGCGCGGCGGCTACGGCCTCACGCGCCTCTTGCCCGGCATCAAGTACAAGGCGGTGGCCAAGGCGATCCACGGCGGCATGAAGTTCGTCGGCCTGTCCGACTTCACCGCCTTCCAGAACGCCGTGCTGGCCGAGACCGGCGCCGTCACCTGGTCCGGCCCGGCCCTGGGCGAGGACTTCGGCGTGGAGGGCGAGCCCGACGAGATCATGCAGGCCTGCTTCGAGGACCTGGTCGACGGCCGCGGCGAAGGCACGGGCTGGCAGCTGCCCAAGCACGAGGCGCCGGACAAGCCGGTCAACATCAAGGGCGTGCTGTGGGGCGGCAACCTGGCCATCGTCAGCGCGCTGGCCGGCACGCGCTGGCTGCCCGAGGTGAAGGGCGGCATCCTGTTCCTGGAAGACGTGCACGAGCACCCCTACCGGGTCGAGCGGATGCTGACGCAGCTGCTGTACGCGGGCGTGCTGGGGAAGCAGAAGGCCATCGTGCTGGGCCATTTCACCAACTACAAGCCAGTGCCGCACGACCGGGGCTACCGGCTGCAGACGGTGGTGGACTGGCTGCGGACCCAGGTGAAGGCGCCGGTGTTCACCGGCCTGCCGTTCGGCCACGTGCCGACCAAGGTGGTGCTGCCGGTCGGCGCCAAGGTGCACCTGGCTGTGGAGGGGCGCGACGCGTTCCTGCTGTGGGGGCACCTCCACTGAAGGAGGCTGGTTGACCGACCGGTTGGCCGGTCAATCCCTTCAGCCCATCAGGGGGCTGGGGCGGGAGGTCAGGCTGCCGGGCAGCAGGCCCTGGAACATTTCGGTGATGCCCTGCACCCGCTTGCGGGCTTCGGCTTCGCCGTGCAGGGTGGCCAGCGCGGCCATCAGGTCGCCGCGCAGGTACCACAGGCCCTGGATGTCGTTGGCGTAGCGGATGCGGCGGGTGATCGAGGCGAAGCGTTTGGGGCCGTCGTCGCCGAGCAGGGCGAGCATGGCTTCCCGGATGTCTTCGGTGCTGTTTTCCAGGACCGATTCCGAGGGCGTGGGCGCCTGCTGGCCCAGCAAGCCATAGATGCTGCTTCTAAGATTCGGTTTCAGCCAACGCATGGGATCTGCCGGAGCGAAATGGGAAATTAGTGCAACACACGGTAGATACATCGTAGGCCAACTTGAGTTCATTCTTGTGAGGAAGTTGACAACAAACGACACATCAGACGACAAGATGGTAACTAATAGTGTTGCTTCCTGTCACGGATGAGTCACTTTAAAACCTTCGGCTCATGTGCCAGCACGGCGCGCCCGAGTTCCAGCACGGTGAGCGGGGCCGAGCCTTCGGCCTTGTTGTTGCAGGTGACGTAAGCCGGCAGGCCGGCCGCCGTGGTCGCGGCGATCACTTTCGCCAGCGTCTCGCGGGTGTCCGGGTCCGGGTCGACCATGCGGTCGTACGGCTCGTACAGCTTTTTCGCCTCCTCATAGCCGTAGGCACCGTGCTTGCGGTGCAGGTTCCAGCGGCACACCAGCGGCCCGGGCCAGAGCGCCCGCAGCAGCGGCAGCTGCTCCTCGATCGGCGGCATCTTGGCGTGCAGCCCCAGGCAGTAGGTGGCGCCGGCCTGCTTCAGCACGGCGGCGAAAGCCGGCGTCAGCAGTTCGGGGTTGCGCACCTCCACCGCGATCACCCCGTCGGGCGCCATCGGCTTGAGCGGCGGCAGGGCAGCCAGCATTGCCGCCAGCCGGTCCAGCATTTCCGGGATGTTGGCCAGCCAGGACGGTGGCAGCGGGCTCAGCTGGAACACCAGCGCGCCGATCTTCGGGCCCAGGCCTTCCAGGGCCGGCTGAACGAATTCGGTGACCGCCAGCTCCGGGCTCAGGAACGCCGGGTTGGCCTGCATGCCGCGGCCGTCCTCGCCGCGCACCAGGGCGTCGGACACCAGGCTGGGCGCCTTCACGATGAAGCGGAAATGGTCCGGGACCTGGGCGGCGTAGCCGGCGTACTGGGTGGCCGTGAGCGGCCGGTAGAAGGACCGGTCCAGGCTGACCGAACGCAGCATCGGATGCTGTGCATAGGCCGCCAGGCCGTGGCGCGACAGCACGGCATCGGCGTAGTCCTTGTCCCAGACCAGGCCCTTCCAGCCCGGGAAATTCCAGGACGAGGTGCCCATGTGCAGCCGGCCGGGCAGCCGCGCGGCCAGTTCCTCGGACTGCGGATCGGCCGGGCTGGGGTTCACGCGGGCGGCGTCGCGCGGGCCCGCCGGTGGCTTGCCGCGTTTCTTCTTGTCCGGCGGGTCGCCGTCCGGAATCTCCCCAAACAGGTCGGTCGTCAAAGCGCCCGGATTGTCGCTCAGGCCAGGCCGAGCGCCCGCCGGATGCGGGCTCCGATGCCTTGCAGCCGCGCCACAGGCTCGTTGGCGAAGACGAAGCGGATGTACTGCGGGCCATGCGCTTCGCCCCAGCCGCCCATGGCCGTCGCGCAGATCTTCTCGGCCAGCAGCCGCTGGGACATGGCGGCGCCATCGAGGCCGAAATCCGAGACGCGCAGCAGCATCGACCAGCCGCCCATCGGCAGGCCGACCGGCAGGCCGTCGAGCTCGCGCATCAGCAGGTCGCGGCGCGCCTGCAGTTCGGCCACGTAGGCGGGCAGGGTGGCGTAGGAGCCGCGCAGCGCGATGGCGGCCGCATCCTGCGCGATGCCGACCGGCACCACCACGTTGGCCATCGATACCGCCACCAGGTCCGGCATGAAGGCCTCCGGCGCGACGATCCAGCCGACGCGCCAGCCGATCATGCGCAGCTCTTTCGATGCCGCGCCGATGGTGATGGTGCGCCCGGCCATGCCCGGCAGCCCGGCCGGATGGATCACCGGCGCGCCGTCGAACACCAGCCGCTCCATGGCGCTGTCCAGGATCAGCAGCAGGTCGTGCTGCACGCACAGCTCGGCCGCCAGCGACCAGTCGCCCGCATCCAGCATGCCGCCCGAAGGCATGGATGGCGACATCAGCAGCATGGCGCGCGTCTTCGGCGTGACGGCGGCGCGCAGCGCGTCGCGGTCCAGCTTCCACGGCGCGCCCGGCTGGAAAAGGAAGGGCATGAAACGCGGAACGCCGCCGGCCAGGCGGATGCGGTTGAGCAGGCCGGCGTAAGTCGGGTCGGTGACGATCACCTCGTCGCCGACCTCGATGGTGGCCAGCAGCACGTTGAGGATGCCCGACAGGCCCCCGGCGCTGATGACGCAGTTGCGCTCGCCGCTGTATGGCACGCCGGACAGCTGGCTCACGTGCCGAGCCGCCACGTCGCGCAGGGCGGCCTGGCCGACGAAGGGCAGGTAGCTGTTGTCGGCGTCGGTGCTGGCGGCCAGCCGGGTGCGCTCGATGGCGTCGGCATCCGGCGGAATGTCCACGTCCAGGTTCTCCAGGCGCAGGTAGTCTTCGCCCGAGGCGTCGGCGATCGACCCCATGCGGTCGACGCCGATGCCGGCGATGTGCTGCAGGCGCGCGGGGCGGTGGCGTTGGGTCGTCATCGGAGTTCCTTGGTAAATTATCTATAATAGATTATCAGATGACGACCACTTTGTCCGCAAGCGAAGACAACACCCTGGCCGGCCGCATCAGCCGGGAGCTGGCGGCGCGCATCGTGTCGGGCACGCTCGCACCCGGCGAGCGGCTGCGGCAGGATCACGTGGCCGTGGAGTTCGGCGCCAGCCACGTGCCGGTGCGCGAAGCCTTCCGCCGGCTGGAGGCGCAGGGCCTGGTGGCGAGCGAGCCCAGGCGCGGCGTGCGGGTGGCCGGCATGGACCCGCAGGCGGTGCGCGAGATCACCGAGATGCGGGCGGCGCTGGAATCCCTGGCGCTGCGCCACGCCGTGCCGCGCATCGTGGCCGCCGACCTGCAGCGCGCGCGCGAAGCGCTGGCCGACAGCGACGCCTCGACCGACCTGCGGGTGTGGGAACAAGCCAACCACAAGTTCCACCTGGCGCTGCTCGCGCCCTGCGGCATGCAGCGGCTGCTGGCATCCGTCGAGGACCTGCAGGCGGCCGCCAGCCGCATCCTGTTCGCCGCCTGGCAAACGCAGAACTGGCAACCGCGCTCCGACAAGGAGCACCGGCTGATCCTGCGCGCCGTGGAGAAAGGCGATGGCGAGGATGCCGCGGCGCGCCTGTCCGCCCACATCCTGTCGGCCGGCGAGGCGCTGGTCACATCCCTGAAGGCGAGCCGGCCGGCGCCGTGAGCACCGGCGGCGCGAGCCAGCCGTCCTGCTGCGCGGGCAGAGGCCTGTCGCGCAGCGCCAGCTCGACCGCGTAGCGCGCCAGCAGCCGCGTCGAGTCGAGCGTCGGCAGCGCCGCATTGCGGTCGTCCACGATGATCGGGATCTCGGTGCAGCCGAGGATCACGGCCTGCGCGCCGCGCACCTTCAGGCGCTCGATGGCGCGCAGGAAGCTTGCGGTGGTGGCGGGCGCGAAGCGGCCGTTGCACAGCTCGCGGAAGATCAGTTCGTTCAATTCTTCCTGCTCCTGCGCATCGGGCACCAGCAGCTCGACGCCATGGCGCCGCAGCGCATCCGGATAGACCGTGCCCGACATGGTCCAGCGCGTTCCCAGCAGCCCCACGCGCGAGAAGCCGCGGCGCACGGTCTCCGTGCCGACCACGCCGGCGATGTGCAGGCCCGGCAGCGGCAGCTGCATCCGCTCCAGCGCAAGGTGCGCCGTGTTGTCGGGGCAGACGAAGAAGTCGGCGCCGGAGCGCGCCACCATCTCGATGCCGCGCAGCAGGTGCGGCTTGACCTGTTCCAGGTCATTGGCCCACCAGCCCGGCATGCTCAGGCCCATGGCGATGGCGCTCATGGCGATGGGCGGGTGCAGGTGCTCGCCCAGCAATTCACCGCCGGCGCGGCAGGCAGCGAGGAAGCACAGCCCGGCGCCTTCCGCGCTGTGGGCGACGATACCGATGGTTTTCATGGAAGCTGGCATGAGTTTTACAGATGCTGATGCGCCATTGTGGATTCGGCGGGTTGCGCGCGAAAGCGAGTAATCTTCGCGCCATGCATCGATCCGGTTTATGCAGTTCACGCTGAAGCAGGTCGAGTACTTCCTTGCGGCGGCGGAAGCCGGGCAGTTCACCAGCGCCGCGGCCAGGGTGCACGTGACGCAATCGGCCATGACGGCGGCCATCCGCGAACTGGAAGCGGCCCTGGGCTGCCGGCTGTTCGAGCGCCGGCATGCGAGCGGCGTCGCCTTGACCTTGCAGGGCCAGCGGTTCCTGGAGCGCGCCCGCCACATCGCCTCCGCCGTGGCCGCGGCGGGCGTGGAAGCCGGCGGCGCGACCGCGGAACTGCAAGGCTCGGCCAGGCTGCTGGCTTCGTCGTCGACCCTGGGCTACTACCTGGTGCCGGCCCTGGCGCGTTTCGCCGCCGCCTACCCATTGGTCCGGCTGGCCGTGGAGGAAGCCACGCGCGTGCAGGCGGAAGCGGCGGTGGCCGGCGGCCGGGCCGACCTGGCGGTGCTGCGCTTCAACCCCAAGCTGCCTGCCGGCGTGCAGGCGCGGGTGCTGACCCGTTCGCGCCGCCAGCTGTGGCTGGGTGCCGGCCATCCGCTGCTGGCCAAGCGCCAGGTCACGCTGGCCGACATCGCCAGGCAGCCCTACATCCTGTACGACGTGGACGAGATGGGCGACAGCACGCGCGAGATCTTCGCGCGGCGCCGCCTGGTGCCGGACATCCGCTTCCGGGTCCAGTCCATCGAGGCGGTACGCAGCCTGGTGGCCCAGGGGATGGGCGTCACGGTGCTGAGCGACGTCGCCTACCGGCCGTTCGCGCGCGAGGGCGCGCGGGTGGAAACGCGGCCGCTGGACGCGCTGGCGCCGGTGGACATCACGCTGCTGTGGAGCACGCGGCGCCAGCCCGGCGTCGCCGCCGAGGCGCTCAGCCGTTTCCTGCAGTCCACATTCGGCGCACCGAACTGGAGCGCGCCGGCGCCGTAGCCGATTTGTCCGGCGCGGCGGCGCAAGGCAAGATGGCGGCCATGCCGACCCCCGCCTACCAGGACATCCGCGACGCCGTGCGCGCGCTGTGCGCGCAATTCCCGGACGAATACCACCGCAGGATCGACCAGGAGCGGGCCTATCCCGAGGCCTTCGTCGCCGCGCTCACCGAGGCCGGCTGGCTGGCCGCGCTGATCCCGCAGGAGTACGGCGGCTCGGGGCTGGGGCTGGCCGAGGCCTCTGTGATCATGGAGGAGATCAACCGCTCGGGCGGCAACTCCGGCGCCTGCCACGGCCAGATGTACAACATGGGCACGCTGCTGCGGCACGGCTCGGAAACGCAGAAGCGGCACTACCTGCCGAAGATCGCCAGCGGCGAATGGCGGCTGCAGTCCATGGGCGTGACCGAGCCCAGCACCGGCACCGACACGACGAAGATCAAGACCACCGCCGTGAAGCACGGCGACCGCTACGTCGTGAACGGCCAGAAGGTCTGGATCTCGCGCGTGCAGCATTCGGATTTCATGATCCTGCTGGCGCGCACCACGCCGCTGGCCGAGGTAACGAAGAAGTCCGAGGGCATGTCGATCTTCCTGGTCGACCTGCGCGAGGCGATCGGCCGCGGCATGACGGTGCGGCCGATCGCCAACATGGTGAACCACGAAACCAACGAGCTGTTCTTCGAGAACCTGGAAATTCCCGCGGAGAACCTGATCGGCGCGCAAGGCCAGGGCTTCAAATACATCCTGGACGGGTTGAACGCCGAGCGCACCCTGATCGCCGCCGAATGCATCGGCGACGGCCGCTGGTTCATCGACCGGGTGACGCGCTATGTGAAGGACCGCACCGTGTTCGGCCGCCCGATCGGCCAGAACCAGGGCGTGCAGTTTCCCATCGCCGAAGCGCACATCGAGGTGGAGGCGGCCGACCTGATGCGCTGGGAAGCCTGCCGCCTGTTCGATGCGCGCGAGCCCTGCGGCACGCAGGCCAACATGGCCAAGTACCTGGCCGCCAAGGCCAGCTGGGAAGCGGCCAACGCCTGCCTGCAGTTCCACGGCGGCTTCGGCTTCGCCGCCGAATACGACGTGGAGCGCAAATTCCGCGAGACCCGGCTCTACCAGGTGGCGCCGATCTCCACCAACCTGATCCTGTCCTACGTGGCGGAGCATGTGCTCGGGCTGCCGCGGTCGTTTTGAAAGCCATCCACCCATGACCCGACCGCTCGACGGCATCACCGTCGTTTCCCTCGAACACGCCATCGCCGCGCCGTTCTGCACCCGCCAGCTGGCCGACCTGGGCGCGCGCGTCATCAAGGTGGAGCGGCCCGGCACGGGCGACTTCGCGCGCGCCTACGACACGCGGGTGCGCGGCCAGTCCTCGCATTTCGTCTGGACCAACCGCTCCAAGGAAAGCCTGGCGCTGGACCTGAAGAATGCACAGGACATGGCGGTGCTCGTCGCGCTGCTGGCGCGCGCCGACGTGCTGGTGCAGAACCTGGCGCCGGGCGCCACGGCGCGCATGGGCCTGTCGTTCGAGGCGCTGCATGCGAAGCATCCGCGGCTGATCGTCTGCGACATTTCGGGCTACGGCGACGACGGCCCCTACCGCGACAAGAAGGCCTATGACCTGCTGATCCAGAGCGAGGCCGGCATGCTGTCGGTCACCGGCACGCCGGACGAGCCGAGCAAGGCGGGCAACTCCATCGCCGACATCGCCGCCGGCATGTATGCCTACAGCGGCATCCTGGCCGCGCTGCTGCAGCGCGAGCGCACCGGCGAGGGCAGCCGCATCGACGTCTCCATGCTGGAGTCGCTGGCCGAGTGGATGGGCTACCCGATGTACTATGCCTTCGAGGGCGCGCCGCCGCCGCCGCGCAACGGCGCTTCGCATTCCAGCATCTACCCCTACGGCCCGTTTGCCGTGGGCGACGGCAGCACGGTGATGCTGGGCCTGCAGAACGAACGCGAGTGGAAGCTGTTCTGTGAGAAGGTGCTGCGGGACCCAACACTTGCCACCGACCCCCGTTTCGATGCCAACGCGAAGCGCAACACGCACCGCGCCGAGCTGAAGGCCATCATCCTGCACGTCTTCGGTGCACTCGACATCGCGCAGGTGGAGCAGCGGCTGGACGCAGCGCAGATCGCTCACGCGCGCATGAACGACATGGCCGGCCTGTGGGCGCACCCGCAACTGAAGGCGCGCGACCGCTGGCGCGAGGTCGGCACGCCCGAAGGCGCAGTCCCCGCGCTGCTGCCGCCGGGGCGCAACAGCAGCTTCGACCACCGCATGGACGAGGTGCCCGGCGTCGGGCAACACAATGCCGACATTCTGCGTGAGCTCGGCATATAGATATAAGTCAGCAAGATGATGCGCGGAATTGGCAGCATCAATACACAGGTACTCTTGCTGGCCGTAAAGATGAATGCTAAGGTCCGCCCTGCGCAAAAAAAGCACCGGCTCCATTCACGGGCCAGGTGCGCCAGGGAGGATCGGTGCGGGCCCCGCACCGCCGCGGCGGGCCATCAAGGCCCACGTCGCCCTGGGTAAGCAGTAGACATATTGCGCAGTCGCGCTCCGCCCGCATTCGCGGGCGGACATCTATTGGCACCTCGGGAAGGACGACAGGCACACACAAGAAGAACAACCGCACTCTCTCTCATCACATTCCCTTTGCGATGCCGGCATTCCATGCCCTCCGGCGCACGCGAGGCTCTCTCTTGACCATGAATCGCAGCCAAAACGGCGCGAGGCATGCACTCGTCTCAAAAAATATGAATCAGGGAATCGACTACAAAGACCTGGTCGCTAATCGGCCGATGGTGTTTCTTGCGAAATGCGCTGTGTGGGCGCTGATGATAGCCGCCGGTACCGCTCTGGCGGGCATGCAATTCTGGTGGATGAAGGCGGCAGGCGTGCTGCTGGTGGCCATGGCCTTCGCGCACGGCATCGAGCTGGAGCACCAGGCGCTGCACAGCACCGGCACCGGCAGCCGCGGGCTGGACCGCGCGCTGGGCTTCGTGCTCGGCCTGCCGCTGCTGATCTCCTTCCACCACTACCAGGACCGCCATCTGCACCACCACCAGCACGTGGGCACCGACGACGACTCGGAGTTCTTCCAGTTCTCCAAGGAAGACAACGAACGGCCGTGGCGCCTGGCGGCCAACCTGCTGATGCTGCCGCACTGGGTGCGCGTGGCGCAGCTGGTGTGGGCGGCATGGACCGGCGCGCCCATCGGGCGCGTCTACAACAGGAACAACGAGCGCCGCATCCGCCGCGACTACGCCGCCTTCGGCGCGATCGTGCTGGCGGCGATGGCGCTGGCCGCCGTGTTCCGCCCGTTCGACGCGGTGCTGCTGCTGGCCTTCCCGCTGGCCGCCTGCATGCACACGCTGCTGGAACTGCCCGAGCACTGGGGCTGCGCCAAGTCGCCTTCGGTGTTCGAGAACACGCGCACCGTGCGCGCCGGCTGGCTGGCCACCTGGTTCACCAACGGCAACAACTTCCACGTGGAGCACCACCTCGCTCCCGCGCTGCGCCCGGAAGCGTTCCGCGCGTTCCACGAACGCATCGCGTCGCGCATCGTGTTCCAGAACAGTTCCTATTTCGACCTCATCCAGGACATCTACAACAGCAGGAAGGCCAGCTATGCATGACGTGACCACCTCGGGACTCGACACCCTTGCCGAAGAGCGCTTCGTGATCGGCACCACCGCGCAGGTTCTCGGCGAAGACCTGACGGCGCTGGACGACTGGCGCGCGTTCCAGGCCATCTTCGAGGACCTGCCGCCCGACGCCTACATGAACGACGGCGGCTCCTACCGGCTGCGCCGCTTCGGTCGCTTCGTCTACACCCATGGCGACGACCGGCTGGAAGTGCAGCCGCACGCACCCTATTCGCAGCCGAAGTACTTCAACCCGCTCAACGGCGGGGTGGACCGCCACTTCGCGCCGCTGACCGACACCATCGTGAACAACCAGGTGGTGCAGCGCGTGCTGAAGCTGCTGGGCGCGGCCTACAGTGTGCTGGAAGACCAGCCGCGCTGGCGCATCAACACCTACTTCAACCGCATCGTGGCGAGGTCCGAGGAAGCCGGCAAACCGGTGCCCGAGGGCAAGCACCGCGACGGCGTGAAGTTCAGCTGCCTGTTCATGGCCAACCACATCAACTTCATCGGCGGCGACACCACGCTGTTCGACCTGCTGACGCACGAGGCCGCGTTCCAGGGCCGCCTGGACGCGGGCGGCGACATCATGGTGTTTCGCGACGACACCGTGCTGCACGACACCACCGCCATCCAGCCCGCGGACCCGGCCAGGCCGGGTTACCGCGACGTGCTGGTGATCGAGTTCCGCTGACAGGAGGCCGACATGTCCGAGTTCTTTCACGCCGAACAGAAGGCGCTGCAGGCCGAGATGGGCACCACCCGCATCGCCGAGCGCATCGAGCAGACGCGCCGCCGCACCGCCTTCAACGAGACCGATGCGGAAATCATCGGCAAGGCTCAGTTCTTCTTCATCGCCTCGTCGGCCGCCGACGGCACGCTGGACTGCTCGGTCAAGAGCGGCCCGGAGGGCTTCGTGCAACTGCACGGCGGCCACACGCTGGTGTTTCCCGACTACGACGGCAACGGCATGTTCCGCACGCTGGGCAACATCCGCGCGACCACGCGCGTGGCGCTGCTGTTCCTGGAGTTTTCCGGAGAGAAGCGCAAGCTGCGCATCCACGGCCGTGCCGAAGTGGTGACCGAGCCGGAACTGGTGCGCTCGCTGAAGGGCGCACACGCCGCGGTCAGCGTGGCGGTGACGGACATCTTCCCGAACTGCCCGCGCTACCTGCCCACCTTGCAGCAGGCCGAGCGCTCCGAATACGTGGAGGCGCTGGGCGACCATCCGCTGGAGCCGTTCTGGAAGAGCAAGCCGGACCTGAAGGACTTCGTCCACGAACGAAAGGCATTCTGAAATGCACACGCATGACCCGTACAGCCTGCCGTCGCAGCTGCTGCTGAACGCGCAGTACCTGCGCGAACTGGCCGGCCCGCAGGAGTTCGACGCGGCCGCGCTCGCCGCGCACCGCGACGCGACGCAGGCGGTCGAATCGGCCTGGCTGGCGCGCGAGCTGGCCACCGTCGACACCGCCGCGCTGCCGCGCCGCGCCGAGGACTTCGAGCCCTGGTACCGCGCGCGCTTTCGCGAGCAGGTGGCCGCGGCCGAACCCTTCTTCGACCACCTGGCGCAGCACGCCACGCTGCAGGAGCTGTCGGTCTACGTGCTCTACGAAGAGCAGGTGGACGGCCGCTTCGACGACGTGATCGCGATGGCGCAGATGGGCCTGAAGGGCGCGGCCAAGGTGGCGCTGGCCGCCAACTACTGGGACGAGATGGGCATGGGCGACGAGACCCAGATGCACACGCGCCTGTTCTGCGACTCGGCCGCGTACTTCCGCGACGCCATCGACGGCACCCGGTTCGGCCGCTTCGTGCAGCCGACCGCCGAGGCGCTGGCCAACGGCAACCTGCTGCTGCTGCTGTCGGTCCGGCGCGAGCACTGCGTGAAGCTGATGGGCGCGCTGACCTTGCTGGAGCACACCGCGCCCCGGCGCTTCGCGCGCGCGGTGCAGGGCATGCGCAGGCTGGGCGTGCCCGAGGACATCATCTACTATCACGAGATGCACGTGAAGATCGATGCCAAGCACGGCGACGACCTGCTCAACCAGGTGGTGCTGCCGATGCTGCAGGCCCGCCCGGAACTCACGGCCGAGGTGGCCACCGGTGTCCAGCTGCGGCTGCAGGTGGCCAACCGCTACTACGCCATGCTGGCCGATGTGTTCGAGTCGGCCCGCGAGACCGGCAGGTCCGCGGCGCTGGAGGCGGCGGCGTGACGTCCAGGGGCGTGGCGTATGCGGCGGCGGTGGCCGCCGCCGTCCTGTGGGGCGGCAACTTCGTGGCGGTGCGGCTCGCGCTCGAACATTTCGATCCGTACCTGCTCACGGCGCTGCGCTTCGCCTTCGTCGCCGCGCTGATTCCCATCGTCGGCTGGCCCAGAAAGATGCCGGTGACGACCTTGCTGCTGTATTCGCTGTGCTCGGGCATCGGCCAGTACCTGCTGTCCACCGTCGCCATCCAGCTCGGCCTGTCGCCCGGGCTGGCGGCGCTGCTGATGCAGTTCCAGGTGTTCATCTCGCTGGCGCTCAGCTGGCTGATCCTGGGCGAATCGGTGCGCACCACCACCATCGCCGGCAGCGTGCTGGGCCTGGCCGGCCTCACCGGCGTGCTGGCCACCGGCGGCAGCAAGGCGCCCTGGCTGGCCAGCGCGGTCTGCCTGCTGGCGGCGGCCGGCTGGGCCTTCGCCAACACCACCATCAAGCGCAGCACCGAGAGCGTGATCCGGCTGCAGTGCGCCAGCGGCCTGATCTGCCTGCCGGCCATCTGGCTGGCGCGCGAGCTGGCGCTGCCCGGCGCGCCGCCGGCGCTGCAGGCGCTGGTGCAGGCGCCGCTGGCCGGCTGGCTGCCGGTGGCCTATGTGGTGATCGCCTCGTTCGCGGTGGCGCAGGTGCTGTGGGGCAAGGCGATCGGCACGGTCGGCGTGGCCGCCACTTCGCCCATCGCGCTGCTGATCCCGGTGTTCGGCGTCGCGCTGGCCTGGCTGCTGCTGGACGAGAACCTGAGCGTGCAGCTGCTGGTGTCGGCCGCCGTGGTGCTGGCCGGCGTGGCCGTGCACGTGGTGCCGATGGCCCTGAAACCTGCGCCCGTGCCGCGGGCGCGCACCGCATGAGTGGAGGTGGTTCGATGATGCAGGCGGCAGTCTTGCGCCCGCTGCGGTTTCCGCGCGACCAGGAAGCGTTCCTGCTCCATCTGCGCGCGCTCTATCCCTCGATTGCCGAGGACACGCTTCTGCGGCGGCTGGACGACGTCGAAGCCGGGGGCTGGGAATGCATCGGCGCCTTCGAGGAAGGCGAGGGTAGGGCTGAAGTGCAGATGCTCGGCATGAGCGGCTACTGGATCCAGAACCGCTTCTGCTACGGCAGGTACCTGTACGTCGACCACTTCATCGTCGGCGACGATGAGCGTGGCCGCGGCCTGGGGCAGCTGCTGTGGCACGCGCTGGAACGCATCGCGCGAGAGCGCGGCTGCGAGCGCATCGTGCTGGACACCTTCGTCACCAACGCGGTGGCGCAGCGCTTCTGGATGAACCAGGGCTGCCGCATCGTCGGCCTGCATTTCGGCAAGCCGCTGGACCCGGCCGGCTGAAACGCCGGCGGGCGTCAGCCCGCGACCAGGTCCGAATACTCCGGGTGCCGCTGGATGTAGGCGGCGATGAAGCGGCACTGCGGCACGGCTTTCAGCCCGCGCCGGCGCACGTCGTCCAGCGCCTGCTTGGCCAGCTTGGAGCCGAGCCCCTGGCCTTCGTACTTCGGGTCGATCTCGGTGTGGGTGAAGCGCACGCGGCCGGGCTGCTCGTCGTACGCCGCATGGCCGGCCACGCTGCCGTCCTGCTTCAGTTCGTACTGGTGGGCCGCTTCGTTGTTGCTGAATTCGGGTTCCTGCACGCCGCCTCCGGGCTGTGGATGAAGAGCCCATTGTGGCCATATCCGTGGCACATCTAGCGGGACGAAAGAAGTTTGTTGCCTCGTCAGCGGCCGTTTCTTACCGGTCTGCTACACACCTGCCTTGTCACGGCAACACACACTCGTTTCTCTTTCTCCGGAAAACGAGGAACGCAAAGTGATCTCCAGGTTCTTCAGTGCGCTGCTTGGCGCTACCGTGACCGCGGCACTCGTCGCCGGCTGCGGAGGTGGCTCCACAGCCGGTCCGTCGGCGCCTGCGGCAGCGGCAGCACCGATGGCGGCACCCGATCCGGCGCCAGCCTATCCCTTCGGCGGGCGACTGCAGGCCTACAAGGCGGGCATCCAGGTCACTGCCGCGGACCGCACGACGCTCGATCAGCAACTCAGAACACGGTATAGCAAGTGGAAGACGGATCGCATCGTGTGGAACGGCAACCAGGCGTACGACGCATTCAGCAAGCCCGACTGCACGTATGTGTCGGAAGGCATGGGCTACGCGATGCTGCTGGCCGTCACCATGGCCGGCGGGCAGTATGGTGACCCGAACGCCAAGACGCTCTTCGACGGCCTGCTGGCGACGGTGGCAAGCAATCCAGCGACGGCCACGATCACGGCGACGTTCACCGAGGGCGGGCAGACACGCTACGCGCGCGACTACCTGATGGCGTGGTGCGTCGGTGGGACCAACCCCGATTCCTACAACGCTGTCGACGGCGACCTCGACATCGCGCTGGCCTTGCTGATGGCGGACAAGCAGTGGGGGTCGAACGGCATCGACGGCTCCCCGCAGAACTACAGGCAGCGCGCAATCCGGACGATCACGGCCATCAAGCTGGTCAACACGGATGCGGACACCGGCGCCATGCTGAGCCGTGGACAGTATTTCAAGCCGCAGGGAATGACGCGCACGTCCGACCTGATGATCGGCCACTTCCGGTCCTTCGCCGCGGCGACGGGCGACACGTTCTGGACGGACAAGGTCATTCCCCGCAGCTTCGCCCTCATCGCGGATATGCAGGAGCATCATGCGCTGGATGCGAATGGCCAGACCACCGGGCTGTTGCCCGACTGGATCAAGTACTCGGCCACCGCGAATCCCACCGACGCCATTCCGTATCCGCCCGGCGACAGCCCACCGGCGGAAGGCACCCCTTTCACGGATGCGTATGGATCCAACGCGTACCGCGATCCCTGGCGCTTCGCGAGCGACTACGTTTTTTCTGCGGACCCCAGATGGGCAGGCACGAATGGATATCTCACGCGCATCGGGAGATTCTTCAACACGCATTGGGTCAACACCGATCACCCCGATTGGCCGAATCCCCAAAAGCCCGGTCCCGGGCCAGGCGCGGCAGGAAATATGCGGCCGTACTTCCCCGGCCTGTACCGGCTCGATGGCACCCGCTTCTCCGACGCCGAGGCTTTGAGGGGTATGGCCGCGGGGGTGATGGCTGCCGCGATGAGCGACCCGCAGTTCCAGACGCTGCTCGACAACTGCTGGAGCTGGGCACTGCCTTGGCCGGAGATGGGCTACTACGACTCGGAACTCGAGCTGCTCGGAATGATCGTCGCGTCGGGCAACTGGTGGATTCCGGAGGGGAGCAACACGCCACCCCCGCCGCCGCCGCCTCCCCCGCCGCCGTCCATGACCATCCAGGCCGAGGACGCGAACCGGACCTCCGATCTCGCCGTCCAGACCGCCGAGGCCGGCTACACGGGAACAGGCTACGTGTACTACGGCGGCACGGGCACGACGACGGCGACCTTCCAGGGCGTCGCCGCCGGCAACTACGACATCCAGATCCGTTACCACGCGTATACGCCGCAGCAGGAGAACGTGATCGTCAACGGAGCAGCGCCGGTCGCCGTGCCGTTCCCGGCGACGCATCCGGCGTGGAATGTGGTGACGGTTTCGAACGTGCCCCTGAACCAGGGTGCCAACACGGTCGCGGTCGCCGCGGGCTGGGGCTACATCGACCTGGATTCGATCTCGCTCCAGCCGACCGGCGGCAGCACCGGTGGCGGCGGCACCATGACGTCATCGCGCGTGTATGCGGGCGCGGGCACTATGAACGGCGTTTCCGCCGCGAGCTCGCCGCTCGCGGGCTACGACGGGCCGGGCTATGTCGGCGACTTTTCGCAAGCGGGGTCCTGGTTGGATCTGCATTTCGACAACATGGCTGCGGGCACGTACACAATCACGATCCGCTACCACGTGTACAACGACCAGCACAACAACGTGGCCGTGAACGGCGGTGCGGCGCAGGAGATCGCGTTTCCGCTGCAGGGAAGCAATCTGGGTTGGCAGAACATCCAGCTCACGGCGCAGCTGAATGCCGGCGCCAACACGTTCAGGATTTCCAAAAACTGGGGCTACATGGAGGTCAACTGGGTGCAGGTCGACAAGACCTCCTGAGGCGCGAACTATTTGTAGCTGCGCGCGTCCTCGATGACCTTGCCGTCGTTGGGCAGCGTCCCCGGCTGCAGCAGCTGCACGTCGCCGCGCAGCTTGGTCACGTCGCGGATGGCTTCGCCGATGCGCGCGTCCAGGCCCTGCGGGGCCGACGCGGCTTCGACCAGCAGGGTCATGATGTCGTTGGCCATCTCGCCGCTCACCACCAGCCGTGCCTTCAGCACCTCGGGGAAGCGGCGCGCGATGTCGGCCACCTGGCCCGGGTGCACGAACATGCCGCGGATCTTGGTGGTCTGGTCGGCCCGGCCCATCCAGCCCTTGATGCGGGCATTGGTGCGGCCGCTCGGGCAGCGCCCGGGCAGCATGGCCGACAGGTCGCCGGTGCCGAAACGGATCAGCGGATAGCCGGCGTTCAGCGTGGTGACGACCAGCTCGCCGACCTCGCCCTCGGGCACCGCGTCGCCGGTGCCGGGCCGCACGATCTCGACGATCACGCCTTCGTCCAGCACCAGGCCCTGGCGCGCCTCGGTTTCGTAGGCGATCAGGCCCAGGTCGGCGGTGGCGAAGCTCTGGTAGACGTCCATGCCGGCCTCGGCGAACCAGTCGCGCAGCGAAGGCGGTAGCGCCTCGCCGCCGGTCAGGCCCTTCTTCAGGCTGGAAACGTCGGCGCCGGCCTCGCGCGCCTTCTCGACGAGGATGCGCAGGAAGCTGGGCGTGCCCAGGTAGCCGCGCGGCTTCAGGTCGGCGATGGCCTGCAGCTGCTGCTCGGTCTGGCCGGTGCCGGCCGGAAATACGCTGCAGCCGATGGCGTGCGCGCCCGATTCCATGATGAAGGCGCCGGGCGTCATGTGGTAGCTGAAGGCGTTGTGCACCATGTCGCCGGAGCGGAAGCCCGCGGCGAACAGGGCGCGCGCGGCGCGCCAGTAGTCCCGGGCCGCGCCATCGGGTTCGTAGATCGGGCCGGGCGAGGCGAACACGCGCGGCATCTGCGGCCCGCGCACCAGCGCCGAAAAGCCGCCGAAGGCGTCGTTGGCGCGTTCGGCCTTCTGGCGCTCCAGCAGCTCGTGCTTGCGCGTGACGGGCAGGCGCGCCAGCGCCGCGCGCGAGTTGACCGCCGCCGCGTCGACGCCGTGCAGGATCGCCGCGAAGGCGGCGGTGTTGCGCTGCGCATGGGCCACCTGGCGCGGCAGCGCGTCCATCAGTGCCGCTTCACGCTGCGACGGATCGCGCGTTTCCAGCGGGTCGAAATACTCGCTCATTGTTCTCTTCCCTTCAAGCGAGCCAGCGTTTGCGCCGCTTGTAACTTTTCACGTCCTTGAAACTCTTGCGCTCGGCCCCGCCGACGCCCAGGTAGAACTCCTTGACGTCCTCATTGTTGGCCAGCTCGGCGGCCGGCCCGTCCATCACCACCCGGCCGCTTTCCATGATGTAGCCGTAGTTGGAATATTTCAGGGCGATGTTGGTGTTCTGCTCGGCCAGCAGGAAGGTGACCCGTTCCTTGGTGTTGAGGTCCTTCACGATCTCGAACACCTCCTGCACGATCTGCGGCGCCAAGCCCATCGACGGCTCGTCCAGCAGCACCATGCTGGGGTTGGCCATCAGCGCGCGGCCGATGGCGCACATCTGCTGTTCGCCGCCGGAGGTGTAGGCCGCCTGCGAACCGCGCCGCGTCTTCAGGCGCGGGAAATACGTGTAGACCTTCTCCAGGTTGGCCGCCACCTCGGACTTGCTCTTGCGCGTGTAGGCGCCGGTGAGCAGGTTCTCCTCGATGGTGAGGTGGGCGAAGCAATGCCGGCCTTCCATCACCTGCACCACGCCGCGCTGCACCAGGTCGGCCGGCGACAGGTTCTCGATGCGCTCGCCGCGCAGCTCGATCGAGCCCTTGGTCACCGCGCCGCGTTCGCCCTTGAGCAGGTTCGACACGGCGCGCAGGGTGGTGGTCTTGCCCGCGCCGTTGCCGCCCAGGATGGCCACGATGCTGCCCTGCGGCACCTGCAGCGAGACGCCCTTGAGCACCAGGATCACGTGGTTGTAGATGACCTCGATGCCGTTGACGTTGAGGACGATGTTGTTCGGTTCCATAGTTCGCTCGGCTTTCGTACCAATCGAAAGGCCGGAGCCTTTCGATTGGCGGCTCCTTGCGGAGCCACCAATGCCGTCAGCCGATCAGGACTGGCAATCCGCAGCAGTCCTGCGCGTCACCTTCTTGTCCGCAGCGAACTTGTCCGCCGCGGCCTTGACCATCGGCTTGATGATCTGCTCGTCGGCCGTGTACCAGTCGCTGGTGAAGTTCCACTTGCTGCCGTCCCAGCTGTGCACGCGGGCCGACATCGAACCCATGTGGTCGGTGCAGGAGGTGGACACCGGGCGCATCATGGTGGCGAAGCCGTTGGCTTCCAGGCGCTTCTGGTCCAGCGACAGGTTCTCCAGGCCCCAGCGCACCTGGTCGGGCGTCATGACCTTGCCCTTGCCGAAGCGCTCCTGCGCGCGGCGCACGGCTTCCACGCCCAGCATCTGGATGATCAGGCCGCGGTTGTAGAGCACCGTGCCCACTTCGTCCTTCGGCCCCGTGCCCTGGCCCTTTTCGTGCACGTATTTCAGCACGTCCTGGATCGCCTTGTGCTGGGTGCCCGAGGCGTTCATGGTGAGCGCGCTGTAGCCCTTGGCGCCTTCGCCCACGTCCTTCACGTCGGGTTCGGCACCGGACCACCACACGCCGAACATCTTGTCGCGCGGGTAGCCGGTGGCCTGCGCTTCCTTCAGGGCGGTGGAGTTCATCACGCCCCAGCCCCACAGCAGCACGTAGTCCGGGCGGCTCTGGCGCACCTGCAGCCAGGCCGACTTCTGCTCCACGCCGGGCGCGGTTACGGGGATCAGGCCCAGCTCGAAGCCGTTCATCCTGGCGCGTTCCTGCAGCAGCGCGATCGGCTCCTTGCCGAACGGGCTGTCGTGGTAGACCAGGGTGATCTTCTTGCCCTTGAGCTTGTCGAAGCCGCCTTCCTTCTTGGCGATGTGCTGGATCAGGATGTCGGCCGCCGTCCAGTAGCTGCCCAACAGCGGGAAGTTCCACTTGAAGACGCCGCCGTCGGCCGACGAGGTGTAGGCGTAGCCCAGCGTCATCAGCGGGATGTGGTCGGTGTAGGCCTTGTCGGTGAGCGCGAAGGCGATGCCGGTGGCCTGCGGGTCGAACAGGGTCACGCCCGGGCGGCTCTTCAGGCGCTCGTAGCACTCCACGCCGCGGTCGGTGGCGTAGCCGGTCTCGCATTCCTCGAACGTGAGCTTCACACCGTTGATGCCGCCGTCGCGGGCGTTGATCATCTTGATGTAATCCTGCTTGGCGTTGGCCCAGGGCGTGCCGTTGGGCGCGTAGGGGCCGGTGCGGTAGGCCAGCAGCGGGAAGAACTGCTCCTTGGCCTGGGCGAACACGCCGGGCGAGGCCAGCGCGGCCGCGGCAGCGACAGCGGCCGTCAGCAATGTCAAACGAAGCTTCATCATTGTCTCCTTGGAAAGGTGGAAGCGAACAAATCGGGTGCGCCAGTGTTTGCCCAACGCTGGGGCGGCGCATCGGTAATTGCGAGCAAGGCGAAGTTCTTCATGACTCCTCGTTCAATGCGGGAACGGCCACAGGCGCAGCTTCTGCTTGCCGGTGGACCACAGGCGCGCCAGGCCGTGCGGCTCGACGATCAGGAACCACACGATCAGCGCGCCGAAGATGATCAGTTCGGCGTGCGACACCGTGACGATGGACACCGTGATGCCGAACACCGAGGCGATCGCCGGCAGCAGGTTGCTCAGCAGGATGGGCAGCAGCACGATGAAGGCGGCGCCGAAGAACGAGCCCATGACCGAGCCCATGCCGCCGATGATCACCATGAACAGCAGCCGGAACGACTGGTCGACCGAGAACGCGCCGGGCTCCCAGGTGCCCAGGTAGACGAAGCCCCACAGCGCGCCGGCCACGCCGATGATGAACGAGCTGACGGCGAAGGCGCTGAGCTTGGCGTACATCGGCCGGATGCCGATCACCGCCGCCGCCACGTCCATGTCGCGGATCGCCATCCATTCGCGGCCGATGGCGCTGCGCACCAGGTTCTTCACCAGCAGGCCGATGACCGTGACGATGGCCAGGCAGAACCAGTACTTGCTGACGGCGCTCTCGATCGGGATGCCGAACACCTGCAGGCTGCCCGCCGTCACCGAGCCGGACGCCGAGTTGGCGGTCAGCCAGTTGATGCGCAGGAACATCCAGTCGGAGAAGAACTGCGCGGCCAGCGTCGCCACCGCGAGATACAGGCCCTTGACGCGCAGGCTGGGCAGGCCGAACAGGATGCCGAACAGCGTGGCGCACACCCCGCCCAGGATCAGCGCCGGCACCAGCGGCATGCCCGGCACGCGCACGAAGAAGTTGTAGGCGCCGTAGGCCCCCACCGCCATGAAGGCGCCGGAGCCCAGCGAGATCTGGCCGCAGTAGCCCACCAGCACGTTCACGCCCAGCGCGGCCAGCGCCATGATCAGGAACGGGATGAGCAGGGCGCGGAACAGGTAGTCGCTGGCCAGCGCCGGCACCACCGCGAAGGCCACGATGAACAGCAGCAGGATGAACACGCGGTCCTGCAGGATCGGGAAGATCTGCTGGTCGGCGCGGTAGCTGGTCTTGAACTGGCCGTTTTCTCTATACAGCATGACGGAATGACCTCGCGGCTGCGCCGCTTGATGACGAGATGACGGAGAAAGGAGCGACCATCGCGGTCATACGCGGTCGATGATCTTTTCGCCGAACAGGCCTTGCGGGCGGATCAGCAGGAAGCCGAGCGCCAGCACGTAGGCGAACCAGATCTCGATGCCGCCGCCGACCATTGGGCCGATGTACACCTCCGAGAGCTTTTCGCCGACGCCGATGATCAGGCCGCCGATGATGGCGCCCGGCACCGAGGTGAGGCCGCCCAGGATCACCACCGGCAGCGCGCGCAGGGCCACCGTGGCCAGCGAGAACTGCACGCCCAGCTTGCTGCCCCAGATCATGCCGGCCACCAGCGCCACCACGCCGGCCACGCACCACACGATGACCCAGATGCGCGCCAGCGGAATGCCGATGGACTGCGCCGCCTGGTGGTCGTCGGCCACGGCGCGCAGCGCGCGGCCGGTGGCGGTCTTCTGGAAGAACAGGCTCAGCAGGGCCACCAGCACGGCCGCGATGGCCGCGGCGATCAGGTCTTCCTTGTTGATCAGGATGCCGCCCTGGAAGGTGGACTCGAAGGCGATCATCGGGTCCTTGGGCATGCCCACGTCGATCTTGTAGACGCTGTTGCCGAACAGGGTCTGGCCCACGCCCTCCAGGAAGTAGGCGATGCCCAGCGTGGCCATCAGCAAGGTGGCGCCTTCCTGGTTCACCAGGTGGCGCAGCACCAGGTATTCGACCAGCCAGGCCACCACCAGCATCACCAGGCCGGCGCCGATGAAGGCGATGACGTTGCCGACGATCGGGTTGGTGATGCCGGTGTAAACCGGAATCCATTCGGCGAAGCGCGCCATGGCCAGCGCCGCGAACAGCACCATCGCGCCCTGGGCGAAGTTGAAGACGCCGGAGGCCTTGAAGATCAGCACGAAGCCGAGCGCCACCAGCGCGTACAGCATGCCCACCATCAGGCCGCCCAACAGTGTTTCGAGGAAGAATCCCATATCGGTTCCGTTTTAAACAGCCTTCACCGCAGAGGCGCAGAGGACGCAGAGAACATCCATTGACGTTTTCTCTGCGGCCCTCTGCGATCTCCGCGTCTCTGCGGTGAATGAATCCGCTTTCATGTTCAGTGACTCGTCCCGAGGTAGGCCTTGATCACCTCGGGGTTGCTGCGCACCGCCTCGGGCGCGCCGTCGCCGATCTTCTTGCCGTAGTCCAGCACCACCACGCGGTCGCTGATGTCCATCACCACGCCCATGTCGTGCTCGATCAGGACCACGGTGGTGCCGAACTCGTCGTTCACGTCCAGCACGAAGCGGCACATGTCCTGCTTCTCTTCCAGGTTCATGCCGGCCATCGGCTCGTCCAGCAGCAGCACCTGCGGCTCCATGGCCAGCGCCCGGCCCAGGTCCACGCGCTTTTGCAGGCCGTAGGGCAGCTGGCCCACCGGGGTCTTGCGGAACGCCTGGATTTCCAGGAAGTCGATGATGTGCTCCACGTACTCGCGGTGCCGGATCTCTTCGCGCTCGGCCGGCCCGATGCGCAGCGCCTGCAGCAGGATGTTGCTCTTGATGTGCAGGTTGCGCCCGGTCATGATGTTGTCCAGCACGCTCATGCCCTTGAACAGGGCCAGGTTCTGGAAGGTCCGCGCGATGCCCATCTCGGCCACCTGGCGGCTCTTCATGTGGTGGAAGCTCTTGCCGCGGAAATTGATGGTGCCCTGCTGCGGCTGGTAGACGCCGTTGATGCAATTCAGCATCGAGCTTTTGCCGGCGCCGTTCGGGCCGATGATGGCGCGGATCTCGTGCTCGCGCACGTCGAACGAGATGTCGGTCAGCGCCTTCACGCCGCCGAAGGCCAGCGAGATGTTGCGCACGTCGAGGATGACCTCGCCCAGGCGGCTGCCGCCGCCGGATGCGCCGCCCGAGGCCGGGCCGCTGGAGGGGCCGCTGCCGTTGGAAGAAGGAGATTCGTTCATGATCTTCATGCCGCTGCCCTCACTGGCGCATAGGTCTTGGCGTCCATGATCTTCAGGGTGGCGCTCACGCTGCCGGTGCGCCCGTCCTCGAATTTCACCTGCGTTTCGATGAACTGCTCGGTGCGGCCCGCATACAGCGCATCCACCAGCACCTGGTACTTCTCGCCGATGAAGCCGCGGCGGACCTTGTTGGTGCGCGTCAGCTCGCCGTCGTCGGCGTCCAGTTCCTTGTGCAGCACCAGGAAGCGGTGGATCTGGCTGCCGGCCAGCTTCTCGTCGGCGGCCAGGTCGGCGTTGACCTTTTCCACGCAGTCCTTGATGAGGCCGTAGACCTCGGGCTTCTGCGCCAGGTCGGTGTAGCCGGCATAGGGCAGGTTGCGCCGCTCGGCCCAGTTGCCCACCGCCTCGAAGTCGATGTTGACCATCGTGCACACGATGTCGCGCTGGTCGCCCACCGCCACCGCTTCCTTGATGAAGGGGAAGAACTTGAGCTTGTTCTCGACGTACTTGGGCGAGAACATGGAGCCGTCCGACAGGCGCCCGACGTCCTTGGCGCGGTCGATGATCTTCAGGTGCCCGTGCGCGTCGAAGAAGCCGGCGTCGCCGGTGCGGTACCAGCCGTCGGCGGTCCTGACCTCGGCCGTGGCCTCCGGGTTCTTGTAGTACTCCTTGAGCAGCCCGGGCGAGCGCACCAGGATCTCGCCGTTCGCGCTCACCTCGATCTGCACGCCGGTCAGGGGTATGCCCACGGTGTCGGAATACACCTCGTGGTCCGGCTGCATGCAGACGAACGCCGCCGTCTCGGTGGAGCCGTACAGCTGCTTCAGGTTCACGCCGATGGCACGGTAGAAGGCGAACAGGTCCGGCCCGATCGCCTCACCCGCGGTGTAGGCCACGCGGATGCGCGACATGCCCAGGGCGTTGCGCAGCGGCCCGTACACCAGCAGGTTGCCCACCGCGTAGGCCAGCCGGTCCAGCGGGCGCACCGGCTTGCCGTCGGACAGCGCCGTGCCGACGCGCAGGGCGATCTTCATGAACGCATGGAACATGCCGCGCTTGGGCGCGCTCGCGTCCTCGATGCGGATCATGATGCTGGTGAGCATGCCCTCGAACACGCGCGGCGGCGCGAAGTAGTAGGTCGGCCCGATCTCCTTCAGGTCGATCGACACGGTGCCGGCCGACTCGGGACAGTTCACCACGTAGCCGCAGTACAGCCATTGTGCGTAGCTGAAGATGTTCTGGCCGATCCAGGCGGGCGGCAGGTAGGCCAGCACTTCTTCCTTGGGGCCGAGCTTGTCGAAATCGGCGCCGGCCTTGGAGCGGTCCAGCAGGGTGCGGTGCGTGTGCACCACGCCCTTGGCGACGCCGGTGGTGCCGGAGGTCATGAAGATGGCCGCCACGTCGTCCGGCTGGCCTTGTTCGACCTCGGCGCGGAAGAAGCCGGGATTCTGCTCGGCGAACAGGCGGCCGGCCTCCAGCAGCGTGTCCAGCGCGATCAGGCCGGCGTCGCCGTAATTGCGCAGGCCGCGCGGATCGTCGTAGTAGATGGTGGCCAGCTGCGGGCACTCGGGCCGGACTTCCAGCAGCTTGTCGACCTGTTCCTGGTTCTCGGCGAAGGCGAAGCGGACGTTGGAGTTGTTGATCGGGAACGCGTATTCGGCCGCGACCGAGTCCTGGTGCAGCGGCACCAGTGTGGCGCCGAGCGCCTGGATGGCCAGCGTGGTGGCATAGAGCCGCGGGCGGTTGGCGCCGACCACCACCATGTGGTCGCCGCGGCGCAGGCCGGCCTGGTACAGGCCGCAGGCCAGCTGTTCGACCAGCGTCCCCAGGCGGGCCCAGGACAGGGTCTGCCAGATGCCGTATTCCTTCTCGCGCATGGCCACTTCGGCCGGGCGCTGCGCCGCATGCTGCAGCAGCAATCGCGGGAACGTCGTCTCCATATTCTTGTCCTTGCTGTGCTGGCAAAAATGCCTTGCCGAGCTGCGCGAATGCTAGGGCCGAATTTGACGCCAAGTTGTCTTTGCGACGACTATGTAGGGAATGTCCTAGTAGGGGGGTTCCCGATGGAACCTGGCTGTTCGGCGACGGGGTCCGGTTCCGCGGCGAATGCCGGCGTACTGCGCGCGAAGGGATAGGTCGGCAGCACGATGCGCCGCGGCGCGGGCGCCGCGCGATGCAAACTTTCCCAGTGCACGGCGCCGCCCCGCACCCAGTGGGCGGCGATGCCTTCCAGCGCGTCCGTGCCGCCGGTCCAGGGCTCGCGCCGGGCTGCGGCGCTGGCTTCGCCGGCGGCAAACAGCACTTGTGTCCCAGCCTCAGCAGTCGTGCCACCGTCGAGGAAGCGGTCCAGCCGTTCGGCCAGCTGGGCGACGCTGGACGCCACCACGGCCAGGCGCGAGCGCATCTCCTCGCGCCCGAGCTGCAGCGTGCAGGCGATGTCCGCGAGCGGCACATCGGCATCCCGGTCCAGGAAGGCGCGCAGGCGCCGCGCCATCGCGCGCAGGCGCTGCGCATCGCGCGCGGACAGCACGACCAGCTGTGGTTCTGTCCCGGTCGCCGGCCTTGCGGCGGGCTGCGGTGCAATGAACTCCTCCACCACCATGCTGACGTAGGCGCCACCGCCGCCCACCGAATTGATCAGGGCGCGCCGCGGCTCCTCGCGCAGGCCGGCGTCCGTCGGCAGCAGCGGCCGGTGCCACTCGGCGAGCACGTGCCGCAGCTGGAACGGCGTGTCTTCCAGCCGGATTTCCGGGTTGCGCGGCTCGGTCTTGATGGAGGGCACGAACTGCCGGTGCGCGAGCTGCAGCACCACCTTGGCCAGCTGCGTGAAGCCGCCGGCCGGCCCGGTGTGGCCGACGTTGGATTCGGCCGTGCCGATCACGCAGAACTTGCGTTCGTCCGTGTGCGCGCGGAACGCCTTGGCGAGCGCCGCCACCTCCACCGCGTCCGATAGCGGCGAGCCGTTGGCCGCCGCTTCCACGTAGCCGATGCCGCGCGCCGACAGGCCGGCCTGCGCCAGCGTTTCCAGGATCAGCTGCGCCTGCGCGTTCGGGTCCAGCAGCGAATACTTCAGCGCGCCGCCGGCATGCGACGCCGCGCTGGCGCGGACCACGGCCAGCACGGTGTCGCCGTCGCGCAGCGCCGCGGACAGGGGCTTGAGCAGCACCGCACCGACGCACTCCGACAGGATCAGCCCGCCGCCGGTACCGAAGCTGCGGCTCGCGATCTGGCCGGCCAGCATGCGGCGCCGGCTGGCCTCCACGTAGCTGCGCGGCTGCAGCAGGCTCACGCCGCCGGCGATGGCCATGCCGCAGCCGCCGTGGCGCAGCGACTCGCAGGCCATATGGATGGCGGTGGCGGCCGACGAGCTCATGGTGTCCAGCCCCATGCTGGGGCCGGTGCAGCGGAAGAAGTGCGACACGCGGTTGGCGATGGTCGCCAGGCGCGGCGGCGGCGCGTCGGCCGCGGCGTCGCCGCCGAAGCGCGTGTACGAACCCGGCATGGCGCCCACGAACACACCGACCTTGCCGCCGCCCGCGCGTTCGCGCAGTGTGTCGCGGGTGTAGCCGGCGCGCTCCAGCAGGGTCCACACCGTCTCCAGGAACAGCGACACCTTGGGGCCGTTGGACTCGGCCTCGGGCACCGACATGTTGAAGAAGGCATGGTCGAAGCCCTCCACGTCGTCGAGGAAGCCGCCCCACTTGCTGTAGCTCTTGAGGCCCGCGACGGCGGCCTCCACGTCGGGCGTGTAGAAATCGTCCAGCGGCCCGCGTTCGGGCGGGATTTCGGTGATGCAGTCGCGCCCGGCTTTCAGGTTGTCCCAGAAGGTTTCCACGTCCTCCGCCTGCGGGAAGCGGCCGGCCAGCGAAATGATGGCGATGGGTTCGGGGCCGGTGGATGACAGGGGCTGGGGTGCGGGCACTGCGGCTTGCGGCTCGGTTGAAGAGGTGGGCAGCCGGTCGCCCAGCAGCTGCACCAGGCCGCGCAGCGTGGGATGCTCGAACACCACTGCCGCCGTCAGGTCCAGGCCATAGGCGGCGTTGAGCGCGCTCACGAATTGCGCGGCGCTGATCGAGTCGAAGCCGTACTGGGCGAGTTCGGTGTCGGCGTCGATGGCGGCGGGATCGAGCTTCAGCAGGTCGGCGACGATGCGGGCGAGCTCCTGCCCGGTGCCGTGGGCCGTGGGTTGCGGCACCGGCGCGGGCGCTGCTGCCGGCGGCGGCGCGCTGAACGCCTGCGGATGCTGCCGCTGCAGGAAATCCGCCAGCCCGTGCAAGGTCGGATGCTCGAACACCACGGCAGCCGTCAGCTCCAGCCGGTAGCGCTCGTTCAGCGCGGCGACGAACTGCGAGGCGCTGATGGAATCGAAGCCGTAGCTCGCCAGTTCGGCACCAGGGTCGATGGTGGCGAGGTCGAGCTTCAGCAGGCCAGCGACGATGTGCAGCAGGGCCTGCTCGGCGTCTGTCCCTGTCCCTGTCCCTGTGCCGGTACCTGGATCCTGCGGCGCCTCGAGCGCGAGCTTGTCGCGCAGCCGCGCCACGTCGCCCTGCAGCACCGCTACGCGCGGCAGCCCCGCATCCAGCGCCTGGTACAGCGCGTGCAGGCCGGCTGCGGTCTCCAGCGGCACCAGCCCGAACATTTCGCGCAGGCGCTGCCGCGTGGCCGCATCGGCCTGCATGCCGCCCTGGTCCCACAGCGGCCAGTTGACCGACAGCGTGTGGCCATGGCGCTGGCCGGCCCGCACCAGCGCATCGCGGTGTGCGGCGTAGCCGTCCAGGAAGCTGTTGGCTGCGGCGTAATCGGCCTGGCCCAGGTTGCCGAACACGGCGGCAATGGAGGAGAACAGGATGAAACAGTCGAGCTTCAGGTGGCGCGTGGCCTGGTCCAGATTCACCGTGCCGGCCACCTTGGGCGCCAGCACCGTGCGCAGCTCCCCGGCCGTCTTCTTCTGGATGTAGGCGTCGCGCACGATGCCCGCCGCATGCAGCACGCCGTGCAGCTCGCCCAGGCGATTGAGGAGGTCTTCCACCAGCAAGGCCACGGCGGCGCCATCGGCCACGTCCACCGCGTGGTACTCGACGCGCGCGCCCAATGCCTCCAGCGCGTGCAATGCCGCCTGGTCCACCGCCGCGCGCGGCGAGCGGCCGGTGAGCACCAGCGTGGGCGCCTTCACGCGCCGGGCGATCTCGCGCGCGAACAGCAGGCCCAGGCCGCCCGCGCCGCCGGTGATGAGGTAGACGCCCTGGTCGCGCCAGGGCAGGGGCGGCTGCGCGGCGCCGGCGACTTCGCGCCATACGGCGACCTGGCGTTCGCCGTTCGTCTCGCGGATCTCCGCCGCGCCGGCTGCGCGGTTGGCGGCCAGCTTGGTGACCAGCTCTTTCGGAGTCACACCGTCTTCGACCTGCAGCAGCTGTGGCACCAGACGGAAATTCTCCAGCCGTGCGATGCGCAGCATGCCGTGCAGTCCGGCGAGCTGCGCGCTGTCCGCGTCGTCGCCGACCACGAGTTGCAGCAGCACGTCGGCCGTGGGTTTCGAGTTCGCGATTTCCTGCAGGGTGGCTAGCAGCGTTTCGGCGGCGGCTGTGTAGCGCGCGGCGGGATCGATGGCATCGCCGCCCAGCGGTACGCAGCGCGTGGGTTGCAGCGTGGTGGCGATGTGGGCTGCGTGCTCTTGTCGCGTGCCGGGGTGCAGGCAGAGGAAGACCCAGTGCTGGTCGTATGCGCGCGTGCTGGCCTGGCCCGGGCCTTGCGGTTGCCAGGCGGGCGCGAGCAGCAGCGTTGTCGGCGTGAAACCGGGGCGCGCCGTTTCCCGCTTGGGCTGAACTTGCCCCCGTTCGGGCTGAGCTTGTCGAAGCCCTGGCACGCCCTTCGACAGGCTCAGGGCGAACGGTTGTTCGCTTGCTGTTGCCAAAGCCGGCGTGGCACCGATCCAGTGGCGCTCGCGCGCGAACGGGTAGGTCGGCAGGCTAAGGCGCCGCGGCCTGTGCGCGCCCCACAGCTGCACCCAGTCGATGGCCATGCCTTTGGCCCACAGCGCCAGCAGCTTGCCGTGCTTGCCCTTGGCGATCCAGGACTGCACGGCGACGCGCAGGTCGTCGTCGTCCGCGAACAGGGAGGCGACGTCCTTCGCGCTCCTGGCCGACCCGCGGTGCAGGCCATCGACGGCCTGCTCGCCGTTCGCGAAGCGGCGCAGCGTGTCCGCCATCTCCGCAATGGAAGAAGCGGCGAACGCCAGGCGCTCGTCCATGGCCGTGCGGCCGGCCTGCAGGGTCCAGGCGATGCTGGGCAGGTCAGCGTCGGTGAAGCTGCGCTCGTTGATGGCCGCGAGCAGGTGCTGCGCCTGCTCGCGCAGGCGCTCCTCGTTGCGCGCCGACAGCACGATCAAGGCGGTGCCGCCGGGCAAGGGCACAGCTTTCTGCTGTGACCGCACGTGCTCCTCGATCACCACGTGCGCATTCGCCCCGCCGAATCCGAACGAGCTGACGCCCGCGCGACGGGGCAGTTCACGCCCATTCGCGTCGCGAGGAGCTTCCCATGGCTGGTTCTCCCGCACGATGAAGAACGGGCTGCCCTTCAGGTCGATGTACGGGTTGACGTCATCGCAGTGAAGGCTCTTCACCAGCGTCTTGTGCTTCAGCTGCAGAAGAACCTTGATGATCCCGGCGACACCTGCCGCGAGCTCCAGGTGGCCGATGTTGCTTTTCACCGAAGCGATGCCGCAGTGCGGTTCGGCCAGAGCCGCATCGCCGCCCGCTTGCCGATAGAGCTGCCTGAACGCGCTCTTGAGCGCATCCACTTCCACCGGATCGCCCAGCGGCGTCCCAGTACCGTGCGCCTCGATGTAGCCGACCGTGCGCGGGTCGATACCGGCCTTCGTATACGCCGCCAGCAGCAGCTCCTGCTGCGCCTTCGGGTTCGGCGCGGTGAGCGAACTCGCACGGCCGCCGTGGTTCTCCGCCGTCGCGCGGATCACGCCATAGATGTGGTCGCCATCGCGTTCGGCGGCACTCAATCTCTTCATCACCAGGAAGCCCACGCCTTCGCCACGCACATAGCCGTTGGCCGCCGCCGAGAACGTCTTGCAGCGCCCGTCGGGCGACAGCATGCCGGCCTGGCTGAAGCTCGCGTGGATCTCCGGCGCCACCAGCGTGTTCACGCCGCCGGCGATGGCCAGCTCGCAGCCGTCGTTGTGGATCGCCTGCATGGCGCGGTGTACCGCCACCAGCGCGCTGGAACAGGCCGTCTCCACCGGCTCGCTCGGGCCGTGCAGGTTCAGGAAGAAGCTCATGCGGTTGGGCCCGACCGACGGCGCGGCGCCGGTGGCGCTGTAGCCGTCGTTCGCGGCCTGCGCGCGCGCCACCAGGCTGGCGTAACCGCTGGCCATGGTGCCGGCGAACAGGGCGGTGCGGCTGCCCGACAGGCTTTCGGCCGCATAGCCGGCGTCCTCGATCGCCTTCCACACATGCGTCATCAGCAGGCGCTGCTGCGGGTCCATCAGCGCCGCCTCGCGCGGCGAGATGTTGAAGAACAGCGGATCGAATTCCTCCACGCCGTCCATCGTGCCGCCCCAGCGCACCATGCCGCCCTGTCCCGTCCAGTCCCAGCGCCTCGCCGGAATTTCGCCGATGCAGTCGCGCCCCTCGGCCAGGTTGCGCCACAGCGCGTCCACGTCCTCGGCCATGGGGAAGCGGCCGCTGATGCCGATGATGGCCACTGGCTCTGTGGCCGGCGCGGCAGCGTGCACGTGGCGTTGGAACGCGGGGAGCCGTCGCGGCGGCAGTGCTGGCGCCGGTGCCTGCACGGCGACCGGCGATGCGGCAGGCGTCCGTACCTCGAAACGCCGCAGCACCGCCGCGCGGTGCTCCGCCAGCAGGTAGTCGGCGAAGCCGCCCAGCGTCGGGTATTCGAAGAACACCGGCGGCGCCAGCTCCAGCCGCAGCTCCTGGTTCACTGCGTGGCTCAGCTCGATGAACTTGATCGAATCGAAGCCGTAGCCGGTCAGCTCGACCTCGTCGTCGATGTGTTCCACGCGCACCTTCAGCAGCTGCGAGATGGTGCGCTTCAGCCATTGGCGCACGGTGGCGGGCAGCTCGCCGGTGTCCGCCTGGGGTGCCGCAGGCGCGGCGGCCTGGCGTGTTGCCTGCACGGGCCGTGCCTCGGCGCCGATCTCGCCTTCCAGCAGCCGCAAGCCCAAGCCTTGCATGCGTACGCAGACCACGCCGTCGTCATCACACAGCAGGATGTCGAGCACCAGTACCCTGTCCGATGCCGCGCCGCCGGTGCGCCGGCGCAGTACGGCCCAGCCGGTGTCGGGGCACGGTAGGGCGATCTCCAGCGATTGCAGGGAATAGGGCAGCAGCGGCTTCAATGCGCCGCCATCCGCATCCGCATCGGCCAGCGCGAAGCCCAGCGCCGCCTGGATGGACGCGTCCATCATGCTCGGGTGCAGCACGTACTGCGCGCGGCCCTCGGCCGCGGCGGTGGGCAGCCGCAGGCGCGCGAGCACGGCATCGCCGCCCGCGTGCAGCGACTCGATGGCCCGCAGCGCGGGACCGAGCACCAGCCCCATGTTGCGCAACGCTGCGTAACCGTCGCTGGCCGAAATCTCGCGCGTGCACTGCGCGCGCAGGGCTTGCAGGTCGATGCGCGCGAGGTCCGGTGGACTGTCGCGCAACACGGCGCGGCCCTGCACGTGAACGGCAGAACCGGCCGCATCGCCGCGGATCTCGTAGGCGATCTCGCCGCCGTCCTGCGGTGCCAGCACGATCTCCACTGCCGCCGGGCCGCCGGCCAGCATCACGGGCCGTGCCCAGACGAAGTCCTTGAGCACGACGCCGCTCGCCGTGCCGGTGGCGAGGGCCACGGCCAGGCGCGCCATCTCCAGCGACACCACGCCGGGCAGCACCGGCGTGCCCTGCAGTACGTGGTCGGCCAGGAAGAACTCCTGGCCGGTGAACAGCGAGGCGAAGCGCTGCGCCTGGAAGTCCGAGGTGTTGCGGTGCAGCACCGGGTGGAGCCGCGCCGTTCCAGCGACAGCTACCGATGCGGCACCGGTTTCCACCCAATGCCGTTCCGGCGCGAACGGGTAGGTCGGCAGGCTGATGCGCCGCGGCAGGCGCGCGCCGCCATACAGCTGTTGCCAGTCCAGCGCCAGGCCGCGCACCCACAGGTCCAGCACACGCGCGAACTTGCCCTTGGCGAGCCAGGATGCGACGAGCTGCCGGTGGTCTTCGTCCGAGGCCATGGCCGAGAGGTCGTCCTTGCCGCGCCGCGCGCGGCCGCGGTGAAGGTCGTGAGCGCCGGTCCCGTCTTCGAGGAAGGCCGCGAGCCTGGACTGCATTTCCGCAATCGAGCTTGCGGTGAATGCCAGGCGCTCGTCCATGGCCGTGCGGCCGGCTTGCAGGGTCCAGGCAATGTCGGGCAGGTCGGTGTCGGTGAAGCCGTGTTCGCCGACGGCCGCGAGCAGCTGCTGGGCCTGCTCGCGCAGGCGCTCCTCGTTGCGCGCCGACAGCACGACCAGGGCGCTGCCACCGGCCGAGGCCGTGGGCTCCTGCCGTTGAAGTGCCGCAGGCGCCACGTACTCCTCGATCACCACGTGCGCGTTCGCGCCGCCGAAGCCGAAGGAACTCACGCCCGCGCGCCGGGGCAGCGCCTGGCCGCTGGCATCGCGCGGCGCGTCCCAGGGCTGGTTGTCGCGCACGATGAAGAACGGGCTGCCCCTGAGATCGATGTAGGGATTGATGTCATCGCAGTGCAGGCTCTTGACCAGGGTCTTGTGCTTCAGCTGCAGAAGCACCTTGATGATCCCGGCGACACCTGCCGCGAGCTCCAGGTGGCCGATGTTGCTTTTCACCGAAGCGATGCCGCAGTGCGGTTCGGCCAGAGCCGCATCGCCGCCCGCTTGCCGATAGAGCTGCCTGAACGCACTTTTGAGCGCATCCACCTCCACCGGATCGCCCAGCGGCGTGCCCGTGCCGTGCGCCTCGATGTAGCCGACCGTGCGCGGGTCGATACCGGCCTTCGTGTACGCCGCCAGCAGCAGCTCCTGCTGCGCCTTCGGATTCGGCGCGGTGAGCGAGCTGGCACGCCCGCCATGGTTCTCCGCCGTCGCGCGGATCACGCCATAGATGTGGTCACCGTCGCGCTCGGCGGCGGACAGCTTCTTCATCACCAGGAAGCCGACGCCTTCGCCGCGCACATAGCCGTTGGCCGCCGCCGAGAAGGTCTTGCAGCGCCCGTCCTGGCTCAGCATGCCGGCCTTGCTGAAGCTGATGTGCGTCTCCGGCGTGATGAGCGTGTTGATGCCGCCGGCGATCGCCATCTCGCAGCCGTCCCGCTCGATCGCCAGCATGGCGCGGTGTACGGCGATCAGCGCGCTGGAGCATGCCGTTTCCACCGGCTGGCTGGGGCCGTGCAGGTTCAGGAAGAAGCTCATGCGGTTGGGCCCGACCGAGGGCGTGTTGCCGGTGGCGTGGTGCCCCTCGATGGAGGTGGCCGCGCGCGCCACCAGCCGGCCATAGTCGCCTGCCATGGTGCCGGCGAACAGGGCGGTCTTGCTGCCCGAAATGGCCTCGGCCGAATAGCCGGCGTCTTCCACCGCTTTCCACACATAAGTCATCAGCAGGCGCTGCTGCGGGTCCATCAGCTCCGCTTCGCGCGGCGAGATGCCGAAGAACTGCGCGTCGAAGCGGTCCACGCCGTCGATGAAGCCGCCCCACTTGATGTTGGTTTTGGCGCCTTCCTGGGCCGGGTCGCCCCAGACCGCGCGCCAGTCCCAGCGGTCCGGCGGGATTTCGGCAATGCAGTCGCGGCCGTCGCGCAGGTTGCGCCAGAAGGCGTCCAGGTCGTCGGCCATCGGGAAGCGGCCGCTGATGCCGATGATGGCGACGGGTTCAGGGCCGGCTTCGGCGGCTCGCGCGGCCGGTGAGGGCACGCGCGCAGCGGCGAAGCGTTCGCGCCGCGTGGGCGGCGCCTGCAGTGCGGGCACCGCCTGCGCGGGAGCCTGCGGCGCGAACACCGCCGGATGCTCGCGCGCGAGATGCCCGGCGAATTCGCGCAGCGTCGGGTGCTCGAAGAACACGGTGGGCGTCAGGCCCAGCGCGTAGCGGTCGTTCAGCGTGTTGGCGAACTGCGTGAACGAGATGGAGTCGAAGCCGTACTTGCTGAGCTCGCGCTCGGGGTCGATGTCGTCGGGACGCAACTTCAGCAGTTGCGCGGCGGCTTGCTGCAGCAGGCGCTCCGCGTGCTCGCCGGAGGCGTTGTTCGCCGGCCGCGGCGACGCAACGGTTCGGGGCGCGGCAGCTGCCGATGTGCCGAGCAGCCGCGCGCGGATGGCGTCGGCACCCGGCGCCAGCACCAGCGCCTGCGAAAGCGATGCGTCGCCCCAGACGCGATAGAGCGCTTGCATGGCCGCGGCCGTCTTCAGTGGGTTGCCCGAGGTCGCGCGCATGCCGCCTTTGGCCCACAGCGGCCAGTCGACGGCAAGCGTGCGACCCTGGCGTTGGCCTTGCGCGGCAAGGCGGTTGCGGTGATGCGCAAACGCGTCCAGGAACGCGTTGGCTGCCGCGTAGTCGCCCTGGCCCATATTGCCGAGCACGCCGGCCACGGACGAGAACAGCAGGAAGCAATCCAGATGCAGCGTGGCGGTGGCGGCGTCCAGGTTGAGCGTGCCGGCCACCTTGGGGGCGAGCACGGAGCGCAGTTGCTCCTCGGTTTTGCCAGCGATCAGGCCGTCGGCCAGCACGCCGGCGGTATGCAGAACGCCGTCCAGACGGCCATGCTCTCGCACGATGCCATCCACCAGTGCACGCACCGCGCTGGCGTCGCCAACATCGAGGGCGTGGTGCCGCACGTCGGCGCCCAGCGCGCGCAAGGCGTCCAGCCGCGCGCTGCCGGCGGCATCGGGTGCGGAGCGGCCTGCCAGCACCAGCACCGGCGCGCGTGCCTGCGTGGCGATCTCGCGCGCGAACAGCAGGCCGAGTCCGCCGAGGCCGCCGGTGACGAGGTAGACGCCGCCGTCTTTCCAGGGCATGGCGGAGGCGGTTCCACGAAATTCTTGCCAGTGCGCTGCTTCGCGCACGCCATCGCGCTCGCGGATGTGGCCACTGCCGGCATGGGCGTTGCCGGCCAGCAGGCGGGCCAGTTGCGCGGCATCGCCGCCGTCCCAGTCGATCCGCTGCACCACGAGCTTGGGGAATTCGAGCTGCGCGCTTTGCAGCAGGCCGAACAGGCCGGCGTGCAGGCTGTGCTCGCCGTCTGCGCGTACCACCAGTTGCATCAGCACCCCGCCGGCAGGTTTGGCCGCGATGAGCTCGCGCAGGAGCGCCAGCAGCTGCGCCGCCGCGGCCGCGTAGCCGGCTGCGGTATCCGCGTGCGCGGCGAACGCCAGGGAACGTACCGGGTTTAGCGCCTGTCCGACCGCCGGCGCGTACTCCGCGAGATCCGGCGCCAGCAGCACCCAGTGCCGCGCGTGCGCCGGCCGCCCGGCAACGGGCGCGAGCGGCTGTGCGCGCCAGGCGGGTACGAACAGTTCCGCGTCCTCGTTGTGGTCAGCTGTCTCGCTCCCCAGCGTGCGCATGCTGAAGCCCTGCATGCGCACGCACACCGCGCCGTCCGCCTCACACAGGTCGATGTCCAGCTTGCGCACCTTGTCGGCGGGACCACTGCCGGCGGCGAAGCGCACCACGGCCCACGGGTCCGCCGGCACGCGGCCGAAGATGCGCACGGCTTCCAGCGCGAACGGCAGCGAAGGCTTGCCGTCGCCGCGTGCGGCTTCGCCGACCGCCAGCGCCAGGCCGGACGTCGCCTGCAGCGCCGAATCCATCAGGCTGGGATGCAACACGTAGCGGTCGTGATCGGCCGCGACCGAAGGCGGCAGCCGCAGCTGGGCGATGGCCTGCGGCCGGCCCGCCGCGTCCAGCCCCGCATGCAGCGCTTCAATGCCGCGAAAGCCCGGGCCCAGGGCCAAGCCGATGATGCGAAGCCCCGCGTAGCAGTCGTCCGCACCCAGGCTGCGCGTGCATGCCGCGCGGATGGCCACCAGGTCGACGCGAGGAGCCGGCGTTTCGCCTTCCAGCACGCGAGCCTGCCCCTGCGCATGCACCAGGGCCTCGCCATCGTCAGGCGTGCTGGTGATCTCGTAGCCGATGTCGCCGCCGGCGGCCGGCGACAGGCGCACCTGCACCTCCAGTGGCGCGCCGTCGATCACGATGGGCCGGGTCCAGACGATTTTGTCCAGCGCGATCGCTGTCGGCTGGCCGGCCGCGCCGCTGGCGTCGGCGACTGCCGCACGGGCCATCTCCAGGAAGGCCACGCCCGGCAGCACGCGCCGGCCCTGCACCACGTGGTCGACCAGGAAGAACTCGGCGCCGGTGAAAGTGCTGGTGTAGCTTTGCTCTTGCAGGTTGGAGATGTTGCGCTGGGCGAGCGGATGCAGGACCGGCGCCGCGCCGGTGGCTGGGCCGCGGCCGCCGCGGAACTGGCGAATCAGGGCCAGGGCCTCCTCGGTGGACAGCCGCCGCTGGCGCACTTCGCCAAACACATGGGTCAAAAAATCGGTCATGCTTTCCTCGGCCTCAGGCCATGGCCTTGCGGGCTTCGTTCACGGCGTCATCCAGCGGCAGCAACTCGTCGCGCACGCCATCCAGCAGTCGCTTCAACAGGTCGTCGCCGGGCAGCGGCTGCGTCTTCGTCGGTTCAGGTGCGGGCACGGCGCCGCCGCGCGCCGTCCAGTGCCGCTCGCGCGCGAACGGGTAGGTGGGCAGGGCGATGCGCCGCGGACAGTGCGTGCCGTACAGCCGGCCCCAGTGCACGGCCAGGCCGCGCACCCAGGCCGCGAGCAGCTGGTCCGGATCGTTCGGCACGTCGGCAGCAGTCCCGGCTTCCACAGCACGCTTCAACTGGCCGTGGTGCAGGCCATCGGTGGCGCCCGCCAGGAAGCGTTCCAGCTTTGCGCGCAGTTCGCCGATGGATGCGGCGGTGAACGCGAGCCGCTCCTCCATCGCCGAGCGGCCGGCCTGCAGCGTCCAGGCGATACCGGCCAGGTCGGCGTCGGTGAAGCGGCGTTCCTCCACCGCACTAAGCAGCTGCCGGGCCTGCTCGCGCAAGCGCTCGGGGTTGCGCGCCGACAGAACGACCAGTGCGATGCCCCCAGGCAGGGCAACAGGTTCCTTGCGCTGAAGCGCCACAGGCGGCACGTACTCCTCGATCACCACATGCGCATTGGTGCCGCCGAAGCCGAACGAGCTCACGCCCGCACGCCGCGGCAGCTCCCGCCCGTTCGCATCGCGCGGTGCCTGCCACGGCTGGTTCTCGCGCACGATGAAGAACGGGCTGTCTTTCAGGTCGATGTACGGGTTGACGTCCTCGCAATGCAGGCTCTTGGCCAAGGTCTTGTGCTTCAGCTGCAGCAGCACCTTGACGATGCCGGCGACGCCGGCCGCGAGTTCCAGGTGGCCGATGTTGCTTTTCACGGACGCGATGCCGCAATGCGGCTGGACCGGTACAGCGTTGCCATCCGTCTGCGAATAGAGCTGCTGGAACGCGCCCTTCAGCGCATTCACCTCGATCGGGTCGCCCAGCGCGGTCCCCGTGCCATGCACCTCGATGTAGCCTACCGTGCGCGGATCGATGCCCGCCCTGGTATACGCATCCACCAGCAGCGCTTCCTGCGCGCGGTGGTTCGGCGCAGTCAGCGAATTGGCACGTCCGCCGTGGTTCTCCGCGCTGGCGCGCACCAGGCCATGGATGCGGTCGCCGTCGCGCTCGGCCGCGCTGAGTTTCTTCAGCACCAGGAAGCCCGCGCCCTCGGCGCGCACGTAGCCGTTCGCGCGCGCGGAGAAGGTCTTGCAGCGGCCGTCCTCGCTCAGCATGCCGGCCCGGCCGAAGCTCACGTGCGCATCGGGCGACACCAGCACGTTGACGCCGCCGGCAATCGCCATTTCGCAGCCGTCGCGCTCCATCGCCGACAGTGCGCGGTGCACGGCCACCAGCGCGCTGGAACAAGCCGTCTCCACCGGTTCGCTGGGGCCGTGCAGGTCCAGGAAATAGCTCATGCGATTGGGGCCGACCGAGGGCACGGCGCCGGTGGCGCTGTAGCCGTCGGCATGCGGCACCATGGCGCCGTAGCCGCTGTTGCCGATGCCGGCGAACAGGGCGGTGCGCGTGCCGGCCAGCGACTCGGCCGCGTAGCCCGCGTCCTCGATGGCTTTCCACACATGCGTCATCAGCAGGCGCTGCTGCGGGTCCATCAGCTCGGCCTCGCGCGGCGAGATGCCGAAGAACTGCGCGTCGAACTCGGCCACGCCGTCGATGAAACCGCCCCATTTGATGTTGGTCTTGCCTTCCTGCCGCGCCGGGTCGCCCCAGAGCGCGCGCCAGTCCCAGCGGTCCGGCGGAACCTCGCGGATGCAATCGCGGCCGTCCAGCAGGTTGCGCCATAGCGCATCCGGATCGTCGGCCAGGGGGAAGCAGCCGCTGATGCCGATGATGGCGACTGGGTCGGCTGCTGGTTCCATAGCGGGAGTCGGCGCTTGCGCGAAGCGCGCCCGGCGAGAGGGGGGTGTCTCTTCAGCCACCACGGGCGCGGCAAATACAGTCAGATGCGCCTGTACCAGATGCGCTGCCAACGCGCGCAGGCTGGAATGCTCGAAGAACAGCGGCGGCGCGATCTCCAGGCCCCAGGCGTCGTTCACCGCATTGGCGAACTGGGTGAAGCTGATGGAATCGAACCCGTACTCGCCGAGTTCCACGCGCGGATCGATCTCCTCAGGCCGCAGCTTCAACAGCTCGCACACCATGTGGGCGAGCTGCCGTTCGACCTCGGGCGGCAGTGCGCCGGCATCGGTCGGCGGTGCAGAGTCCGCGGCCAGGGGCTCGGGTGTCCGTGCGCGCAGCAGCTTGTCGCGGATGCGCTCCACGTCACCATGCGCGACCAGCAACTGCGGTGCACCCGCGGCCAGGCAGGCGTCCAGCGCGCGCAGACCATCAACCGTCTCCAGCGGACGCTGGCCGGTGCGCTGCGCCAGCCGCTCGCGGTCCTCGGCCCGCAGGTCCATGCCGCCCTCGGCCCACAGCGGCCAATTGACCGACAGGCTGCGGCCGCTGCGTTGGCCTGCGGCAACCAGGCCGTCGCGGTACGCCGCATAGGCATCGAGGAATGCGTTGGCCGCAGCGTAATCCGCCTGGCCGGCGTTGCCCAGTGCGCCCGAGACGGAAGAAAACAGGACGAAGCAGTCCAGCGGCAGCTGCCGCGTCGCTTCGTCCAGGTTGACGGTGCCGGCCACCTTGGGCGCCAGCACGGCATGCAGGTCTTCGGGGGGCTTGCCGGCGATGGTGCCGTCGCGCAGCACGCCGGCGGCGTGCAGGATGCTGTCCAGCCGGCCATGCGTGCGGGTGACGTGCTCGATGAGCGCGACGACGGCGGCACGGTCCGTTACGTCGGCGGCGTGGTACTCGACGCGCGCACCCGCCGCTTCCAGTGGCTGCAGGCGTGCCTGCAATGCGTCGCTCGTCACTGAGCGGCCGACCAGCACCAGCACCGGCGCTTTGGCGCAGCGTGCGATCTCCTGTGCGCACAGCAGGCCCAGCCCGCCCGCGCCACCGGTGATGAGATAGACGCCGCGGTCGCGCCACGCGGGCACTGCCGCAGCGGTGGGAATCTCCTGCCAGGCGGCGACCTCGCGCACGCCGTCGCGGTAGCGGATGCGGCCATCGCCCGCGCCGCGGTTGTCGAGCAGCTGGCGTGCCAACTGGGCGGGCGTCTCGCCGGCATCGCATGCGATCAGCTGCACCACCAGCTTCGGGTGCTCGTGGCGGGCGCTTTGCAGCATTCCGTAGAGGCCGGCCCACAGCGGATGCTCCGCGCCATCGCTCACCACGAGCTGGATCAGGACCTGGCGCTGCGGCTTGGCCGCGAACAGCGCCTGCAGCTCGCGCAGCAGCAGCTCCGCCGCGGCCGTGTAGCCCGCAGCGATCCCCACGACCTTGTCGAGCAATAGCAATCGATCCAGTGCCACGCTGCCGCGGATCGCAGCGGCCGCGCCATGCATCGGCGGTGCGAGAACGATCCAGTGCTCGCCATCGTGCACCTGCGAGGCATTGACCGACTGCGCTTCCCAGTGCGGCACGAATAGCGCGGTGCGTGCTTCGCGTGTATCCGTCGGACGCGTGCCGAGGCCCGTGAAGCGCACGCACACGGCCCCCGTGTCATCGCAGATGTCCACGTCGAATGTGCCGCCGTCCGCGCGCACGATGGCCCAGGCATCGGCCGGGCAAGGTGCGAACACCTCCAGCGCGTTCAGCGCGAACGGCAGGGCGGGGACGCCGTCACTGTCATTGAGCGTGAACCCGATCGCCGCCTGCAGCGCGGCATCGGCCAGGCCAGGCGGCAGTGCGCAGCCGGTTGCATCGCCGTCCATCCTGCGAAGCCGCGCCAGCACCTGCCGCTGCCCCGCCGCATCGGCACCGGTGGACAAGGCCTCGATGGCACGGTGCGTGGGACCGTAGGCAATGCCCATGCGGGTGAAGGCTTCGTAGCAGCGCGCCGCGGGAATGGAGAGCGCGCACTGCGCACGCAGCAGGTTCAGGTCGGCGCGCGGGCGCGCTGTTTCCAGCGCCACCACGGCCAGACCCTGCGCATGCAGTTCGCCGCCGCTGCAGATCTCGAACGCGATGCCGTTTTCCTGCGGGAGCAGCTCGATGTGCACATCCAGTGCGCCATCGCCGATGACGACAGGACGCAACCAGACGACGTTCCTCAGCATGACTCCACTTGCACCGGAGGTGGACCGCACGACCGCCTCGCGCGCCATCTCCAGCGCCGCGACACCGGGCAGCACACGCCGCCCCTGCACCACGTGGTCGGCGAAGAACGGCTCGCTGCCGCTGAAGCGGGAGCTGAAGCGCTGCACCTCCAGCGTGGAGGTGTTGGCGTGCAGCAGCGGATGCAGGTTTGCTGTCACAACTTGGCCGGGAACCGTGTCCGGTGCTTCCGCGTCGCGGCGCCAATGGCGCTCGCGCGCGAACGGATACGTCGGCAGGCCGATGCGGCGCGGCATCGCCGGACCGGATTGCAGCGCGCGCCAGTCGATGGCGTAGCCCTGTGTCCACAGTTCGGCCAATTTGCCGACCTTGCCCTTGGCGATCCAGCTCGTCACCAGCTGGGTGTGGTCCTCGTCGGCCACCAGCGCGGTCATTGCGGGTTTGTGGTCGCGCACGCTGGCCCGGTGAAGGCGGTCGATGCCTGTTTCCGCTGCAGCGAAGCGCCGCAGCGTGTCGTTCACATCGGCCATGGACGAGGCAGTGAACGCCAATCGTTCCTCCATCGCCTCCCGGCCGACCTGCAGCGTGTACGCCAGATCCGCCAGCTGGTCATCGCCGAGCTGCTCGTCGGCGATGGCCTGCAGCAGCCGGCGTGCCTGCTCTCGCAACCGTTCCTCGGTGCGCGCCGACAGCACGACCAGCGCCGGCCGCTCCGGCGCGACGTGGAGCGCCTGCGCCGGCGGCGCGACGTACTCCTCGATCACCAGGTGCGCATTCGCCCCGCCCGCGCCGAACGACGAAATGCCCGCGATGCGCGGAACCTCGCGCGCCGGCCCGCCGTCGAGGCTCACCACTGGCCGCTTCCACTGCGCCAGCTCCTGCTGCACCGCGAACGGCGTGGCCGCGAAATCGATGTGCGGGTTCGGCACCTCCGCATGCAGCGAAGGCGCAATCTGCCCGTGCCGCATCTGCAGCAGCACCTTCGTCAGTGCCGCGATGCCGGCCGCGCTTTCGCAATGCCCGATGTTGGACTTGGCCGATCCGATGGCACAGAACTGCCGGTCCGCCGTGCGCGCGGAGAACGCTTTGGCGAGTCCGGCGATCTCGATCGGGTCGCCCAGCGCGGTGCCGGTGCCGTGCGCCTCGACATAGCTGACCGCGCGCGGGTGCACGCCAGCGCGTTCCAGCGCCTGCGCGATCACGTCGGCCTGCGCGGCCGGGTCCGGCACCGAATAGCCGTTGGTCCGGCCGCCGTGGTTGACGGCGCTGGCCTTGATGACGCCGTAGATCCGGTCGCCGTCGGCGACGGCGCGCGTCAGCGGCTTGAGCACAACGGCGCCCACGCCTTCGCCGTCCACGAAACCGTCGGCGCCGTCGCCGAAGGACTTGCAGCGGTCGCCGGCGGTCAGCATGGTGAAGGACGACAGCAGCTGGTAGTGCAGCGGATCGACGATCAGGCTCACGCCGCCGGCGATGGCGCAGTCGGCGCTGCCGTTGGCGATGCTTTCCAGCGCCAGGTGGATGGCGGTGAGCGATGACGAGCAGGCCGTGTCGACCGCCAGGCTCGGGCCCTTGAAGTCGAGCAGGAAGGACACCCGGTTGGCGATGGACCAGTAGGCCGAGTTGCGCGCATAGGTGCTGTTCATCACGCCGACGAACACGCCGACTCGCTCGCCCAGCGTGGCGGGCGTGTGGCCCGCGTCCTCGATGGCGGCATAGGCTTCCTGCAGGAACAGGCGCTCCTGCGGGTCCGTGCGCTCGGCCTCCTTGGGCGAGATGCGGAAGAAGCGTGCGTCGAAGCAGTCGATGCCGTCGAGGAAACCGCCCCACTTGGACGCGATGGTGCCGGTGTAACGCTGCCAGTCCCAGCGGTCCGGCGGGATGGCGGAGATGCAGTTGCGGCCTTCTGCCAGGTTGCGCCAGAAGGCGTGGACGTTGTCCGCCTGGGGGTAGCGGCCTGAGAGGCCGACGATGGCGACGTCGCGCGTCCCGGTGGTGGCTGGCAAGGCTTGCGTGGCGCGCGCCGGCTCCACGCGTCGTAGCGGCCTGGAGACGACGGGCGTCGCCGGTGCGGGCACAGATGCGCTGGCGGCCGTGTCCGCGTGCGCCGGCAGCGACTGCTCGGCCAGCCTGCGCACCGCTTCGCTTTCGGTCGCCATGAAGTGCGACACCAGCGCTTCGATAGTCCGGTGCTCGAACAGCAGGGTGCTGCTGACCTCCGGGAAGGTGCCGCGCAGCGCGTTGCTGAACTGCACCACCAGGATGGAGTCGATGCCGTAGCTCTCCAGCGGCTCGGAGGCGTCGATGCGTTGCGGCTCGATCTTCAGCGTGCGGCCCAGCAGCGTTTTCAGGTGCGCGGTGGCGGCCTCGCGCAGCAGCTGCGGGGTGACACCGGTTGCAGCGGTGGCCGCCCTTGCGGTGTGTTCGATCCGCACGTGCACCGGCGGGCGTGCCGCTTGCGGTGCCGGCGGCGCCTTGGGCGCAGGCACCGCAGCGACCGCGCGCCGCTGCCGCACCACACCATCGCTGCGCGCCGCGATCACCTGCTGGCCCAGCGCATGCGCATCGACTGCGGGGAAAGCCACGCCGTGGAAGCCTTCGCACTCCAGCACCCGCCGCCAGCTCTCTGGAGACAGGGCAGGCGAGCCGGGCAGGCGCAGCGGCGCATCCTCATAGCGCCACCAGCCGTCCAGCAGGCCGAAGGTCAGGTGGCTGAACAGTTGCTTCTGCGCGATCTCGTTGACCAGCAGCAGGCCGCCGCGCCGCAGCAGCGCCTTGGCATTACGCAAGGTCTGGCGGATGTCGCGCGTGGCGTGCAGCACGTTGGTGGCGATCACGGCGTCGTAGCCGCCCGCGTCCAGGCCCTGCGGCGCGACGGGCTGCTCCACGTTGAACAGCCGGTAGGCGAGATAAGGGTTCGCCGCGCCGTATTCCTGCTCGGCGTGCAGCAGGAAGGCCCTGGAGATGTCGGTGTAGGCGTACTCGCCGATGTGGCCGGCATGCGGGCGCAGGCGCTCGAACAGCACGGCGGCAGTGCCGCCGGTACCGGCGCCGATCTCCAGCAGGCGCAGGCGCGCGGCAGGGTCGGCCTTGGCGCGTGCCTGTACGTGGGCCACCAGCGCGTCGGCCAGCACGGCGTTGAAATGGTCGGCCTGGCGGTTGTTCTTGTAGATGCCCTCGACCAGCGCCATCGAGGCGTCGGGGAACAGCACGTCGGTGGCGGTGCGCTTGCCGGACAGCACGTCGGGCAGGGCGCGCAGTGCGGTTTCCAGCAGCCGGGCCTGCGCTTGGCGGTTGGGGTTGGCGAGCCAGCCGGTTTTGCGGGCATCCCACCCGGCCCAGACGGTGTCGCTGTCTTCCACCAGCGAGGCATCGGCGAGCCACAGGTCGCCTTCATGGCGCAGCACTCCCTGTGCGGCGAGCGCGGCGAAGCTCTCGCGCATCCAGGGCGCGTGGCGCTCGGCGACGCCGGCGACGGCCATGCGCTGCGCGAGCGTCGCCGCGCCTTCGCGCAGGACGCCGGCGACTCGCAGCTGCGCCCGCAGCAACCGGCACAGCAGCGCATCGTCCGCGTCCAGGTTGTCGGCAGTCGGAACCGGGCGCGGGGGGAGGACCGGATCGGGCTGCGCCGGCAGCGTGTCCGCATGCACCGTCAGCAGTTCGTCCGCGCGCAGGCTGTCCAGCGCCAGCGGCCGCGTGGTCTTGATCAGCGCCACCTGCTCCAGCGGCGAGGCCAGCAGGGCAGCGAGTGCGGCCATGCCCTCGGCCGGCTCGATGGACCCGATGCCGGCGCGGGCCATGCGCTGCTGGTAGGCTGCCTCGGCGACGATGCCGATGCTGCCCCAGTAGCCCCAGTTCATCACCTTCACGGCGCAGGGCCATTGCCGCGCCAGCGCCTGCGCGAAGGCGTCCTTGAAGGTGCAGCCGGCCGCGTAGTTGCTCTGGCCGGCCGCTTTCACGAAGCTCTGCGCCGAGGAGAAGAACAGCACGAAGTCCAGCGGCTCCTCGGCGAACACCTGGGCCAGGCGCACGCTCACGTCCACCTTGGCCGCCAGGCTGGCCTGGAAACGCGCCTCGTCCATGGCGGCAATGCCCTGGTCCTGCAGCACGATGGCGGCGTGCACGATCCCGTCGATGTGGCCATGCAGCTGCTTGATCTCGCGCCAGGCGCGCAGCAGCTCCTCGCCGCGCGTGGCATCGGCGGCGATGTAGTGCGGCGCCGGGCCGAGCGCGCCCAGCCGCGCGAGCTTGGCCTGGATGGCATCGTCGAGCGGTCGCCGGCCGATCCAGACGATGCGCGCCCGGTGCGCGCGGAGCATGGCTTCGCTCCACACCTCGCCGATGCCGCCGGCGCCGCCGATCACGACGTAGACGCCGTCGTCCTTCACCAGCGCGCGGCCGCCGCCGGTGTCTTTCACCTGCACCAGCTGCTGGCGCAGCCACTGGCCGTTGCGCCAGGCGCATACGTCGCCGTTGGGGTCGGGGGGCAGCAGCAAGGCCTGGTTCAATGCCTGCATGTCATCGGCCGGCAGGTCGGCGACGCGCACGCGCCAGTGCGGGTACTCCTTGGCCAAGGATCCCATCAGGCCGTGCAGGCTGGCGTGCGTGGGGTCGGTCTGCGCGCGTGGCCCCGTGGCGACTGCCTGGCGGGTGACGACGGTCCAGCCCAGCGGGTGCGCATCGTGGCCGGTGGCGAGCAGCGCCTTGGCCAGGCGGAAGCAGGCCAGCACGCCGCGCTGCTGGTCGTCGACCAAGGATTCGGCGGTGACGGAGTCGGCGCGGGAGGCGGGGGCGAGCCAGACGACGTGGTCGACCTGGCTTGCGGTTTGCAGCGGGTCCAATCCCTGTGCACCGGGCCAGCGGCGGCGCACGATGGCCTGCTCCTCCGGCGTGCCGCCGACCAGCAGGACGCGGGCGTCTGCGGCGGGGAAGTTCGTGTCGGGCTCGACGTCCTGCGGCTCCCACACAGGCGCCAGCATCAGGGTGCCGGTGAGGGCGGGGGTTTCCACAGGCGGTGCCGCTGGCGTTGCCGCCTGCGCGAGAGCGCGCGTGCTGAAGCCGCGCAGCTGCACGCAGGTGCTGCCGTCGTCGTCGAGCAGGTCGATGTCGAACTTCCGCACTTCGCCGCGCGGCGGTTCGCTTTCGCGCACCAGCACCCAGGGCGCGTCGGGCAAGGCGGCGAACAGGTTCAGCTCGGCCAGAGCGAACGGCATCGCGGCCGTGCGCGCTTGCGACGGATCGGACAAACCCAGCGTCGCCTGCAGCGCGGCGTCCATCAGGCTCGGGTGCAGGAGGAAGCGATCCCGGCTGTCCGCCACGCAAGCCGGCAGGCGTAGCCGCGCCAGCGCCTGCTGCCGGCCCGCGCCGTCGGTGCCACTATGCAGCGTCTCCAGCGCGCGGTGCGCCGGGCCGTAGGCGATGCCCATGGTGCCGAAGTCCTGGTAGCACTGATCGACGGACAGCGGTGTTGCGCACTGCGCGGCGAGCATGGACAGGTCCACGGCGGCCGGCTGTGCCTTGGCTTCCAGCAATGCCTCGCCCTGCGCATGCACGGTGGCTTCACCGTCGCGTGCTCCCGTGCGGACCTCGAACGCGACCACGCCAGCCTCGCCGGGCTGCAGCACGAGGTCCACGGCGACCGGCTGCGCATCGACCGTGAGCGGCCGCAGCCAGGCGATGTTGCGCAGCGTGATGCCGGCATGTGCGTTGATCTCGGCGGCATCGGCGAGCGCTGCGCGCACCATCTCCAGCGACACCACGCCCGGCAGCACGCGTGCACCGCCGACGCGGTGGTCGGCCAGGAAGAATTCGCTGCCTTCGAACACCGCGCTGTAGCGCTGTTCCGCGAAGCTGGAGGTGTTTCGGTGCAAGAGCGGGTGCAGCACGGAGGCGTTTCCGGCGTGCGCCGGTTGCTGGACATGGTCCGGCCCCCAGTGCCGCTCGCGCGCGAACGGGTAGGCCGGCAGGCTGAGGGGCCACGGGCGGGCTGCCGCATGCAGCGGCTCCCAGTTCACCGGCAGTCCCTTGGCCCACAGCTCGGCCAACTGGGTGAACTTGCCCTTGGTCAGCCAGCTTGCGACGGCCTGCTTCAGGTCTTCGTCGCTGGTGAAGAGCGCGACAGCGGTGCGGTCCCGCTTGGCATTGCCGCGGTAGGGCGCGTCGACCGATGTGTCGCCAGAGATGAAGCGGCGCAGCGTGTCCACGACCTCGTTCATGGAAGCTGCCGTGAACGCCAGCCGCTCCTCCATCGCCTCGCGCCCGATCTGCAGCGTGTAGGCCAGGTCGGTGAGCTGGCCGTCGCCGAGTGCGTCCTCGGTGATCGCCTGCAGCAGATTGCGCGCGTGCGCATGCAGGCGCTCGGAATCGCGTGCTGACAGCACGATCACCGCTGGCCTGTCCTGCGTCACGTGCACCGCTTGCACCCGCGGCGCCACGTACTCCTGGATCACCAGGTGCGCATTGGCCCCGCCCGCGCCGAACGAGGAGATGCCCGCGATGCGCGGCAGCTCGCGCGCCGGCCCGCCGTCGAGGCTGGCCACCGGCCGCTTCCACTCCGCGAGCTGCTGCTGCACCGTGAACGGCGTGGCCGCGAAATCGATGTGCGGGTTGAGCACCTCGGAATGAAGCGAAGGCGCGATCTGCCCGTGCTTCAGCTGCAACAACACCTTGGTCAGCCCGGCGATCCCGGCGGCGCTCTCGCAATGCCCGATGTTGGACTTGGCCGAGCCGATGGCGCAGAACTGTCGGTCCTGCGTCTGCTCGGCGAAGGCACGCACCAGCCCTGCGATCTCGATGGGGTCGCCCAGCGAGGTTCCGGTGCCGTGCGCCTCGATATAACTCACCGCGCGCGGATGCACGCCGGCACGCTCCATCGCCTGGCGGATCACCGCTGCCTGGGCGACCGGGTTCGGCACCGAGTACCCGTTGGTCTTGCCGCCGTGATTCACGGCCGTGCCCTTGATGACGCCGTAGATGCGGTCGCCATCCGCAATCGCGCGGGCTAGTGGCTTCAACAGGACAGCGCCGACGCCTTCGCCCGGCACGTAGCCGTCGCCGCCTTCGCCGAAGCTCTCGCAGCGGCCCTTGCTGGAGATGAAGCGGCCGCGCGCCAGGAACAGGTACTTGTTGGGATGGATGGAGACGTTCACGCCGCCGGCAATCGCCACTTCGCAGCCGCCCTCCCGCAGGCTCTGGCAGGCCAGATGAATCGCTGTCAGCGACGACGAACACATGGTGTCCACCGCCATGCTGGGGCCGTGGAAGTTGCAGAACCAGGACACCCGGTTGGCGATGGACGAGGGGCTGGCCGAGAACTGCGGTCCGTACAGCTGGTACTCCTCGTACATCACGCCGACGAACACGCCGACGTTGCCTTCCAGCTCACGCTTGCGCAGGCGTGCCAGGCGCTCTCGCGTGTAGCCGGCGTCCTCCAGCGTTTCCCAGACGCACTGCACGAACAGCCGCTCCTGCGGATCGAGGATCTGCGCCTCGCGCGGCGAGATGTTGAAGAACAGCGGATCGAACTCCTCCACGCCGTCCATGAAGCCGCCCCACTTGCCGTAGGTGGTGCCTTCGCGCTCCTTGTCGGGGTCGAAATGGCGGCTGTGGTCCCAGCGCTCCGGCGGGATTTCGGTGATCGAGTCGCGGCCCTGGCTCAGGTTGTGCCAGAACTCGCGCAGCGTGCGCGCCTGCGGGTAACGGCCGGCCACGCCGATGATGGCAACGTCCAGGGCATCGGAAGCAGGCTGTATGGGGACAGTGGGCGCCGCGGCCGGAAGAAGGAAACGTGGGCGTGCGGCAGGCGCCGGCGCGGATGTCACCGCCACCGTCGCCTGGGCGGATGCGGAATGCCCCACCACCTGCGGCAGGCGTCCTGCATGCGCCGCGATGAAGTGGCGCGCCAGCGCTCGCAGGCTCTGGTACTCGAAGAACAGCGTCTTGGACAGCGAGCCGAAATCCTTCTCCAGCGCCTCGGTCAGCTGCAGCACCAGGATGGAGTCGATACCGTATTGCTCCAGTGGCGCATCGGCCTCGATGCGGGACGCCGGCAGCTTGACGGCGTCGGCCAGTATCCGCTTCAGGTAGACGAGCGTCTTGTCTTCCAGCGCATGGGAATCCCCGGGTTGCGGCGCGGTGCTGTGCGGTGGCTCCGCCACGGCGGGTGAAGGCCGTTCGGGAGTCGGGGCCTCGTCGAATGCCTTGCGCAACCGCTGCCGGTCGCCGGCAAGCACCACGGCGTGGTCGACGCCCGCGCCCCACGCCGCAGACAGGCTCTGCACGCCGGCCTGCGTCGGCAGCGCCTCCAGGCCAAACGTCTCGCGCACACGCGCCTGGGTCTGTGCCGAAGCACGCATGCCGCCTTCGGCCCACAGCGGCCAGCCGACCGACAGGGTGCGGCCATGGCGCTGCCCTTCAGCCGCCAGCCGGTTGCGGTGCGCACTGAAGGCATCCAGGAACCCGTTGGCCGCCGCGTAGTCGCCCTGGCCCAGGTTGCCCAGCGTTGCCACGACCGAGGAGAACAGGATGAAGCAGTCCAGCGGCAGGCCGGCGGTGGTGGCGTCCAGGTTCAGCGTGCCGGCCACCTTGGGCGCGAGCACGGCGCGCAGCTGCGCCTCGGTCTTGTTCAGCAGGAAGCCGTCGGCCAGCACGCCGGCCGCGTGCACGACGCCGTCGAGGCGGCCGTGGCGCTGCACGATGCCGTTCACCAGGTCCTGCACGGTGGTTGCATCTGCCACGTCGACGACGTGGGGGTGTGCGTCGGCGCCGAGCGCGCGCAGTTCGTCCAGCCGCAGCTGTGCGGCTTCATCTGGCGCGGAGCGCCCGGCGAGCACCAGCACCGGCGAGCGCACCTGCCGCGCGATCTCGCGTGCGAACACCAGGCCCAAGCCGCCGAGTCCGCCGGTGAGGAGGTACACACCCTGATCCTTCCAGGGCATGGCGGGGCTGGCAGGCGGCAGGTCATTCCAGCGGACGCGCAGCAGCTGGAGCCCGGTGTCGGGGTTCCAGACAAGCCGCTGCACGGCCAGCTTGGGGTTTTCCTGGCAGGCGCTGCGCAGCAGGCCCAACAGGCCCGCGTGGAGACTGTCTTCACCGGCCTGCGGCACCACCAGACTCAGCAGGACAGGACCGCCCTGCCTGGCTTGCATTACTTCGCGCAAGAGCTCCAGCGCCTGTGCCGCCGCCGACGTGTAGTCCGCGTCCAGTACCACGCAACGCGCGGCCTGCAGCTTGGCGCCGATGCCGGCCGCGTGCGCGGCCAGGCCGGGCGCGAGCAACGCCCATTGCGAAGGCTGGCCGCTCACTGTCGGTAACGGTTGTGCCTCCCAGGCAGGTGCAAGCAGCAGGGGCGCGTCGTTGGTGACGACGGCGCTCTCCAGCACACGCGCCGTGTAGCCGCTGATGCCCACCTGCACCGCGCCGTGTTCGTCGCAGACATCGATGTCGATCTTGCCGCCGGTGCCATAACGCACCCAGGCGAACAGCTGCGCGGGAATCCGCGCCGCCAGGATCTCCAGCTGCTCCAGCGCGAACGGAAGCGCCAGCCGGATCGGCTCGGCTGCGCCCATCTGCAGGCCGACGGCCGCTTGGAGGGCAGCATCCAGCAGGCTGGGATGCAGCAGGTAGGCGTCTTGCGTCGCTGCGAGCGCGTGCGGCAGCGCGATGTGCGCCAGTGCCTGTGGCCGGCCTTCGGCGTCCACGCCGTGCGCGAGCGATGTCACGGCGCGCAGCGAAGGTCCATAGGAAAAGCCAAGCCGGTCGAACACGGCGTAGAACGCTGCCGCATCCAGCGACTTCGCGCACACCGCCCGCACCGTCCCGAGGTCGATGCGCGGCTGCGGACCGGCTGCCGGCATCAGCTCACCGGTGCCGCGCGAATGCACCACCGCGTCCCCGCCCGCCGCACTCGCGATCTCATAAGCGATGCCGCCTTCGGCCTGCGGCCACAAGGTCACCTGGACCGCCGTCGACGGTGGCTGCACCATCACCGGCCGTGCGAACACCACGTTCTTCAGGCGAAGAAGCGTGCCCGCTTCACCAGAGGCCAGTGCCATCGCAGCGCGCGCCATCTCCAGCTGCGCCACGGCCGGCAGCACCGGCCGTCCCTGCACCTGATGGTCCGCAAGGAAGAACTCGGCGCCGCTGAACGTGGAGCTGAAACGCTGCGCGTGGAAGTCCGAGGTATTGGCGTGCAGCAGCGGGTGCAGATGCGCAGCCGCAGGCGCCTGCGTGGCCGGTGTCTCGATCCAGTAGCGCTCCTGCGCGAACGGATAGGTCGGCAGGCTCATGCGGTGCGGGCGCACGGTGTACAGCCGCTCCCAGCGAACGTCCAGACCGGTGGTCCACGCCCTTGCCAGCCGCGTCCACTTGTGCGCTGCCACCCAGCGCTCCACCAGCTGGCGCGCATCGTCCTCATCGTCGGCCAGCAGGCCGGGGCGGCCCTGCAGCGTGTCGCCGATGAAGCAATCGGAGGCGGTCTTGCCATCCACGAACAGCTGCAGCTGTTCCAGCAACTGCGCCAGGTCGCGCACAACGAATGCCACGCGGCTGGTCATGGCCTCGCGACCCACCTGCAAGGTGTAGGCCAGCCGCTCCAGATCCGTGCCGGCCTGTGCGCGCAGGAACCCCAGCAGCTCGCGCGCATAGACATCCAGCCGCTCGCGCGTCTTCGCCGACAGCGGCACCACGAACGGTCCCGCATGTCCCGTCACGGCGAGAGACTGCTCCGGCGCCTCCTCGAAGATCGCATGCGTGTTGGTGCCGCCGATGCCGAACGCGCTGAGCGCGGCGCGCCGCGGCGCATCGCCGCGCGGCCAGGGCCGCAATGTGTCCACCACGTAGAACGGCGTGCGCGCGAAATCGATGCCCGGATTCGGGGCGCGGTAGTGCAGGCTGGGCGGCAGCTCGCCGTGCGTGAGGCTGAGCGCCAGCTTGATGCAACCGGCCAGGCCGGCGGCGGTGTCCAGGTGGCCGATGTTGGTTTTCACCGAACCGAGCCCGCAGGAAGCCGGCCGGTTGGCCGCGCCGGCATAGGCCTCGGCCAGCGCCTGCAGCTCGATCGGGTCGCCCAGCCGCGTGCCGGTGCCGTGCGCCTCCACGTAGCCGATGCTGGCGGGATCCACCCTCGCGGCATCCAGCGCCTTGCGGATGACGTCGGCCTGGCCACCCACGCTGGGCGCGTAGAAGCCGGCCTTGTCCGCGCCGTCGTTGTTGACGGCGATGCCGCGCACGATGGCGTAGATGTGGTCGCCGTCGGCGACGGCGCGCGCCGCGTCCTTCAGCAGCACCACGGCCACGCCTTCGCCCGGCACCATGCCGTCGGCCGCGGCGTCGAAGGCGCGCAGGTGGCCGTCGCCGGAGAAGTTCAGGCCGTCCTGGTGCAGGTAGCCCAGGCGCCCGGTGGCGAACAGGGTGGAGGCGCCCACCAGCGCCTGCCCGGCCTCGCCCGACTGGATGCTGCGGCAGGCCGCGTGCAGCGCGCTCAGCGACGACGAGCAGTTGGAGTGCACGGCCAAGCTCTGGCCTTTGAGCCCCAGCTTGTGCGAGATCAGCGCGGGCAGGGTGCCGGCCTGCGCCAGCATCCAGGAGACGTAGGCGTCCGCATGCTCGATCACGCCCGAGGCGTTCAGCGGCAGGCCGGCCGGCCCCTGGTAGAAGCTGTTGCTGGCCGACATGAACACAGCCGTGTCGGGAATGCGGCGCGCCACGTAGCCGGCGTCCTCCACCGCTTTCCAGGCGTGCATCAGCAACAGCCGCGCCTGCGGGTCCAGCAGCTGCGCGTCGCGTGCGGAGATGTGGAAGAAGGCCGGATCGAACAGGTCCTTGCCCTCGATGCTGGAGCGCACCGGCACGTAGCGCGGGTTGGCGATGACGTGTTCGGGCACGCCGGCGGCGCGCAGCTCTTCGGCGCTCAGCAGCCGCAGCGATTCGGTGCCGGTGCGCAAGTTGTCCCAGAAGGCACGGTGGTCGCGCGCGTCGGGGAACTGGCAGGAGATGCCGATGATGGCAACGTCGCCCGGGCGGCCGGAGTTTGGTGGAGGCAAGGCGAGCGCGGGCTGTGCAGCAACGGGAGGTGCGGGAATCGGGGCCGCCGTGCCCGCCACGCCGGCCTGCGCCAGGTAGCGCCCGATCCCGCGCACGCTGGCGTGCTTGAACAAGGCGGTCGGGGTGAACGCGACGCCGAACGCGCCGGCGATGCGCTGTGCCACCGCCACCGCGCTGAGCGAATCGCCGCCGATGGCGAAGAAACCATCGTCGGCGCGGATGTCGTCCACCTCCAGCACCTGGCGCCAGATGGCGCGCACGCGCTCCTCCAGTTCGGACGAGGTGGCGACCGCCGTCAAGGCTGGCGCGGCGGTCGCTTCCACCTGCGCCAGCAGCGCCTTGCGGTCCACCTTGCCGCTGCCGGTGAGCGGCAGCGCGGGCACCTGCACGAACTTCGCCGGCACCATGTACTCGGGCAGTACCGCGCGCAGGTGTTCGCGCAGCGCGCGCGGGTCGACCGGGACGGAGCCATCCGCCGGCACCCAGCAGGCCACCAGCCGCTTGCCGTCGTCCCGCTCCTGCACCACCACGGCGGCGCCAGCAACGGCGGGATGGCGCAGCAGGGCGCTTTCCACGTCGCCCAGCTCGATGCGGAAGCCGCGGATCTTCACCTGCGCGTCGATGCGGCCCAGGAATTCCACCCGGCCGTCGGGCAACCGGCGCGCCAGGTCGCCGGTGCGGTACAGGCGCGTGCCGGGCGCGAACGGGTTGCCGACGAACTTCTGCGCCGTCAGCTCCGGCTGGTGCAGGTACCCGGCCGCCAGGCCGTCGCCCGCGATGCACAGCTCGCCGGCGATGCCGATCGGCACCGGGCGCAGCCGCGCATCGACGACGTACACCTGGGTGTTCGCCACCGGCCTGCCGATGGTGATGGGGCCTTCGCGCTCCAGCGGGCCGCCCAGCGAATACACCGTGGTCTCGGTCGGGCCGTAGAGGTTCCAGACCTCGCAGCCGGCCGCCACGAAGCGCTGCCGCAGCCCGTCGGAAATCGCCTCGCCGCCGCAGAAGAGGCGCAGGCGCTCTTCATTGCGCCAGCCGGCCTGGAACAGCAGCGCCCAGGTGGTGGGCGTGGCCTGCAGCAGGGTTGGCCGCACGCGGGCGATGTCTTCCCGCAGTGCCTGCGCATCGCGCACCGTGGCGGCGTCGCAGAGGTGCACCTGCGCACCGACCGTCAGCGGCAGGTGCAGCTCCACCACCGAAATGTCGAAGCAGTAGGTGGTGGTGGCCAGGACGCGGTCGTCCGCGCGCAGGCCCGGCCACTGCAGCATGGCGGCCCTGAGGTTGGCCACGCCGCGGTGCGTCACCATCACGCCCTTGGGCTGGCCGGTGCTGCCGGACGTGTAGAGCAGGTAGGCGAGGTCGTCCAGCGTGGCGTCGCGGCGCGGTGTGCCGGCTGCATCGGCGACGGTGGCTTGCGCGATGTCTTCCCAGCCGGCATCGAGCAGCACCAGCCGCGCGCCTTGGGGCAGCAGCGGACGCAGCTTGTCCGCGGTGGCGGTTTCTGCCAGCAGCAGGGAGGCGCGGCAGTCCGCCAGCATGTAGCGCAGGCGCTCGTCGGGGAAGTCCGGGTCCAGCGGTACGTAGGCCGCGCCCGCTTTCCAGATGCCCAGCAGACCCACCACCATGCGCACCGAGCGCTGCACGCCGATGGCGACCAGGCCGCCGGCGCCGATGCCCTGGCCGCGCAGCCAGGCGGCAAGCTGGTTGCTCAGCGAATCCAATTCGCGGTAACTGAGTTGCCGGTGCGCGTCGCTGGCAGCAACGGCGTCCGGCGTGGCGCTTGCCTGGCGCGCGATCAGGTCGTGGACGCACAGGTCTGCGGGAGAGGGGAGCTGCGTGGCGTTCCAGTCGCGCAGCAGGGTCCGTGCCTCGGCCTCGGGCAGCAGCGGCAAGTCGTCGAGCGCCAGCGCCGGCTGTTGCAGGATCGCGCCGAGCAGGACGGCGAGATGGCCCGCCATGCGCTCCACCGCCGCGCGCTCGCGCAGCGCCGCGTCGTATTTGAGGCGCAGCAGGTAGCTCGGCCGGCGTTCGAACACCTCCAGCACCAGCTCGAACTCGCCTTGCTGGCCGATGGTGTGCAGCACCTCGGCGCCGGACGGCAGCCGCTCCAGGTCGACCACGCGGGCGCTCTGGAATTCGAAGGCGGCCTGGAACACGGGCGCGGCCTCGCCGCCCAGGCGCAGCTCGCGCACCAGGCGCGAGAAAGGAAAGTCCGCATGGTCCAGCCCGTCGGCCACCGTGCGCTGCAGGTCCTGCAGGAAGCGCTCGAACGGCTGGCTGCCGTCGAGCCGGCTGCGCACCGCGATGACGTTGGCGAAGTAGCCGGCCACGTCGTCGAAGCGCTCCTCGGGCCGGCCGACGGTGGGCATGCCGACCACGATATCGGCGGCGCTGGTGTAGCGGCGCAGCAGCAGCTGGTAGACGGCCAGGAAGAGCATAGCGGGCGTGACGCTGCGTGCCGCGCACCAGGCCGTGATACGCGAAGACAAGTCGGTGTCGAGTGCGTGCACCAGTGTGTCCGGCCGCGCGGCGGCGCCGGCGCGTGGGAATTCGGCCGGCAGCTCGATCACGGGCAAGGGTGCTGCGAGCTGCTGCTTCCAGTAGGCGCGCTGCGTCTCGGCCCGCGGGCTGGCGAGAAATGCCTGCTCCCAGGCAACGAAGTCAGCGTAAGCCGCAGGCGGTTCGGCGTGCGCCGGCATGGTGCCCGCAGCAAACGCGGCGTGCGCCTCCAGCAGCGCCGTCGCCACCAGTTGCAGCGAGCGCGCGTCGCAGACCAAATGGTGCACGGCCAGCAGCAGGTACTGCTCCTGCGGCGAGCGCGTGAACACGCCGGTGCGCCACAGGGGTCCGCGCTCGAGGGTGAAGGGACGGCGCGTCCATTGATGAAGGTGCGGTACGACCTCATCCGGGGTTAGCGCCGAAATGTCTTCCAGCTCCGGCTCGGGCGCGGGCGCATCCAGGCGCTGCGCCGGCATGCCGTCGATGCTCTCGATCACCGTGTTCAACGCCGGATGCCGCTGCGCGACGAATGCGCAGGCACGGCGCAGCGCCTGCATGTCGATCGCGTCGCGCAGGCGCAGGCACAGCGGGATGGCGTAGGCGGCCGATTGCGGGTCCAGCTGGTGCAGTGCCCACAGGCCCTTCTGGTTCTCCGACAGGGGCAGGGCCGGCGCCTGGGCCATTGGTGCGGATGCGGGCTGGCCCAAGTGCGCGGCCAGGGCGGCGATGGTGCGGTGCTCCAGCATGTCGCGCGCCGACAGGCGGACATCGAACGCCTGCTGCAGGCTGCGCGCGAGCCGCAGGCCCAGGATGGAATCGACGCCGTATTCGGCAAGGTCGGTGTGCAGGCCGATGCGCGCAGCGTCCAGCTTGAGGTGGCTGGCCAGGAAGGCAACGATGTGGCCTTGCACCGTCGGGGCCGGCAGTGGCGCGGCAACCGGCAGCTGCACCTTGGCGACGCCGGCCTTCGGCAGCCAGTAGCGTTCCTGGGCGAACGGGTAACCCGGCAGCTTCACCCGCCGCATTTCCTTGCCAGCATGCAGCCCAGCCCACGGCACCTTGCCGCCTTGCTCCCAGAAGCGCGCGATGCGGTCCGGCCGGCCTTCGCGCAGCAATGCCTCGGCGACCGTTGCCTCGACGGAGCCGGACAGCAGTTCCTTCAATCCGGCGCGGCTGTCGGGGCTGCCCGTGACGACCGGTTTTTCCAGCCAGGCTTCCATGCGCGCCAGCAGGTCCGCGCGGTGGGCCGTGACGATGGCCAGCCGCCAGTCCATGGCTTCGCGCGCGGTCTGCAGGGTGAAGGCCAGCGGCGCCAGCGCGATCTCCTCGTGCGCGCGCAAGTGCGCCAGCATCTGCCGGACCATCGCCTCCAGCCGTTCCGCGCTGCGCGCCGAGAACACCGCGACCTGCGGCCCGGCATCCAGCGCAGTGTCCTGCACGGGCGCGGCCGGCGGCAGGTATTCCTCCACCAGCAGGCAGGCGTTGGAGCCACCGGCGCCGAAGGAGTCGATCAGCGCGCGGCGCGGCGTTTCGCCCTGCCTGTTCCAGGGACCCGCTTCGCGCTGCAGGCGAAACGGCGTGTCCTCCAGCCGCAAAGCCGGATTCAATGGCTCGGCGCCGATGGACGGCACAAGCTGCCCGTGGCGCAGCTGCAGCACCACCTTGGCCAGCTGCGACAGTGCGGACGCCGCTTCGGCATGGCCGATGTTGGATTTCACCGCGCCGATGGCGCACGCGCCGTTCGCGACACCGGCTTCGCCGAACACCTTGGCCAGCGCCGCCACCTCGACCGCGTCGCCCAGCGCCGAGCCGTTGGCCGCCGCTTCCACGTAGCCGATGCCGCGTGCGTCGATGCCGGCTTGCGCCAGCGTGTCGCGCACCAGCCGCGCCTGCGCGCTCAGGTCCGGCGCCGTGTAGCCGGCGCCGCCCCCGTTGTGGTTGACGGCACCGGACTTGATGACGGCGAGGATGTCGTCGCCGTCCGCCACAGCACGCGCCAGCGGCTTGAGCAGCACAGCGCCCACGCCTTCGGCGGGAATGAAGCCGTCGCCCTGGCCGAAGCTGCGGCTGCCGGGCCGGCTGGCCAGCAGGTTCATCTGTTGCAGGCCCAGGTACTTGCGTGGATCCAGCGACAAGTTGACCCCGCCGACCAGCGCCAGCGCGCAACGCCCGGCCGCCAGGTCGGCGCAGGCCAGGTGGATGGCGACCGCGCCGGAGGAGCACATGGTGTCCACGGCCAGGCTGGGCCCCTCGAAGCCGAAGAAGTGCGACACGCGGTTGGCGACGGCGGCAAAGGTGTTGACCGGTGCCGACGCGTTGCCCGTGGCTTCGGCCAGCATGGCGCCGTACTGCTGGGTCATCGCGCCGACGTAGACACCGACCCGGCCGCCGTGCGCGCCGCGCAGCGACTCGCGCGTGCAGCCGGCGTCTTCCAGCGCGGCCCAGGCGGCCTGCAGGAACAGGCGCTCCTGCGGGTCCATGGTTTCGGCTTCGCGCGGCGAGATGTGGAAGAACAGCGGATCGAACGTGTCCACGTCGTCGATGAAGCCGCCCCAGCGGCCGTGCGTGCGGCCCGGCGCATCGGGGTCGGCGCTGAACCAGGCGTCGGCGTCCCAGCGCTCGAACGGGACCTCGGTCACGCAGTCCTTGCCGGCGCGCAAGTTGTTCCAGAAGGCGTCCAGATCGGCAGCCTGCGGATAGCGGCCGGCCATGCCGATGATGGCGATGTCGGTCGGTGCGGCGGATACGGGTTGTGGCTGCGGTTGCTGTACCCGTGCAGGTGCCGCGGTGACGGCGCGTGAAGGAGCCACGCCGCCCAGGTGCGCCACCAGCTGCGCCACAGTCGTGTGCTCGAACAGCAGCGTGGGCGGCAACGGCACGCCAAGCCGCGTTTCCAGCGCCGACGCGAGCTCCAGCAGCTGCACCGACTTCAGGCCCATTTCGTAATAGCCGAGGTCGTCTTCGATCTGCGCTGCCTGGCGGCCCAGCCGCTCGGCGATGAGGCTGCGCACCGCCTGGCCGACGTCGACCGACGTCAATGCCGATGCCGCAGTCGGCTTGGCGGCCGGCGCTACCGCTTCCCGCACCCGCTTGCCGACGAAGTCTTTGAGCTCCGCCACCTTGTGCCCGGTGGCATCGAAGAAGTCCATGTCCAGGTGGCGCAGCTCGCCCTCGCGGCGGGTTGCGTTGAAGCTGCAGCGCGCGATGCAGCGCTGCACCAGCAGACCCGAAGCGCGGAAGGAGGCGTACATCAGCGGCAGCAGCAGCCGGAGGTCGCCATAGGTGTCCAGCGCATCCAGCAGGCGCGTCGCCGCGACCACGGCGCCGTCCAGCAGGGCGGGGTGGAACAGCAGGCCGTCGCCCGCCGCATCCGCCTGTGCTTCGCATTCCACGTACAAGGCCGTGTCCGTCACGTACACCGTGCCTGCAGCCCGGATCAGTCCTTCGTGCACCAGACCGTCGGCGCGGCAGCCGGCGTAGATCTCGTCCAGCGGGACGATGCGGCTGGCCGATGCGCGGATGTGCTCCATGTCCAGCGTTTCGTCGAACGCGACTGGCGCGACGCGCTGCACGCTCGCCGAGGCGTATCGCTGCATGGCGCCGTGCACACCGCCCGCGATCTCCAGCCGCCAGCCGTCGGCCACCGGCGTCGGCGCGATCTCCAGCGTGACTTCGGTGTTCTCCACTTCCAGCGGCCGGAAGATGCGCAGGTCCCGCAACGCCACCTCGGCGAGATCGAAACCCTGCGCGCGCAGCACCTGGTGCAGCAGGTCGATATAGGCCAGGCCCGGCAGCCAGTGCCTCCCATGGATACGGTGGCCGCGGACGACAGGGTGGTCGGGCGGCAGCAGGAGCTGGCTCTTCTTCATGGGGAATCCGGGGACTGCGAATGCAAGACGGTCAGGCGGCCCCAGAAGCCCGCGGCGGCTGCCGGCTGGGAATCGGTGGGAACGCTTGTGGGGGCACGCAAATCGATGCGCCGCAGCGCCGGCGGCTGCAGCGGCTGGCGCGTGGGCGCATGGTGTTCCGGTGCCTGCCGCAGCACCACGTGCGCATTGGTGCCGCCGTCGCCGAAGCAGTTGAGGGCGGCTGCGCGTGGCACACCGCTCCACGGTTCCGTGGCGCGGCGGAAGAACAGCGGCGAGGCGGCGAAGTCGTAGTGCTTCAGCGGCTGCTGCGCCGACAGGAACGGCACGCCCTGGCCGTGCCGCAGCATCAGCGCGAGCTTGATGAAGCCGGCGATGCCTTCGGCGCACAACGGGTGCCCGATATTCGGCTTGACCGATCCCAGGCTGCAGGGAACGTGGCTGCCATCGCGGTACACCGCCTCGATGGCTTTCAGCTCCAGCAGGTCGGTCACCTGCGAGCCGGAGCCGTTGACTTCCACGTGCGCGATGCTATCGGCGCCCAGGCCGCTCTTGCGCAGCGCGGCGCGCATCACTTCCACTTGCGCCTGCAGGCTCGGCGCGACCGGGCTGGCGGTGCGGCCGTCGTTGTTGATGGCCATGCCCGCGATCACCGCATCGATGCGGTCGCCGTCGGCCAGTGCCTGCGCCAGCGGTTTGAGCAGCACCATGCCCGCACCTTCGCCCAGCACCGCGCCCTGCGCACGTTCGTCGAACAGGTGGAAGGTCGCACCGGCCTGCAGGATGCCGCGCTGCGCGAAGATGCGCAGCGGCTCGTCGGTGTGCAGCAGGTTGACGCCGCCGACGAGGGCCGCTTCCACGTCGCCGGCCTGCAGCGCCTGGGCGGCCATCTGCATGGCGACCAGCGCCGAGGAGCAGGCCGTGTCCACCACCACCGCGGGTCCGCGCAGGTCGAAGAAGCGCGACACGTTGGCCGCCATGTAGTTCTGGCCGACCGAGAGGATGGGATGCTCGGCCGCGCGCAGCCGCGCCGCATCCGGCTGGTGGCGGCTGCGCGCGCCCAGGTACACGCCGACGGCGCGGCCCTTGAGCTCGCGCGGCGCGTAGCCGGCCTGATAGATGAGGTTCAGGCTCTGCTCCAGCACCAGCAGGGCCTGCGGGTCCATTGCCCGCGCGTCGGCCTCGGACAGCAGGAAGAAGCCGGGATCGAAACGGTCGATGCTGCCCAGCAGGCCGGCGTAATGTTCTTCGTGCGTGCCCCAGCGTTCGAAGGGAACGCGGCGCAGGGCCGAGCGGCCTTGCGACAGCAGGGCCCAGTAGGCGTCGAGGTCCGGTGCGCCGGGGAAGCTGCAGGACATGCCGATGACGGCGATGTCGTTGTTCGTGGGACTGGCGTGAATCACGGCCACGGGTGCGGCGGCGGGTGCTGCAGGCGGTGGAGCGGGCACTGCATCCCCATGCGCCTGCCGCAGCCAGCCGCCGAAGGCTTCGAGGGTCGGATGCTCGAACAGGATGGACGGGTCCAGCTCCGTACCCACATGGCGGCCGACGGCGCGCAGGAACTGCAGCATGAGCACGGAATCCATGCCGTACTCCAGCAGGGGGACGTCCGGCCGCACACGGTCCGGGTCCATGCCGAGTTGCTCGGCCAGCAACTGCGTGAGCCAGGTGTCGAGAACGCCGGTTGTTTGCGGCGCCTGCGATGCCGGTGCATTCGCTTGCGGCGCAGCGGCTTCCAGCAGGCTGCGACGCATCAGCGTGTCCGGGCGCCAGTTCGCCGGGTCCACCATGGCTGGTAGCCACGCGCCGGAACGGCCGGCGGCGATCAGCCGGTCCAACAGGTCCAGGCCTTCGTCGTTGCCGTGCGCCAGCAGTCCGGTGGCGCGGTAGGCCGGGCTCTTGATCTCGCCGAAGCCGGCGTCCTTCCAGCTCGGCCATTGGACGCTGATGAGCGGGTACGGGCCCTGGTGCGCCTGCGCCACGTAGTCCATGCAGGCATTCGCCATCGCGTAGTCCGCGTGGCCGGCGCCCAGGCTGGGGACCATGGCGGAGACGGAGGAGAACAGCGCGGCCCAGCGCAGGGGCTCGTCGCCCAGGCAGCGCAGCAGGGTGGCGAGGCCTGCCACCTTGGGCGCCATCACCCGCGCGATGCCCTGCGCGCTCTTGCGCACCAGTGCCGGCGTGTCGGTGTCCACCATGCCGGCGCTGTGGAGCAGGGCGCCGATGGGGCCTAGGGTCGCGTGCACGGTGGCGATCTCACGGCGCAGCGCGTCTTCGTCGGTGAGGTCCACGTCGCAGACATGGACCTGCGCGCCCGCCGTTTCCAGGGCCTGCACGTCGCGGACCTTGCGCGCCACCGGTGTGTCCAGCGCTGCGAGTGCGTGCCATTCCTCTCGTGGCGGAAAAGCCTCGCGGCCCGTGAGCACCAATTTGTGCACACCATGTCGCTGCACGAAGTGCCGCGCGCAAGCCATGCCGATGCCGCGCGTGCCGCCGGTGATCCACAGCACGGTATCGTCCAGCGGTGGCAGTGGGCCATGGCCCGGCAGCGTGGTTTCTTCCAGGCGGGCGCGGTAGCGCACGCCTTGCCGATGGCAGATCTCCGAGTCTTCACCCTCGGCTAAGAACTCGCCGGCAATGCAGTCAGCGAGCTGTGCATCGTCCATGCCGGCATCGACGTCCACATGCCGCGAGCGCAGGCGCGGGGTTTCGCTTTGCAGCATGCGGTACAGGCCGGCGCGGGCGGCGCCCGCCAGGTTGGTGCTCGCGCCGCCGAACGCTTCGAGCCCGCGCGACACGCCGAGCACGATGAAGCCGGTGCGCGGCCCGTGTTCGATCAATCGTTGCAGCGGCGCGATCCAGTCGATCGAGGTGTCGAAGGTTTGGCCGCATCCCGCAAGGTCGATCCAGCCGTCGCAGTGCTCCCAGTCCGGCTCGTCCGTGGGCTGGGAGGGATCGATGATCGATGCACGTGCGAAGCGGAGTGTCAGCTGCTCGCCCAAGGCCAGCGTCTCGGCATTGACGATGATGGCGACGTTCCGTGCGGTGCGGGGGCCGGCGACGGCCGGGCAGGGTTCCCAGCCTTTGACCAGCAGGCGCGGTTCGCGGCGTGGGCCGGCTGCGGCGATGGGTTGTGCATCGTCCTGCGAAAGCTGCAGCCAATGGCGTTCGCGTGCGAAAGGATAGGTGGGTAGGCTGATCAGCCGCGGCCTGGCATGGCTGGGATACAGGGCGTGCCAGTCGGGCGCATGGCCGGCGACCCACTCATCGCGCGCATCGCCGGCAATGAAGCTGCGCAGCGTGTTCACGACGTCGTTCATGGAGGCTGCCGTGAAGGCCAGCCGTTCCTCCATCGCCTCACGGCCGATTTGCAGCGTGTAGGCCAGGTCGGCCAGTTGGTCGTCTCCCAGTCCGTCTTGGGTGATCGCCTGGAGCAGGTTGCGCGCGTGCTCGTGCAAGCGGTCCGCGTCGCGTGCCGAGAGCACGATGACCACTGGCCTATCCTGCGTGACCTGTACCGCCTGCACTTGCGGCGCGACGTACTCCTGGATCACCAGATGCGCGTTCGCACCGCCAGCGCCGAATGACGAAATGCCCGCGATGCGCGGCAGCTCGCGCGCCGGCCCGCCGTCGAGGCTCACCATCGGCCGCTTCCACTCCGCCAGCTCCTGCTGCACCGTGAACGGCGTGGCGGCGAAATCGATGTGCGGGTTGAGCACTTCCGAGTGCAGCGAAGGTGCGATCTGCCCATGCTTCAGCTGCAGCAGCACCTTGGTCAGTCCGGCGATGCCGGCGGCGCTCTCGCAATGCCCGATGTTTGACTTGGCCGAGCCGATGGCGCAGAACTGCCTGTCCTGCGTCTGCTCGGCAAAAGCCCGGGCCAGCCCCGCGATTTCGATCGGGTCTCCCAGCGAAGTCCCCGTGCCGTGCGCCTCGATGTAGCTCACCGCCCGCGGATGCACGCCGGCGCGCTCCATCGCCTGGCGGATCAGCGCTGCCTGGGCGACCGGATTCGGCACCGAATAGCCGTTGGTCTTGCCGCCGTGGTTGACAGCCGTGCCCTTGATGACGCCATGGATGCGGTCTCCATCCGCAATCGCGCGCGCCAGCGGCTTCAGCAGCACGGCGCCCACACCTTCACCCGGCACATACCCATCGCCGCCTTCGCCGAAGCTCTCGCAACGCCCCTTGCTGGAGATGAAGCGCCCACGCGCCAGGAACAGGTACTTGTTGGGGTGGATGGAGACGTTCACTCCGCCGGCAATCGCCACCTCGCAGCCGCCCTCGCGCAGGCTCTGGCAGGCCAGATGAATCGCTGTCAGCGACGACGAGCACATGGTGTCCACCGCCATGCTGGGGCCGTGGAGGTTGCAGAAGTACGAGACGCGGTTGGCAATGGACGAGGGGCTGCCGAACAGCGCCAGGTTGCGTCCGCGCGCCTGCTCCTGCGCGCCGTAGAGCTGGTACTCCTCGTACATGACGCCGACGAACACGCCGACGCTGCCTTCGACGCCGTGGCGCGCTTGCCGCGCCAGACGCTCGCGCGTGTAGCCGGCATCCTCCAGCGTCTCCCAGGCGCACTGCGCGAACAGCCGCTCCTGCGGGTCGATCAGCGCAGCTTCCCGCGGCGGCACGTTGAAGAACAGCGCGTCGAACTCGTCCACGCCGTCGATGAAGCCGCCCCATTTGCCGTAGGTGGTGCCGGTGCGGTCCTTGTCCGCGTCGAAGTAGCGGGCATGGTCCCAGCGCTCGGACGGGACTTCGGTGATGCAGTCGCGGCCTTCGCTCAGGTTGCGCCAGAACTCGCGCAGGGTGCGCGCCTGCGGGTAGTGGCCGGCGACGCCGATGACGGCGATGTCGAGCGCGTCGGTGGTCAGAGGCGCGGGTGCCGCGCGGGCCGGCGCGCTGCGGCCGGTGCGCGGGACGGCGGGCCGGGCCGCGGGTGCAGGGACGGCGGGAATATTGCCCGCGCCACCCACCAGCACGGCAAGCCGCCCGGCATGCGCCCGTGCGAAATGGCCTGCCAATGAGCGCAGGTTCTGGTACTCGAAGAACAGCGTCTTGGACAGCGATCCGAAATCCTTTTCCAGCGCCTCGGTCAGCCGCAGCACCAGGAAGGAGTCGATGCCGTACTGCTCCAGCGGCGCATCCACGTCGACGCGCTCCGGCGCGAGCTTCAACGCGTCGCCGAGCACGCGCTGGAGGTAGCGCACGGCGCCGTCCTCCAGCGTGCCGGCAACCGCGGTGGGCTGCGCTTCCTGTTCGGCCGGGGTCGCAACGGCCTGCCGCAAGCCGGCCTGCCAGCGCCCGGCGCCTCCCGTGAACACCGCGGCCCGCGACATCGGTGCGCGCCACGCTCGCTCGAACGCATCCAGGGCTTGTGCCGTGGCGAGCGGCGTACCCCACGTGGCCTGCAGCCGGGATGCCGTGTCGCCGTCGACCTGCATGCCGCCTTCGGCCCACAGCGGCCAGTGGACGCAGAGGGTGCGGCCCCGGCGCTCGCTGCGTACACCGCGTTCCGTACGCCACTCGGAGAACGCATCGAGAAAGCCATTGGCCGCCGCGTAACCGGCCTGTCCGGCGTTGCCGAGCACCGACACCACGGAGGAGAACAGTAGCAGGCAGTCCAGCGGCAGGTCGCGGCTGGCGTGATCCAGGTTTACCAAGCCGGCGACCTTGGGCGCGAGCACCGCCTGCAGGTCCTCGGGCGTCTGGCGCACGAGGTAGCCGTCGCGCAGCACGCCGGCGGCATGCAGGATGCCGTTGAGCGTGCCGAAGCGCGCGGCGATGTCCTGCACCAGGGCCTCGACCGCTGGCGCGTCGTTCACGTCCAGCTGGTGGTACTCGGCCTGTGCGCCCATGGCGCGTAGCGCCTCCAGCTGCCGTGTGCGTTCGCCGTCCAGCGGCGAGCGGCCGACCAGCACCAGCACCGGCGCCACGGCGCGTCTGGCAATTTCTTGCGCGAAGATCCAGCCGAGCCCGCCCAGGCCACCGGTGACGAGGTAGACACCACCATCCTTCCAGCAGGCAGCGGCATCGGCCGCCGGTTCGGCCGGGTCCCAGCGCTGCACTTCGCGCAGGCCGTCGCGGTAGCGGACAACCATGTCTGATGTGTGGCACTCGGCGCGCAGCATGGAGGCAAGTGCATTGCTGCCCATGCCTGCGGGGCAGGCGATGCACTGCACCCGCAGCTTGGGGTTCTCCTGCTGCGCGCTCTTAAGCAGGCCGAACAGGCCCGCGTTGAGTGCGTCGTCACCGTTCGCACCCACCACCAGCTGCACCAGCACCGAGCCCGGTGCCTGGTCGAGAAGAATGCCGCGCATCAGTACGAGCAATTGCGTCGCAGCCTCGGTGTAGCGGGCGGCGATGCCATCGCCGTCGCCCGCCAGCACGTGGCAGCCTTGCGCTTGCAATGCATGCAAAAGCGCGCTGGCGTGCTCCGCATGGCACGGCCCCAGCACGACGTGGTGCACGGCGGTCACGGGTGCGTCGGTCCGCGCCAGTGCGCAGGGTTCCCACACCGGGGCCAGCAGCTCGGCCTGCGCCACCGCGGCAACCTGCCCGTCCATCGGCCGCGCGGCGTAGCCCTGGATGCGCACGCAGACCCGGCCGCCTCCGTCGCACAGGTCGATGTCGATCTTGCGCAGCCGCTCCGACGCGCCCGTGCCCGCGCCGAAGCGCACCCAGGCATGCAGGGGCCCGGCGCCCGGCGCGGCGAACAGGTCCAGGCTGTCCAGCGCGAATGGCAGCAGGGGAATGTCGGGGTCGATCCCGGCCTCGCGCATCGCCAGCGCCGTGGCGGCCTGGAATGCGGCGTCGAGCACGGTGGGATGCAAGCCGTAGCGCGTGTCCGCCAGGGATGGCGGCAATGTGATGTCCGCGAGCAGCTGCGGGGGGACATTGCCGTCGGCACCGGACGCGAATGCCGTGATGCCGCGGTGGGCCGGGCCGTAGCCGAAGCCCATGCGCGAGAACGCCGCGTACAGCGCGGCGGCATCGCCGGCTTCGCCGCATGCCGCGCGCAGCGCCGCCAGATCGAGCACGGGTGCGACACCGGTGTCCTGCTGCGGCAGCAGGCTTCCTTGCGAATGCAAGGTGCCGTCGCTGCCGCGCACGGCGAAGCCGATGGCGCCGTCGGCCTGCGGCCAGAGTTCGGTGTACACCTCGGCGGGTTGGTCCCCGACGACCACCGGCCGGGCAAACACCGCATTCAGCAGCTGCAGCCGCGCTCCGTGACCTGGTTGCGAAGACAGCAGCGCCGCGGCGCAGGCCATCTCCAGCTGCGCCGCCGCCGGCAGCACGCGTTCGCCTTGCACGCGGTGGTCCGCCAGGAAGAATTCCTGGCCGGTGAATGTCGAGGTGAAGCGCTGCCCCTCCAGGGTCGATGCATTGCGATGCACCAGCGGATGCAGCACGGCTTGCGCGTTCGCTGCCGCATGTTCCGCCGGCGGCAGCCAGTACGGCTCGCGCGCGAAAGCATGGCTGGGCAAGCCGACGCGCCGCGCGCCGGCCGCGCCGAACAGGCGCTGCCAGTCGAGATCCACTCCCTGGACCCACAAGGCCAGCAGGCTGGCCAGCTTGCCCTTGGCCGCCCAGGCCGCCAGCGTGGCCGCCATGTCGTCATCGCGGCCCAGGGCCGCCAGTGCTTCACCGTCGCGCCGCGCTTCGCCGACGAACATGTCCGCGCCTGCAGCGTGGCCTTCGGCGAAGCGCTCCAGCGTGCCGCGCAGCTCCTCCACCGAAGCAGCAACGCAGCCCAGGCGCGCCGGCATGGCATCCCGCCCCACCTGCAACGTGAACGCGATGTCGCCGAGGTCGGCATCGGTGAAGCGTCCCGCAGCCAGCGCATGCGCCAGCCGGCCGGCCTGCACCTTCAGCTGCTGCAGGGTCCTGGCCGACAGCACGAAGGCGAACGGACCGCCAGCCGGCGTCCGCGCGGGCGGCGCGTCGAACGCTTCCAGCACGGCATGCGCATTGGTGCCGCCCGAGCCGAAGCTGCTGACGCCGGCGTGGCGCGGCTGCCGCGCGTCGGCCGGCCAAGGCCGTGCCTGCGCGACGATATGGAACGGCGAGCCCGCCAGCGCGATGTGCGGGTTCAGCCGCGTGAAATGCGCCGAGGGCGGCAGCGTTTCGCGCCGCATCGCCACGACCACCTTCAGCAGCCCGGCCAGCCCGGCGGCGGCTTCCAGGTGGCCCAGCTGCGTCTTGACGGAACCCAGGCCGCAGGCGCCTTCGCTTCCCGCGAATGCATCCTTCAGCGCCCGCACCTCGATCGGATCGCCCAGCGCCGTGCCCGTGCCGTGCGCTTCCACATAGCCGATGCTCGCCGCGTCGACACCCGCATCCGCCTGCGCGGCACGTAGCAACTCCGCCTGGCTCACCGGATTGGGCACGGTGAGGCCGCTGGCCCGGCCGCCGTGGTTGACGGCCGTGCCCTTCACCACCGCATGGATGCGGTCGCCCTCGGCCAGCGCGCGCGCCAGCGGCTTGAGCAGCAGCACCACCGCGCCTTCGCCGCGCACGTAGCCATTGGCCGCGGCGTCGAAGCTGGCGCAGCGGCCGTCGGGCGAGAGCATGCCGGCCTTGTAGTAGGCGATGCTGTTGGCCGGGTGGCACATCAGGTGGATGCCCGCCACCAGCGCCTGCTCGCAGCCGCCCGCACGCAGCGCCTGCACCGCGTCGTGCAGGGCGACCAGCGAGCTGGAGCAGGCGGTGTCGACCTGCACGCTGGGGCCGCGCAGGTCGTGGAAGTAGGAGACGCGGTTGGGAAGGACGGCAACCGCGCTGCCCAGGCCGGTCTGCGGCTCGACCGCGCGGCCATCCTTCATCAGCAGGCCGTAGTCGGACCCGCTGGCGCCGACGTAGACGCCGGTGCGGCTGCCCGCCATGGAGGAGGGCGCGTAGCCCGCGTCCTCGAAGCAGGCCCAGCTCAGCTCCAGCAGCATGCGCTGCTGCGGGTCCATCAACTCGGCGTCGTGAGGGGAAATGCGAAACAGTGCGGCGTCGAAGCCGGCGATGTCACGCAGGAAGCCGCCGCGCGCGATGCCGCGGTGCCTGTCCTGCGGGTCGATGCCGGCCGGCCAGGCCCAGCGGCCGGCGGGCAGGTCGGAGATCGCATCGTGCCCGCCGCTCAGCAGGCGCCAGAGCGCTTCTTCGTCCTCGACGTCGCCCGTGTCGCCCGGCAGGCGGAAGGCGACGCCGATGATGGCGACGTCGCGCGGCGACACCTCGCCCTGGTGCGGCGCTTCGGTTTCGGCACGCGCTGGCGCAGGTGGCTCCGGTGCCGTCCGACCCGCCTGCAGGTACCCTGCGATCTTCTCGACAGTGTCGAATTCAAAAAAAAACGCGGGCTCCAGCCGGGTGCCGAAGGCCGCGCCGATGCGCTCGTTCAGGTCCAGCAGGCCGGCCGAATCCATGCCGAGTGCGAACAGGCGGCCGTCCGGAGGCACCTGACCAGCTTCTACGCCTAGCACCGCGGCGACGGCCCCGGTCACGAACCGGCGCGGATCGGTGTCCGTGCGGATCGGCGCCGGTGCCGCAACCTCGTTCACCGGGCGCTGCCGCCTGCGGATGTCGTAGTGCACCAGCACGCCGTAGCCGCGGTTGGCCCGGTCCGCCGGCCGGTAGCCTGCCATCGGGCCCCGGACGGTCGCGCCGTGCGCCTCGTGGAAGCGCAGTACCGTATCGACCAGCGAGCCGCGCTCGTTGCGCAGCGCCGTGTAGGCGTCGTAGGCCATGCCGGCATGCCGGCCGTAATCCTTGCAGCGCGTCACGCCGACCACGGTGTCGACGCCGGGCATCAGCGCGCACAGCTGCAGCATGAACTCCAGCAGCTGGTCGCCGAAGGCGCGGTCCTGCAGCTGCGGCAGCACGTTGACGGCCAGCAGCTGCACGATGGCGCCATCCGCGCGGTGCAGCGCCTCCACCTCGCGCGCGCGCAGGCCCTGCAGCTGCCGCAGGCGGGCGATGCGCTGCGAATACACCGCGGCCGCCACCTGGCCTTCGAATTCCAGCACCAGCTGCCCGGCGGGGTGCTCGCGCAGGCGCTGCAGCAGCACCTCCTCGCTCACGCCAAGCCCCTCGGGCCAGCACTGTGCTTCCAGCTGCAGCAGCGCGGGCACGTCGGCCTCGCACGCCGGGCGAACCAGGTAATTCCTGCGCTCGAATCGCCCGTTCGCAACCGGAGCGCCCACATCCGGCAGCGCAACGCCGAAACTCTCCGCGGCAATGAACCAGCCTTCCGCCGCGGCGTCGCGCAAAGAGGTTTCCGTGTGCGAGCGCGCGGCCGGATCGTTCATGCGGTCCTGGGTGTCGAGGAATACTCGAAGATGCACTTCAGCTCGCGCGCCGAAATGCGTGTCTCCGACGGATAGGCCAGCGCGTTGTTGATGTAGGTGACGCCTTCGCGTTCCACGTGCCGGTTCACGTGGCTGTGGCCGTACACGTGCAGCTGCGAGCCGAGCTGGCGCACCTGGCGCTCGATCAGCGTGCTGCCCAGCACCGGGTAGACGATGCGGTGGTGCTCGGGGATGTAGTCGGGCATCAGGTCGATGCGCGGCATGAAGTGCGAGAACGAGATCACCGTCTGGCCCGGCGCCGGCGCGGTGAGGTCGTTCTCGGCGGCGAAATAGGCGGCCAGGTCGCGCGATTCCAGGCCGTCGGGCCAGCGGCAGGCCCGGTAGTCGGCCCAGATCTCGCGCAGCTCGTCGCTGGGCACGCCGAAGGAGTCGTCGTACCAGCCCAGCAGCGGCATGATGGACACGCCCGGCGCGTGGAAGGCTTCGGTGGACAGGCCGCAGTCGGCCGCCAGCTTGCGCACCCACTGGAACTTGTCCAGCGAATGGCGCACGTTCTTCTGCCGAACCACCCACAGGTCGTGGTTGCCGGGCACGAAGAGCACTTTCGCGAAGCGCTTTTCCAGGTCGTGGAAGCACTGCTCCAGGATGCGCATGCGGTCGGAGACGTCGCCCGCCAGCAGCAGCACGTCGTCGGTGTAGTCGGCCATCGACAGCTGCGACAGCCACTTCAGGTTGGCGTCGTAGTCGAGATGGATGTCGGAGGTGGCGAAGATCCTGGGCATGATCGGAGTCAGGTGGGGCCTACCAGCACGCAGGCAAGGCTTCGACGCTGCGGATGATGTAAGAGGGGCGGTACCGCGGCGGCTCGTCCTGCAGCCGCAGCCGCGGGAACTTGCGCAGCAGCGCCGCCAGCGAAGTCTGCAGGTTGATCTGCGCGAGCCGCGCGCCGATGCAGTAGTGGATGCCGCCGCCGAAGGCCATCATGCGCGGGTCGGCGTCGTCGCGGTCGACCAGCAGGCGGTCCGGCTCCTTGAACTTGTCCGGGTCGCGGTTGGCCGCGCCCACGCAGACCAGCAGGGTGTCGCCGGCCGTGAAGCGCTGTCCCTGCAGTTCCATGTCCTCCAGCACCATGCGTGCCGTGACCTGCAGCGAGTTGTCGTAGCGCTGGCATTCGGCCACCGCGCGCGGCATCAGGCTCGCGTCGGCGCGCAGCCGTGCCAGCTGGTCCGGGTGGCGGTGCAGGGCGGCCAGGGCGTTGCACAGCATGCCGGCCGTGGTGTCGTGGCCGGCGGCGAACAGGAAGATGCAATTGGCGACGATTTCTTCGTCGGTCAGGCGGTCGCCGTCGACTTCCACCGCCAGCAGGCGCGAGATCAGGTCGTCGCCCGGCTCGGCCCGGCGCTTGCGCAGCTCGCCCATGAAGATGTAGCTGATGGTGTCGGCGGCCTTGCTGGCCGCGGCGATCTGTTCCGGCGTGAGGCCGAAGGCCTCGAAGGCCGTGCCCAGGGCGCGCAGGTCGTCGGCGAAGCGCAGCGCGTCCGAAGGCCGCATGCCCAGCAGTTCCAGGATGACGGCGAACGGCACCGGCAGCGCGAACCTGCGCATCAGGTCGCCTTCGCCTTCGTCGGGCAGGGTGGCCAGCACCCGCTCGGTGGAGGCGCGCGCCAGCTGCGCGAACGCATCGACCTGCGTGGCGTTGAAGGCCTTCATCAGCAGCGCGCGCAGCCGGGTGTGGTGCGGCGGGTTCTTGTTGACGATCATGCGCGCGATGGCCTGAAAGGCGCTGGCGCGCGCCAGTTCCGGCGGGTACTCGGCCTCCACCAGCTCGGTGAATACCTTGCCGCAGCGCCGGTCGCGCAGGATCTCGTCGGCCACGGCGTAGCGGCCGGTCATGTGGACGCGTTCCTCCAGCTCCACGATGGGCCCGGCCTCGCGCAGCCGCGCGTAGGTGGGATACGGGTCGGCGTGGAAATCGGGCGTGCGCAAGTCAGCCATGCGCATGACGGTCCTCCCGCAGCCGGGCCAGCAGCGCGTCGAGCCTCTTCGTGTCGGTGTCGAAGGCGGTGATGGCCGGGTGGTACTGCGACCTGGTGGTCTTGGGCAGGCCGTATTTCAGGAAGGTGGCCAGCGTGCCGGAAGGACCCAGGTCGATGTAGCGGTGCGGCCCCGTGGCCTCCAGCGCGGCGATGGTCTGCTGGAACCGGATCGGCTCACGCAGCACCTGCCAGAAATTCTCGGCGGCCAGCGCGCGCAGTTCGCCGGCCTGCGCGCAGCACACCAGCGGCAGCATGGGCGCGCGCCAGGCAATGCGCCCGAAATGGGCAAGGAAGTCGTCCCTGGCCGGCTCCATCCAGCGCGAGTGGAAGGGCAGCTCCACCGGCAGGCGGCTGGAACCGATGTTGCGGCCGTTCAGGAAAGTTTCCAGCGCGGGCACCTGCGCCTGCGGCGCGGCCAGCGTGAAGTGCGCGGCGAAGTTGACGGCGGCCAGGTCGGCGTTGCGCTTGAGTTCGGGGTGGCGTTCGTACAGCGCCGGCGCGTCGAACACCGCGATCATCGCGCCGCGCGGGCAGTGGCGCAGCAGCACCTCGGCCTGCCACACGATGGCCTGCATCGCCTCGCGTGCGTCCATGCAGCCGGCATGGCAGGCGGCGGCGAACATGCCCAGGCTGGAGCCCACCACCGCGTCGGGCGCGATGCCGGCTTCGTGGAACACCTCGACCAGTGCGTTCTCCACCATGAAGATGGCCAGGCCGGTGGCGGCCGTCGGCGTGAAGGCGTCGGACTTCTTCATCGCCGGGTCGACTACCTGGGCCAGCACAGAGCTGCCCAGGATGCCCGTGGCGATGGCATCCAGTTCGCGCATGCGCGCGGCGAAGCCGGCATGGGCGGCGAACAGCGGCGCGCCCATCTGGTAGTACTGCGAGCCCTGCCCGGAAAAAAGGAAGATGTTCTTCATTGTTGCTTGTTGCCCCCTGGGGTGCCTGCCGCGAGCAGGGCGCCGAAACGTTCGCCCAGATAGTGCGCCGTTTCCGTCATGAGTTTGATTCCGATCGCGTCGGCGTGCCGCGCGCGCCACGGTTCCAGCGGCGTGCCCTTCACCCACTGGTTGAAGGCGCCCAGCGCCGGGCCGGTCTGCACCTGGTAATCCACCCGGTCCTCGCGCCGGCCGGCGAAGGCCGCCGCCGTGGAATGGCCGAAGTACCAGCGGAACACCAGTGCCATCTTCTGCTTCGGGTGCGATTCGGCCTTGGCGATCAGCGCCTCCTGGCCCTGTTCGCGCAGGTAGTCCTGGGTTTCCGCCCACACCTGCGCGAAGCTGCGCTTGAAGTAGCTGTCCTGGACCTGCCGCGCCAGCTTCTCCGGGATCTCGTCCAGGCTGTCGTACTGGGTGAAAAGGGCATACAGCCGGTTGGCGCGCACCGGAAAGAACACGCCGCGCCGCAGCACCTGCACCCGCGCGCCGGTTTCGAACATGTCGCCGGCCGGCGCGTAGTCGGTGTCCTGCACGTTCATCTGCTGCAGCATGTCCTTCACGTCCTCGCTCATGCCGGCGTCGGCCGTGCACTGGTTGATCGAGCCGGTGAGGATGAAGTCGGCGCCCATGACGAAGGCGGCGGCCGCCGCCTCGGGCGCGCCGATGCCGCCGGCCAGGCCCAGGCAGACAGGTTCGGCATAGGCGAATTCGGCGCAGACGCGTTCGCGCAGGCGCAGCATGGCGGACATCAGCACGCTGGCCACGCCGCCGTCGGTGTGGCCGCCGGAATCGGCTTCCACGCAGATGTCGTGCGCCATCGGGACCTGCCGGGCGAGCTCGGCCTGCAGCGGCGTCACCATGCCCTGCGCCAGCAGCTTGGCCACCACGCCTTCCGGTGCGGGGCGCATGAAGGCTTCGGCCACCTCGGGCCGCGAGACCTTGGCCAGCACGTGGTGCGCGCAGCGCACGCGGCCGTCCGCCTCGCGCCGCAGGCCGGCCAGGCGCCAGCGCACCAGGGCCGGCGTCATCTGCATGAAGGCGGCGGCCTCGACGCGCTGCACGCCGGCGCGCAGCAGCAGGTCCACCGTGCGGTCTTCCATTTGCGGGTCGCTGTAGTTCGCCAGCAGGTTGGCACCCCAGGGCTGGCCCTCCGGCAGGCTGCGCGCGACCTCGGCCAGCGCCGATTCGATCCATGCCAGCGGCATGCCGCCGGTGCCCAGGTAGCCGATGCAGCCGGCCTGGCCCATGCGGACCACCAGCGCTGTAGAGGCCACGCCGCGGTACATGGCGCCGGCCACGTAGGCGTAGCGCAGGCCGTGGCGCGCGCGGAACACGGCGCTGCCGAGCTGTTCGGCCAAAAATGCCGGGGAAGTCGATGGCACCTGCTGCGGCGCCCCTGTTTCAGTCTCTACGCGAACAGGGGCGCCTCCGATTTTTTTATGGCGTCGACCATCTTGGTGAGCACGTCGCCGCCGAAATTCCTGCCGTTGTTGCCGGCCTCGGTGAACTCCTCCACGCCCTGTCCCAGCAGCCAGCGGATGCTGTCGGTCCAGCGCACCGGGCTGGCGATCTGCAGCGCCAGCGTCTCGGCGATGGCATCAGGTTCGTACGGCCGCGCCGTGGCATTGGCCACCACCGGCACGGCCGGCGGGGCGAAAGCGATGCCGCGCATGAAGGCCGCGAACTCCTGCTGCGCCGCCTGCATGTGGCGCGAGTGGAACGCGGCGCTCACGTTCAGCGGCGCGAAGCGCAGGCCCGGCTGTCCGGCGAAGCGCTGCGCGGCCTGGGCGATGGCCTCGGCGCTGCCGGCGATCACGTGCTGCGTCGGCGTGTTGAGGTTGGCGATGTCGATGCCCTGCAGCTCCCAGCGCTGCAGCAGTTCCTCCAGCTCCTCGGTGCGCGGGCCCAGCACGGCCGCCATGGCGCCGCCGTTGGCCGCGGCCATCAGCTCGCCGCGCTTTTGCACCAGCCGCAGGCCGGTGGCGAAGTCGAAGGCGCCCGCGGCCAGCAGGGCGTTGAACTCGCCCAGGCTGTGGCCGGCGAACCAGTCGGGCCGCAGCGTGCCGCCGGAGGCATCGGCCATGCGCAGGTATTCCAGCGCGTTCACCACGTAGAGGGCCGGCTGGGTGAATTGGGTCAGCCGCAGCCGGCCGCCATCGTCCTGCAGGCACAGGTCGGCAACGGAATAGCCCAGCAGCTGCGAGGCGGTGGCGACGTGGTCCGGGTAGGCCGGAAACAGGTCTTTGCCCATTCCCTTGAACTGGGACCCCTGTCCATGAAACAGAACGGCTTTCATTCGATGCGACCCCTGAACTCCTGCATGGCCTCCCCGTGAGACGGCCCGGTCTGCGCCCGGCGCGAGCGCGGATGATAGGCGGCCATTTGGCGCCGGTTTGTCCGTTCGCTGACTTTCTAGGGGCATCCCCTAGCCTTTTTCATCACATGGATGGCTCCCACTTTGACGCCACTATCAAAAACCGGCGACTTTGTGTGAAGATTGACAGGTGACTCAGCAATTGTCCCTGTACCACCGGCGGCGGCCTCCCACGGCCGATGAGCTGGCGGGCATTCCCTGGCTGAAGGTGCTGGAACCGGAGGAATACGAGCGTGCCGTGAGCCAGCTGACGGTGGCCGCCGCCGAGACCGGCGACTACGTGTGCCGCGTCGGCCGCCCGCTCAGCTACTGGTTCGGCGTGGTGGAGGGGCTGCTGAAGATGAGCAGCGACACCGAGCAGGGCCAGACCATGACCTTCGCCGGCATCCCGCCGGGCGGCTGGTTCGGCGAAGGCACGGCGCTCAAGCGCGAAAGCTACCGCTACAACATCCAGGCGCTGCGCAGGAGCGTGGTGGCCGGCATCCCGGTGGACAGCTTCCACTGGCTGCTGGACCACTCGATCGGCTTCAACCGCTTCATCATGAACCAGCTGAACGAGCGCCTCGCGCAGTTCATCGCCGCGCGCGAGATCGACCGCATGAACAACCCCGACCTGCGCGTGGCGCGCACCCTGGCGGCGCTGTTCAACCCGGTGCTCTACCCGGGCGTGGGCCAGGTGCTGCGCATCACGCAGCAGGAACTGGCTTACCTGGTCGGCCTGTCGCGCCAGCGGGTGAACGAGGCGCTGGCGGCGCTGAAGTCGGCCGGCATCATCCGCGTGGAGTACGGCGGGCTGCGCATCATGGACCTGGAGGCGCTGCGTTCCAGCGTGTTCGCGCGCCCGGTTTCGGCCTCCTGACGGATCGGCGCGAGGGCATTTCTAGAATGCTTCGACCGCATGCGGAAATTTGCATTCTGAACCACTCTTTTCACTCTGCACCAACCCTTGCGAAAGGCGGAATGCACCGGCCCTTCTATAAGGAAGCGGCATCCGTGATAAGCAGCGGGCAATTTCCAGGCGGCACCTGCATCTGCGCCGCGGGTGTCGCATAGGCGCGGGAATTGCTTGGGGGAAACCCTGTTGTGCGGTGGACTTGCGTGGGAAAGAGTGCACGCCTTCAAGGCGCCGGCCCATTGCCGGCGGACGGTATCAGGTTGTTGACACCAGAGACAGGGAGCACGCCACATGGGCGAGACGAACGAGAGCCAGGAACCACAATTCGTGGTGGTCATGAACGATGAGGAGCAGTACTCGATCTGGCCGGCCGGAAAGCCCATTCCCGCCGGCTGGCGCGAGAACGGCCCGACGGGCGACAAGCAGGTGTGCCTGGACCACATCGCCCAGGTCTGGACCGACATGCGGCCCTTGTCGCTGCGCAAGCAGATGGAATCGGCCGCCTGAGCGGGACAGCGCTGCACACCACGTAGCGATCCGCCACCGCGGCCGCGCCATCGCGCCGCGGTGCGTTTCGCATTGCTGCTGTCCAACGTGCCCGATGCCGCCGGCCCCTTGCCGCCGCGGCGCAGCCCATCGCGCCCGCGCGCGTGCCGCTCCAGAAAGAACCGATTCATGCCGTTGTCCGAAGCCCAACTCCCCGACCCCGTCGATGCCATCCTGGCCGAACTGCACGGCCTTGGCGCGACGCTGGGCCTGGACGGCTCGAACCTGCGCCTGGGTGCGCCCAAGGGCAGCATCGGCGAGGCCCTGCGCGAGCGCATCCGCGCCAATCGCGACGCGCTGATCGCGCGCCTGCGCGAGCGCGAGGCGCAGCAGGCCGCCGCCGAGGCGCCGATCCCGCGCGTGCCGCACGACCAGCCGCTCGCGCTGTCGTTCGCGCAGCAGCGCCTGTGGTTCCTGGCCGAGCTGGAACCCGACAGCCCGTTCTACAACGTGCCGGTCGCGGCGCGCATGCGCGGCACGCTGGACGTGGCGGCGCTGCAGGCGGCGCTGGACGAGATGGTGCGCCGCCACGAGTCGCTGCGCACCCGTTTCCTGGTGGCCGACGGCACGCCGCTGCAGCAGGTGCTGCCGGCGCAGCCGGCGCTGCTGCACCAGGAGGACCTGGGCGGCCTGCCGCCCGCCGAGCGCGAGACGCGTGCCCGGGAACGCATGCGCGCCGAGTCGCACCACCTGTTCGACCTGCGCAACGGTGAGAACATGCGCACCACGCTGCTGCGCCTGGCGCCCGGCGAGCACCTGCTGCTGCTGACGCTGCACCACATCGTGGCCGACGGCTGGTCGATGGGCGTGCTGGTGCGCGAGGTCGGCGCGCTCTACGCCGCGTTCGCGCGGGGCGCGGCGTCGCCGCTGCAGGAACTGCCGATCCAGTACGCCGACTTCGCGCACTGGCAGCGGCGCACGCTGGCCGGCGACGCGCTGGACAGGCAAGTGGCCTACTGGAAGGACAAACTGGACAGCGCGCCCACGCTGCTGGCGCTGCCGACCGACCGGCCGCGCCCGGCGGTGCAGAGCTACCGTGGCGACACCTGCCGCTTCGTGGTGCCGGCGGCCGTCACCGGCGGCCTGCGCGCGCTGGGCCAGAAGGCGGGCGGCACGCTGTTCATGCCGCTCACGGCGGTGCTCAACGTGCTGCTGGCGCGCTGGAGCGGCCAGCGCGACGTGTGCATCGGCACGGCGATCGCCAACCGCACGCGGCGCGAACTGGAATTGCTGATCGGCTTTTTCGTCAACACGCTGGTGCTGCGCACGCGCATGGAGGACGACCCCAGCTTCGCGGAGCTGGTGGAGCAGCTGCGCCGCACCGCGCTGGAGGCGTACGCGCACCAGGACGTGCCCTTCGAGCACCTGGTGGACGTGCTGGCGCCCGAGCGGCACCTGAGCCACGCGCCGCTGTTCCAGGTGATGCTGGGTCTGCAGAACGCGCCCATGGGCCAGCTCGGCCTGCCGGAGCTGACGCTGGAGCTGGAGGAAGCGCACAACACCACCGCCAAGTTCGACCTGACCTTCTTCTTCACCGAGGAGGGCGACCGTTTGCACGCGGCCATCGAGTTCAGCACCGACCTGTTCGACCGCGCGACCATCGAGCGCATGGCGCGCAGCTTCCTGGTGCTGGCCGAAGCCGCGGTGGCGCAGCCGGCGGCGCGGATCTCGCAGCTGCCGCTGCTGGACGCGGCGCAGCAGCAAGAGATCCTGGCCACGTGCAACGACGCGCGGCGCTACGACGTGGACGGCACGCTGCACGGCTTGTTCGAGGCACAGGCGGCGAGGCGTCCGCAGGCGATCGCGCTGACGCATGAGGGGCGCTCGCTCAGCTATGGGGAGTTGAACCGGCGTGCCAACTTGCTGGCGAATCACCTGCGTTCGCGCGGGGTGGGGCCGGACGTGCTGGTGGGCTTGTGCGCCGAGCGCTCCATCGAGATGGTGATCGGCATGCTGGCGATCCTGAAGGCCGGCGGTGGATATTTGCCATTGGACCCGGACTATCCGGCGCAGCGGCTGGCTGCGATGGTGGCGGATGCGAAGCCTGCGCTCGTGCTGGCGACATCAACCGTTCGCCCTGAGCTTGTCGAAGGGCCTTTGCGAGCTGGGGCTTCGACAGGCTCAGCCCGAACGGAGGGGAGGGTGTTCTGCATGGACCGCGATTGGGATTCGCTCTCCGGCCTGCCGGACACGAATCCGCCGGCCTCCAGCCAAGCCCAGCACCTGGCCTACGTGATCTACACCTCCGGCTCCACCGGCAAGCCCAAGGGCGCGCTGCTGCAGCACGGCAACGTGCTGCGCCTGTTCGAAGCGACCTCGCAGTTCAACTTCAGCGAGCGCGACGTCTGGACTTTCTTCCACTCGTTCGCCTTCGACTTCTCGGTGTGGGAAATCTGGGGTGCGCTGCTGTTCGGTGGACGCGTGGTCATCGTGCCCGATGCGGTACGGCGCTCGCCGCCGGCCTTCCTGGAGCTGTTGTCGAAGGAAGGCGTCACGGTCCTGAACCAGACGCCGTCGGCGTTCTACCAGCTGATCGAAGCCGATGGCCAGCAGAACCTGCCGCTGGCGCTGCGCTCCGTGATCTTCGGCGGCGAGAAGCTGGACTTCACGCGCCTGAAGCCCTGGTACGAGCGGCACGAGGCGACCCAGCCGCAGCTCGTCAACATGTACGGCATCACCGAAACGACGGTGCACGTGACGTACTACGAGGTCACGCCGGACGACACGGACAAGACCGCCAGCCTGATCGGCCGCCCCATCAGCGACCTGCGTGCCTACGTTCTCGATGAATGGCTGAAGCCGGTCCCCACGGGCGTGACCGGCGAGCTGTACGTCGCAGGTGCCGGCCTGGCGCGCGGCTACCTGGGCCGCCCGGAACTCACGGCCGAACGCTTCATCCTGAACCCGCACGGCGCCCCCGGCGAGCGCATGTACAAGACCGGCGACGCGGCCCGCCTGCTGCCCGACGGCACCCTGGAGTACCTGGGCCGCCTGGACGAGCAGGTGAAGGTGCGCGGCTACCGCATCGAACTGGGCGAAATCGAAGCCGCGCTGGCCTCCGTGCCCGGCGTCAAGCAGGCCCTGGTGCTGGCCCGCGAAGACCGCCCCGGCGACAAGCGCCTGGTCGCCTACGTGGTCCCCAGCGAAGACGAAGCGGAGACCGAAGACAGCTACCAGCTGCCCAACGGCCTGCGCATCGCGCACATCAACCAGCATGAGACGCGCGCCGTGTTCGAGGAGATCTTCGACGAGGAGATCTACCTGCAGAACGGCATCACCCTGCAGGACGATGCCGTGGTGTTCGACGTCGGCGCCAACATCGGCCTGTTCACCCTGTTCGTGCACGACCGCTGCGCCAACCCGCGCGTGTTTTCCTTCGAGCCGGTGCCGCCGGTGTACGAGGTGATGGCGAGCAACGTGGCGCGTTACGCGCCCGGCGCCACGGCCATGCCCTTCGGCGTGTCCAACCGCGAGCAGACCACCCAGATCCACTACTACCGCAACATGTCGGTCAACTCGGGCCTGTACGCCGACGTGCAGACCGAACGCGCATTGACCGAGCGCTTCCTGCGCAACCAGTCGGAGGAAGCCGGCTCCTACATGGACCAGCTGCTGGAAGGCAAGTTCGAAGCCGAGGTCTATCCCTGCCGCATCATCACGCTGTCGCAGGCGATCCGCCAGGCCGGCGTCGAGCGCATCGACCTGCTGAAGATCGACGTCGAGAAGAGCGAGCTGGACGTGCTGTCCGGCATCGAGCCGCAGGACTGGCCGAAGATCCGCCAGATGGTGATCGAGACGCACGACATCGACGGCCGCGTCGACACCATCCGCGCCATGCTGGCCGCGCACGGCCTGGACTGCGTGGTGCACCAGAAGCAGGCCATGCTGGGCACCGGCGTGTTCCAGATCTACGCCGTGCGCGAGAGCGCGGCGCAGGCAGCGCAGCCGTCCGCGCCGCACAAGGGCCTGCTCGCGCGCCACGCCGGCGCGCCGGCCGCCGATGCCGAGCAGGTCGCCGGCATGAACCAGGTGTTCGACCAGATCTACGGGCAAACGGCACAGGGCGATGCGGCCTTCGATGGCACCTTCGACCTGTCCGGCTGGACCAGCAGCTACGACCGCCAGTCCATCCCGGCCGCGCAGATGCGCGAATGGGTGGACCAGACCGTCGCGCGCATCCGCGCCCTGGAGCCCGACCGCGTGCTGGAAATCGGATGCGGCACGGGACTGTTGCTGCATCGCATCGCACCGGCCTGCACGCGCTACTGCGGCACGGACCTGTCGGGCGTGGTGCTGGACAAGCTGCGCGCCAGCCTGGCGCAGCGCGAGCCCATGCCCTGCGACATCGCCCTGCTGCAGCGCCCGGCCGACAAATTGCAGGACATCGCCGGTGCGCCGTTCGACACCGTGGTGCTGAACTCGGTGGCCCAGTACTTCCCCAGCCTGGCCTACCTGAACAGCGTGCTGGAAGGCGCCATCGGCCTGGTCGGCGAGCGCGGCCACGTGTTCGTGGGCGACCTGCGGCATGCCGGCCTGCTGGAGCTGCTGCAGACCTCGATGGCCCTGCACCAGGCCGAGCCGGATGCGCGCGTGGGCGACCTGCGGCAACTCGTGGCGCAGAACACGCGCCGCGAGGCCGAACTGCTGGTCGATCCGGCCTACTTCCACGCGCTGCGGCTGCGCTTTCCGCGCATCAGCCGCATCGCCATCGTGCCCAAGCGTGGCGCGGTGGACAACGAACTCACGCGTTTCCGCTACGACGTGGTGCTGTCCGTCGGCGAGGCCGAGCCGGCGCTGGCACCCGACTGGCAAAACTGGAGCGGCGAGGACGCGCTGCGCCAGCGCCTGGCGCGCGAAGCGCCGCCCGTGCTGGCCGTGCGCGACATCCCGCAGGCGCGGCTGGCCTCCATGCGCGCGGCGCAGGGCCTGCTGCACCGCCTGGCCGACAAGGCCACCGCGGCGGAACTGGCGCGCGAGCTCGCCACCGAACCCGCGCCGGGCGTGGACTTTGGGCGGCTGGAGGGCATCGCCGCCGAGCGCGGCTACGCTGTGCGCTTCGCGCTGGCCGCGGGCGAGGAGGGCGGCGTGCATGCCGTGTTCCTGCGCGCGCCGCGCGAAGCAGATGTGGTGGTGGACTGGTCTGCCCTGTACCCGGTGGCCGGTGCCGGCGACGCCGACCTGCGCGCGCTGGCGCACGAGCCGTACTCCGAGGACAAGCAGTCGGGCCTGCAGCACAGCATCATCGAGCGGCTGCGCGCGCAGCTGCCGGCCTACATGGTGCCGGCCCACGTGGTGGTGCTGGACACCATGCCGCTCACGCCCAACGGCAAGATCGACAGGAAGGCGCTGCCCGCGCCCGACCTGACGCGCGGCGACGCCGGCTACGTGGCGCCGCGCACGCCGGTGGAAGAGACCACGGCGCGCATCTGGGCCGACGTGCTGGGCCTGGACCGCGTGGGCATCCACGACAACTTCTTCGACCTGGGCGGCCATTCGCTGCTGGCCACCCGCGTCATCTCCAAGGTGCGCACCCAGCTGGGCGTGGAGCTGCCGCTGCGCGCGCTGTTCGAGGCGCCCAGCGTGGCGGAGCTGGCGGCGCGCATCGACGCGGCGCGCGGCGAACGCGCCGGCCGCGTGACGGCGCCCATCGTGCCGGTGCCGCGCGACGGCGCCATTCCCCTGTCGTACGCGCAGAACCGCTTCTGGTTCCTGGAGCAGTACCAGCCGGGCGTGCTGTCGTACAGCATGCCGGTGGCGCTGAACCTGCGCGGCGCCTGGGACATGCAGCGCCTGGCGCAGGCCTTCGATGCATTGGTGGCGCGGCACGAGCCGCTGCGCACCACCTTCGGCCACCGCGGCGGCGTGCCCGAGCAGGTGATCGCGCCGCCCGCGCCGTTGAACATAGCGCTGGAAGACTTCAGCGCGCTGGGTGCCGAAGCCGCCGAAGACGCCATCGAGCGCGTGGTGCGCGAGGAGGCCGCCACGCCCTTCGAGCTGGCGAAGGGGCCGCTGTTCCGCGTGCGGCTGCTCAAGGCCGGCGAGGGAGCGCACGTGCTGCTGGTGACCCTGCACCACATCCTGTACGACGCCTGGTCGTTCCGGGTGCTGGTGGAAGAGGTGATGCGCCTGTACGACGGCCTGCCGGTGCCGCAGCTGCAGGTGCAGTACGCCGATTATTGCCACTGGGAGCGCGAGCAGCTGAGCGGCCCGGTGCTGCAGGAGCAGCTGGACTACTGGCGCGGCCAGCTGTACAGCGCGCCCGACCTGCTGGCGCTGCCGACCGACCGGCCGCGGCCGGCCGCCATGACCTACCGCGGGCAGTGGCACAACGCCTCCTTCTCGCCGGAGCTGACGAAGCGCCTCATGGCCCTGGGCAGCGCCTCGCGCGCGACGCTGTTCATGGTGATGGCCGCGGCTTTCAAGACGCTGTTCCACCGCCTGTGCGGCCAGGGCGACCTGACCCTGGGCAGCCTGTCGGCCAACCGGCCCTACGGCACCGAATCGCTGATCGGCATCTTCGCCAACATCGTCACCCTGCGCAGCACGGTGGACGCGGACACGGCGTTCGGCGAGGTGCTGGACGCCACGGCGAAACAGGTGCTGGCGGTGCACGACTACCCGCTGCCGTTCGAGCTGGTGCTGTCCAACCTGGTGGACAGCCGCAATCCCTCGTACATGCCGTTCGCGCAGGTGGTGCTGAACTACTACGACGAGGCGGAACTGGGCGGCGCGCTGGACGACGTCAGTTCGGCCGAGGGCCTGCGCATCGCGGGCCGGCCGAGTGCGCTGGGCGTGCAGGCGGATTTCGAGATCAAGGTGGAAATGCGCATGGCGGGCGACCACCTGGCGATTTCCTACGTCTACAACACCGACCTGTTCGACGAAGCGACGCTGGCGCGCTGGCACGGGCACCTGACGCGGCTGGCTGAAGCCATTTGCGAGCAGCCGGCGGCGCGGATCTCGCAGCTGCCCTTGCTGGATGCGCAGGAGCAGGACGCGATCCTGGCGGCGTGCAACGACGCGCGGCGCTACGACGTGGACGGTACGCTGCATGGGCTGTTCGAGGCGCAGGCGGCGAGAAGGCCGGACGCTATTGCGCTTTCACACGAAGGACACTCGCTCAGCTACGGGGAGTTGAACCGGCGTGCCAACTTGCTGGCGCATCACCTGCGTTCGCGCGGGGTGGGGCCGGACGTGCTGGTGGGCTTGTGCGCGGAGCGCTCCATCGACATGGTGGTCGGCATGCTGGCGATCCTGAAGGCCGGCGGCGGGTATCTGCCACTGGACCCGGACTATCCGGCGCAGCGGCTGGCGGGGATGGTGGCGGATGCGAAGCCGGTGCTCGTGCTGGCGACATCAGCCGTTCTGGATCGGCTGGCTGGCACTGACGTTTCGGTGTTCTGCATGGACCGCGATTGGGATTCGCTCTCCGGCCTGCCGGACACGAATCCGCCGGCCTCCAGCCAAGCCCAGCACCTGGCCTACGTGATCTACACCTCCGGCTCCACCGGCAAGCCCAAGGGCGCGCTGCTGCAGCACGGCAACGTGCTGCGCCTGTTCGAAGCGACCTCGCAGTTCAACTTCAGCGAGCGCGACGTCTGGACTTTCTTCCACTCGTTCGCCTTCGACTTCTCGGTGTGGGAAATCTGGGGTGCGCTGCTGTTCGGTGGACGCGTGGTCATCGTGCCCGATGCGGTACGGCGCTCGCCGCCGGCCTTCCTGGAGCTGTTGTCGAAGGAAGGCGTCACGGTCCTGAACCAGACGCCGTCGGCGTTCTACCAGCTGATCGAAGCCGATGGCCAGCAGAACCTGCCGCTGGCGCTGCGCTCCGTGATCTTCGGCGGCGAGAAGCTGGACTTCACGCGCCTGAAGCCCTGGTACGAGCGGCACGAGGCGACCCAGCCGCAGCTCGTCAACATGTACGGCATCACCGAAACGACGGTGCACGTGACGTACTACGAGGTCACGCCGGACGACACGGACAAGACCGCCAGCCTGATCGGCCGCCCCATCAGCGACCTGCGTGCCTACGTTCTCGATGAATGGCTGAAGCCGGTTCCCACGGGCGTGACCGGCGAGCTCTACATCGCAGGTGCCGGCCTGGCGCGCGGCTACCTGGGCCAGCCGGAACTCACGGCCGAACGCTTCATCCTGAATCCGCACGGCGCCCCCGGCGAGCGCATGTACAAGACCGGCGATGCGGCCCGCCTGCTGCCCGACGGCACCCTGGAATACCTGGGCCGCCTGGACGAGCAGGTGAAGGTGCGCGGCTACCGCATCGAGCTGGGCGAAATCGAGGCGGCATTGGCTTCCATCACCGGCGTCAAGCAGGCCCTGGTGCTGGCCCGCGAGGACCGCCCCGGCGACAAGCGCCTGGTCGCCTACGCCGTCTGCGAACTGGAAGCACGCGACGCCGCGACCCTGCGCACGGCGCTGCAGCAAAGCCTGCCGCACTACATGCTGCCCTCGCACATCGTGCTGCTGGACAGGCTGCCGCTCACGCCCAACGGCAAGATAGACCGGAAGGCGCTACCCGCGCCGGATCTCGGCGGCGAGGAGCGCACCTACGTGCCGCCGCGCACGCCGACCGAAGACACCGTGGCCGCGATCTGGTCCGAGGTGCTGCACGTGGCGCGTGTCGGCGGCCAGGACAATTTCTTCGAGCTCGGCGGCCATTCGCTGCTGGCCACGCAGGTGGTGGCGCGGCTGCGCGAAGCGCTGGGCGTGGAGCTGTCGCTGCGCACGCTGTTCGGCGCCCCCAATTTGGCCGCGCTCGGCGCGGCGCTGGACGCGGCGCGGCGGGAAGGCTCGGGCCTGTCCATGCCGGCGCTCACCGTGCAGCAGCGGCCCGCGCGCCTGCCGCTGTCGTACGCGCAGGAGCGCCTCTGGCTGCTGGAGCAGATCGAGTCCATGGGCGCGGCCTACAACATCAGCGGCACGGTGCGCTTCATCGGCCCACTGGACGTGGACGCCTTCGAGCGTTCGCTGGCCGAAATCGTGCGCCGCCACGAGGCGCTGCGCACCCGCTTCGAGGCCGACGACGAGACCATCGCCCAGGTGATCGACAAACCCGGGCGCTTCGCGCTGGAGCGCATCGACCTCTCCGGGCTGGAGCCGGCTGCGCGCAAGAGCGAGGCGCAACGCGCCATGCACAAGGCGGCCTCGCGCCGCTTCGACCTGGCGGCGGGGCGCCTGTTCCACGCCACCTTGCTGCGCCTTGCACCCGAGGAGCACGTAGTGGTGGTGACCATGCACCACATCGTGTCGGACGGCTGGTCGCTGGCCGTGCTGATCCGCGAGATCGGCGCGCTGTACGGCGCCTATGTGCAGGGCCAGGAATCGCCGCTGGCGGAACTGCCGGTGCAGTACGCCGACTATGCGCTGTGGCAGCGCAGCTGGCTGCAGGGCGAGGCGCTGCGCCAGCAGGTGGGCTACTGGAAACAACGCCTCGCCGGTGCGCCCGCCACGCTGGACCTGCCGCTGGACCATCCGCGCCCGCCGATGCAGAGCTTCCGCGGCGACAGCGTCATGCTGGCGCTGCCGAAACCGCTGGCCGAGAAGCTGCTGGCGCTGGCGCGCGCAGAGGGCGCGACCCTGTTCATGGTGCTGCTGGCCGCGTTCCAGCATCTGCTGGCGCGCTGGAGCGGGCAGCAGGACATCGTGATCGGCACGCCGGTGGCCGGCCGCACCGACCAGCGCACCGAAGGCCTGATCGGCTTCTTCGTCAACATGCTGGTGCTGCGCACCGACGTGTCGGGCGAGCCATCGTTCCGTACGCTGCTGACGCGCGCCAAGGAAACGGCGCTGGAGGCCTACGCGCACCAGGACCTGCCGTTCGAGAAGCTGGTGGAGGAGCTGAACCCGGTGCGCGACCTGTCGCGCCCGCCGGTGTTCCAGGTGATGATCAATTCCTTCCTCACCGAAAACCAGCCGGGCAGCATGAACCTGCCGGGGCTGCGCACCGAATTCCCGCCGAACGAGGAAGTCGCAGCGCGCTTCGAGCTGATGCTGCGGCTGATGGGAGAGGGCGACGACGTCGCCTGCCAGTTCGAGTACGCCACCGATCTGTTCGACGCGGAGACCATCGCGCGCTTCGCGGCGCAGTACCGCACGCTGCTGGAAGCGGCCGTGGCACATCCGGACCGGCCGCTGGCCGAGGTGCCGCTGCTGAGCGACGCCGAGCGGCGGCTGGTGCTGGAGACGTGGAGCGGGCCAGCTGCCGGAACCGAAACCGCGTCGCTCGCGCAGCCGTCCGCGAGCGACGCCGCGCTCGAAGCCGCGTCCAACCGCATCGCGCGGCACCTGGTGGCGCAGGGTGTGCAGCGCGAAACCGTTGTGGGCATGGTCATGCAGGACGCGCCGGACACGCTGGCTGCAGTCCTCGGCATCCTGAAATCCGGCGCGGCCTGCCTGCCGCTCGATCCCACGAATCCGCCCCAGCGCAGGCAGGACCTGCTGGCCGAAGCCGGTGCGGCGTTCGTGCTCGACACGGCGCAGGATGCGCAGCGCATCGCCTCCCTGGCCGACACGCCACTGGACGTTCGCATCGATCCCGCACAAACCGCCTGCCTGCTGCGCACCACCGACAGTGCCGGCGCGCCAGTGCTTGCGATGCTGAGGCACCGAGGCTTGGCCAAGCTGCTCGGCGCCGGCGGGTCACAGGCCTTGCTCGGCTTGCTGAAAGGCTCGGCGGAAGAGGGCGAGGAGACCATCGCGCCCTACGGCCGCCCCGGCACCGACACCCGCGCCTACGTGCTGGACCACCGGCTGCAGCCGATGCCGCCCGGCGTGTACGGCGAACTCGTCGTCAACGGCGACTGGCTGCGCGGCTACGCGGGCCAGACCGATGCGACGGCGCGCGACTTCATCGCCTCGCCGTTCGTGCCGGGTGAACGCCTGGTGCGCACCGGCGAGCTGGTGCGCTGGCGCATGGACGGCTCGCTCGAATTCCCGGAGCGCCCACGCCGCGTCACGTTGCAGGGCCGCCGCATCGAATTCGCCGAGATCGAGGCCGCGCTGGCATCGCATCCGGGCATCGCCGACGCCGTCGCCACCGTACGCCGCGACGAGCAGGGCCAGCAACAGCTGCTCGGCTACGTGGTCCTGGACGCGTCCGCCACGCCCGACATCGCCGCCGGCTGGCGCGACGCGCTGGCGCAGCGCCTGCCCGGACACATGCTGCCCGCGGCCGTGCTGCCGCTGGAGCGCATCCCGCGCACGCCGCGCGGCACGGTCGACTGGAATGCGCTGCCCGCGCCCGGCGTGCGCGCC
>JAZKIV010000035.1:0-91495 GCA_040384685.1 Pseudomonadota bacterium | reverse complement strand
ACCTACGTGCCCGGGCTCTCCCTGGGCCTGCGCGACCTGGTCTATCACAAGTAGGCGGGTCAGGCGTCCCGCAGCCTGGCGCGGTCGAGCTTGCCGTTGACCGTCTTCGGCAGCTGCGCGACGAAGCGGTAGGCCGAGGGCCGCATGTAGCGGGGCAGCGCCTGCGCGCAATGGTCCTGCAGCAGGCCGGCGAAGGCCGCGCCGCTGCCCGGCGCCGGCACCACGCAGGCCAGCAGCTGCAGCCGCCCGTCTTCCAGGTGCGGCACCACGGCGGCTTCGGCCACCAGCGGATGGCTGGCGAGCCGCAGCTCGATCTCCTCGAGCTCGACCCGGTAGCCATTGACCTTGACCATCAGGTCGACGCGGCCGCAGGAATAGAAGTCGCCGGCTTCGTCCATGAACATCCGGTCGCCGCTCTTGAAGGCCAGGCCGGCGGTCGCGCCCGGCCGCGGGTCCTCCACCAGCACCGCGGCCGTCAGTGCGGGGTCTTTCCAGTAGCCGCAGAACAGCGCCTCGCCCTTGACGTACAGCTCGCCCAGCACGTGCGGCCGCGTGATCTCGCGCAGGCGCTCGTCCACCAGGAACATCTCCATGCCCTCGATCGCGCGGCCCACCGGCACCTTGCCGTCAAGCTGCAAGAAGGGCCGCGGCAGCCGCTTGAACGAGCACCCGATCGATTCCGAATGGCCGAAGCCCTGCACGATGGCCACCTGGGGCAGCTGTTCCTCCAGCACGCGCAGCTGGTGCGGCGGGAACGTTTCCCCCGCGTACATGATCGCGCGCAGCTGCGCCAGGCCGGCCAGGCCGCCGGGCGTGGCGGACAGCAGCCCGGTCCACACCGAGGGGACGGCATGCATGACGGTGACGCGCTTGCGCGCGAGGTAGTCGATGAAGGCGGCCGGCTTGTGCACCAGCAGCCTGGGCACCTGTACCAGCGTGGCGCCGCTGCCCAGGGCCACGCCGAGGTCGCACAGCGAGAAGTCGAACTGCAGGGGCGCCACGGTGCCGATGCGGTCGCCGGCATCCACGCCGTACCTGGAGAACGCCCGGAAGAAGGCGACCGCGGCATGGTGGCTGGCCATGATGCCCTTGGGCTGCCCCGTGGTGCCCGAGGTGAAGATGATGTAGGCGACGCGGTGCGGGCGATGCGCGATGCCCTTTTGCGCCGCCTGCGCGCTGGCGCCGGCCGCCGGCTCCAGCACGCGCTCGCCATCCGCCAGCGTGACGCGCAGCTGCTCGCCGTCGCCATGGCGCACCACCGCCGCCGGCTCCACGCTGTGCAGCACGCCGTCCAGGCGCTGCTGCGGCATCTCCGGGCTCAATGGAACGAACACGGCGCCGATCATCGAGCAGGCCAGGATCAGCGCGATCGCCTCGGGGCACGGATCCAGCACCAGCGCCACCCGGTCTTCCGGGCGCACGCCGGACGAGCGCAGGCTCACGGCATAGCCGGCGGCGCGGCGCTCCAGTTCCGCGTAAGTCCATTCGGTGTCGCGGCAGACCAGCGCGGCCTTGTCCGGGAAGGACCGTCCCGCGCCGAGCAGGTAATCGTGCAGCATGCGGCGGCGCCCTGCGCGGGGCCTCAGGGCCGCGGCAGATCGAGCCGGGGATTGGCGGAGGAGGGCTTGTGGAACGACCACCGGAAGGCGACCGAGTTCGCGAGCTCCACCACTTCCTTGATCCGCACCGTCACGATCGATTGCGCGCCGGGAAACTCCTTCAGGCGCGGCGTGTCCCATTCGAGCACGGCTTCCCCGGTCAGCTGCAGCGTGCTGCCCTCGCTGAAGTCCATGAACAGCAGCCCGGCACGCGGGTTCTTCACGATGTTGCCCAGCGAGTTGAACGCCATGTTGCCCTTGTAATCCGGGAACACCAGCTGCCCGTCGCTGTCGACCTTCACGAAGCCGGGGTTGCCGCCGCGGTGCGAGATGTCGACGCCCTGCGACGGCTCGTCCACATTGTCGAAATGGCAGGAAGCCAGGAAGAAGGTGTCGGCGTCCGCGATGCGCTCCATCTGCTGCGCCGTCAGTCGCGCGCCGCGCGACACCAGCCGCACCGGCTCCTCGCCGGGGGGCTCGGGCTTGCGCTGCTGGATGTACTTCGAGCAGTTGCTGTAGGCCTGGCCGACGCTCAGGGTGAGCAGGCCGCCTTCGCGCGACTGCACCACGCCGTTGACGCGGCCGCGCCGCAGGCGGTTGTCGAACTCGATGGTCATCGTGCCGACCGGCGCGCCGACCCGCAGGTTGTCTTCCAGCGGATCGCCTTCGACCGGCCTGGCGCCGATCTGCAGCGTCCTGGAATTGAGCGAGCGCAGGAAGCCCGGCCCGCCGCAAATGATGGATGCCCAGGGATAGCCCTCGGCATCCACCGATCCCACGAAGACGAAGGTCTGCAGGTGGTAGAAGATCTGCAGCGCCAGCGACATCTCGCGGCTGATCATCGAGCTGCCCTTGTCGCGCATCGACTCGCGCACTCCCAGCCGCTCGTGGATCGCCGCCTCGCCTTCGTGAAAGATGTCGAACTCGCTCACGGACTCGCTCATTTCAATTCTCCCTGTCAGTAGCGGTACGCGGTTTCCTTGAAGGGCCCGCCGGTGTCCAGGTCGAGGTAGGCGGCCTGCTTCGGCGTGAGTTCGTCGATGACGACGCCCAGGTGCTCCAGGTGCAGGCGAGCCACCTTCTCGTCCAGCGCCTTGGGCAGCACGTGCACCTTGTGCGCGTAGCTGGCGGCGTTCTTCCACAGCTCGAGCTGCGCCATCACCTGGTTGGTGAAGCTGCACGACATCACGAAGCTGGAATGGCCGGTGGCGCAGGCCAGGTTCACCGCCCGGCCCTCGGCCAGCACGATCAGCACCTTGCCGTCGGGCCAGATGAACTTGTCGACCTGGTCCTTCACGTGGATGCGGCGCAGCGACGGGTCGTCGTACAGCGTGGTGGCCTGGAACTCGTCGTTGAAGTGGCCGATGTTGCAGATCACGGCGCCGTCGCGCATGCGGTCGATTTGCGCGCGCGTGATGACCTCGATGCAGCCGGTCGCCGTCACGAAGATGTGGCCCAGCGGGGCGGCGTCCTCCATGGCCATCACCTGGTAGCCGTCCATCGCCGCCTGCAGGGCGCAGATCGGGTCGACCTCGGTCACGATGACGCGCGCGCCCATGCCGTGCAGCGCGTCCACGCAGCCCTTGCCGACGTCGCCGTAGCCGGCCACCACGGCTACCTTGCCCGCCACCATGATGTCGGTGGCGCGCTTGATGCCGTCGATCAGCGATTCGCGGCAGCCGTAGAGGTTGTCGAACTTCGACTTGGTCACCGAGTCGTTGATGTTGATCGCCGGCAGGCGCAGCAGGCCCTTGCGCTCCAGCGCCAGCAGGCGGCGCACGCCGGTGGTGGTTTCCTCGCTGATGCCGCGGATGCCGTCGATCAGGTGCGGGTAGCGCTCGTGCACCACGGCCGTGAGGTCGCCGCCGTCGTCCAGCAGCATGTTGGGGCCCAGGCCGCCCGGCCAGTGCAGCGTCTGCTCGGTGCACCACCAGTACTCCTCCTCGGTCTCGCCCTTCCAGGCGAAGATCGAGATGCCGCGCTGCACCAGCGCGGCGGCCGCGTGGTCCTGGGTGGAGAAGATGTTGCACGAGGCCCAGCGGATCTCGGCGCCGAGCGCCACCAGCGTCTCGATCAGCACCGCAGTCTGGATCGTCATGTGCAGCGAGCCCGCGATGCGCGCGCCCTTGAGCGGCTGCTCGTCGCCGTAGGTCCGGCGCAGCGACATCAGCCCCGGCATCTCGGCCTCGGCCAGCTCGATCTCCTTGCGGCCCCAGTCGGCCAGCCCGGTATTGGCGATCTTGAACGGCAGGACCTCGTCTTGCACCACGTCTTTCGCGTATCCCATTGTCTTTCCCTGTTCGATGAAAACTGTTTGCTAGATCTTTTCGAGTTCCAGCGCGCCCCAGGTCAGGGGGCCGCTGGAGAGCATCAGGAAGCGGTCGCCGCGGCTGACGCCCTCGGACGCGCACAGGTCCTTCAGGTTGATCAGGTTGTCGCAGGCGAACGCGTGCGCGAAGCGCGGCAGGTTGTCCATGTACAGCTGCGCCTCGGTGCAGCCGGCCTGGTGCGCCAGCATCATCAGCGTGTTGCGGCTGTAGTTGTTGGTGACCAGCTTGCGGTAGACGCTGCCGTCGCCGCCGGTGACCTCGTTGCAGGTGGCCTTGACGCCCTTGGCGACCTCCATCAGCACCTTCAGCGCGGCATCGGCCGCGAAGGTGCTCATCAGCGGGTTGGACTTCTGCGCCAGCTTGCCGAGCCGGAAGCCGCCGCGTTCCTCGGAAGTGACCAGGCAGGAGGCGGCGGCCTCGCTCATCATCGAGATTTCCGAGGGCACCACCTTGCTCTCCTCGTCGGTGAGCTTGTCGGTGTTGACGTAGACCACGTTGCGCAGGCCCTCGGCCACCAGCAGGTTGCGCGCCACGCGGATGCCGCTGGTGAAGTTGCCCGATTCGGCCAGGAACACGCCATATGCCTGCGCCCGGGACATGCCCAGCGCATGCACCACGTTGCGCACGATCTTCTTGCTGAATTCGCTGGACAGCTGCGCGCCCTTGCCGAGCGCGGGAAGTTCCGGGTCGCTCCAGAAGCTGCAGGTGGTGTAGACCAGGGCGTCGATTTCCTTCGGGTCGATCCCCGCGTCGTCCAGCGTGCCGGCCACCGATTCGGCTGCCAGTTCGGACGGCGAGCGCGACGAGGTGCGGTAGGTCTTGAGGCCGTTCTCCAGCAGCTTGGCACGCTGGCTGTCGTTCAGGCGCGCCGGGCCTTCGCCGGTCACTTCATGTTCGTGCTCGCCGAGTGCGTAGGCAATGCTGCAAAGGGAAATGTCGTTCATGTCGGCTCCAATGCGCCGGCCTGGCCGAGCGCCGCTTTCGTGTCGAGCTTGCCCGAGGGCAGCGAGGGGAATTCGGAGAACACCAGCACCCGGCTGGGCAGCATGTAGCGCGGCAGGGTTTTGGACAGCACCTCGATGAAATGGCTTTCGGCGGGCGCCGTGCCGGTGGCTTGCACGGCCTCGACGCCGGCGATGATCTGCTTGCCGTTCGGCGAGGCGCGGGTGCCCACCACCGCGCGGCGCACGCCCGGCGTGTTCATCAGCGCGTTGCGGATCTCGTTGAGGTGGATCCGCACGCCGGAGATCTTCACCTCCTCGTCGGCGCGGCCCAGGAACACCAGCTCGCCCTCCGGGTCGCGGCGCACCACGTCGCCGGTGCGGTAGTAGCGCTCGCCGTCCAGCAGCACCGTCTTCAGCGCGGTCTGCTCCGGGTTGCGCCAGTAGCAGGTCAGCAGCTGGGGGCCGGCCACCAGCAGCTCGCCCTGTTCTCCGGCCGGCACCTCGGCGTCGGCTTCGTCGACCACCCGCACGCGCATGCCGGCGAGCGCCTGCCCGATCGGGTAGACGCCATTGCGCGGCTGGTAGCTGGCGTCGATGACGAAGGCGGTGCACACGCAGGTCGCCTCGGTCGGTCCGTAGCCGTTGATGACGCGCAGGCCCGGCACCTTGGCCAGCAGGTTCTGCACGGCGGTCCCGTCCAGCAGGTCCGCGCCGGTCATGATGATGCGCAGGCTGCCGTAGTCGTACAGCGCCAGCAGGTCCTGGTGCTTGGAGATCAGCGTCAGGATGGGCGAGGGCGCGCAGAAGTGGGTGATGCGGTGGGTCTGCACCACCTTGCCGAAGCGGGTGGGCATGACCTGGCCGGCGTACAGGTAGACCGAGGCGCCCTGGTACAGCGGGAACATCAGGTCGACCACCGAGATGTCGAAGAACAGCGGCCCGGTGCTCAGGCATTTGGACTCCGGGCCCACGCCCATCATCAGCTGCACCGCCTCGAAGAACGCGACGCAACTGCCGTGGCTGATCAGCACGCCCTTGGGAAAGCCGGTGGAGCCCGAGGTGTAGATGCAGTAGGCGGCGTCCTGCGCCGTCAGGCCGGGGTCCTCCAGCGCCGGGGCGGGTTCGCTCACGTCCACGGCGGCCGACATGTCGAAGCAGGCGCAGTGGTAGCGGGTGTCCGCCAGCGCGCGCAGCGCCGGCACCTCGGTCCCGGTGCACAGCGCCTTGGGCTGGACGTCGTCCAGGATGTAGGACAGGCGGTCCAGCGGCGAGCCCGCGTCCAGCGGCACGTAGACGCAGCCGATGCGCCAGCAGGCCAGCATGAACGGCACGACGGCGGTCGACTTGTCGGCGATGACAGCGACGCGGTCGCCCTTGCGGCAGCCGGCGGCGAGGAAGCGGGCGGCCACCGTGTCGGCCCGCCGGTCCAGCTCGCCGAAGCCGATGCGGCTGCCGTCGTCGTAGACCGCCACCGCGTCCGCGCCCTGCTGCCGCAGGCCGACCTGCAGGATCCGGTCGAGGAATCTGGGCTGGCTCATTGCGGCAGGCGCTGGCGCTCTTCGATCCACCGCACCAGGCTGCCGAACTGGCGCAAGGCATTGAGGTCGTCCGGGTCCTCGCCGAAGGCGACGCCGAATTCGGACTTGATGCGCTCGATCAGCGTGACGACCTCGATCGAGGCGAAGCCGAGTTCGGTGACGATGGCCATGTCCTCGCGGAACGCGACGCCTTCGAGTTCCTTCATCTGCATGATGATCGCCGCGAGCGTGGTGCCGACCGCGGTGTCGGCCTTGTCAATGTTCTGCATGGTGGTGCTCCTGGGTTTGCCGTTGCGGATGGGCCGGCGAGAGGGTGAAACGGAGATGCTCCGGCCGGCGGAACATGCCCCCGGTGACCGGCGCCAGCTCCAGGCCGCCTTGCGCGATGCGAAAGCGCTGGAAAAATCGGGTGAGGAAACCCTCCAGTGCGGCGAGGGCGAACTTCTTGCCGAGGCAGTAGTGCCTGCCCAGGCCGAACGACAGGTTGTGCTTCTCGGCGCGCAGGGGGTCAAACAGGTCCGCGTCGCGGTACACCGCTTCGTCGCGGTTGGCGCTGGCGAGGTAGAGCACCAGCGCCGAGCCTTTGCGCAGCTGCAAGCCGCCGACCACGCAATCGGCGGCGGCGAAGCGCACCGTCTCGTGCTGCGCCGGCTCCCAGCGGATGGCTTCCTGCAGCGCCGACGCGGCGAAGCCCGGGCTGTGCGCCATCGCATCCAGGTGGTGCGGATGGCGCAGCAGGCAGCTGAGCGTGTTGGCCAGGGTGGACACCGAGGTTTCGATGCCGGCGAACAGGATCAGCAGCAGCAGGCCGATGCGCTCGCCGTCGCCCACGCCCGTGTCCAGCCCGTTGACGTACCGCGCGAGCGCGCCTTCGCCGCGCGGCAGGATGTCGCGCGCCAAGCGCAGCCTGAGCTCTTCGCGGTAGCGGCTGGCGGTTTCGAAATCGCCCTTGCTGCCGTCCAGGTGCTGCACCAGGTAGTCGACCATCCGGTACAGCGGCGCGACCTCGTTCTCGCGGATGCCGACCAGCCGCGACATCGTGGCCGTGGGGAAGCGCAGCGCGCAGTCGCGCACGAAATCGATCGGTTTGCCGACGGGCAGTGCGTCCAGGATCTGCCGCGCCAGCGGTTCGAACACGCTTTGCTCGATACGCGCAATGTTCTCCGAATCGAAAAAATACGCCGCGGCCCGCCGCAGCTCCGCATGCTTCCTGCCGTCGATGTCCAGCAGCGTTTCGCCCAGGATCTGCTTGCTGATGCGAAACGGGTAGGCCACCGTGAACTCGTCGCCGGTCAGCGCCTGCTTGATGTCCGCATGCCGGTACAGCTCGTACACGGCCGTGCCCTCCCTGCGGCGCACAGGGTCGCTGCGCCGGCACATTGCGTACCGGGGCCACGGATCCTGCGCGTCGGTCGGGGACATCACCTGGCCACGAAAGCGTCGTACATCGCGTTGATGGTGAAGAAGGATTCGAGCGATGCCTTCTCCAGGTTGATGTCGCCGCCGCTCAACTCCTCCAGGTAGCCGATCAGCACGGGGATGTTGAAGGACTCCAGCACGCCGCGCGCGAACAGGTTGTCGTCGGGGGACAGCTCGCCCACGCGGCCCTTGAATTTCAGGTCCTGCTCGAAGAAGCCTGTCAGCCGCGAAAAGAATTCGTCCCTGCTCAAAGTCATGGGGGCTTCCTTGGTATCCGATGGTTGGGTGGTCATGCGCTTAGAGTTTTCCGAGGACCGTCAGCATCATTTCGTCGGAGCCGCCGGACATCGACGACGCCTTGACGTCGCGCCAGAAGCGCGCCGCCACGCTGTGCTCGGCCAGCCCCTCGTCGCCGAAGTACTGCATCAGCGTGGCCGCAACAGCCTTCGCCGCGCGGGTGGCCTGCAGCTTCAGCGCGGCGACCGGGCCGGCGACCGCGTCGCCGCGGAAGCGCATGGTCGTGGCGTGGTCGATGAAGACGCGCAGCTTTTCCAGTTCGCAGTAGTGCTCGGCCACGCGCGCCGCCAGCGGGCCCGGGTGGCCGCGCCCGCCGGCGCGCAGCCGGTCCTCCTGCAGGTGGCCTCGCAGCAGGTCCAGGTGGTAGAGGCTGTTGCTGCGCAGGCGCATGGCCAGCGTGAGCCGTTCCTTCTCGAACTGCTTGAGCGTGAGCGGAACGCCCATGCCCTTCACGCCCACCAGATGCTGCTTGGTCACCCGCACGCCCTCGAAGCGCACCGCGCCCAGGGTTCCCGCGCGCAGGCCGATGGTGTCCAGCGCCTCCACGCTCACCCCGGCGGACGCAGCGGGCACCAGGAACAGGGTGAAGTCGAATACGCCGTTGCCCGGGCCGGTGCGCGCCAGCACGCAGAAGCCGTCGGCCACCGTCGCATTGGAGATGAACCACTTGGCGCCGTCGAGGACGTAGCCGTCGCCGTCTTCCACCGCGGTGGTCCTGATCTCGCCGATGTCCGAGCCCGTCTGCCGCTCGGTCGACGCCAGCGTCACCAGCCGCGTTCCGCGGATGCATTCGTCGCGCCACTCGGCCGCCAGTTCGCTCTTGCCGTGGTTGGCGATCAGCGACAGCCCGGCGTCCAAGTGGTTGTTCACGCAGGAGCCGAGGATGCCGCCGGGCAGGTAGGCCAGCTTCTCGTGCAGCACGCGGTTGTAGCGGTAGCGCTGCGGGTCGTCGCTGTCCTTCAGGTAGCAGCGCGCGAAGATCCCGCGCCGGCCGAGGCTGGCGATCAGGTCGCGGATGGGGTAGTGCCGGGCCCGTTCCCAGGATTCGATCCCGGGCAGCACGTCTTCCTGCAGGAAACCGTCGAGGTCCTGGGCGAATTCGGTGAGCTCAAGCATGGATGCTCCGCGACTGTGCCGGCTCGGCCTCGAAGATGTGCCGCAGCAGCGCGTCGTTGGCGCCGGCGTGCTTCACCGCCACCGCGGTGTCGCGGTAGAAGCGCGCCACGTCGCTGCCTTCGACGTAGCCGTGCGAGCCGTGCAGGTGCGTCGCGAACTCGGCCACCTCGGCGGCCAGCTGGTTGGCCGCGTACTTGGCTTTTTCGGGCAGCGACGCGGCGCCCGCCGCCGTGGGCGCCTCGACCGCCGCGCGCGCCAGCCGCAGCGTCAGGGCGGCATTGGCGCTGAGTTCGGCCAGCCGGAACTGCACCGACTGGTTGGCCAGCAGCGGCGTGCCGAAAGTCTTGCGCTCCTTGCACCAGGCCTTGGTGCGGCCCAGCACGTAGGTGGCGGTTGCCGCGAGGCGGACGGCGCTGAGCGCCATGAAGGCCCGGCGCTGCTGCGCCGCCAGGGCGCCGCCGGTGCCGGCCGTGCCCACCAGCCGGTCCGCCGCGACGACGGTGCCGCGGTAGTGCAGGTCCGACAGCGGGGCGCAGCGATAGCCCAGCAGTTCGCGCGGCACCACCTCGATGCCCGCCGCGTCGGCGGGGATCAGCACCAGGCCCAGCGTCTCGCCCGCGCCGGCGCGCACGATGCGCACCACCTGGGCGTGCAGGTCCGCATCCACGGCGTTGAGCGCCTGCACGGCCCGCCCGGTGACGACCAGGCGGCCTTCGTCGTACTGCGCCTGGGGCAGCGCGCGTGCGGTGTCCTCGTCGGGCATGGACCAGGACACCAGCAGGTCGCCGCCCAGCACGCCGGCAAGGTAGTCCTTGCGCAGCGCGCTGGAAGCGAAGGTCGCCAGCACCGGGGCGACGACGTTCAGCTGCAGCGAGATGGCGGCGGCGATGTCCATGGCCACCACGGGCGCCAGCGCGTCCTCGAGCGCCAGGGCGGCTTCAGCGCGCGCCGTCGCACCGCCCGTGCCCAGGTCGCGCACGGCGGGCACGTGGCGCGCCAGGCTTTGCAGCACGCCCTTGAGCGGGCAGCGGCGCCCGGCTTCCCACTCCGCGATGCCCGGCTCGAGCTTGGCCTGCGCCCAGGCGCGCAGGTCGCCCGCGAACGCGGCGCCCTGCGGCGAGAACGCCATGAGCTTGAACTCGTGGTTGTGGCTTCGGGTCACCGGCACGGCAGCCTCAACAGGTCGACTGGGCGGCTTCCACCCAGATCGTTTCCCGGGCCAGCGAGCGCGGCGGGGCCGGTGCGTCGCCGGGCTTGAGCTCGACGATCTCGCGCGCGAACTCGGACACCTCGACCAGCTCCGAGAGCACCGGGCGCTCCACGCCGTGCATCGGGTAGCGGTAGGTCGATTCGCCGAAGTTCTTGAACTGCTCCAGGAACGGGCCGGGCGGCACCGACCACTCGTGGTAGGTGTAGTCGGAGCCGTCGTTGCGCAGCGTCTGCAGCGGATGCTGCACGCCCCAGTTCATGCTCAGGCGCGCCGGGAAGCCGTAGGTGCTGCGCCAGGCCTTGACCTTGCTCAGCACGTCCATCCGGCTCTCGTGCGGCTCGCCCAGGCCGAACACCAGCGCGACGCAGCTCTTGATGCCCATCTGGTGCAGGCTCAGCAGCGCCTGGAACGAGCGGTCGATCCAGCGCTCGTCGGAAGCCTTCTTGGCGTTCTTGCTGAGCGTGAGCGAGACCTCGCTGTCCATCGTCTCCACACCGACGAACATGTAGCTGAGGCCGGCCTTGCGCAGCAGCTTCAGTTCCTCCTGGCGCAGCAGGATCTGGTCGACCGTCAGCTGGGCGCCGAACTGGATGTCCAGCCCGCTGTCCAGGATCAGTTTGGCCAGCTTGCGCAAGGCCGGCTTGCTGCCCACCAGCAGGGTCGAGTCCTCGACGAAGGCGCTGGCGCCCGGCTTGTCCGGCCAGTCCTCGCGCACCACGCGCACGGCGGCTTCGAGCTGGCGGAACAGCCGCTCGGGGCTGTCGGACAGCTGCACCGGGCGGCCCACTACGCTGTAGCGCTCGCTGCAGAAGTCGCAGTCGAAGATGCAGCCGCGGCCGGTGTCGCTGAACACGTGCGCCGTCGGCCGGCCGTCGAACACGTCGAATGCCTCGGAGATGCCGAACAGCTCGCACGGCGGCAGCAGGTTGTTGTAGTCGACGTCGCCGCCCGCGCCGCGTGCCGTGACGATCTCCTGGCCGTCGAGCCGGCCGACGATCCAGTCTCCGGGGCAGGCGCCCAGCTTGTCGATGTCCATGCGCGCCTGCACCGCCGGCACGCCGCGCTTTTCCAGGTCGGCGACGATCTCGCCGAGCTGCGCGATCAGGTATTCGCCCTGGCCCGCGACCACGATGTCGAACACCCGGCCGATGGTGCCGTTGCGCATCAGCTCCAGCGGCGACCCGGGGTGGTGGACGATCTCGCCCTCGGGGGACGCATAGACGGTTTCCGAAGGATGGCGCCCGCCCAGCACGATGCAGATGCGGTCGCCGAACATCTGCTTGGCCAGCGCGGCGCAGGCGATGGCGCCGGGGAAGCACACCGTCATCGAGCCGATGATCAGCAGGTTGGGCTGCTGCTCGTGCAGCAGCTCCTCGAAGGCGGCGACGTCCTCCTTCAGGCTGTCCAGCAGGATGAAGCTGCGCCGCCGGCTCTTGCGGTCGCCGGTCCAGTTGCTCTCGCCCCACGCGGAGACGCCCTTGACCGCCAGCGAGGCGGCGTAGCGGCAGGCGTTGAACAGGCTGGCCGGGTCGGCGCCCGTCAACACGCCTCTGCCGAGCTCTCCTTCGGCGTGGTCTGGGGGGGCCAGGGCAACGACTCTCAAGGGCAATTCGCGGTTCATATCACCTGATGCTCCGGGTTGTTCATCCGGGTGTGGACGAGACTGTCCGCAGCCTTGTGGGCGTTGGACGTGGCGTGAAGGGGTTGCGGCCCGCCAGCCGGTCGGCTGGCGGATCCGCGAAGGGTTCAGCGTGGCGAGGAAAGGCCGTCGGTCATCGCGCCAGGCTTTCCTCGGGCCGGGCCAGTTCGCTCGAGAGCAGCATGGCGAGCATCTTGTCCTCGGTGAAGTTGATGTCGTCGAGCGCCTGGTGGTAGCGGTTCTTCAGATCGCGCAGCAGGCCGATCTGCCGCTGGCTCTGGGCGTCCCAGGCCTGCATCAGCAGCGCGTGCGCCCGCAGCGACGTGGTTTCGTTGACCTCGATGCCGGCACCGGCCAGCGCCTCGCGGTTCATCAGCATGAAGCGGTGCACGCCGTCGGTGCCGCTGCGGCTGCCGAACACCCGGTTGTAGGTCGCGCCGACGAAGTCGCCCTTGATCACGTCGAAGATCTCGGGGGCGGCGGCCTCCAGCTCGGTGCGGATGCCGCTCATGATGCCGTGGGTGATCACGCCGGTGACGCTGCCCGTGGGGCACTCCATCAGGCCGAACAGGTCCTCCACCGCGCGGCTCAGCCCGAACAGGCTGCCGTAGTCGAAGCCGGGCAGGTCGATGCCGTACAGGTAGTGCAGCGCGGCGGCCACTTCGCCCACGGCCGGGTGGCCGGCGCGGTTGGCGAAGCCGCCCACCGACACGTCGACGCCGCGCGCGCCCAGCGACAGCGCGGTCAGCGCGTTGCCGGTGCCCATGCCGAAGTCGCTGTGCAGGTGGGCATAGAAGTCGATGTGCGGAAAGCGCTTGACCGGCTCGCCGACGTACAGCGGCACCTGGTGGGGCATGCAGGTGCCGGCGGTGTCGACCAGGCGGACCTGCCGGATGCCGGCGGCGGAGACCAGCTCGATCGCGTCGTTGACGTGCGCCATGTCCGAGCGGAAGGTGTCCAGCAGCCCGGCCACGATGCCGCCGCCCTGGTAGCGGGTGACGGCCGGCAGCAGCTTTTGGTACCAGGCCAGGTCTTCCTCGCGCCGCTGGGTCTCAGTCAGGCCGTGCCAGCGCTCCAGGTCGAAGCCGTTGCCCTTGTCCTTCTGCAGGATCTTGGGCATCAGGTGCTTGATCTGCATGTCCGAGACGCTGTGCACGGCGATGATCCACACCGTGTCCAGCGGCATCTTCAGGCTGTCGAGCGCGCGCAGCGTCTGCTCGAAGATCGCGCCGATGTGCGAGACGACGATGAAGCGCACGTCGCCGGCGATGTCGCCGGCGCGCTGCGCTTCCAGCAGCCGGCGCAGGAAGGTGATGTTCTCCGGCACGTCCGGGAACATGCCGATGACCAGCGACTTCAGCCCGGTCTGCGCCAGCTTGCGCGCCACCTGGTACTTGGCCTCCACGGTCGGCGACACGGGCGAGCGCTCGGCGCCTTCGCGCAGCGTCTCGTCCATGAGGTCGATCCGCTCCTTGAAGTTGAGCGGCCCGAGGGGAGGAATCTTGTGGATCACACCTTGGCTCATAGCAGGTCCTTTTGAACGAGAAATTTCTTCACTTCCACGACGAGCACAGCGAGCTTGTCGTCACGAAACAGCGTGTAGTGGTCGCCGGGCAGCACCACCGGCGCAGCCTCGGGGCCGCGCAGGGCCTGGCCGTCCGTGATCACGAACGGCGCGAGGCTGGGGAACGTGGGCTCGGGCAGCTGCGCCGCGCGCACCTGCACGATGGCCATGCGCGCCGAGGGCGGCGTGGGCCGGTAGTCCTGCAGGGCCTGGCTGTTGCGCAGGTAGACCTGGTACAGCGGGCCCTGGGCGAGTTCCGCGTCGGCGTCTTGCGGCAGCGCCTGCGCGCCGGGTGCCTCGAAGCTCGCCTGCGTTCCCGTGAGGTCACGCATGAAGTCGCTCATCAGGGCTTCGGCGTCCGGCGCCGGGCCGCCCCTGGAAATCCAGCTGTCGATCATCAGCAGGCGGGTGTCGCGGCCGGCCGCGGCCAGCTGCGTCGCGATCTCGTAGCCGACCACCCCGCCCATCGACCAGCCGAGCAATTGCACCGGGCCTTCGGGCACCAGCGAATTGATACGGGCGATGTAGTGCGCGGCCATCTCGCCGATGCCGGTGTGCGCCGCCGCGGCATCGCCCAGGCCGATGGACTGCAAGCCGTAGACCGGCTGCTGCGGGTCGAGCGCGCCGGCCAGTTTGGCGTAGCACAGCACGTTGCCGCCGATCGGGTGGATGCAGAACAGCGGCGCCCGTGCCGCGCCCTTGTTGATCACCACCAGCGCGTCGAATTCCTCCTGCCCCAGCCCGGAGATCCGCGCGGCGAGCTTCTTGATGGTGCCGTCTGCGTACAGCGCGGACAGCGGCAGCTTCTTGCCGAAGGCCACGTCGATGCGGCCCATCAGGCGCACGGCCAGCAGGGAATGCCCGCCCACCGCGAAGAAGTTGTCGTTCAGCGCCACCGACGGCAGCTGCAGCAGTTCGCGCCAGATGGCCGCGAGCCGGACTTCGGCCATGGTGCCCGGCTGCTCGGCGTCGGCGGCGTTCTCCGAGCCCTCGGCCGCCAGCAGCGCCAGCGCCTTGCGGTCGATCTTGGCGTTGTCGGTGCGCGGCAGCTGCGCCAGGCACTGGATCTGCGAGGGAATCATGTACTCGGGCAGGTGCCGGCCCAGGAAGCCGCGCAGCGCCTCGGTGTCCAGCGGCTCCTGTGCCTGCGCCGTGACGAAGGCCACCAGGTGGCTGACGTTCTTGTCCTGGCGCACCGGCACCACCGCGGCTTCCTGCACGCCGGCGTAGCGCGCCAGCGCCGACTCGATCTCGCCGATCTCGATGCGGTAGCCGCGCACCTTGATCTGCAGGTCGTCGCGGCCCAGGAACTCGATGGCGCCGGACGGCAGGTAGCGGCCCCAGTCGCCGGTGCGGTAGAGGCGCTCGCCGTCGCGGCGGCTTTCGACGAAGCTTTGCCGCGTGCGCTCGGGGTCCTTGTAGTAGCCCTGCGCCAGCCCGACGCCGGCGATGAAGATCTCGCCGGGCACCCAGTCGGGGCGGAACGCGTGGCCGTGGTCCAGCACGTACATGCGCTGGTTGCGCAGCGGGTAGCCGTAGGGAATGCTGGGCAGGCCGCGGGTCGGCCCTTCCACGCGGTAGTAGTTGGACCAGATCGACGCTTCGGTCGCACCGCCCAGCGCGATGAACCGGGCGTTCGCGCCGGCTGCGGCGGACACGCGCTCGGGCAGGCTGACCGGCACCCAGTCGCCGCTGGCCATGACCAGGCGCAGCGAGGGCAGCTTCTGGCCGTGCAGCTCGGCATGCTCGACCAGCATTTCGGCGAAGGCCGGCACGGTGTTCCAGATGCTGACGCCGTGCGCGGCAACCAGGCCGGCCAGCGCCTCGGGCGACTTGATGTCGTCCTGCCGGGGCACGACGATCGCCGCGCCCGCCGACAGCATGCCGAAGATGTCGTAGACCGAGAGGTCGAAGGTCAGCGCCGAGATCGCGATGCAGCGGTCTTGCGGGCCTGCGCCGAAGCGCTCGTTGATGTCCAGCACGGTATTGGCCGCGGCTTCGTGGGTGATGGCCACGCCCTTGGGATTGCCGGTGGAGCCCGAGGTGTAGATCACGTAGGCCAGGTCCGAGGGCGACTGGCCGAGCGCGCCGGCGGCGGGGCCTTCGGCGCGCGGGGCGACCTCGTCGACCGCGACCACGGCCAGCCCGTCGATGGCGGGCAGCTGCGCGCGCTTGGCGGCGGTGGTGAGCACCACGCCCACGTTGGCCTGCTGCAGGATGTACTTGAGCCGTTCCACCGGCGTGTTGGACGCCAGCGGCAGGTAGGCGCCGCCGGCGAACAGCGTGCCCATCACCGCGGCGATCTCCATCCAGCCCTTGTCCAGGAACACCGCCACCAGCTCGCCATGCGACAGCTCGCGCCGCTGGCGGATGGCCGCGGCGATGCCGGCGGCCACGGCGCCCAGCTCGCGGTAGCTGAGCGTGCGGTCGGCCGCAATCACGGCGACGCGGTCGCCCTGTTCGGCCGCCAGCCGCACGAACGGCGCGTGCAGCAGCGCCGTGCCGGTGTCCGGGCCGTCGGTGTTGTTGGCGGCCAGCCGGTTCAGCAGCTGCGCCGGCGGCACCAGCGCCAGCTGCGCGTTCTGTCCGATGGCCGGGTCCTCGCTCAGCTGGACCAGGGCGCGGGTGTACTCGGCGAACATGTCGTCGACCATCCCGGGCGAGTACACGCTCTCGTCGACGTCCCAGTTCAGCACCAGCTCGCCGTTCTTCACGTAGACCTGGTGGTCGAATTCCACCTGCGGCGTGTTGATGCGCCCGCGCAGGCGCTTCCAGCCCAGCTTGTCCAGGAAGAAGAACTCGCGGTCGTCGCGCACGCCGCCCAGGAAGCTGGAGAACACCACCGGCATCTTGGGCACGGTGGAGCCGGCCGAATGGCGGTTCAGCTCGCGGATCACGGCGACGCCGGACACGGTGCCGTGGCTCAGGTCGCGGAACATGGTTTTCTGCAGCCGCTCGGCGCGCTCGAACAGCGTCGCCGCCGCGGCGTTGTCGACCTGCAGCAGCAGCGTGGTGCTGAAGTTGCCGATCACGCGGTCGACGTCGGCATGGATCGGCTGGCGGTTGCCGTACATCACGTTGATGGTGAACTGCGGCAGCTTCGACCAGGCGCCGATCACGCTGCAGAAGGTGGCGCAGACCAGCGCGGTGGGCGTGAGCTTGCGCTCCTCCATGATCGCCTTCAGCTTCGACCAGCGGGGTGCGTCCAGCGTGAAAATGCGGCGCGCCAGCGTCGGCGTGCGCACGGTGTCGCGCGCACGCGGCTTGCGCGGAAGAAGAGGTGCCTCGGGCAGGCTGGCCACGCGCTCGCGCCAGTAGTCCGCCGAGCGGGCGTAGGCATCGGACTTCTCGCGGAAGGCCTCGATGGCGCGGGTGTAGTCCCGCACCGTCAGCTCCAGCGGCGCCAGCACCGTGTTGTCGCTGTCGTACAGGCGCTGCAGCTCCGAGGCGAAGATCTGCCAGGACACGCCGTCGAACACCAGCAGCCGGCCGACCACCTGGACGACGAGCCCTTCGTCGCCCTCGAGCACGGTGAAGCTGAACAGCGGGAACACGCCCGAATCGAGCGGGTGGCGCTGCAGCCGCTCGCGGCTGGCCGTCAGCGCGTCGTTGAAGGCCGTCTTGCCCTGGCCGCGCAGGTCGTGGTGGGCGCAGGCGAAGCGGCTCGGGAACTCCACCACCTGCTGGCGGCCGTCGGGCAGCACGATGGTGCGCAGGCCGGGATGCCGGGCGATCAGCTTGTTCAAGGCGCGGTCCAGCCGGCGGATGTCCAGCTGGTCGACCGCGTACTCCTCGTAGAAGAACGCCGGGCCGCCGTGCTCGAACACGTCCTGCTCGCCGATCCAGTAGGCCTGCAGAAGCTCCGGCGCGTCGAAGGGCTCGAAGCGGCGGGCATGGTCGCGCCGCAGGAACTCGCGCGCCGACCCCGGCGGGCGCGCCGCAGCCGCGGCGGCGCCGGGCGGCATGCCCTGCGCGGTGGCGCAGATGTGCCGCGCCAGGCCCGCAATGGACGGGTGTTCCACCATGGCATCCAGCGCGATCTCGACCCCGAACTCGCGGTTGATCGCCTCCAGCAGCACGATCACCAGCAGCGAGTAGCCGCCCATGTCGACGAAGTGCCGCTCCAGGTCCAGCGACGCGGCCGGCACCTTGAGCTGCTCGCCCCACAACTGGGCGAGGCGCTGCGCGACCTCGGGCGCCTGCAGGCCCGGGGCGGTTGCGAGTTCGGGATCCGGGCTCATGCGAGGAACCCGTGCTGCTTCATCCAGTCGTCGCTGTACAGCTTGTTCATGTAACGGGCGCCGCCGTCGGGCAGCAGGGTGACAACCACGTCACTGGGCCCGCAGCCTTCGACGACACGCAACGCCGCGACCAGCGCCGCGCCGGCCGTGCCGCCGCAGAACATGCCTTCCTTGCGCGACAGCTGGCGCGCCGCCAGGAAACTTTCCTTGTCGTTGACCTGCACGACCTCGTCGATGACGCCGAAGTCCATGTTCTTGGGCACCTGGTCCTCGCCCATGCCCTCCAGGAAGTAGCTGCTGGTCTGCGGCGGGCTCTTGTAGTAGCTCGCGTGGTAGACCGAGCCCACCGGGTCGACGCCGATGATCTTCACCGCCGGGTTCTGCTCCTTCAGGTAGCGGCCGATGCCGCTGATCGTGCCGCCGGTTCCGAGGCAGACCACCATGTGGGTGATCTTGCCGTCGGTGTCGCGCCAGATCTCCGGGCCGGTGGTGCGGTAGTGGGTCAGCGGATTCACCGGGTTCTCGAACTGGTCGGCGAACACCGCGCCGGGCGTCTCCGCCACGATGCGCTTTGCCACGCTCGCATAGCTGCGCGGGTCGTCGTGGTCGACGTTGGTCGGCGTGATGACGACTTCGGCGCCCAGCGATTCAAGCACCGCGATCTTCTCGCGGCTCATCTTGTCGGGCATCACCAGGATGGCGCGGTAGCCCTTGATGGCCGCCGCCATGGCCAGCCCGATGCCGGTGTTGCCCGAGGTGCCTTCGACGATGGTGCCGCCCGGGGCCAGCCGGCCCGAGCGCTCCGCTTCCTCGATGATGGACTGGCCGATGCGGTCCTTCACCGAACCGCCGGGATTGACGAACTCGCATTTGGCGAGCAGGGTGGCCTTGGCCCACGGCGCGATGCGGCCGAGCCGCACCAGCGGGGTTGAGCCGATGGCGTCCAGGACCGATTCGTGGAATCGCATGCCGGTGGAGTGCGTGGTCGTCATGGCGGGCCCTTCCTGCGGGTCAGTAGGCGGGAAGCCGCTGCATCATGCGGTCGCACACGTCCTGCGCGGCGCGCAGCCGGCGCAGCGTGCCGAACACCAGCGGCGCCTGCAGATCGGGGTGCGCGCGCAGCAGGGGGACCACCATGTTGTTCAGCCAGCCGGCGGCGTGCTCGATGTCGATGGAGGTGTGGTCCTGCAGGTATTCCAGCGCATCGGCCGGCAGGCCGTTGCGCTGCCAGCCGGCGACCTGGCATTCCACGCGGCCCGGCACCATGGTTTCGGTGGCCAGCATGTTGCCGATCAGCTGGGGCAGCTTGGAGCGGTTCATCGCGCCTTGCAGGTAGAGGTTGGCCAGCGCCAGCTCCTCCCAGCAGTAGTAGTCGATGTTGTCGAGATGGTCGTTCTCGGCGTGGTCCAGGTAGCGCATCTGCACCTGCCGCTTGGCGCGGTGGACCTTCTCGGGCGTGCCGTTGCCCATCTCGTCCCAGAAGTTCGCGGCCAGCTCCATCTTCATCGGCCCGTGCATCGCCGGCATCATGAGCAGCAGCACGTCGACGAAATGCAGGTCCATCGGCGCTTCCTGGTGGAAGAACTCGCGCATCTGCGAGAAGGTGGCCTTGTCGCGCAGGAACGCGAAAAACGGATGGCTCACGTTCGAAGGATGCGACTGGATCAGCTCCACGATCCACGCGCCGAACTGGTCCATGTCGGTGGGCATCGCCGCCAGCGCCTGCGCATGCAGCTGCATGTCGTGCCGTTCGACGGCAGCCTCCAGCCGGTTGCGAACGCGCTGGAAGAAGTAGTGGTCGCCGTTCTTCTCCTCGCCGTTCCAGGGCAGCTGGATCGCCTTGGTGTTCAGCGTGTACAGCAGCGCGTGGAATTCCTTCTTCGCGGCCTCGTCGTGGTCGGTGTAGGCGCGCACCGCCAGCGCGTCGATGTCCTCGATCAGCCCCGCTTCGACCTCGGGCGAAAGATCCTTGTCGATCTGCGCGCTGCACAGCAGCGCGTGCACGCGCGCCATCAAACTGCCGGTGGCCCGGGCGCGTTGCTTCGCGGGCTTTTCTTCGGTCAACACTGCGGACATTCTTCTGTCTCCTAGATGGCGGGAATTCCGTCGCCCGGCAATGCGCGGGCGGCAGGAGGGTTGGCGATGCGCGGCACCGCCCCGGCGCTGGCCGCGCAGGGGGTTCAGGACGACTGCAGGTCGAGCAGCTTGCGCGACTCGGGAAGCGCGAAGAAGCGCATCAGGGCCAGCATGTCGGACACGGGCATTTCGGCGAAGCCGCGGCCCGCTTCGATGCGCTGCGAATAGATGCCCACGGTGTTGCCGAACACGTGGACCGACAGCCCCGAGGTGATCACTGCGTCGGATGCCTGCGTCAGGCCGGGCCGCTCCCGCATGGGCGGGGGCGATTCGTGCTCCGCCTCGGAAATGTGGTCGGCGGCGCCGCCGGCCGAGGGGCGAAGTTGTGATTTCACGTTGTCTCCTTTGTAGGGTCCTGCCTGGGCGAACCTTTTGAGTTCGCCGGTTTGATTCTTTGGCGGGCACGCAATACGGTCAAATACAATCGCGCACCTGCTTCTATACGCATTGCGAATACGTAAGCATTCGCAATGCGCGCACTTTGTTCAAGGCGCGCTTGAGATGTGCGAAAGCAGATGGGAAGCGTCCTCGTCGCCGGCCATCAGCGTCGACGACTTGCGCCGGTGCTGCCACTCGAGACCGAGGAAATACAGGCCGCGGACCGCGGTCACGCCGCGCCGATGCAAGGGAAAACCCGTTGTATCGAACACCGGGACCTGCAGCCACCGGTAGTCCGGCCGGAAGCCGTTGGCCCAGACGATGGCGCCGATGCCGTCTTTCCTGAAGTCCAGCGCCGTGCGCTCGTCGAGCGACGTGCCTGTATAGGTGGGCCAAGGGTCTTCCCCAGTGTCCACGTTCACGCCTTTGGCCTTCACGTAGCCATCGACCATGCCGCGCGCCTTCACGGCGAACGCGTCGGCCGCCGCCATGCAGGCGCTCGCGTCTTGCAGCTGCAGGCGGGAAGCGTCGCCGTCCACCACCCGGCCAAGCAACGTGGCGCCGAGCGCATGCAGCGTGTGCAGGTTCGTGTCGTGCCCGCGCGCAGCGTCGCCGGCCAGCTGCGAGAAGCCGCCGGCGCGCGCTTCCTTCATCGAAGGAAACTGCTCCAGCGTGACGTCGAACACGCCCATGTCGTGGTACCAGTCGGTGATGTCGCGCCCGAGGTAGCGCCGCGAAATCCAGCCGCGCGGCCCCAGGCAGACGTGCACCTCGCGCCCGGCGCGCAGCAGCTCCTCGGCGATCTGCACGCCGGACTGGCCGGTGCCGACCACCACCACCTTGCCCGGGGGAACCTGCGCCGGGTTGCGGTAGTTCTGGCTGGCGATCTGTGCCACCGACCCATCGATCTGCGCCGCCCAGGCCGGCGTGGCCGGTGCCTGGAACGGCCCCGACGCGACCACCAGGTGGCGGCAGGCGAACTGTTCGTCGCTGGTGGCGACGGTGAAGCCGCCGTCCTCGCGCTGCGTGGCGCGCACCACGTTCGCGCCGGCCAGCAGCGGCGGGCGCACTTGCGCGACATAGCGCTCGAAGCGGGCCACCACCTGGTGCTTGGACATGAAGGCGTCCGGCTGGTCGCCGTCGTACGCCATGCCTGGCATGCGCCAGTACTTGTTGGGGATGACGAGGTGCAGCGAATCCCAGCGCTCGTTGCGCCAGGAATTGGCGGCCTCGCCGCGCTCCAGGACCAGGTGGTCGATGGAGCGCTGCGACAGCAGGTGGCTCATCGCCAGCCCGCTTTGGCCGCCTCCCACCACCAGAACATCGACGTCGCGTGTCATTCCGGTTGCCGGTCGGCTGCGCGCGGGAAGGCCTCAGGCCTTCTGGTACGCGCGCAGGACGGCAGCGGTGTCGTAGTAGTCGCGGTACTTCACGACCTTGCCGTCGCGCATGGTGAACACGTGCGTCCAGTCGTAGCGGTAGGCGCCGCCGGTCGGCTTCACCACGCCCTTTTCGGTGCCGAAGACGATGACGCGGTCCTCGTGGCCGATGAATTCCACTTCGACGAATTCCTGGATGTCCAGCGCTTCCTTCAGGCCCTTGAAGTAGTCGAGCATGCCGTTGCGGCCGTGGAACGGGCCGGCGAACGGGAAGGTGTCGGGCGGCCCCGACTGCAGCCAGTCGATGTCGTCCGAGAAAGTGGCGAGAACGGCATCGATGTCGCCGCGATGGAACGACGCATACATGTGCTTGACGACGCCAACGTTGTCCTGGCTCATTGTGGATCCCCCCTTAAAAATCATCGAGCACCGCACCGCGGCTGGCGGTGGATGCGTTGACCGCGAACTTGGCCAGCACGCCGCGCACGTAGCGCGGCTTCGGGGCCGTCCATCCCTGCCTGCGGCGCGCGAGTTCCGCGTCGTCCACGTTCAGCCGCAGCACCTGCGTGGTGGCGTCGATGGTGATCGAGTCGCCGTCGTGGACCAGGGCGATGTTGCCGCCCGCCGCCGCTTCCGGCGCCACGTGGCCGACCACCATCCCCCAGCTGCCGCCGGAGAACCGGCCGTCGGTCACCAGGCCCACGGATTCGGCCAGGCCGGCGCCGGCCAGCGCGCCGGTGGGCGCCAGCATCTCGGGCATGCCCGGGCCGCCCTTGGGGCCGAGGTAGCGCATCACCAGCACGTCGCCGGCCTTGATGCGGCCGCCCAGGATGGCTTCGAGCGCGGCCTGCTCGTCGTCGAACACGCGCGCGGGCCCGGTCATCACGGGCGTCTTCACGCCCGAGATCTTGGCCACTGCGCCGTCGGGCGCGAGGTTGCCCTTGAGGATGGCCAGGTGGCCCTGGGCGTAGATGGCGTCGCTGATCGGGCGGATCACGTCCTGCTGCGGGCTGGGCGCGACCGGCACTTCGGCCAGCACCTCCTCGAGGGTCTGGCCCATGACGGTCATGCAGTCGCCGTGCAGCAGCCCCGCCTCGAGCAGCACCTTCATGACCTGCGGGATGCCGCCGGAGCGATGCAGGTCCACCGCCAGGTAGTTGCCGCTGGGCTTGAGGTCGCAGATGACGGGCACGCGCTTGCGCACCCGCTCGAAGTCGTCGATGGTCCACTCGACGCCGGCCGCGTGCGCGATCGCCAGCAGGTGCAGCACCGCGTTGGTGGAGCCGCCGGTGGCCATGACCACCGCGACGGCGTTCTCGATGGACCTGCGCGTGACGATGTCGCGCGGCTTGCGGCCTGCCTCGATGGCGGCGAGCAGGACCCGGGCGGAGTCGCGCGCGGACACCGCTTTTTCCTCGTGCGTGTTGGCCATGGTCGACGAGCCCGGCAAGCTCATGCCCATGGCCTCGAAGGCGGCGCTCATGGTGTTGGCGGTGTACATACCGCCGCAGGAGCCGGTGCCCGGCACGGCGCGGCGCTCGATCTCCTTCAGGTCTTCCGCGGACAGGCGGCCCGCCGAGTGCTCGCCGACGGCTTCGAAGACGCTCACCACCGACAGGTCCTTGTCGCGGTAGCGGCCGGGGAGAATGGTGCCGCCGTAGACGTAGATGGAGGGCACGTTGGCGCGCAGCATGCCCATCATGCCGCCCGGCAGGTTCTTGTCGCAGCCGCCCACCACCAGCACGCCGTCCATCCACTGGCCCTGCACGCAGGTTTCCACGCAGTCGGCGATGACTTCGCGCGACACCAGCGAATACTTCATGCCTTCGGTGCCCATCGCCATGCCGTCGGAAATGGTGGGGGTGCCGAAGATCTGCGCGTTGCCGCCGTATTCCTCGATGCCGGCGGCGGCGGCGTCGACCAGGTGCTGCAGGCCGCTGTTGCAGGGGGTGATCGTGCTGTACGCGTTCGCGATGCCGACCATGGGCTTGGAGAAATCGCCCTCGGTGTAGCCCATGGCGTAGAACATGGACCGGTTCGGGGCGCGGGACATTCCGGCGGTGATGTTCGCCGATCTCAGCTTGCTTGCACTCATCTGGATCCCGTTAAAGAGGGTGAGTGTCATCTTGGGCCGGTGGGCAGATCAAATACCGGTTTGGTTGACCGGCTCTATGTCCTGCGAATGCACAGGCCTGTCCCGCACGCGCGGCGGACCGGCCGGCCCGGCTTGACAGCCCCTGGTATTTGTAGTCGACTGCGCCGTTCACACAAGGGAGCTGGCGGGGAATCCGACCGACCATCACGATGGATCTGAGACACCTGCGCTATTTCATAGCGGTCGCGGAGGAGCGCAGTTTTCTCAAGGCCGCCGAACGCCTGCACATCTCCCAGCCGCCTCTTTCCACCCAGATCAAGGACCTCGAGACCGAACTAGGGGTTACCCTGCTCGAGCGGTCCTCCAAGGGCATCTTGCTCACCGTCGCCGGCCAGGTGTTCTACGGCGAAGCGCGCGCGGTGCTGGCGCGCGTGGAGCACGCGCGCATCTCGATGCAGCGCGCGTCCCGGGGCGAGGAAGGGCTGCTGAGCATCGGCTTCATCTCGGTGGTGGACTACAGCTTCATGCCTGAGGCGCTCAAGCGCTTCCGCAACAAATACCCGGCGGTGCAGGTGCAGCTGCACGAACTGACGACCGACGCGCAGGTGAAGGAGCTGGCCGCCGAGCGGGTCGACGTCGGCATCGGCATCGCGCCGGTCGACCAGGATTTGCTGGAGTTTCACCACCTGGTGTCCGAGCAGCTGGTGCTGGCGGCGCCGACCGGCCACCCGGTGCTGGGCTGCGGCAAGACCCGGGTCAACGTGCAGGAGCTGGCCGGCGAGCCGTTCGTCATGATCCCGCGCGCCATGGCGCCCGGTTACTACGACGTGTTCTCCAACTTCTGCCGCGGCCGAGGGTTTACCCCGCATATCGCGCAACGCGCCAAGCAGATGCAGACGGTGATCAGCCTGGTCGCCGGCGGCTTCGGCATCGCGCTGGTGCCCGAGTCGCTGATGAACCTGCAGCGCACCGGCGTCTCGTACGCCCGGCTGCGCGAAAAGAGCCCGACCATCGACATCGGGCTGATGCACCGCAGGAGCGACCGGAATCCGGTGATCCAGAGCTACCTGGCGGTGGTGAAGGAAACGGTGTCGAGCCCGATGGGGGCGAACTGATTCGCAAGCAATTGCAAGGGGTGCATCGGTAGGCAAGCGGGGAGAGCGGCCGACGTCCTCAACGCGGTCGCTTCGGGAATTCGAATTCGACGTCGAAGGGCAGGAACATCCGCACGTCGTTCCCGCGCAACGCGTCGGGGGCGGCCGGTTCGTCCTCCGGTCCGCTGTCGAACTCCGGTTCGACGAAGCCGGGCGACTCGCCTTGTGGCAGCTTCGTCGGATCATCCGCCAGCTGTTTGGCGAGCGCCCGCGAGTAGACGGCACAGGCCGCGCTGGTTCCATCCAGCCGCGTCACGGCGCCCTGGGTGAAGCCGAGCGAGAGGATACCGTGGACCGCGGGTGACCAGTCGGCAACCGTGACGACGTTCGGCGGTGGCGGCGCGGCGCTCCCGGATGGCCGCGCCGCGGAATACCAGGACAGCCGGCCGTTGGCCCGCATGGCGCCGATGACATGCAGGTGATCGTGCTTGAACGTCGCCACGCCGTTCATGGTGTTGTCGGGCGCTGCCTGTCCGGTGCTCACCTCGGGGCGTACCGAGTCGGCGAACCATGCCTGCCTGCTCGAGGACAGGCGGTCCGGTGCGGGGTCATTTCGCTGGATCCACGCATTCACTTCGAATTCGCTTCGGGTGACATTGCGCAGGTGCACCTTCCACTCGCCCGCGGGGGCGATGACGGTACGGCGCGGCTGCTGGTTGGCGCCAACGGGGTTGAAGGCCCGCTTGCCCTCCTGAGGTCGGGGCTGGCGCACACGTGTTGCCCCGATCGCGATCAGCACCATCGTGCCGCTCAAGCTGTCTGCGACGCGCGCGGGATAGATGCCGGCGAAATGGACGACGTTGGGCGTTTTGGGATTCCCGTCTTCGGGCTTATAGGCCAACTGCGCTTGCCCCTGGGTCAATCGAAAGCAGGTTGCGCTTCCGGGAGGTTCGATCTCGAGCTCGACTTCGGCGCCTTCAGGAAGCCAGATTTCGAGAAAGGTGTCGCGCGGGTTGTCCGGCATGACACGCAATTTCAGCGTGGTGGGCGTGGCGGCCGGGACAAGGCAATGCCGCGCGTGAACGCCGGCGCGGTGCGCGTTACCCATCGGCAGGACAAGGTGCAAGTGCTCGTTCTTGTCCATCGCCTCCTTGGCAGCCCGCTCGAACATCGAGCTGCCATCGTGCGGACCACCGTGGATGCCGTAGCTGATGTTTACAACGGTCGGCCGTGCAGGGCTTTCTGGTGCTGGATCAGGCCGGTCGTTCCATTCTTGCCACAGCACGTGTCGAATGCCGTCCAGGACGCGCATGGCGAGCGAACCTCCCGATGTGTCGTCGACGGTCAGGGTCGGCAATTGGACCATCGACAAGCCGGCAACGTCGCAAGGCAATTTGACCTGCTCACCACGCCTTGTCGACAGCCAGGGCGCCATGAGACCCAGAACGCTGGCACCATGCGTCTGGCGCGGAGCGGGATGCACGTAACGACGTGCTGCGTATTCGTCGCGATCACTTAACGGTTTGAGGAAAATGTTGGGTTTCTTGTCTACGCGGCCATAGAGAAACCCTTCCGGAATTAACGGATGCATGCCATGAGACTGCCCGGGCAAATCGACGGCAGGCTGCCAGTAGAGATCGTCGTTCTTCAGATCGTCGAGATTGGTGACCATGCCTTCGCGCTGCCAGCCCTGATCCCACAAATGCACCGCAGGTTGGATGAGCAGCGCCGAGCTTCGCGCGCGCAGGAAGGGGATGCCGTCGTCGAGAATTCCCAGATATGCCGGCCCAGAGACGCTGCGTGCGTTTGAAGCCTTCGGGCTCGATGCCTGCCCGAGGGGGTTGAAAAACTCATGGAATCGAGCACGTGTCGTCGATGAGAGATCAGCCCGTGCTCCTTGCAGAGTGAAGCGCTGCGTTATGCCTTGCCGCACCTCGTTGATGAGTTGCTGCAGCCCAGCCAGGCTCACGATGCCCGTGACGAACGAGGTTTCATAGGTCCAGCCCAACTGATTGGGTATGAAGCGGGCAGGCGGATCTCCGCAGTACATTCGATCTACCAGCTTATAGACATTCTCGCCTTCCTTCAGCTCCACCAGAACCGCGATATTCGGTTCACCATCATCTGCATCGGAATAGGTCGACACATCTGCCCAGACCAGATAGGGGTCGCACTGATCGAGGTATTGTTCGGTCCAGATGGTTTGGCTGGCTGTCTCCATCTCGGTTACCAGCTTCCAGCTCATGAGTGTCATCGCTGCTACTCCTCCCGAATCCACTCACGACGCGCCAGCGTCCATAGAGCTCTCACCATAGGGGCTTCCCGTCCCGACGCAGTCGGGAATTGCAAGTCGGGCCTCTTAATGACCTTCGGCTGGCCTTCGACATAGCAATCGAACTCCGGCAGGGTTTGTGGATCGACCTGAGCAGGATTTGGAAATGCCTCTGCGCCGATCCTCAGCTGAGTCGCAGCGCCGGGCTCCGCCAGCCAGACCATGTGCCGGGCGAGCATGGTGCCCAGCACTTGGCCGGCAATGGAGTCCACCGGGAAGTGCAGTCCCGCGACGACTCGGTTCTCCGCGACCCGATGCGCCAAGCGGTTCAACTGCCGTGCCATGCCATCCGGGCGGTTGCCCGGCGAACCACCCGGAAGCGTCGGGTCGCCGGCGAGCAAGGGCAGGAATTCCGCAACAAAACTGGCTTCCGCCGCGTGCCCACAGGGATATGCCGTGTATCCCGGTGTCAGGATCATCGGTTGGATGATCGCGGAACGGCGCGACGGGCGGGCGACGTTGAAGTGATACTTCATGCGCATCACCATCAGCATCGTGAAGCGCAAGCCGATGCCGATTAGCTCCCAGGTATATCGATGGCGATCCGGGGTAAGCCCCGCAATTGCGCTCCAGTACGCGCTCTGCGGGACGACTTGGCTCAGGACCTCGGCCATGCGTTCCGCGCGTAAAGCGGTGTGCGCTTCCACGAGTTGCAGCTGTGTATCGAATAGGGAATCGGGCAGTTTCTGAATGCGCACAAGCGAACAGGCTTCGGCGTGGTGGTAATGAAGCTGCGCCCCGTGCGTGTCCGCCTTGAAGCGAAGCGACTCGATCAACTCAATCTCCGCAAGCGCCGCGCGCACGTTCGGCTGCAGCCCTTCTTCCTTGGTGAATCGGGTGCAGAAATCGACTCTGCATTCATCAAGCCACGGGCCCCTGTCGATCTTCACGCCATAAAGGCGTGCCGCTGCATCCCCCGCCACCGACGACTCGCGCGCCGTGATCAGAGCGCTGGTCATCATCGGATTCGACAGCAGCCCCGAATAAGCCGGATACCCCACGCCGCCATCCAGGCCCACGACCGGTGTGCTGAATCCGGCAGTGCCCGCGGTTCCCGCAGTTCCCGCAGTCCCCGCCGTCCCAGCTGTCCCCGCGGTGCCCGCACCGCCACTCATCTGTCCCCATCCACTCATTGCGTTCTCCTTCAGTCCGGCACGCCGGCTGTTTTCAATGCTTCTGCAAAAGGCCCGGCGAGCGGTCCGTCGCGTCCGGGGAATCGTTCCTTGAACCCGCCGACGGTCAGCCCTGGTTCGATGGCCAGCAGTCGCTGCACCGCCTCTCTCGCCTCATCCACCCGGTTCATCATCACCAGCGCGATGGCCAGCGTTCTCCAGGTGGATGCGTGCGTGCGGTTCGCCTTCAGGGACCGCTGGCTCAATGCCACCGACCGCTCCCAGCTGGAATTCGCCAGGGCCGCGGTGGCGACCAGGGAATCGAAGAAATACTTCAGCGGGTCGATGGGCGACAGGCGCAGGGCACGCTCGCCGGCTTGTTCGGCTTCGCTTCCCATGCCGAGATAGGCGTGACGCGTCGCGCTGAACAGCCAGGCCAGCGGCTCGGACGGATTGGCCTCGATCGCCTGCTCGTACAGCTGGCCCGCCATGTTCAGGTCCTTGCGGAGATACGCGTGCACCAAGCCGCCGATCGACAAGGCGAGGGCATCGCGCGAGTCTTCCTCCAGCGATTGAGCGACGTAGTCCAGCGCCAGCCGCGCATCCGCCGACGGCTCGGGAGACCAGCCCTGCACCACGCGCAGCACGTGCCACTTGGCGAGCCAGGCGGCCGCGACGCCGCCGCACGCGTGGCGTTGCATGAGGTGCTCGAGCATCGCGCGGGCGCGATCGAATTCGCGCAGGGCGGCGCGGTGCATGAGGCTGATGGCTCCCATCAGCAGGGCATAGCTCTCCAGTTCCGGCAATGGCCTGGACCTGGACTCCTGCACGGCGTGCTGGAACAAGGCTTGGCCGACCTCCTGGGCGATACGGGTACCCAGGGAATCCACCGTGCCGAAGGCCTCTCGCATGCCCGCATCCACGCATATCGATCGCAGCACCGTGCCGCGCCGCGCATCCTGCAGGTGCACGGTCAGCGAGATGCCGGCGGAGGTCGGCTTGTACGACCCCGTCAGCAGGAAGCTCGCGGCCAAACAGGCGCCCAGGTCGGCCGGCGGCAAGCCGCACCGGCGCAGCCGCCGGGACGACAGGCCGGAGATGACGCTGAAGTCCACGCTCTGCGACAGGACCGTGATGACGTCGTCCGCCAGTGCCTCGCCCAGCATGTCCTTCGGGTCCGCCGGCAAGACGCTTTCGAAAGGAAGGACCATGATGCTGGGCTTCAGGTCCACCTGCCCAAGCCCGCCCACTACCGCGTACGAAGCGGGGCGTGCCGATGGCCGGATGCGATATGCACGAACCGGCCCGCAGGCCAGCACCACGTCGTCGAGGTCTTCGATGTCGCCGTCCACGCCGGCAACGAACTCGCCCACCAGATCCGTGGTCGTGACGATCTCGCCTTCGTGCGCGAGCGCGGCAAGCGCGCGCGCCAGACTCTCCGCCTCGCGCGGATCGTCGTCGTGCGCCTTGGCCCCTCCGGCGGCCACGAGGCCGATGCATGGCAGGCTCCGCGCGGGCGCATGGGACCCCTCGTCATGACGGGCGGCCTGGCGCTGGATCTTCAGGGCTGCGCGGGCAGCGTCTTCCGCGTGATCGAAGGCAATGCTCAGCCCACCGTCCGCGCGGCTGATCACGCGCCCGCCTGACCCGGCCAGGGCCTCCGCGCCGAAGCCGTCATCGAAAAGCGGCCCACCGGTGCCTGCCGGCCGGATCGCGACCACCGCACCCCGTTGGTGCCAGAGCGCCGCCTGCCGCGCATCAGCGGAAGCGGCGGCTTCAGGGGGAAATTCCCGGGTGCGCGCAGTAAACCGGTACCCGCGCCCGCGAACAGTGGTAATGGCCACCGGCCCCAACAATTTTCGGAGCGCCGATATCTGGACCGAGAGGTTGTTCTCTTCAACCGCCAGACCGGGCCAGACGGTGTCCAGGAGCTCATCGACATCGACCACCCGGTCCCGCCGCTCGACCAGCACCAGGAGGATGTCGAATGCCCGCCCTCCAAGCCGCACCGGCTCGCCGTCCCTCATCAGCGCTCGCTGGGCGGGACGCAATTCGAAGCGTTCGAACCTGAAAGTGCTGAGCACGACAGCGGCCTCCCTTTGGGCCAAGTCCAGACTTCAACTTGGTGATTTGCAATGTATCCGATGGTGTTTTTGCGCACCAGGGGATTTCAAGTTGATTAGAGATGTTTAGAAGAGCTTTCATCCTTATTAAGGACCGCGCGCTGCCCATGCTCCAAAGTTCGTACATCCCGAGGCAAGTGGCGAGTGCCATCTGCTGGATGACATGGAGCAGGAGCATTCGATGGCCACTCGCGCCACCTTGGAACTCGTCGGCGTCCCCGGAGAGGCGGTTTCCATCTTTCCGGAGACGCGATTGGATGCGCCTCCGGCGCCGGTCTTCGAAGGCCAGTTCCCGGCCACCGGACGGCTTCGGCTGCGGGTTCCGAGGTCGGTGCTGCTCGTCATCGCGTCGGGGTTCGGCAAGGCAGCGGTCCATTTCGACGACGGGCAAAACTTTCAACAACTGGATGTCCGTCCCGCGGACTTCCGTTCCTGAAGTAAGGAGAGACGAGATGAAGAGCATTCTGAATTTCCGGACCGGTGGAGAGTGCCGGTTGACCAAGCTGTCCGCGGCGGTGCGCATCGGTGCGGTCGCCACGGCCATCGTTCTGGCCGCTGGTTGCACGACCAGCCTGAAGGTGCAACGCGTGGACCCGAACGACAACATGACGATGGTGGGGGCGCCCTATCCCCTGATGTTCACCCGCTACCAGGTCGACGTGACGCGCCAGGTGGCCGCGTGCGGCCCCCAGATCAAGATTGCGACCAAGGTCGAGGTCAAGGCCGAAGAGGCGGCGCCGGATGCACGGCAGCTGTTCGTGATCGACACCAACAGCCTCGCAAGCCCAGTGAAGACCTCGGAAGTCAAGCTGTCGTATGCGACAAGCGGTGCCGTCACGTCACTGAACGCGAGCGCGGAGGACCGCTCGGCGCAAGTCATCGCCAACGTTATCGGTGCGGTCGTGAAAACCGTGGCTTTATCGGCCGCGCCCGGCGCCTCGCCCACCGCAGCGCAGAAACCGCAAGCCTGCAACGAGGCTGTGATCGAGGTGCTCAAGACAGTCGAAAAGCAAGAACCGATCGTCAAGGCCGCCACGAAGCTGACCCAGGAGCGCACGGAAGCACTGGCGCAACTGATCGCGAAGGCGACCAAGTTCGGCAACCAGACCGATGCGCTCACCCGGAAAAAAATGTCCGAGGCCTACGACGCGCTTCAAGAAGCGCTGGCGGACCATGAGAAGCAGCAGCAGATCCTGGACCAGGCGCTGAAGAGCGTGAGCGACGTGCAGACGGTCTACTGGCCCGAGCACGGCGACCAGGCCGCTGCGATGCTGCGCTTTCCGCAATACCTGCTGCGGCGATGGGGAAGAATCGACGACAACCCGGGCGTTCTCGCCAAGCAGGCCCTGTATGTTCAGATCGCCCCGGTCGATCCGCCGGGCCGTGCGCTCGTGGCGGGCGACCCCGGCACGTTCGTCCCGGACACGGTCACTCTGCCGTACGGTGTTGTTCCATACCGCCTGCCTGCGGCCGGGCATTTGAGGATTTGCCAGGGTGCGCCGTGCGGTGGCGGCCATCCGGCGGACGTCGAGAAGACCGGCCCCATCCTTCAACTGGGCCGCGTCTACTACCTGCCGTGCGAAAGCCGGCCCTTCACGTCGATCGGCTGCGCGTTCGAGATGACCGACGCCGGCCAACTCAAGACGATGGGCACGATCCAGAAAGCGGCGCCGGCGGAAAGCGCCTCCGGCGCCCTCAAGGACGCGCTCACGCAACTGTCCACGGCGAGGACCGAGGCGGTCCAGACGAAGACCAATTTGGTCAAGGCGCAGAACGAGTACGCGGCCGCCGTTGCGGCATCGGTCGCGGACCCCGAGAAGGCGGACAAGGACGCGACCGCGGCCCTGAACGTGCAGGTGGAGCTGAAGAAAGCGAAGCTGGCCGATCTTGAAGCCGAGCAGGCACTCAGGAATGCGCAAGCGCGCCTGGGGCAGCCATGAGCACGCGCGCGGCACCGGCCGGCAAAACCACCCGTAAGACGGTGCGCGCCACACGCAAGGTGCGGGGCGCGCCGGCGGGAGCGAATCTTCGTGCGCTCAGCGCGCCCGCGGAACGCCAGCTCTTTTGCAGCGACGATGCCTTTCTCCAACAGGACGATCCGGGCTATTCCGGCGTGCCGCAATTCGACTGGCGTACCCGAGGCATTTTCTCGCCGCCCCGCGACCAGGTGAACATCAATGCCTGCACGGCCATGGCGATCGTGGGCGTCGTCGAAGCGTTGCATTACCTGAAGACTCACGCGCGCATCACGTTGTCCCCAGGGTTCATCCACACCTGCCTGACAAAATCGTTCGACCGCGTTGGCGCAACGCCGCGTGAAGCGCTCTGCGCGGCGGCATCCCATGGCATTGCCTATGGGTTCCCCGGGGACTATCCGTATCCCGCGAACCATTGCACCACCGGCAATCTGTACACGATCAGCCGGCGCACCTGGCTTGCGGGAAGGAACTCCACGATGCGGGTACTGGCGAGCCAGGGGCCCTTGGTGGCGGACATGTGCATCGACACGCCATCGTTCCTGGCGTTGAAGCCCGGAAAGGTCTACCGTGCTTCGCCGACGGACACGGATCTCCACACAGTCGTACTGGCCGGCTTCGACCTGGCAAAGAAGGTCTGGATTGTTGCCAACAGCTATGGCGCGCAGTGGGCGGACGGTGGGTTCGGACTCGTCGCTTTCGGTTCCGGCGGACTGGTGGATGAACGAGGTGCTTGGCAGATCTTTCTGTGAGGGCCGTCCGGCGCGGTCCTCCGGACGACGATCGCGCCATTCAACCACCCCCCATATACGCCGCCCTCACCACCCCATTCCCCGCCAGCTCCCCCGAATCCCCCGCATGCGCAATCCTTCCCTGGTCCATCACATACGCCCGTGACGACAGCGCCAGCGCCGTCCCCACATCCTGCTCCACCAGCAGGACCGACACACCCAGCGCATTGACCCGCCGCAGCGCCTCCACCAGTTCCCCCACCAGCCGCGGCGACAAACCCAGCGACAGCTCGTCGACCATCAGCAGCCGCGGCTCCGCCATCAGCCCGCGGCCGATCGCGCACATCTGCTGCTCGCCGCCCGACAGGGTGGCGGCATCCTGCTTCGCCCGCTCGCGCAGCTTCGGAAAAATGCCGTACACCGTCTCCAGCGAGCGTTTGATCGCCGCGCGATCCCGCCGCAAGAACGCCCCCATCAGCAGGTTGTCCTGCACGCTCATCGCACGGAACAACCGCCTTCCCTCCGGCACATGCACCAAACCGGCGGCCACGCGCATCCGGGCGGGCTGTTCCTGCAACCAGGCATCGCCCAGCCGCACGGTGCCCCGGCTCACATCGGCAATGCCCGACAGCGCGCGCATCAAGGTGGACTTGCCGGCGCCGTTGGAGCCGATCAGCGCGACGATCTCGCCGGCGCCCACGCACAGGTCGACGCCGTGCAGCACCCGCACCGGCCCATAGCCGGCGTGCAGGCCGGCCACCTGCAGCAACATGTTTTCTTCAGCCATCGTGATGCCGGCTGCCGTCGTCGGCATAGTGCCCGCCCAGGTAGGCCTCCACCACGCCGGCGTCGCGGATCACGTCGCCGGGCAAGCCGTCGGCGATCAGCACGCCGCCCTTGAGCACCAGGATGCGCGTGCTGACGCCCATCACCACCTTCATCAGGTGCTCGATCAGCACGATGGTGACGCCGCGCGCGGCAATGCGCCGGATCAGGTCCAGCGTGGCGTCCAGGTCGTCGGAGTTCAGGCCGGCATTCACTTCGTCCAGCCAGATCAGGCGCGGCTTCAAGGCCAGGCTCTTGGCCAGCTCCAGCCGCTTGCGGTGCGCCAGCGACAGCGCGGCCGCGCTCTTGCCCGCATGGGGCCGCAGGCCGACGAAGTCCAGCTGCGCATCGGCAAACGCGCGGGCCTCGGTCAGCCGGTGCATGCGCCCGCCGAACAGGGCCGCGGCGGTCACGTTCTCGTGCACCGTCATCTGCGGAAACGGCTGCACGATCTGGAAGGTGCGCGCCACGCCGCGCTGCGCCACCTGGTCCTGCCGCAGCCCGGACACCAGCCGATCCTCGAAGCGCACCGTGCCGCGCGAGGGCCGCAACACGCCGCTGCACACGTTCACCAGTGTGGTCTTGCCCGCGCCGTTGGGACCGATCAGGCCGACGATCTCGCCCGCGGCGACGTTGAAGCTCACGTCCGACAGCGCCTTCAGCCCGCCGAACGCGAGCGACACGCCGTCCAGCTGCAGCAGCGGCGCGCTCATGGCGGGCCCTTTCGCGCGAAGGGGCGCAAGCCGACCACGCCGCGCGGTATGAACAGCACCAGCAGCACGATGGCCAGCCCGAGCAGCACGCCGTTCAGGTCCAGCGCGCCCTTGGTCACCAGTTCCTCCATGCCGGCCAGCGCCACCGCGCCGGCGAACGGGCCGGCCACCGTGCCGACCCCACCGATCAGCGCCACCACGATCGGCTTGACCGACAGCAGCACGTTGAACACGTCGCCGGGATCGATGTAGTTCAGCCAGTTGGCATACACCGCGCCGCCGGCCGACGCGAACAGCGCCGACAGCGCCAGCGCATAGGTCTTGTTCAGGGTGACCGGAATGCCGATCATGGCCGCGGCGTCCTCGTTCTGCTCGATGCAGCGCAGCGCCACGCCGAAGCGCGAACCCACGATCCACCAGGACAGCAGCGCGGCCAGTGCCGCCAGCGCGCTCAGCACCAGCAGAAAGAGCCTGGCCTGGGCCTGCGGCGACAGCGGCAGCAGCGCCAGGTTTAGCCCCATGCCGCCGCCGGTGAAGTCGCCGCCCGCGCTGATGCTCTCGCGCAGCACCTCGGCCACCACCAGGCTGGCGACGGCGAAGTAGTGGCCGCGCAGGCGCAATAACCCCAGGCCCAGCAGCAGCGCGAACAGCGCGCCGGCCAGTGCCGCCGCCGCCCAGGCCAGCGGCATCGGCAGCCCGTGCAGCTGCGCGATGGCCGATACGTAGGCGCCGGTGCCGAAGAAGGCCGCCGTCGCGAACGACGGATACCCGGCGAAGCCGCCGATGATGTTCCATGAACTCGCCAGCGCGGCGTACAGCGCCACGGTGGTGCCGATGCGCAGCCAGTAGTTGTCGCCGGCGACCAGCAGCGCGGCGATGGCGCCGAGGAAGACGATCCAGAAGGCCGCGCCGCGCCGGTTCACTCGAACCCTTTCCGGCCCAGCAGCCCGTGCGGGCGCAGCAGCAGGAACGCCAGCAGCAGCAGGTACGACAGCGTCAGCGCGTGGCCCGAGCCGAGGAAGTAGCCGCCCAGGCTTTCCACCACGCCCAGCAGCACGCCGCCCAGCAGCACGCCGGGCAGGCTGCCCAGGCCGCCCAGCACGCAGACGATGAAGGCCTTGGCCAGGTAGCCGTCGGCCGCCACCGGCGAGATCGGGAAGATCGGCGACAGGATCGCGCCGGCCATCAGCGCCAGCACGGTCGCCAGCCCGAAGGTGGCGGCGAAGGTGCGCGGCACGTCCACTCCCATCAGCTGCGCCGCCTGCGCGTCCATGCGCACTGCCACGATGGAGCGGCCCAGCATGGTGCGCGTCATCAGGAGGTGCGCCGACGCCACCACCAGCAGCGCCGCGGCCATGCCGAGCAGCCGATCCGTCGGCACGGTGAGCCCGCCCCAGGCCAGCGGCTCCTGGCCGGGCAGCACCACCTTGCGGAAGTCCGCCGAGAAGCCCAGGATCATCAGGTTGTTCAGCAGCAGGTTGAGGCCGAAGGTCAGCGTCAGTGTCACCAGCACCTTGGCCGCCATCACGTGGCGGATCACGTGCTGCTGCAGCAGCCAGCCGAACACGAAGCCGAGCGCGCCCAGCGGCAGCATGGCCACGAAGGGATGGATGCCCCAGCGCTGGTGCGCGTAGAAGGCGCCGTAGCCGCCCAGCACGACGAACGAGCCGTGCAGGATGTTGATGATGTTCACCACGCCCCACACCAGCGAGAAGCCGGCGCCGATGCACGCGTAGATGCCGCCCAGCAGCAGGCCGTTGAGCAGGACCTGGGCGAGCACCATCGGGGCTGCTGTCCCTTTCCTTCAGCGCAGCTTGCCGGTGGCGATGGCCGGCGGGTAGAGCACCGCCGTCTTGCCCGACTGGATCTGGAACACCGGCGGCAGGTAGGAGTTCACCATGCCCTTGGCGTCGAACGCCACCGGGCCGAAGAAGGTGTCCATCTTCAGGCCGGCCAGCTGCTGGCGCACGGCGGTGCGGTCGGCCGAGCCGGCTTTCTCGATGGCGGCCTGCAGCACCACGCCGCACAGCGAGGCCACCGCGTTGGCGTAGTCGGGCTCGACGTTGTAGCGCGCGCGGAAGGCCTCGGTGTACTTGGCGGTGGAGCCGAACACGTCGCCGCCCGCGTAGCGGGAGGCCGGGTGCCACCAGACAGCGCTGCTCACGTTCTCGGCCAGCGGGCCCAGCGAGTCGACGAACTCGTGGTAGCTGGGGCCGCTGATCATGGTGACCACTGCGGCGTTGAGGCCCGCATCCTGCATCTGCTTGCGCACCAGGATCAGGTCGTTGGTGTAGCCCGAGACGAAGATCCAGTCGGGCTTGAGCGACTTGACCTGCACCAGCGCGCCCGCGTGGTCCATCGCGCCGATGGCGTATTTCTCGTTGTAGACGACCTGGTAGTTGCGTTTCTTCGCCGCCTTCTCCAGCTCGTTGGCCAGGGCGGTCGGGAACAGGTCGTTGCGCGCCAGGATGGCCACCCGCGCGCCGGCCGGCAGGCGCGCCGCGGCCAGCTCGGCCAGCGGCTCGGTCAGGGTCGGGTTGGGCGTGAGCAGCCCGAAGATGTATTTGTGCCCCTGGTCGAACACTTCCACCGAAGAAGCCGTGGCGGCGATGTTGGGCACGCCGTTCTTCTCGGTCAGCGCGCTCGATGCCTTGGTCGCGCCCGAGCCGAACGGCGAGAAGATGAAGTCCACCTTGTCCTGGGTGATCAGCTTGTCCACCATCTGCACCGCCTTGGGCGTGTTGGACTGGTAGTCGGCGTACACCATCTCCACCTTGGCCTTGCCCGCGCCCGCCTTGATGCCGCCGGCCTTGTTCACCGTCTCGGCCCACAGGTCGTAGCCCTGCTTCAGGCGCAGGCCCTCGGGCGCCAGCGCGCCGGTCATCGGCAGCGGCGCGCCGATGCGGATCGCCTGCGCCTGTGCCCGCACCTGCAGCGCGGAGCCGGCGCCCAGCGCCAGGGCGGTGCGCAGGAGGGTGCGCCTGGTGAACGTCATGGGCGTCGGCGTCGGCTTGGTGCGGTCGGGGCGTTGCGGCATGGCTTGCTTTCGCGGTGGTGGATGGAAAGAGGAGCGCGGCGGCGTCACGCGTAGTTGACGACCAGCAGCTTGAGCTCGGACATGTCTTCCATGGCGTAGCGCGTGCCTTCGCGGCCGGTGCCGGACTGCTTCCAGCCGCCGAAGGGCATGTTGTCCACACGGAAGATCGGCACGTCGTTGACCATCAGGCCGCCCACGTCCCAGTCCTCGATGGCGCGCAGCGCCTGGCGGATGTCGTTGGTGAAGATGCCGCCCTGCAGGCCGTAGTGCGAGTCGTTGGCGCGCTGTACCGCCTCGTCGAAGTCGTCGAAGCTGTTGAGGGTCAGCACCGGGCCGAAGATTTCCTCGTCCTCCACCTTCATGCCTTTCGCGGTGTCCGCCAGCACGGTCGGCTGGACCACGGCACCGCTGCGGCTGCCGCCGGCCAGCAGGCGCGCGCCCTGGGCCACGGCCTCGTCGACCCAGGCCTGGATGCGGATCGCCGAGCGCTCGTCGATCACCGGGCCGACGTCGACGCCTTCCTCCATCGGGTCGCCGACGCGGCAGGCGCGCACGCGTTCGAGCAGCTTGTGCTCAAACGCGTCGCGCACCGAGGCGTGCACCAGCACGCGCTGCACGCCGATGCAGTACTGCCCGCCGTAGACCACGCCGCCGCGCACGCAGCGCGCCGCGGCCAGGTCGAGGTCGGCGTCCGCGGCCACGATCACCGCGCCGTTGCCGCCCAGTTCCAGCGCGACCTTCTTGCGCCCGGCCAGCGACTTGATGTGCCAGCCCACCTTGGCGCTGCCGGTGAAGGTGACCATGGCGAAGCGCTCGTCGCGCACCATGGACTCGGCCAGCGGCACCGGGCAGTGGCAGACCTCCAGCGCGCCCTCGGGCAGCCCGGCGTCGCGCAGCACCTCCTGCAGCAGCCGGCTGGTCAGCGGGGTCTGCGGCGCGGGCTTCAGCACCACCGCGCTGCCTACCGCGATGGCCGGCGCCACCTTGTGCAGCACCAGGTTCAGCGGGAAGTTGAAGGGCGCGATCGCCAGGATCGGGCCGATCGGAAAGCGCCGCGCGATGCCGATGCGCCGCCGCATCCGGGCCAGCGCCGCATGGTCCAGGTCCGACAGCCGGGCCGGCTGGCCCTGCGCGTCGGTGGTCTGGTACTCGAACACGCCGGCGTCCATGTCCAGCGGCACTTCCTCGCCCACTGTGCGGCGTGCCTCCTGGGCGGCGCATTTCAGGTTGAAGATGCTGCGCGCCACCTCGCCGCGCGCGTCGTACAGCGGCTTGCCGGCTTCGGCTGCGATGGTGCGCACGAAGGTGTCGCGCCGGCTTGCCACCAGGTCCGCCGCCCGCGCCAGGATGTCGGCGCGCACGAAGCGCGGCAGCCGGCGCATGGTCTGGAACGCCTGCTGCGCGCGGCCGATGGCGCGCTCGATGTCCTCGGGGCCGGCCACGGGCATGTCGCCCACCACCTGGCCGTTGAACGGGTTGCGGATGGATTCGGTCTGCTGCGTCATGGATGTTCGTGCATGGAGTGCCGGCCCGCCGCTCAGGCCGGCGAGAGCGGGCGGCACAGGTTGGCCAGCGCGCTGACCACGCTGTGCGGCGTGAGCAGCGAGGTTTTGGGGTTGGCGGCCAGCACGGCGCCGCTGACGCGCACGCTGATCTCGCCGAACGGCCCGCTGGCTTCCACGCTGTGCGTGTTGCGGGTGGTGCCGGGGTCGGCGCACAGGTTGACCAGGGTGCGGTCGAAGCCGATGCCGGCCAGCGCCACCGCCGAGGCGAAGTTGGCGTTGCGCGGAAAGAGGCGCGCGGCCTCGCGCACTGTGCCGGAGAAGAACACGGTGGGCACCGCCACGTGGGCCAGGTCCAGCATCGATTCCGCCGGCGTGCCCTTCCAGGCCAGCGGCGCCTTGGCGCAGTGGTACAGCACGCGGTCGAGCCCGGCCGACCGGGCCGAGGACAGCACGTCCAGGCCGCCGGCCGCGCCGGCGGGAATGTGGATGCGCGCGCCCGAGGCCTCGGCGGCGGCGCGGAGGGCGCTTTCGGTGGCGGCGTCGGCCAGCGCGCCGACCGACAGCACCAGCAGGTCGATGCCCGCCTCCAGCACCTGGGCGCCGTGCTCGCGCAGGCCGGCGTGGCCGGCGCATTCGATGACCAGGTCGACCCGGGCATCGGCGAACGCCGCCGCCGAGGTGTCCAGCCGGACGGCGGGGCCCAGGCGCGCGCGCAGCCGTTCGTGCGCCTGCGCCCTGGCGACCACCAGCGCCACCCCGGCTTCCGGCAGCAGCGTGGGCAGCAGCTCGCACAGATGCTGCCCGATGGCGCCGCAGCCGATGATCCCGACTCTCATGGGTCCCTGCCTCCCGTTGCGCGGATTAGGCGGGATCGGCAGGGTGTTGGGAAGCTATCGCCGGGTGATCACGGCGATGCCATAAACAGAACACCGCCCCCGGGATGCTTTGCGGCCCTCAGGGCGGCGGCAGGCGCACGCTGTGCAACAGGTGCGTCAGGAACGCCGCCGCCGCGGCCGGCAGCTTGCGGCTGCGCGAGGTGACCACGTCGATGGTGGCGGCGGCGCAGGCCGGCTCCGCCACCGGCACGGCGCGCAGCCAGCCCAGCTCGATTTCGTGCACGAAGGTCATCGGCGGCATGAAGCCGATCACGTCGGAGCGGCGCACGATGCTCTTGATGGCCAGCAGCGAGTTCATCTCGTAGGCCATGCGCAGTTCCACCCCGGCGTCCTGCGCCGCCTTGTCGATCAGGTAGCGCACGCCGAAGGTGCGGTCGGGCAGGGCCGCCCGGAAGCCCGCCAGCTCGGCGATGGTGACGCACGCGCGGCCGGCCAGCGGGTGGCCCGGCGCGCAGATCATCTGCAGCGGCTGCGCGAGGCGCCCGTGCAGGACGATGTCGTCGCGGTTGAGCACATTGAAGGCCAGGCCGATGTCCGAGCTGTGGTCGACCACCGACTCGACGATCTGCGCTGTGCCCCAGACGCTGAGCTGGAAGCCGATGTCGGGGAAGTCCTTCGCGAAGCCGACCAGCAGGTCGGGCAGGAACACGCCCGAGGCCGCTTCCACCAGCGCCACGCGCACCAGGCCGTGGCGCAGCGCGCACAGGTCGTCGATGGCCGAGCGCGCCATGCGGGCGCGGGCCTCGGTCTGCAGCACGAAGTCCAGCACGATGCGTCCGGCCGCAGTCAGCACCATGCCGCGCGGCGAGCGGTCGAACAGCTCGGCGCCGAACTCCTTTTCCAGGTTGGCGATCTGCCGGCTGATGGCGCTGGGCGCGACGAACAGCGCCTCGGCCGCCTGCCGCACCGATCCGCTCTTGGCGATCTCGGCAAAGTACTTGAGCGATTGCGGCTGGAGCATGGCGGCGCGTCCCTGCGGTGCGGAAGAGTTCATCGTAGCGCGCCGCTCTTTTTCGCCCACGTTTCGCACCCTGTCGATCCAGGCCCGCGTGGTTCGTCGTAAGGTGGTATCCACATGAAGGAGCTTCCATGCAGAGCTTGAAACCCGCGGCCGAGCTGGCCGCCGCGGCAGCCGCCAAACCCTATCCCAACGACAGCGCCGAGTACCGTGCGGCGCGCACCCGCCTGCTGGCCGAAGAGATCGAGCTGCGCCGCAAGATCGAGAGCGTGGCCGGGCTGCGGCGGCAGCTGCCGCTGGGCGGCCAGCCGCCCGACTACCGGTTCACCGATGAGGACGGCAGGACGGTCGGGCTGGCCGACCTGTTCGGCACGCATTCCACGCTGGTCACCTACTTCTGGATGTACGGCCCGCAGCGCGAACGGCCGTGCCCGATGTGCACCTCGTTCCTCGGCTCCATCGACATGCCGGCCTTGGACATCACGCAGCGCGCCGCGCTCGCCGTGCTGGGCCGCTCGCCGGTGTCGCGGCAACTCGCCTTCGCGCGCGAACGCGGCTGGCGCAACCTGGAGTTCTTCCAGGTCGGCGACGACTTCGCGCGCGACTACCGCGGCCTGGCGCCCAACGGCGACGAGTGGGCCGCGCTGGATGTCTGGGTCAAGCGCGACGGCGTGGTGCGCCATTTCTGGGCCGGCGAAATGGACGGCGAAACAGCGGACCCAGGCCAGGACCCGCGCGGTGCGCCGGACGTCGCGCCGCTGTGGACCATCCTGGACATGACGCCCGAAGGACGCGGCGCGGACTGGTACCCGAAGCTCGCGTATTGAGCCGGCGGCGGGTGCGCGCCGCGCCGCGTGCACTCGTCAAAACTGATAATTGTGGCGCCGGCCCGTGCCCCCTAAAGTCGATTGCAGGGGTGCAACACATTGAGCTTCTCGGCCATCGACATCTGGGGATTCCCGCTGCAGTTCCACGGTTTCGCGCAAGCCGAACTCGCGGGCCTGCGGCAGGAATTCGACGGCGCCATCGCGCCGGCGCGCGACGCGGCGCCGGCGGTCCACCGCTTCTTCCACGTGCCGAACCGGGGCGCCTATGTCCCCGGCATGGAGCCGCTGCCCAGGCACCGCGGCGGCTCCGCGGTCGACAAGTTCTTCCTCGACGGAAACCGCTTCGCCGCGAGCTCGCAGAACCGCGACGTGTCGGTGCCCGGCTGTGACGCGCTGGGCTTCGCCTACGTCGCCGACGGGTGCCTGTGCCACAGCACGGTTTCAGCCACCTGGGTCCAGGGCAGCCCCGGGCCGTTCCTGCTGGCCGACCTGGTCGAGAACCACCTGCTGTTCCGCGCGCGCGAACGCGGCTGGGTGCAGTGCCACGCCGCGGCCTGGGTCGAGCCCGGCGGGCGCGCCGTGCTCGCCGCCGGCGACTCGGGCTACGGCAAGACCACGGCACTGCTGCGCGCGGTGCAGGGCGGCGCGCGCTTCCTGTCCAACGACCGGCTGTTCCTGCGCGAGCAGGGCGGCCGCCTGCAGGCGCGCGGCTACCCGCTGGCGATGAACATCGGCTGCGGCACCCTGCGCGCGCTCGGCCTGCCGTACCCGCACCGCGGCCTGCCGGACGACGCCAAGCTGCGCCTGACGGCGCAGGACGTGCAGCGCGACTACGCGCCCGACTACGCGAGCTGGTTCGACGTCGGGACGGTGCACGGCAAGTCCTTCGACGACCTGCTGGGCAACTGCTTCTACGCCGAGGACGACGCCACCCATCCGCGCTGGAACCCGGTGTGGCGCGGGCACTGCGATGAAGGCCGGTGGGCCGCGGTGGCGCACGCACTGATGGAACGCTTCAGCGTGCGGCCGCCGGTGTCCGCCATGTCGACGGAGGGTGCATGAAGATCGTTTTCGCTCCATCGGGACGCCGGATGATTCCGTATCCGCCCTGCGGTCCCGCGGTGCTGGAAGCGGCAGCGTCGCCGCTGGTGGACACGACCGTCGTCGACCTGGAAATGCTGATGTGGCACGAGCACCAGCGCGGCACGCCGGTGCCGATGTACGACGGAGACCCGATGGACCCCTGGGCCATCCTGCAGGACCCGCTGCCCGCAGGACTGTGCGGCTACCAGGACCTGCTGTTCGCGCGCGCCGGGCTGGCCGCGGGCGAGCACCTGGCGATTTCGGTGATGGGCTACGAGCAGCTCGCCAGCGCGCTGCTGCTGATGCGCAGGGCGCTGGAGGGCGGCAGCCGCGTCATCATGGGCGGCCAGTTCTTCTCCATGCAGGCGGCCAGCCAGCTGCTGCTGGCCGCGCGCGCCGAGCGGCTGACGGTGACCGTGGGCGATGGCTTCAACGCCATCCGGCAATGGCTGCAGGACGCCGGCACGGTGCCGGAGAACAGCCACGTGCTGCGCGGCGGCGCGCTTGTCGCCGGCCCCGCGGGCGGCGGCAGCGAGCCGCCGGTGCCGCACTACCGCAGCGTCGACTGGAGCCTGTACGAAGGCTATGCGGCCAAGGTGTTCAAGGACCGCCGGCCGGTGCGCCGCGCGCACGTCTACGTGTGGGACAAGAAGTGCCCGTTCCGCTGCACCTTCTGCCGCGTGAGTTCGGGCAGCGACGCCAAGCTGACCAAGCCGTCCCAGGTGGCCGCGCTCTACGCCAGCCTGCTGGAGGTGGGCGCGACGCAGTTCAACTTCATGACCAACGAGCTCAATCCCTCGAAGAAGTACCTGAAGGGCGTGCTGGCCGAGATGGAGAAGATTCCCGCCGACCTGGGCGGCGCGGCCTGGTTCACCTACCTGCGCCCCGACCCGATCGACGCGCAGGACTTCGTGCGGCTGCGCCGCGTGGGCTGCCGGCTGGTGCGCTACGGCGTGGAGACCGGCTCGCAGCGCCTGTCCGACCTGATGAAGAAAGACTACAAGATCGACGTGATCTCGCGCGTGCTGCACGACGCGGCCGCCGCCGACCTGTTCAACCACGTCAACCTGCTGGTCGGCTTCCCGGGGGAGACCGACGACGACGTGGACCGGACCATCGAGTTCCTGCGCGCCAACCTGGCGGTGATCCATTCGATCCGCATCAACCCGTTCTACCTGCCGCCCGGCTCGCCGATGTCCGATGCGCCCGAGCGCAACAACATCAAGCTGATCCGCTTCGACAAGGGCTTCTGGGAATTCGACGTGCTGCGCGGCGAGAAGACCACGCCGGCGGCGGTCAAGGCGCGCATCGAGCGGCTGGTGGGCTGGTGCATGGACCACGGCCTGGGCTTCGCCGCCACCTTGCCGTTCGAGACGCTCAACATCCTGTCCATGCACGCCACGCGCGGCGCGGCGCTGGAGCACATGCGCGAGCACTACCCGTTCTTCTGGCGGGTGGCGAATTCCGACAGCCTGAAGGCGCATTTCGGCGGCTACGGCAAGACCGAGGTGTCCTGGGACGCCACCATCTACCGGCGCGACCGCAACTACAACGTCGTGCTATGCAACGACTAGGGGAAGGGAAGACATGACATCCGTCGCCTTGGAGCCGGTGTTCGGCAACCATCTTCGCGACAGCGACCAGGACTACGTCCGCTCGGTGCTGGAGCGCACCGGCCGCGAGTTCGACCGCTGGGACTGGCCGCGGCTGCATCAGGAAGGCTTCTCCAAGACCGGGGACTACTGCTTCATCTACGCCTACCCGCCGGTGCGCACGCTGGAGCGCTTTCCCGAGACCGAGCTGCACCGGCGCGGCGCCTACGGCGACCTGGACGAGGAGTGCAGCGTGTACCTGCACATCCCCTACTGCACGGCGATCTGCAGCTACTGCTATTTCGCCAAGACGGTGGACAAGGGCGCGCCGGTGCCGCGTGCGGAATACCCCGAGCTGATCGCGCAGGAGCTGGACATCCACCTGCGCCGCGCGGGCTCCGTGCCCGAGGTCGGCTCGATCCATTTCGGCGGCGGCACGCCTTCGCTGCTGTCGCGCGACGAGCTGGCTGCCATCATGCAAACGCTGCGCAGCCGCCTGCGCATCCGGCCCGACGCCGAGATCACGCTGGAGTGCGCGCCGGAGACCATCGTCTCGCAGCCCGAGCGGCTGGCCTACTTCCGCGAGCTGGGCATCAACCGGCTGAACCTGGGCGTGGAGTCGCTGGACGACGTGGTGCTGCGCAAGATGGGCCGCCGCCACGGCGCCGAATCGGCGCTCACGGCGCTCGGCCACATGTTCGAGGCGGATTTCGACAACATCAACGTCGACGTGATCTACGGGCTGCCCGGCCAGAGCGTGGAGTCGTGGATCGCCACGCTGCGCCTGCTGGAGCAAAAGGGCGTGCATTCGCTGAGCGCCTACCGCCTGCGCAAGCACCCGAAGAAGGCGATCAGCCGGCTGGAGCTGTCGGCCTATCCCGCCTACGACGACGGCATCCGGATGCAGCTGGCGCACGGCATCGTGCTGGGCGACGCCGGCTTCGTGCGCTCGTCCAGCCACAAGTACGCGCGCGGCGAGGAAAAGCTGCAAAAGCAGGTCGAGGAAAAGCGCGGCGTCGGCAAGTCGCAGCTGCTGTCGCTGGGCTGCGGGGCCTACGGCTTCGTCAACGACAACTTCTACTGGAACACCAAGTCGCTGGTGGACTACGCGGCCTCGGTGCGCAAGGGCGAGCTGCCGGTGTGGATCGGCCAGACCCTCGGCAAGGACGAGCTGATGCGCAAGGCGATGGTGACCGGCATGCACACCAACAAGGGCATCTCGATCGCCGATTTCCAGGAACGCTTCGGCGAGGACCCGCGCGCGGTGTTCGGCGAACAGCTCGCGCGGCTGGACCGCGTCGGCGTGCTGGCGGAGTCCGACGGCCACCTCGCGCCGACGCAGACCGGCCGCTTCTTCAGCGACGAGCTGAGCCTGCAGTTCTACTCGCCGGCGGTGAAGGGCAAGCTGGACGCGCTCGGCATGCGCTACGGCATGTTCTTCGAGAAGGACCGCTATGCCTGAGGCCAACGAAAACACAAGCCCGCTGGTGGTCCTGCTGGACGCGATGGGCGTGCTCTACCAGGCCGGCGACGACGTGGCCGAACTGCTGGTCCCGTTCATCGCCGCGCGCTGCCCGCGCGCCACGCCGGCCGAAGTCGAGGCGCGCTACCTGGAAGCCAGCCTGGGCCGGCTGGATGCGGACGCCTTCTGGGCCGGCTTCGCCCTGCCGCCCGAAGCCGAGGACGACTACCTGCTCGGGCACCGCTTGCATCCGGGCGTGCACGACTTCCTGGACTGGGCGCGCGGCAAGGGCATCGCGGTGGCCTGCCTGTCCAACGACGTGGGCCGCTGGTCGCGCAAACTGCGCCGCGGCTTCGGCCTGGAGGACCGGTTTGCGCATTGGGTGATCAGCGGCGACGTGTCGCTGCGCAAGCCCGACCCGGCGATCTACCAGCGGTTCCTCGAACGTGCCGGTGTCGCGCCGGAGCAGGTGCTGTTCGTCGACGACCGTGCCAGGAACGTCGAGGCGGCCCGCGCGCTGGGGCTGCATGCCGTGCTGTTCGGCGCGGGGTCGCCGCCGCCGGACGCCGGGCATGCCCGGGATTTCGCCGCGGTGCGCCGCTGCGCGACCAACCTCCTGCACGGCGAAGGCGTGCCGTTCGACGTCTATGGGTGAGGGCACGGCCATGCGGATGCCGCCGCCGGATGCGCTGCCCTGGAGCCTGGAGGTGCTGGGCACCGAAGAACGGGTGCGGCCGGACACGCTGGAGCAGATGCGGCGCCTGCACGCCGACAGCTACCACGCCTACCACTACGCCGAGGAGGCAGTCGCCCCCGGGCGCTGGCGCTTCGCGCTGCGCGACGGCGCGCGGCTGGTCGGCTACGCCAGCGTGGTGCCGCGCGGGCGCTTCGGCTACCTGTCGAACCTGGTGGTGCATCCGCACTACCAGGGCTGCGGGCTGGGGACCCTGCTGGACCGGCGCCGCGCGGCGCTGTGCCGCGAGCTGGAGCTAACCTCCTACGTGAGCTGCGTGACGGTGGGCGTGCAGAGCCAGCGCACCAAGGTATCGCTCGGGCTGCAGCGCCTCAACCTCAAGTACGGCTACCGCGTCGGCGTGTTCTCGCCCGACGACGTCAGCTCCGCCGCCACCTATGCCGGCGGCCTGGCCGGCGTGGGCGAGCTGGCGGGGCCGGGCGGTTACGCCGTGCAGAGCGCGGGGCAGAAACGGCTGCGCGCCGTGTGCGCCGACGCCGCCGACCTGCCGCGCGCGCTGGCCCGCGCGCAGGGGCTGGACGATTTCTACGTCGACCTGCTGTGCGGCGGCGCCGCCGGCGAGCTGGCCTGCGCGCATCCGGGCCTGCGCTTCGTCGGGCTCGACCTCGACCTGGAGCGCCAGCAGTACGGCTATCTGTTCCAGCTGAAGAACCGCCGCTACCACGCCGCGCTGCGCCAGGGCCTGGACCTGGCCGAGGCGCAGGACGGCGCGGACGGCGTCGACGCCGCCGGCATGCGGGCCTTCGCGGCGCGCTGGCTGGCACCGGCGGGAGTGCCGGCATGATGCCCGGGCTGCTGCGCGAGCTGGTGGCGCTGGACACCGCCAGCCCGATGGCGCCGCCCGCGCTGGACGCGGCCGGCCGCTTCCTCGCGCGCTGGGGTTTGCGCAAATCGGACGACGGGCCGTTCTGGCTGCGCCGCCGGCCGGGCACGGACGTGTGGATCTACTCGCACATCGACACCAAGCCGGCCGGCGACGCCGGCGCCTGGGGAAGCGCGCCGCTGGTGCTGACGCGCTCGGGCGCGCGGCTGGTCGGCCTGGGCGTGTCGGATGCCAAGTTCCAGCTGCTCAACGCGCTGCGCGCGGGCAGCGAATTCGGCCTGAACATCCTGGTGGACGGCGGCGAGGAATGCGGCGATTTGTCGGCGGCGCGCTTCCTGGCCGCGCAGGACTGCGGCGTGCTGGTGCTGGCCGACGGCAGCGGCACGGACGGCCAGACCTTCTGCGGAACCATGGGGCAGATGGACGGCGAGATCGCCATCGCCTCGGGACTCAAGCCGGTGCATCCGGGGCGCGCGCGCCGCGTCCACATCGCCAAGCAGCTGGGCGAGCTGCTGCAGGACATGCGCGCGGACGGCTCGCGCATCAACCTCACGGGCCTGGGCGCGCCGGTCACCGAACGGTCGCTGACCACCGAGGCCTGCAGCGTGCGCTTCGACCTGCGCTACGGCCCGGCGGACCAGCCGGCGGCGGACGCCTTCACGGCGAAATGGGACGCGCGGCTGCGCCAGCACTACGCCCCGCTGGGCCGGGACGACGCGCGCTTCGGGCCGCGCGCGGCCTTTTCCAGCCCGATGGGCTCGGTGCTCGGCACCGACGTGGCGGTGGTGGTGGTGCCGGGCGGGCGGCCCGACAACGGCAACCACCAGCCGGACGAATGGATCGACGCGGCGCAGATCCAGCTGCACGACGAGCTGCTGCGGCGCGTGCTGGCGGCGTTGGCGGGGGAGGCGCATGCAGCTGCTTGACCTGTCGTCCGCCGAGGTGGTGCCGGCGCGCGCGGGCACCGGCCTGGAGGGCTTCATCTTCGCCAACCTGCGCCAGGCCGTCGGCGCGGGCTTCGACCCCGATGCGCCGCTGGCGGCCTGCGACGCGCAGGCGCTGGAGGCCGGCGCGGCCCTGGTCGCGCCGCTGGTCGATCAGGGCGCACTGCGGGCGCTGGTGGCCGACGGCCTGTCCGCCGCGCAGCTGTACGCCTGGGCGTTGCGCCAGGTCGGCCCGGTGTTCAACCGCATCGTGCCGCGGCTGACCACGGTGCGCGCCGGGCGCAACTTTCTGTTCCTGCACCCGGTGAGCGGCACGGTGGCGTTCTACGCGCTGTGCGCCAACCACCTGCGCGGCGCCGGCAGCGCGTACGCCGCGCAATGCCCGGGCTTCAACCCGGGCGAGGAGGCGGTGCCCTCGATCTCGGCCATGGCCGACGCGTACATCGCGCAGATGCGCACACTGGCCGCCGACTACGTGCCGATCGGCTACTCGATGGGCTGCCTGACCGCGCTGGACATCCACGGCAAGCTGTTCGACGGGCGGGGCCGGCGGCTGGTGCTGGTCGCGCCGAACCGGCAGATCCGCAACCAGCGGCTGGCCGTGCGCACGAAACAGGCCATCGTGCGGCGCAAGTCCTGGCTCTACGGGCTGGCATTCGCCGAGCGCGAGGAGGTGGAGGTCGGCTCGCCGGTGTTCCGCAAGCTGGTCGCCATGTACGAGAACAACATCTACGCCGTGGAGGAGCACGAGGCGCGCCCGGTCGACTCCGACGTGCTGCTGATCATGCCCGCCGACGACCCGCGGGACTTCACCGACGAGGTGGTCGCGCTGTGGCGCGCGCAGACGCGCGGCCGGCTGGACGTGGTGCTGTCGCCCGGCACGCACACCACCATCGTGCAGGAGCCGCATGCGAAGCCGCTGGCCGCGCGCATCGCCGAAGCGGTGGGAGCCTGAGCATGGAGGACGCGGGCACCATGGTGCAGGAGGACCGCGGCATGGATGCGGGCACGGCGGGCGCGGCGGGGGCGGCACGGGCGCCGCGCCGCCGGGGCGGCTTCTCGCCGCTGGGCGTGGCCACGCTGGTGGCTGCCGTGCCGCTGCTGTCGCTCGCGTACTTCCACATCGGCAGCAGGTACCTGGGCTCGCGGCTCGGCTTCGGCGACTACCTGGTGTTCTGCACCGTGCTGGCCGCCTCGGTGACCGGCTTCTACCAGCTGTACTTCTGGATGCAGGACAACAACCGGCTGCTGCCGGTGCGCCGCCTGGCGACGCCGCTGGACGAGATGATCCCGTTCGCGCCGTCGTGGGTCTGGGTCTATTCGCTGATGTACTACGTGCTGATCGGCTTCGCGGCGACCTCGATCTCCAGCCTGCGCGAAGGGCTCAACCACATCTTCGGCGGCGCCGTGCTGCTGCTGATGCACGGCGCCTGCGCGACGCTGGTGCCCTCCACCGTACCGGCGCGCTGGCGCGCCTACGAAGCCGGCACGCTGTCGCGCCGCTTCCTGAAATTCATCCAGGGCATCGACAACGGCAGGAACTGCTGGCCGAGCATGCACTGCGCGCTCGCCACCTACCTGTGCTGCCTGATGCAGGCGACGCTCGGCCCGGGCGTGTTCGTGCTGGCGGCGCTGGTCGCGGTGAGCTGCCTGCTGGTCAAGCAGCACCAGATCGCCGACGTCGTCCCGGGCGCGGCGCTCGGCTGGATCGCCAGCGTCGTGGCGCGGTCCCTCTGAACATGGCGGCCGCCACCACCGCAGGGCAAACCTCCGCGCTGGCGCAGGCCGGCGCCGCCATGCGGCTGCAGGCGCGCTTCCTGCGGCGCAACCCGCACGACCTGCTGCCGATCCTGACCATGCCGCTGACCGGAATGATGTCGCTGCTGGTGTTCGCCGCGGCCGGCCGCACCGACCTGTACGGCCATGCGCTGGTGGCCGCGCTGTGCATGACCATCGGCCAGATGACGTTCTTCGTGGGCAGCGAAATCCTGGCCAGCGACCGCGACTCGCTGGTGCTGGAGGCGCTGCTGGCCAGCCCGGCGCGCTATCCGCTGGTGGTCTACGCCCGCATGCTGGTGCTGGTGGGGGCGGGCGCGGCGCTGGCCCTGTGCCTGGGCGCGGCCATCCTGCTGCCGGTGGCGGGCCGCCTGCCGGCCATCCACCATCCGGCCAGCTTCGGTGCGGCGCTGGCGCTGACGCTGCTGGCGGCCAGCGGCACCGGCATGCTGACCGTGGCGCTGTTCGCGCTCGGGCGCACCGCGCGCACCTTCCAGAACTCCATCTCCGGGCCGCTCTACCTGCTGGGCGGCGTGCTGGTGCCCGCCGCCTACCTGCCCGAGGCACTGCAGCCGCTCAGCCGCCTGGTGTTCCTGAGCTGGTCGGCCGACCTGCTGCGCGACGCGCTGCAGCCCGCGCCGATCCGCGACCAGGGCCTGCGCCTGGCGGCGCTGCTGCTGCTGGGCGCGGCCGGCATGCTGGGCGGCAGCCTGGCGCTTGCGCGCATGCTGCGCATCGCCCGCAGCCGCGGCGCGCTGGCGTTCTCATGAGGCACCTCGCCGCCTTCGCCGCCGCCCTGCGCATCGGCGCATCGGAATTCGGCTTCTTCTGGACCTGGCGCTCCTGGCTGTTCGGCTGGATGCTGCGGCTGTTCTGCGCCTCCATGATGTGGTGCCTGCTGGGGCGCCTGATCGCCTCGCCCGAGGCGGTGCGCTACCTGCTGCTGGGCCATGGGCTGGCCACCGGCGCGGCGGCCGCGCTGTGGGCAGTGCCCGCCGTGTGCTGGGACCGGCAGGACGGCACCTACTCGCTGATCCTGGCCTCGCCCGCGGACTATTTCGTGGTGATCGTGGGGCGCACGGCGGTGTGGGCGGCCAACGCCGCGGTGGCCTCGCTGCTGTTCCTGCTGCTCCTGCCGTTCGCCTTCCCGGAGGCGGCGGACTTCCAACTGGGCGCCGGCGCGCTGCTCGCCATCGGCACCAGCGTGCTCGCCACCTATGCGTTCGGGCTGTGCCTCGGGGTGCTGACCATCCGCTTCATGGAGTTCCGCAACTCCATCGCGGGGCTGGCCAGCATCCTGATCTTCTCGGTCTGCGGGCCCAACGTGCCGGTGGAGTTCTGGCCGCAGCCGGTGCGGGCACTGGCCTCGGTGCTGCCGGTGACGCATGCGCTCGCGGCCCTGCGGCACAGCGATGCGGGTGTGCCGCCAGCCGCGCTGTGGCCGCTGTACGCGCGCGAGCTGCTGGTGGCGGCGGGCTGGCTCGCCGCCGCCTGGGCGGTGGCGTGGGTCATGGGCAACGCGGCGCGGCGCAACGGTTCGGGGATGCAAGATGAAGTCCATTGAAGCGGTGGGGCTGTGTCGCGACTATCCGCAGCGAGGCGCCGCCGCGCGCCGCGCGCTCGACCGGCTCGACCTGTGCGTCGACGCCGGCGAGGTGCACGGCCTGCTCGGGCCCAACGGCGCCGGCAAGACCACGCTGATTAAGATCCTGTCCACGGTGCTCACGCCCACCGCGGGCGAAGCCCGGGTGTGCGGCTTCGACGTGGTGGTGCAGCCGCGCGAGGTGCGCCAGCGCATCGGCCTGGTGCTGGGCGGCGAGCGCGGCCTGTACACCCGGCTGTCCGGCCGGCAGAACATCGAATTCTGGGCGGCGCTGTACGGCTACGGCGGCCGCGCCGCGGCGCGCCGCGTGGCCGATGCGCTGGAGTCGGTCGGGCTGGCGCAGCGCGCCGATGCCGCGGTGGCGACCTACTCGCGCGGCATGAAGCAGCGGCTGCACCTGGCGCGCAGCCTGATCGCCGACGCCAGCGTGCTGATCTTCGACGAGCCGACCATCGGCATGGACCCGGTGGGCGCCGCCAGCTTCCGCGCCATCGTGCAGGCGCTGCGCGCCGTCGGCAAGGCGATCCTGCTGGCCACGCACGACATGGACGAGGCGACCCAGCTGTGCGCCCGGGTGTCGCTGATCGACAAGGGCCGCATCCTGGCGGTGTCGTCGCCGGCGCAGCTGGTGGCGAACACGGCGCTGTCCAGCAGCCTGGTCTTCGAATGCGCGGACCGGCAGGCCGCCGAGGCGCTGCGCGCCGCCGACGGCGTGAAGGGCTTCGCCGAACTGGACCCGGCGGCGCACCGCTACCGCTGCAGCGTGGAGTCGGACCGGCTGATCCCGGCGCTCTACTCGCGGCTGCTGGCGCTCGGCGCCACCGGCCTGACCGTCGTGCAGCCGTCGCTGGAGGACGTGTACCTGGAGATGTTCCGCGATGGCCGCAATGCCTGACCCGATGCACGGCGACCACTTCGACGCGCTGCTGCGCGAGGTGCGCGGCTATGCCGCCGGCCGCCCGCCCGATGCCGAGATGGACGACGCGCGGGTGCTCGGCATGGCGGCCGAGGCCATCCACCACAAGCTGCTGCCGCTGGTGGCCAGCCGCTACCGGCTGCACCCGGGCCTGTCACGGCCCTTGCGCTCTCACCTGGGCGACCTGCACCGCGCCGCCGCGCACCGGTTGGCGGTGTACGTGCGCGAGGCGCTGTGGGTGCAGCGGCTGCTGGCGGCAGGCGGCGTCGGCGTGCTGTTCAGGAAGGGCGCCGTGCTGCCGGCCATGCTGTACGCGACGGAAGCCGACCGGTACTGCGCCGACGTGGACCTGTACTGCGCCCCGGCGCAGGCGCGGCAGGCCTTCGACGCGCTGCGCGGCGCCGGCTGCCGCACCGGCGAGCAGGACGCGGAGCGCAGGTTCCGCCCGCACACCCGCGCCGAGGAAGTGTTCACCACGCTCTATCCCGACCACCTGCCGCGGCTGGTGCTGCCGCTGGAGGACGAGCCGGCCGAGCCCTCGGTGGCCTTCGACGTGTCGCTCGACCTGGGCTGGTCGATGGCGCCGCTGTCCGGGCGGCGCGCCGGCATGCTGGTGCACGAAATCGCGGCTGGCGTGACCACCGGCAACGGGCTGCGCACCAGCGGCTCGCCGGCCTTCCACTTCCTGGACGTGGCGCTGCACATGTTCCGCGACGCGTACTTCCAGAAGACCATCGGCGAGCGCAAGGACGTGCACCTGTCGAAGTTCCTCGACCTGGAACTGCTGTGGCGCTGCATGGGCGCCGGCGAGCGGGCGCGGCTGGACGCGCTGGCGCGCGAAGCCGGCGCGCGCGGCGTGCTGGCCTGGGTGGCGCACCACGGCGACGCGGTGTTCGGCTGCGGCATGGCCGCGGCGCTCGGCCTGGCCGAACCGGAACCGGGCTGGCCGGCGCCCGATACCTGGCAGGCCGCGGACGGCAGCGTGCGCGCGTGGCGCGGCTCCATGGTGCAGCGCCTGCGCGCGAAGTCGGGCGCCGTGCCCTACATCGAACTGAAGGAGAACGCCTATGCAAGCCACTGACACCGGCGACCTGGTCGCGGCCATCGCCGAGGTGGTCAACGAGAAGCTGCGCAAGCTGCACGTGGCCCTGCGGCCGGCCACCGACGCCGACCTGCGCACCTGCGGGCTCGACTCGATGGGCATCGTGCAGCTGGTGCTGGACATCGAGATCCGCTTCGACCTGGCCATTCCAGACGCGCAGATCACGCTGGACAACTTCTCGACCATCGACCGCATCGCGGCCCTGATCGGCCCGATGCTGCACGCCGCCGGCAACCAGCGCGAGGTGCTGCCATGACCACGCTGGACTGGAGCGCGCGGCTGGACGCGGTGTGCGAGGTGGCGGCCCGGCACGCCGACGACGTCGACCGGCAGGCGCGCCTGCCGAGCGAGGCGTTGTCGGAGCTCAGGCGGCAGCGTCTGCTGGCGGTGCCGGTGGACGGCGCGGCGCGGCGGCGCGCGCTGCCAGCGGCAGTGGCCGCGTGCGACCGCATCGCGCAGGCCTGCGCCTCCACCGGGCTGATCTTCGCCATGCACCACGCGCAGGCCGCGTCGCTGATGGCCGGCTTCGAGGCCACGCCGGGCCGCGCGCGCTTCATGGACCGCATCGCCGCCGGCGAGTTCCTGCTGGCGAGCTCGACCACCGAAGGGCGCGGCGGCGACATCCGCAAGAGCGACTGCTTCGTGCAGCGCCGGGACAACGGGCGCATCGCCGTGGCGCGCGAGGGCGCGGTGGTCTCCTACGCGGCGGCGGCCGACGGCATCCTGCTCACGGCGCGCGAGGACGAAGCGGCGCCGGCGTCGCGCCAGGTGATGGTGCTGCTGCTGCGCGAGCAGTTGCAGCTGGCCATGCGCGGCGGCTGGGACGCCTTCGGCATGCGCGGCACGGCCAGCTGCGCCTACGCCATCGAGGGCGAGGCGAACGCCGACCATGTGTCCGACGTTCCGTTCGCCGGCATCCTGCAGGACACCATGCTGCCGCTGTCGCACCTGCTGTGGAGCGCCTGCTGGATCGGCATCGCGCGCGGCGCCGCGCGCAAGGCGGCGCGCTACCTGCGCGAGCGGCTGCCGCCCGACAACCCGCGCGCCGCGCCGGCGGCGCGCCGGCTCGACGAGGCCTGGCGGGACGTCGCCTCGGCCGAAGCGCTGCTGGCGGCGTGCCTCGGGCGGCACCTGCGCGAGGGCGGCGCCAACCTGGCCTCGGCGCTGGAGGGCCAGTGGGAATTCAACCACCTCAAGGTGCGCGTGTCCGAGGCGGCGGTGCGCGCCGTGCGGCAGGCCGCGGACGTGTGCGGGCTGGACGGCTACCGCAACGACGGCCCGTTCGCCATGGGCCGGCACCTGCGCGATTCGCTGTCCTCGCTCTACATGCTGCACAACGACCGCATCGCCGCCGCGATGATGGAGTCGCAGAACGCGCTCGGCGACCGCTTCCGGCGCGAGCTGCCGCTGGAGGCCGCGCATGGCTGAGGCGGCGCTCCCGGCCAATCCGCTGGTGGAAGCGGGGCTGCTCACGCCGATCGGCAGCGATGGGCTCTACGCGCGCTCGCGCGCCTACGAGGAGGTGACGGACGCGCTGCAGCGGCTGCTGGGTGGCATGCCGCAGGTGCGCGGCAGCGAAGCCCTGGGCCTGCCCTCGCTCATCACGGCGAAGGAGCTCGAGGCGCACGGCTACTTCGGCAACTTCCCGCAGCTGGCGGCGCGCGTCTACACCTGCCATTGCGAAGGCACCGAACGCGCGTTCCAGCCGTCGCAGCTGGCGCTGCTGCCGGCCGCCTGCTATCCCCTGTACCCGCTACTGGCCGCACGCGGCGTGCTCACGCAGGCGCGGGTGTTCGACGTGCGGGCCAGCTGCTTTCGCAACGAACCCTCGCGCGAGCCGTGGCGGCTGCAGGCGTTCCGCATGCGCGAATTCGTGTTCGCCGGCGCGGCGGCCGGCGCGCTGGAGTTCCGCGCCGCGATGATGGAGGCCGCCGCCGGGTTGGCCGCCGCACTCGGCCTGCGCGCCGAAATGGAAGAGGCCTTCGATCCGTTCTTCGGCCGCGCCAACAACATCCTGAAGGCCGCGCAGCTGGAGTCCGGCGCGAAATTCGAACTGGTCGCGGCGGTGGAAGAAGGCCGCTTCGCGTTCGCCAGTTTCAACAGCCACGGCGAGATGTTCGGCGCGAAGTGGGGCATCCGATTGGCCGACGGCACGCCGGCCAGCACCTGCTGCAATGCCTTCGGCATCGACCGCATGGCGGTTGCGCTGTTCCTGACGCACGGTGTGGACGCGCGCCGCTGGCCGGACAGCGTGCGCGACATCCTGCAGCTGCATGCCGGATAACGGCCCCGCCCACGCGGTCCTGGTGCATGGCCTGGGCGGCACGCCGCTGCACGCCCTGGAGGCACGGCTGGCCCAGGGCGGCGTGGAGGTGGAGTGCTTCCGCTACGCGCCGCGGTGCGAACCGCTTGGCCCTTGCGTGGCGCGGCTGGCGGAGCGGCTCGCCGCCTGCTCGCACAAGCGTCTGCTGCTGGTCGGCCATTCCTTCGGCACGGTGCTGCTGCGCCTGTCGATCGCGCACAGCGCCGTCCGCCCGCGCGCCTGCTTCCTGGTGGCGCCGCCGGCCAGGTCGCCGCAGCTGGTGCGCTGGGCCGCGCGCATGCCCGGGTTCGCGCGCTTCGCGGGCGAGCTGTGGACCGCGCTGTCCGATGCCGACTGGATGGACGGCCTGCCGCTGCCGGCCTGCGAAACCACCTGCTACGTGGGCACCGCCGGCCGCGGCGTGGCCAACCTGGTGTTCCGCCGCCGCCGGCACGACGGCTGGCTGGCCGAAGACGAGTGCGCGCTGCCGGGCGCGCGCACCCGGCTGCTGGCCGCCGGGCACCGCGACATGCTGGGCGACCCGCTGATCGCGCACGACGTGCTGCGGGCCGCGGGCTGACGCGCTGAAGTGCCGGCGTGTGCCGGCTCAGCCGGCCTGCGGTACATCCTGCGCCAGTGCCAGCAGCACGCCGCGCAGCCACTGGTGGGCCGCGTCGGCCTGGTTGCGCGCGTGCCAGGCCATGCTGAGGGTGAAGCCTTCGGCCGCGAACGGCAGCGCGAACGCGTCGAGCACGTCGGCATGGCGCCCGGCCAGCCGGCGCGGCACCGTGGCGACCAGGTCGGTCGCGCGCAGCAGCTGCGGCACCAGCGTGAACTGCTCGACCGACAGCACCACCTCGCGCGTGCGGCCCAGCGCTTCCAGCAGTTCGTCCATGTAGCCTTGCAGGCTGCCGCCCGAGGTGGACACCAGCACGTGGCGCAGCGCGCAATAGCCGTCGAGGTCCAGCGGGCCGGTGCCGCGCGGGTGGCCGCGCCGCTGCACGTGCACGAAGCCGTCTTCCAGCAGCACGCGCGCTTTCGCGGTGCCGGGCACCATGCGCGGCGAGCCGATCAGCAGGTCGATGTCGCCGCTCTCCAGCTGGTCGGCGATGCGCGCCGTGTCCGGCCGCTGGAAGGCGATGCGGATGCCGGGGCCGGCCTCGCGGCAGACGCGTTCGGCCAGGCCCAGCCCGATGCCGCCCACCACGTTGTCCGAAGCGGCGATGCGGAACACCTGGGCGTCGTGACGCGGATCGAATGCGGTGCGCTGCGCCACCGCGGCCTGCAGCTCGCGCAGAACGCCCTTCAGCCGCGGCGCCAGATCGGCCGCGTAGGCCGTGGGCGCCATGCCGCGCCCCGACCCGGCGGGCAGCAGCAGCGGGTCGCCCAGCATCTTGCGCAGGCGCGCCAGCTGCGACGACATGGTGGATTGCGTGAGGCCGAGCCGCTCGGCCGAGCGGCTGACGTTGCGCAACTCCAGCAACACGTCCAGCGACACCAGTAGGTTGAGGTCGAGCTGTCTGATATCGGGCACCGCGATATGTCCTATCGTGTCCATCGTCTTCCGCACGGGCAGTGTAGTTCCTAGAGTGCGGTGCATGAACCTCACCGAACACACTGTCGTCGTCATCGGAGCCTCCTCCGGCGTCGGCCTGGAAACCGCGAAGCGCGCCGCCGCCGCGGGCGCACGCGTCATTGCCGCGAGCCGCAATGCGGACACCCTGCAAGCAGCGCTGCGGGGCTTGCCCGGCAAGCTGGAAGCGCATGCCGTGGACGCGGGCGAGGCGGCGGACCTGGCGCGCTTCTTCCGCGCAGTCGGCGCCTTCGACCACCTGGTGCTCACGCTGAGCGGCGGCGAGGGTGCCGGCCCGTTCGAGAGCCTGGACCTGCAGGCGCTGCGGCGCGGCTTCGAGGCCAAGTTCTGGCCGCAGCTGGCCGCCGCGCAATGCAGCCTGCCGTTCCTGCGGGCCGACGGCAGCATCACCTTCGTCACGGCAATCTCCGCGCGCATCGCGCGGCCGGGCACCACCGGGCTGGCGGCCATCAATGGCGCGCTCGAAGCGATGGTCGGCGGCCTGGCGCGCGAGCTGGCGCCGCGCCGCGTGAACGCCGTGTCGCCCGGCGTGATCGACACGCCGTGGTGGGACCGCCTGCCGGCCGATGCCAAGGCGGCGATGTTCGCCGAGCAGCGCGACACGCTGCCGGTCGGGCGCGTCGGCCGCCCGGACGACGTGGCGCATGCGATCCAGTTCCTGATGGGGAACGCCTTCACCACCGGCACTGTGCTCGCCTGCGACGGCGGATTGCATCTGCTGTGAAGCGCCGCTCAGCCGCGAATGGCTGAGCGGCGCTTCGAGTTCCACGTCCGGAACCGGCCAGACGCGGTGCGGCATCCGCGCGACGATGCCGCATGCGAACGACGCCTTCCATCCTGCTGCTGGCTGCAGGCACCTTCGCCGTCGGCACCGATGCGTTCATCGTGTCCGCGTTCCTGCCGGCAATGGCGCACGATCTTTCGGTGACGCTGTCCACCGCCGGCCAGTCGGTCACGGTGTTCGCGCTGGCCTATGCGCTGCTGGCGCCGCCGATTGCCGCCGTCACGGCGACGCTGCTGCCGCCGCGGCGCCTGCTGGCCATCGCGCTGGCCCTGCTGGCCGTGGCGAACCTGGGCTCGGCCCTGGCGCCAGGTTTCGGCCTGCTGCTCGCCACCCGCGTGCTGGCCGCCGCCGCTGCGGGTGCCTACTCGCCCGCGGCCGCCGCGGCGGCCGCGGCGCTGGTGCCGGCGGCGCAGCGCGGGCGTGCGCTGGCCATCGTCATCGGCGGCCTGTCGGTCGCCACCGCGGTCGGTGTTCCGCTGGGCCACCTGGCCAGCCAGTGGATGGGCTGGCGCGCGGCGCTGGCCGGCGTCGCCGGCCTGTGCCTGCTGGTCGCCGCCGGGCTGGCGCTGGCACTGCCCGCGCTGGCGCGGCCGGCCGCGGTGCCGCTGCGCGCGCGGCTGCAGGTGCTGCGGCTTGCCGCCGTGCACCGCATCCTGCCGCTCACCGTGCTCGGCATGGCGGCGGCCTACGCGCCGTACGCCTTCGTGGTGCCGCTGCTCGAGAGCTGGTCGATTGCCGGCGGCAGCGTCACCGCGATGCTGATGGCCTATGGCGCGGGCGCGGTGTTCGGCAACGTCGCCTCGGGCTCCGCGACCGACCGTTGGGGCAGCGCGCCGGGGCTGCTGTGCGCCTATGCGGCGCTGGCGGTGGTGTTCGGCGGCCTCGCGCTGCTGGGCACGGCACCGCGCTTCGGCAGCTGGTGGCTCGTTGCCGCGCTGATGTTCTGCTGGGGCACGGCCAGCTGGTCGCAAAGCCCGGCGCAGATCCACCGGCTCATCGCGGCGGCGCCGCGCAGCGGCCCGGTGGTGGTGGCGCTCAACGCGTCGGCCATCTACGCGGGCATGGCGGTGGGCACGGGCATCGGCGGCGTAGCGATGGGGTGGGGACCGCGCGCGGTGCCCGTGGCCGCGGCCCTGCTGGCGCTTGCCGCCCTGCTGTACGCATGGATGTCGCTGGCGTCAGTGCGAGCGCATCAATAGCCAGGCTCCGAGCAGCAGCAGCCCGCCAAAGAAGCAGCGCCGGAACAGCGCTTCGCTCATCTGCTTGCGGACTGCCTGGCCCAGCACCATGCCGAGCACGGCAGGGACCACCACCACCGCGGAGGCGAGCGAGCTGCCGCGGTCCAGGTGGCCCTGCGCCGCCAGCAGCACGGCAAGCGCCAGGGTCGATGTCGTGAAGCACAGGCCCAGCGCCTGCGACAGTGCGTCCTTGCCGAGCGCGAGCGACTGCAGGTAGGGCACAGCCGGCAGCACGAACACGCCGGTCAGCCCGGTGACGATGCCGCTCGCCACGCCGGCCAGCAGGCCCGCCGGCTGTTCCCAGCGCTGCGGCGGTGAAGCGATGCGCCAGCCTGCCAGCCCCAGCGCGCCATAGGCCAGCAGGCAGCCGCCCAGCAGCGGCCGCCCGAGCGCCTCCTGGCGGCCGGGGAACAGCACCGGCGCGAGCAGCACGCCGGCCACGATGCCGGCCTGCATCAGCCACAAGCGCCGCACGACGCACAGCAGGCCGCGCCCTGCTGCCTGCCAGAGGTTGGTGACCAGCGAGGGCACGGTCAGCAAGCTGGCCGCGCCGGCCACCGGCATCACCAGGCCGAGCAGGCCCATGGCCAGCGTCGGCAGCCCCATGCCCAGGATGCCCTTGACGGCGCCGGCGCCGAAGAAGATCAGGCAGACGGCGAAGAAGTCGGGAATCGCGTCGTGGAACATGGGCGCCAGTGTCGCGACCTGCGGCGCCGCGCACCATCAACATTTGCTTGAGGCTGGCCCGCGCGCCGCCGCCAATAATGCGGCGATGCGCTTCGACTGGACCGACCTGCGCCTGTTCCTGCATGCCTGCGACGGCGGCAGCATGACCGCGGCCGCGCAGCGCGCCCATCTCACGCTGGCGGCCGTGAGCGCGCGCCTGCGGGCGCTGGAGCAGGACGCCGGCGTGCCGCTGCTGCGCCGCCATGCGCGCGGCGTGGTGCCCACGGCCGCCGGCGAGGCGCTGGCGCGGCATGCGCGCGTGGTCTGCCACCAGCTCGACGCGCTGCGCCGCGACATCGGTGCCGGCGCGCCGCCCGCGCCCGGGCAGACCATCCTGCTGGCCAACAGCTCGGTCAGCGCCAGGCCGCTGCACCGCGTGGTCGGCGACGTGCTGGCGCGGCACGCCGGCGCGCGGCTGGTGCTGCGCGAGAGCGGCAGCGAAGTCACCGTGCACGCGCTGCACACCGGCGCGGCCGACGTCGGCATCGTCTCGGACGCGGCCGCGACCGAAGGCCTGGTCGTGCGCGAGCTCGGCGCCGACCCGCTGGTGCTGATCGCCCCGGCCGGGCATCCGCTGGCGCTGTCCGCCGCGCTGCGCTTCAGCGACGCCTTCGCGCACGACTGGGTGGCATGGCGCGAGGACGGCGCCTTGCACACCCACCTGGCGATGCAGGCCTTGCGCGCCGGCGGCGCGTTGCGCATCGCGGTCGGCGTGCCCACGGCCGCGGGCGTGGTGGATCTGGTCGCGCGCGGCTTCGGCATCAGCGTGCTGCCGCGCGCCTTGCTCGATTGCACCGCCCCCGCCGCACCCCTGGCGGTGCGGGAACTGCGCGAGCCCTGGGCGCTGCGCCGGCTGCTGGTGTGCCGCCGGCCGGACGCGGCGAATCCGGTGGCGCTGGAACTGTTCGACGCCTTTGGGGCGCAATGGGCGGGGCTGGACCAGCCGCCGTGCCGCGCTACTTGCGCCGCGGCGGCACCAGCTGCGCATCCGGCGTCTTGAGCCGGCCCGCGCGCAGTTCGGCCACCGCGTTCGCCACCGCGCGTGCCACATTGCGCACCTCCTCCTGCACGCCGGCGTCGCGGTCGAGCGTCTCATGGCTGGTGGCATACGGTTCGTAGTAGCCGATGTGGCGGTCCAGCCGCGCCTGCTGGCCGGCGTCGACGAGGCCCATCCAGTCCAGCCAGTCCGACAGCGCGCGCCGCACGCCTTCGATGCCGGCCACGTCGCCGTGCACCACCACGCCGTAGGCGCGGCCCGCCAGGTGCTTGGGATAGTCCCAGCCGGCCAGCTCGATCGCCTTGGCCTCCTCCGGCTTCTTGCCGTGGGTGCGCGTCGGGTCCGGGTTGCCGCCGTCGGCGCAGACCAGCCGGTCCATCATCAGCTTCAGCGGGCTGGTGGCCTGGTACCAGTAGACCGGCGTGAGCAGGACCACGCCGTGCGCGGCGACCCACTTCTCGTAGATCTCGGCCATCCAGTCGCCGGTCTGGCGCTCGGCGTGGTTGGGGTAGCAGCTGCAGGGCCAGTGGCACAGCGGCATGGCGGTGGACACGCAGCCCTTGCACGGATGGATGCGCAGGCCGTACTCGGAGGACAGGCGGCTCAGGTCCAGCAGGTCGGCTTCGATGCCGGCGGCGCGCAGCATCTCGCTGGCGATGTTCGACAGGCGGAAGGTCTTGGAGATCTCGCCCGGGCAGGTGCCGTCGTTGCGCGCGGAGCCGCACACCACCAGCACGCGCGAGGGCGTCGCCGCGTCCTTCTGCCGGGCCTCGGCGGCCAGCAGCCGGTCGCGCGTGGCGCGCCACTCCACCGAGAGCTCGTAGTCGGGGTCGAAGAAGCCCGGCCCGGCCTTGGCCGTCACCGGCGCCTTGCGGCCTTCGCGGTAGGCGTCCCAGGCGACTTCTTCCAGCTGCGCCAGCGCGGCGTCGTGCGCGCGGAAGGCAGGATCGAAGAAGTCCTGGATGAAGCGCTGGTGGAACGCCGCGCGATCCAGCTCGGGCGGGGCCTGGCCCTTGCGGACCTGCGGAGCTTGCGTCATACGCCAGCTTACGGAGCAAGCCTGCCCGTGCCGTGTCAGCGCAGGCCGCGACCTGGGCCGTTCAGCGCGACAGCATCCGGCGCGCCGCGTAGCTGGCACCATCCACCAGCGCGACCAGCACCACCATCGCGCCCAGCACCCAGCCGGTCTCGCCCATCTGGAACAGGCCCAGGTGGTAGGCCAGCAGCTGGCCCAGGCCGCCGGCGCCGACCACGCCCAGGATGGCGGCGGCGCGGATGTTGTTTTCCCAGCGGTACAGCGTGTAGCTCAGCAGCTGCGGCAGCACCTGCGGCAAGGTGGCGTAGAGGAACACGCGGCCCTCGGGCACGCCGCGCAGGCGCAGGGCGAAGGCCGGGCCGGGCGTGGCGTTCTCCATGCTTTCGGCGAACAGCCGGCCCAGCACGCCGGTGGTGTGCAGTGCCAGCGCCAGTGTGCCGGCGAACGGCCCCAGGCCGGCCGCGATCAGCAGCAGCGCCGCCCACAGCAGCTCGGGCACGCTGCGCAGCACGTTGAGCGCCAGCCGCGCGGCGGCGCGCCAGCGCGCCGGATCGTCCGCATGCAGCTTGCTGGCCGGCAGCGCCAGCAGCAGCCCGCCGGCCACGGCCAGCAGCGTGCCGACCACCGACATGGCCAAGGTCTCCAGGGCGGCGGGCAGCAGCTTGCGCAGGAAGGCGCTGCCGGGGTCCAGCGAGAACAGCTCGGCGATGAACCTGCCCATGCGCGCCAGCGCGCCGGGCGAAAGAAAGCGCGCCCACTGCAGGTCCAGCGACCAGAAGCTGGCCACCACCAGCGCCGCCACGGCGGCCAGGAACCAGCAGGCGCGGCAGCGCATGTCGCTTCGCATCACGCCAACACGCGCCGAAGCCAGCCGCTCAGGCGGTCGGTGGCGGCGACCAGCAGCACGAACACCAGCAGCATGGTGGCCACCTCGCCGCCGTTGAACATCTTGGTGGAGGCGTCGATCTGCTGGCCCAGTCCGCCGGCGCCGACGAAGCCCAGCACGGCGGAAGAGCGGATCGCGCATTCCCAGCGGTACACCGTGTAGCTGGTGAGCTCGGCCGCGTTCTGCGGCAAGAGGCCGTAGAAGAAGGCCTGCACGCGGCCGGCGCCGTTGCGCAGCAGCGAGGTGGCCGCGTGCGCGTCGCCGCTCTCCAGGATTTCGCCGTACACCTTGCCCAGCATGCCGGCGTAGGTGAGCGCGATGGCCAGCACGCCGGCGGTGGGGCCCAGGCCGACCACGCGCACGAACACCAGCGCCCACACCAGCTCGGGCACGCTGCGCAGCACCACCATCGCGCCGCGCAGCGCGAAACGCAGCACCGCCGGCAAAGCCGCCATGCGCCCGGCCAGGCCGGAGACCGACAAGGTGCGCACCGACAGCAGGGTGAGCGGCAGCGCGAGCACCAGCGCCAGCACCAGGCCGGCGGTGGCGATGGCCACGGTGCGCCAGGTTTCGCGCGCCACCAGCAGCAGGAATTCGGCGTCCATGCGCGGCGGCACGAACCCGCCCAGGAAGGTCAAGGTGGGCTGCAGGCTTTCGGGCGCGAACAGCGTCCAGGGCTTGAATTCGGTCCATACCAGCATCGGCCACAGCAGCGCGCAGGCGAACAGCAGCGAGGCGATACGGCGGGTCCAGGCGGGGTCGCGTTGGGCGGGGCGAGGGAGGATTGCGGGCATGTCAGAAATACCGGACAGCCTTCACCGCAGAGGCGCAGAGGTGCGCAGAGGGCCGCAGAGGTTGAGAAGTGAATACCAAATCTTCTCTGCGATCCTCTGCGTCCTCTGCGCCTCTGCGGTGAATGACCCCGTTTTCATCAGCGGCACGTCATTGCCACCACCGGCAGCGGTGCGAATCGTCAAGTGGCAGCACCGGCTCGGGCGTTGTTTCCTGCGCGTACAGGTCCTGCAGCACGGCGGGCGTGACCTGCGTGGCCGGCAGGTCGAACACCAGCTCGCCGGCGCGCAGGCCGACGATGCGCGGGAAATGCCGCAGTGCCATCGGCACGTCGTGCAGTGTGGCGACCAGGGTGGCGTTGCGCTCGCGCGCCGCATCGGCAAGGGCAGCCAGCGCCTGCGCGGCGCGCGCCGGGTCCAGCGCCGACAGCGGCTCATCCACCAGCAGCAGCCGCGCCTGCGCCAGCAGCGCGCGGGCCAAGCCGACGCGCTGGCGCTCGCCGCCGGACAGCCGGTCGACGCGGGCGAACAGCTTGTCGGCGAGGTCGAAGCGCGCCAGCGCCGCATCGGCTTCGGCGATGCCGGTCGGGTAGATCAGGCTGCGCAGGCTGCTCCACAGGCCCTGGTGCGGCAGGCGGCCGGCCAGCACCGCGGTGACGACGCGCTGGCGCGGCGGCAGCGGCGGCACCTGCGGCGCCAGGAACAGCGTGCCGCGCAACCGCTGCAGTTCGCGCGTGCTGAACGTCCACGGGTCGCGGCCGTCCAGCAGCAGGCCGCCGGCGGACGGGCGCAGCGCGCAGGCCAGCAGCTGCAGCAGCGTGGTCTTGCCGGCGCCCGAGGGACCGATCACGGCCAGCTGCTCGCCGGCGGCGACGTCCAGCGTCAGCGCCCGCAGCGCCGGCGCCGCCGCGCCGCGCGCGGCCGGATGGCGGCCGGACACGGCCTGCAGCGCGACCTGCATGCGCCTACTTCAGCAGCCCCGCGTTGCGCGCGGCGGCTTCGATGCCCTTGTAGTTCTCGGCGCGGGTCGGCAGGAAGCGCGTCGCGCGCTGCAGCTCGAGCACTTCCTTGCCTTCCGGCGTGGCCGGCGTGAGCTCGGTGAAGGCGCGCGCCAGCTTCTCGCGCTGGGCCGCCGGCATGTCGGCGTGCACGCTCCAGTTGTAGTCGTAGTAGGCGGGCGTGGTGTGGAACACGCGCACCTTGGCGGGGTCGACCTTCTTGTCGGCCACCAGCTTTTCCCACACCGAGATGTTGAGCGCGCCGGCATCGACCTTGCCGGCCGCCACCCCCGCCACCGTGGCGTCGTGCGCGCCGGAATAGGCCACGCGCTTCATGTCCTTGTCGGGGTCGACGCCCGCGGCCAGCAGGAAGCTGCGCGGCATCAGGTGGCCCGAGGTGCTGGACTGCGAGCCGAAGCTGAAGTTGCGGCCTTTCAGGTCGGCCAGCGACTTGATGGCCGGGTCGGTGGCGATGAACACCGAGCGGAACTTCTCGTCTTCCTCGCGCTGCACCAGCGGCACGATCTTGCCGCCAGAGCGCTGGTTGGCCTGCACGAAGGTGAAGCCACCGAACCAGGCCATGTCGACCTGCTTGTTGACCAGCGCTTCCACAGCGGCGGCGTAGTCGGTCACCGGCGTGAATTCGACCTTCACGCCGAGCTTGTGCTCCAGGTATTTGGCCAGCGGCGCGGCCTTGCGCGCCAGCTCGGTGGGCGATTCGTCGGGAATGGCGGTGATGCGGAACACCTGCTGGGCCTGGGCGGCGAACATGGCAGTGGCGAGCGCCAGGAAGGCGAGGCAGCGCAGGAGGAACTTGTTGTTGTGCATGGAAGGAGCTCGGGAAAAAGGACAGCCGCGATTAGACGACAGATCGGAAGCCCGCCAGGATGTCGCGCCGGTGCGGCTCGAAGAAGTTGCGCAAGCGGGCGTGCGCCATGGCCGGATCGGTGGCGGCGCTGGCGCCGCGCAGCACCCGGCGCGTGCCGAACCAGGGCTGGGAGTAGTCACGGTACGGGTGCGGCGTGAAGCCGGGGTAGGGCAGGAAGGCGCTGGCGGTCCATTCCCAGACCTGGCCCCAGCGGAAGCTGCCACCCTGCAGCGCCGCGCATTCCCATTCGGCTTCAGTCGGCAGCCTGCGGCCGGCCCAGCGGCACCAGGCATCGGCCTCGTGCGCGCTGAGGTGGACGGCGATGGCGTCGTCGCGCAGGCCGGGCTGCCAAGCCGCGGTGCCGCGCTCGGGCAGGCCGGTCAGCCAGGCACGGCCGGCTTCCGTCCACCACTGCGGGTCGTCGTAGCCGCCGGCCTGCACGAACGGCAGGTAGGCGCCCCAGGTCACCGGTTCGGCATCGATGGCAAAGGCGCGCAGGTCGACCTCGTGCACGCCGAGTTCGTTGTCGAAGGCGAAGCCGGGGCCGGAGAAGCCCAGCGGGAAGCGCTGTGCCGGCAGGTGGATTTCGCGGCGCGGGCCTGCGACCCCCGGTGTCGCGTCGTCTTTCAGCGGCACGCCCAGCGTGCGCGCCATGTAGACGGCGGCTTCGGCATGCATCTGCTCATGCGCCGCAGTCAGGCGGAAGAAATAGAGCGCGTCGTCGCCGGCGTCGCCGGGCAGGGCGTCCAGCAGCGCCAGCGTCCCGGCCAGCGTGGACGCCAGGTAGCCGAGCGTGCCGTCGCGGTCGGGCAGCGGCAATTCCCAGCGCGCTCGGTGCTGCACGCGGCTGGAGTCGTACCAGGCGTCGGCCTGCGCCAGCAGCGGCGCAGTGCGCGGCGCGTCGGGGTCGGCGCGCACGCCCAGCGCGCGCTGCGGGTTGCGGGCGATCCACCATTCCTGGAACCAGGCGAGATGCCCCAGCTCCCACAGCGGCGGATTCGTTTCGGCCGCGTAGGGAATGCGCGCGGCAGGGCCGAGCGCGGCCTGGTAGTCGCGCGCCAGCCGCAGCGTGCGCTCGCGCGCGCTCAGCAGCGCGGCACGCACTTCGGCGCGCGAGCCGTTGCGCAGCGCCACTGCCTCAGCCGCCGCTTCCGCGCTATAACCCGCTGATGTCCCGTTCGTCATCGCTGGTGATCGTAACGCCCGCCCCGGCCGGGTCCAACAACGGCAACTGGCGCACCGCGCGCCGCTGGCAGGAGCTGCTGGCGGGGCGGTACGCCGTGCGGATCGTGCAGGACTGGCCCGATGCGCAGTCCGATGCCGACACGCTGATGCTGGCGCTGCATGCGCGCCGCTCCGCGCCCGCCATCGCGGCCTGGGCGCGCGCGCATCCGGGCCGCGGACTGGCCGTGGTGCTGACCGGCACCGACCTCTACCAGGACATCGGCGTCGACGCCGCGGCCCGGCGCTCGCTGATGCTGGCGCAGCGGCTGGTGGTGCTGCAGGAGCTCGGGGCCCAGGCGCTGCCGCCCGAGCAGCGCTTCAAAGCCCGCGTGGTGTTCCAGTCCACACCCGCGCTGCCGCCCCTGCCGAAAGCCCACGGCCATCTGGACGTTGTGATGATCGGCCACCTGCGCGCGGCGAAGGCGCCGCAGACGCTGTTCGCGGCGGCGCGGCTGCTGCGCGATGAGGCAGGCATCCGCATCGCGCACATCGGTGACGGCGCGGGCGAACCGGCGCTGGCGCAGCAGGCGCGCGAAACGGCTGTGCTGTGTCCCGGCTACCGCTGGCTCGGCGCGCTGCCGCACGAGGAGACGCTGCAGCACATCCGCGCAGCCCACGTGCTGGTGCACACCAGTGCGCTGGAGGGCGGCGCCCACGTCATCCTGGAGGCGGTGCGCTGCGGCACGCCGGTGCTGGCCAGCCGCGTGGACGGCAACGTCGGCATGCTGGGTGAGGACTACGCCGGCTACTTCCCGCCCGGCGATGCCGCCGCGCTGGCGGCGCTGCTGTCGGCCTGCCGTGCCGGGCAGGCGGCGCAAGCCCCCGCGACGGATCTAATGGAACGCCTGCGCGCACAATGCGAGCGGCGCGCGCCGCTGTTCGACGCGGGCGCCGAGCGCGAGGCGCTGCTGAACCTGCTGCACGAACTGGAAACCGAGCCATGAACGCAATTTCTCCCATCGCCGCCGAACCCCGCCTCACCTCGCTGTCGCACGGCGGCGGCTGCGGCTGCAAGATCGCCCCGGGCGTGCTGTCCGAAATCCTGAAGGGCACGGCGCGCATGCCGATGCCGCCGGAGCTGCTGGTGGGCATCGAGACGGCGGACGATGCCGCCGTCTACAAGCTCAACGACGAGCAGGCGCTGATCGCCACCACCGACTTCTTCATGCCGATCGTGGACGACCCCTACGACTTCGGCCGCATCGCCGCCACCAACGCGATCTCCGACGTCTACGCCATGGGCGGCAGGCCCATCATGGCGCTGGCTTTGGTGGGCATGCCGATCAATGTGCTCAGCACGCAGACCATCGGCCGCATCCTGGAAGGCGGCGAGTCGGTCTGCAAGGCGGCGGGCATCCCGATCGCGGGCGGCCACACCATCGATTCGGTCGAGCCGATCTACGGCCTGGTGGCGCTGGGCCTGGTGCACCCGGACCGCGTGAAGCGCAACGCCGATGCGCGCCCCGGCGACCTGTTGGTGCTGGGCAAGCCGCTGGGCGTGGGCGTGCTGTCCGCTGCGCTGAAGAAAGAGCAGCTGGACGCCGCCGGCTACGAACGCATGATCGCCACCACCACGCGGCTGAACACGCCGGGTCCCGAGCTGGCCGCGCTGGCGGGCGTGCATGCGCTGACCGACATCACCGGCTTCGGCCTGGCCGGCCACGCGCTGGAACTGGCGCGCGGCGCCGGCCTGTCGGTGCACATCGACTGGAACAGGGTGCCGCTGCTGGAAGGCGTGCGCGACCTGGCGGCCGCCGGCTTCGTCACCGGTGCCTCGGGCCGCAACTGGGCCGGCTATGGGGCCGACGTGGCGCTGCCGGCGAATTTCGGCGACGCCGACCACGCGCTGCTGACCGATCCGCAGACCAGCGGCGGCCTGCTGGTGTCGTGCGCGCCGGATGCGGTGGACAAGGTGATGGACGTCTTCCGCCGCCACGGCTTCGGCCAGGCGGCGGTGGTCGGCGAGGCGCTGGCGGACGGCGCGGGGGCGCGGCTCAGGATTGCCTGAGCAAGCCTAGTACGTCCGCCCCGCGCGGTACATACCGCTGGTCTTGCGGTCGGTCTTGGCCGCCGCCGCCAGCCGCGCCATCGACTGGCCCGCATGCGCGTGCGTGATCGCCAGGCCCAACGCGTCGGCCGCGTCCTTGCCGGGCAGGCCGGGCAGCTTCAGCAGCCGCTTCACCATCTCCTGCACCTGCGCCTTGCCGGCCTTGCCGTGGCCGGCGATGGCCTGCTTCATCTGCAGCGCGGTGTACTCGGCCACCGGCAGGTCGCAGGACACCAGCGCCGTGAGGCAGGCGCCGCGCGCCTGGCCGAGCAGCAGCGTGGCCTGCGGGTTGACGTTGACGAACACGATCTCCACTGCCGACGCGTCGGGCTGGTAGCGTGCGTGCACCTCGCCGATGCCGTCGAACAGCACCTTCAGCCGCGCCGGCAGGTCGCCGCGCGCCAGATGCGTGGTGGTGATGGTGCCGCTGGCCACGTAAGTCAGCGCCGAGCCGGCGACGTCGATCACGCCGAAGCCGGTGGTCTGCAGGCCGGGGTCGATGCCGAGGATGCGCATGGGAATGGTGTTCGCCTTGGCGCCGATTAGACCCGGAAATACCAGCGCACCGAATGGAAAAAGATCGGCGCAGCGAAGCACAGCGCGTCGACCCGGTCCAGGAGGCCGTTCGCGCCGGTGACCGAGGCGCGCTTGCCCCAGGAGGTGACGCCGCGGTCGCGTTTCAGCGCCTTCATCACCAGGTGGCCCATCGAGCCCGCGACGCAGGCCACCAGGCCCATGCCGAGCGCCTGGCCCGGCTTGAACGGCGTGATGAAGGACAGCAGCCCCGCGGCCAGCACACCGGCGGTCACGCCCATGCCCCAGCTGCGCCAGCTGAAGCTCTTGCTCACGTTGGGGATGCTGGGCGCGTAGCGCAGGCGGCGCGCCGCCAGGTGCTGCACCACCATGCAGGTCTGCACGATGAACACCAGGAAGAACACCAGGAACGCGCCCTTGCCCTCGTAGCGCCGGCCCGGGAAGTCCAGCAGCATCAGGGCCGGCACGTGGCTCATGCCGTAGACGCAGACCATGATGCCCCACTGCAGCTTGGCGTTGCGCTCCAGGAAGCGCTGCGTGTCGCCGGCCAGCGCGCTGGCCACCGGCATCGCCAAAAACACGTAGACCGGCACGAACACGGTGAACAGGTCGAAGTGGCGCGCGCCGACCAGCCAGAACTGCACCGGCAGCACCACGAAGAAAGCCAGCACCAGGCTGCGGTGGTCGCCGTGCCGTGTCGGCGAGAGCGTGATGAATTCGCGCAGCGCGAAAAAAGCGATCAGCGTGAACAGCACGATGGCGAAGGCATCGCCCGCGGCCCAGGCCACCCAGAACACCAGCACGGTGATCCAGGAACTCCCCAGCAGCTTGCGCGAATCGCGCAGCTCGGCCGCGCGCTCGGCGCCGGGCGCGACCTTGCGTTCGCGCAGCGCCAGCAGGGTGGTGACCACGCTCACCAGGACCAGGATGCCGAAGACGAACAGGAACAGCGCCGCCACCTGCTGCGTGGGCGTGAGCGAACGCAGGAACTGGTTGAGTGCGCGCAGTGCGTTCATACGTCCCTCAGCGCGATCACGGCCAGCCGCGCGCGGTCCAGAAACGCGCGCCGCTCTTCGCCGGCTTCCAGCCGGATCGGCGCGCCGAACGTCACGGAGCACAGGATCGGCACCGGCACCACTTCGCCCTTGGGCATGACGCGCTGCACGTTGTCGATCCAGGCCGGCACCAGCACCGCCTCGGGAAAGCGCTGCGCCAGGCTGTACAGGCCCGACTTGAAAGGCTGCGGCTCCTCGGCGTTGCCGCGCGTGCCCTCGGGAAACAGCACGATCGAGTCGCCGCTTTGCAGCGCATCGGCCAGCGGCTGCAGCGGGTCCTCGCCGTCCTTGCGTTCGCGGTCCACGTAGACGGCGTTGAAGACGGCGGTGGTGATCCACTGGCGCAGCGGCGTCTTGGTCCAGTAGTCCTTGGCGGCGATCGGCCGCGTGATGGAGCGCAGCTCCTGCGGCAGCGCGGCCCAGATCATCACCAGGTCGGCGTGGCTCTGGTGGTTGGCGAAGTAGATGCGCTGCTCCGCCTTGGGCGGGCAGCCGTACCAGCGCGCCTGCGCGCCGGTGAGCACGCGCACCAGCCCCAGCAGGAACAGGCTCATCAGCTTGGCAAGCATGGCGCGGATGATAAGGTCCGCAGCGTCTTGCGAGTGAACAGAGTTATGGCAGCTCGGCGTCGCGCATGCGCGCGGCGATGGTGGACGCGCGGCTGGCGAGGTAGCCGGAGTTGGGCAGCTTCTCGAAGTATTTGGGCCGCGGCAGCATCACCGCCAGGCGGGCCGCCTCGTAGGCCGAGAGCTGGCGCGCGCTCTTGCGGTAGTAGTGCTGCGCCGCGGCTTCGGCGCCGAACACGCCTTCGCCCCATTCCACGCTGTTCAGGTAGATCTCCAGGATGCGCTCCTTGGACAGCATTTTTTCCAGCGCGAAGGTGAGCACGATTTCCTGGCCCTTGCGCAGCAGGGTGCGCTCGCCGGACAGCAGGATGTTCTTGGCCAGCTGCTGCGTGATGGTGGAGCCGCCGACGATCTTCGGGGCGCGCGTGGCGCCGCGCGCCGCCTGCGCGCGCCGGGCCGCCAGGTCCTCCGCCTTGGCGTTGCGCTGCCAGGCTTTTTCCAGCGCCTCCCAGTCCACGCCTTCGTGGTTGGCGAAGGTGCCGTCCTCGGAGGCGATCACCGCGCGCTTCAGGTTGTCCGAGATGGCCTCGTACGGCACCCACTGCTGGCGCCAGCGCAGCTGGCCCTTGTGCGTGGCGATGCGCCAGGCTTCGGAGCGCTGGAAGGTGGTGGATTGCGGATCGATGCCGGCCATCATGGCGATGCGCACCAGGAAGAACAGTTCCAGCACCGCCGCCGCGACCACCACCAAGGCCAGCCAACGCAGAAGGGCGCGCATGGCGGGTCAGCCGGCGAGTGTGGCGCGCAGCTCGGCCAGCACCTGGGCCGAGGGCGGGCGCACGCCGCGCCAGACCAGGAAGGCTTCGGCCGCCTGTTCCACCAGCATGCCCAGGCCGTCGCGCGGGGTCGCGCCGTTCTCGCGCGCCCAGGCCATGAAGCCCTGCGCCGCGGGACCGTACATCATGTCGCAGGCCAGCGCGCCGGGCGCGAGCACCGACGCCGGCACCGGCACGCCCGTGCCGGCCATGCTGGTGGCGGTGGCGTTGACGACGATGCCGAAGCCGCCGCCGGCGGTGTCCAGGCCGCGCGCCGCCAGTTCCACGCCGTGGTGCGCCGCCAATGCGGCATGCCGCGCGACCAGCGCCTCGGCCTTGCCCACGCTGCGGTTGGCGACGACGATGCGCCGCGGCCGCGCCTCGATGAACGGGCCCAGCACGCCGCAGGCGCCGCCGCCGGCGCCCACCAGCAGCACGTCCGCTCCGGCGATGTCCACGACAGCGTTGCGCGAAATGTCGCTGACCAGCCCGATGCCGTCGGTGTTGTCCGCCAGCACGCGCGCGCCGTCGAAGCGCAGCGTGTTGGCCGCGCCGGCCAGCTTCGCGCGCGGGGTCAGCTCGGTGGCGAGTGCCGGCGACTCGAACTTGAAGGGCACGGTGACGTTGCAGCCCTTGCCGCCTTCGGCGCGGAAATCGCGCACGGCTTGCGCGAAGCCGTCCAGGGGAACGAGCCGCTTCACGTATTGCAGCTGCTGGCCGGTGAGTTCGGCGAAGCGCGCGTGCACCCACGGCGACTTGCTGTGTTCGACAGGATTGCCCATCACACAGTACAGGTCGGCGTTCATCGGTTGGTCAGCTTGGTTTCCAGCGTCTCGTCGCGCGTGAACTTGAAGCGCGACACCACCACGATCTGGTCGGCGCGGCGGCGCATGGCGTCGCTGAACTTGCCGAACGGGCCGGCGGCGCGGGCGATGGTCTGCGCGCGGCGGTCCAGCGTGAGGTTGCCCGAGGTTTCGGCCACCTCGGTGGACAGCACGCGGCCGTCGTGGTTGACGGTGACGATCATGGTCAGCTCGCCGTACAGCTTGCGCCCGGCGGCCTCGGGGAAGTTCTGCGTGCCCTTGTCCTCGATCTTGCGGCGCAGGCCGTCGTAGTAGACGGCGTACACCTCCTCGCGCGTGGCGGGGCTGATGTAGCGCTTCTTGGGCCGGGCGTTTTCCTCGTTGATGCGCCGCTCGATTTCGGCCAGCAGGCGCGTGAGCTGCCGGCGCTTGTCTTCCTGCGCCTGCGCCTCCGGCGTGCTGTTGGCCACCTGCTTGGGGTCGGGCGGCGGCATGGCGGCCAGCTGGCGCTTCAATTGCGAGAGCATCAGCGTCTGCTGCTCCTGCATGGCCTCGATCTTTTTCTGCGCGTCCTCGGCGGCGTCGCCGATCTCGCTGAGCGCGGAAGGCGGCAGCGGCGAGGTGGCGCGGCCCTGGGCGGCCTCGCCGCCGCCGGCCAGGTTGCTTTGCGCGATCGCCTGCGCTTTCTCGGGGCGCTCGTTGCTCTTGGTGTTGACCAGGATCACTTCGAGCGGGGTGTCCTGGAACACCCGGTTGAAGCCTTCCGGATCGACGATGCGCACCGCCAGCAACACCGCGTGCACGAGTAAGGAGATGCCCAGTGCGATCTGCAGGGTGCTGAAGGACTTCCAGTTCACGGTGGGGAATTATCGCCGCCGGCGGTGGCGGTTTCCCCAGTGTCGTTGACATCGACGGCGATGGCAATCGGGCCGGCCACGGGTTCCTCGTCGCTGTCGTCTTCTTCCGACGGCACCGCCTCGGGCGCGGTGTCCAGGCGCTCCAGCAGGGTGCCGGAGACGTCCAGCGTGATGGCGTCCACCGCGCCCAGCTTGACGCGCAGGTGGGCGCCGCGCGGCAGGCCGTTGGCGCCCATCACCGGCAGCACCAGCGGCAGGTCGTCGGCGCGCACCAGGTTGTCCTTGAACACGCTGCCCGTGAGTTCGTGCAGGTCGTGCTGCGCGATGTACTGCAGCGTCCAGAACCGCTCCATGGTCGCCTGGTGGCCGTTGTAGGCGCTGTAGGCGGCGTCGAAGGCGGAGATCACCGAGAACAATTCCGCGTCCTTGGGCTTGAACGGCGCGGCCAGCGCCGCGGTGCGGCCGTGGCGCGCGGCGGCGATGATCTGCCACTGGTTCACCAGGTCGGTGTAGCGGCGCAGCGGCGAGGTGCTCCAGGCATAGCTTTTCACGCCGATGCCGGCGTGCGGCAGCGCCTTGGTGCCCATGCGCACCTTCACCCCCGGCGCCAGGCTGGCCTGGCTGCGGTAGATGCCGGGCACGCCCAGTTCGGCCAGCCACTGGCCCCAGCTGCTGTTGGCCAGGATCATGGCCTCGGCCACCACCAGGTCCAGCGGCGCGCCGCGGCGGCGCACGCTGAGTTCCACCGTTTCGCTGCCGGTGGGCTCGCTGCCATCGTGGCCGGCCAGGCGGAAGTTGTAGTCGGGCCGGTTGAAGGTCTCGGGCTTGCCGCGCACGATTTCGCGCTGCGCCTTCAGGTGCCTGGCCAGGCGGAACAGGAAGGAGAGCTCGGGCCGCAGCCGCGCGGCGACTTCCGGCACGCCGTCGGGCGAGGCCGTGCCGTCCAGCCAGCCTTCGGTGACGTGCGCATCCAGCTGGTCGTGCCGCAGGTTGGCGGAAATCGGCACGCGCTCCAGCCGCGTTTCGGAGCCTTTGACTTCCAGCGTCGCCTCGTCCATGGTCACGTACAGCGACACGGCGGGGCAGTCGCGGCCTTCCTGCAGGGTGTAGGCCTGCACCACCGCATCGGGCAGCATGGTGATCTTGTAGCCCGGCATGTACACCGTGGAGAGCCGGTGGCGCGCCACCTGGTCGAGCGCGTCGCCCGGCTGCAGCGCGAGGCCCGGCGCGGCGATGTGCACGCCCACGACGACCGTGCCGCTGCCCAGGCCCTGCACCGAGAGCGCGTCGTCGATTTCGGTGGTGGCGGAGTCGTCGATGGAGAAGGCAGCCACCGGCGCCAGCGGCAGATCGTCCTTGACCTGCGGCGCGGCCAGGGGCGGGAAGCCGGTGCCCTTGGGGAAGTATTCCAGCAGGAAGCGCTTCCAGTGGAACTGGTAGGGGGAGTCGATCGCGCCGGCGCGCTGCAGCAGCGTGAGCGGCGCGGTGTGGGTGGCGCGCGAAGCCTCCACCACTGCCTTGTATTCGGGCGCGTTCTTGTCCGGTTTGAACAGCAGCTTGTACAGCTGCTCGCGCACCGGCGCCGGGCAGCGGCCGGCGGCCAGCTCCTCGGCCCACGACACGATCTGCGCCTGGACCTGCTTTTTCTTCTCGATGGCGGCCAGCGCCTGTTGCACGGTTTCGGCCGGCGCCTTGCGAAAGCGCCCCTTGCCGGCGCGGCGGAAGTAATGCGGCGCCTCGAACAGGCGCAGCAGCGCGGCGGCCTGCTGGGCCAGGGTGGCGTTGGCGCTGAAGTAGTCGCGCGCCAGGTCGGCGAAGCCGAATTCCTCGTCGGGCGCGAACTCCCACGCCAGGTCGAGCTCGATGGAGGTGGCGATCTCCGATGCTTCGCGCAGCAGCTCGGTGGGCTGCGGCTTGTCGAACTTCAGCAGCACGTTGGACGATTTGACCTTCACGCGCTTGCCGCTGTCGAGCTCGACCTGCGCGGAGGCATCGGCTTCGGACAGCACACGGCCCGCCAGGAACTTCCCGGCTTCTTCGAATAACAGGAACATCCGGGGATTGTGCCCTCACCGGGGTGAGGGCTAGGCGAGGTCCAGGAACCCGAACACCTCGTCGATGTGCGCGTCGAAATCCGACAGCGCATGGTCGCCGCCTTCCAGCAGCTTGATGCGCGCGCCCGGATACCGCCCGGTCATCTCGCGCCAGTCGAGCACCTCGTCGCCCTTGGCGACGACCGCGAAATAATTCTCGGGATGGGCCACGGCGCCGCGCTGCAGCGCGGCCAGCTCATCGACGAAGCCCGGTTCGAAGTAGAAACGCTGCTCGGGGTCGTGCCAGGCGGTCTGCTCGCCGATGTAATTCGCCAGGTCGCGCGCGGGCTCCACCGCCGGGTTGAGCAGCACCGCGCGGCAGCCGGTGGTTTCGGCCACGTGCGTGGCGTAGAAGCCGCCCAGCGACGAGCCCACCACCGCCATGCGCTCCCGCGGCCAGCCGGCGATGCCGGCCTCCACCATGGCCATGGCTTCGCGCGGCGAGGGCGGCAGCTGCGGGCACCACCAGTGCACGGCCGGGTGGCGCTCGCGCACCCGCGCCGCGACCTTTTGCGCCTTCATGGATTGGGGCGAGGAGCGGAAGCCGTGCAGGTAAAGAAGATGGGTGGCGGGCTGCATGCGGGCGATGATGCCAGCCCGGACACGCGAGTCCCCAGGAGATAATTTGCAGATGGCCGCCGTTTTCGACAAACCCCCGCTGCGCAACCGCGTCCTGCCGGTGCTGCAGGGCTTCGACGGGCCGCTGGCCTTCGCCGTGTTCCTGCTGGCCTGCGCCGGCCTGCTGACCATGTACTCGTCGGGCTACGACCACGGCACGCGCTTCGCCGACCACGGCCGCAACATGGTGCTGGCCGGCGTGATCCTGTTCATCGTGGCGCAGATCCCGCCGCAGCGGCTGATGGTCTTCGCCGTGCCGCTCTACACCGTCGGCGTGGCGCTGCTGATCGCGGTGGCCGTCATGGGCATCACCAAGAAGGGCGCCAAGCGCTGGGTCAACGTCGGCGTGGTCATCCAGCCGAGCGAGATATTGAAGATCGCCATGCCGCTGATGCTGTCCTGGTGGTTCCAGAAGCGCGAAGGGCAGCTGCGCCCGCTGGATTTCGTGGTGGCCGTGCTGCTGCTGGGCGTGCCGGTCGGCCTGATCATGAAGCAGCCCGACCTGGGCACGTCCTTGCTGGTGCTGTCGGCGGGCATTTCGGTGATCTTCTTTGCCGGCCTGTCCTGGAAGCTGATCGTGCCGCCGCTGATCCTGGGCATCGCGGTGGTGGTGATGGTGGTGGTGTTCGAGCCGCGCATCTGCGCCGAGGGCGTGCGCTGGCCGATCCTGCACGACTACCAGCAGCAGCGCATCTGCACCCTGCTGGACCCCAGCAAGGACCCGCTGGGCAAGGGCTTCCACATCATCCAGGGGATGATCGCCATCGGCTCGGGCGGCGTGTTCGGCAAGGGCTTCATGCAGGGCACCCAGACCCACCTGGAATTCATTCCCGAGCGCACCACCGACTTCATCTTCGCGGCGTTCTCGGAAGAGTTCGGCCTGATCGGCAACATCTGCCTGATCCTGGGCTTCCTGTTCCTGGTGCTGCGCGGCCTGGCCATCGCGCTGGAGGCGTCCACGCTGTTCTCGCGCCTGCTGGCGGGCTCGGTCACCATGATCTTCTTCACCTATGCCTTCGTGAACATGGGCATGGTCAGCGGCATCCTGCCGGTGGTGGGCGTGCCGCTGCCCTTCATCAGCTACGGCGGCACGGCCATGGTCACCCTGGGGCTGGGCCTGGGCATCCTGATGTCGATCGCCAAGTCCAAGCGGCTGGTGCAGAGCTGACCATGGAAACGGACCACGTTGTCGGGGCAATCGGTGTCGGCAACATGGGCGGCGCCATGGCGGCGCGCCTGCTGGAGCACGGCTGGGCCGTGCAGGTGCGCGACATCGACGCGGGCAAGGTCGAGGCGCTGCAGGCGCTCGGCGCGAAGGCTTGCGCCACGCCAGCCGATGCCGCACGCGACGCGGCGGCGCTGATCGTCTGCGTGGTCGATGCGGCGCAGGCGCGCGAGGTGCTGTTCGGCCAGCACGGCGCGGTGCAGGCCTTAAGTCCCGGCGCCGCCGTGCTGCTGTGCCCGACCATCTCGCCGGAAGACGTGGAAGCGTTCGCGCGCGAACTCGCCGCACGCGGCTTCGCGGCAGTCGACGCGCCGATGTCCGGCGGCCCGGTGCGGGCGCGCGACGGAACGATGAGCCTGATGGTGGCCTGCGAGGACGCGGTGTTCGAACGGCACCGCGCGCTCATCGAGACCCTGAGCGGCAAGGTGTTCCGCATCAGCCAGCGGCCGGGAGACGGTGCGCGCACCAAGCTGGTCAACAACCTGCTGGCCGCCATCAACCTGGGCGGCGCGGCCGAGGTGCTGGCGATGGCCCAGCGCATGGGCCTGGATCCGCGCACCACGCTGGCGGTGATCCAGCAGTCCAGCGGCCAGAGCTGGATCGGCGCCGACCGGATGAGCCGCGCCATCGACGGCGACTACGCGCCGCGCGCGCACGTGTCCCTGCTGCAGAAGGATTCGCGGCTGGCGGTCGAGGCGGCGCAGGCCGCGGGCTTCGAGGGGCCGCTCGGTCCCATCGCACGCGACCTGTTCCAGCGCGCCGCCGATGCGGGGCTGTCCCAGCTCGACGATGCGGCCTTGTTCAAGCTGCTCTCGGGGGATTGAGTGCGGTCCTACAATGGACCGATGATCTCCCGCGAACCCACGATTGAGCGCCTGGCCACGGCCCGCGCGCTGCTGCTCGAACCTTTCGGCCTGGATGAGACCCACCTGGCGCGCGCGCTGGCCGAGATCCGCGCGCACCGCGTGGACGACGCCGACCTGTATTTCCAGTACACGCGCAGCGAAGGCTGGAGCCTGGAAGAAGGCATCGTCAAGACCGGCAGCTTCAGCATCGACCAGGGCGTGGGCGTGCGCGCCGTGTCCGGCGAGAAGACCGCCTTCGCCTATTCCGACGACATCTCCGAAGCCTCGCTGCTCGACGCGGCGCGCACCGTGCGCTCCATCGCCCAGGCCTCGCGCGGCGGCCGCGCCAAGGTGCCCCGCCAGCGCATCGCCGGCAGCCGCTCGCTCTACGGTGGCCTGGACCCGATCGCCACCCTGGACAGCACGGCCAAGGTCAAGCTGCTGGAAAAGGCCGAACAGGCGGCACGCGCCAAGGACCTGCGCGTGGTGCAGGTGATGGCCGGGCTGGCCAGCGAATACGACGTGGTGCTGGTGGCACGTGCCGACGGCACCCTGGCGGCCGACGTGCGGCCGCTGGTGCGCCTGTCGGTCACCGTCATCGCCGAGCAGAACGGCCGGCGCGAGATGGGCTCCGGCGGCGGCGGCGGGCGCTTCGGCCTGGCGTATTTCGACGACGAACGCATCCAGTCCTATGTGGACGATGCGGTGCACGCGGCGCTGACCAACCTGGAGTCGCGGCCCGCGCCGGCCGGCGAAATGACCGTGGTGCTCGGCCCCGGCTGGCCCGGCATCCTGCTGCACGAGGCGGTGGGCCACGGCCTGGAAGGCGACTTCAACCGCAAGGAGTCCAGCGCGTTTTCCGGGCGCATCGGCCAGCGCGTGGCGGCCAAGGGCGTGACGGTGCTGGACGACGGCACCATCGCCGACCGCCGCGGCTCGCTCAACGTGGACGACGAGGGCAACCCCAGCCAGCGCAACGTGCTGATCGAGGACGGCATCCTGCGCGGCTACATCCAGGACTCGCTCAACGCGCGCCTGATGGGCGTGGCGCCCACCGGCAACGGCCGGCGCGAGAGCTACGCCCACATCCCGATGCCGCGCATGACCAACACCTACATGCTGGGCGGCGACCGGGATCCGGCGGAAATCGTCGCCAGCATCAAGAAGGGCCTGTACGCCAGCAACTTCGGCGGCGGCCAGGTGGACATCACCTCCGGCAAGTTCGTGTTCTCCGCCAGCGAGGCCTACTGGGTGGAAAACGGCAAGATCCAGTACCCGGTGAAGGGCGCCACCATCGTCGGCAACGGCCCGGACGCGCTGACCCGCGTCACCATGATCGGCAACGACATGAAGCTGGACACCGGTGTCGGCACCTGCGGCAAGGAAGGCCAGAGCGTGCCGGTCGGCGTCGGCCAGCCCACGCTGCGCATCGACGGGTTGACCGTCGGCGGCACGGCCTGATCGGGCCGGGGCGAGCATGAACACCCGCCCCTCCCGCCTGCCGATCGAGCCGGGCAGCCACCTGCCCAGCATCAACACCTTCGGTGGGCTCAGCCATTTCCTGCGCGGCGCGGTGGCCGACGAGGAAAGCCGGCAGCTCTCGGAAAGCCTGGCCCAGGTGGCCGTGCACATCGAAGCCATCGTGGCGGCGCTGCGGCTGAACCGCCAGCGCAGCATCGTCGCGCCGCAGCTGGTGGACCTGCTGACCGTGCTGCGCGGCCACCGGCTGCTGGTGGTGAATCTCGGCCTGCCGTGGCGCGGCCTGTACGAGTACGCGATGTACCTGCAGTCCCTGAACAACTTCCGCGTGCTGATCGGCCAGTGGTTGCTGGAAGGCGGGCCGGGCAGCCGCGACCTGATGCTCGGCTCCGAGGATTTCGAGCTGATCGCCTGGCGCACGCTGGGCGACGGCACGCTTTTGATCGACATGTACGAGCAGTGGCTGTCGCGCGATCCGGCCGAGCCGCCGACCTCGGCGCTCGGTGCGCTGCCCGAGCCGCAGGTGCAGCGCGCCGTGGCCTGGTGGAAGAGGTTGCGGCGCTGAAGTCTGCTGCACCGCCGCAGCCTTGTGCTACATTGGCCGCCATGCGTTCCGTTCGCCCCTATTTCTTTTTTGGCTACTTCTGGTTCTCCAACGCCCCCGGCGGAAGAGAGATCTGAGCGTACCCGCAACAAACGCAAACAGACCCCTCGACAAACCGCCGGTACCCCCGGCGGTTTTTCTTTTGGGGCCCCAAAAAACCGAGAGGAAGAACACATGAGCACCAAGTCCCCCGCCGCCAGCGATGCCTGGTATGCGCGCCCCGTCGACAAAACCAGCCAGACCGACGACGCACGCATCAAGGACATCACCGTGTTGCCTCCTCCCGAACATCTGATCCGCTTCTTCCCCATCCAGGGGACGGCCGTGGAAAGCCTCATCACCGACACGCGCCGCGCGATCCACAACATCCTGCACGGCAAGGACGACCGGCTGCTGGTGGTGATCGGCCCCTGCTCGATCCACGACCCCGGCGCCGCGCTGGACTACGCGCGCCGCCTGAAGGACGTGCGCGCCAAGTACCGCGACCGGCTGGAGATCGTGATGCGCGTGTACTTCGAGAAGCCGCGCACCACGGTCGGCTGGAAGGGCCTGATCAACGACCCCTACCTGGACGAGAGCTACCGCATCGACGAGGGCCTGCGCATCGCGCGGCAGCTGCTGATCGAGATCAACCGGCTGGGGCTGCCGGCCGGCAGCGAGTTCCTGGACGTGATCTCGCCGCAGTACATCGGCGACCTGATCTCCTGGGGCGCGATCGGCGCGCGCACCACCGAAAGCCAGGTGCACCGCGAACTGGCTTCCGGCCTGTCGGCGCCGATCGGCTTCAAGAACGGCACCGACGGCAACATCAAGATCGCCACCGACGCCATCCAGGCGGCGGCGCGCGGCCACCACTTCCTGTCGGTGCACAAGAACGGCCAGGTGGCCATCGTGCAGACCAACGGCAACCCCGACTGCCACGCCATCCTGCGCGGTGGCAAGGAACCCAACTACGACGCGGCCAGCGTGGAAGCGGCCTGCAAGGAACTGGAGGCCGCCCGCCTCGCGCCCGCCCTGATGGTGGACTGCAGCCACGCCAACAGCAGCAAGCAGCACGACCGGCAGGTCGACGTGGCGCGCAGCATTGCCGAGCAGATCGCGCGGGGTTCGCGGCGCGTGTTCGGCGTGATGGTGGAAAGCCACCTGCAGCCGGGCGCGCAGAAATTCACCCCCGGCAAGGACGACGCCGCCGACCTGGAGTACGGCAAAAGTATCACAGACGCCTGCCTGGGCTGGGACGACTCGCTCGGCTTGCTGGGCATGCTGGCCGAGGCTGTCCAGGCGCGTCGCTCGCGCTGACAGGTACATTAGCATTAATTTACACAAAGTAACATAACTGTTATATTGCCGAGAACGTCCACCCGCCCTTGAGGCTTCCCGCATGACCCTCGAGCTCCCCGTATTGCGCTTGGGATTGGCCGGCTTCTCAGCCGAGCAGCAGGATGCCGTCCGCGCGGTGGTGGGCGGCGTGGTGGCCTTCGGCGCCAGCTGGGAGGTGAGCTCCTTCGCCGATGCCGACGCCTGGTGGATCAGCGGCCAGCGCACCCAGCTGCTGCCCGACGGGACGCTGCGCGTCGGGCCGGGCACGCCGTCCGGCCGCTCTCTCCAGCTCAACCTTGCCGACGTGGACCGGCCCGTGGCCTTCGCCCGGCCGCTGCCCGGTGCCGGCTTTTCGCCCGCCTATGCCTTCGACCAGGCCGACCGCACCCAGCAGAAAGCGGTGCTGGAGCGTTTTGCCGGCTGGCTGCAGCCCCTCATCTCCCAGTTCGCGCTGGCCTCGGTGGTCATCGACCAGTACGCGGCGCTCGGCGGTGGCAGCTTCCAGGTGCTGTTCAACGGGCGGCTGATCGCGGTGGTGAACATGCGCGGCGACGTCGGCGTGCTGCCGTCGGCGGCCTTGCTGGACTTCCAGGACGCGCTGTGGCGCCGGGTCAGCGAGCCGGCGGAGGTTCCCACCGGTTTCGTGCGCACCAGCCTGTCGCAGCTGATGTGGCAGTTCGCGATGCGCACCCGCCGCGACATGCTGCCGCCGCGCTACCGCACCGCTTCCCTCTATTTCCGCCGGCCGCCGCGGCTGGCACACCGCCTGCTGAAGGATTCGCACCTGCTGCTGATGCGCGAGCTGGCCAGCGCGCCCGCCACCCTGCGCGAGCTGGCCAAGCGCACCGGCATGGACGAAACGCTGGCGGCGCACGGCCTGGCCGCGCTGTACCTGGTCGGAACCATCACCTCCAATCCCAAGCGGGCGGCGGCGCGCCGCGACGACGACTCGCTGCTCAGCCGCCCGAACCCCAACAGCGGTGAGCAGATGCGGGTGGGCACCTCGTTGCCGCGCCGCCCTATCGCGGGCGCCGACATGACCGCGCCCGTTCCGCTGAACCCTTACTAGTCAGCGCGCAGCCGCGCCGCCCAGCGCCTGCAGCAGCTTGTCGTGCACGCCGCCGAAGGCGCCGTTGCTCATGCAGACGATGTGGTCGCCCGGCCGCGCGGCCTGCCGCAGCTGCGCCAGCAGCTCGTCGACCGTGTCGGCGACCTGCGAGCGCTCGCCCATCGGCCGCAGCGCCTCGCGCGGATCCCAGCCCAGGCCGCCGGCGTGGCAGAAGGACAGGTCGGCCGCCTCCAGGCTCCAGGGCAGCTGCGCCTTCATGGTGCCCAGCTTCATGGTGTTGCTGCGCGGCTCGAACGCCGCCAGGATGCGTGCCTCGCCGACCTTGCGGCGCAGCCCGTCCAGCGTGGTGCGAATGGCGGTCGGGTGGTGGGCGAAATCGTCGTAGACGGTGACGCCGCCCGCGGTGCCGCGCACTTCCATGCGGCGCTTGACGTTGCGAAAGCTGCCCAGCGCCGCCGCGGCCACCTCGGGCCGCACGCCGGCGTGGTCCGCCGCGGCGATGGCCGCCAGCGCATTCAGCTGGTTGTGCACGCCGGTCAACTCCCATGCCACCTCGGCGACGCGCCGGCCGCGCTCCAGCACGGCGAAGCGGTTCGGTTCGCCTTCGGCCGTGAAGTCGCTGTCGGTGGCGCCGAAGCTGCGCAGCTCGCTCCAGCAGCCCATGTGCAGCACGCGCGCCAGGCTTTCCTCCAGCCCGTTGCTCACCACCCGGCCGCTGGCCGGCACGGTGCGCACCAGGTGGTGGAACTGCCGCTCGATGGCCGCCAGGTCGTCGAAGATGTCGGCGTGGTCGAACTCCAGGTTGTTCAGCACGGCGGTGCGCGGCCGGTAATGGACGAACTTGCTGCGCTTGTCGAAGAAGGCGGTGTCGTACTCGTCGGCTTCGATGACGAACACGCCGGGCCGTCCCGCCGCCGGGCCGCCCCAAGGCGGGACAGCCCCCTCGGGGGGCAGCGAACCTCGCGCAGCGGGGAGCGTGGGGGCTCCAATTCGCGCGGACACGCCGAAATTCATCGGCACGCCGCCGACCAGGAAGCCCGGTTGCAGGCCGGCCTGCTCCAGGATCCAGGCCAGCATCGAGGTGGTGGTGGTCTTGCCGTGGGTGCCGGCGACGGCCAGCACGTGGCGGCCCTGCAGCACGTGTTCGGCCAGCCACTGCGGCCCGCTGGTGTAGGGAAGGCCCTGGTCGAGGATGGCTTCCATCAGGGGATAGCGCGGCGCGCCGTCGGCCAGCCGGGCGCGTGAGACCACGTTGCCGACCACCCAGGCGTCGGGTTTCAGCGCCAGCTGGTCGGCGCCGAAGCCTTCGATCAGGTCGATGCCGAGCGCGCGCAGCTGGTCGCTCATCGGTGGGTAGACGCCGGCGTCGCAGCCGGTCACCTTGTGGCCGGCTTCGCGCGCCAGCGCGGCCAGCCCGCCCATGAAGGTGCCGCAGATGCCGAGAATGTGGATATGCATCGCGCGATTATCCGGCGATGCACAATGCTCCGATGGACAGCATCGCCCTCGAAATCGCGGCGACCGCCGCGCGGATGGTGGTCGAGGAAGGGCTGGAATACGGCCCGGCCAAGCGCCGCGCGGTCAAGCAGCTCGGCCTGAACACCCGCACCGCGCTGCCGGACAACGACACCGTGGAAGACGCGGTGCACGAATACATCTCGCTGTTCTGCGCCGACACCCAGCCGGCCGAGCTGGCCGCGCTGCGCCGCCTGGCCGTCACCTGGATGGAGCGCCTGGCCGAATTCCGCCCGTACCTGGGCGGCGCGGTCTGGCACGGCACTGCCACGCGGCTGTCGGACATCTATCTCCAGCTGTTCTGCGATGACCCGAAATCGGCGGAGATCGCGCTGATCGACCACGGTGTGGACTACGAAGCCCGCACCGTGACCGGCTTCAACGGCGAACCGGTCGAGGCCCTGAGCCTGAGCAGCATGAGCCGCGAACTGGGCGAGCCGGTCGGCGTGCATCTCCTGATCTACGACCATGACGACGTGCGCGGCGCGTTGCGCAAGGACGCCAGGGGCCGGTCGCCGCGCGGCGACCTGGCGGCGGTGCGGGCGCTGGTGGAGGAGGCCTCGCATGAATGAGGCCGTGCCCGGGGACCTGCCGCGCAAGCCGGTGCGCCGCCGCGGCTTGCTGCTGGCGGGCGTTGCCGCGGGTGCCGCCGCGGCCGGCGCCGGCCTGGCGCTGTGGCGCACGCGCCTGGCCGAACCGGCGGACGACGCGGCGAAGCTGCTCTGGCCGCTGAACTTCCAGACGCCGCAAGGCAGCGCGCTGGCCATGGCGTCCTTGCGCGGACGGCCGCTGCTGGTGAATTTCTGGGCGACCTGGTGCCCGCCCTGCGTGGAAGAGTTGCCGATGCTCGACGCCTTCTACCGCCAACAGACGGTAAAGGGCTGGCAAGTCGTCGGCCTGGCGATCGACCAGCCGAGCGCGGTGCGCAGTTTCCTGCAGCGCACGCCTGTCAATTTCCCGATCGGCCTGGCGGGGCTGGACGGTCCGCAGCTCGCGCGCGACCTGGGCAACCTGAATGGCGGCCTGCCGTTCACCGTGGTGCTGGGGGCCGACGGCACGCTCCTGCAACGTAGAATGGGAAAAATTCGCAACGAAGAACTGACGCGCTGGGCTGCTTTGGCCTGATCTTCTTTGTCGCCTTGTAAGCTCTGCAGCGACACTGCGCCGCACAAAATAAAATAAAAATCCCTGCAAAAGGAAGAAAAAGTCGAGTTTTCCTGTAGATTCGCGGGTTTTCAAGGTGAACAAGTCATGGACCTGCGCAAGCTCAAGACCCTGATCGACCTGGTCTCCGAGTCCAATGTTTCGGAGCTCGAAATCACCGAAGCGGAAGGCAAGGTCCGTATCGTCAAGGGCATGGCGGGCGCGCAGATGCAGCCGATGATGCTGGCACCGGGCCAGCAGGCGCAGGGCATGACCACCATCGCCGCGCCCACGCAGCCCGCCGCACCTGTCGCAGCACCGGCACCCGCCGCACCGACCGGGCACATCGTGAAGTCGCCGATGGTCGGCACCTTCTACCGCGCCTCGTCGCCGGGCGCCAAATCGTTCGTGGAAGTCGGCTCGCAGATCAAGGAAGGCGAGACGCTCTGCATCATCGAGGCCATGAAGATCCTCAACGAGATCGAGGCCGACAAGACCGGCACCGTGACCCAGATCCTGTGCGAGAACGGCCAGCCGGTGGAATACGGCCAGCCCCTGTTCATGATCGAGTAAGCGGCGCACCGCATGTTCAAGAAGATCCTGGTCGCCAATCGCGGCGAAATCGCGTTACGGATCCAGCGCGCCTGCCAAGAGCTGGGCGTGAAGGCCGTGATGGTGTATTCGGAGGCCGATCGCGAGGCCAAGTACGTCAAGCTGGCCGACGAAGCGGTGTGCATCGGCCCGCCGCCCTCGCCGCAAAGCTACCTCAATATGCCGGCCATCATTTCGGCGGCCGAAGTCACCGATGCCGAGGCCATCCATCCCGGCTACGGCTTCCTCTCGGAAAACGCCGACTTCGCCGAGCGGGTGGAAAAAAGCGGCTTCCAGTTCATCGGCCCCACGCCCGAATCGATCCGCCTGATGGGCGACAAGGTGTCAGCCAAGCAGGCCATGATCAAGGCCGGCGTGCCCTGCGTGCCCGGCTCGGAAGGGGAGCTTCCGGACAGCCCGGCGGAGATCCGCCGCATCGCCAAATCCATCGGCTACCCGGTGATCATCAAGGCGGCCGGCGGCGGCGGCGGGCGCGGCATGCGCGTGGTGCACACCGAAGCGGCGTTGGTCAACGCGGTGCAGATGACCAAGGCCGAAGCCCAGGCGGCGTTTGGCAACCCGGCGGTCTACATGGAGAAATTCCTGCAGAACCCGCGCCACATCGAAATCCAGATCCTGGCCGACAAGTACAAGAACGCGGTCTACCTGGGCGAGCGCGACTGCTCCATGCAGCGGCGCCACCAGAAGATCATCGAGGAAGCGCCCGCGCCCGGCATCCCGCGCAAGCTGATCGAGAAGATCGGCGACCGCTGCGCCGCCGCCTGCAAGCGCATCGGCTACCGCGGCGCCGGCACCTTCGAGTTCCTGTACGAGAACGGTGAGTTCTATTTCATCGAGATGAACACCCGGGTGCAGGTGGAGCACCCGGTGACCGAGATGATCACCGGCATCGACATCGTCAAGACGCAGATCATGGTGGCGGCCGGCGAGAAGCTGCCGTTCGTGCAGCGCGACATCGTGCTGCGCGGCCATGCGCTGGAAATCCGCGTGAACGCCGAGCACCCGTACAACTTCGTGCCCTCGCCGGGGCGCATCACCATGTGGCACGCGCCGGGCGGCCCGGGCGTGCGGGTGGACTCGCACGTCTACACCAACTACTTCGTGCCGCCCAACTACGACTCGATGATCGGCAAGATCATCGTGCACGGCGACACCCGCGACCAGGCGCTGGCGCGCATGCGCACGGCGCTGGCCGAGACGGTGGTGGAGGGCATCAACACCAACATCCCGCTGCACCGCGAACTGATGGTGGACGCGAAATTCATGAGCGGCGGCACCAACATCCACTACCTTGAGGAGTGGTTGTCGCACCATAAACGCTGATGTTCGAGCTGCGCCTGCTGTGCCCGGAAGAGCGCGTGGAGGCGCTCAGCGACGCGCTCGATGCGCTGGACGCACTGAGCGTGTCGGTGGAGGACGCCGATGCGCAGACGCCGGCCGAGCGCGCCCTGTTCGGCGAGCCCGGCATGCCGGCGCCCAAGGAAGGCTGGCAGCGCTCGCGCATCCTGGCGCTCTTTCCCGACGAAAACGCCGCGCGCGAAGCGGCCCGGCTGCTGGCGGTGCAGGACTTCTTCGAAGGCTGCGCGGTGCTGGAAGTCGCCGCCGTGGCCGACCAGGACTGGGTGCGCCTCACGCAGTCGCAGTTCGCGCCGGTGGACATCACGCCCGGGTTCTGGATCGTGCCGACCTGGCACGAACCGCCCGCCGGCGCGCAGCTGGTGATCCGGCTCGACCCGGGCCTGGCCTTCGGCACCGGCACCCACCCGACCACGCGCATGTGCCTGCGCTGGATCACCCGCAACCCGCCGGCGGGCCAGCGCGTGCTGGACTACGGCTGCGGTTCCGGCATCCTGGCCATCGGCGCCGCCAAGCATGGTGCGGCGCGGGTCGACGCGGTGGACATCGACACGGCGGCCGTGCAGTCCACCCGCGACAACGCCGCCGCCAATGGCGTGGCGCTGGAAGCCGGCACACCGGAACTGGCGCAAGGCACCTACCGCACGGTGCTGGCCAACATCCTTGCCACACCCTTGAAAGTGCTGGCGCCGCTGCTGTGCTCGCACGTGGAAGCGGGCGGCCACCTGGTGCTGGCCGGCATCCTGGAGCGGCAGGCGGATGAACTGAAAGCCGCCTACGCGCCGTACTGCGCGCTGGAGGTCAGCGACGCGGAAGACGGCTGGATCCTGATGACGGCGCGGCTGTGAACGCGGCGCGCGGCGCACCGGCTCTTACAATCCCGGGCTCATGAGCCTGATCACCTGCTGCCCTGCCTGCGGGACGATGTTCAGAGTGGTCCCCGACCAGCTGAAGATCTCCGAGGGCTGGGTGCGTTGCGGGCATTGCTCCGAGGTGTTCGACGCCTCGGCCTCGCTGGTGGAGCAGGCCGATGCCATCACGGCGCCCGTCCCCCAACCCGTGCAGCCGCCGCCGCAGGCCGAACGGCACATGGCGGCGCCGCGCCCCGACCCGGAACCGCCGATCACCGAACCGTCGGCCGACCTGATGGCCGAGGTGCTCGCCAGCGCGGCCAACACCCAGCCCGCGGCGCTGGCGCCCGAAGACGGCCGGCGGGAAGCGCCGCCCGACAGCGAGCTGGAAGAGTCGCCGCTGGACCAGCCCTTCGTGTTCCGGCGCTCCGACCTGGCCGACAGCGACGACGCGCCTTCGGTGTCGCCGCCGATCGCCGAAAGTGGCTTCGGCCTGTCGCGCCCCGCCGACGGCGAATCAGGCTGGGAGGCGGAGCCGCAGGAGGACGTGTCCTTCCTGCGCGCCGCGCGCCGCCGCGCGCTCTGGCGCAGCCCGCGGATGCGCGCGCTGCTGGCGTTCGCCGCGCTGCTGCTGGGCGCGGTACTGGCGGCGCAGGTCGCCGTGCAGGACCGCGACCGCATCGCCGCCGCGCAGCCCGGGCTGCGGCCGCTGCTGGAAGCCCTGTGCGAGCCGCTGGCCTGCCGCGTCGGGCCGCCGCGGCAGATCGAGGCCGTGGCGATCGACAGCTCCGCTTTCAACAAGCTGCGCGGCGACGCCTACCGCCTGGCCTTCACGCTGAAAAACAGCGCCGTCTTCCCGATCGCCGTGCCGGCCATGGAGCTCACGCTCACCGACACGCAGGACCAGCCGGTGCTGCGCCGGGTGCTCACGCCGGCCGAACTCGGCGCGGCGCAAAATACGCTGGCCGCGGGCGCCGAGTGGTCCGGCGCCGTGACGCTGGCCGTCGCGGCCAATGGCCAGGCCGGGCGCATCGCCGGCTACCGCCTGCTGGCCTTCTATCCCTGAACACTTCCTTTTTCCGAGACACATCCATGGCAGCCATCATCTGCGGTTCATTTGCCTTCGACACCATCATGACCTTCGAGGGCCGCTTCGCCGACCAGATCCTGGCCGAGCAGCTGCACATCCTGAACGTCTCGTTCCTGGTGCCTTCGCTGCGGCGCGACTTCGGCGGCTGCGCCGGCAACATCGCCTACAGCCTGAAGCTGCTGGGCGGCACGCCGCTGCCGATGGCCACGCTGGGCACCGACGGCGGCAGCTACCTGGAGCGCCTGCGCGCGCTGGGCATCTCCGGCGAATTCGTGCGGCAGGTGGAGGACACCTACACGGCGCAGGCGATGATCATGACCGACCGCGACAACAACCAGATCACCGCCTTCCATCCCGGCGCCATGATGCAGGCGCACGTCACGCGCATCGAGAAGCGCGCCGACGTCAAGCTGGGCATGATTTCGCCGGACGGGCGCGACGCCATGCTGCAGCACGCGGCGCAGTTCAAGGCGGCGGACATTCCCTTCGTGTTCGACCCGGGCCAGGGCCTGCCGATGTTCGACGGCAAGGAACTCGCCACCTTCATCGACCAGGCAACCTGGGTCACCGTCAATGACTACGAAGGCAAGATGCTGAGCGAGCGCACCGGCTTGAGCAGCGCCGACATCTCGCGGCGCACGCAGGGCCTGGTGGTGACCCTGGGCGCGCAGGGCTGCGAGGTGTGGGTCGGCGGCGAAAAGACGGTGGTGCCGCCGGTGCCGCCGCGTGAGGTGGTGGACCCCACCGGCTGCGGCGACGCCTGGCGCGGCGCGCTGCTGCACGGGCTGGAGCAGGGCTGGGCGCTGGCGAAGTGCGCCGAGCTGGGCAACCGCGTCGGCTCGGCCAAGGTGGCCAGCCGGGGCCCGCAGAACTACACGCTGGAAGGCGTGTAGCAGCTCACTACTTCAGCCACGGGCAGCGCGGCGTCAGCCGCGGGCGGCGCGGCGCTCGCGCCAGGCGATGAGTTCGCCGACCACGCCCTTGCGGAAGGCCAGCACGCAGACCACGAAGATGGCGCCGATGATGACCGTCACCCAGGCGCCGACCTTGTCGGCCAGCAGGTTCTGCAGGCCGATCACCGTGGCCGCGCCCAGCACCGGGCCGAAGAAGGTGCCGACGCCGCCCAGCAGGCTCATCAGGATGACCTCGCCGGACATCGACCAGTGCACGTCCGACAGGGTGGCGAACTTCATGACCAGCGTCTTCAGGGAGCCGGCCAGCCCGGCCAGCCCGGCCGAGAGCACGAAGGCGAGCAGCTTGTAGCGGTCCACCTGGTAGCCCAGCGAGATGGCGCGCGGCTCGTTTTCCCGGATCATCTTCAGCACCTGGCCGAACGGCGAGGTGACGATGCGCAGGATGCACACGAAGCAGGCGACGAAGATCGCCAGCACCACGTAGTACATCACCGTGTCGTTCATCAGCGGCAGCAGGCCGAACAGGTTGCCGCGCGGCACGCCCTGCAGGCCGTCCTCGCCGCCGGTGAACG
>JAZKIV010000034.1:0-44289 GCA_040384685.1 Pseudomonadota bacterium | reverse complement strand
ACTACAACCACGCCATCCTGTCCAGCCGCGCCTCGGGCACCGGCAACAGCGCGCGCTCGGCGGTGTATGCCGACGGCATCCTGCTGTCGAACTTCCTCGGCAACGGGGTCGGCGGCCTGGCCTTTCCGCCGCGCTGGGGCCTGGTGACGCCCGAGGAGATCGGGCGCGTCGACGTGATGTACGGCCCGTTCTCGGCCGCCTACCCGGGCAACTCGGTCGGTGCGGTGGTCGAGTACGTGACGCGCATGCCCACGCGCTTCGAGGCGCACGGCGCCATCGGCGTGTCGCTGCAGCCGTTCACGCTGTTCGGCACGGAGGGCACCGCCCGCAGCCGGCAGGCCAGCGCCTCGGCCGGCAACCGCAGCGGCGACTGGTCCTGGTTCTTCAATGCCAGCCAGACCGACAGCGAAAGCCAGCCGCTGACCTTCGCCACGCGGCTGGTGAGCGCCGGCACGGCAGCGGGCACCGGCGTTCCGGTGACGGGCGCGGTGCCGGACCGCAACAGCGCCGGCGTGCCCTGGTACCTGATCGGCAGCGGCACCGCCTACCGCACGCGCCAGGACCACCTGAAGGCCAAGCTCGCCTACGACATCACGCCGACCCTGCGCGCCGCCTACACGCTGGGCACCTGGAGCAACAGCGCGCGGGGCGAGGCGGTTTCCTTTCTGCGCGATGCGGCGGGCCGCGTGGTGGAGAGCGGCGCCGTGCGCATCGACGGCCGCGGCTACACACTGTCGCCGGCCGACTTCGCGCGCAGCAGCGAGCGCTCCACCCACGTGATGCACGGCGTTTCGGTGAAGAGCCGCACCCAGGGCGCGTGGGACTGGGAAGCGTCGGCCAGCCTGTACGACTACCGCCAGGACCTGAAGCGGCAAAGCACCGGCACCCTGGCCGACGGCGCGGGCAGCGGCTGGAACACGCTGGCGCTGCGCGGCACCTGGCGGCCGGGCGGCATGCAGGGGCCGCACGTGGTGGACTTCGGCGTGCAGCAGGCGAGCTACGTGCTGGACTACCGCACCTCGGCGCTGGCGGGCGACTGGCAGTCCGCCGCGCCCGGCCCGCTGGCCAGCGAGGTGGCCGGACGCACCCGCCTGCGCAGCCTGTGGGCGCAGGACGCCTGGGCCTTCGCCGAGCGCTGGAAGGCGGTGCTGGGCCTGCGAGCCGAGCGCTGGGAGGCGTTCAGCGGCACCACGCGCATCGCCGCGGCCACCCCCGCCATCGACACCGCCTGGCCGGCGCGCCGCGAAACTTATCTCTCGCCAAAGGCTGCGCTGTCCTGGCAGTGGCGGCCGGACACGGTGCTGAAGGCGGCGCTGGGCCGCGCCGTGCGCATGCCGACGGTGGCCGAACTCTATGGAGCGACCTCGACCGCCGATGCGCAGTTCATCAACGATCCGACGCTGCGGCCCGAGCGCTCCTGGACCGGCGAGCTCAGCGCCGAGAAAGACCTGGGCAACGCGCTGCTGCGCCTGACGCTGTTCGCCGAGGACACGCGCGACGCACTGTTCTCGCAGACCCTGCTGGACACGGCAGCCGGGCGCAACGTCACGCGCGTGCAGAACGTGGGCCGCATCGCCACCCGCGGCATCGAAGTCGCCTACAGCGGCGCGGACGTCGGCGCCAGGGGGCTGGACCTCGGCGCCAGCCTCACCTATGCCGATTCGGTTATCAAGCAGAACGCCGGCTTCGTGGCGGTGCCGGGCGACACCATCGGCAAGCGGCAGCCGAACGTGGCGCGCTGGCGCGCCAGCGCGCTCGCCAGCTACCGCTGGAGCCCGCAGTGGGCCACCAGCCTGGGCGCGCGCTACAGCGGCCCGCAGTTCCGCACGCTGAACAACGGCGACGTCAACGGCTTCACCTACATGGGCGTGAGCCGGTTCTTCGTGGTCAATGCGCGTGCCCGCTGGCAGGTGAGCCGGACCACCAGCGCCGCGCTCGGCATCGACAACCTGAACAACGCGAAGTACTGGAACTTCCATCCCTATCCACAGCGCACCTATGTGGCTGAACTGAAGGTCGATTTGTGAGGCATGCAATGAAGAAAACCACTCATCTCCCGGTGCTTGCCGCTGCCCTGCTGGCGGGCGCGGCGCACGCGCACGTGACGCTCGAATACGAGGTGGCCACGGCCGGCGCGCCGTACAAGGCCACGTTCAAGGTCGGCCACGGCTGCGGCGCGTCGCCCACGCGCGAAATCGTGGTCACCATTCCCGACGGCGTGCGCGGCGCCAAGCCCATGGCCAAGCCGGGCTGGGCCATCGAGCTGCAGCGCAAGCCGGGCGGGGAGGAGGTCGCGCGCATCGTCTGGCGCGCCAGAACACCGCAGGACGCGCTGCCCAGCAACCACTACGACGAGTTCGCGCTGGTGGCGCGGATGCCGCAGCAGCCCGGCCCGCTGTACTGGCCGGTCAGCCAGGCCTGCGAGGAAGGCCGGCTCGACTGGACCGAGGTGCCGCGGCCGGGGCAGGACGCCCGCGCGCTGAAGTCGCCCGCCGCCGCTCTCGAAATCCTGCCCGCCGGCGAGACGGCCGGCGGCCATCACCATTGAAAGACGAAGGAATTGCCATGATCCACAGGATGCTCATCGCCCTCGCGCTGTCGCTCGCCGCCGCCGCGTCGACCGCCCAGCCCGCCGCTCCCGTCACGGTCGACGGTGCCTGGGCGCGCGCCACCGTGCAGGGCCAGAAAGGCACCGGCGCCTTCATGGCGCTGACCGCGCGCGAGCCGCTCAGCCTGGTGGGCGCGTCGTCGCCCGCCGCCGGCGTCGCCGAGGTGCACGAGATGAAGATGGAAGGCGACATCATGCGCATGCGCGCGGTGGACAGCATCGCACTGCCGGCCGGCAAGACGGTGCAGCTCAACGCGGGCGGCTACCACGTGATGCTGATGGAGCTGAAAGCGCCGCTGAAGCCGGGCACCACGGTGCCGGTCAGCCTGCTGTTCAAGACGGCCAGGGGCGAGCCGCGCAAGCTCGACCTCGCCGTTCCGGTGGCGGTCACGGCGCCGCAGGCGCACAAGCATTGAGCCCATGCGGCGCGGCGCGCGGCATGTGGGGTAAGCTGTGGGCACGATCTTTCCTGCTCGTGGAGGCGCGATGAGCGACAACGCCAACTTCGGCTTCGGCAAACTGGTTCCCGGTTTCGATTTCCTGCAGAACCTCGCCAAGGGCGCGGCGCAGAACCTGCCGAGCCTGCAGAACTGGATTGCGCCGACCATGAACGTCGAGGAGCTGGACAAGCGCATCTCCGAGCTGAAAGCCGTGCAGTTCTGGCTGGACCAGAACGGCAAGGCGCTCGGCGCCACCATCCAGGCGCTGGAAGTGCAGAAGATGACGCTGGCCACGCTCAAGGGCATGAACTTCAGCATGGGCGAGGTGGCCGATGCGCTGAAAATGAAGCCGATGGCCGACCAGCCCGCGGCCAAACCGGCAGCCGCGGAAGCGCCGGCCGCTGCGAAGAAACCGGCGGCGAAGAAAGCCGGCACGGCCGACGCGGGCGGCGCTGCAGCCGCCGGCATGGTCGATCCGATGCAATGGTGGGGCGCGCTCACGCAGCAGTTCCAGCAGATCGCCAGCAGCGCGATGAGCGACGTGGCGCAGAGCGCGGGCGATGCGGTGACCAGCATGGCGGCTGCCAAGCCGAAGGCGGCGGGGAAGAAATCCGCAGCGGCAAAAAAATCCGCGCCGCGCAAGAGCCGGGGCTGAAGGCGCGCACATGAAGCTGTTTCCCTTTGGCCACGCCACGCATCCGCAGTGGCCGATGGCCGCCGGCCTGGTGCTGGCGCAGTTGCGCGCGCAGATGGCGCTGCCCGACTACGCCTCGGCGCCGACTCTGGGCCTGCTCTACATCACCGACCACTACACGGCGTTCGCGCAGGAGATCCTCGACCACCTCGGCGCCGAGCTGCGCGAGGTGACCGACTGGGCCGGCACGGTGGGCATCGGCATCGCCTCGTCCAATGTGGAATACATCGACGAGCCGGCGCTTGCCGTGATGCTGTGCGACCTGCCGAGCGACCAGTACCGCGTGTTCAGCGGCGTGGCGCCGCTCGGGCTCGCGTTCGACGCCCACACGGCGCTGGTGCATGCCGACGCCGAAACGCCGGACCTGGGCGAGCTCATCGCCGAGATGGCGGGGCGCACCACCACCGGCTACCTGTTCGGCGGCATCGCCGCCAGCCGGCGCGGCACGGTGCAGTTCGCCGCCGGCGGCAACGGCAATATCAAGGGCCAGGGCAAGGCCGGCGGCGTGTTTCGCGGCGGCCTGTCGGGCGTGGCGTTCGCCGAAGGGGTGGAACTGGTCTCGCGCGTGACGCAGGGCTGCCAGCCGGTGGCCGGCCAGCACGTGGTGACTGCGGCCAGCGGCAACCTGGTGACCGAACTGGACGGCGAGCCGGCGCTCGACGTGCTGCTGCGCGACACCGGCATTTCGCTGGACCACCCGCAGCGCGCGGTGGCGGCGCTGCGTGCCACGCTGGTCGGCCTGAGCGCGCCGGGCGAGGACGCGATGGGCCGCGCCGGCCACTTCGGCTCCGACGTGGTGGTGCGCCACATCATCGGGCTCGACCCGGCCAGGCACGGCGTCGCCGTGGCGGCGCAGCCCGAGCCGGGCACGCGCCTGGCGTTCTGCCGGCGCGACATGCAGGCCGCGCGCGCCGACCTGATGCGCATCTGCGCTGAGATCCGCGAGGAGCTCGAACCCGAGGAGATGCCGCTGGCCACCGCCAGCGCGCTGGCCAGCCCCGACCCGCAGGCCGGGCCCAGCCCCGAGCGGCGCATCGCCGGCGCGGTGTACATCAGCTGCGCCGGGCGCGGCGGCCCGCATTTCGGCGGGCCGAGCGCCGAACTGCAGATCGTGCGGCGCGCGCTCGGCGATGTGCCGCTGGTGGGCTTCTTCGCCGGCGGCGAGATCGCCCGCCACCACCTGTACGGCTACACGGGGGTCCTCACGGTCTTCCGCTCTCCTTCATGACCCGAAGTTCCTCGAGCCGCCTGCCCGGCCTGTGGCAGGGCGTTTCCTGGGCCATGGAACCCGGCAGCGGAGGCGGCGGCATCTCCCGCCCGCACCTGGTCTGGCGCAGCCTGCTGGCGACGCTGAAGCACGGCAAGGCGCTGCGCCGCTGGATGCTGATGGTGCACGAGCTCAAGGCCCGCGGCGTCATCGACGACGTGCCCGGCGAGTACTTGCGCGCCGTGCGACCTTATGTGCAGCGCCACACCGACGTCACCACCCGCGTGGTCGGGCTGATCGACCACACCGACTGGCTGGAGACCGCGTTCGCGCCGGCCTCGCTGCAGCGCCTGTTCGACGGCAAGGCGGTGGTGCTGGCCGAACTGACGGCGCCGCGCGGCTACGAGTTCATGCGCCTGCAGCTGCGCCGCTCCAGCGCGCAAAGCCCCGAGGGCGAGCTGCTGCTCACGCTGTCGCTGCAGCGCTCCGCCGACGTGCAGCGCAACGCGCTGCCGGTGGATGCCGCCGTGCTGGCCTTCAGCCGCTTTCGCATCGAGGGCACCAGCTGCCTGGTGATCGGCGGCGTGCGCGGCCAGCGCAGCCCGGTGCTGCGCATGTCGGAGCAGGAGCTCAAGCAGGCGCTGCAGGGCTGGAAGCCTTCGGTGCTGATGGTGCGCGTGGCGCAGGAGCTGGCACGCTTCTGGGGCCTGCGCCTGGTGGGGCTGGACCCGGCCTCGCACCGGCTGCAGGGCTGGAACTACCAGTGGATGCGGCGCCACCGCGAGGCGGCGCACCGTATCTTCTCCAGCTACGACGCGCTGTGGGACCACTTCAAGGCCAAGCCCGGCCCGCTCGGCTGGGTGGTGCTGCCGATCAATTCCGACGAGAAGCTCGAGGCGGTGGCGCTGTCGCCGGAAAAGCGCGCGCGCCAGGTGCGCCGCGCCGACTACTGGATCCGCATGCGCAAGCTGCTGCGCACGCGCTTCGGCAACGTGCTGCACCGCCAGCCGGTGGAGGCGCGGCTGTCGCGCGTGACGGAAGCCGCCACCCTGCAGGACGACGACGGCTACCAGAACAGCGAGGACGTGGTGCCCTCGCGCGCGATGGACTCGGGGCCCAGCAGCCTGAGTTGATGTCCTAACGCCGCAGCGCGCGGAACGCCGCGAATTCCCAGCTGCGCATCGCCAGCAGCAGGGTGTAGCCCTCGCGCTCCTTCTGCGGCAGTTTCTGGTCGGCCTGGTGCTGCTGCGCGAAGTCCTGCGCCAGGCGCTGCAGCCGTTCCACGAAGGACGGCGCGATGCCACGGCTGATGGTGCCGTGCACCAGCAGCAGGCTCTCGGCCGGGCCGTCGAAGCCGCCGCCGAAGTAGTCCAGCACCACGTGCTCGCGAAAGTAGTGCATCACCGGCCCGCGCGGGCGCCAGCGGAAGGTCTTGGCCAGCTTGAGGCGGTAGCGGTTCAGCGGCCGCAGCTCGATGATGCCGATGCGGTCCAGCTGCACCATGGCCTTGATGCATTCCGACTGGGAGATGCGGTAGGCGTTGGTGATCTGCTCCAGCGTCCATTGGCTCAGCACGCACAGCGCCACCAGCAGCAGCTTGCGGTCCGTGGCCAGCGCCAGTTCCTGCTCCTGCGTGAGCTCGGTCAGCAGCGGCTGCGCCTCCGCCACGCGGCGCGCCAGCTCGCCGAAATCCAGCTTGAGCGCGCGGCACACCGCGTCCAGCCGCGACAGCGACATGTCGCCCTTGGCCAGCATGCGCTTGACGCTCGACTCCGCCATGCCCAGCGCCCGCGCCAGGTCGCCATAGGTCATCTGCGCGGACTTCAGCTCCTTCTTCAGGGCCAGAACCAGGTCGCCGGTGGTGCTCATTGCGGGGTGGGTATCGAAATTCGATACCTGAAGGGCTGAAAACCGCAATGTAGCCGAAACCCTGCGCCCTTTTCCCAGATGGCGCTCCACACTCCGCCCGCCTTGTCACACACCTGGGAACAACAAGAGGAGAAAAGACCATGCGAATCAAGAAACCGTCCCTCACCAAAGCCGAAGTCGCCCTGCTGCTGGCGTCCGCCGCGCTGGTCGGGGTTGCAGCCGCCGCGCCCTGGGTGCATTCCGCGGCCGATGCCCACGCCTTTGCCGACCAACGCAGCTTCTTCGGCATCCTGTATGCGCTGGACGTGCTGTCCAACATCGCCTTCGGCCTGGCCGGCATGGCGGGCCTGTTCCTGCTGTGGCGCGCGCCGCGGCGCGCGGTCAGCAACGTGCAGCGCGCCATGAGCCTGCTGTTCTTCGGCGGCCTGGTGCTGGTGGCGCTGGGGTCGGCGAGCTACCACCTCGACCCCAACGACGCCACGCTGGCCGGCGAGCGCTATTGCATCGCCGTGGTGCTGGCGGGGCTGCTGGGCCTGGCCGCCGCGGGCCGCGTGAGCGAACGCGCCGGCGCCCTGCTCGGCATCGGGCTGCTCGCTGGCGGTTTATGGAGCGTGCATGCGTGGGCCACCGGCGGCAACCTGCTGCCCTGGCTGGTGCTGCAGGCCGGAGCTGTGGTGGTGCTGTGGTGGCTGGCCGCGCTGCGCCGCAACGAGGACGCCCTGCGCATCGACTTCGTGCTGGTGATGGTCGCCTATGGCGCGGCCCGCTTGCTGGACCTCAACGACGCGGCGATCTTCGAGGCCACCGGCCACCTGGTGTCCGGCCACACGCTCAAGCACGGGGTCGCCGCGCTCGCCGCCTGGCCCGTGCTCACGGCGCTGTACGCCGCCGGCCAGCGCAGGTGCCCCGCCATCCTCGCGCCGATCTCGCACGAAGTCGCGATCCGCTGGTGGCGCGACGCCTGAGCGCGCCCGCATTCGATTCCAAAGAACACAGAACACAACGCATCACAAGGAGAAACGCCATGACCATCGCCCACAAGGAACTGTTCGCCAGCCAGCCGGCCCGTCAAACCGCCGCGGACGCCGCGCCGCGGCCGATCCGCATCCCGACGCAGCGCGAGGCCGCCATGCAGCGCGAAGCGGCCGCGCGGCGTGCGCGCGAGCAGCTGTGCCGCGAAGGCTGGCACACGGAATTGGCGAAGGCGCTGATCGGCGAGATCGACAAGCGGCGCGAGCGGCTGGCGGCTGTCAGCCGTGCGTCCAGCCGTGCCAGCGGCGCTGCCAGCGCCGCTTGAGCACGCGGCCCGCACGCCAGGGCCAGCTGGCGCGCACCTGGGCCAGCAGCGTCTCCTTGAAGCCGGTCCAGCGCGCGTACAGACGCGCGAACCAGGCGAGGCGCAGCAGCGCGGGACGCGTCAAGGTGAAGAGCCGGGCCAGGACGGCGGTGCCGGCGAGCTTGGCGGCCACGATCACCACGGTGCCCCACAGCAGCTGGCCATGGCCGATCAGCCACAGTGCCAGCAGCTTCACCGGCAGCAGCGACAACGTGGGCAGCAGGAACAGGGCCAGCGCGGCATAGGGCGGCAGGGCGCGGATGCGCGCCTCCAACCCCTGCAGGCCCAGCGCATGTGCCAGGCGGACGAAAGCGCGCTGCAGCGGCTCCCAGCCCCATTCCTCGAACAGGATCAACAGCGCCAGCGGCCAGCTCAGAAGCCGCAGCAGGACTTTCAGCACAGGGCGAGGCATCGGCGGCAGCTCATCGTTGCCGCGAATGTAACCCGCTTCAAACTCCGCGCAAACGGTCCTGGCGGAAGCGCTGGACGAACGCGGCGAAGGCCCCCGTATCCAGCGCTTCGCGCACCTCGCGCATCAGGTTCAGGTAGTAGTGCAGGTTGTGGATGGTGGCCAGCATCGGCGCCAGCATTTCGCCGCAGCGCTCCAGGTGGTGCAGGTAGGCGCGCGAGAAGCCGCCCGACACGCTGCCGTCTGCGCGCGCATGGCCCTTGCAGGCATAGCAGCCGCAGGTCTCGTCCAGCGGACGCTCGTCGCTGCGGTGCCGGGCGTTGCGGATCTTCAGGTCGCCGAAGCGCGTGAACATGTGGCCGTTGCGCGCGTTGCGGGTCGGCATGACGCAGTCGAACATGTCCACGCCCTGCGCCACGCCCTCCACCAGGTCCTCCGGTGTGCCCACGCCCATCAGGTAGCGCGGCTTGTTCGCGGGCAGGCGGTGCGGCGTGTGCGCCATGATGCGCAGCATGTCTTCCTTGGGCTCGCCCACGCTGACGCCGCCGACGGCGTAGCCGGGGAAATCCATCTCCACCAGTGCGGCCAGCGACTCCTCGCGCAGGTGCTCGAACATCCCGCCCTGCACGATGCCGAACAGCGCGTTCGGGTTCTGCAGCCGCGCGAACTCGACGCGGCAGCGCTCGGCCCAGCGGCGGCTCAATTCCATGGAGAAACGCGCCTCGGCTTCGGTGGTGAGCGTGCCCTTGCTCTCGTAGGGCGTGCACTCGTCGAACTGCATGACGATGTCGCTGTTCAGCGTCGTCTGGATCTGCATCGAGGTTTCCGGCGTGAGGAACAAGCGGTCGCCGTTGACCGGCGACGCGAACTTCACGCCTTCCTCGCTGATCTTGCGCATCTCGCCCAGGCTCCACACCTGGAAGCCGCCCGAGTCGGTGAGGATCGGCTTGTTCCACTGCTCGAAACGGTGCAGCCCGCCGAACTGCGCCAGCACGTCCAGCCCCGGGCGCATCCACAGGTGGAAGGTATTGCCCAGGATGATCTGCGCGCCCATTTCTTCCAGCGAACGCGGCGTCACGCCCTTCACCGTGCCGTAGGTGCCCACGGGCATGAAGATCGGCGTTTCCACCACGCCGTGGTTCAGGGTCAGGCGGCCGCGGCGCGCCAAGCCTTCGGTTCGCAGCAGGTCGAATGTGAGCATGTCGGTTAGGGCCTGTTCACACCATTTTTGCCAGTGCGAACGCAATGAAAACCGCGCCAATCTAGGCGCAGGACGACGCCAAGGCTGGCCGCCTTGGCTAGGAGTGCAACGACGAGTGGCGCGGTTTTCATCGCGTTCCCTTCGGGTTGCGGCCAAAAAGGCCATGCGCCGCGTTGCGAAGCCTTGCCGGACATTGAGTCCGGCTGCGTTTCGCGCCTTGCGCATGACCTTCTTGACTGCAACGCATCTGGCAAAAATGGTGTGAACAGGCCCTAGTTCGCTTCAGCGGCGCGCGCCAGCAGCATCGCGTCGCCATAGCTGAAGAAGCGGTAGTGCGTCGCCACCGCGTGGCGGTACAGCGCCATCGCGTGCTCGTAGCCGGCGAAGGCGCTCACCAGCATCAGCAGCGTGGATTTGGGCAGGTGGAAGTTGGTGACCAGCAGGTCCACCAGGCGAAAACGGAAGCCCGGCGTGATGAAGATGCTGGTTTCGCCGCGCGCCTGGCCGCTCTGCGCCCACGACTCCAGCGTGCGCACGGTGGTGGTGCCGACCGCCACCAGCCGGCCGCCGCGCGCGCGCGCATCGGCAATCGCCTGCTGGGTGGCCTGCGGCACCTCGTACCACTCGCTGTGCATGTGGTGTTCGGCGATGTTCTCGGTCTTCACCGGCTGGAAGGTGCCGGCGCCCACGTGCAGGGTGACGGCGGCACGGCGCACGCCGCGCGCCTCCAGGTCGGCCAGCACCGCGGCGTCGAAGTGCAGGGCCGCGGTCGGCGCCGCCACCGCGCCGGGCCTGGCGGCGAACACGGTCTGGTAGCGGTTCTCGTCCTGCGCCGTGTCGCCGCGCTCGATGTAGGGCGGCAGCGGCATGTGGCCGTGGCGCTCCATCAGCGCATGCGGCTCGCCGCTGAAGGCGAAGTGGAACAGCGGCCCGTCCTCGTCGGGCCAGCGGCCCAGCAGGGTGGCGTCGAAGCCGCCGTCCATGCGCAGCACCGCGCCGCGTGCGGGCTTCTTGCTGACCTTCATGTGCGCAACCACCTCGTTGCCCGACGGCAGCACGCGCTCGACCAGCAGCTCGAGCCGCCCGCCGGTGGGCTTTTCGCCGTACAGGCGCGCCTTGACCACCTTGGTGTCGTTGAACACCAGCAGGTCGCCGGCGCGCAGCAGCGAGGGCAGTTCGCGGAATCCGCGGTCGATGGGCGCCGCGCCCGTGCCATCGAGCAGGCGCGAGGCGCTGCGCTCGGGCGCGGGATGCTGGGCGATCAGTTGGGGAGGCAGGGCGAAATCGAAATCGCCCAGGGTGAAATTGCGCATCGGTGGCTGGCGGACGGACGGGCCCGCGACAGAAGGCAGAATTGTCCCATGCCAGAGGCCAAGGCTTTGACGGAACCGCAGAAAGCTTTGCTGAAGCTGGGGCTTGTGCGCGAGATCGACCTGGCACTGCACCTGCCGCTGCGCTACGAGGACGAAACGCGCATCGTGAAGCTGCGCGACGCGCGCGACGGCGACACCGCGCAGATCGAGGCCACCGTCACCGACTGCCAGGTGGTGTACCGGCCGCGCCGCCAGCTGGTGGCCACGGTGGACGACGGCAGCGACACCTGCGTGCTGCGCTTCTTCAGCTTCTATCCCTCGCAGCAGAAGGCGCTGGAACCGGGCACGCGGCTGCGCATCCGCGGCGAGCTGAAGGGCGGCTTCGCCGGCTGGCAGATGGTGCATCCCATCTGCAAGTCCGCCGGCGGCGCGTTGCCCGAGGCGCTGACGCCGGTGTATTCCACCGTCGCCGGGCTGCCCCAGGCCTATCTGCGCAAGGCGGTGCTGGGTGCGCTGCCGCGCGCCGACCTGTCCGAGACGCTGCCGCCCGACGCCGCGCCGCCCGCGGACCGGGGCGGCCTCTGGAGCTTGCGCGACGCCCTGCATTTCCTGCACCAGCCGCCGCCCGACGTGGCGCTGGCCGCATTGGAAGACCGCGCGCATCCGGCCTGGCAGCGGCTGAAGGCGGAGGAACTGCTCGCGCAGCAGCTGTCGCAGCTGGAAAGCAAGCGCGAGCATGCGTTGCTGAAGGCGCCGGCGCTGTCGGCGGGGGCGGGTGGGCTGCACGAGCAGTTGCTGGCCGCCTTGCCGTTCGCGCTGACGCGCGCGCAGCACCGCGTGAGCGAGGAGATCGCCCGCGACCTGGGCCGCCCCGTTCCCATGCACCGGCTGCTGCAGGGCGACGTCGGTTCCGGCAAGACGGTGGTGGCGGCGCTGGCGGCGGCCATCGCCATCGACGCCGGCTGGCAGTGCGCGCTGATGGCGCCGACCGAGATCCTGGCCGAGCAGCATTTCCGCAAGCTGATCGGCTGGCTGGAGCCGCTGCTCGCGCCGCGCGGCCTGCGCGTGGCCTGGCTCACCGGCAGCCAGCGCAAGAAGGAGCGCGCCGAAATGGTGGCGCTGGTGGCCAGCGGCGAAGCGGCGCTGGTGGTCGGCACGCATGCGGTGATCCAGGACCAGGTGCAGTTCAGGAACCTGGCGCTGGCCGTCATCGACGAGCAGCACCGCTTCGGCGTGCAGCAGCGCCTCGCGTTGCGCGCCAAGATGATGGCGGCCGGGCACGAGCCGCATATGCTGATGATGTCGGCCACGCCGATCCCGCGCACGCTGGCGATGAGCTATTACGCCGACCTGGACGTGTCCACCATCGACGAGCTGCCGCCCGGCCGCACGCCGGTGGTCACCAAGCTGATCGCCGACAGCCGGCGCGAGCAGGTGGTGGAGCGCATCCGCGCGCAGGTCGAGGCCGGGCGGCAGGTGTACTGGGTCTGCCCGCTGATCGAGGAGAGCGAGGCGCTGGACCTCACCAACGCCACCGCCACGCACCAGGCGCTGATGGAGGTGCTGCCGGGCGTGATGGTCGGCCTGCTGCATTCGCGCATGCCGGTGCAGGAGAAGAAGGCGGTGATGTCGCTGTTCACCGGCGGCCAGATGGGCGTGCTGGTGTCCACCACGGTGATCGAGGTCGGCGTCGACGTGCCCAATGCCTCGCTGATGGTGATCGAGCACGCCGAACGCTTCGGTTTGTCGCAGCTGCACCAGCTGCGCGGGCGCGTCGGCCGCGGCGCCGCCGCATCGGCCTGTGTGCTGCTGTACGCCACCGGCGATTCCGGCCGGCTGGGCGAGACGGCGCGCGCCCGGCTGAAGGCCATGGCGGAGACCACCGACGGCTTCGAGATTGCCCGGCGCGACCTGGAGATCCGCGGGCCAGGCGAGTTCCTGGGCGCGCGGCAGTCGGGCGCGCCGCTGCTGCGCTTCGCCGACCTGATGACCGACACGCGCTGGCTGGAATGGGCGCGCGCGCTGGCGCCGGACATGCTCGACCGTTATCCTGAGCTGGCCGCCAGGCATGTCGCCCGCTGGCTGGGTGGAAAATCCGAATACCTCAAGGCTTGATCCCGCATGACGCTGACAGAACTGAAGTACATCGTGGCCGTCGCGCGGGAAAAGCATTTCGGCCACGCGGCCGAGGCCTGCTTCGTCTCGCAGCCGACCTTGTCGGTGGCGATCAAGAAGCTGGAGGACGAGCTGGAGATCAAGCTGTTCGAGCGCAGCGCCAACGAGGTGTCGGTGACGCCGCTGGGCGAGGAGATCGTGCGGCAGGCGCAGAGCGTGCTGGAGCAGGCCGCAGCCATCAAGGAAATCGCCAAGCGCGGCAAGGACCCGCTGGCCGGGCCGCTGAAGCTGGGCGTGATCTACACCATCGGGCCCTACCTGCTGCCTGACCTGGTGCGCCAGGCCATCGAGCGGCAGCCGCAGATGCCGCTGATGCTGCAGGAAAACTTCACCGTGCGGCTGCTGGAGATGCTGCGCACCGGCGAGATCGACTGCGCGATCATGGCCGAGCCGTTTCCGGACACCGGCCTGGCGATCGCGCCGCTGTACGACGAGCCGTTCCTCGCGGCCGTGCCGAGCACCCACGCGTTCGCGGCCCGCAAGACCATCACCGCCGAAGAGCTCAAGCAGGAGACCATGCTGCTGCTGGGCACCGGCCACTGCTTTCGCGACCACGTGCTGGAGGTCTGCCCCGAGTTCGCGCGCTTTTCCAGCGACGCCGAAGGCATTCGCAAGAGCTTCGAGGGCTCGTCGCTGGAAACCATCAAGCACATGGTGGCGGCCGGCATGGGCGTGACCCTGGTGCCGCGCCTGTCGGTGCCCAAGTCCGCGCTGTCGCCGCGCCCGCGCCGCCGCCAGGACGACGAGAGCTTCGTCAAATACATCCCGTTCGACGGCGATCCGCCTAGCCGCCGGGTGGTGCTGGCCTGGCGGCGCAGCTTCACCCGCTACGAGGCCATTGCCGCGCTGCGCAACTCCATTTACGCCTGCGAACTGCCGGGCGTCAAACGCCTGTCGTGACGCCGGGCGCCGGCGGCCTCTAAGATCAAGCCATGACCCTGCCTGCCCAACCCGGAATCATCGAAGGCGTGCCGCCGGTGGCACGCTATGTGTTCTTCTCCATCGCCGACAAGGGCGTCGACGCCCAGGCCATCAAGGAAGCGCTGGCGCGCCTGTCGCCGCTGGTCAATGGCAGCGACGTGGTGCTCGGCATCGGCCCGGCGCTCGCCGCCGCGCTGGGCGCCGAAGTGCCCGGCCTGCACGAGTTTCCCGATTTCTCCAGCGCGTCCGTGAAGGTCCCGTCCACGCCCGGCGTCATCTGGTGCTGGGTTCGCGGCGACGACCTGGGCAACCTGCTGCACCTGACGCGCAAGGTGCAGAAGGCGCTGGCGCCGGTGTTCACCGTGCGCCACGTGGTGGACGCGTTCCGTCACGCGCTGGGCGACAGCGGCCATGGGCGCGACCTGACCGGCTACGAGGACGGCACCGAGAACCCGACCGGCGAAGCCGCCGAGGAAGCCGCGTTCGCGCAGGGCCTGGGCCCCGGGCTGGACGGCTCCAGCTTCGTCGCGGTGCAGCAGTGGGTGCACGACCTGGACGCCTTCGAGGCGCTGGCCGACGAGATGCGCGACCACCATTTCGGCCGCCGCCGCACCGACAACGAAGAGATCGAGGACGCGCCGGAGTGGGCGCATGTGAAGCGCACTGCCCAGGAGAGTTTCGATCCGCCGGCCTTCATGCTGCGCCGCTCCATGCCCTGGATGATGAGCATGCAGGCCGGCCTGCTGTTCGTCGCCTTCGGCAAGTCGCTGGATGCGTTCGAGGCGCAGATGCGCCGCATGGCCGGCCACGACGACGGCGTGGTGGACGCCATGTTCCGCATTTCCAAGCCGGTCAACGGCGCCTATTTCTGGTGCCCGCCGATGAAGGACGGCCGGCTGGACCTGCGCCAGCTGGGCTGCTGAAGGACATGCCGATCGGCAGCAAGCTGGCGCTCTACCTCGACCTGATCCGCTGGAACCGGCCCGCCGGCTGGCTGCTGCTGCTGTGGCCCACGCTCGGTGCGCTGTGGATCGCGGCAGGTGGGTTTCCAGGCTGGCATCTGGTGGCGGTGTTCACGCTCGGCACCATCCTCATGCGCAGCGCCGGCTGCTGCGTCAACGACGTGGCCGACCGCGAGTTCGACCGGCACGTGAAGCGCACCGCGCAGCGGCCGGTGACGGCCGGGCGCGTGTCGGTGAAAGAGGCGCTGGTGCTCGGCGCGGTGCTGGCGCTGGCCGCCTTCGCGCTGGTGCTGACCACCAACCGCGCGGCCGTGATGTGGTCGTTCGCGGCGCTGGCGATCTCTTTGGCGTACCCCTATGCCAAGCGCTACGTGTCGATGCCGCAGGCGGTGCTGGGCATCGCCTTCAGCTTCGGGATTCCGATGGCGTTCGCGGCGGTGCGCTCCGAGGTGCCGCTGCTGGCCTGGGTGCTGCTGCTGGGCAACCTGTTCTGGGTGCTGGCCTACGACACCGAGTACGCCATGGTGGATCGCGACGACGACCTCAGGATCGGCATGAAGACCTCGGCCATCACGCTTGGCCGCGCCGACGTGGCGGTGGTGATGTTCTGCTACGGCGCCTACCTGGTGGTCTGGGGCGCGGTGCTGGCCGGGCGCATCCCGGCCGCCGTGCTGGCCATCACGATCGCCGCCGCCGCGGCGCAGGCAGGGTGGCATTTCACGCTGATCCGCAAGCGCACGCGCGAAGGCTGCTTCAAGGCCTTCCGCCTGAACCACTGGGTCGGCTTCGCGCTGTTCGCCGGCATCGCGGCCGGCTACGCGCTGCAATAGCGCTTTCGCGAAAGCGCGTCAGCCCTTGCCGAACTCGTCGCCCAGTTCGTGCGCGCGCCGGTTGGACGCATGCATGGCCTTGACGAACAGCGCCTTGACTTGGTCCTGCTCCATCGAGGTGATGGCCGCGTAGGTGGTGCCGCCCTTGGAGGTGACGCGCTCGCGCAGCAGCTCGGGCGGGTCCTGCGAGGCGCGCGCCAGCTCGGACGCGCCGGCGAAGGTGCCGACCGCGAGCTTATAAGCCTGCTCGCGCGGCAGCCCCATCTCGATGCCGGCCTGCGTCATGGCTTCCAGGAAGAAGAACACGTAGGCCGGGCCGGAACCCGACAGCGCGGTGACGGCGTCGAGGTTGTCCTCGCTGGCCACCCACAGGAACTCGCCGGTGGTGGCGACCACGGCTTCGGCGCGCGTGCGGTCCTGGGCGCTGACACCGGCGCGTGCATACAGCCCGGTCATGCCCTTGCCCACCAGTGCCGGCGTGTTGGGCATGGTGCGCACGATGCGCTCGGTGCCCAGCCAGGCGGCGATGCTGTCGCTGCGGATGCCGGCGGCCACGCTCAGCTGCAGCGCCTGCGCCACGTGCGGCCTGGCCTGCGCGGCGGCGTCGCGGAAAGTCTGCGGTTTCACCGCCCAGACCACCAGCCCGGCACTTGCCAGCGCCGGACCCGGTGCTTCCAGCGGCGCCAGGCCGAAGTCGTCCTGCAGGCGCTGGCGCGCGGGCGCGAACGGTTCCACCACCACGATGTCGCCGGGCGCCATGCCCTGGCGCAGCAGCCCGCCGATGATGGCGCTGGCCATGTTGCCGCCGCCGATGAAGGCGATGCCGTGCTTGTCGTCTGCGTCTGCCATGTCCATCACTCCAGGAATTCGCAGGCCACGAATTGCGTGACCTGCAGCGGGTTGAAATTGTCGTCGCTCACGAACACCAGGGTGCGCGCGCCGCCGGCGCCGGGCGGTCCCCAGCACATGCCCTCGACGTTGTCCAGGCGCGTGAGCCCGAGCTGTGCGAAGTCGGCCAGCAGCGTCTTGCGCGGGGCCTTGTGGTTGCCCGCGGTGAGCCGCGGCGAGGCCAGCGTGTCGCTGCCCTCGCGCACGTCGATCTGGTAGAGCCGCACCGAGAAGCCGCGTCCCATCATGAAGGCGCGCTCCAGCACCAGCATGCGGTCGGCATCGGCCATCAGGATCTCGCTGACGCCGTTGTCGGCGAAGGCACCGGGGGGAATCGCATGCGCGGGGATGGCGTCGGGCACGTAGGCGATCTGCCGCACGGCGGCGCCGCTGGCGATGTCGAACAGCGTGAAGCGGCATGGTCCACCGGGCGCCTCCGCGGTCGGCATCGGGCCGTCCTGCTGCAGCGCGTTTTCCATGGCGGCCCAGGCGCCTTTGCCGTCGGGCGTGAGCGCCAGGCCTTCCAGGCCGAGGTTGTTGCGCGGCCCGGTCTTGTCCTCTTCGGGGCGGGCACGCAGCATCGGCGGCAGCGCGATCTCGCGCACATGGCTTCCGTCCGGCCTGATCTCGCGCAGCGTGGGTGACAGTCCGCGGCTGACGTCGCCTTCGCTGGACCACAGCAGGTTGCCCGAGGGCAGCAGGCGCATGCCTTCCGGATCGGGCACGTCGCCGCGCTGGCGCCGGCCGGGATAGGTGCTGCCGTCGGCCTGGCGCAGCAGGTGCACGCCACGCAGCTGCACCGCCAGCGCGTCGGGGCCGATGCCGATCAACAGCGTGTAGAAGCGCGCCGGGCTGAGTTCGGAACGGTCGTCGCTGAGAGCGGCCCAGGTGCCGCGCGCCGGGTCGTGGTCCAGCGCCGACAGGCCGCCGACCACCGTGTCCTGGAACTTCAGCCGGTGCGCCAGCGTCGCCTCGCCGATGCGCCGCAGCCGTGGCGGCGCGGTGGCGACCGTGGGGACGGAGCAGGCGGCGACGGACGCGGCCGCGGCGGCAACGCCCGCGCGCAGCAGGGTCCGGCGGGTCAGCAGGAGGGAGCGCATGGGCGGCGAGTCTAGTCGCTGTCCCATGCCTTGAGGTACGCTGATGCCCCATGAAATACGTTCTTGCGCTGGACCAGGGCACGACCAGCTCCCGCGCCATCCTGTTCGACGCCGAAGGCCGCGTTGCCGCGCTGGCCCAGCGCGAGTTCCGCCAGATCTTTCCGCAGCCCGGCTGGGTTGAGCACGACGCCCGCGAAATCTGGGCGACCCAGCACGCCGTCGCGCTCGAAGCGCTGGCGCAGGCCCAGGGCGAGGTGGTCGCGCTGGGCATCACCAACCAGCGCGAAACCATCGTGCTGTGGGACCGCGCCACCGGCCAGCCGGTGGCCAATGCCATCGTCTGGCAGGACCACCGCACGGCGGGGCGCTGCGAACAATTGCGCGCGCAGGGCAAGGCGGCCCTGATCCAGAAGAAGACCGGGCTGGTGATCGACGCCTATTTCTCCGGCACCAAGCTCGAATGGCTGCTGGACAACGTGCCTGGCGTGCGTGCGCGGGCCGAAGCCGGCGAGCTGGCCTTCGGCACGGTGGACTCCTGGCTGGTGTGGAACCTCACCGGCGGGCGCGTGCACGCCACCGACGCCAGCAACGCCTCGCGCACGCTGCTGTTCAACCTGCACACCCAGGACTGGGACGACGAACTGCTTGCGCTGATGCGCATTCCGCGCGCCGTGCTGCCGCGCGTGGTGCCGTCCAGCGGCGTGCTGGCGCAAACCAATCCGTCGCTGTTCGACGAGAAGGCGATTCCGATCGCCGGCATCGCCGGCGACCAGCAGGCCGCCACCTTCGGCCAGGCCTGCTTCGCGCCCGGCATGGCCAAGAACACCTACGGCACCGGCTGCTTCATGCTGATGAACACGGGCGCCAAGCCGGTGGCCAGCCGCAACCGCCTGCTCACCACCATCGGTTGGCAGGGCCCCCGCGGCGCGGCCGACGTGGCGTACTGCCTGGAAGGCAGCGTGTTCATGGCGGGCGCCACGGTGCAGTGGCTGCGCGACGGGCTGCAGATCATCGGCTCGGCGGCCGAGGTGGAATCGCTCGCAGCGCAGGTGGAAGACACCGACGACGTGTACCTGGTGCCGGCCTTCGCCGGCCTGGGCACGCCGCACTGGGACGGCTACGCGCGCGGCACGCTGGTGGGCATGACGCGCGGCACCTCGCGCGCCCACATCGCGCGCGCCGCGCTGGAGGCCATCGCCCTGCAGAGCGCCGACGTGTTCGACGCGATGTCGCGCGACGCGCGCATTCCGCTGCGTGAACTCCGGGTGGACGGCGGTGCCTGCCGCAACGACCTGCTGATGCAGATGCAGGCCGACGTGCTGGGCGTGCCGGTGGTGCGGCCGCAGGTCACGGAAACCACGGCGCTGGGCGCGGCCTACCTTGCCGGGCTGGCGACGGGGTTCTGGAAGGACGCCGGCGAGATCGCCGCGCAGTGGCAGGTCGAGCGCCGCTTCGAGCCGCGCCTGCCGGAGCAGGAACGCACCGCCAAGCTGGCGCGCTGGCGCGAAGCCGTGGAACGCGCCAAAGGCTGGGCGCGGACCTGATGCCGCCGGAAGTAGAAGTCGCAAGCGACGCGCCCTTGCCGACGCGCCGCGAAGAATTGCTGGCCCGCCTGGGCGAGCCGCGCGAATGGGACCTGGCCGTGATCGGCGGCGGCGCCACCGGGCTGGGCGTGGCGCTGGACGCGGCGGCGCGCGGCTTCAGCGTGGTGCTGCTGGAGTCGCACGACTTCGCCAAGGGCACCTCGTCGCGCGCCACCAAGCTCGTGCACGGCGGCGTGCGCTACCTGGCGCAGGGCGACATCGGCCTGGTGCGCGAAGCGCTGCACGAGCGTGCCACCCTGCTGCGCAACGCGCCGCACCTGGCGCAGCCGCTGGCCTTTGTCATGCCGTCGTACAAGTTCTGGGAAACGCCGTTCTACGGCATCGGCCTGAAGATGTACGACGCGCTGGCCGGTCGCGCCGGGCTGGGCGCCACCGAATTCCTCAGCCGCAACCAGGTGCTGGACTGCCTGCCCGCGGCGCGTGCCGAAGGCCTGAAGGGCGGCGTGAAGTACTGGGACGGCCAGTTCGACGACGCGCGGCTCGCGCTGGCGCTGGCGCGCACGGCGGCGCGGCAGGGCGCGCTGCTGGTCAACTACTGCGGCGTGACTGGCCTGGTCCACGAGAGCGGCAAGGTGGCCGGCCTGCGCTGCACCGACGCCGAGACCGGGCGCGAATTCGCCGTCCGCGCGCGCTGCGTGGTCAACGCCGCCGGGGTCTGGGTGGATGCGTTGCGCGCGCAGGACGGGCAGGCGACAGGCCGCGCCGTCAAGCCCATGGTGGCGCCCAGCCAGGGCGTGCATGTGGTGGTGGACCGGCACTTCCTGGCCGGCGACCACGCGCTGATGGTGCCCAAGACGGCCGACGGCCGGGTGCTGTTCGGCGTACCGTGGCTGGGCAAGGTGATCCTGGGCACCACCGACACGCCGCGCACCGACCTGCCGCGCGAGCCGCGGCCGTTCAAGGAAGAGCTGGATTTCATCCTGCGCGAATCGGGGCGCTACCTGGCCATGGCGCCGGGCATCGGCGACATCCGCAGCGTCTGGGTCGGGCTGCGGCCGCTGGTCAAGCCGGTGGGCGATGCGGGTGAGCAGACCAAGGGGCTGAGTCGGGAACACACGGTGCTGGTCAGCCGGGGTGGACTGGTCACGGTGACCGGCGGGAAGTGGACGACCTACCGGGCCATGGCCGAGGATGTGCTGGAGAAATGCTTTGAAGCGGGGCTACTGGCAAAGACACCGGCTGGAGTGACCGCCAACTTGCCGCTGGTGGGTGCTACACCCCCCGCTTCGGCGCGCACAGCTGTCGCCATCAGCGCGGCGCCCGGCGCGCACCTGTACGGCAGCGAAGCGACGCAACTCGACGGCTTGCCCGGCGCCGGCCGGCAGCTGGGCGGCGGCCTGACCGAGGCCATGGTCCGCTTCGCCGCCCGCCACGAATATGCCCGCACGGCGGAAGACGTGCTGGCGCGCCGCGCCCGCCTGCTGTTCCTGGACGCCCGGCTGGCCGGGTCGCTGGCCGCCGATGTCGGCGCGCTGCTGCGTGAGGAGACCGGCGCGGACCCCCAGGTTGCCGCGTTCGAGGAACTGGCGCGGACCTACCTGGAGCTGCCGGCTTGAACGGAGCCGTTTGACAACTGCCACGATTCGGATATGATCGCGGGCTCGCCTTTTCACGGGCGGGCTCTTCCCATTCGGAAATCGCAAGGCCTCACGGGTTTTGCGGCGGACGGCGGGACCAAGACTGGCTCGAATGGCCTGCGGGAATCGTTCCCCAGGGTGCTTTCGGGACAAGTTGGGACTAACAGAAATGATCCAGACTGAATCTCGGCTCGAAGTCGCCGACAACACGGGCGCGAAGTCCGTCCTGTGCATCAAGGTGCTGGGCGGCTCCAAGCGGCGCTACGCCAGTGTCGGCGACATCATCAAGGTGAGCATCAAGGAAGCCGCTCCGCGGGGTCGCGTCAAGAAGGGCGAGATCTACAGCGCAGTGGTGGTGCGTACCGCCAAGGGCATCCGTCGTGGCGACGGCTCGCTCATCAAGTTCGACGGCAATGCGGCCGTTCTCCTCAACAACAAGCTGGAGCCCATCGGCACCCGCATCTTCGGCCCGGTGACGCGCGAGCTGCGCACCGAGAAGTTCATGAAGATCGTGTCGCTGGCGCCCGAAGTTCTGTAAGGACTGGCCATGGAAAAGATTCGCAAGGGCGACGAGGTCATCGTGCTGGCCGGCAAAGACAAGGGCAAGCGCGGCAAGGTTGCGCTGCGCAAGGACGCCGACCACCTGCTGGTGGAAGGCATCAACCTGGTGAAGAAGCACACCAAGCCCAACCCCATGAAGGGCGCCACCGGCGGCATCGTGGAGAAATCCATGCCGATCCACCAGTCCAACGTGGCGATCTACAACCCGGCGACGGGCAAGGCCGACCGGGTCGGCATCAAGCAGCTGGAAGACAAGCGCGTGCGCGTCTTCAAGTCCAGCGGCGAAGAAATCAAGGTGGCCTGACCATGACCCGTCTGCAAGACATCTACCGCGACAAGGTCGCGCCCCAGCTGACCGAGAAGTTCGGCTACAAGTCGCCGATGCAGGTGCCGCGCATCACCAAGATCACGCTGAACATGGGCGTGAGCGAGGCCGTGGCGGACAAGAAGGTGATGGACAACGCCGTCGCCGACCTGACCAAGATCGCCGGCCAGAAGCCCGTGGTCACCAAGGCCAAGAAGGCCATCGCCGGCTTCAAGATCCGCGAAGGCCAGGCCATCGGCTGCATGGTCACGCTGCGCGGCACGCGCATGTACGAATTCCTGGACCGCTTCGTCACCGTGGCGCTGCCCCGCGTGCGCGACTTCCGCGGTGTCTCCGGCCGCGCGTTCGACGGTCGCGGCAACTACAACATCGGGGTCAAGGAACAGATCATCTTCCCCGAGATCGAGTATGACAAGGTCGATGCCCTGCGCGGCCTGAACATCAGCATCACCACCACGGCCAAGACCGACGAGGAGGCCAAGGCGCTGCTCGCGGGCTTCCGTTTCCCGTTCAAGAACTGAAGGTGCATCGTGGCTAAAACTGCTTTGATCGAGCGCGAAAACAAGCGTGACAAGCTGGTCGCCAAGTTCGCGAAAAAACACGCGGAACTGAAGGCGATCTCGACCGATGCCAAGAAGAGCCCGGAAGAGCGCGAAGCCGCGCGTTTCGCGCTGCAGAAGCTGCCGCGCAACGCGAACCCCACGCGTCAGCGCAACCGCTGCGAGATCACCGGTCGCCCGCGTGGCACGTTCCGCCAGTTCGGTCTGGCGCGCAGCAAGATCCGCGAAATGGCGTTCAGCGGCGACATCCCTGGCATCACCAAGGCCAGCTGGTAAGCGCGAGGAGACACAGATATGAGCATGAGTGATCCCATCGCCGACCTGCTGACGCGCATCCGCAATGCGCAGATGGTGGCCAAGGCCACGGTGTCGGTTCCGTCTTCCAAGGTGAAGGTGGCCATTGCCCAGGTGCTGAAAGACGAGGGCTACATCGACGGCTTCCAGGTGAAGTCCGAAGGTGGCAAGAGCGAACTCGAAATCGCCCTGAAATACTACGCTGGCCGCCCGGTCATCGAGCGCATCGAGCGCGTGAGCCGTCCCGGCCTGCGCGTGTACAAGGGCCGCGACGCCATTCCCCAGGTCATGAACGGCCTGGGTGTGGCGATCGTCACCACGCCGCAGGGCGTGATGACCGACCGCAAGGCGCGCGCGACCGGTGTCGGTGGCGAAGTGCTGTGCTACGTGGCCTGACGCGGAGGTAAAGAGAAATGTCCCGAGTCGGAAAAATGCCGGTCGCCGTCCCGCAAGGCGTGGACGTGCAGATCAAGGATGACCAGATCAGCGTCAAGGGCGCCGGCGGCACGCTGTCGCTGACCGCCAATGCGCTGGTCAAGGTGAGCAACGAAGGCGGCAAGCTGACCTTCCTGCCCATCGACGCGTCGCGCGAAGCCAACGCCATGAGCGGCACCATGCGCCAGCTGGTGAACAACATGGTGCAGGGCGTGACCAAGGGCTTCGAGAAGAAGTTGAACCTGGTGGGTGTGGGCTACAAGGCCGCCGTCCAGGGCAACAAGCTGAACCTGTCGGTCGGCTACTCGCATCCCGTGAACATCGAGATGCCCGCGGGCATCAAGTTCGAGACGCCGCTCCCCACGGAAATCGTGGTGAAGGGCGCCGACCGCCAGCGCGTGGGCCAGCTGGCCGCCGAGATCCGTGCCGTCCGTCCGCCCGAGCCCTACAAGGGCAAGGGCATCCGCTACGCGGACGAGAAGATCACGATCAAAGAGACCAAGAAGAAGTAAGGAGCATGACGATGTTGACCAAGAAAGAGCAGCGTCTGCGCCGGTCGCGCCAGACGCGCATTCGCATCGCCACGCAAGGCACGGCGCGCCTGATGGTGAACCGCACCAACCTGCACATCTACGCGGCGGTGATCTCCGGCGACGGCGCCAAGGTCCTGGCCAGCGCCTCGACGGTGGAAGCCGACGTGCGCAAGGAGCTCGGTGCCGCCGGCAAGGGCGGCAATGCCGCCGCCGCCGCCATGATCGGCAAGCGCATCGCCGAGAAGGCCAAGGCCGCCGGCGTCGAGAAGGTTGCCTTCGATCGGGCGGGCTTCGCCTACCACGGCCGCGTCAAGGCGCTGGCCGAAGCCGCGCGCGAAGCCGGCTTGCAGTTCTAACGGACACGGGACCCGAAATGGCAAAGATTCAAGCGAACAGGCAGGGCGACGGTCCGGAAGACGGCCTGAAGGAAAAGATGATCGCGGTCAACCGCGTCACCAAGGTGGTCAAGGGCGGCCGGATTCTCGGTTTCGCCGCGCTCACCGTGGTCGGCGACGGCGACGGCCGCGTCGGCATGGGCAAGGGCAAGTCCAAGGAAGTGCCCGCGGCCGTGCAGAAGGCGATGGAAGAAGCGCGCCGCAACATGACCAAGGTGTCGCTGAAGAACGGCACGCTGCACCACCACGTGTTCGGCCAGCACGGTGCGGCCCGCGTGATGATGGCGCCGGCCCCCAAGGGTACCGGCATCATCGCCGGCGGCCCGATGCGCGCCGTGTTCGAGGTGATGGGCATCACCGACATCGTGGCCAAGAGCCATGGGTCGAGCAATCCCTACAACATGGTCCGCGCCACCTTCGACGCGCTGCGCAACTCCACGACCCCCTCGAACGTGGCGGCCAAGCGCGGCAAGTCGGTCGAAGACATCTTCGCCGCTTAAAGGAAACGCAAATGGCGAACGAACAAACCACCAAGACCGTCAAGGTGCAGCTGGTGCGCAGCCCGATCGGCACCAAGGAGTCGCACCGCGCGACGGTGCGCGGCCTGGGCCTGCGCAAGCTGAACTCGGTCAGCGAACTGCAGGACACACCTGCGGTGCGCGGCATGATCAACAAGGTCGACTACCTGGTGAAGGTGCTCTGACATGGAACTCAATACCATCAAGCCCGCCGAGGGCTCCAACAAGGCGCGTCGCCGCGTCGGCCGCGGCATCGGCTCGGGCCTGGGCAAGACCGCGGGCCGCGGCCACAAGGGCCAGAAGTCCCGCGCCGGCGGCTACCACAAGGTCGGTTTCGAAGGCGGCCAGATGCCGCTGCAGCGCCGCCTGCCCAAGCGCGGCTTCAAGTCGCAGAACCTGAAGTTCAACGGCGAAGTGACACTGGGCCAGCTGGACAAGCTGGTGACCTCGACCAATGCCGCCGAAGTCGACCTGCTGGCGCTCAAGAGCGCCAAGCTGGTGGCCCAGATCGTGCGCAACGTCAAGATCATCAAGTCGGGCGAGTTGACCAAGGCCGTGAAGCTGAACGGCATCGGCGCGACCGCCGGTGCCAAGGCCGCGATCGAAGCGGCCGGCGGCAGCCTGGCCTGAAGGCAGCGTGAGGAACGGCATCCGTGGCCACTAACGCAGCCCAGATCGCGAAGACCGGCAAGTTCGGCGACCTGCGTCGCCGGCTGGTCTTCCTGCTGCTCGCGCTGGTGGTCTACCGCGTCGGCGCGCACATTCCTGTGCCGGGCATCAACCCGGACCAGCTGGCGCAGCTCTTCAAGGGCCAGCAGGGCGGCATCCTGAGCCTGTTCAACATGTTCTCGGGCGGGGCGCTGTCGCGCTTCACCGTGTTCGCGCTGGGCATCATGCCGTACATCTCGGCCTCGATCATCATGCAGCTGCTCACCTACGTCCTGCCGACGTTCGAGCAACTGAAGAAAGAGGGCGAGGCGGGCCGCCGCAAGATCACGCAGTACACGCGCTACGGCACGCTGGGCCTGGCCATCTTTCAGTCGCTGGGCATCGCGCTGGCGCTGGAGGGTTCGGCCGGCCTGGTGATCAGCCCGGGCTTCGGCTTCCGCATGACGGCGGTGGTGAGCCTGACGGCCGGCACCATGTTCCTGATGTGGCTGGGCGAGCAGATCACCGAGCGTGGCCTGGGCAACGGCATCTCCATCCTGATCTTCGCCGGCATCGCCGCGGGCCTGCCCAGCGCGATCGGCGGGCTGCTGGAGCTGGTGCGCACCGGTGCCATGAGCATCCTGGTGGCGATCCTGATCGTGGCGCTGGTGGCGCTGGTGACCTGGTTCGTGGTGTTCGTCGAACGCGGGCAGCGCAAGATCCTGGTGAACTACGCGCGCCGACAGGTCGGCAACAAGGTCTACGGCGGCCAGTCGTCGCACCTGCCGCTGAAGCTGAACATGGCCGGCGTGATCCCGCCGATCTTCGCCTCGTCGATCATCCTGCTGCCCACCACGGTGGTGAGCTGGTTCTCCACGGGCGACGGCATGCGCTGGCTGAAGGACATCGCAGGCACGCTGACGCCGGGCCAGCCGATCTACGTGCTGCTGTACGCGAGCGCCATCGTGTTCTTCTGCTTCTTCTACACGGCGCTGGTGTTCAACAGCCGCGAGACCGCCGACAACCTGAAGAAGAGCGGCGCCTTCGTGCCGGGCATCCGCCCGGGCGAGCAGACGGCGCGCTACATCGACAAGATCCTGGTTCGCCTCACGCTGGCCGGCGCGGTGTACATCACCTTCGTCTGCCTGCTGCCGGAGTTCCTGATCCTGAAATACAACGTGCCGTTCTATTTCGGCGGGACTTCGCTGCTGATCATCGTGGTGGTGACCATGGACTTCATGGCCCAGGTGCAGAACTACCTGATGAGCCAGCAATACGAGTCGCTGCTGAAGAAGGCGAATTTCAAGACTTCGCTGAATGGCTGACCGGATCAGCACGCCGTCGAAGCGCCAGATCGCGCATAGCGCAAAGGAATTAGGAGAAAGCAAATGAGAGTTTCGGCTTCCGTCAAGAAGATCTGCCGCAACTGCAAGATCATCCGCCGCAAGGGCGTCGTGCGCGTCATCTGTACCGATCCGCGCCACAAGCAGCGCCAGGGCTGAGCAAGTTTTAGAGGACGAACATGGCACGTATTGCTGGCATCAACATTCCGCCGCACCAACACGCCGAGATCGGCCTGACGGCGATCTTCGGCATCGGACGCACGCGCGCTCGCAAGATCTGCGAAGCCTGCGGCATCGCCTATTCGAAGAAGGTCAAGGACCTGTCGGACTCCGATCTGGAAAAGATCCGCGACCAGATCGCCCAGCTGACGATCGAGGGCGACCTGCGCCGCGAGACCACGATGAACATCAAGCGTCTGATGGACATCGGCTGCTACCGCGGCTTCCGCCATCGCCGCGGCCTGCCGATGCGCGGCCAGCGCACCCGCACCAACGCCCGCACCCGCAAGGGTCCGCGCAAGGCCGCCCAGGCCCTGAAGAAATAAACGGGAAGAGAGTTAAGACATGGCAAAGGCTCCCGCCAGCAATGCAGCGCAACGTGTGCGCAAGAAGGTCCGCAAGAACGTGTCCGACGGCGTCTGCCACGTGCACGCGTCCTTCAACAACACGATCATCACCATCACCGACCGCCAGGGCAACGCGCTGAGCTGGGCGTCTTCGGGCGGCCAGGGCTTCAAGGGCTCGCGCAAGTCCACGCCGTTCGCCGCCCAGGTGGCCTCGGAAGTGGCCGGCCGCGCCGCGATGGAGCAGGGCATCAAGAACCTGGACGTCGAGATCAAGGGCCCCGGCCCGGGTCGCGAATCGTCGGTGCGCGCGCTGGCCGCGCTGGGCATCCGCATCACGTCGATCTCCGACGTGACGCCGGTGCCGCACAACGGCTGCCGCCCGCAAAAGCGTCGCCGTATTTAAACCCGAGGGACACGGCTGCCGAAGGCAGCCCGTGTTTCCTCTGTTCTCAAGCCCACCGCCGGCGGCGCAAGCGCTGCCGGCTCCCCCGGCAACAGGCCGGGGCAGATGATTCAAGGAAAGACACGTGGCACGTTATCTCGGCCCCAAGGCCAAACTCTCCCGCCGTGAAGGCACCGACCTGTTCTTGAAGAGCGCGCGCCGCTCGATCAGCGACAAGGCCAAGTTCGACTCCAAGCCCGGCCAGCACGGCCGCACCTCCGGCCAGCGCACCTCCGACTACGGCATCCAGCTGCGCGAGAAGCAGAAGGTCAAGCGCATGTACGGCATCCTGGAAAAGCAGTTCCGCCGCTATTTCGAGGAAGCCGAGCGCCGCAAGGGCAACACCGGCACCAACCTGCTGCTGCTGCTGGAATCGCGCCTGGACAACGTGGTCTACCGCATGGGCTTCGGCTCCACCCGCGCCGAAGCGCGCCAGCTGGTGTCGCACAAGGCGATCACGGTCAACGGCAAGCCGGTCAACATCCCGTCGTACCTGGTCAAGGCCGGCGACATCGTTGCCGTGCGCGACAAGTCCAAGAAGCAGAACCGCGTGGTCGAGGCGCTGCAACTGGCCCAGCAGGTCGGTCTTCCGGGCTGGGTGGAAGTCATTGCCGACAAGGCCGAAGGCACCTTCAAGAAGGTCCCGGACCGCGACGAGTTCGGCGCCGACATCAACGAATCGCTGATCGTCGAGCTGTATTCGCGATAGACAGAGGATAACGAGGCTCTTGCAGAGCCTCGTCCTTGTGATTTTTTCGTTCCTTGTGCGTGGGGCACCGCGCACAGGGCACTTCACCAGCCTTACCGGTGTAACGAGCCGGGGGTATTGAGAGGAAGTCCTGCATGCAGACCAATTTGCTGAAACCCAAATCCATCAACGTGGAGCAGCTTGGCACGAACCGCGCCAAGGTGACCCTGGAGCCGTTCGAGCGGGGCTACGGCCACACGCTGGGCAACGCGCTGCGCCGGGTGCTGCTCTCGTCGATGGTTGGGTATGCGGCCACCGAGGTGACCATTGCCGGCGTGCTGCACGAATACTCGTCGATCGACGGCGTGCAGGAAGACGTGGTGGGCATCCTGCTGAACCTGAAGGGCGTCGTGTTCAAGCTGCACAACCGCGACGAAGTCACCCTGTCGCTGCGCAAGGACGGCGAGGGCATCGTCACTGCCGCCGACATCCAGACGCCGCACGACGTCGAGATCGTCAACCCGGACCATGTGATCGCCAACCTGTCGCAAGGCGGCAAGATCGACATGCAGATCAAGGTGGAAAAGGGCCGCGGCTACGTGCCGGGCACGATGCGCCGCTACGGCGACGAGCCGACCAAGTCGATCGGCCGCATCGTGCTGGACGCGTCGTTCTCGCCGGTCCGCCGCGTGAGCTACACGGTCGAAAGCGCCCGCGTGGAGCAGCGCACCGACCTGGACAAGCTGGTGATGGAGATCGAGACCAACGGCGCGATCACGGCGGAAGACGCGGTGCGCGCCTCGGCCAAGATCCTGGTGGAACAGCTGGCGGTGTTCGCGCAGCTGGAAGGCAGCGAACTGGCCGCGTTCGACGCGCCGGTGCAGCGCAGCTCGCAGCAGTTCGACCCGATCCTGCTGCGCCCGGTCGACGAGCTCGAGCTCACCGTGCGCTCGGCCAACTGCCTGAAGGCCGAAAACATCTATTACATCGGTGACCTGATCCAGCGCACCGAGAACGAGCTGCTGAAGACCCCCAACCTGGGCCGCAAGTCGCTCAACGAAATCAAGGAAGTGCTCGCCTCGCGCGGCCTGACCCTTGGCATGAAGCTCGAAAGCTGGCCGCCCGCCGGCCTCGACAAGCGTTAAGTTTTGGTAGACGACAACGAGGCTGCGCCGCAGCCTCGACCTCGCAGTACCTGATACGGCTGCGGGCAATAGAAGGAAAGGAATACACCATGCGTCACGGACACGGACTCCGCAAACTCAACCGCACCAGCGAGCACCGCCAGGCGATGCTGCGCAACATGATGAACTCGCTCATCGAGCACGAGGTCATCAAGACCACGGTGCCCAAGGCCAAGGAACTGCGCCGCGTGGTCGAGCCGATGATCACGCTGGCCAAGGAGCCCACGCTCGCCAACAGGCGCCTGGCGTTCGACCGCCTGCGCAGCCGCGACAGCGTGACCAAGCTGTTCAACGAACTGGGCCCGCGCTACCAGACGCGCCCGGGCGGCTACACGCGCATCCTGAAGATGGGCTTCCGCGTCGGCGACAATGCGCCGATGGCGCTGGTCGAACTGGTCGATCGCCCCGAGACCGCGGAAAACACCGCCGGCGGCGAGCAAGAAGCCTCTGAATAACTTATAATTCCCCCTCTGACGCGCGGTGGAGCAGCCTGGTAGCTCGTTGGGCTCATAACCCAAAGGTCGCAAGTTCAAATCTTGCCCGCGCAACCAAATTGAAACGCCCACTCTTTCGAGTGGGCGTTTTGTTTTGTGGAGCGCGAAACGCGCGCGCTCAGTGCAGCTTGTACTTGTCGTAGGCAGCCACCAGCACGTGGCTTGCGGGTTGAAGCTCCGCCTGCTGCACGGGTGGTCGGGCCTCCGGCGCAAGCAGGACTTGCAGGTCGGCCAGCACTTTGTGAATGTCGCCGGCCACCGCGGTGTTGAGGTCCGGCTCCGCCAGGCCGTCGTGGAAGTGCTGCTGCGCGGTGGTGAAGTCGTCCTGTGCCATGGCGGCGAAGCCCCGCACGAAGGCGGGCAGGCCCTGCAGCCCTTGCTGGCCGGCGAGCGGCTGCCAGGTGACCAGCGCCGCCGCGGCACGGCTGGCGCTGAATTGCAGCAACCCGAGCTGGTAGCGCGCGATGTGCAGCTCTGGGTCGAGCAGCACCGCGTTGGCCAGCGCCGTTTCGGCCTTCGCGATATCGTTTTGTGCCGCGTATTCAGAACCTAGCAGGAAGTGCGGCAGCGCCCAGGCGGGCGCGGCGGCCGCAGCCCGCTCGAACAACTGCAGCGCCTGGGCAGGGCGGTCGGCCATGCTGGCGGCGATGCCCATGTCCAGCAGCGTGCGCGGATCCTCCGCACCGGGGCCCGCAGCGGGCAATTGGTTGGGCATCGCAACTCCTCAGTGTCTTTCAAACCAGTATATCGGCCGCTTTCTGCCGCGGTTTAGGCCGCTGCGCGCCTGTGTTTGTCGTCGCATTAAACAAACCTGCTTTGGTGCCGATGTAGTGGATGTGGGGCTGCCGGAGGTGGGCGGCCTCGGATCAGAACAGAGGCGGAGCAAAAGCATGGTGGCGATCGTAAGCGGCGGGGCGTTGGGCGTGAGTTTGAGTTCGTGGGCGACGCTGGGCCAGCAGGGTCCGGGCACGGCGGGGCTGGGGCAGGCGGGGGAGCAGGCGTTCGTGAACGTGGCGACGGGCAACCTGGTGCTGCAGGAGCGAGACGACGTGTTCATGGCGATGGGCTCCGAAGTGGGGGCGCTGCGCACGTACAACAGCCAGGGTTTGCTGGACGACGACAACGCAGACAACTGGAACACGGGCGTCTTCAAGGCCGGCAACCTGCGCTACAGCGGCACGCCGAACGCTGTGGGCAGCACGGTGTACCGCGCGGACCAGGACGGCGCCGAAGCGGCGTACGCCTGGAACGCGGCCACCAGCAGCTACATCACGCCCAAGGGGTCGGGTGCGTACGACACCATCAAGTACAACGCCACCACGCAGGCGTTCACCTGGAGCGACGGCGACAGCGGCGCGAGCGAAACGTACAAGCAGCAGATCGTCAACGGCAAGGCCGAATCCTGGCGCCTGATGACCAAGGCGGACGCGCAGGGCCACACGGTCAGCTACACCTACGACAGCCTGGGGCAGTTGCAGAAGGTGCAGTCGTCCAACGGGGACGCGTTCACCTTCAACTACGGCGGCACCACCAAGCTCGCGAGCGTGGTCTACGCCAACTCCGGCGGCGCGACCAGCACCGCGGTGCGCTACGGCTACCACGCGACCAGCGGCAAACTCATCTCGGTCACGGTGGACCTGAGCCCGGAAGACAACAGCGTTGCCGACGGCAAGGTCTACACCACCACCTATGCCTATGACGCCGGTGGCCGGCTGGCCTCGACCACCCAGGCCGATGGAACCAAGCTCAGCTTCGGCTACACCCAGGGGCCCGATGGCGTGTACCGGGTCACCAGCATCACCGACGGGCTGAGCCGGGTCACCAGCTACAACTACAACACGGCCAGCCGCCAGACCACCGTCACGGACGCATTGAACCGTTCGATCGTCTATGCGTACGACACGGCCGGCAAGCTGACCAGCGTGACGGCCCCAGCGGTCAACGGCGTCTCGCAAATCACGAGCTATGCCTACTCGGCGGCCAGCGCGACCAGCGGGGAGCGGCTGCTCTCCATCACCGACCCCCTGGGCCGGCAGCTGGTGATGGAGTACGACGCGCGGGGCAACCAGACGCTGCAGCGCGACGCGGCGGGCAACACCATCACGCGCACGTTCGACGCGTACAACCAGCTCGTGACCGAGACGGTGTACACGGTGCCGGACCCCGATGGCGCGGGTGCGGGGCAGCCGGCCCAGTCGCTGGTCACGCGCTACGTGTACGACGGCAGCAGCCAGCACCTGCTGCGCTTCGTGCTGAGCGCGGAAGGCCGGGTCACGGAATACCGCTACAACAATGGGCTGCGCAGCGCAATGCTGCAATACACGCAGGATGCGTATGACGTGGGTTCCCTGGGCGCGACGGCGGTGCCGACAGTGGCGGCGATGGAAAGCTGGGCCAACAACCATCTCCAAAATCTCAGCCGCACCGACTACGCCTACGACGCACGCGGGCAGCTGTGGACCCAGACGCAGTGGTCGAGCATCTTCTGGGGAAACGGTGCGAGCGACGGCAACCAGTCCGTGACCACGTACGTGCGCGACCACGCCGGGCGGCTGCTGCAGACGATCTCGGGCAACGGCGACAGCAGCAACTACGCCTACGACGGCCTGGGGCGCCTGCTCACGGCGACCAACGCCAAAAGCGAGCTCACCAGCTACGCCTATGACGCGGCGAACAACAAGATCCGGGTCACGCAAGCCAACGGGCTGATCACCACCAGCGCCTACGACAAGAACGGCCAGTTGATCAGCGTGACGCAGGGCAGCGCGGCCGCGCCCGACCTGGGAGCGACGCTCTACGCCTACGACGTGTCTGGCCGCCTTGCGATGACGCAGGACCCGACCGGCGTGCGCCACTGGATGCTGTACGACGAGGCGGGCCGCAAGGTGGCGGACATCGACGGCAACGGCAGCTTGAGCGAATACCGCTACAACGCGAACAACCTGGTGACGCACAGCATCGCGTATGCCACGGCGGTCAATGTGGCCACGCTGGTGGACGGCGCGGGCAACCCGACCAACCCCGTGCTCGCCGCGGTGCGGCCGGCGCCCACCAGTGCCGACCAGCATGCATGGCGCATCTACGACGCGGCGAATCGGCTGGTCAAGACGGTCGATGCCGACGGCGGCGTCAGGCAGACCGCCTATGACGGCGCTGGTCGGGTGGTGAGCGTGACGGCTTATGCCACGCGAATCGGTGTCTCCGCGCTGGGCGACGCGCCCACGGTCGGGGCCATCAGTCCCGCAGAGACGGCAGCGGACCGCACGGCGCGCAACTACTACGACGCCGACGGCCGCTTGAGGGGCGAGCTGGACGCCGAGGGCTACCTGACGGAATACCAGTACGACGCCGCCGGCCGCCTCGCGCGCAAGGTGCGCTACACGCAGGGCACCGCGCACGTCACCCTGTTTGCCTCGATGATCCCCGGGTCCTTGCCGACCGACCAAGCCACCACCTACCTGCACAACGCCAAAGGCCAGGTGGCCGGCGAGATCGACGCGGAGGGCTACCTCACCGAGAAGGTGTACGACAGGAGCGGCAACCTGGCCCAGAGCGTGCGCTATGCCACCAAGGTGGGGGCCGGCATCGATCCGGCCAGCCTGTTGGAGGACGTGCGCCCCGGCTCCAGCGCGCAGGATCAATCGACTCTCTGGCAATACGACGGCCTGAACCGCCTGGCGCAGCAGACGGACCCCCAGGGCACGGTCACGCAGTTCACCTACGACAACGCGGGCAACCTGGTGAAAACGGTGAAGGCCTGGAGCCAGCCGGAAGCGCGCACGCTGCAGGCGCGCTACGACATCCAGGGCCGCCTGGTGGGCGAGCTCGCGGCCGAAGGCAGCGCGCAGCTGACGGGCAACCAGACGCAGGCGCAGATCGACGCGATCTGGGCGCAGTGGGGCCTCACGCACAGCTACGACGCAGCCGGCCGGCGCACCAGCACGACGGACCAATACGGCAACAAGACGCTCTTCTTCTACAACCCGGACAACCAGCTCACGCACACGGTCAACGCGCTGGGCGAAGTCGCGGAGAACCAGTACGACGCGCTGGGCCAGCGCACGGCGGTCATCAGGTACGGCGCGCGCATCGGGCTGTCGGGCCTGACCGGCAGCAACGCGGGAGGCCTGGTCAACACGGCGCTGACGTCGGCCATCGACCTGGTCAAGAACGCCGCGCAGGACAGCAAGACCGGCTACAGCTACGACACGGCCGGTCGCGTGAAAACGTCGACCGACGCGCTGGGCTACCTGACGACCCTCTGGTACAACGCGTTCGGCGAGGAGACGGACCGCACGCAGGCGCTGGGCACGCAGGACTACGAGGAGTCGCGCACCTACGACCGGCGCGGCCTGCTGCTGTACCTGCACCGCGGCGGCGGCGGCTCGCTGAACACCTACACCAGCTACGACGCCTTCGGCCGCGTCAGCAGCACGCAGGATGGCAATGGCAACCAGCGCACCTTCAGCTGGGACCTCCTGGGCCGTCAGGTCGCCACGACGGACGAGCTGGGTGCCGCGCACCTCACGGCCTACGACGCCTTCTCGCGCGTGACCACGCAGACCGATGCGCTCGGCCGCGTCACGCAGTATGCGTACGACGCCAGCCAGCGCAGCGTCACCATCACCAGCCCCGAGGGCGTGGTCACCACCACGGCGTCCACCCGCTTCGGCCAGACGCAGAGCGTGACGGACGGGCGCGGCAACACGACCACCTACAGCTACGACCGCAACGGCAACCTCAAGCAGACGGTGCAGGCCGACCAGACCACGATCGGCACGACCTACGACCGCGCCGGGCGCATCGCCGACGCGACGGACGCGGCAGGCAACAAGGTCGCCTTCGCCTACGACGCGGCCAACCGGGTGTTCACGCGCACGGTGGATCCGAGCGGCCTGAACCTGGTCACCACCTACACCTGGGACGCCAAGGGCCAGCAGATCACCAGCACCAGCCCGAACGGCGTGGTCACGCGCTTGGACTACGACCTGAAGGGGCAGCTGTGGAAGCAGACGGTGGATCCGTCCGGGCTGAACCTGGTCACCACCTACACCTACGACGGTGGCTCCAACGTGCTGACGGTCACCACGCCGGCGGGCAACCTGACCAGGTACACCTACGACGCGCTGGGCCGGCGCACCAAGGAGCAGGTCGACCCCAGCGGGCTGAACCTCACGCGCACCTGGGCCTATGACGACGCGGGCAACCTGGCTAACAGCACCGACGCCAACGGGCAGATGACCCGCTACGCGTACGACGAGAACAACCGGCTGGTCTATACCATCGATGCCGGCGGCGCGATCCAGCAGAACAGCTACGACCTGAACGGCCGGCTGGTGCAGGTGAAGCGCTATGCGACCAACATCGATGCCTCGGACCTGGCGTCGATGGACGAATACCCGATGCTTGGGCAGGTCGAGCAGTACCTCACGGCCAGCGTGCAGGACGTGACCGAGCACCGCGTCTGGGACCAGGACGGGCGCCTCACCGCAACCGTCGACGGCGCCGGCGCGGTCGTGAAGTACAGCTACGACGGCAACGGCAATGTGGTCGACCGCGTCGCGTATGCCAGCAAGGTGAGCGGCTACACCCCCGGCACGGTACCCAACCCGGCCGCCGACTCCGCGCATGACCAGCGGCTGCGCACCGTCTACGACAAGCTCGACCGCGCGATCTACCAGGTCGACGGCACCGGCGCCGTGGTGGCGATGCAGTACGACGGCAACGGCAACGTGGTGCAGCGCACCGCTTATGCCACGGCAATTCCTCTCGGCACGGCGGCCACGCAGAGCGCCATCACGACGGCGATCACGCAGGTGGCCGACGCCAGCCGCGACATGCTGCTGCGCCAGGTCTACGACAAGGCCGGGCGGCTCGAGTACAGCGTGGACGGCATCGGCGCGGTGACCAGGCGCCTCTACGACGCCGACGGCAACCTGCGCCAGCTCAGGCAGTACGCCACGCCCCTTACCGCCGGTGCGAACCCGGCGGGCGCGGCCGCCAGCGCGTCCGACCGCGTCACCACCTACACCTGGGACAAGGGCGGGCGCAACATCTACGTGCTGGATGCGCTGGGTGGTGTGGTGAAGAACGACTACGACGGCAATGGCCGCCTCACGCTGCGCCGCGCCTACCAGGGCACGGCGATCCTGGGCATGACGTTGCCCACGGCCAGCGACATCACGGGCGCGCTCACGCCGGACAGCGCGAACGACCGCATCGAGCGCTTCGCCTACGACAACGCGGGGCGGCTGGCCTATGCGGTGGACGCGGTGGGCGCGGCGACGCTGACCGAGTACGACGGCGTGGGCCGTGTGGTGCGGACCACGGCGTATGCGCAGCCCATCGCCCAGGCCAGCCTGGCGGCGCTGCCGGCAGCGGCGGGCGCGGCGGCCATCGGCCAGCTGGTCATCCAGAGCACCGCGCAGGACCGCACAACGCGCCAGGTGTTCGACCCGGCGGGGCAGCTGGTCTACACGGTGGATGCCACCGGCTACGTGCGCGAGAGCCGCTACGACGGGCTGGGCCGCGTCACCAGGACCATCCTGTACTCGCTGGCGCCGACGCTGGGCGCGCAGCCGACCTGGCAGACGGTGCAGGCCGCGCTGGTGGGAGATCCGGCCAGGCGCACGGACAGCTACACCTACGACGCGGCCGGGCGGCTGCTGAGCAGCACCGATTCGCTGAACCACACCGAGAGCTACACCTACGACGCGCTCGGCAACAAGCAGACGTTCACCAACAAGAAGGGCGACGTCTGGAGCTATGACCATGACGCGGCCGGGCACGTGGTGAAGGAGACCGCGCCCGCGGTGAAGCTCACCAGCGTGGTGCCGGATGCGAGCGGTGCACTGGTCGCCCAGGGTGCCACCAGCGTGGACACCCAGATCGTGACGCTGCTGGCGTACGACGCCCTGGGCAACCTCACTTCGCGCACCGAAGCCGCGGGCCTGGCCGGGCAGCAGCGCACCACCACCTACCAGTACGACGCGCTGGGCCGCCAGGTCAGGACGCTGTATCCGGCCGTCGGCGTGTATGACCCGGTCAACGATCCGCTCACGATGGTGGGCTTGGCCTCGCGCAGCGAGACGCCGGCAGCGCCGCTGAGCACCACAACGACCTACGACACGCTGGGCAACGCGATCGCGGGCCAGGACCTCGCGGGCAACTGGAGCTACAAGCTCTACGACCGGCTGGGCCGGCTGAGCTACGAGATCGACGCCATGGGCTACGTGGTGGGCTACCTGCGCAACGCCTTCGGCGAGGCAACGGACCTGGCGCGCCATGCCAATCCTGTCACTGTGACCGCACCCGGGCCGCAGGGCTTCACCGAGGAGAGCAGGCTGGCCCTCGGGCAGCTGCTCGCGACAGCCAACAATCCGGCGCGCCACCTGCTCACGCAGTACGACCAGCGCGGCCGCGCGGCCACCGTCACCGAGCCGGCCGTCTATACCTACACCACCAACGCCGCCACCAACAGCGGCACGCCCTCCCTCTCCAGCCGGGTCACGGCCAACTCCTACAACGCCTTCGGCGAACTGATCCGCGCCGTGGCCGGAAGCGGCGCGCAAGCCACCACCACCGACCACTTCTACGACCGCCGCGGCCAGGAGGTCGGCACGGTGGACGCCATGGGCTATCTCACCACGCAGACCTGGGACGAGGCCGGCCTGCTGAAGACCCGCATCGAGTACGCCACCAGCGTGGGCGCCGGCAACTGGGGAACCCAGCCGGTGGGCGCCAATGCACCAGCGGCGCCTGTCGCGTCGGACGACGACCGCAAGATCACCTACTTCTACGACGCGCTCGGGCGCAAGACCAGCGAGACGCGCTTCAACGTGCTGGCCGCAGCCGGCGTCGCGACGGGCGCGCCGCCTTCCCAGGGCACGCTGTCGGTGACCAACATGCCGCAGAAGCCCGTCATGGAGTTCCCCGCCAATCCGCCGGGCGTGCAGGGCATTGCGGGCGTGGTGTTCTTCGCAGGCACGGACGGTTCGGGCGTGCTGCGCTGGCCCACGCCGCCCGCGAACGTGCAAACCGTGCTGCGCTGGCGGCCGTCCAACATCGTCGCGGCGCAGGCCTGGGAGAGCGTGTCCGACCTCATCGTCACCGACACAAACGGTACCCAGCACCTGGCCTTGGCGGCGGACATTCCGGCCGGCAGCTACGACGTGGAGATCAGCTACCAGTTGGACGGGGTGCCCATCAACGCGGTGACTGGCAAGCTCACGGTCGCCGGCCCGGTGCTGGACATCGGGCTGACAGGCCTGACCGGCAGCATCGCGGCGACCAGTCGCCCCGTCAACGACAAGTCGGTGAAAGTGCTGCAGTGGAGCAAGCCCGCTGCCGGCAGCGTCGCCAGTCTGCAATTCCAGGCGCCGAACAGCAGCGACTGGCAAAGCGCCGCCATCGTCACCGCAGGCGCGGTGCAGTACGTGGTGATCCCGCAAGGGCTGCCCTCGGGCAGCTACGCGCTGCGCTTTACCATCAGCAGCATGGCCGAGGGTCGCATCGATGCGACCGCCTCCTACGATTACGACGCCGTGGGCAACCTGGTGCGCACCAAGGATGCGGCCGGCGGAGAGACCTACAGCTATTACGACGCGCTTGGCCGCGTGAAGGCCGTCATCACGCCCAAGGTGGGCGCCACGGGGGCGGAGGTCACGCCGCTGACCGAGTACTACCGCGACGCCTTCGGCAACGTGGTGGGCACGGCCGAGCGCGCGCTCGGCGCATCCAACCCGACCCTGACCGGCTTCACATCACTGGGCGGCTCCACTGCCGATCACATCCAGGGTTTCGCCTACGACCGCTTCGGCCATCTCACGCAGAGCACCGACGCCGGGCAGGTCAATCACTACTACTCGTACAACGCGCGCGGCGACCTGGCCAAGACCTGGCAAAAGGTGACCGATTCCACCAACAGCAACCTTGTGTACACGCTGTGGCAGCAGATGACGTACGACAAGCTCGGGCGCCTGGTCAGCACCAGGGAGCCGGGCCCCACGCAGCTGGACGGCTCCACGCTCCCCACCGTCTCCGAGCAGGTCTACAACGCCTTCGGCGAAGTCACGCTCAAAAAAGTGGACAACACGTCCACCGAATACTTCGACTATGACGCAGCCGGTCGCCTGTGGCGTACTAACGCCGGCGATGGCGTCGATCGCGTCATGCTCTACGACCTGCTGGGCAACATGACGCTGGAACTTCGCAGCGACGGCACGGGCACGACCACCAACGGCGGCAGCAACATCGACCTGTCGAGAACGGGGCCCATCGGCAGCGCCGAAGCCGCCTTCGGTTATGCGCCCAGCCTGCGCCAGACGCTGACCGTCTACGACAAACTGGGACATGCCATCCGGCAGGTCCTGCCGCAGAAGCTGGAAAGCACCACGGCCGTGGGACTCAACCACGGCTGGGCGACCGCCTCCAACGTGCAGGCGGGCACGCTGGCCACCGGCACGGGCGGCCAACTGCATTGGGACCAGCCCAACAAGGTGACTCTTTCGTGGATCCCGCTCGGCAGCCTCGGTTCGGGCGAGATCAAGGTGGAGCTGGGCTACACGACCTTGGAGAATGCGCCCGCCAACCGGCCGGCGAGCACGCGCACCCTGGCCCGCATGTTCACCACCGAGGAGGCCGACCACGGGATCACGCTCTCCTGGAAGGACGACGAAGGCGTCGCCGGCATCGACCAGATCACGTCGCTGAAGGTCTACAAGAAAAGCCTCGACGGCCAGTGGCGCCTCCTGTTCGACCAGGACGGCCCCACGGGGCCCACCGTGCATGTGGTGACAGTGACCACCCCCGAGGACTTGGGCACCGAGGTCACGCTGCAGTTCCGGGCTGCAGGCAGCACCGACGACTGGACGACCTTGCCGGTCACGAACTTCGGCAAGAAGCTGTACTTCGACACCACCGGTGTGCGCGACGACACCTATGAGTACCGTGTGCTCACCAAGCGCCCTGGCGAGGCAGCCGCCGCCGTCACGTCCACCGGCTCGATCGAGGTAACCGGTGCGGTGGTGGCGCTGATCGAGACGCCCATCCTCACCGGCGGCAAGGGCCCGGGCGTGTACTACTGGCAAACGCCTGCCGGCACGGTGGTCCAGACCTTCCGTTACCGGCCGGCCGGCAGCGGCGGCGAATGGCAGACGCTGGCGGTGTCGTCTTTCGAAGGCGGCTACAGCGGCGTGATGGCTTCGGCGTTGCCGAGCGGCAGCTACGAATACGAACTCAGCTACGCGCACGACGCCACGTCCGCCGCATACGCGCACACCACGGGGCAGTTGGCGCTCACCGCCGCGAGCGGCACGCCGCCCATCTCGGGCGCCGGGTTCTATCGGGAGGCCGATGGCACTTCCGTCCTGAAATGGCGCAAGGTGGACGGAACCACGCCGGTCCTGACCTACTGCCTCGTGGGTTCGGGCAACCCGCCCGTGCCGGTGCCGGCGACGTGGGACATGAAGGAGGTGGACGGCCTGATGCAGGTGACCTCGCCCAACACGCTGGCGCCCGGCCAATACACCCTCGACCTGAAGCTTGTCGGTGCGGGCGGTGTGGTTGCCGCGCATTCGGCCTACACGCTCACTGTTGCGATCGGCGCCACGCAGGCGCCGACGTGTCCCGCGGTGCCGCCGACCGTGGAATACAAGGCTGCGTACACCCAGCCGGCCAGCGGTGTGCCGCCGGTGGGCCAGGTCCAGTTCATTCCGCAGGACAACGGCGACTGGACGCTCACCTGGCCGGCCGTTGCGGACCGGCGTACCGAGATGTGGATGGTCCAGCAGGGAACCACCACGCCGATCGACAAGACGGGGCAGATCCAGCTGGTGAACGGGATGGAGACGCTCACGGTGAAGGACTTCGAGACGCCCGCCGGTTTGTGGAACGTCGAGCTGCGCCAGTACGACGGCAGCAACACCCTGGTGGGGTGGAGTCCGGCCACGGTCACGACCTATGCCGACACCGCCATCGCGCCTTCGCTCGAGAACACCACCCCGCCCTACACGGATCCCCAGGCCTTCCCGGTCATCAGCACCAACTGGACGGCCAACCCCGACGGCACCTGGGCAATCACCTGGACCAAGAACGCGGACACGAACGTGATGGCCGTGGTGAAGTGGCGCGCCAGCACGGGCAGCGCCGGCTGGGCTTCGGACAGCGGCACCTGGTCGGTGGGCACGATCGGCTACAGCGGCAGCACGGCGAGTGTCAGCGGCAACTCGATCCCCCCGAATGCCGGCAACAACTACGACATTGCCATCTTCGAAATGAAGGGCGGTGAGGTCGTCAGGCAGAGCCTGCGCACCATCACGATGAACCCGGGGACGTATGCGGCGGCGACTTCCGCACCCACGACACCCGATTACGTACCGGCATACAGCTGGACTGTTCCCACGCCGTTTATTCCCAGCGTTCCGGGCATCACCTGGGTGGCGGGCTCGTTAAGTTCCACTTCGGCGCCAGGCTCCACCTTCACCTGGGACAAACCGCCGGCGGGTTACACGACGTCGGTCAACTACAAGCTGCGCGGCACCAATACGTGGCGCACGGCCGACCCGGCCGGCTTCCAGCCCCTCGGCGGCAAGCAATTCCTGTACATGAACAACCCCGCCGTCTTCGGTGACGGGGTGTGGGATGTGCAGGTCACGCAGTTCAACACCAGTACGGGTTCACTGCTGGGCCTCAGGACGGGTGTGATGACGGTGTCGGGCAACGGCGCGACGCAAAATCTGGTGAGCACCTTCCGTGGCATCGCGGAATTCGGGGCCACCCAGCCGAGCGGCGGAGGCTCCATCATCTCCTGGAAGCAGCCACCAAACGGCTATACCGCGACGCTGCTCTTCCGCACGGCTGATACATCGTGGTCGGCGGCCATCGTGGGCGGCGACGGCAAGACGCAGAGCGTGACCATCCCGGCGCAGTGGAATTCCGGCGGCTACCAGATCCAGGTGCTGTTGAAGGACTCCGCCGGCGCGATCATCCAGATGGCCACCGCCGACATGACCCTCATGGCCGGTGGAGTCGGCAACACCTTCACCGACACCACGCCGGGCAACAGCACCATCAGCAGCTCGCCGGCCATCGGCGTGCCGAAGTTCAACGCCACATTCAGCAGCAACGCGACCAACGGCAACTGGTCGCTGCAGTGGACCAAGCCCACAAACACCCAGCCGACTCTGCGTTACCGTGTGGCCGGCAGCAATGGCGCGTGGACGACCGCCGCCTCCAGCAAGATCACGAACGTCGGCAGCACGGTGACCGCGTCCTTCAGCGGCACGGACCTGCCGGCCGGAACATACGAGATCGACATCTACTACGGATCGGTCACCTCGCGCACCTGGCAGTACACGAGCGAGGTCAAGGTCAACTCGAACCCCCCGGGCGCAGCGACTTACGTCAACAAGACGCCGGCGTACGTGCCCGCGTCGGGCATTCCCATCATCGAGACGGTGTACACCACGCCAAGGCCTGGCGTCTGGCGCTTCAGCTGGCCGTCCGTACCCGCCGGCCTGACGGAAGCGTTCAAGATCACGGACCCGAGCGGGGCGCTCCTGCCTGTGACGCTCCACACGGATACGGACGGAACGCGGTACTTCGAGGGCCCGTTCAACATGGACGCGGGTGCCTATACCCTGGACCTGAAATTCCTGCGCAGCGACGGCACCGTTGCCCAGCAACGCAGCGGCGTCCTGACCTTCGCGCAGAATGACATCAAGGCAAGCATCTTCCTTCCGGACACGGGCTACAGGCCGCCGGTGCTCCACCCGCAGGAGGGTTATCCGCCGCTGGAGGGATTGCAGTTCACGGGCCGCCCGGACGGCAGCTGGACTTTGAGCTGGCCGCACCCGGCGGCGGGCACGGTGGTGAAGCTGAGGACCTGCTTTCACGGCACGGAAGCGTGGCAGCCGAACAACTGGCCGGTGGACACCGTGAACGGCGTGGACTCGATCACCATCCACGCGTGGGACCTTCCTGCCGGTGGCAGCTGGGACCTGGACCTGTACACGGAAGACGCGGCGGGTAACCGGGTCGCGCAGGCCCAGCGCACGTTGACGATGGCGCCGATGGGTACCGTCCCTCCCTTGCTGGCAGATGTGTCCCTGCCCGGCTACACCCCCGGGATGTACCTTGTGACGCAGCAAGCGGGCAAGGCGTCGCAGACCTACGTGCCTGTTGGGCCGCAGATGCCGCTGCCGGGCGTGGCGTGGCAGGCGACGGAGGACGGCGGGACGCGGTTCGTGTGGGACCGCAAGACGAACGCCGCCGACACGTTCCACTTCCGGCTGGTGGGTACGACGGGTTGGACGAACATCACACCGGGCGACATCAACGAAACGGGAGTTCCGCAAAAGGTGGTCTACATCGCTGCGAACTTCCCGGCGGGGCAGTACGAGGTGGAACTGACGCGCACGGAAGGCACGGCCGTGACGGGTGCGATGGCCGGAGCGATGTTCATCGTCGCCAAAACCGACCAACCGGCGGCGGGCACATCCGTCACGCAACCCACCTCGAACAACACTGCCGCCCCGGTGCTGCAAGCGACGGTGAACCGCGGCTACGACCGCTGGGGCAACGTGGTGAGCGTGAGCGATGCGCGGTACGCGGGGTGGGTGACGCGCTACGCGTACAACGCGAACAACCAGCTGGTACAGCAGCTGCAGCCGGACGGCAACGGCAACGCGGACGCCGCAAAGACCAAGATCCTGTACGACGTGCTGGGCCGGCAGGTGGCGGTGATCGACGCGAACGGCAACCTGAACCGCCAGGAATGGGACGCGGCGGGCAACCTGCTGGTGGAGCGGCACGCGGATGGTGGGGACATCACCTACCGCTACGACGTGTTCGGCAACAAGGTGCAGGCGGTCGCCAAATACAACGCGAGCGCGAACGGGGCGTACACGACCGACTACGCGTACGACCGGATGAACCGGCTGGTGACGACCACGTACGCGCCGGTGGACGCGAGCCACTACACGGTGGACGCGAACGGCACCTACGCGCTGGTCAACGATGGCACGCAGTTGCGGCTTGTGGAAACCAACACCTGGGACGAGGCAGGCCGCAAGACAAGCCACGTGGGCACGGACGCACTGAGCCAGACCACGACGTACCGTTACGACCTGCGCGGCAACGTGATCCAGAGCGTGGAGGCTGGGGTCACGA
>JAZKIV010000033.1:0-1661 GCA_040384685.1 Pseudomonadota bacterium | reverse complement strand
AGCGCGGGCAGCTCGCCCTCTGCGGCGGCCTGCGCGGCGGCGTACTCCACGCGCGCGGCGTCGCCCTTGACCTTGCGGCCCGGCGCAGGCTTGCCCGCCAGCGCGGCGGCGCGGTGCGCCTCCACGTAGGGCACGTACTTGGCGAGGAACGCCTTGGCGGCCGCCGAGTCGCGGATGCCGAACTGCGACGCGACGCGCGCGGCGTAGTGGTTGTCGACGGCGGTCTTCTTGGCGGCCGCGACCACCGGCTCGATGGCCTCGTTGGTGCGGTAGTCGGCGCGCGCGCCGCCCTGCGCGAACGCGGTGGCCGACTGCTTGCGGGCGTGGCGGGCAGCGGTGGACTTCGCAGTCAGCGGCGCCACCTCGCCAGGCTTGACGGCGGCGCGCACCGACGGCAGCGGCTTGCGGTTCGTCGCCTTGCTGGCCGCCGCGCGCTCGGCGCGCCGGGCCGCCAGTCGCTTGGCGCCCACCTGCGCCCCCGCGCGCGCCGCGTCCGTCGCTTTCAGCACCGTGGCGCCCGATACGGTGCGCGCGGTCCGCTGCGCCTCAGCGGGGCCTGTAGCGGCCTTGCGGATGTCGGGGCGCTCGTCGATGTACTTGATGCCGGGCCTGCCCGCTGCGGCGCGCGCGGCGCGCACGGTGCCGGTGGCCGCCAGGTCGAGCGGCGCTATGACCGACACCGCGTCCAGCGCCGACCCGGCCGGGTCCTTGAAGACCTCCTCAGCGAGGTGGTCGACGCCGCCCTTGTCGCCACGGTAGGCCGGGCCCAGCTTCTTGGAGTAGTGCTCGCCCGACGCGCCGAGCAGCGCGCGCCCCAGCTCCACCGGCGACTCGCGGTCGGAATGCGGCTTGATGTTGTCCATGACGCTGCCCGCGTGCTGCGCGCGCGCCAGCAGGGCGCCCAGCCCCAGCGTGCTCTCGCCGATGAACTTGCCCGTCTTGGCGACGGTGCCCGGCATGTTCCACGGCAGCGACGCCCTGCCCAGGCCCAGTGCGTGCCCGGCGATGACGCGGGCGGCGCCCGCTGGGTCCACCACGGGGGCGCCGCCGTAACTCGCCTCGGCCTCGCGGAACGTCTCTTGCGGGCTCTTGATACGCTTCAACTTCTGCTTGCCGGGGCTGCGCGCGTAGCGGTCGGCCTCGGCGACGTGCTCGGCCGCCGCCTTGCGGTTACCGGCCTTGAGCGCGAAGCGGGCGGCGAGCTGGTTGGTGGCCTCGCCGACGGAGGGCGCCTTGCCACCGTTGGCTATGCGCTGGTCGGCGGCGGCGATCCGCTTCTTACGGCTGGCCGGGGCGGGTCCGGCGCCGCCGCTAGCGCGGACGGGCACGGCCTACGCCTTGCCGGACTTGATGCGCTTGATGTAGTCGTAGTAGCGCGCGGCGGCCGACTTCTGGCCCTTCGCGGTGACCCCGGCCTTGCTGCGGAGCGCAGCAGCCAGCGCGTAGTCAACAACTTCCTTCGGCGCGCCCGGAACCTTTTTGGCGACCGCCACTCGCAGATCGTCCGGGTCCGTCAGGCCGCCGACCTTGACGTACTGCTTGGCCTGCGACACCGCTGTGGCGCGCATGGCCTCGACCTCGCCCACCTTCTCGCCGCGCTTCTGGATGACCTTCGGGTCGGTGTAGCCGAGCGCGGCGGCCGTCTGCGCCGACGTGCGCAG
>JAZKIV010000032.1:0-104640 GCA_040384685.1 Pseudomonadota bacterium | reverse complement strand
AGACCATCGGCAAGATCATCGCTGACGCGATGGACAAGGTCGGCAAGGAAGGCGTCATCACCGTCGAAGACGGCAAGTCGCTCGACAGCGAGCTGGAAGTCGTCGAAGGCATGCAGTTCGACCGCGGCTACCTGAGCCCCTACTTCATCAACAACCCCGAGAAGCAGTCGGCGTTGCTCGACAACCCGTTCGTGCTGCTGTACGACAAGAAGATCAGCAACATCCGCGACCTGCTGCCCATCCTGGAGCAGGTGGCCAAGGCCGGCCGGCCGCTGCTGGTGATCGCCGAGGAAGTCGAAGGCGAAGCCCTGGCGACCCTGGTGGTCAACACCATCCGCGGCATCCTGAAGGTCGTGGCCGTCAAGGCGCCCGGCTTCGGCGACCGCCGCAAGGCCATGCTGGAAGACATCGCCATCCTGACGGGCGGCAAGGTGATCGCCGAGGAAGTGGGCCTGACGCTCGAGAAGGTAACGCTGGCCGACCTGGGCCAGGCCAAGCGCATCGAAGTGGGCAAGGAAAACACCACCATCATCGACGGTTCCGGTGCCAGTGCCGACATCGAAGCCCGCGTGAAGCAAGTGCGCGTGCAGATCGAGGAAGCCACCAGCGACTACGACCGCGAGAAGCTGCAGGAACGCGTGGCCAAGCTGGCCGGCGGCGTTGCGGTGATCAAGGTCGGCGCGGCCACCGAAGTCGAGATGAAGGAAAAGAAGGCCCGCGTGGAAGACGCGCTGCACGCCACCCGCGCCGCGGTGGAAGAAGGCATCGTGGCCGGCGGTGGCGTCGCGCTGCTGCGCGCCAAGCAGGCCGCCGGCGAGATCAAGGGCGACAACCCCGACCAGGACGCCGGCATCAAGCTGGTGCTCAAGGCCGTCGAGTCGCCGCTGCGCGAGATCGTGTACAACGCCGGCGGCGAAGCCTCGGTGGTGGTCGCGGCCGTGCTGGCCGGCAAGGGCAACTACGGCTTCAACGCCGCCAACGACACCTATGGCGACATGATCGAAATGGGTATCCTGGACCCGACCAAGGTGACCCGCACCGCGCTGCAGAACGCCGCGTCCGTCGCGTCGCTGATGCTGACCACCGAAGCGATGGTCGCCGAAGCGCCGAAGGACGAAGCGCCTGCCGGTGGCATGGGCGGCGGCATGGGTGGGATGGGCGGCATGGGCGGCATGGACATGTAATGCCTCCTTCACTCTGAATCGCTGCGCGATTTCAGAGTGCTGTCCAGACAGATGCGAAACGCCGGGTCAAGCCCGGCGTTTCGCATTGAGGGATCGCGCGATCAGACGGCGCCGGGCGGCTGCAGCGGCACCACAGGCGCTTCGGCGGGCATGCCTCCGTACTGGTTCGCAGGGCCGCTCGGCTGCGCGCACCAATAGATCAGGATCGCCCAGCCGATGACCGGAATCAGGTTCAGCAGCTGCAGCCAGCCGCTCTTGCCGATGTCGTGCAGGCGGCGCGAGCCGACGGCGATGGACGGCACGAACAGCGCCAGCGAGATCAGCTGGCTGATCCAGCCGCGGAAGATCATGCCCGCGATGATGGACACACCGAACGTGAACAGCACGAACCACCAGAACTCCGGCCGCGAGGCGCGGCCGTTGAAGTCGGCGTATTTCTGCAGGCAGGTTCGGACCGATTGCTGGAAATCCATGGCGTACCCCTTCTCCTTGTGAAGGGGAAATCATAGGGCCGCGCCGCCGCGGGCGCCACCTCAGGCTTGGATGCGCCGCAGCAATCCCGCTGTCGATGCGTCCAGCCCCGCGGCGGCGCCGCCGTCCAGCCGCCCGGCGAGGTCCTGCGCCAGCACCTTGCCCAGCTCCACCCCCCACTGGTCGAAGCTGTTGATGCCCCACAGCGCGCCGCTCGTGAACACGCGGTGCTCGTACAGCGCGAGGAAGGCGCCCAGGCTGCGCGGCGTGAGGGCATCCAGCAGGAAGAAGGTGCTGGGCCGGTTGCCGGGAAAATTGCGGTGCCCGCCGGCGTCTACCTTGCCCTGCATCAGCGCCTGGGCCTGCGCCAGGGCATTGGCGAGCAGCAGCTTGTGGTGCTCCGCCAGGCCGTGCGCCGGTTCGCGCACCGCGATGAATTCCACCGGCACCGGCTCGGTGCCCTGGTGCAGCATCTGGAAGTAGGCGTGCTGGCCATTGGTGCCGGGCTCGCCCCACAGCACAGGCGATGTCGCGAACGGCAGCGGCTGGCCGTCCAGGTCCACGCTCTTGCCGTTGCTTTCCATCTCCAGCTGCTGCAGGTAGGCCGGCAGGCGCCGCAGGGCGCTGTGGTACGGCGCGATGCTGCGGCTCGCGAAGCCGTGGAAATTGCGATACCAGAGGTCCAGCAGGCCGAGCCGCACCGGCAGGTTGCGCTCCAGCGGCGCCGTGCGGAAATGGCCGTCCATGGCGTGCGCGCCGGCCAGCAGCTCGCGAAAACCCTGCGCGCCGATGGCGATGGCGATCGGCAGGCCGATGGCCGACCACAGCGAATAGCGACCGCCCACCCAGTCCCAGAAACCGAAAGTGGTGGCGATGCCGAACGCGCGCGCGGCCTGCACGTTGGTGGTCAGCGCGGCGAAGTGGCGCGCGATGTCGGTGCCGCCTTCGGCCTCGAACCAGCGCTTGGCCGAGCGCGCATTGGTCATCGTCTCCAGCGTCGTGAAGGTCTTGGACGCGATGAGGAACAGCGTGCTTTGCGGCCGCACGCGGCGCAGCACAGCGGCGAGTTCGTGGCCGTCGATGTTGGAGACGAAATGGAAGCGCTTGCCCGGATCGGCGTACGCGTCCAGCGCGGTCACGGCCATCTGCGGGCCGAGGTCCGAGCCGCCGATGCCGATGTTCACCACGTCGGTGATGGCGCTGTCGCCGCGCACCTGCTCGGCGTAGGCCAGCATGGCGTCCAGCGTCGAATGCACCAGCGCCAGGTCCGGATCGGGGCTGCCTCCCTCGGGCGCGCGCAGCAGCCAGTGCTTCACCGCGCGTTGCTCGGTGCTGTTGATCGGCTCGCCGGCGAACATGGCGTCGCGGCGCTGTTCCAGGCCGCAGGCACGTGCGAGCGCGAGCAGATGCGCCTCGGCCTGCGCATCGATCAGGTTCTTCGAGAGGTCGGCGAAGACGTGGGGCGCTTCCTGGCTGAACGATGCGAAGCGATTGCCGTCGCGCCGGAATGCGTCGCGCACATCGAACGCGCTGCCGCTGTTGCCGTAGTGCTCTTGCAGCGCGGCCCAGGCCGCGGTCCGGTCGCAGCGCGGACGGTCCATGCCGACGCTCATGACTGCAGCGACTTCATCAACTGCTCGAGCTCCCAGGTGTCGTTGGCGAACGCACGAATGCCTTCGGCCAGCTTCTCGGTCGTCATCGCCTCCTGGTTCAGCGCGAAGCGGAATTCCGGTTCGCTGTAGCCGCGCGGAAATTCCTGGATCTGCCCTTTCCACGGCTCGAGCATGCGCGGGACCGGTCCATTGGATGCGGCCAGTTGGGCCAGCAGCTCGGGGCTGATGGTGAGCAGGTCGCAGCCGGCGAGCGCCAGGATCTGCCCGATGTTGCGAAAGCTCGCGCCCATCACCTGCGTCGTGACGCCGAGCTGCTTGTAGGTGTCGTAGATCCAGCGCACCGTCATGACGCCGGGGTCGTTCGGGCCGGCGTTCGCGGCCTCATCCCAGTCCTTGCCCGCGGCCTTCTTGTGCCAGTCGTAGACGCGTCCGACGAAGGGCGAGATCAAGGTCACTTTCGCCTCGGCGCAGGCCATGGCCTGGTGGGCGGAAAACAGCAGCGTCAGGTTGGTGTGGATGCCGCGCCGTTCCAGGGCCTGGGCCGCCTGGATGCCTTCCCAGGTGGCGGCGATCTTGATCAGCACGCGATCGGTGCGGACGCCCTCGGAACGGTAGAGATCGATGATGCGTTCGGCCCGGGCGATGGTCGCTTCGGTGTCGAAGCTCAGCTGCGCGTCCACCTCGGTCGAGACACGGCCGGACACCAGCGACAGGATCTCGCAGCCGAAGCGCACCAGCAGCCGGTCCATCACCTCGTCCAGCGGCTCCCACCTGAACTTCGCCACGGTGTCGGCCAGCAGCGGCGCGTACTCCGGCTTTTTCACCGCCTTGAGGATCAGCGACGGATTGGTGGTGGCGTCGCGCGGCCGGTACTGCGCGAGCTGCTTGAAGTCGCCGGTATCGGCCACCACCGTGGTGAACTGCCTGAGCGCGTCGAGTTGGTTCATGCGGGCAATTATGGAGCGCGTTGAACCAAGTTACAGTGGTGCGATGAAGCAGGAATGGCGCGCATGAGTTTCGATCTGGTGTTGTTCGGCGGCACGGGCGACCTGGCGTGGCGCAAGCTCATGCCGGCCCTGTTCCAGGCGTTCCGTCACGGCACGCTGCCCAAGGACGGCCGCATCATCGGCGTGGCGCGCGACGAGCTCAGCGACGAGGATTACCGGGCGCTCATCCGTTCGCGCTTCGAGGAGGTCGACCTTGCCAAGCGGCCGACGCCGGAAGAGTTCGGCGCCTTCGCGCAGCGGCTGCATTTCCTGCGCATGGACCTCTCGAAGCCCGACGATTACCAGCGCCTCACCGCCACTTTGCAGCAGCGCGACGCCGACGTGGTGGTGATGTACCTGGCGACCTCGCCCAACCTGTTCACCACGGCCTGCGAGCAGCTGGCGGCCGCCGGCCTGAACACGCCGCGCACGCGGCTGGTGCTGGAGAAGCCGCTGGGCGTGGACCTGGCGTCCAACCGCGAGATCAACGCCACCGCGCAGCGCGTGCTGAGCGAACAGCAGATCTTCCGCATCGACCACTACCTGGGCAAGCCGTCGGTGCAGAACCTGTTCGCGCTGCGCTTCGGCAACACCCTGTTCGAGCCGCTGTGGCGGCGCGAGAACATCGCCAACATCCAGATCACCATCGCCGAAGACCTGGGCGTGGAGCGGCGCGGCGCCTTCTACGACACCACCGGCGCGCTGCGCGACATGGTGCAGAACCACGCGCTGCAGCTGCTGTGCGCCATCGCGATGGAGCCGCCGATCAACGCGCATGCCGACGCCATCCGCGACGAGAAGCTCAAGGTGCTGCGTTCGCTGAAGGCCTGGACGCCGCAGGCGCTGGGCCAGCATGTGGTGCGCGGCCAGTACACGGCCGGCGTCGCCGCGGGCGAGGCGGCGCGCGCCTACCGGGACGAGCCAGGCGTGCGGCCGGACAGCAGCACCGAAACCTTCGTCGCGCTGCGCGCCGAGATCGCCAGCTGGCGCTGGGCCGGCGTGCCGTTCTACATCCGCACCGGCAAGCGGCTGGCCGCGCGCGAGGCGCACATCGTGGTGAATTTCCGGCCGACGCCGCACGCCATCTTCGACGCGCCGGCCGGCGCCGCCAACAAGCTGGTGATCAACCTGCAGCCGCGCGACGGCCTGCAGCTGCACCTGCTGGCGCAGGGCCAGGAGAACCGGCGCAACGCTCAGGCGCTGGCACCGGTGCACCTGGACCTGGACTTCGACCGCCGCTTCGGCGCCGAGCGCGTCGGCGCCTACGAGCGGCTGCTGCTGGACGTGATCGACGGCCGGCTCAACCTGTTCGTGCGCAGCGACGAGCAGGAGGAAGCCTGGCGCTGGGTCGAGCCGATCCTGGACCACTGGGAACGCGACAGCGCGGGCCCGCGGCCCTATGCCGCCGGCACCTGGGGGCCGAGCGCTTCCAGCACCATGCTGGCGCGCGACGGTTTCTGCTGGAGCGAAGAGGGCTGAGGCCGCGAGAGCCCGCATGCGGATCGACGACCTGACACTGCGCCTGCGCGCCGCCGGCGCGGGCCCGACCCACGCGCGGCGCATCCTGCGGTTGTGGTCGCAGGCCTTGCCGATGGACAGCGGCAAGCGGCGCATCGCCGATTTCCTGCCGGCCAGCCTGCTGGCCGCGCTGCCGGCCATCGAGGCCGAACTGGCCGCGCTCGCGCGCATCCACTCGGTCCATCCGGGCGCCGACGGCTCCGAGCGCCTGCTGGTGGCGCTGGCCGACGGCCAGACCGTCGAGAGCGTGCTGCTGCCGCGCGATGGCCTGTGCATCTCCTCGCAGGTCGGCTGCGCGGTCGGCTGCCGCTTCTGCATGACCGGGCGCGACGGCCTGCTGCGCCAGCTGGGCGGCGCCGAGATGGTGGCCCAGGTGGCGCTGGCGCGCGCCCGGCGGCCGGTGAAGAAGGTGGTGTTCATGGGCATGGGCGAGCCGGCCCACAACCTCGACAACGTGATGGACGCCATCGCGCTGCTGGGCACGGCCGGCAACATCGGCCACAAGAACCTAGTGTTCTCCACCGTCGGCGACCCGCGCGTGTTCGAACGCCTGCCGCTCGGGCCCGTGAAGCCGGCGCTGGCGCTGTCCCTGCACACCAGCAAGCCGGCGCTGCGCGAACAGCTGCTGCCGCGCGCGCCGCGCATGGCGCCCGGGGAACTGGTGGAAGCCGGCGAGCGCTATGCCCGCACCACGGGCTACCCCATCCAGTACCAGTGGACGCTGCTGGAAGGCGTGAACGACGGCGACGACGAAATCGAAGGCATCGTGCGGCTGCTGGCGGGCAAGTACGGCGTGCTGAACCTGATCCCCTTCAACACCGTCGACGGGCTGGATTTCCACCGGCCGTCCTGGGAGCGGGCCGCGCAGATCGCGCGCACGCTGCACCGCCGCGGCATCCTCACCAAGCTGCGGCAATCGGCGGCGCAGGACGTGGAAGGCGGCTGCGGGCAGCTGCGGGTGCGCGCCACGACAGGCGATCCGCGGTTTAGGATTCAGTCTGTCCCAGCAACCGCTTCGTGAGGGCGAGCCATGGATGCACCAGCTGATCAGCAAAGAGCAAGGCAGGTCCTGGACGCGGTGCAGGCGTTCAGTGTCACGACGGCCGACACCGCGCAGCCGAACCTGTATGTCCCGCTGACCTTCCTGCTCTCCCAGGTGCGCCAGGCGCTCGGGATGGACGTGGTGTTCGTCTCGCAATTCATCGACCGGCAGCGCGTGTTCGAGATCGTGAGCGCGGAGGGCCAGCTCGCCGGGCAGATCGTCCCTGGCGGATCAGACCCGTTGCTGGACAGTTATTGCCAGCGGATCGTCGACGGCCGGCTGCCCGCCATCATCCACGACACCGGCGCATCGCCCGAAGCCGCATCGCTCGCCATCACCCGGGCATTCGACATCAAGGCTTACCTGAGCGCGCCCGTCGTCCTGCCAAACGGAGAGGTCTTCGGCACCGTGTGCTGCATCAGCCACAAGACGCGCCACGACCTTCGCGAAGCCGATGCCCGCGCCCTGGCCGCCGTCGCCGAGGCGGTGGCCGCCAGCATCGACAAGCGCGGCACCGTCCGGTATGCCAGCTGGACCAAGCCATGAGCAGCCGGGCCCGCCGCCACTGAAACGCAGCAGCTAGATCCTGCCTTCTTCCACCGCGTGGCAGGCGATGCGCACGCCCTGGATGGACAGCAGCTGGGGTCGCTCCTGCTTGCAGCGCGCGTTGGCATGCGGGCATCTCGGATGAAAGGCACAGCCCTGCGGCGGGTTCAGCGGATTGGGCACCTCGCCTTGCACCGGCGTGCGCGCCCGCCCCGTGTCGTGCATCTTCGGGATCGCGTCCAGCAGCATGCGCGTGTACGGATGGCGCGGATTGCCGAACAGCTGGTGCTTGCCCGCCAGCTCCACCAGCCGCCCCAGGTACATCACCCCCACCTGGTCGCTCACATGCCGCACCACCGCCAGGTTGTGGCTGATGAAGAGGTACGTCAGGCCCTGCTCGCGCTGCAGGTCCTTCATGATGTTGAGCACCTGCGCCTGCACACTCACGTCCAGCGCGCTGGTCGGCTCATCGCACACCAGGAACTGCGGCTGGGTGGCCAGCGCCCGGGCAATCGAGATGCGCTGGCGCTGCCCGCCCGAGAACTGGTGCGGGTACTTGGTGCTGTCCTGCGCGGCCAGGCCGACCGAGCGCAGCAGCTGCTCCACGCGGGTCTTCAGGTCCTCCTCGCGGCTGGCGATGCCGTGCTCCACCAGCGGCTCGGCCACGATGTCCTGCACCCGCCAGCGCGGGTTCAGGCTCGCGTACGGGTCCTGGAAGATCATCTGCACGCGCCGGCGCAGTTTGCGCCCCTCGGGCGTCTTGAACACCTTGTGCGCCTCGATCCCGTCGAAGATCAGGTCGCCGCGCGTGGGCGGGTACAGCCCCACCAAGAGGCGCGCCACCGTGCTCTTGCCGCAACCCGATTCGCCCACCAGGGCCAATGTCTGGCCGCGCTGGATGTCGAAGCTGACACCGTCCACCGCGTGCAGCAGCTGGCGCGGCTTGCGCTCCAGCACCCGGTTGAGCCAGGGGGCGGAGACGTCGAAGGTCTTGGCGAGGTCGCGGGCCTGGACCAGGGGGGCGGTGGCATCCGTGGCGCTCGTGGCGCCCTCGCCCCTCACCCCTGCCCTCTCCCCAGGGGGGAGAGGGAGTGATTCAGTCAGGACGGCGCTCATGCGGCCACCTCCGCGCTGGCATCGTGCAGCCAGCAGGCCGCGCGGGTGGCACCGGCCGCCAGCAGGTCCGGGCGCTCCACGCGACAGCGCTCGAAGGCGCGCGGGCAGCGCGGGTTGTACGCGCAGCCCGCGGGGATGGCGTTCAGCCGCGGCATCGCGCCGTCGATCTGGTTCAAGCGCTCGCGGTCTTCGGTGATGTCCGGAATCGCCGCCATCAGGCCCATGGTGTAGGGGTGCGCGGGCTGGTGGATGACTTGGCGCACCGGGCCGATTTCGGCCATGCGCCCGGCGTACATCACCGCCACCCGGTCGCAGGTCTCCGCGATCACGCCCATGTCGTGGGTGATCAGCATGACCGCCGCCCCGCGCTCCTTGCAGATGCGCTTGAGCAGCTGGATGATCTGCGCCTGGATCGAGACGTCCAGCGCCGTGGTCGGCTCATCGGCCACGATCAGCTTGGGCTCGGCCGCCAGCGCCAGTGCGATCACCACCCGCTGGCGCATGCCGCCAGAGAACTGGTGCGGGTAGTGGTCGATGCGCTGGGCGGCGCCCGGGATGCCGGTGTCTTCCAGGAGGCCGATGGCGCGCCGGCGCGCTTCGGCAGCACTCACCGGCAGGTGCGTCCGGATGGTTTCGGTCAGCTGCCGCCCGATGCTGTACAGCGGGTTCAGCGAGGTCAGCGGGTCCTGGAAGATCGCGCCGATCTTGCGCCCGCGGATGTGGCGCATGCCGTCGTGCGACAGGTTGTCGATACGCTGGCCTTCCAGCAGCACCTGGCCGGAGGCGATGCGCCCGGGCGGCTCCAAGAGGCCGATGATGGCCGCGCCGGTCAGGCTTTTGCCGGCCCCGGATTCGCCCACCACGCCCAGGATTTCGCCCGGGGCGATGTCGAAGCTGATGTCGTCCAGCGCCCGCAGCGTGCCGCGGCGGCTCGGGAATTCGACGACAAGGTTGTTGACTTGCAGCAGGCTCATTGCAGCCTCGGGTTGAGCGCGTCGCGCAGCCAGTCGCCCAGCAGGTTCACCGACAGCGAGATGACCACCAGCATCGCCCCCGGGAAGACGGTGATCCACCATTCTCCCGAGAACAGGTAGTCGTTGCCCACCCGGATCAGGGTGCCCAGCGAGGGCGAGGTGGGCGGTACGCCCACCCCCAGGAAGGACAGCGTGGCTTCGGTGATGATGGCCGTGGCCACGTGGATGGTGGCCAGCACCAGCACCGGGCCCAGCACGTTGGGCAGCACGTGCCGGCGCATGATGCGCAAGGGCGGCACGCCGGTGACCCGCGCGGCCTGCACGTATTCCTTGTTGCGCTCCACCAGGGTGGAGCCGCGCACCGTGCGGGCGTATTGCACCCAGCCGGTGAGCGTGATGGACAGGATGAGCACGCCGAAAGCCACGCTGGTCTGCGCATTCGGGAACAGCGCCCGGCCGACGCCGGCGATCAAGAGCGCCACCAGGATCGGCGGGAAGCTGAGCATGACGTCGCACACGCGCATCAGGAACCCGTCGACCCAGCCGCCCAGGAAGCCGGCCAAGAGGCCCAGCGCCACGCCGATCACCGCCGACAGCAGCACCGAGATGACGCCCACCACCAGCGAGATGCGCGCCCCGTAGATGAGGGCCGACAGGATGTCTCGGCCCTGGTCGTCGGTGCCCAGCAGGTACTTGGCGCTGCCCGCGGCCGTCCACGCCGGCGGCAGCCGCGCGTCGCTCAGCACCAGGGTGGTGAGGTCGAACGGGTCGTGCGGCGCCACCAGCGGCGCGAACACCGAGGCGAACACGCACACGAACGCCAGCAGCGCGGCGAGCATCGCCATCGGTGATGTACGGAAGCTGTGGCCGACATCGCTGTCCAGCCAGCCCAGGACCAGTTGTTTCATGCGGGAATCTCCACGGAAGCGGCGCAGGGCCGCCTCCGATCAATGCCTTATTTCTTGGCCGAGATCCACTTGAAGTGCATGTAGTTGTCCGCGAGCTGAACCATGTCGACCTTCTTGCTCACGCCCCAGGCCAGCGCCTGCTGGTGCAGCGGCAGGTGGCCGATGTCCGCGGTGTGGATGTCGAAGGCTTCGCGGATCATCGCGTTGCGCTTGGCCTTGTCGGTCTCGGCCTGGATCTTGACAGTCAGCTGGTCCAGCTTGGGGTTGCAGTAGGCACCCAGGTTGAACTGGCCGGTGCCCTTGTCGTCCGGGCAGGCCGTGAGCGCATTCAGCGCGTTGTGCGCGTCATACGTGGTGGGCGTCCAGCCCAGCATGTAGAAGCTGGTGTCGCGGCGCAGCACCTTGGGGAAGTAGGTGCCCTTGGTTTCCGCGGCCAGGTTCACCTTGACGCCGACGCGCGACAGGTTGGCGGCCACGGCCTGGCAGATCCGCCCGTCGTTGACGTAGCGGTCGTTCGGGCAGTTCAGGGTCACCTCGAAGCCGTTCGGGTAGCCGGCATCGGCCAGCAGCTTCTTGGACGCCTCCGGGTCGTAAGGCAGGCGCTTGTTCTGGTCGGCGTTGAAGCCGTTGATGCCGGGGCCCACCAGCAGCGCCGTGGGCTTGGAGGCGCCGCGCATCACGGTCTTCTGGATGCCGTCGATGTCGATGGCCTGGTAGAAGGCCTGGCGCACACGCTTGTCCTTGAACGGGTTCTTGCCCTTCACGCTGGAGTACTGCAGCTCGTCGCGCTTCTGGTCCATGCCCAGGAAGATGGTGCGCAGTTCCGGCCCGGTCAGCACCTTGGCGTTGGCCGAGGCGTTGACGCGCTCGATGTCCTGCACCGGCACCGGCTCCATCACGTCGATTTCGCCGGACAGCAGCGCGGCCACGCGGGTGGCGTCGTTGGCGATCGGGGTGAACACCACCTCCTGCACGTTGCCTTCGATCTTGCCCCAGTAGTTGCCGTTGCGCACGAAGGTCGTGCGCACGTTGGGCTGGCGCTCGCGCAGGCGGAACGGGCCGGTGCCGTTGGAGCGGAACGAGGCCGCGTTCTCGATGCCCTTGCGGCGGTCCACCGGCTTGGTCGCCTGGTTGGCCTCGCACCACTTCTTGCTCATGATGAAGGTGGTGGACAGCTGGTCGGGCAGGATCGGGAACGGCGTCTTGGTCTCGATGTCGACCGTGTGGTCGTTGACCTTGCGCACTTCCTTGATGTCGTTGACGTTGCTCTTCAGGTCGGAGCCGTCGCCGGCCACGCGCGCGATCGAGAACACCACGTCGTCGGCGGTGAACGGCGTGCCGTCGTGGAACAGCACGCCCTTGCGCAGCTCGAAGCGCCACACCGTCGGGGAGGTCTGCTTCCACGAGGTGGCCAGCGCCGGCGCGAGGCCCAGGTCCTTGGCGCGCCCGACCAGCGGCTCGTAGACGTTGCCGGTCACCGACAGCTGCAGCGACTCGTTGAGCGAATGCGGGTCCATGGACAGCGCGTCGCCCTGGTTGGCGATGCGCACCATCTGCGCCTGCGCGCCCACAGCGGCCGCGCACAGCACGGCGGCGGCCAGGAAGCGGGAATTGAGTTTCATCGTGTTCTCCTCTATGGGAAGGGATAAGGTTCGGGGAAAGCGTGCGTCGGGTGCTCAGGCCAGCGGCATCGAGCGTTCCGCCAGGCTCGCGTGCAAGGCGGCACCCAGTGGAAGGATCTCGTCGTTGAAATCGTAGCGGCTGTTGTGGAGCATGCAGCTGCCCTCGCCCCCCTGGCCGATGCGCATGTAGGCGCCCGGCTTGGCTTGCAGCATGAAGGAGAAATCTTCGGCGCCCATGCTGGGCTCGATGTCGCGCACCACGTGCTCGGTGCCCAGCAGCGACTCGGCGACGTCGGCGGCGAACATCGCCTCGCGCGACGAATTGACGGTGGCCGGGTAGATGCGCTCGTACTGCACGGTGGCGGTGGCCCCGAAGCCCAGCGCCACCGCGCTGCACAGCTCGTTGAGCCGGCGTTCCACCTGCGCCTGCACTTCGCGCCGGAAGGTGCGCACGGTGCCGACCAGCACCGCCTTGCCGGGGATCACGCTCATCGCGTGCAGGTCGCCCGCCTGCATGGCGCACAGGCTGATCACGGCGCCGTCGACCGGCTTGACGTTGCGCGAGACGATGCTTTGCACCGCGGTGATGATGTGCGCCGCCACCAGCACCGGATCGACCGTGAGGTAGGGGTGCGCGCCATGGCCGCCCTTGCCCGTGATCTCGATGGTGATGCGGTCGGCCGCGGCCATCAGCGGGCCGGGGTTGATGCCGACGGTGCCGGGCTGCATGGCCGGCCAGTTGTGCATGGCATAGACCGCCTGCACCGGGAAGCGCTCGAACAGGCCGTCCTCGATCATGGCCTTGGCGCCGGCGAAGCCCTCTTCGCCGGGCTGGAAGATCAGCACCGCGGTGCCGTCGAAATTGCGCGTTTCCGCCAGGTAGCGCGCCGCGCCCACCAGCATGGCGACGTGGCCGTCGTGGCCGCAGCCGTGCATCATGCCGCCGCGCAGCGAGCGCCACGGGAACTCGTTGTGCTCGGTCATGGTGAGCGCGTCCATGTCGGCACGCAGGCCGACCATGCGCCCGCTGCCGTGGCGCTGGCCGCGGACGACCCCGACCACGCCGGTGCGGCCGATGCCGGTGTGCACCTCGTCGACGCCGCACAGGCGCAGCGCCTCCTGCACCCGGCCTGCCGTGTAGACCTCTTCGAAGCCGAGTTCAGGATGGGCGTGCAGGTCGCGCCGCAGCGCGGTGAGCTCGGGGTGGAAGTCCGCGATGCGCGAGAACGCGCGGCCATGCACCGTGTAGCGCGGCGAGGGAGCGGCGGCGAGCATCAGTGCCCACCCGCCTTGCCCACGCGCAGGCGCGGATCCACGACCACGTAGAGCAGGTCCACCACCAGGTTGATCACCACGAAGATCAGGGCGATCAGGCACAGGTAGGCGGCCATCACCGGGATGTCGGCGAAGGTCACCGCCTGGATGAACAGCAGGCCCATGCCGGGCCACTGGAACACCGTCTCGGTGATGATGGCGAAGGCGATCAGGCCGCCCAGCTGCAGGCCGGTGATGGTCATCACCGGCACCAGGGTGTTCTTCAGCGCATGGCCGAAATGGATGGCCCGGTTGGACAGGCCGCGGGCGCGCGCGAACTTGATGTAGTCGGTGCGCAGCACCTCCAGCATCTCGGAGCGCACCAGCCGCATGATCAGCGTGAGCTGGAACACCGCCAGCGTGATGGCCGGCAGGATCACGTGCAGCCAGCCGTCGCGCGTGAGCAGGCCGGTGGTCCACCAGCCGAGGTCGATCGATTCGCCGCGGCCGAAGCTCGGGAACCAGCCCAGGGTGACGGCGAACACCAGGATCAGCAGGATGCCGGTGAGGAAGGTGGGCAGCGACACGCCGAGCAGGGAGAACGTCATGAACACCTGGCTCAGGAAGCTGCCGCGGCGCAGCGCGGAATACACGCCCATGGGAATGCCCGCCAGCAGCGCGAGGCCGGCGGCCACCAGGGACAGTTCCAGCGTGGCGGGGAAGCGCTCGGCGATCAGCCGCGACACCTTGGCGCCCTGGCGCAGGCTCAGGCCGAATTCGCCCTGGGCGGCATTGACCAGGAAATGCCAGAACTGCACGAAGAACGGCTGGTCGAGGCCGAGGTCGCTGCGCAACTGGCGGATCTGGTCGGGCTTGGCGTCCTGCCCGAGCAGGAACACGACGGGATCGCCCACGTACTGAAACAGCAGGAAGGCGATGAAGGCGACCGACACCATCACGATGATGGCTTGGGCGAGGCGGTTCAGGATGAAGGCGAGCATCGGCAGCAGCTTACAGGCGGTGGATGCTAGCAGAGCAAGCCTGGTGCCAACACAGGGGTTTCCTTGGCTTCGTGCGGGCAAAAACCGCACGATCCGCCAATAAAAAAGCCGCCCGAAGGCGGCTTTCAAGTTTCTTCTTTTTGTGAAGCCGGCACGGGGCCGGCCTGCCATCAGAAGCTGTGGCGAATGCCCAGGTCGTAACCGCTGGACGACGCGTTGGCACCGGTCACAGCGCCGTTCAGCGCTTGCGTGGCGCCGCCGGAGTTCTTCACGCGTGCGTACGTGGCGTACAGGGCGGTGCGCTTGGACAGGTTGTGCACGTAGCCCAGCGCGAACTTCTTGCTGGTCGGGTCGCCAGCGGCGTCGGTGCGGTAACGCGAGTAGGCGGCACGGATTTCGCCGGCGCCGACCGGCACCAGGGTGCCGATCAGCCAGCCCTTGCCGTCCAGCGCGCCGGATTCGTCCTTGACGTAGTGGCCCATCAGCTTGGCCACGCCGAAGTCCCACTGGCCGCCGATGTTGTTCTGCTGAACGTCGCCAGCGGCGTAGTTCGTCTTGCTGAACGCCACGGCAACGTTGAACGGGCCGCTGGCGAAGCCCAGGCGAATGCCGTAGCCCTTGCCGTCGTCTTCGGTCGGGCCGCCGGAGTTGTTCTCGCCCATGTAGTACTGCACCTGGCCGTAGAAGCCGCCCAGGTTCGGGGGCAGGAAGTAGCCGATGCCGTTGGAAGCACGCACCGCGGTCGCGCCGGTGATGATGGAGTTCAGGGTCTGGGTGGTGCCCACGCCGTTCGTGCCGAACGGATCGAACACGGTCAGGTTCCAGAATTGCGGGCTGTAGTCACGGCCCAGGCGCAGTTCGCCCCAGCCGCCGGCCAGGCTCACGGTCGAGCGGCGGTTGAAGGTCAGGCCGCCGCCGCCGGTGGCGCCGGAGGCTTGGTTGTTGGTGTTGGTGTTGGCGCCGGAACCGTTGTCGTTGTTCACGCCGGCTTCCAGCCAGAAGGAGGCGGACATGCCACCACCGAGGTCTTCCGTGCCGCGGAAGCCCAGACGCGAGCTGTTGTAGCCGGAGTTGGTCAGCTGGGTCTTGCTGGACACCGAGCCGGAACCGTGGGCCAGAGTCGCGTCAACGACACCGAACAGCGTAACGGACGATTGGGCGGATGCGACACCCGCGGCGGCCATCACTGCCAGCGCAATCAGGGACTTTTTCATGTGCAAGTTTCTCCAAGGTTAAACAAGGGGCTCCGGTTTTCTTGTGGAGGCGCCGCAGGCACGTTGCGCTCCCACCGGTTCCCCGGGCCAACCTCCATTCAGGAAGTTGTCCGCTATTGCACCAGACGGCTTTTTCTTTCGCAAAGTATTTAGGCCTCGTTTCGGCGTTTCGTTGCACCGTGACAACAAGCACGAATGGCTCAGTAGGCGAGCCGCAACAAAGAGCTATTTGCTTCATATTGTGAAAATCAGCTTAGGGGTAAACGTCGCTTGACGGCCCTGGCACCCACCGTCCAGGCACTAAACTGGCGCCATGGATGCACTCCTCGGCGCCGCCGACAGCGCTTTGCGCACCCTCTTCGCGCGCCCGCGTGGCACCCGTGCCTGCCCCGTGGTGCCCGCCGACGAGACGCAGCTGACCGCCGGGCAACGCCGCCATGCCGCGGCGCTGATGCGGGTCAACCACGTCGGCGAGGTCTGCGCCCAGGCGCTTTACACCGCCCAGGCCCTGGCGACGCCGAACGCCGGGCTGCGACAGCAGTTCCTCGACGCGTCGCGCGAGGAGACCGACCACCTGGCCTGGACCCACTCGCGGCTGGACGAACTGGGCTCGCGGCCGTCGCTGCTCAACCCGCTCTGGTATGCCGGCGCATTCGGCCTGGGGCTGCTGGCCGGCCGGCTGGGCGACCCGGTCAGCCTGGGCTTCGTCGTGGAAACCGAGCGCCAGGTCGAGGCCCACCTGCAGAGCCACCTGGAGCGGCTGCCGGCCGCCGACCACGCGTCGCGCGCCATCGTGGCGCAGATGAAGGAAGACGAAGCAGCGCACGCGCGCAACGCCCAGCATGCCGGAGCAGTCGAGCTGCCGCTGCCGGCACGCCTGGCAATGAAGATGGCGGCCAAGGTGATGACCACCACCGCGCATTACATCTGAGCTGAAGCGGGATCCGCCGGCTCAGGCCTCCACCAACTCGAAGCTGGTGGTCATCGCGGCGGTCTTCATCAGCATGGCGCTGGCCGAGCAGTACTTCTCGTGGCTGAGGGTGACGGCCCGGTCCACCGCTTCCGCCGGGATGCCCTTGCCGGTGACGGTGAAGTGCATGTGGATGGCGGTGAACACCTTGGGCTCGGTGGCGGCGCGTTCGGCCGTGAGCTTGACCGAGCAGCCGCGCACGTCGTGGCGGCCGCGCTTGAGGATCAGCACCACGTCGTAGGCGGTGCAGCCGCCGGTGCCGGCCAGCACGGTTTCCATCGGCCGGGGCGCCTGGTTGCGGCCGCCCAGCTCGGGCTTGGCCTCGTCCACGGCACCATCCATCACCAGCACATGGCCGCTGCCGGTTTCGGCGATGAATCCCATCGGCGAACGCGTTCCCGCGCCGCCGGTCCAGCTCACTGTGCATTCCATCTCAGTTCCTTCATCGCACGTTGTGCAATGCAACAAAACACGGGCTATACTGGCTCGGAGCATAGCGATTCGGGATGGCCCTCCCTGGCGGCGGCCCATTGGCGAAGCGCGATGCACCGGTTGTCTCCTCCACCTCCCTTTGGTGGATTTGCCCCCGTGCCGAAAGGCCCGGGGGCTTTTTCGTGGCCCCTTATCATTCCGCCTGATGAAAAAGCATCTGCAGCCGGCCGACTACCTCAAGAAGATCCTGACGGCCCGCGTGTACGACGTGGCGGTGGAATCCGCCCTGGAACCCGCGAAGAACCTGAGCCGGCGGCTGCACAACAAGGTGCTGCTCAAGCGCGAGGACCAGCAGCCGGTGTTCTCCTTCAAGCTGCGCGGCGCCTATAACAAGATGGTCCAGCTGCCGCCCGAGCAGCTGCGGCAGGGTGTGATCTGCGCTTCGGCCGGCAACCATGCCCAGGGCGTGGCGATGGCGGCGCACCGGCTGGGCGTACGCGCCGTGATCGTCATGCCGGTCACCACGCCGCAGCTGAAGATCGACGGCGTGAAGGCCCTGGGCGGCGAGCCCGTGCTGCACGGCGACAGCTATTCGGACGCCTACGCCCGCGCGGTCGAGCTGGAGAAGGAGCAGGGCCTCACCTTCGTCCACCCGTTCGACGACCCGGATGTGATCGCCGGCCAGGGCACCATCGCCATGGAAATGCTGCGCCAGCACCAGGGCCCGCTCGACGCCGTGTTCGTCGCCATCGGCGGCGGCGGGCTGATTTCCGGCGTGGCGAGCTACATCAAGGCGATCCGCCCCGAGATCAAGGTGATCGGCGTGCAGATGAACGACTCCGACGCCATGGCGCGCTCGGTCGCCGCCGCCAAGCGCGTGACGCTGGACGACGTCGGCCTGTTCTCCGACGGCACCGCCGTCAAGCTGGTGGGCGAGGAAACCTTCCGCCTCGCGCGCGAATTGGTCGACGACTTCATGCTGGTGGACACCGACGCCGTCTGCGCCGCCATCAAGGACGTGTTCGTCGACACGCGCAGCATCGTCGAGCCGGCCGGCGCCATGGCGGTGGCCGCCATCAAGCAGTACGTGGCCGAGCACAAGACGCGCGGCGAAACCTATGCCGCCATTTTGTGCGGCGCCAACATGAACTTCGACCGGCTGCGCTTCGTGGCCGAGCGCGCCGAGGTCGGAGAGGAGCGCGAGGCGCTGCTGGCCGTGACCATTCCCGAGGAGCGCGGCAGCTTCCGGCGCTTCTGCGAACTCATCGGCGGCCTTCCGGGCGGGCCGCGCAACGTCACCGCGTTCAATTACCGCATCAGCGACGAGCGCCAGGCGCACGTGTTCGTCGGCCTGACCACGCACGGCAAGGGCGAATCGGCGCGCATCGCCGCCAATTTCACGCGGCACGGCTTCGAGGCGCTGGACCTCACCCACGACGAGCTGGCCAAGGAGCACGTGCGCCACATGGTGGGCGGCCATTCGCCGCTGGCCAGGGACGAGCGCCTGCTGCGCTTCATCTTCCCCGAGCGGCCGGGCGCGCTGATGAAGTTCCTCTCGCACATGCGGCCGACCTGGAACATCTCGCTGTTCCACTACCGCAACCAGGGTGCCGACTACGGCCGCATCCTGGTCGGCATCCAGGTGCCGCAGGCCGACGGCAAGGAGTTCCGCGAATTCCTCGACACCCTGGGCTACCCCTTCGTCGAGGAGACCGACAACCCGGTCTACCGGCTGTTCCTGCGCAGCTGAAGGAAAGCCCGATCGTGAACGCGTTGCGCGACCGCCTGCACCAATTCCTGCGCCACTACCTGGTGGCGCTGCAATTCTTCACCCGCGTGCCGGTCACCGGCCCCATCGCCGAGTGGACCGGCTACTCGCCCGGGATGCTGCGCGCCAGCGCGGCGCATTTCCCGGGCGTCGGCCTTTTGGTCGGCATGGCCGCCTGCGTGGCCTTCGCCGTGGTGTCGGTGCTGCTGCCGGCCTCGCCGTTCGAGCCGCTGGCCGCCGCCTTCGCCTGCGCCATCGCCACCGCGCTGATGACCGGCGCCTTCCACGAGGACGGGCTGGCCGATGCGATGGACGGCCTGGGCGGCAGCGCCGACCGCGAGCGGGCGCTGGAGATCATGAAGGACTCGCGCATCGGCTCCTTCGGCGCCGTCGCGCTGGTGCTGGTGCTGGGTATGAAGATGTCGCTGCTGGCCGCGCTGGCGGCGGGCTCGCCGGCGGCCGTGCTGGCCGCCCTGCTGGCCGGCCACACCGTGTCGCGCTTCTGGCCGCTGCTGATCGTCCATGCCCTGCCGCACGTGGGCGACACGGCGACGTCCAAGAGCAAGCCGCTGGCCGAATCGATCGGACGGCGCGCGCTGGTCGTCGCCGCCGCCTGGTGCCTGCTGCCGCTGGCGCTGATGGCGGCCGCGCACGGCATCGCCTTCATGCTGCTGGCGGTACTGGCCAGCGGGCTGGCGCTGCTGGCCATGCGGGCCTGGTTCGCGCGCCGGCTGCAGGGCTTCACCGGCGACTGCCTGGGCGCCGCGCAGCAGGTGTGCGAAGTGGCGTTCTACCTGGGCTCGGCGGTCGGCATCGGGGTGGGCTGAGGCGACATTCCCGGGGCCATGCCGGGTGCCATTCCCGGCGGCACCATGCCGGGCGGCACGCCCGGTGGCGCGCGGAACTGCTGGGGCTGCGGCTGCACCTGGAATTGCGGCTGCATCGGCGGCGCCGCGACCGGAGCCGGCATGGGCCCCGAGGCGCCTGTCGGGCGCGGCGGCAGTTCCAGCGTCAGCACGGCGGGGCCGTTGGTGCCGGTGGCCAGCACCGCGCGGCGCGCGTCCACCGACCGCAGCACTAGGTCGTCCACCACCACCGAGCCGACGCGGAACGGCTTGGCGGGCCGGCCGTCCACCGCGATCAGCGCGACGCCGTAATGCGAGCGCGAGGCCGCGATGCCGGCCAGCGCGAAGCGGCTGGACAGCGCCGGCGCCGCGGGCTGCGCCGCCGCGGCGACCGGGGTGGATCCGAGCAGCCGCGCGACGGCCGCGGGATCGGCGGCGACCGGTGCGCGCGCCGGCAGCGAAGCGGCCGCCAGCGTCGGCGCCGCGGTGCCCAGCTTCAGGCCCCAGTACACCGCGCTGGCCGCGGCCAGGGCCCAGACCACGAAGGTCGTGCCCTGCACGCTCCAGCGGCTCTGCAATGAGGTCGACATGCGGGGATTATCATTGATGCGATCCCACGCTCCGCCCCTCCATGCGCCCCACACTCCTCTCTTCGCGCCGCGCGCTCCAGCGCGGTTTCACCCTGATCGAACTGATGGTGGTGCTGGTCATCATCGGCGTGCTCGCCGCGCTGATCGTGCCCAACGTGCTGGACCGCGCCGACGACGCGCGCAGCACCGCCGCCCGCACCGACGTCAACAACGTCATGCAGGCGCTCAAGCTCTACAAGCTGGACAACCAGCGCTACCCCACCGCCGAACAGGGCCTGCAGGCACTGATCGCCCGGCCGGCGGCGGCGCCGGTGCCGCCGAACTGGAAGCCCTACCTGGACAAGCTGCCCAACGATCCCTGGGGCCGGCCCTACCAGTACCTCAACCCCGGCATCAAGAGCGAAGTGGACGTGATGTCCTTCGGCGCCGACGGCCAGCAGGGCGGCGAGGGCAAGAATGCGGACATCGGCTCCTGGCAGTAACAGAGCCCCCACGCTCCCCGCTGCGCGAGGTTCGCTGCCCCCCGAGGGGGCTCGCCCGGCTTGGGGCGGCCCGGCGCCGGGCGTGCGAGCTGCCCTCTCCCGCGGCTTCACGCTGCTGGAGCTGTTGATCGTCGTCGCCATCATGGCCATCGCCACCGCCGGCGTGAGCTTCGCCTTGCGCGATTCGGCGGTTTCCCAGCTCGAGCGCGACGCCGACCGGCTGGCCGCGCTGCTGGAATCCGCCCGCGCCCAGTCGCGCACGCTCGGCGTGCCGGTGCGCTGGCGCGCGGTGGAAGGCGGCTTCCGCTTCGAGGGCCTGCCGCCCAAGACCTTGCCCGACCATTGGCTGTCCGACACGACCTCGGCCGTGCCATCCGCGCCGCTGGTGCTCGGGCCCGAAGCCGTGATCGGCCCGCAATCCGTTGTGCTGGTCTCGCAGGCCGCGCCCGGCCGCAGCCTGCGCGTGGCCACCGACGGCCTGCGGCCGTTCGCCGTCGGCGGCGAAACGCCATGAAGATCCGCACGCGCGGCTTCACGCTGGTTGAGGTGCTGGTGGCGCTGGCCATCGTCGCCATCGCGCTGGCCGCCGGCGTGCAGGCCACCGGCGCCCTCACCCGCAACGCGCAGCGCGAGTCCGACATGCTGCTGGCGCGCATCTGCGCCGAGAACGAGCTCGGCAAGGTGCGCCTGTCGCGGCAGATGCCCGGCGTCGGCGACACCGAAGCCGCCTGCGAGCAGGCCGGCCGCAGCTATACCGTGCGCCTGACGGTGGCGCCCACGCCCAACCCCAGCTTCCGCCGCGTCGACGCGCAGGTGCTGGACGCCGGCGCGCAGGTGCTCAAGCTGTCCACCGTGGTCGGGCGGTTCTGATGATGCGGACCGCGACGCCTCGCCAGCGCGGCTTCACCCTGGTCGAACTGCTGGTCGCGCTGTTCATCATGTCGCTGGTCGCCATCCTGAGCTGGCGCGGCATCGACGGCATGGCGCGCGCACAGGCGGCAACCCGCGAACGCGCCGACGAGGTGCTGGCGCTGCACAACGGCCTGGCGCAATGGAGCGCCGACCTCGACGCGCTGGTGCAGTTCCGCGACCTGCAGGCGCTGGACTGGAACGGCCGCGTGCTGCGCCTGACCCGCCGCGACGCCGTGTCGCCGGGCGACGGCGTGCACGTGGTGGGCTGGACCCGGCGCGACGGCCAGTGGCTGCGCTGGCAATCGAATCCCCTCACCACGCGCGGCGAAGTGGAAGCCGCCTGGCAGCAGGCCGACTTCTGGGCGCAGAACCAGGTCGGCGATGCCGAGCGGCGCCAGGAGGTCACCATCGCGCCGCTGGAAGCGTGGGAGCTGTTCTATTACCGCGGCGACGCCTGGACCAACCCGCAGTCCAGCGACGCGCAAAGCCCCGCCACCGCGGCGGCGGCCGCGGCCGGCGTGCGCACCAACGTGCTGCCCGACGGCGTGCGGCTGGAGCTGCTGCTGCCTCCCGGCCGCGCGCTGGCCGGGCGCATCACGCTGGACTGGGTGAATCCGCGCGTCGGCGGAGGCAAGTCATGAGGGCCACGCCACGCCAGCGCGGCGCGGCCCTGCTGGCCGCCATGCTCACCGTGACGCTGGTCGCCACCTTCGCCGCGGCCGCCCTGTGGCAGCAGTGGCGCAGCGTGGAGGTGGAGGCCGCCGAGCGCGCCCGCACGCAATCGTCCTGGGTCCTCACCGGCGCGCTGGACTGGGCGCGGCTGATCCTGCGCGAGGACGCGCGCGCGAGCGGGGTCGTGGACCACCTGGGCGAGCCCTGGGCCGTGCCGCTGCAGGAAGCGCGGCTGTCCACCTTCCTCGCGGCCGACACAAATAACAACGCCGCCGGCGACAGCGATGCCGAGAACGTGTTCCTGTCGGGCGACATCATCGACCAGCAGTCGTTCCTGAACGTGGCCAACCTGGTGGAGGCCGGCAAGGTGTCCGAAGGCGACCTGCGCAGCTTCACGCGGCTGTTCGAGCTGCTGGGCTTGCCGCAATCCGAGCTCGGCAAGCTGGCCGAGAACCTGCGCCGGGCCGAGGAAATCGCCACCGACAACCCCGGCGCCAGCCAGGCGCCGCTGCCGCCGCAGCGCGTCGAGCAGCTTGCCTGGCTGGGCCTGTCCCAGGCGACGGTGGCCGCCTTGAGGCCCTACGTCGCGGTGCTGCCCGAGCGGCGGGGCATCAACATCAACACGGCGAGCGCCGAAGTCATCTACGCCGCGGCCGACGGTATCAGCATGGCCGAGGCGCAGCGGCTGGTGGCCGAGCGCGAGCGCGGCCCGTTCCGCGACCTGGAAGCGGCCAAGCGGCTGCTCTCGCGCCCCGACACCTTCCGGGCGAACACCCTGATGGGCGTGGGCTCCACCTATTTCGAGGTGCGTGGCCGCATCCGGCTGGGCGACAGCGTGCTGGAAGAGCGCTCGCTGGTGCGGCGCGACGGCGCCGAGGTGAAGACCGTCTACCGCGAGCGCGGCGTTCTCGACCCGGCCACATTCGCACGCGCCGCGCCCGCCCGCTGACCAGGGCCTGTTCACACTGTTTTTGCCAGATGCGTTGCGGCCAAAAAGGTCATGCGCAAGGCGCGAAACGCAGCCGGACCCAATGTCCGGCAAGGCTTCGCAACGCGGCGCATGGCCTTTTTGGCCGCAACCCGAAGGGAACGCGATGAAAACCGCGCCACTCGTCGTTGCACTCCTAGCCAAGGCGGCCAGCCTTGGCGTCGTCCTGCGCCTAGATTGGCGCGGTTTTCATTGCGTTCGCACTGGCAAAAAGAGTGTGAACAGGCCCTAGGCCGGCCCCTACAATCCGCCGCAGTCATGAGTTCACTGATCGTCCTGCTACCCGCCGAACCGGTGGGCGCGTCCAGCGAGTTCCCCTATCTGCTGACGGGCGACCCGCGCGCGCCGCAGTCGCACGGCAGCGCGCCGGCCGCCCTGCTGCCGCGCCCGCAGGGCGCCGCCGCCGAAGTGGTCGCAGTGGTGCCGGCGCAGGCGCTCTCCTGGCACCGGGTCGAGCTGCCAAAGGGCGTGGCCGCCGGCTCGCCGAAGCTGCGCGGCGTGCTGGAAGGCCTGCTGGAAGAACAATTGCTGGACGACCCCGAGGCGCTGCATTTCGCGCTCGGCCCGCCGGCTGCCGGCGAGCCGCAATGGGTGGCCGTGTGCGAACGCGCCTGGCTGCGCGGCGCGCTGCAGGCGCTGGAAGCCGCCGGGCGCACCGTCAACCGCATCGTTCCCGAGTTCGCGCCCGAAGGCATGGGCACGCTGTACGCGGTGGGCGAGACGCAGCAGCCGTGGGTGGTGGCGGCCGGCGCCGACGGCGTGCTGATGCTGCCCCTGGCGGCGGCCTCGCTGTCCTTGCTGCCGGCCTGGGCGCAGGACGCGCCGCGGCTGGCCGAGCCGGCCGTCGCCGCGCAGGCCGAACAGCTGCTGCAGCACCAGGTGGAGCTGCAGCAGGCGCCGCAGCGCTGGCTGCAGGCCACGCAGTCCGGCTGGGACCTGGCGCAGTTCGAATTCGCCAACACGGCGCGCACGCGCACGCTGAAGAAGCTCGCCGCCGCCGCAGCCGATCTGCTGCGCGCGCCGCGCTGGAAGCCGGCGCGCTGGGGCCTGGTGCTGCTGGTGCTGGCCAACCTGGCGGGGCTGAACGCCTGGGCCTGGAAGGAGCGCAGCGCGCTGGACGCGCGGCGCGAGGCGATCCGCCGCACGCTGACCGAGACCTTTCCCACGGTGACCGTGGTGGTCGATGCGCCGCTGCAGATGCAGCGCGAGCTGGATGCCCTGCGCGCGCGCACCGGCACCAGCTCCGGGCGCGACCTGGAGTCGATGCTGGCCGCGCTCAGCGTCGCTGCCCCCCCCGGGCGCACCGTCTCGTCACTCGAATTCAGCGGCGACCGGCTGCGCGCGCGCGGCATGGGCCTCACGCCCGACACCGTGCGCACCGCCGCCATCAACCTGCGCAGTTACGGCTACGGCGCCACGCTGGAAGGCGACGCACTGGTGATCGCCCCGGAGGCGGCGCCATGAAGCAGCTGCAGGCGCTGCGCGCGCATTGGGACACGCTGGCGCCGCGCGAGAAAGCGCTGGCCGCGGCCGCCGCCGCGCTGGTCGTGCTGGCCCTGTTGTGGTGGATCGCGCTGGGTCCGGCGCTGCGCACCTTGTCGCAGGCGCAGGAACAGCGGCAGGCGCTGGACGCGCAGCTGCAGCAGATGCTGCGCCTGCAGGCGCAGGCCAGGGCCATGCAGTCGCAGCCCAAACAGAGCTACGACGAAGCCGCCGCCGCGCTGCAGGCCAGCATGGCGCAGCTGGGGCCGGCTTCGCGCTACGCCATCGCCGCCGAACGCGCCACCGTGACCTTGGTGGGCGTGCCGTCCGAAGCGCTGGCGCAATGGCTCACGCAGGCGCGCGTCAACGCGCATGCGCTGCCCGGCGAGGCCCGGCTCACCCGCAATCCGGCCGGCCTGTGGGAAGGCACCCTGGTGCTGGCTCTCCCCCCACGCTGATGGCCACCCGCGGCATGGCGCGCGCAGGCATTGGCCCCTGGTCCTGGGCGCTGGCGGGCGCCATCCTCGGCATCTGCTGCGCCGCGCTGCTGTTCGCACCGGCCCGCTGGGTGGCGCAGGCGGTGCGCGACGCGAGCCGCGGCCACGTGATCCTCGACGAGCCGCTGGGGACGGTGTGGAACGGCTCGGCCCGGCTGCTGCTCACCGGCGGCGCCGGCAGCAACGACGCCCTCGCGCTGCCGCAGCGGGTGCACTGGACGCTGCGCCCCGGCATCGCCGGCGCCACGGCCACGGTGCAGGCCGAATGCTGCATGGCGCAGCCGCTGCCGCTGGCCGCGCGCTGGCACTTCGGCGGCGCCTCGCTGCGGGTGGGCGACGGCAGCATGCGCTGGCCGGCCGCCCTGCTGGCCGGCCTGGGCACGCCCTGGAACACGCTGCAACTCGATGGCGATCTGCTGCTGGCCACGCGGGACCTTTCAGTAGAATGGGCCGAACGCCGCCTGCTCGTCTCCGGGCAGGCGGACCTGGTGGCGCAGAACCTGTCTTCGCGCCTGTCGACCCTGAGGCCCATGGGCAGCTACCGCATCAACCTGCAAGGGGGCGCGACGCCGACGCTGCGGCTCGACACCATCGAGGGCAGCCTGCGGCTGTCCGGCAACGGCCAATGGGTCGGCCAGCGGCTGCATTTCGCCGGCGAGGCGACGGCCGCGCCCGAGCGCGAGGCGGCCCTGTCCAACCTGCTGAACATCATCGGGCGGCGCAACGGCCCGCGATCCATCATCACCATAGGCTGACATGCTCTTTCGTCCTGCCACCGCCGCCCTTGCCGCCTGCCTGCTGCTGGCGGCGCTGCCCGCGCCCGCCTGGGCGCAGCGCTCCGCCGAGCCGGTGACGCTCAACTTCGTCAACGCCGAGATCGAGGCGGTGGCGCGCACCATGGGCGCGATCACCGGCCGCAACATCGTGGTCGATCCGCGCGTGAAGGGCACCATCACCCTGTCGACCGAGCGGCCGGTGCCGCCGGCCGCCGCCTTCAACCAGTTCCTGGCCACGCTGCGCCTGTCCGGCTTCACGGTGGTCGATTCCGGCGGCCTGCTGAAGGTGGTGCCGGAAGCCGATGCCAAGCTGCAAGGCGGCGGCGTGTCGGTCGGCCAACCCGCCGGCGGCGGCCAGATCGTCACCCAGATCTTCCGCCTGAACTACGAGAGCGCGGCCAACCTGGTTCCCATCCTGCGGCCGCTGATCAGCCCGAACAACACCATCAACGTCAACCCGGGCAACAACTCGCTGGTCATCACCGACTACGCCGACAACCTGCAGCGCCTGGGCCGCATTGTCGCCGCGCTGGACGTGTCCAACGCCACCGACGTCGAGGTCCTCAACCTGCGCCACGCGCTGGCGCAGGACCTGGCGCCGATCGTGCAGCGGCTGGTGGAGTCCGGCGGCGGCACCGGCCCGGTGCCGGCCGGCGTGCCCGGCCAGGTGCAGGGCGACAGCTCGTTCCGCACCACCGTCATCGCCGAGCCGCGCAGCAATTCGCTGATCGTGCGCGCCGCCAACCCGGCGCGGCTGAACCTGGTGCGCTCGCTGGTGCAGCGGCTGGACCTGCCGCCCTCGCAAAGCGCCTCGGGCAACATCCACGTGGTGTACCTGAAGAACGCCGACGCGACCCGGCTGGCCACGGTGCTGCGCGCAGCGATGGTGAACGCCGGCGGCAACCCGAACAACAGCAGCGCCGGCGGCGGCGGCTCCATCCCGGCGCCCGGCGCCGGCGGCAACGCGCTGGCTTCTTCATCCGCGTCGTCCACCAGCAACGCTTCCACGGCGCCGGTGCAGGGCGCGGCGCAGCCGTCCACCGGCGGCCAGATCCAGGCCGACCCGGCGACCAACTCGCTGGTCATCACCGCGCCCGAGCCGCAGTACCGGCAGCTGCGCGCGGTGATCGACAGCCTGGACTCGCGCCGCGCGCAGGTGCTGGTGGAAAGCCTGATCGTCGAGGTCAACGCGGAAAAGGCGGCCGAATTCGGCATCCAGTGGCAGAACGTGCTGGGCACCACCAGCAGCAAGCTGGTGGGCTTCCTGGGCACCAACTTCAACAACGGCGGCCAGAACATCATCACGCTGAACGTGGGCGCGGGCAAGGTGGGGCCGTCGTCGGGCCTCAACTTCGGCGTGGCGCGCAACATCAACGGCACCTACGTGCTGGGCATGCTGGCGCGCTTCATCCAGACGCAGAACCAGGCCAACATCCTGTCGACCCCCAGCCTGCTGACGCTGGACAACGAGGAAGCCAAGATCGTGATCGGCCAGAACGTGCCCTTCGTCACCGGCCAGTACACCAATTCCAACACCGGCACCGGCGGCACGGTGAACCCGTTCCAGACCATCGAGCGCAAGGACGTCGGCCTGACTTTGCGCGTGCGCCCGCAGATCAGCGAGAACGGCACGGTGAAGATGCAGATCTTCCAGGAGGTGTCCAGCGTGGACGCCTCCTCGCTCACCTCCAGCACCGGCCTGATCACCAAGAAGCGCGCGATCGAGTCCAACGTGCTGGTCGAGGACGGCGGCATCATCGTGCTGGGCGGCCTGCTGGAAGACAGCTACGGCGGCAAGGAAGAGAAGATCCCCGGCATCGGCGACGTGCCGGTGCTGGGCAACCTGTTCCGCACCGAAACGCGCAACCGCACCAAGACCAACCTGATGGTGTTCCTGCGGCCGGTGGTGGTGCGCGACGCGCAGCAGACCGACGAGCTGTCGCTGGACCGCTACGACCTGATGCGCACCAAGCAGCAGCAGCCGGAGAACCAGCCCAAGCAGAGCAGCCTGGTGCCGATCAACGAAACGCCGGAGCTGCCGCCGGTGACGCGCCCGCGCGTGGTCGCCCCCGGCACCGTGATCACGCCGGTTGCGCCGCAGACGCCGGACCCGTCGAGGTAAGCCCCATGCGCTATCCGCTGCCCTACGCGTTCGCGCGCGGCCAGCAGCTCTTGCTGGAGGACGACGGCGGCCGGCTGGTGCTGTGGCACGCCGGCGGCGCGGTACCCGGCGCCTGGAGCGAGGTGATGCGCAAGTACCCGGTGGCCTCGCTGCAGCAGCTGGACGCCGCCGCACTGGCGCAGCGCATCAGCGCCGCCTACGCGCAAGGCGAGTCCAGCGCCGCCACGGTGGTGAGCGAGGTGCAGAACGACGCCGACCTGTCGCGCATCATGCAGGAGCTGCCGGCGGTGGAAGACCTGCTGGAAGCCAGCGACGACGCGCCCATCATCCGCATGCTCAACGCCCTGCTCACGCAGGCGGCGCGCGACGGCGCCAGCGATATCCACATCGAGCCCTACGAGCGGCATTCGTCGGTGCGCTTTCGCGTCGACGGCGCGCTGCGCGAGGTGGTGCAGCCGAACCGCGCGCTGCACGCCGCGCTGATCTCGCGCCTGAAGATCATGGCGGAGCTGGACATCGCCGAGAAGCGCCTGCCGCAGGACGGCCGCATCTCGCTGCGCATCGGCACGCGCGCGGTGGACGTGCGCGTGTCGACCCTACCCAGCGCGCACGGCGAACGCGCCGTGCTGCGCCTGTTGGACAAGAGCGAAAGCCGCATCAGCCTGGAGTCGGTGGGCATGACCGGCGACACGCTCAGCCGCTTCGTGCAGCTGATCGCGCAGCCGCACGGCATCATCCTGGTCACCGGGCCGACCGGCTCGGGCAAGACCACCACGCTGTACGCGGCGCTGAGCCGGCTGGACGCCGGCAGCAGCAACATCATGACGGTGGAAGACCCGATCGAGTACGAGCTGCCCGGTGTCGGCCAGACCCAGGTCAACCCGAAGATCGACCTGGACTTCGCCAAGGCGCTGCGTGCCATCCTGCGGCAGGACCCGGACATCATCATGATCGGCGAGATCCGCGATTTCGAGACGGCGCAGATCGCGATCCAGGCTTCGCTCACCGGCCACCTGGTGCTGGCCACCTTGCACACCAACGACGCCGCCAGCGCGGTGACGCGCCTGACCGACATGGGCGTCGAGCCGTTCCTGCTCAGCTCGTCGCTGCTGGGCGTGCTGGCGCAGCGGCTGGTGCGCAAGCTGTGCGTGCAGTGCAAGGGAGGCGGCTGCGCCGCCTGCGGCCACACCGGCTACCAGGGCCGCACCGGCGTGTTCGAGCTGATGGTGGCCAACGACGCGATCCGCGCGCTGGTCCACAACCGCACCTCCGAAGCCGAGATCCGAGACACCGCGCTGGCGTCAGGCATGACATTGATGCGCGACGACGGTGATCGGCTGGTGCGCGAAGGTGTCACGTCGCGGGAAGAAGTGCTTCGTGTAACCAGGGACTAGCGCCGCTTCAGGCCTTCCCACGCGGTCCACGCGGCGCCCGCCATCAGCATCCCCGCCGCGCCGCGCGCCAGCAATAGTTGCGTGCGCGGCCGCTGCGCCAGGCCGCCTGCCCCCGCGGCCGCGAGCGCGACACCGCCGTACACCGCGGCCTGGGTGGCACCGATGATGAACCACAGCAGCGCCGACTGCATCCAGACGTCGCCCCGCCCGGGCCGCAGGAACTGCGGGAACACCGCCAGCATGAACAGGTAGGCCTTGGGATTGAGCAGGTTGGTGAGCGCGGCCTGGCGAAAGGTCGCCCAGCGCCCGCTGGCCGCGCTCGCCATCGGCAGGCGCACGTCGCCGGCATGGCGCCAGAGGCTCCAGCCGATCCACGCCACATAGGCGGCGCCGGCCAGCAGCATGGTGTTGAACACCGCCGGGAAGGCCTGCACGATCAGGCCGATGCCGAGCGCCGACGCCACCACGTGGCAGACGCCGCCGGCGATCACGCCGGCCAGCGCCAGCATGCCGCGCGCGCGTCCGCCGGCCAGCGCGTTGGCCATCACCACGGCCATGTCCATGCCGGGGAGAACGACGATGCCGAACACCATCAGGAAGAACATCCACAACTGCGGGGCAGCGTCCATGCAAAAAGCTCCAGGGAAGAAAACAGTGGCACGACTCTACGGGTCATAGCGGACAGATTCCGCCCTGATTGCGCGCGACAATCGCGGCCATGTATTCGCCCACCGCCCGCGTGCTGGCCGTCCTGGAGCTGCTGCAGACCCTGGGCCGCGCCAGCGGCGCGGAGCTGGCGCGCCGGCTGCAGGTGGACGAGCGCACCCTGCGCCGCTACATCGCGCGGCTGGAGGAGATGGGCATTCCCGTCACCGCCGAGCGCGGGCGCTACGGCTGCTACGCGCTGATGCCGGGCTTCAAGCTGCCGCCGATGATGTTCGACGACGCGGAGGCGCTGGCGCTCTCGGTGGGGCTGATCGCCGCGCGCCAGCTCGGCGTGGCCGGCACCGCGCCGGCCGCGGAAAGCGCGCGCGGCAAACTGGAACGCGTGATGCCGTCGCGGCTGCGCCAGCGCGTGCGCGCGCTGGGCGAGACGGTGCAGATGGATCTGGCGCGCTCATCGGCCGCCGGCGACCAGGACACGCTGCTGGCGCTCGGCGAGGCGGCGCATGCGCGCACGCGCGTGTCGCTGCGCTACCAGGCGGCCGGCCAGCCGGAGACGGAGCGCGAGGTCGACGTGTACGGCGTGGCGCTGCGCGGCGGCGCCTGGTACGCGGTCGGCCACTGCCACCTGCGCCGCGGCCTGCGCAGCTTCCGCATCGACCGCGTGCGCGGCGTGGTGCCGGGCACGGCCACGTTCGAAGCACCGGCCGATTTCGACGCCGTGCGCCATCTGGCGCTGGGCGTGGCGACCCTGCCGCGCGCGCACGCCATCCAGGTGCTGCTGAAGACCGACATGGCGACGGCGCGCGAAGAGCTGTTCGCCACCATCGGCGTGTTCCAGGCCGGCGATCGCGGCCTGGTGCTGCACAGCCAGGCCGACGACCTGCGCTGGTTCGCGCGCCAGCTGGCGCGCCTGTCCTGCGAGTTCGAGGTGATCGCGCCGCGCGCCCTGAGGACGGAAGTCGCCCGCCACGCGCGGCACCTGCTGGCGCAGGCCGCGCGCGGCTGACCTCGCCTCAGACGCGCTCGGGCGGGTTGGATCGGCCCGGCAGCTCCACCGGCGCCTGCGGCCCGCGCTCGTCTTCCGCCGGCGGCGCCTTCGGTTTGCCGTCGCCCGGCTGCGGGTCCGGGTTGCTCGACGGATTCGGCTCGGGCGTGGGGACTTCTTCAGGCATGGCAGGCCTCTCGTTGTTCATGTTCCACACAGCCTACGGCACAAACAAGAAGAGCGGCCTCGGCCGCTCTTCTTGTTTCAGCTGTCTCAGGCGGTCACGGCTCGACCACCGAATTGCCGGCGCCGCTGTTGGTCACCGTCGTCTTGGCGAGGTAGCCGGCCGGCACGCGCACCGTGATATTGGTGCCGGTGAGCTGGATCAGCGGCACCACGGCCGTGGTGTCCTTGATCGTCACCTGGGCGTTGCTGCCGGAGATGTACAGGCGGTCGATGCGGTCGCCGGCCGAGATCGTCACGGTCGCGTTGCTGCCCAGCACGCTGAACACCCCCACCGTGACCGTGGTGCCCAGCGACACCGTGTTGTTGGCGCCGGCCACGTCCAGCACACTGATGCGCACACCGCTCTCGACGATCAGCATGTTGTTGGAGCCGGTGATGTTGGCGTGCGCCAGCGTGTTGTTGGCCGCCAAGGTGACGGTGTTGCCGGAGCTGGGCACTTCCAGCGAGTACTCGCCGCTGCGGTCCAGGCGCACGGTCTGGTTGCCCTGCGTCAGCGTGACCACGCCGTTCTGGTCGGTGATGCCGTCGCCATCGCCGCCCCCGCCACAGGCGCAAAGGACAACGGAAGCGAACAGGGCGGCGAGAAGGTGTTTCATCGAGGTCATCTTTCCCAGGCAACGGTTGTGAACAGCAATACAACACACCACCTGTTACGTGGTGCCGCTCGCGATGATACACAGCTGCCCTGCTCGCGCCCAGTGCATCAATGCACTGGATTTCCCTGCCTCACTGCACTGACACGGCATCGTTGCAGACCTAGACTTTCGCGCTTCGAGTCAGGAAGGCAAGAGTGAATTGTTGAGTTGAGCGTGTCTGCTGCCAAGCCTGGGTACCTTGCCCGGGAAAATCCCGGCAGGGAAGTCCCTAGGATTGTCGTCGCGAAGACAGGCCGAACGCTTTTCGAGGCCTAGTCTGTGACGCTCGCTCAATGGGGTGCTTTCGTGCAAAGCAAAAGCTTCATCAGGACGTCAAAACGAAGAACAAGACTCAGCCTGCGAAGCTGCAAAGCCTGTCCCGGATCTTTGCAATGTGGACAGCTCTGCCATGGAGGCTCCACTGTCGACGCGACGGTTACATGCAGCCCACGAGGTTACAACAACAAACTTCCAACGGCCTCGGCACGGACTTGATAATGACTCGGGAATTTGTCTAATAATAGGTAGATAGTATTCATAAAATCTACGGAAGATTGGACTTATCGCTTATAGAGGCGCCGCTCCGAACTGTCCTGCAGGACACGCGAAGAGCGGCCCTCGTTTTTGTGAAGGGTGCCAGAAGCACCCTGCGAAGCGCAGGCGCAGCGGCCTTTCCCGACCCATCAGGCCGGGCAACTGCCGCGCAAGAAAAAGTGAATTTGGATTCGAAACGAAGCGCACTCCTTCTATAGGAGCGGTGCACTCATTGGGTGGCTGCTTTTGCAGCTGTTTTTAGGGACAAGACGATGAACGAAACGATGAACGTGAAGACGATGGATGCGCTGTTGATCGGCGAAGGCAGCCTGTTCGTGCGCTGCGGCGACCTGCTGATGGCCAAGGGCCATCGCGTGAAGGCGGTGATCAAGGGCTCCGACGGGGCCGCGCGGTCCTGGGCCGCCAAGGCGGGCGTGGCGCACTACGACCTGCAGGAAGCGCTCGCGCTCGGCGAGCACCTGTCGTTCGACATCCTGTTCAGCGTCGGCAACTACACCGTCATTCCCGATGCCCTGCTCAAGCGCGCCAAGCGCATGAACATCAACTACCACTACGGTCCGCTGCCCGAGTACTCGGGCCTGCACGTGCCGTCGTGGGCCATCTCCGAAGGCGCGAAGGAGTACGGCATCACCTGGCACCGCATCGGCGACGTGGTGGACGGCGGCCCCGTCCTCAAGCGCGTGCCGGTCGCCATCGAGCCGGGCGACAGCGCGCTGTCGCTGGGCCTGCGTTGCGACGAAGCCGCCTACCGCAGCCTGGGCACGCTGATCGACGAGCTGGCGCAGGGCACGCAGACCGAGACGCCGCAGGACCTGGGCAAGCGCCGCTACTTCTCCAGCCAGGCGCAGTTCCCGGCCGAGAACGTGATCGACTGGAGCGACAGCGCCGAGCGCATCGCCGCCCTGGTGCGCGCCACCGACTACGGCCCGTACGGCAGCCCGCTGGTGTGGCCCAAGCTGGCGATCGGCGGCGAGTTCTATGCCGTGCGCAAGGCCAGCGTCGAGGACGCGGCCGCCGGCGCGCAGCCCGGCCAGGTGGTCGGCAACGCCGATGCCTCCGGCGTGCGGATCGCCGCGGGCGGCCAGTCGCTGCGCATCGAAGGCCTGAGCCGCCTGGAAGGCCAGGGCGTCTCCATCGTCGAGCTGGCGCAGGCCGGCCGGCTGCCGTCCGGCGCCCGCCTGGCCTCGCCCGGCGACGACGCGAAGGCGCAGCTCACCGCCGCCGGCACCGCCGCCTCCAAGGCCACGGCCTACTGGCGCAAGCAGCTCGCCGGCTACAACCCCTACCGCCTGCCCTACGCGCTGCCCACCGGCACGGGCGCCGACGCCGCGCCCATCGTGCAGAAATTCGACGTCACGCCGCAGGGCCTGGACTTCGAGCTGTCCTATGCGGAATACCTGGTGAGCGGCTGGTGCACCTTCCTGGCCCGCGCGTCCGGCACGGCCGACGTGCACGTGGCCATCGCCGCGCCGCGCGACGCGGTTGCCGCCGACTGGCGCGACCTGTTCTGCGCCTGGGTGCCGCTGCTCGCGCAGGTGGACGCCGCCGCGCCGGTGGCGCAGGGCATCAAGGCGGTCTGCGGCGAGCTGCGCGCGGCGCGCGAGCGCGGCCCGATCCGCCGCGACTTCATCGGCCGCGACGCTGTGCTGGCCGCCCGCTTCGCGCGCGGCGAACTCACGCCCGACGTGATGGTGTCGTGGGACACCTCCAGCTTCACCGGCGAAGACCGCCCCGCGCTGGAACTGGTGATCCAGTCGGCCGGCGGCAGCATCGCCTTCCACTTCAACCCGAAGAAGATCGCGCGCGCCAACGTGGCCCGCCTGGCGGCGCAGTTCGCCGACTGGTGCGCCCGCCTGTCCGCCTCCATGGCCAAGCCGCTGCAGGTCGTGCCGGCCGTCTCCGAGCAGGAGCGCGCCGCGCTGGTCGACGGCTTCAACGCCACCCGCAACGACGCCGCGCTGGGCGGCAGCGTGCACCAGCTGTTCGAGCGCGCCGCGCGCCAGCACGGCGGCAAGACCGCGCTGCTGTGCGGCGACGAGACCCTGACGTACGAGCAGCTCAATGCCGACGCCAACCGCATGGCACGCCTGCTGCAGGGCAAGGGCGTGAAGCGCGGCGACCGGGTCGGCGTCTGCCTGGACCGCTCGGCCGACCTCGTCGTCGCCCTGCTGGCCGTGCTGAAGACCGGCGCCGCCTACGTGCCGGTCGACCCCACCTTCCCGCCCGACCGCATCCACCGCATGCTGGAAGGCGCCAAGCCGGCGCTGCTGATCACGCCGCACGGCACGCCCGGCGCCGCCCTGCGCGCCTGGGCCGAACGGTGCCTGTGCATCGACGACGCGCGCGCGGCCGATGCCGGCGCGGGCGACCTGAACGAAACCGCCAGCCCCGACGACCTGGCCTACGTCATCTTCACCTCCGGCTCCACCGGCCGGCCCAAGGGCGTGGAAGTCACGCACGGCGCGCTGGGCAACTTCCTGGCCTCCATGCAGGACAAGCCGGGCTGCACCGAGTCGGACCGCCTGCTGGCCATCACCACCATCTCGTTCGACATCGCGGCGCTGGAAATCTTCCTGCCGCTGGTGGCCGGCGCCACCGTGGTGATCGCGCAGCCCGACGAAACCATCGACGGCGACGCCCTGCTCGGGCTGATGCGGCGCCACGGCATCACCATGATGCAGGCCACGCCCGCCACCTGGCAGCTGCTGCTGCAGTCCGGCTGGACGGGCGAGCCCATGCTGCAGAAGATCCTGTGCGGCGGCGAGGCACTGCCGCCGCAGCTGGCCGATCAGCTGCTCGGCTGCGGCAAGGAAGTCTGGAACATGTACGGCCCGACCGAAACCACGGTCTGGTCCAGCGCCTGGAAGGTGCAGCCGGGCGAGGACATCGTCATCGGCGCGCCGATCGCCAACACCCAGCTGTACGTGCTCGACGCCAACCTCTCGCCGGTGCCGGTGGGCTTCCCGGGCGAGCTGTGCATCGGCGGCGCCGGCGTGGCGCGCGGCTACCACGAAGACCCCGAGCAGACCGCCGCGGTGTTCGTGAAGAACCCGTTCCATCCGGGCGTGCTGTACCGCACCGGCGACCTGGCCTGCTTCAAGGAGCCGGGCAGGCTGTCGGTGCTGGGCCGCAACGACGGCCAGATCAAGCTGCGCGGCTTCCGCATCGAGCTGGGCGACATCGAGTCGGCGATCACCAGCCACCCCGAAGTGGCGCGCGCCGTCGTCATCGGCCGCAACGACCAGCTGGTGGCCTACTGCCTGCGCGACGACACCGCCGCTGTGGCGCAGGACGCGCAGACCGAGAACACCGCCGTCACCGAGTGGCGCGAGGTGTGGGACCGCGCGTACGAAACCACCGCCGACGACCCGACCTTCAACATCTCCGGCTGGGCCAACAGCTACGACAGCCAGCCCTTCTCCAAGGACGAGATGCGCGACTGGCAGAAAAGCACGGTCGACCGCATCCTGTCGTACGCGCCCAGGCGCATCTTCGAAGTCGGCTCGGGCAGCGGCCTGATGCTGTTCGGCCTGGCGCCGCACGCCACCGCCTACCACGCCATCGACGCCTCCGAGCAGGCCGTCGAGCTGACCAGGCGCCACCTGCAGACGCTGCCGCACGTGAGCTGCGAGCACCGCCCGGCCAACAAGCTGCCGGAGGTCGCCGCCGGCGCCTTCGACACCGTCATCGTCAACTCGGTGGCCCAGTACTTCCCGAGCGCCAACTACCTGATGTCGGTGCTGGAGTGGGCTTCCAGGGTCGTCACCGACGGCCGCATCTTCATCGGCGACGTGCGCGACCTGTCCATGCTGGACGTGTTCCACGCCGACATCGTCGAATACCAGGCGCCCGAAGGCGCGGCGCGCGACGAGCTGCGCCGCCGCGTGGAGCACGCCCGCCACGCCGAACGCGAGCTGGTGGTCGCGCCCGAGTTCTTCGCCAACCTGCCGGCCCTGCTGCCGCAGGTGGCGCGGGTGGAGATCGCGCTGCGCAACGGCGACTACTCCAACGAAATGACGCGCTACCGCTACGACGTGACCATCCACGTCGGCGACGCGCCGAAAGCCAAGAAGAGCAAAGCCGCCGCACACGACTGGAGCAAGGAAGGCATGGACCTGGCCGCGCTGGCCGCCATGCTGGACGGCAAGGCCAAGCAACTCGCCGTGTCCGGCATCCCGAACGGCCGCCTGGCCGACGTGCACAAGCGCGTGTCCGGCATCGTCGACACCAGCTTCGCGCCCACCGAGTGGATCGACCCGCGCGACCTGAAACGCGCTGCCGCCGAAGCCGGCTACGAGATGGCCATGCTGCCGGCGCGCTCGCGCGACATCTGGGCCATGGACGCGGTGTTCTGGAAAGCCGGCGAGCAGCCCGACCTGTCGTGGCAGCCGGCGAAGAAATCCGTCACGCGGCAGGAGCTGCTGCAGTGGGCCAACGTGCCCGCCGCGGGCGTTCCGAACAAGCCCGCGCTCGGCCGCGTGCTGCGGCCCTGGGTGGAAGAGCGCCTGCCCAGCTACATGGTGCCGGCCTTCTTCGTCGAGCTGGAGGAATTCCCCCTCACGCCCAACGGCAAGATCGACCGCAAGGCGCTGCCCGAGCCGACCGAGGTGATGCTCGAGCCGGCCGTGCTGCCGACCAACGAGCTGGAGCAGCAGATCCTGGCGATCTGGGCCGAGGTGCTGGGCCACGACCGCATCGGCGTGAACGACAGCTTCTTCCGCATCGGCGGCAACTCGCTGCGCGTGGTGCGCGTGCAGGCGGAACTGCAGAAGCTGCTGAACCGCCCGATCGGCACCGCCACCCTGTACGAGTTCTTCACCATCAAGGAGCTCGCCTCCCACCTGTCGGGCGCCAAGAAGGCGGCGCAGCACAACCCGTCCAAGCGCCGCGCCACTGCGGCCGACGACGACGTCGCCATCGTGGCGATGAACTGCCGCCTGCCGGGCAACGTGAACAGCCCCGAGGACTTCTGGCAGCTGCTGGACCGCGGCGGCGACGGCATCGTCGACGTTCCCAAGGACCGCTGGGACGCGGACGCGCTGTACGACGCCGACCCGGACGCGCGCGGCAAGTCCTACTGCAAGAAGGGCGGCTTCGTCGCCCCGATCGACCTGTTCGACGCCGGCTTCTTCGGCGTGTCGCCGCGCGAAGCCCGCGCGCTCGATCCGGCCCAGCGCATGATGCTGGAAGTCACCTGGGAAGCGTTCGAGCGCGCCGGCTACTCGATGGACCAGCTGCGCGGCACGCCCACCGGCGTGTTCGTCGGCATCGGCAAGGGCTACCACGAGTACGGCCTGGCGCTGGCCGGCGGCCTGTCCGACCTGGACGGCTACGTCGGCACCGGCTCGGCCGGCGCCACCATGGCCGGCCGCGTGTCCTACGTGTTCGGCCTGGAAGGCCCGAGCATGACGGTAGACACCGCCTGCTCGTCCTCGCTGGTCACCACCCACCTGGCCTGCAACGCGCTGCGCCGCGGCGAGTGCGACATGGCGGTGGCCGGCGGCATCACGCTGATGCTGTCGCCCGACCTGCACGTGGAATTCAGCCGCCTGCGCGGCATGTCGCCGGACGGCCGCTGCAAGTCGTTCTCGGCCGACACCGACGGCACCGGCTGGAGCGAGGGCGCCGCCGTGGTGGTGCTCAAGCGCCTGTCCGACGCCCAGCGCGACGGCGACCCGATCCTGGCGATCCTGCGCGGCACCGCCGTCAACCACGCCGGCCACAGCGCCAGCCTGACCACGCCCAGCGGCCCGGCGCAGCAGCGCGTGATCCGCGAAGCGCTGTCCATGTCCAACCTGAAGCCGGGCGACATCGACTACCTGGAAGCGCACGGCACCGGCACCCGCCTGGGCGACCCGATCGAGGCCAACGGCCTGGCGGCAGTGTTCGGCGGCAGCCGTTCCGGCGACACGCCGCTCTTCGTCGGCTCGGTCAAGTCCAACCTGGGCCACACGCAGGCCGCCGCCGGCCTGGCCGGCGTCATCAAGGTGGTGCTGGCCATGCACCACAACCGCCTGCCGCGCACCCTGCATGTGACCGAACCCAGCCCGTCGGTGGACTGGAAAGCCACGCAGATGGAACTGGTGACCCAGGAGCAGCCCTGGCAGCCGGGCAACCGGCCGCGCCGCGCCGGCGTCAGCTCGTTCGGCATCGGCGGCACCAACGCCCACTGCATCGTGGAGGAACCGCCGGTCGTGCCGCAGCGCAAGCCCGCGGTGTCGGGCGCGGTGCCCACCACCTTCCCGTTCGTGCTGTCCGGCTTCACCGTGCCTGCCCTGCGCGCGCAGGCCGACAAGCTGCACGTGCACATGGGCATGAACATCGAGGACCGGCTGCTCGACGTGTCGTACGCGCTGGCCACCACGCGCACGCATTTCCGCAAGCGCATCGTGATGTTCGCCAAGAGCAAGGGCGACCTGCTGGACGCGCTGGCCTCGTTCGCGCGCACCGGCGAAACCCCGGCCGGCGCGACGCGCACGCCGGAAGACCGCGCCGACGAAAGCCGCCTGGCGATGCTGTTCACCGGCCAGGGCAGCCAGCTGCCCGGCATGGGCCGCGACCTGTACCGCACCTACCCGGTGTTCAAGCAGGGGCTCGACGAGATCGTGGCGCGCTTCAACGAACTCGAGCGTCCGCTGCTCGACGTGATGTGGGCCGAACCCGGCAGCGCCGAAGCGAAACTGCTGAACCGCACCGACTTCACCCAGCCCGCCCTGTTCGCGCTGGAAGTGGCGCTGTGGCGCCTGTGGGACAGCTGGGGCGTGAAGCCCGACCTGGTGCTGGGCCACAGCATCGGCGAGATCGCGGCCGCCCACGTGGCCGGCGTGTTCGAGCTGGGCGACGCCTGCCGCCTGGTGGCCGCGCGCGGCCGCCTGATGCAGGCGCTGCCCGCGGGCGGCGGCATGGCCTCGCTGGAAGCCAGCGGCGCCGAGGCGCAGGACGCGATCAAGGCGCTGAACCTGGGCGGCCGCGTGTCGCTGGCCGGTCTCAACACGCCGACCCAGACCGTGGTGTCCGGCGACCTGGAAGCCGTGGAACAGGTGGTGGCGCATTTCGCGCAGCAGGGCCGCAAGGCCAAGCAGCTGACGGTGTCGCACGCCTTCCACTCGCACCTGATGGAGCCGATGCTGGCGCAGTTCCGCACCGTCGCCGCGTCGGTGCGCTACGCCGCGCCGCGCATCCCGCTGGTCAGCACGCTGACCGGCCTGATGGCCAAGGCCGACGAGCTGGGCAAGCCCGACTACTGGGTGCAGCAGGTGCGCGAAGCGGTGCGCTTCAACACCGGCATGCGCACCCTGTACGAACAGGGCGCCAACACCTTCCTGGAACTGGGCCCGCAGCCGGTGCTGTCCGGCATGGGCGCGGCCTGCCTGGCCGACGACGGCCCGGTGTCCTGGGTGCCGTCCATCGTGCCCGGCAAGGAAGAAGCCGCCGGCATCCAGAAGAGCCTGGCCGACATCCACGTGCTGGGCGTGCAGGTCGACTGGCGCGGTTACTTCGAGCCGTTCGGCGCCGAGCGCGTCGCGCTGCCGACCTACGCCTTCCAGCGCGAGCGCTACTGGCTGGAGCCGATGCCCAGGCGCGAAGTGGGCGCCGGCCTGACCGACGCCAACCACCAGCTGCTGGGCGGCGGCGTGCAGGTCGCCGGCACCGACATGACGATGTTCACCACCGTGGTGGCCGCCGACGAGCCGGTGTGGGTGCAGGAGCACCAGGTGATGGACGCCGTGCTGATGCCCGGCACCGCCTTCTTCGAAGCCATGCGCGCGGCCGGCAAGGCCTGCCTGAAGGGCGCCTGGGACGCCTCCGAAGTGATGATCATGGCGCCGCTGGTGCTGGCCCCGGGCGTGTCCGCGCGCCTGCAGGTCACGGTCGGCGCGCTGGCCGACGGCGCCCGCCCGGTGCGCGTCTACAGCTCGCCGGAATCCGAGGACGGCGAAGGCGAATGGCAGCTGCATGCCGAGGGCAAGCTGGTGCCGGCGCTGGAAGCCGAGACCGACTCGGTGACGGTGCCGCCGTCCGATGGCGAGCCGATCGACGTCACCTCGCTGTACAAGGACCTGGCCGAGCTGGGCTACGGTTACGGCCCGACCTTCCAGGGCATCCGCCAGGCCTGGCATGTCGACGACATCGTCTGGACCAGGGCCTCGCTGCCGGAAGCCGCGACCTCGTCGGCCAGCCGCTTCGGCCTGCACCCGGCCCTGCTGGACTCGGCCATGCACTCGCTGCTGCTCACGCAGCGCATCCGCGACGCCGTCAGCGACGACGTGTTCGTGCCCTTCGAGGCCGAGCGCCTGTCGGTGTGGAAGGAAGGCCAGTCCGAGCTGTGGGTCCGCGTGGCCGAGTTCGAGATGGGCGACGGCGAGTTCTGGGCCACGCTCGACCTGTTCGACGCGCAGGGCAACAGCGCCGGCCGCCTGGACCGCCTGCACGCGCGCCGCATCGACCGCGCCGCGCTGCGCAAGCTGGCCTCGGCCGGCACCGACCGCTACCACTTCGAGGTGTCGTGGAACCACGTGGAGGCGCCCAGCGCCGATGAGCCCAAGACCTGGGGCTTCATGACGCAGGGCAACGTGGGCTGGGCCGAGGACGTGCGCACGCGCCTGACCGATGCCGGCGTGCAGATCCTGGAAATCTCCGAGCCGAAGGAAGCCGAAGGGCTGGACGGCGTCATCTGCCTGTGGGACGCCGACGGCAGCGTCGTCGCCGACGCACACGGCATCTCTTCCTCCGCGCTGGCGCAGCTGCAGGCGCTCGGCTCCTCCGGCTTCCAGCCGCAGGTGGCCTGGGTCACCCGCGGTGCCATTGGCGCCGGCGGCGACGACAAGGTGTCCAACCTGGGCACCAGCCCGCTGTGGGGCCTGATGCGCGCCGCGCGCACCGAGCATCCGGAGCTGAACCTGCGCATCATCGACATCGGCGAGGAGCCGGCCGACCTGGAAGGGCTGGCCGCCGCGCTGTCCCTGCCCAACGAGCCTGAAGTCGCGATCCGCCGCGGCCAGCTGGTGGCGGCGCGCCTGTCCAAGGCCAGCGGCGACGCTGGCCTGGTGGTGCCGACCGAAGGCGCCTGGCGCCTGGAAATCGCCACCAAGGGCCGCCTGGACCTGCCGCTGTCGGTCAAGACGCTCGGCAACGAGGCGCTCGCCGCCGGCGAGATCCGCGCCGAGATCAAGGCCACCGGCGTCAACTTCCTGGACGTGCTGAACGCGCTGGGCATGGTGGAGATCCCGGGCCTGGGCCTGGAATTCGCCGGCGTGGTGACCGAAGCCGGCGCTAACGTGAAGCACGTGAAGGTGGGCGACCCGGTGTTCGGCCTGGCGCGCGGCACCTTCGGCTCCAGCGTGGTGGTCGACGGCCGCCAGGTGGTGCGCAAGCCCGACAACATCAGCTTCGAGGAAGCCGCCACCGTTCCCATGACGTTCCTGACGGCGTGGTACGGCCTGCACGACCTGGGCAAGATCAAGGCCGGCGAGCGGGTCCTGGTCCATGCCGCGGCCGGCGGCGTCGGCATGGCGGCCGTGCAGCTGGCGCGACTGCAGGGCTGCGAGGTGTACGGCACGGCCAGCGAACCCAAGTGGGACGCGCTGCGCAAGGCGGGCCTCGCGGACGACCACATCGGCACCTCGCGCAGCCTGGACTTCGTGCAGGTGTTCGAGAAGACGGCGCCGGGCCGCAGCTTCGACGTGGTGCTGAACTCGCTGGCGCGTGAATTCGTGGACACCAGCCTGGGCATGCTGCGCCCGGGCGGCCGTTTCCTGGAGATGGGCAAGCTGGACCTGCGCGAGCAGTCGTGGGTCGACCAGCACCACCCGGGCGTGACCTACCGCGTCTACAACCTGCCGGAAGCGGGCGTGGAGCGCATCCACCAGATGATGGACACGCTGGCCGGCCTGTTCGCCGAGGGCAAGCTCAAGCCGCTGCCGATCCGCACCTTCCCGATGAACCAGGCGTCCGACGCGCTGCGCTTCATCGCACAGGCCCGCCACGTCGGCAAGGTGGTGCTGGTGCCGGCGCAGCAGCGCGGCCTGGTCAACCCCGACGGCGCGGTGCTGATCACCGGCGGTGTCGGCGGCCTGGGCCGCACCCTGGCCAAGTGGCTGGCGACGCACCACGGCGTCAAGGACCTGGTGCTGACCTCGCGGCGCGGCATGGAAGCGCCCGAGGCCCAGGAGATCGTCACCGAGCTGGCCGACCTGGGCGTGCGCGCCACGGTCGCGGCCTGCGACGCTGCGGACACCAAGAGCCTGCAGGCCGTCATGGCCAGCTTCTCGGCCGAGCGCCCGCTGCGCGGCGTGGTGCATGCGGCCGGCGTGCTGGACGACGGCATGCTGAGCGGCCTGACGCCCGAGCGCATGGACCGGGTGCTGGCACCCAAGGTCGACGGCGGCTGGAACCTGCACAAGATGACGCAGGACATGGAGCTGGACTTCTTCGTCCTGTTCTCCTCGATCTCGGGCGTGACCGGCACGCCGGGCCAGGGCAACTACGCCGCGGCCAACGCGTTCCTGGATGCGCTGGCCTTCCATCGCCGCTCGCGCGGCCTGCCCGCCACCTCGATCGCCTGGGGCGCGTGGGACGGCGCCGGCATGGCCTCCAAGCTGAGCGACGCCGACAAGGCGCGCTTCAGCCGCCAGGGCATGGACGCGCTGTCGCCCACCGAGGGCACCGAGCTGTTCGAAGCGGCCGTGATGAAGGGCGGCGCGCTGTCGGTGGTCGCGGCCATCGACCTGGGCCGCCTGCAGCGCACGATGGAAGAGCACGGCGAGCCGCCGGCGCTGTTCCGCGCGCTGTTCAAGGGCTCGGCCGCGGCACGCGCCCAGGACACGGGCGGCGGCGGTGGCGGCTCCAACCTGCGCAAGGTGCTGGGCAACACCCCGGCTGAGCAGCACGAGGCGGTCGTCATCGAGATGGTGCGTGCCGAAGTGGCCAAGGCGCTGGAGTTCTCGTCGCCTGAAGACGTGGACGTCGGCCTGCCGCTGCAGGACATCGGCATCGACTCGCTGACCGCCGTGCTGCTGCGCAACCAGCTGTCCGACATGACCGGCCTGGCGCTGCCCGCCAAGATCGCGTTCGACCATCCCAACCTGCGCTCGCTCGGCCAGTTCCTGTTCGGCAAGGTGTCGGAAGCCGGCCTGATCGCGCCGGCGCCCTCGGAAGACGCTGTCGTCGCCAAGGACGCGGCGCCCAAGCGCGCCGAGGACAAGGGCGTGCGCAAGGGCCAGCTGGCCGCCGAGCTGAAGTTCGACAACGCGCCGCGCAAGCTGGCCAGGCCCGAAGCGGTGTTCGTCACCGGCGCCACCGGCTTCGTCGGCGCCTACCTGGCCGCCGAGCTGCTGAAGTCCGGCATCGCGGTGCACGGCCTGGTGCGTGCCGACGACGCGGAACAAGGCCGCGCGCGGCTGGTGGAAGCGCTCAGCGGCTACGGCCTGTGGAACGCCGACTACGCGAAGCTGGTGACGCCGGTGGTGGGCGACCTCACCCAGCCGATGTTCGGCCTGCCGGAAGCCGAGTTCGACACGCTGGCCGACCAGGTCGACGCGATCTGCCACTCAGGCGCGCTGGTGGACTGGATGCTGCCGCTGGACAACTACATCGGCCCGAACGTGGTCGGCACGCACGAGGCGCTGCGGCTCGCGTCGCGCGGCAAGGGCAAGGTGTTCCACCTGATCTCCACCGCCGCCACGCTGCCGAAGTACCACGGCTACGACATCCCGAAGGACGACCGCGAGTTCGGCTACGGCACCTCGAAGTACATGGCCGAGCAGATGGTGGTCGCGGCGCGCTGGCGCGGCGCGGTGGCCTCGATCTACCGCCTGCCGTTCGTGGGCGCGTCGTCGGCCGGCCAGTTCCGGCGCGACGCCGGCGACTTCCTGCACAACCTGATCGCCGGTTGCGTGGAGCTGGGCGCCTTCCCGTCGGCCGACGCCGGCCTGAGCGGCGTGCTGCCGGTGGACTACCTGGGCAAGTCGATCGCCCAGGTGATGACGCGCGACTTCGACCGCATCGGGCGCGACTGGGACTTCTTCGACGGCAAGGCGCCGAGCTTCAACGGCTTCGTCGAGGTGCTGCGCGCGGCCGGCGCTGCGGTGCAGACGGTCGGCTTCATGGAGTGGCGCAGCAAGGCCATGCAGCATGCCGCCGCTAACCCGAAGGGCGCGCTGGCGCGCATCGCGGCGGTGGTCGACGACATGACCCAGAAGGACTTCGAGCTGATGTTCGAGGGCTTCCCGGTCGGGCGCGACGTGTTCGGCGGCGAGGCCTACCCGGCCCCGGCGGTGGATGCGAACGCGGTGCAGCCCTACCTGGAGCGCATCGCCTCCGCCGGCGAGCAATCCGAGTCCCGCGTCGCCGAGACGGCCTGAGCCATCGCATTGAAACTTGAACGAACAATAGGAAGGATCGCAACATGATCGAAGTCCAAGAAGACCGCACCGTCACCACGCAGCTGACGCCCACCGGCACCTGGCTGCACGAGGCCGCCGGCAAGCACGCCAGGCACCTGATGCCGGTGCTGGACCGCTACCAGGCGGACAAGGACGCCGTCGCCGCGCGCCTGCCGCCCAACCGCGTGCTGCAGCCGGCCTGCTTCAAGCCGGAGCCGCGCCCGACCAAGGTGGTGCGCATGAACATGGCCAAGGACCTGGCCGACACCTTGCGCCGCGAGCTGCGCATGCAGGCGGTGGTGGCCGGCACCTTCTCGGACACCTCCATCGGCACCTACTCGCCGGTGTCGACCATGTTCGAGAACAGCGTGCTGTTCGTGCCCTCGTCCAAGCGCTTCTACGACATGAACCAGGACGTGGTGAAGGAATACTTCCCCGAGGTCGACACCACGGTGGTCAACGCCTTCGTCGTGCCCAAGGGCAAGAAGCCCTACGGCACGCACTCGGCCAGCGGCATCGCGCTGCAGATCCCCTCGCTGGTGCGCAAGGGCATGGGCTTTCCCAAGCACTACATGAGCTTCCACACCGCGCTCACGCCGACGCCGCTCACGCGCCAGCCCTTCGTGCTGTTCGAGGACGCCGAGGTCGAGGCGCCGAGCGTGCAGTACGCCTACCTGGAGATCATGAAGCGCGACATCACGCCCGAAGAGAAGGCGGCCTGCGACAAGGCGCTGTACCTGTTCACCGAAGGCAAGCTGTCCGAGCTGGACCTGCCCACCGTGCGCGACTTCCTGATGGCCATGTACTGGTCCAAGCGCTACGAGAACACGCCTTCGGCCGGCTACTACCACGAGTGCAAGGTCGGCGAGGCGCTGTTCTTCAACAACTACCGCGCGCACGGCGACAACTCGCTGCCGATCTCCGAGGAGGACCGCCTCACCATCGACTTCCGCTGCTTCTCCAAGGTGACCTACCCGCCGGGAATGACCAGCGGCCTGGACTTCATCGTCGATCCGGCCGACCGCGAATACCAGCGCAAGCGCAAGGGCGCGGCCATCGAGTTCCTGGCGATGGCGCTGGGCTACGCCGACATGGGCGAATTCCTGTACACGGTGTTCGGCAACCGCAACATGAAGGCCGACCCGTTCGACCTGATCACCGACCTGCAGTTCGGCGTCTACAACCGCAGCAAGTACCACCTGCTCGACCAGAACCTGGACGCGCACTACGAGCGCGTGGAGCGCCTGTACGAGAAGATCGAGCGCGAGGGCGGCGAGTACCAGCTGCCGGCCAAGGCGCAGGACTACCTCAAGGCACTGATGAGCGACATCTGAGGCGACGCGGATGAACGATGCCAGAGAGATCGCGGGCGCGGTCCTGAAGTACTACGCGATCTTCAGGATCCCGCACGACGAAGCGACCAGGGAATTCCTGGCCGGTTGCCGCAAGGACACGGTGCAGCGCGGCAGCCACAGCTATGCCTTCTACACGCGCGGCGAGGGGCCCACCGTGCTGCTGGCGCACGGGCTGCACAGCAACCTGGGCAGCCTGGTGCCGGTCGCCCGGGACCTGGTGGAGCAGGGATATCGGGTGGTGCTGTTCGACATGCCGGCGCACGGCGAGGCGCCGGGCACCGGCACCAACCAGCTCGAGGCGCGCGAGGTGATCCACAAGATCGCGGCGCGCGTCGGGCCGCTGAAGGCCATCGTCTGCCACTCGCTGGGCAGCGTGTGGGCGCTGTCGGCGTGGGGCGAGGCCTTCAACGCGGAAACGGTGGTGTCGATCGCGTCGCCGTCGAACTACCGCTTCCTGGTCGACAAGTTCGCGCAGCTGCAGAAGCTGCGCCCCGAAATCGCCGAGGGCGTGGCCAAGCAGCTGGAGCGGCGTTTCGGCGAGACGCTGTGGGACGACTGTTCACCCACCGAAATCGTCAAGTCGCTGGGCGTGCCCGGCCTGGTGCTGCACGGCAGCAACGACGACTTCGTGCCGCCGGACCATGCGCGGCAGATCCATGCCAGCTGGCCCGGCTCGCGCCTGGAAATGCTGGACACTGAGGTGAGCCATTTCGAGATCGCGGCTTCCGCGGAAGTTCGTGGCCTGGTGGCCGGCTGGCTCAGGGACAATCGGACGTAGACGCACACCTAGAGGGAAGAGCACCATGAAACACGAGACACAAGTCGAACTTTTGCAAACCGTGCTGGCCGCGCTCGAAACGGGCCGGGACGCGCCGATCATCACCGAGCCGGTCGAAGTGCCGGTGAGCCGGTACCTGGACCAGGGCGTGTTCGACCGCGAGATGAACACGCTGTTTCGCGACTACCCACTGGTCGCGGGCCACTCCTCGCAGGTGCGCGAACCGGGCTCCTACATCCTGAGCCCCTGGGAGCGGCTGCCCTACGTGGTGGTGCGCGACAAGGAGGGAACGCTGCGCGCCTTCCTCAACGTGTGCCGCCACCGCGGCGCGCCCATCGTCTCCGGCAAGGAAGAGAAGCTGGCCGCCTTCAGCTGCCCCTACCACGGCTGGACCTACAACCTCGACGGGACGCTGCGCGCCATGACGCGGCCGTTCAACTTCCCCGGCAAGGAGTGCGAGGACTTCAGCCTGCACGAGCTGCCCGTGGCCGAGCACTTCGGCATGGTCTGGGTGCATCCCACCGCGGGCGCCAAAATGGACGTGCCGGCCTACCTGGGCGAGACGATCTCCACCGACCTGGAGAACTTCAAGATCGGCGAGCTGGCGCACCACCGCAAGACGCAGGTGGTCAAGAACGCGAACTGGAAGCTGCTGTTCAAGACCTACCTGGACCGCTACCACGTGCCCACCATGCACAAGCACACGCTGCTCGAGTACTACCGGGACGCCGTGAACGCGCACACCCTGCACGGCCCGCACATCCGCACCACGGCCGGGCTGGTCAGCCTGCCGAAGGCGCGCGAGGTCGATCCGTCGAAGTGGAACATCCTCAACTACGCCTCGATGCTGTACACGCTGTTCCCCAGCACCCTGTTCATCGTGCACACCAACCTGGTCTCGATCAACACCTTCTTCCCGATCGCGCCGGACAAGACCATCTGGACGCACGAGATGCTCTACCGCGCCGAGGACTACCAGGGCGAGGCCAACCAGGAGGCGCTGGCCAAGCGCTTCGCCAACATCGACTGGGTGTTCGGCAACGAGGACTTCGGCATCGCCGAAAAATGCCAGAGCACCCTGGCCTTCGGCCCCAACAAGACGCACATCCTGGGGCTGGAGGAAGGCCTGCTGGCGGTGTTCCAGCAGAGCATCGATCGCATCACCGATGCGCCGACGAAGAAGACCATCCCGTTGACCGTGGCCCAGTGACGCAGGATTTCAATCTCACGGTGTTCGTGCTGAGCACGGTCGTCATCCTGCTGACGCCGGGGCCGACCAACACCCTGCTCGCGGCCGCGGGGCTGGAGCGGGGCGCGCGCGGCGCCACGCCGCTGATGGGCTTCGAGCTGGCCGGCTACCTGCTCGCGATCACCGGCTGGGGCATTTTCCTCAGCTCGGTGCAGCAGCACTATCCCTGGCTGGGAACGCTGGTGCGCCTGGGCGCGAGCTGCTACCTGGCCTACATCGCGCTCAAGCTGTGGCTGGCCACCCGTTCGGTGTCCGACGCGAAGCCGAAGGCGATCGGGCCGAAGGCGCTGTTCTTCGCCACGCTGCTCAATCCCAAGGGGCTGCTGTTCGCCTCGGCGATCTTTCCGGCGCACGCCTTCGACACGCCGTCGGTCTACCTGCAGTCGATCGGCCTGTTCTCCTGCCTGCTGCTGCCCATCGGCTTCGTCTGGATCAAATTCGGCGCGGCACTGGCCAGCGGCCGGCTGATCAGCCCGGTGAAGGTGCAGCGCGTGGCTGCCTTCGCCATCGCCATGTTCTCGGTGTCGATCGCCTGGGCGGCGTTCCACTGACCGTTCTCGTTCTCGTTCCTCCACCAGGGCCCGCCTCCATGCAAGACAACACCAATGCGGCCGCGGCCGGCGCCGCCGCCGCGCAGCGCAAGCCGTCCAAGCTCAAGGGCAACTGGATCGCCTCGGTCATCGGCCGCGGGCTCACGCTGATGAGCATGGTGGCACCGGGCGCGGCGCTGAACACCATGCACAAGCTGCTGTTTTCGCCGGCGCATCCGCGCGGCAGCGACGCGGCCAAGGCCGCGCTGCGCGCCGGCAAGGCGGAGAGCATCACGGTCGACGGCGCCAGCGTGCGGCGCTGGCGCTGGGGCAGCGGCGGCCGGCGCGTGCTGCTGGTGCACGGCTGGGGCGGCGACGCGGCGCAGATGACCGCCTTCGTCGAGCCCCTGGTGGCGCAGGGCTGCGAAGTCATCGCGGTCGACCTGCCGGCGCACGGTGCCTCCGAAGGCAAGCTGTCCTCGGTGGCGCACTTCCAGAAAACCATGCTGCAGCTGCACCGCGAGCTGGGGCCGTTCCACGCCGTGGTGGCCCACTCGCTGGGCGCCGCCGCCTTTGTCTATGCGCTGGCGCAGGGCATGGCCTGCGAGCGCGCCGTGCTGGTCAGCCCGATCTGCACCTACGACACGGTGTGGGGCCATTCGCAGCAGATCCTGCAGATCTCGCGGCGCCTGACCGACAAGGCGCGCGCCCATGCCGAGAGGTGGCTGGGCCTGCGCTTCGACGACATCGAGCCGCTGAAGCTGGCGCCCGGCTTGGGCGCCACTCGCCTGCTGGTGATCCAGGACCGCGGCGACCGCGAAAGCCCGGTGGAGGAATCCGAACGCCTGGCCGCCGTGTGGCCGGGCGCGCGCATCGTCGTCACCGACAAGCTGGGCCACACGCGCATCCTGCGCGACCCCGGCGTCACGCAGCAGGCGGCGGACTTCATCGGCCAGGCCTGACGGCCCCCTTGCGCGGCGGCTCCAGCCGGCCGCGCAGGAATTCCACCAAGGCCGCGGCTGCCGGCGAGCGCAGGCGCCCCGGCGGATACACCGCATGGATGCCGCCCTGTGGCAGCTTCCAGCGCGCCAGCACCTGCACCAGCGCACCGGACGCCAGTTCGTCCTGCGCCTGCTGCAGATTCAGCACCGAGATACCCGCGCCCCTGGCGAGCAATGCGCGCAGCGCGGCCGACGAATCGGTGCGCAGCCGCGCGCGCATGCGCACCGTCACCGGTTCGCCCGCGGACGGCTGGAAAGTCCAGGTGAGCGGTGAGGCGAGCAGCGTGAGCGCCAGCCACTCGTGGTCGGCCAGCTCCGACGGGTGCGCGGGCGTGCCGCGCAGCTTCAGGTAGCGCGGCGAGGCGACCACGCCCTGCTCGAAGGTGCCCAGGCTGGTGGCGCGCTGGCTGGAGTCGCGCAGCCAGCCCATGCGGAACGACACGTCGATGCCCTCGCCCACCATGTCGGCCACGCGGTCGCTGGAGCGCAGCTCGATCTGCAGCCGCGGATGCAGCGCCGCGAAATCCGCCACCGCGCCGGCCAGCGACTGCGCCGTGTGGTCCAGCGTGGCGCCGATGCGCAGCCGCCCCGCCAGTTCGCTGCCGGTGCGCACGCCCTCGACGGCGGCGCCCAGCGCCTGCAGCAGCGGCGCGGCATCTTCCAGCAGCTTCTGGCCGGCGCCGGTCAGGCTGACGCGGCGCGTGGTGCGGTGGAACAGGCGCTCGCCCAGCGCCGCCTCGAAGCGGCTGACCTGCAGGCTGACCTGCGCCTTGGCGGCGCCCACCCGTTCGGCGGCGGCGGTGAAGCTGCCGGCCTCGGCCACCGCGACGAAGGTGCGCAGCGCGTTCAGGTCGTCCAGGGGTGGGCGCATGGAATGGATTTCATTGTTATGCCTTCGATAACAATCATTTTAGATTGCACGCCTTTTTCAAACGATGCAAAGCGCCGAAGATGCGCCATCTTCAGCGTCGCCCCAGGGCAAAAGGACTCTCTCCCATGAACATCGCCATCCTCGGCGCCAGCGGCTACATCGGCTCGGCCCTGCGCGCGGAAGCGCTGTCGCGCGGCCACACGGTCACCGCCCTGGTCGGCCGCCCCGAGCGCGTGCCGGCCGCGCCCCGATTGGACGTGCGCAAAGCCGACGTGCTCGACACCGGCGGCCTGGCGGAACTGCTGCGCGGCCACGACGCGGTGCTCAGCGCCTTCAGCGGCCACGCGCAGGAAGACGTGCGCGGCTACTACATGCTGGGGGTGCGCAGCATCGTCGCCGCCACCCGCAAGGCCGGCGTGCCGCGCCTGCTGATGGTCGGCGGCGCCGGCAGCCTGGAAGCCGCACCCGGCAAGCAGGTGGTGGACAGCCCCGACTTCCCGGCGCAATGGAAGCCGTCGGCCGAAGGCGCGCGCGACGCGCTCAACCTGCTGCGCGACACCGCGGACATCGACTGGACCATGCTGTCGCCGTCGGCCGTGATCTCGCCCGGCCAGCGCACCGGCGTGTTCCGCCTGGGCGGCGACCAGCTGCTGGTGGGCGCGGACGGCAAGAGCGCGATTTCGCTGGAGGACTACGCGGTGGCGATGCTCGACGAGCTGGAGCAGCCGAAGCACTCCCGCGCGCGCTTCACTGTCGGCTACTGAAAACTAGCGAAGCGGCGCGGCCAGCTGCATTTCCACCGCCCAGCGCCCGAGCTGGGCCAGCAGCCTGTCGCATTCGGCCAGCTGGCTGGCCGCGATGAACTCGTTGGGCTGGTGGGCCTGCTCCACGTTGCCCGGCCCGCAGATCACCGACGCGATGCCGGCATCGGCGTACTGGCCCGCCTCGGCGCCATAGGGCATGGCTTCGGTCGGCCCGGCGGCGCCGAGCTGGCGCACCAGCAGTTCGGCCGCACCACCGGAACCGGCATCGAAGGCCGGCACACGGGCCAGCTCGCGGGTGGCGATCGCCAGGTCGCCGAAGCTGTCCCCGAAGCTTGCGCGCAGCCGCGCCTCCACCTTGCCCAGCGCCTCGCGCAGCAAGGCATCCGGGTCGTCGCTGCGGCGGAACCGGACTTCCCAGGCCAGCGAACCCTCGCGCGCGATCACGTTGCGCGCCACGCCGGCCTGCAGCTGCCCCACGTTCATCGTCGGCCCCGAAGGCACCATGCCCCTGGGCCCGGGCTGCCGCATCCATTCGCGCGCGATGCGGTGCAGCTCCACCGTCATTTCGGCCACGGCCGCTGCGGCGCTGACGCCCAGGTGCAGCAGGCTGGAGTGCGCGTCGCGGCCGGTGATGCGCGTCTCCATCGCCAGGCAGCCCTTGTGCGCGGTGATCGGCGCCATCATGCTCGGCTCGCCGATGATGGCGATGCGCGGCATCGGCACGCTCTTGCCGAAGCTGGCGATCATGCGCGCGGCGCCGAAGCAGCCGACCTCCTCGTCGTAGCTGAGCGCGATGTGGATCGGGGTGCGCAGCTTCGCCGCCGCGAAATCGGGAAACGCCGCCAGCGCGCACGCGGCCCAGGCCTTCATGTCGCTGGTGCCGCGCCCGTACAGCAGGCCATCGCGTTCCACCAGCGCGAACGGATCGGAGTCCCAGGGCTGGCCGTCCACCGGCACCACGTCGGAGTGGCCGTGCAGGCACACGCCGCCAACGTCGCGCGGCCCGACGGTGGCGAACAGGTTGGCCTTGTTGCCTTCGTCATTACGCGTGTAGTGCGAATGAACTCCAAGATCGGAAAGATAGTTGGCAACCCAGTCGATCAGCGACAAGTTGCTGCTGCGCGAGGTGGTGTCGAAGCCGACGAGCGTGGCGAGCAATTCCCGGCTGGACAAGCGCATGGACGTGATCCTCCCTTGAAATGAGCGGGAAGCTTATCCGACGCCCCTTGCCCCCTGTGCCATCGCGGGCGCAGAATGAATCGACAAGCGAGAGAGAGGGGGCAACCAAGTGGAATCGTCGCAACCGGCAAGAGTGCATCTGCTGGACGTCAAGCTCGGGGATTTCCTCGAGTCGACACCGGATGCCATCCTGATGGTCAACGCCGTGGGGCAGATCGTGCTGGTGAACTCGCTGGCCGAACACCTGTTCGGCTATGCCCGCGACGAGTTGCTCGGCGAGCCGGTGGAACTGCTGCTGCCCAAGCGCTTCCGCGGCCGCCACCTCGGCCACCGCGAAGGCTATTTCCACAAGCCGCGCAGCCGCACCATGGGCGCGGGCCTGGAGCTGTACGGCCTGCGCAAGAACGGCGACGAGTTCCCGGTGGAGATCAGCTTGAGCCCGCTGGTCACCGAGAGCGGCACGCTGGTGATGAGCGCGGTGCGCGACGTCGGCAGCCGCCAGCGCGCCGAGAAGAAGTTCCGCGAACTGCTCGAATCCGCGCCCGATGCGATGGTGATCGTCGACGGCAGCGGCGCCATCGTGCTGGTGAATTCGCAGACCGAGAAGCTGTTCGGCTACAGCCGCGACGACCTGCTGGGGCAGCCCGTCGAGCTGCTGGTGCCGGCGAACTTCCGCGGCCGGCACCCGCAGCACCGCGAAGGCTTCTTCACGCATCCGCGCGCGCGCTCGATGGGTGCGGGGCTCGAACTGCGCGGGCTGCGCCGCGACGGCTCGGAGTTTCCGGTGGAGATCAGCCTGAGCCCGCTGGAAACCGAGGAAGGCCTGTTCGTTTCCAGCGCGATCCGCGACGTGACCGAGCGCAAGCGCTTCGAGCAGGCGCTGCGCGACAAGAACCTGGAACTGGAAAACGCGGCGCTGGTGAAGGACCGCTTCCTGGCCAGCATGTCGCACGAGCTGCGCACGCCGCTGAATGCGATCATCGGCTTCACCGGCACCCTGCTGATGGAGCTGCCCGGCCCGCTCAACGCCGACCAGCAGCACCAGCTGCGCACCATCCAGTCCAGCGCGCGCCACCTGCATTCCCTGATCAACGACCTGCTGGACCTGGCGCGCATCGAGGCGGGCAAGGTGGAGCTTTCGCTGGAAGCGGTGAATTGCCGCGAAGTGCTGCAGGAACTGGACGACCTGATGCGGCCGATGGCGCTGGCCAAGGGGCTGGCCTTCCAGCTGGCGCTGCCGGCCGCCGGCTGCACCGTGCGCACCGACCGCCGCGCGCTGACGCAGATCCTGCTGAACCTGGCCAACAACGCGATCAAGTTCACCGACAGCGGCCAGGTGGAACTGCGGTTCACCCAGGACAGCGCCGGCACGGTCACGCGGTTCGCCGTCGCCGACAGCGGCATCGGCATCGCCGCGGCCGACCAGGCGCGCCTGTTCCAGTCGTTCGAGCAGCTCGGCGCGGCGGCCGAGCGCAAGCCGGGCGGCGCCGGCCTGGGCCTGCACCTGTCGCAGAAGCTGGCCCGGCTGGTGGGCGGCAGGATCGGTTTCGAGAGCGAACTCGGCTGCGGCAGCTGCTTCACGCTCACCCTGCAGGAGCCGGCCCCATGAGTGCACGCGTGCTGCTGATCGAGGACAACGCGGCCAACATGGACCTGGCGCGCTACCTGCTGCAGGCCTACGGCTTCACCTGCATCGAAGCGGCCGACGGCGAAGCCGGCCTGCGGCTCGCGCAGGCGCAGCGGCCCGACCTGGTGGTCTGCGACCTGCAGCTGCCGGGCCTGGACGGCTTCGGCGTGCTGCGCGGCCTGCGCGCGCTGCCCGGGTTCGCGGGCATCCCCGTCATCGCGCTGACCGCCTATGCGATGGTGGGCGACCGCGACCGTGTGCTGGCCGCCGGCTTCGACGGCTACATCGCCAAGCCCTTCGATCCGCAGAGGTTCGTGCCGCAACTGGCCGGTTTCCTCGGCATCGAGGTGCCCACGCCGGTGCGCGCGCGCGCCGCGGACGGCGGGAGCTGAACGCGTGGCGCACATCCTGGTCGTCGACGACCGGCCGGCCAACCGGCAGCTGATCGTGACGCTGCTGGGCTACTACGGGCACGCGGTGGAGGAGTCCAGCGACGGCGCCGCCGCGCTGCTGCAGATCGCGAAGCGGCGGCCCGACCTGGTCATCACCGACCTGCTGATGCCCAACATGGACGGCGAGGCGTTCTGCCGGCGGCTGCGGTCCGACCCGGACACGGCCGCCATCCCCATCGTGATCCACACCGCCAGCTACCGCGCCTCGCAGGCGCGCCGCATCGCCGACCGCGTCGGGGTGCGCTGGGTGCTGCCCAAGCCGAGCGAACCGATGGCGATCCTGGAAGTGATCACCGAAGCGCTGGGACTGGAGCTGCCGGTGGCCGCCGGTACACAGGAGCCCTCCGCGCGGCCGGCGCCGGCGGGGGCCGACGCGCTTTCTGCCAACCCGCTGGAGGCGATGAAGCAAGCCAACCGCCGGCTGGCCGACCTGCTGGCGGATGCGGCGCGCATCGCGCGCATCCAGGGCAAGGTGCTTGCGCAAACCAGCGGCGCGCAGCGTTCGCGCCTGCTGGCCATGCGGTTCTCCACCCTGGTCAGCGCCGGCCTGCACATGGCGCGGCAGACCGATCCCGACGCGCTGGTGGACCTGGCCTGCGCGGCCATCCAGGACATCCTGAGCGCGCGCTACGTCGGTGTCGTCATCCTGGCGCCGCAAGGCGGCCTGCGCAAGTTCGCAAGCCGCGGGCTGGACCGCGCGACGCAGGAGGCGGTGGCGCTCGAGATCGAGCACTGCCCCGCCGCGCGCCGGGTACTGGCGAGCGGCAGCGAACCGAGCATGCTGGTGGCCGCGCGCGGCACCGACTTCATCGGCCTGCCGCCCTCGCACCCCACCGTGCACACCCTGCTGGCCTGCCCGGTCTCGGCGCGCGACACCACCAGCGGCTGGGTCTACGCGGCCGACCGGCTCGGCTCGGAGGAGTTCGATCCCGACGAGGAGCGGCTGCTGTTCGCGCTGGTGGCCCAGCTCGCCGGCGCCTGGAGTTCGCTGATGGTGGTCGATGAACTGGACCGGCGGGTGGCCGCGCGCACGCGCGAGCTGGAAGCGGCGAACGACGAACTCAAGGCCTTTTCGGCGGTGGTGTCGCACGACCTGCGCGCGCCGCTGGGGAAAATCGACGGGTTCGCCAAGGCGTTGCGCCACAAGGCCGGCGACGCGCTGCCGCCCGATGCGCTGCGCTACCTGGACCGCATCGAAGGCAATGCGCAGCTGATGGCCAGGCTGATCGACGACCTGCTGCACTTCGCCAGGACCTCGCACCAGCCGCTGCAGATCCGCCGCGTCGACCTCGACCGGCTGGCGCGGGCCTGCATCCGCAGCTTCGAGGCGGAGATCGCGCAACGCCACGTCAGCGTGCTGGTGGGCGAGCTGGGCGAATGGCATGTGGACGACGCGCTGATCGCGCAGGTGCTGCTCAACCTCGTGGGCAACGCGCTGAAATACAGCCGCAAGCAGGAGCACCCGGTGATCGAGATCGGCGCGCGCGTCGTCAACGCGGAGAAGCTGCTGTTCGTGCGCGACAACGGCACCGGCTTCGACATGGCCGACGCGTCCTCGCTGTTCAGGCCGTTCGAGCGGCTGCACAACGCCAGCGAATTCGAAGGCACCGGCATCGGCCTGGCGCTGGTCAAGCAGATCGTGGCGCGCCATGGCGGCCGGGTGTGGGCCGAAGGCAAGCGGGGCGACGGTGCCTGCTTCTTCGTGGCGCTGCCGAGGCGGGACGACGGGCCGTGAACCGCCGCTTTCCGCGGTGGTCCGCGGCACTCACGCGCCAGCGGAGTTCTCGGCGGATTTCTTCATCTTGGCCAGCGCCGCCTTGTGCGTCGCGTAGCGTTCGGCAAGTTCGGGAGCGGGCCCGCTGCTGCGCGAGAGGCGCCAGAGGCACTGCGTCAGCTCGGCGCGGCTGACCAGCACCGCGATCCAGGCCAGCGAGACCTCCGGAAGCGCATGCGCGCAGACCAGGACCTGCTGGAACTGCCTGGAAAGAAGTGCATAGAGCTCCGGGTCGTAGCCGCCCGCCACCAGCAGCTCCAGGTTTTGCGCATACGCATCCGCCGCAGCGACCAGCCGCAAGGCCGCTGCGCTTCGTTCGTTTCCAGGCTGCGGCAGCATGGTGCTGGCTCCTCCGTGACGCCACTGTACCCCCCGGGGAACCCGGCGGGACATAATCCGCCCACAACGAGGCGGAGAAGTACCCATGGACATGCTCCAGGCGGAACCCTATCGATCCAAGCTCCTGTCGCCCGCCGAGGCGGCGCTGAAGGTCGGGCCCGGCAACCGGGTGTTCATCGGCACCGCCTGCGCCACGCCGCGCGCCCTGGTCGCCGCGCTGGAGGCGCTGCGGCCCTCGCCGCCCGACGTCGAGCTGATCCACTTCATCACCAACGGCGCCATCGCCGTGAACGACGCCGGCGAGCCGGTGACGCGCTTTCGCCACCGCACCTTCTTCGTCGGCAGCGACGTGCGCGCGGCGGTGCGCCGCGGCATCGCCGAATACCTGCCGATCTCCATCGCCCGCGTGCCGGAGCTGTTCGACCGCGGGCGCATTCCGCTGGACGTGGCCTTCATCCAGGTGGCGCCGCCGGACCGCTTCGGCTACGTGAGCCTGGGCGTGTCGGTGGACATCGTGGCGGCCGCCGTGCGCAACGCCAAGCTGGTGATCGCCGAGGTCAACCCGAACATGCCCTGGACCATCGGCGACTCGGCCCTGCACGCGAGCGAGATCGACCACCTGGTGCCGGTGGCCACGCCGCTGATCGAGTACGGGCACCACGTGGAGGAGGAGGTGGTCGAGAGCATCGCGCGCTACATCGCCGGCACCATCGAGGACGGCTCGACCTTGCAGATCGGCCTGGGGCGCATTCCCAACGAGGCGCTGAAGTACCTGGTGGACCGCAAGGACCTGGGCATCCACTCGGACGTGATCACCGACTCCATCCTGCCGCTGCTGGAGCGCGGCATCCTCACCGGCAAGCACAAGACGCAGCAGCGCGGCAAGATCGTGGCCAGCATGGCGGTGGGCTCGCGCAAGCTGTACGCGGTGATCGACCGCAACCCGCTGTTCTCGTTCCAGCCGATGGAAGCGGTGTGCGACCCGGTGCGCATCGCGCAGCAGAAGAAGATGGTGTCGGTGACGCAGGCCTTCGCGGTGGACCTCACGGGCCAGGTGTGCTCGGACCAGTTCGAAGGCGAGTTCTACGGCGGCATCGCGGCGCAGGGCGAGTTCCTGCGCGGCGCCTCGCGCTCCGAGGGCGGCAAGCCCATCATCTGCCTGGCCTCCACCACCGACGACGGCGAGACCTCGCGCATCCGCCCACGCCTGCTGGCGGGCGAAGCCGTGACGGTGCCGCGCGCCGACGTGCACTTCGTCATCACCGAGTACGGCGTGGCCTACCTGTTCGGCAAGCCGCTGCGCGAACGCGCCATCGCGCTGATCCAGCTGGCGCACCCGCGCTTTCGCCACCAGCTGCTGGAAGAGGCGAAGCAGCTGGGCTACCTGCCGGCCGACCAGACGCTGCAGAACATGCGGCCCTACCCGGTGGAGGAGGAACGGCGCGTGACCCTGAAGGAGGAGCGCGCCGTGATGCTGCGCCCGGCGCGCGCGTCGGACGCCGACGGCATCCGCCAGCTGTTCTTCACGCTGCCCGACGGCGACGTGTACACGCGCTTCTTCCGCCGCGTGCGGCAGCTGTCGCACCGCGACGTCGAGCGGCTGTGCAACTTCGACTACGAGAAGGAAGTCGGCTTCGTCGCCGTGACCGGGCCGCGCGAGCAGGAAGTCATCGTCGGGCAGGCCTGCTACTTCATCAACCCGACCACCAACCTGGCCGACACGGCGTTCCTGATCGACCCGGCCTGGCAGGGCACGGGCCTGGGGACGGCACTGCAGCAGCGGATGGTGGAGCATGCCAAGGCGCGCGGCGTGCGCGGCTTCGTCGCCGACATCCTGCCCAGCAACACGCGGATGATCGCGCTGGCGCGCAAGGGCGCGGACCACGTCACGGTGCAGAAGGACGGGGATGGGGTGCACGTGACGATGGTGTTTTGACCAATGGCCTGACAAAGAGCAAAGCGCAAGAACATGAAACAGATCCTGGTCTACAGCGACAGCGTGGGGGGCGGAATGGTTCCCGGCACGCGCGATCGCTTTCCCTTCGACCAACGCTGGCCGGGCGTGCTGGAGAACGCGCTCAACGGCGCGCAGCGCACGGTGCGCGTGATCGAGAACAGCTTGCCGGGCCGCAAGACGCTGTGGGACGACCCGTTTCGCCCCGGGCGCAACGGCTGCGTCGGCCTGGCCGAGTTGATCGAGATCAACTCGCCGCTGGCGCTGGTGATCATCCAGCTGGGCACCAACGACTTCCAGGCACCGCTCGACATCCCCGCGTGGGCTTCCGCGCAGGGCGTGGGCAAGCTGGTGGACATCATCCGCCAGGCACCGCTCGAGCCGGGCATGCCCAAGCCGCGGATCCTGCTGCTCGCGCCGCCCGCCATCGTGGAGCCGAAAGGCGCCAACGTGCTGAAGTTCGAAGGCGCGCCGGCGCGCAGCAAGGGATTCGCGCAGCTGCTCAAGGATGTGGCCGAACTGAAGTCGGCGCACTACTTCGACATGAACAGCGTGACCGGCGCCAGTGCGCTGGATGGCATCCATCTGGATGCCGGGCAGCATGCGTCCGTCGGCAAGGCGCTGGCGCCGGTGGTGGCAGGCATCCTCGGGGAGAGCTGAGAGGCAGCCTCAGGCCTGCGCTTCGCCCGGCCGCGGCTGAGCGCCCCGGCAAAAGGATACGGAAGACTGCGTGCGCTTGGGCTCCAGCTCAGCAATGCCATTGGTTTCGCGCCAACAAATTAATTCATTTTCATGAGAAGGTTCTCGCCTAGCCGCCGCGAACACTTGCGGCGGCTTCCGCTGCAGCGCCAACCGGTCTACCATCCTGCGATGGAAGTCGGGACGATCGGACGTGCCCCAAGGCGTAACTGATGCAAAGCAGCTCGCCCTTTCTTTCCACATCCAATCCAAGCCGTCGCGAACGCAAGGTCGCATTCACGGTGGTGCTGGTGTCGGTCCTGGTGTTCCTCGCCGTGGCACCGTTCGCCAAGGTTGCGCTCGCCCCGGTCCCGGCGTTCTATCCGCTCTACCAGTCGGCGCTGGTGGTGTGCGACCTGATGACCGCGATCCTGCTCTGGAGCCAGTACGGCATCCTGCGGTCGCGCGCGCTGCTCGCCCTGGCCGCCGGCTATCTCTTCAGCGCGTTCATGGCGGCGGCCCATGCCATGAGTTTTCCCGGCCTGTTCGCACCCGGCGGACTGCTCGGCGCGGGCGGGCAGACCACCGCCTGGCTCTACTTCCTCTGGCACGGCGGCTTTCCGCTGTTCGTCATCGGCTACGCGCTGCTCAGGGACGATGAAGGCGGCGCGCGCGCGGGACGCAATGGCACGCGGCTCGCGATCCTTGGCAGCGCGCTGGTGGCGCTGGCCTGCGCGGGCGGGCTGGTCCTGCTGGCCGCCGCCGGCCGCGCGGTGCTGCCGCCTCTCATGGCGGGCAACGCGGATGCGCCGGCCAAGGTCTACGTTGCCGTGGCCACCTGGCTGCTCGGGCTGGGCGCGCTGGCCGCCGTCTGGCGCCGCCGGCCCCACGCGGTGCTGGACCTGTGGCTGATGGTCGTGCTGTGCGTCTGGACCGCCGACAGCGCGCTGGCCGCCGTGTTCAACGGCGCCCGCTACGACCTGGGCTGGTACGCCGGCCGCGTCTACGGGCTGCTTGCCAGCGGCTTCGTGCTGGTGCTGCTCCTGCTGGAAAACGGCGCGCTGTACGCCGAACTTGCCGAGGCGCATGACCAGCTTGCCAGGAAGAACGAGCAGCTCGCGCAGGCCAGCAAGCTCAAGTCCGAATTCCTGGCCAACATGTCGCACGAGCTGCGCACGCCGCTGAACGCCGTCATCGGCTTTTCGGAAGTCCTGAAGGACGGCCTGGCCGGCGAATTGACGGACGAGCAGCGCAGCTACGTGGCCGACATCCACGGCAGCGGCCAGCACCTGCTGTCGCTGATCAACGACGTGCTCGATCTCTCGAAGATCGAGGCCGGCCAGATGACGCTGGACCTGGAGCCGACGGTGGCCGCCGTGCTGTTCGAGCACAGCTTGTCGATCGTCAGGGAAAAGGCCGCCAGGCAGCGCCTGCAGCTGGACCTGGACGTGCCGCGCGATCTCGGCACGCTGGCGATCGATCCGCGCAAGACCAAGCAGATTCTGTACAACCTGCTGTCGAACGCGGTGAAGTTCTCGCCGGAGGGCGGGCGGCTCGCGCTGCGCGCCCGCCGCATCGCCCGCGCCGGCGTGGAAGGCTGGAGCGACGGCGCGCCGACCGTCGTGCGCCTGCCCATGGCGACCGGCGGGTTCGACAGCTACCTGCAGATCGTGGTCGAAGACACCGGCATCGGCATCGAGCCGGAGGACGCGCCGCGCCTGTTCAAGATGTTCTCGCAACTGGATTCGTCGCTGTCCAAGGAAGTCGAGGGCACCGGCCTCGGGCTGGCGCTGGTCGAGCGGCTCGCGCGGCTGCACGACGGCGGCGTGGCGGTGGCCAGCACGCCCGGCGAAGGCACCCGCGTGGTCGTCTGGCTGCCGTGGCGCGAGGCCAGCGCGGCGGCCGAACAGGTGCAGGGCGCGGCGTTCCGCGGCAGCGCCTCCATCGCACGGCCGCTCGCCTTGCTGATCGAGGACAACGACCATGCCGCCGAGCTGCTGCGGGTGCAGCTGGAGCCGGCCGGATTCGACACCGTCCGTGCGGCGACCGGGCGCCTGGCGCTCGACTGGCTCGCGGACCGCGTGCCGACCGTGGTCGTGCTGGACCTGCTGCTGCCCGACATGGACGGCTGGGACATGCTTGGCCTGCTCAAGCAGCCCGGCGCCCCGACGGCGCGCATTCCGGTGGTCATCGTGTCGATCGTGGCCGACACCCGCAAGGGCATCTCGCTGGGCGCCAGCGCCGTGCTGCAGAAACCCGTCAGCCGCGATGAGCTGCTGCATGCGCTGGCGGATGCCAACGTCAACGGCAGCCGGCTGGTGACGCGCGTGCTGGTGGTGGACGACGACCCCAAGGCGGTGGAGCTGCTGGCCGCCTACCTGCAGGGGCCGAAGTACAGCGTGCTGCGGGCGCACGGCGGCCGCGACGGCATCGAGGCGGCACGGCGCGAGCGGCCCGACCTGATTGTGCTGGACCTGATGATGCCGGAGGTCAGCGGCTTCGACGTGGTCGAAGCCCTGAAGGACACCCCGGAGACGGCGGCGATCCCGATCGTGGTGATCACCGCCAAGACGCTGACCGCGCAGGACAAGGCCACCTTGAACGGCCTGGTCGCCGTGGTGCTGCAGAAGACCGACTTCGACCACGGGCGCTTCATGAACGAGGTGCACCGCGCGATCGCCGCGGGCAGCGAGGTGCCGGCATGACTGCATGCGTGCTGGTGGTGGAGGACACCGCGGCGAGCATGCGGCTGATCTCGCTGCTGCTGCGCAAGGCCGGCCACGACGTGCTGCAGGCCGGCAATGCCGGCGACGCCATCGCGCTGGCGCGCACGCACCGGCCCGACCTGATCCTGATGGACATCCAGCTGCCCGGCATGGACGGGCTGGCTGCCACCCGCATCCTGAAAGAGGACGAATTGACCCGCAGCATTCCCGTCGCAGCCCTGACCGCCCTGGCGATGAAAGGGGACGAGCAACGCATGATCGCCGCCGGCTGCGACAGCTACATCGCCAAGCCGATCCAGACCCAGGGCTTCCTGCGGGAAGTGGGCAGGCTCCTGGCCGGCGCGCCGAGAACATGAGCGGCAGCCCCGGACCCGCGCGCGCGGCGGTGCTCGTCATCGACGACAAGGAAGTCAACCTGCGGCTGATGCGCGCCTACCTGCAGGCCGAGCCCTACGAAGTCGTCACCTGCGCCGACCCCAGGGAAGCGCTCGCGCGCGTGGCGCGCGAGGCGCCGGACCTGATCCTGCTGGACCTGATGATGCCGGTGCTCGACGGCTTCGCCGTGCTCGAGCTGCTCCGGGATTCGGCGCCGCAGGTCCCCGTGCTCGTGATCACCGGCGTGGACGACCGCGACGACCGGCTGCGGGCACTGGCCGCGGGCGCGCGCGACTACCTGACCAAGCCGGTCGACCGCTCGGAGCTGCTGATCCGGGTGCGCAACCTGGTGGCCTTGAAGCAGGCCAGCGACGCGCTGGCACGCGCGCTGGTGAAGCTGGAAACAGCCAACCGCGACCTCGACGCGTTCGCCGGCGCGCTGGCGCACGACCTGCAGCAGCCGATCACCACCATCGGCGCGTTCGCCCAGGTCATGCTGCGCGGCGGCAAGAACGCGCAGGCGCGCACCGAAACGTCGCACCTGGAGCGCATCATCGCCGCGGCGGACAGTGCGCAGCGCATGGTGCGCGGGCTGCTGGAGTTCGCGCGCCTGGGGCAGCGGGAGATCGACATGGTCCCGGTCGACCTCAACCTGCTGCTGCAGAACGCGCGCAGCGCGCTGGCGCACGAAGCCGAGAAGACGTCGGTGACCTGGAGCACGGCCGCCCTGCCCATGGTGCAGGGGGATCCGACGCTGCTGCTGCTGGCGCTGATCAACCTGCTGTCCAACGCCATCAAGTACAGCCGCACGCGCGAGCAGCCGAGCATCGCGATCGACAGCCTGTCGGATCCGTCGCTGGGCATCATGATCCGCATCCGCGACAACGGCGTGGGCTTCGACATGGCGCACGCGCGGCGCCTGTTCCATCCGTTCGAGCGCCTGCACAGCAGCACGGAATTCGAGGGCACCGGCATGGGCCTGGCCAACGTGCGCCGCATCATGGAGCGGCACGGCGGCAGCGTGCGAAGCGAATCGGTGCGCGGCGAGGGGGCGACGTTTACGCTGGTGTTTCGGCCGTAAACGCGCGGCCGGATTTCCCGCTGCAGCCGCACGAGCCGCCTCACGCCCGCAGCACGGACGTGAGCCATTGCTCGAAGAGGCGGATATTGCGCTGCCCACGCCGCTGAGGCGGGTAGGTGAGGAAGTAGCCGTTGCCGCTGTCGACCTCGATGTCGAAGGGCGTCACCAGCTTGCGCGAGGCGATCAGGTCCGTGAACATCGCGGCGTCGGCGATCGCGATGCCCAGGCCCCGCTCCGCGCCCTGGACGCACATGTCCACCGTGTCGAACAGCTGCTCGTGCGCGCCCTGCAGCTGCGCGACGCCGGCGCCGCGCAGCCACGTCAGCCACTCGTGACGATGGGCCGTCGCATGCAGGAGGGTCGAGCCGGAGAGATCTCCCGGCTCGCGCAGCCCGGCGGCCAGCTGCGGCGCGCACAGCGGAACGAGGCGCTCGCGCATCAGCGGCACCTCGACCAGGTGGGGCCAGTTGCCCCTGCCGTGGGCAATGATCGCGTCCGCATCCGAGCCGCTGAAATCCGGTGCATCCGTCCAGTGCGTGGCGACGCGGATCTCCAGCCCGGGCAGCTCCGCCTGCAGCGCCGGCAGGCGCGGCAGGAACCACCGCACGGCCATCGTCGGCGGCAACTGGATTCTCAGGACGTCGGAGCCGCGCCGCACACGCGCACTGGCTTCGGCCAGGGACGTCATCGCCTGCCGCACCGGCGCGAGGAGTTCCTGGCCTTCTGCCGTGAGCGTCAAGCCGCGGGCCAGGCGCACGAACAGCGGGCACCCGTAGTACTCCTCCAGCAGCTGGACCTGCCTGCTCACCGCGCCTTGCGTCAGGTTGAGCCGGGTGGCCGCGCCCGTGAAGCTGCCGCAGTCCGCGGCGGCGAGGAACGCCTGCAGCGCGTAAAGGGGCGGCAAGGCCGGCATGGCTCAGGCGTGCGGGACGGCGTGGTTCATGCGTCCCAGTCTATCGCGGCCGCCGCGGCAGCCATGCGCGCCGCACATGGCTGCCCCCAAAAACTTTCGTTGGTGCCCCGCCGCAGGTGTTCCTACGATCGCCCACTCGATCAAACACGCCGCGCCACATCATGGTCATCAGCTCGAACGCACTGCGGTACGTCGACGTCGTCGACAGGTACCTGGCCTTGCTCGCCGCAGGCGACACGCGGGGCATCGTGTCGCTGTTCAGTCCGCGGGGAGCGGTGAACTCGCCCTTTCTGGGTGTCCAGCCGGCGGCCCGGTTCTTCGACCTGCTCAGGTCGGCGACCCGGCGCAGCGTCATCGAGCATTCCGAAGTGTTCGTGAGCGCGATCGGTTCGCGCCGCGCTTCGACCTGCTTCACCTACCGATGGGAGCTGGCCGACGGCACGCAGGTCAGCTTTCGGTGCGTCGACCTCTTCGATTTCGACGCGCAAGGCTTGATCGAGGCGATGACCATCGTCTACGACACAGCGCCCATCCGCGCGTCCGTCGGCGACAAGTACCGCCGCGTGGACATTCAGTGATTCACCCCGCTCAAGGAGAGCCACCATGCCAAAGATGATCTTCGTCAACCTGCCCGTGAAGGACCTCGCCGCCGCGACGCGCTTCTACAAGGCGATCGGCTGCGAACAGAACCAGCAGTTCAGCAACGCCGATGCCGCCATGATGGTCTGGTCGGATGCGATCACCTTCCAGCTGCTCACGCACGAATTCTTCGCCAGCTTCACCCCGAAGGCAATCGCCGACGCGCACCGGACCTGCGAGGTGCTGCTGGCCCTGTCGCGCGACAGCCGCGAAGAGGTGGACGCGATCACGCAGGCCGCGGCCGCGGCCGGCGGCAAGGCCGACGTCCGCGCGCCCCAGGACATGGGCTTCATGTACTCCCGGGCTTTCCAGGACCCGGACGGCCATGTGTTCGAGCCGGTGTGGATGGACCTGGAAGCGGCAAAGGCCGCCGCGTAGCTTCAGGAAAGACCGATGAATTCCCTGCGCATTGTTTTCGCCGCGCTGCTCACCGCCGCGGTAGCCGTTGCGGCCCTCCCCGCCGCTTCCCATGCCGCCCAAGGCAAGCGCGCCACGGCCAGCCGCCCGGCGCCGGCCAGCAAACCCGTCAGGAGCGGCTACCTCAGCGTCAACGGCGTCAACTACCACTACCAGGTCCACGGCAAGGGCGAGCCGCTGCTGCTGCTGCATGGCGGCCTGGGCCAGATCGAGATGTTCGGGCCGGTGCTCGCTGCGCTCGCCCGGACCCGCCAGGTGATCGCGGTCGACCTGTACGGGCATGGCCGCACGGCGCTGACCGACCGGGCGGTCAGCCTGGTCGACATGGGCGACGACATGGCCCGGATCCTGGAGCAGCTCGGCCACGGCCAGGTGGACGTGATGGGTTATTCCCTGGGTGGCGGCGTCGGCTTCCGCTTGGCGGCGCAGCATCCGCAGCGCGTGCGGCGGCTGGTGCTGGTGTCGACCGGCTACGCGCAGGACGGCTTCTTTCCCGAGATGCTCCCGATGCAGGCGCAGGTCGGCGCCGCGATGGCCGACATGATGAAGGAGACCCCGATGTACAAGTCCTACGCCGCGGTCGCGCCGCGCCCGCAGGACTTCCCGAAGCTGCTCGACCAGATGGGCGCGTTCATGCGCAAGCCCTACGACTATTCAGAGGACGTCGGGAAGCTTGCGATGCCGGTCATGCTGGTCTACGGCGACAGCGACATGTACCGCCCCGAGCACATCGTGAAGTTCTACCAGCTGCTTGGCGGCGGCCTGAAGGACGCGGGCTGGGGCCGCGAGCACATGGCGAAGAACCGGCTGGCGGTCCTGCCGGGGTTCACGCATTACGACGTATTCCTGGCACCGGCCCTGGTGCCGACGGTGCTGCCCTTCCTCGATGGGAAGAACAACACGGCCAGCTGGGCGCAGCAGGTCGACGGGCGGAAGTAGCGGATCAGCCCTTGGACGAGGGCTTCACCACGGGCTCGGCTGCGTCTCGCCGGTGGCGATGCGGCGGCGCAGGTTTCCGTTGATCAGCATGCCCCAGGCCGTCGAGCAGTTCTCATAGCACTCGAAGCTCGATGCCAGGCCCTTGTGGGTGAAGCGGACCTCGGTCTTGCCGCCGCTCTCGGCGATGTCGAAAACGATGTCCGTGCCTTTCCACTCCTGCTTGTCCTCGGCGAAATCGAGCTTGGCGTCCGTCACGTGCCAGGCGACCTTCCTGCCCGGCACCGACTCGGTGATCTTCTGTTTGGAATAGTGGATGCCGGGAACGGTGTAGCTGAATTCGCCGCCGGGCTTCGCGGTGTCGCCCTCGACATCGCCCGACCACCAGCTGCGCACGTCGTTGATGGCCGCAAAGGCCTCCGCCGGCGTCTGGTCCACGGTGAATGCGAGGCTGTAGTCATTGCTGTTCATGGTTTGTCCTTTCAGGAGGTGCTGTTGCTTGGGCTGTTGATTGCCACGCTTGCCGGCAGGAAGCCGGCGTACTGGTGCTCGAACGCCTTGACGACGCCGCTGCGCCAGCCTTCGGCCATGGGTTGCGAGAGCGGGTCGGGAAAGATGTCCTCGTCGCCCCGCTCCAGGGCGTCGAAGATGCTCCGCGCGACGGCCGCGGGCGACGCCTTCGGGATGTCGAAGCCGCGGGTCATGTCGGTATCGACGGGGCCGAGCATCACTGCATGCACCGCCACCCCGTCGCCGGCCAGGTAGGCCCGCAGCGTCTGCGTGAGGGAATGCGCGGCCGCCTTCGAGATGGAATAGGAAGGCGTGACCGGCACCGGGGCGAGTGCCGCCAGGGAAAGCACATTCACGATGGCCCCGCGAGAACGCTTCAGGTGCGGCAGGAACGCCCGGACCATCCGGTACGGACCGTGGAAGTTGACGTCCATGTGCGTGTCGATCGAGCCGGGATCGCTCAGGTCGTCGAACAGCGAGATGCCCGCGTTGTTGACCAGCAGATCGAGAGCGCCCACCTCCGCCGCGGCCCGCTGGATGTCCTCGGGGCTCGTCACGTCCAGCGCGACCCTGGTGACGCGCGCATCCGGATGCCGGAAGGCGCCGCGGCTGCCGGCGAAGACGCGCATTGCGCCGCGCCGCAGGGCCTCGTCCACCAGGGCGCGTCCAACGCCCCGGTTGGCGCCCGTGACCAGGATCGACTTGTCGGCGATGTCCATGTGCAGCGTGCTCTTCATCATGCGCACGGCTCAAGCCGCCTTGGGCTTGGCCGAGATGTCGATGGCCTGCCCGGTCTCGAGCAGCGACTTCAGGCTGGACAGCACGATGGGCCAGCCCTTGCTGACGGCGGACACCATGGCGCCGTCGGCCTGCAACTCGTCGTGGGTAACGGTCAGGCGGACCATGTCTTCGTACGGCACGACATCGAAACTGACGCGGCTGGTGCTGGCCGGATCGTCGGCCTGCGAGGGACTCACCCACGTGATGACGAGACGCTTGGGCGGCAAGGACTCGACCACCTTTCCGACCAGCTGGACCGTGCGCTGTTCGTCGGCGCGCACGTGCTTCCAGGGCGATCCCGGCTTCCAGTCGGAGATGTTCTCGTGGCCCCAGTAGCGCCGCGCGACTTCTGGTTTGGTGATCGCTTCGAACACCAGCTCCGGGGTCGACCGGATGTAGGTCACGTAGACGAAGCTTGTTTTTTCGTTGCTCATGGTCACTCTCCTTCGAGTTCCTTCTTCAAGTCATGCAGCAGGCTCAGCCGCTGGCGTTCGAATTTCCGGACCCAGCGCTCGTACACCTCGTGCAGCGGCACCGGGTTGATGAAATGCAGCTTCTCCCGGCCGCGCCAGACGGTGGCCACCAGGTTGGCTTCTTCCAGGAGCCCGATGTGCTGCGTGACCGATTGCCGCGCCATGTCCAGGTGCTCGCACAGCTGCGTCAGCGTCTGGCCATTGCTCTCGTAAAGCAGGTCGAGCAATTTCCGTCGGGTCGGGTCCCCCAGCGCCTTGAATACCTTGTCTGCGTCCATCGGATTGCCTGTGCGTGTACGACACTATATGCAGGCATTTGCCTGCATGTCAAGTCGCTTCGAAATAACGCACAGCTGCGCCAATGTAGAAAGGTTGAGGGCTTGCGCCCGAGTAACAGATTTGTCGCGAATGCGGGAGAGACAGGCGCGATTCAAGCGGCCGGCGCGCGTCCGGCCAGCACGAATGCCACCGCCTCGGAGAAGGAGCGGACGACCAGATCGACGTGCCCGCGCACGAACTCTTCCTCCGCGAGGCCTTCTTCCAGAGGCAGCCTGACCGTCAGCAGCATGGCGTGCGGGAACGCGGCGCGCAGGTCGCGCGCGGCCGCCTGCCATTCTTCGGAGCTCTCGTGGCGCGGGTAGGCGAGGAAGACCGTTGGAACAAGCTGCGACCTGTCCACCCCGGGCGTCTTGACGGCCTCGTCGAGCGGGATGCCCCGGCAGTCGACGCCTTCGTCGCGCAGTGCCTGCACGAGCAACCCGGTGAGCAGGTCTTCGCGCGCGGACCCGCCGCCCACGCAGAGCACGCAGCGGCGCTCGGGAACGCCGGGTGGTCCCTGCCAGCGGCGCAGCCGCTCCTGCCGCAGTTCGCGAAGGTGCGCCCCGACGTCCGCCTCGAGCAGCGAACTGGAGCGGCGCCTGCGGCGCGCGCCCTTGTGCGGCTTGACGGCCGCCAGGTCCTGCGCGACCGTCTCGACCGTGAGGCGGACGCGGTCCTGCTGTTCGGCTCCGATCCTGGATGCCCGGAAGTCGGCCGCGGCCAACGCCAGCCCCGGCAGGAGGATCTGGTCGCAGTAGCGGGCGAAGTTGCTGCGCCGCAAATAGCCGCGGGCGGCCGCGATGATCTCTCGTGGCTCGCCGGAGAGTGCCCGCTGGTAGAGGCGCAATCCGGCCGCCAGGCCCGGAGCTTCGCCGAAGAGAATGGAGATCGGCTCCAGCGCCCGGATGTGGCGGCCGGCGATCACCAGGCACAAGGTCATCGGCGTGGACAGCAGCAGGCCGACGGGACCCCACACGGCGCCCCAGAACAGCGCCGAAACAATCACGCCCAAGGGCGCGAGGCCGGCGCTGTGTCCATAGACCCGCGGCTCGACCATGTGGGCCACCAGCGCTTCGAGCCCGAGGAACAGGCCGATGCTCCAGAACATCATCGACCAGCCGGGATCCACTGCGGCGGCGAAGGCCGCGATGGCCGCGCCGGCGCCCAGGGCACCCACATACGGAACGAAGCGGGCCAGTCCGCCCAGCGCGCCCCACAGCACCGCGTGAGGGATGCCCACGGCCCAGAGCGCCAGGCCGAGCACGACGGCGAACGTCACGTTCACCACGAACTGCGAAATGAAAAAGCGCGAGACTCCCTGGGCCGCGTGCTCGAGGGCCTGCATGGTCCTACCCGCCTGCGCCTCGCCCGCCAGCCTGATCATCCGGTCGCGAAGCGTTTCGTGTTCGAGGAGGATGAAAACGAGCAGGACCAGCACGATGCCCGCCTGGCCCACAGGCCCCCACAAGGACGAGAAGATCCGTGCAATCGTGTCGGTCGCTGTCCGAGGGGGTTCGCGGCTTTGCACGGGCGTGGACTGGGCCTCGGCTGCCGGCGTGCCTGGCCGCAGGCGCGGCTTGCTTGCCGCGGCCAAAGGCGCCTGGGGCACCACCGCACCGAGTTCGGTCTGGATCCGCTCGAGCGGGCGGACGGTGATCTCCCGCACGTGCTGCAGCTTGGCGCGAACCGCTTCCTTGTACTGCGGCAGATCGGAGGCGACCGCGACGAGTTGCGATGTCAGCAACGCGGCCAACCACGCGATGCAGGCGCCCACCAGCACCACGGACACCAGTGCGCCCGCCGTGTGCCCGAGCCCCATGCGCGCGAGCTTGCGCTTGAGCGGAGCGATGACCAGGCTCAGCACGGCGGCCAGCGCGATGGGTGCCAGGAACCCACGCCCGAGATAAAGCATGGCCAGCACGCATGCCGCGGCAACGATGCGGGCGGCGCGTGAGGCGGGTGGTGGTGGAAGTTGGGGCAGCCGGAGCTTCCTGGTGTGCGCTGGCGCAAGCCCGAGGGCTTCAGCCTGGCGTCACAAGACCTTGCGGCCGCTGAGCAGCTGGAAGATCACGACGATGACCGCGATCACCAGCAGGGCATGCACGAAGCCGCCCATGGTGATGGAGGTGACCAGGCCCAGGGCCCACAGGATCAACAGGATGACGGCGATGGTGTAAAGCATGGGAAGCTCCTTGCGAATCATGCGGCTGGACATGGCCGCGAACATGATCGGAAGTGCTTCGGGGCGCCGGCATTGCCGCCTGCCGCCTGCCTTTCCAATGGCTGAACGGTACCCGGCGGCAGCCAGCTCGTGTGTCAGCGGCGGGGGCTGATGCCTGTAGGTGGCTCAGCCGTAACGCCGCTCTCCAGGCGAGGACCGTGCGCCGCCGCGGCGCCCGCTTCAGTTGCGGTTCGGGTTGTTCGGCCGCGCGTCGCGCCGGTTCGGCACGCCATCGCCGTCGTTGTCGCGTCCACCCGCCCGCGCGCCGCGCGTCCAGTGGCCCGCAACGTACGCCCACTGGCCATTGCGCTGCACCCAGGTGTCCGCCACCCAGTGCTGGCCGCGGCGCTCGCGCAACCAATGGCCTTGTACCCAGACGTGCTGGCCGTTGCGCCAAGCCCAATGGCCCGGCGCCCATTCCTGCCCGCGCCGCTGCGCGGGCATTGCCTCCTCGCGCGGCGGCGGCGGCGCTTCGCGGATGATGATGGTCCGCTGCTGCGCTGCAGCCGTGAGCGGGACGCTGGTAAACGAAGCTGCGACGAGCGCGGCGAGAAGGACGGTTCTGAACATGGTGAGTCTCCTGAAGCAAGGTGTGCCCGGGACCGAGCACATCAGCTTGGCCGAGTCTGGCCCTGCAGTGGGCCGTGCAGTGTAGGAAGACACCCCAACAACCTGAGATGGGGCGTGGCAATGCGGGCGAGACGGGTGGGTGACTGGACGGGCGGGTCCAGGTGAACGCCTCGCGCTGTTAGAGTGGCGAATCGTCCTTCCCGACTGACATGGCCGACACGCTCCAACTGCTCGCACAGCAACTACGCGACTTCGCTGCAGCGCGAGATTGGCAGCAATTCCACTCTCCGAAGAACCTGGCGTCGGCTTTGATCGTGGAGGCCGGAGAACTGCTGGAGCACTTCCAGTGGGCCACCGAAGAAGAGAGCCGCAGTCTTCCCGCCGGAAAGCGTGAGGCCGTGGCCGAGGAGATGGCGGATGTGTTGTTGTACCTGGTGCAGCTAGCGTCCGCCCTCGAAGTGGACCTGGGCGAAGCTGCGCTGACAAAAATCCGGAAGAACGCGGAGCGCTATCCCGAGCACCTGGCTCGCGGAACCAGCCGAAAGCACGACGAACTTTGATCCCTGGCACTTCATGATCATCTACCAGGCGACGAAGCAAGAGTTCCTGCATCATGTCCGGCACGATGACATAGAAGACGTCATCCTTCGCCACTACCAGTCCGCCACTGGGTCGGCCGTGGCGAGGCCGCAAATGCAGGCGTGGTCCCATTCGCTGGCGCAGATGGGCAATGTGCTGGACGACGAAGAAATTCCGGGCGACGCCGGTGTTGCGATCGAGTACCAGGTCCCGCAGACGAGCAAGCGGATCGACTTCCTGATCTCGGGACACGACGCGCAGGACCGGCCCCGCGTGGTCATCGTCGAACTCAAGCAATGGTCCTCGTCCCGCCTGAGCGACAAGGACGGGATCATCTGGGCGCAGCGCGGAGGCCGCCGCGGCGACACCGAGGGACCGCATCCCAGCTATCAGGCCTGGTCATATGCGGCGCTGCTGCAAGATTTCAACGAAGAGGTGTACACGGGAGGTATCGAGCCGCAGCCCTGCGCCTATCTCCACAACTACCGTCGCGACGGGGTGATCGACCACCCGAACTATGCGGAGCACATCAAGCAAGCGCCGCTCTTTCTGAGGGAGGATCGCGCCCAGCTGCAAGCCTTCATCAAACTGCACGTGCGCCGCGGCGACAGGCGGGAGTTGCTGTACCGCATGGAGAACGGGCGTATCCGGCCTTCGAAGATGTTGGCCGACAGCGTGCGCGGACTGATGCAGGGCCGGCCGGAGTTCATCTTGGTGGACGACCAGAAGTTGGTCTATGAGACTGCCATGCAAGCCGCGGTGAAGGCAATCACTGGCCGCAAGCAGGTGGTCATCGTGCAAGGCGGGCCCGGCACAGGAAAATCAGTTGTTGCCGTGAATCTCCTGGCTGCATGCCTCGGCCGCGAATTGAATGCGCGCTACGTGTCGAAGAACGCCGCGCCGCGTGAGGTGTACAGGACGAAGTTGGCGGGCACGTTCACCCAGACCCGCATCAGCAATCTTTTCAACGGCTCGGGCTCGTTCGTCAATACAGCCGAAGATTCATTCGACGCATTGATCGTCGACGAGGCGCATCGCCTGAACGAGAAGGGCGGCCTCTATGGGAACGTCGGCGACCATCAGGTCAAGGAGCTGATTCGCTCCGCGCGTTGCACGGTGTTCTTCGTCGATGACGATCAGAGGGTCACGCTGCTGGACGTGGGTAGCACCGGGGAGTTGCGTCGTTGGGCCAGGGAGCTGGACGCGGATGTGACGGAGCTTGAACTCGCGTCGCAGTTCCGCTGCAGCGGCTCGGACGGCTACCTCGCGTGGCTCGACAACACCTTGTCCATCCGGGAGACGGCCAATCCTGTCCTGGATGTCCGCGAGTACGACTTCCGGGTGTTCGACACGCCGGGTGAGGTGCATTCGCTCATCGAGCTCAGGAATCGGGCAGCCAACCGCGCGCGCGTTGTCGCGGGGTATTGTTGGCCGTGGAACAGCAAGCGCGATCCGCAGGCATGGGACATCGACATCCCGGAGCACGGGTACCGCCGGCGATGGAATCTGGGCAGCGATGGGTCACTCTGGATCGTGGCCGAAAGATCGGTCGAGCAGGTCGGGTGCATCCACACATGCCAGGGCCTGGAGGTTGAATACATCGGGGTCATCATCGGACCTGACCTCGTGTACCGGGACGGCATGGTGCAGGTTGACGTCTCAAGGCGCGCACGTTCCGACAAGACGATCAAGGGCTTGAAGAAGATCCGTGCCGAGGACCCTGCGCGCGCGCAGGCGTTGGGCGATGCAATCGTCAAGAACACGTATCGCACCTTGATGACGCGAGGGATGAAGGGGTGTTACGTGTACTGCGCGGATGCAGGTTTGCGCGACTTCCTTCGCTCGCGGTTGCGGATGATGCAGTCTTCCGCTTTGACGGAGCTGCCTCAACCGGCCCAGGTTTCTCGCGGCAACGTCGTTGCGTTGCGTCGCGTGTCAATGCAGGAGCGCGCTGCAGGCGTGCCTGCGGCGCCGCTGGTTGAACTTCGAATCGCCGCTGGTGGCTTCTCCGCGGCCCAGTCTGTCGAGGAACTTGGCACTGAGTGGGCTGCTCTCCCAGACTTTGTCCAGCCGCAGCCGGGGCTGTTCGTTGCGCAGATAACGGGCCAGTCGATGAACCGGCGAATCCCTGATGGAGCCTGGTGCTTGTTTCGCGCGAATCCGCAAGGCACCCGAGAAGGCAAGATTGTCGTGGTGCAGCATCGGAGCATCGAGGACCCGGAGACGGGGGCAAGCTACACGATCAAACGCTATGCCAGCGAGAAGGTGGGTACGCCGGATGGCTCATGGCAGCACACACGCATCCGCTTGAGGCCGGACAGCGATCAGCCTCATTTCAAGGAGATCGTCGTGGACGGCGCGGACGAAGGCGAGTTCCGCGTGGTGGCTGAATTCCTGATGGTGCTTTGAACTTATTGATAAAAGCCATCAAGCAGAACGCCTCCGGACCAAGCAGGTGCGGAGGCGTCATCGATTTGGTGGCCTGGGGCGGAATCGAACCACCGACACGCGGATTTTCAATCCCCAAATTAGCACATCGCTTTTTGTCCGTTGGCGTTGATCGCGCCCGTAGAATTGGCTCCCAACAAGGCTTTGCAGCCGTCTCGGCGTTGAGCAAAGTTGATCGATTTCGGCCAACCGCGCTTACATGGCCGCTTACACGACAGGAGCCGCCGTTGGCGAAGATCAGTTTCACCGCGCCCCGGGTCGAGGCCTTCTCGTGCCCCGCCGACAAGGCGCAGGTGTTCCTGTGGGACGCCGATGCTCCCGGCCTTGGGCTTCGCGCCACGCCTGGGTCGAAAGCCTATGTGTTCCAGAGCCGCTTCCATGGCCAGACCGTCCGGATCACCATCGGCAGCCCCGACGTTTGGCCGCTGAACAACCGCCGCGACCGCGCCGGCAAGGGTGGCAGCATCGTGCAATCTGGTGCACGGGAAGAGGCCACGCGACTGCAGGCGCTCATCGATTCCGGCCGCGATCCACGCCTAGTACGAGCTGAGCGAACGGCGGTTGACGTTGCTAATCGCGCTAACCAGCTAATGCGAGCCGCCACCGTTCAGGACGCGTGGGGCGTGTACCTGGCCGAGCGCAAGCCCCGCTGGAGCGACCACCACTACGCCGATCATGTTGGCCTTGCCCAAGCTGGCGGCAAGCCTAGAACACGCAGCACGGCCAAGGAAACAGTCGCCGGGCCTTTGGCAGAGTTGATGCCGCTGCGGCTTGGCGAGGTCACGGCCGAGCGCCTGGACGCGTGGGTGGCAAAGGAAGGACCGAAGCGACCTGCGCGCGTTCGCTTGGCGCTGCGGCTGCTCAAAGCCTTCTTGCGCTGGTGCGCGGCGGAGCCTGCGTATCGCGAGGCCGTTGATGCAACGGCAGCGAGCGGGAAGAAGATCCGGGAAAAGGCCGGCGCCCCGAAGGTCAAGCACGATGTGCTCCAGCGCGAGCAGCTCAAGGCGTGGTTCGCCGCAGTGCGACAGATTCCGAATCCTGTGATCGCCGCTTACCTGCAGGCATTGTTGCTGACTGGCGCGCGACGCGAGGAGCTGGCGGCGCTGCGCTGGGCCGACGTGAATTTCCAATGGCACGGGCTGTCCCTCAAGGACAAGATCGAGGACAACCGGATGGTGCCTCTTACGCCTTATGTGGCTAGTCTGCTGTCAGCGTTGCCCAGGCGCAATGAGTGGGTGTTCAGCAGCCCCACCAGTAAAACCGGCCGCCTGACCGAGCCCAGCATTGCGCATCGCCAGGCTTGCCAAATCGCCGCCCTCGACGGCCTCACCCTGCATGGGCTACGCCGGTCGTTTGCATCGCTTTCCGAGTGGATTGAAGTGCCCGCCGGCATCAGCGCACAAATTCAGGGGCACGCGCCCCAAGGCGTCCGCGAGCAGAACTACATTCGCCGCCCGCTTGATCTCCTGCGCAGTTGGCACAACAAGATCGAGGCGTGGATCTTGAAAGAGGCGGCCGTCGAATTCGTCGCATCTGGTCAGGCCCTTCGCGTCGTCAAGTAGCCCCCACTGTTTAAGCCGCTTTGTCGTCTCGGGGCAGCGGTCCGAGCGCGAAACGTAACGCCACTTCTTTGAACTTGGCGTCCTTGTCGGCTGCCAACGCTTCGTCCCGCGCTTGTTGAGCCATTTCGGCAAGCGCGCTTTGAATCGTTCGAACATAGATCCCCTTCACGGCCAGCTAGATGGCATCGGCGGCGGCCTTTGCTCGGTAGAGAGTGCGGATGTTCGGCACTGCACCCAAGAGAAGCACGCCAAGCTTCTCGTAAGTGTTCGGCACGGCAGCATCTACGCGAAAATGAATGGTGTTGCGCGAGTCGCGAACGGTGTCGGTCCAGTTGGCCACCTCTCGCAGTTCCTGCAGCCTTACTTCGCTCGCCTTCGCGACGGGCGCAAACAGTTCTTGGTGCTCAAACATCGTGATGACGGCACCAACCTTCTTCATGGTTCCGAGCATCGGGTCTTCCAATGCGTCTCGCTGCTTTGAGTACTTCTTTTGCTCGTTGGCGGGGACCAGTCTGAGAAGTGCTTCGCCGAGTTCAAGCCATGCGCCCTCAGAGGCGCGTCCCAGCATTGCCAGTGACGCTGTGTACAACTCGGCGCGGAAACACCTCACCGCTTCCGCAAATGAGTCGCTCACCTGGGGATGCATGTTGTCCACGCCAAACGTGTGCAGGTAGAGGTCCGGTTCAGCAAGGAACTGCGTCTTCTGCTTGTCGAACGAAGGCGCGCGGCGAACGCGGTCAGGAACGGGAAGTGAAGTCTCAGGCATCCGAAAGCCTGCAGACGTGCCGCCCCCAGAGCCCGGCGCTACCGTTGTCCAATCGACACTGATCTCATGATCGCGCGTGCCTGCCATCGAGAACAAAAGGCCAGAGTGAATCAGGGACCAAGTGCCTTCAATGGCAGCTAAACGCCAACTGATCGCGTCCGCGACGACCTTCACTGTGCTGAGTGTGTCCACCGACTCGTGGATCACCAGTTTGGGCAACGGCCAGGGGGAGCCATTCGCCTTCACAACCGTCGTGAGTAGTTCGTCGGTGTTGACGGGACTGGCGCCGGCACTCTCCAAGAGCAGCGCCTTGGCAATAGTGACGCGTTGGGGCGTGACCGCAATTCGGGCGCGAAGCTCTTTCTCGGCCTGTTCATTGTTCATTCGTCAACTGTACTGCCGCGCGGGAAATGGCCCGGCACGGGTCTGCGCAATGTAGACCCGTGCCAAGGCGCCCGGTAGTTAATCGGCTACCTCGTAGGGCACTCGATTCGCGTCGAGGTGGTCTCTCCAATAGGCAAAGTCTTCCTCGTTGCCGGCCGTGACCAGCTTGTGATCGGGCCCGTCATCTTGGGTTGTCCTCAGATTGGTGCTGCCTGGGACGCTCGGCACCTTGCTTTGCAGTGTGTAGTGAATCCGAATCGTGTTTTCCATAAATGCTCCGTAGTTCAAGTTGCGGGGAAATCCCGCGCGTGAAATTAGTGACCGCAGCGGAAATCGGAAATCCAGCCGAAAAATATTTTGGGCCGCCCTATCGAAGCCCCGGGCGCCGTCGCGCTGTGGATAAGTTCAAGGGCGCATCGCACCTGCCATCTGCTTAATTAATGTGCAGGCCTGCTGTTTGCAGCTAAGTCGTTGAGTTCGCTACAGATTCCCGTAAATGTGCGTTCTGGCTGTCCACAGGCACTGTTTTCTACGACGGGCGTTATGTTTAATCTGTGCAAAGTAAGCGCGATATTGCACAGTTTCGGGAATCGATGCAAAATGAGCTATGGGCGAGCCTCAGCACACTTACGGGATAGATGACTTTGACCAGGCACTACAGGAGCTGGGCTGGAAAGTGGCCGACTTCTGCCGGCAGTCGGGCTTGCACCGCAATACCCCGAGCCGGTGGCGCAATGGTGAACTCGACAAGAGAACCGGCGAAATCAAGTTGGTGCCGATCCCCCTGTGGGTGTCGAAATTCCTGGGGATGGCGCTGGAGGTGAAGCGCCTGCACGACCGATTCATCATCCCGCCCAAAGGAGACGCGAGCACCGACGAACCCGACGCCTGAGCGGTTCTCAGGCAAGCGGCGACGGCATGTGATTGGACCCACATGCCGTCGCCTGACCCCAACTCACTATTAGGAGTGAACCATGGCTAAGGAAAATTCTAGTCTCCCGGACAACGACGACCCTGATGAATTGGAGCGCCTGTTCCAGGAGGTGATGGAGTGCAAGCCCGCGATCTCCGAGTCGGACGTCGGACAATTGGCTGACCGCTTCATCAGCAATGAGTACGTCGGGCGGCCCGTGCGCTGCGGCTTGGTGCTCGCGAGCAAGGACGGGGCGTTCTTCAAGAACATGGCGGAAGACAAGGCAACCGCCGCGCTTTTCGCCGAAGTCGTCGGTTCGATGCAAGACTGCGCAAAGTCATTGCGGGTCTACGCCGAGCTGATCGACTGCGCCGCGACCAGGACCACCGTCGCCCTCTGCAATCACGAGGAGTACGACCCCGGCACAGGCAGTTGGAAGGGAGCCTGAGCCATGACAGTACAGGCCGCCCCAATTGCCAACGGAGCACACGCAGCAGGCGTCGAGCAATCCTCCCGCTGGTCGTGCGACATCTACACCGGCACCAGCGCGGCGCTCATCAAGGCCGGCATCATCTCCCGCGAGCAATTGAAGTCTCAGAAGGGCCGCGCGCCTGGCGTAACGGCATTCTTGGCGAGCGGTGAGCCTTGCCCGCCCCGAATGCGCGCATGGCGTGACCCCGGCTACACGGTCATCCGCCAGCAAGAGGATGGGGGCTATCGAGTTGAGATCACCGCACCCAAGGAGGTCCAGGCGCAACGCAGGCGGGCGGAAAAGGAGATTGAGCACGAACGCGAGCAGCAGCGCCTTAACGATGCGGTGGCAGAGTGCGGGCAGCAGTATCGCAATTGGGCGCTCAAGCACGGGTACACCAGCGATCCCCACGGCATTACCCGCCATGCCGACTACGAGTGGTGGGAGGGCACGAAGGAGCAGCTTCAGTCAGAGGGCATTGGGTGCGGCATGGCCTTTCCCGGCGAACCGGGCGGCCCGAGTGAGCTGTATTGCAAATGCCCACTTGGCTTCGATGTTCGGGTGTACCTGCCAGGCAGCAGCTACGCGCCCGGAAAAGTGGCTGCGCGGATCTATACGGCCCAAAGTTGGTATGTGCCTCGCGAAGCGCCGCCGAAACAGTACGTCCAGCACGCGCCCGGGGTTCTGCTTGAGGTCTGGACCCCTGCCGGCTGGAAGAGCCGCGACTTCTACTATGGGAGCGCTGACGCGCTGACTGCGGCAGGCTTGGTGCCGTCGCAGGCCTACTTTCCCGGTCAGCCCGGCATGAACCGCCAGCAAGCCTCCTACCGGAAGGGATGGGCTCCCGCGAACTGTTCCCCGCACAACGACTTCGGCGCGACCATCCGGATGCGCGGCAAGGCGGGCCATTACTGCCTTGAACTGCCGGTGACGGATGCGGAAGAGAAACGGCGCGAGCAGATTTCAAGACAGCAGGAAGAGGAGCGGACCGAGCGCGCCAAGGTGCTGGCAGTCGAGCGCAAGCAACTGCGTGATGGCATGCAGCCCGAGATGGCCGAAGCAGAGTTTCGCGCCAGCCGCATTCGACTGGCGGAGATGTCTGTGAAGTTGGTCTGGAGCACTGTGTTCGCAAGGTCGGAAGGCGGCTTGAGCTTCGACATCCCGGAGGACAGTGAGAGCTGGGACGATCTGGCAGAGGCGTTTCAGACCATTCGCAACGTGGCGAGGAGCGCCGAAGTGCTCAGGGGCAAGAAGCAAGAAGCTGCAGCGCGCACTCGCTTGGCTCTGGTGGCCGCTCGAAAGGATACGGGACTGCAATCCGTGCTTCAGAATGCAAGGCATCTCCGGTTGGTGAGGTCCAACCCGGAGGAGGAATGAGGCACTGAATGTCGTTTGACGTACAACTCCCGGCGCGATACGTGTCGCTCGACATCTTGGTCACCGAGATGGCGAACGCAGTTGCTCGCGCAAAGCGCGACAACGGACACGCCGGCACACCCGACGCAGAGGTGATCGCTGGCGCGGAGATCGAGTGCGAGAGTCGCGTGCGACAGCTCTGCGACGACAGGCAACTTCCTGGGCGCGAGTACGACACCTATGCCAAGTCGGACTGGACCTTTCTGAAGTACGAGCGCGATCTTTTTAGCATCAACGATTTGAATGCGTGCAAGGCATTGACCGACGAGGGATTCGCATTCAGGCAAGTTCGAGACGAAGCGGAGCACGCAAGCTTGATGGCCAATCTCGCAGAGATCGTGAACAACGATACGCTGATCGACTGGGAGTATTGGGTTGAGCGCATGCCCGTGCTGAAGGCTCCTGACGCCGCTCGCTTGATGCGTGGCCTTGACCCTGACCTATACGCAAGCCTCGACGCCACGCCGACGAGCAACGACGTGTCACGCTCCGTTCAGGCGGTGAAAATGATTCAGCGACTCGCAGAAGCTCAGGACCGGGACGTGGACACGCCGGAACACTGGTTAGCCTGGGCGGGCGTGAACAAAGTCGCTGTCCACCAAGGTTTCGAGATTGCCGTGAAGGCCAAGGTTGCCGCTCATCGACCTCCGGAATTCGTTGCGGAGATCACGCCGTTTCGCTTCGAGTACGCCGGCTATATCTCTCACATAACGAAGGAGCAACTTGAAGAGGAGCTGGCTGGCATCGCCGCACGCGTTGCTTCAGGGAAGCCAAGAGTGGCGGACGCTGCCATCAAACTTGCCGAGGGCCGGAACGTCTCGGCAGACTTGATGTTGACGCGCCTGAACGAGGCGTACCACGCGGGCCATTTGGTGGTGCGTGACTGCAGTACCGAAATTCCGCTCACCCGCGAAACCCGTTACCGACCGTGGATGGACATTGTCCTGAACGCTGATCTAGATACGCTGCTCCGTGAGCATTGGCGCGTGACCTACCTGTACTCGGACATGGTCGGGCCTGGCGTGACCAACATGGATGTCGAGCCAGGCGATGCCGAATTCAAGCAAAAGACGTTGTTGCAAGAAGATCGCATCATCCAGTGGCTGGAGGCCGAGGGGCATGACCCACGCGCACTACCGAAGCCACCGAAGGGCGGCAAAGGCGTGAAGGCCGCAGCAAGAACTGCGCTGACCAAGGACAAGGCCCTTTACGGTGCCACCGGCGGCCGGTTCGATCCAGCATGGGACCGACTTCGCGCCTCTGGCCGCATCGCTGACAAGAAAAACTAACCCTCCCCCTTTTTAGGGGAGCGGGGAGGCTTGCGAGGGAGGACACCCCTCGCTTGAACATCACCTCAACGCCGAGCAATCGGCAAGAAAGGTGATGAATGCAAACCGAAGCTGTCGCAGGACTCCCGAGCCCGGCCACTCTGGCCAACTGGGAGAAGCGCGAACCCAACATCGCGACGTACCCACCGCTTGAGGCGGTGACGCGCCCGGCCGTCGATACCGAAGCCGCCGCTTACTACCTGAATCGCAGACCGCAGACGCTCCGTAGTTGGGCGTGCTTCGACTCAGGCCCCATCAAACCCTCCCGCATCAACGGCCGCTTGGCATGGCCGGTGGCGGAGCTTCGCCGCCTGTGCGGTGTGTGACCGAGGAGATCGCCGACCAGAAACAGCCGACACGCAAACAACCTCACATCGAATCTCAACCCACCAGGCGCATTAACGCCGGGAAGGACAACTCATGTCTCCAGAAAAACTGAAGCCGCCCCGGGGTGCAACCCGAAAAGCGGCTTCCAATCAGAACTCCAACCTCAATTGTGCCAGCGTAGCCAGCCGCGTCAAGCGCGCCATCGTTTTTACAGCACTGGCGGGCTACCTGCCGATGAATTTGGCTACGTGGCTCCTTAGCCGCCTTCGTCTGGAGGCTGCATGAACCACAACAGCATCACCGCGGGCGTCATGCAGCACTGGCCCGACAGCAAGCCGCCTCACGAGTTCCACGCAGGGCGATACACCCGCATTTCAGATGGCTCGGCCAGCGGTGACAAGCCGATCTGGGTTTACCCGTTCAACGACGGTAGCGCCGTAGCTGGCAACTGGAAGACCGGCGAGAAAGAGTTCATCGCCGGCCCCAATGGCCCACGAGCTCGTCCCTCACCCGCCTTCCTCATGCGCGAAGCCCAGCGCCGTATGCGCGACGAAAAGGAGCGGGAGCCAGAGTGGGAGCGCGCGGCGGAACGCAACCAGAAGCTGTTCGATGAGGGCGAGCTTGTGTCGCTCAGGAACACGGCAGGCAAATACCTGAACAACCGCCATGTGTTTGTGCTCGGCGGCAACCTCGGTCTTGTGCTTCGTCATCACGGCGCAGTCCCGTACTACCACGATGGCGAGCTTGTGGGCTGCTTCCCCGCGTTGCTTGGGGCGATCACCGATGCGGCCGGCAACATGCGGGCTGTCCACCGCACCTACCTGCATCCCCTTGGAGGGAAGGCGCACGTCCCGTCGCCCAAGAAGATCACGCATACCTCTGGGCCACTTCAGGGTTGCAGCATCAAGTTGTTCAAGGTGCGGCCAATCGAAGGCGTCCTCACTATCGGCGTGGCGGAAGGAATTGAAACTGCCCTGGCCGGCTTTGTGCTGAACAACCTGCCCACGGTAGCCACGATCAGCGCGATGGGAATGCAGCGCTTCGTGTTCCCGGACGGTTTAGGCCGTTTGATGGTCTACGGCGACAACGATAAGAGCGGCGTTGGTCAAGGTGCGGCTCGCCACTTGGCCACGCGCGCACATCAGGCCGGGATCGACGTTCGCGTATTCATCCCGCCAGAAACCGGCGCTGACTGGGCGGACGTGCTCCTGGATCGCATGGAGGCTGACGAATGACCGCCGGCAGCGTGGACATCACCAAGCCTTTAGAAGCCGAAGAGGTCGATACATGGCCGGATGACATGCTGCCGCTGGTGAGTGCGCTGGGGGATCCAGCGCCCTTCCCATTGGCAGCGTTCCCAAAGGCCATGCGAGATTGCGCCACGGTCCTGCTTCGCACGACACAAGCGCCTGACGCGATCATCGGCGGCAGCCTTCTCGCGGCGGCCAGCCTCGCCGCCCAGGCACACGCTGACGTTGTTCTTCCCCACGGCGCCGTGAGCCCGCTTTCGCTGTTCGTCGTATCGGTTGCAGACTCCGGCGAGCGGAAAACCGCGGTTGATGGCTTGGTGCTGCGTCCACACGCTGCCTTCGAGAAGGCGAAGCACGACGTATACGTCACGGAGCTGGCGGAATTCAAAGCGCTGTCGAAGGCCGACAAGGAAACGACCGACGAGCCCCGCAAAGCCGTGTTCATGGCGAGCGACCCGACAGTGGAAGGTATGTCGAAACTGCTGGAGCGCGGGCTTCAGTCGGTCGGCATCTTTTCATCGGAAGGCGGCCGCTTCATGGGCGGTCACGGCATGTCCGAGGACAACCAACTTCGGACGGCCGCGGGATTGTCGCTGATGTGGGATGGCGGCGCACTTGATCGCGTTCGTGCCGGCGACGGGGCTCACAAGCTCTATGGGCGCCGCGTGGCACTTCATCTGATGGTGCAACCGCGCGCAGCGTTTAACTGGTTGGGCAACCCCGTGTTGCGCGATCAGGGGTTGTTTTCTCGCTGCTTGGTCGGCTACCCCGCCTCGACGGCCGGAACTCGCTTCTTCAAGAACGAGCGCCCCGACGCCTCGCCAGAGTACGTCGCTTACATCGCGGCCATGGACAAACTCCTGCAGCCTGCCTGGGCCACCAACGAGATGGGGGAACTCACGCCCCGCCCGCTGACGCTCGAAGAGGACGCGCGCGATCAATGGATTGCCTTGCACGACGACATCGAAGGGTCCATCCCTACTGCACTTGCCAACGTCCGAGGCTTTGCATCGAAGCTTGCCGAACAGGCCGCCCGTGTTGCCGGCGTCCTCGCGCTGGTGAATAACCCGGACGCGACCTTCATCAGCAACCAAGCGATGACAAGCGCATCGGAGGTGCTGCAGTGGTACATCGGAGAAGCCGTTCGCCTGTCGGGCGCGCAGCCCCAGCGTGAAGGGACTGAGCGAGCGGTACTGCTCTGGGACTGGCTGGTGAAGCGCGGCAAACGCGTGATATGCCTGGCCGAGCTGACCCAGTACGGCCCGGGCAAGCTGAGGCAAGCCAAAGTCATGCGCGAGACCATGGCGGCGCTGGTCGATCACTACTGCGTTCGCCCCACCCTCGACCCGATTGAGTGGGAAGGCCGACAGCGTGCCGAAGCGTGGGAGGTTCGGCTATGACGTTCAAGTTTGCGCACTTGAAAGCCGCACCGGCTGCTAACGCTGCTAATCAGCTAACACCTTCACGGGCACCAACCGCCAAACCCGTTAGCACATTAGCGGTTTTAGCAAGCACCACCGCCACGACCGAGCCGCCTCTTAGTTTGATCTGCTGGGACGATGAAGCGATTGCCACCTTTGAGCGCCGTCGCCAACGGTTCGAGGATCTGCGACTGGCCGATGCCGAAGCACTGGCAGACCGGCTAGCGGCGCGCGATCAAGAAGGCGACGACCGCGCCCTATGCGTCGAGTGCCGCCACCACCGGCCTACTGGATGCGCTGTGCGCGGCGCGTGGCTGCCTCGGACGCTTCAGCGCTGCGACACCTTTGTACCTGCAGTGGAGCGGGCTTGGGAAGCTCGGAAGGGGGTCGCATGATCACAGAGCAAGAACTCCTGGCCGATCTCGCCGCAACATTCCCGGGACTGAATGCGCAACCGCTGCGCACGTTCGGAAAGAACTGGACGAACGCGGCCGGCGCGTGGTTCCACAAGCCCCACTTCATGCCGGATGGCTTGCCGCTGTTCGTGGTGCCCTTCGAGGTTGGCAACGTCGAGCCTGAGGGATATCGATGCTGGGTCCATGAAGCCTTTCTCGTCTGGCTTGAGCTTCGCGGCTGGCATCTCGAGACCTACGACTACGGGACATATCTGATCGTCCCAGAGCCGGCGCTCATCGACCAGCTCGTGCATGAGGAGGTGGCATGAAGCTCGAACAGCTCCGCGACTATCTGACCATGCCCGAGGTGGCGATGCGATGGAAGGCGACCGATCCTGAAATGTGCCGAGCCGTGCTCAAGGGTTTGCTCAAGCCGTCCCTGTACCTGAATGGGCAGTTCAAACGAGCCGAGGTCACGGAAGCAGGCTCCATCGAACTGGTGGACGACGAGGCGCCCGAGCAACTCCTCGGTTGGCACTACATCACTCCCATCCAACAGGTCGGCGCACTGGACTGCATCGCAAGAACGGTCGCCGTGGTGCAAGAGACGCTTCCCGGTGCCTCGATGTGGGCGCTCGACAAGACCCTGAGCATGCGCGATCTCATGCGCGATGCCGTGGTGATGGCGGAGGACTTGATCCAGGCCGAGGCCGCTCTAGAAGCCGAAACGCATTGGCAGCAGCGGTCGGCGAAGACCAAAGAATTCAACAGCGTCTTGAACATCCTGAGCATCGTGCTGGCGGACGCGTACCACTACGACCCACGCGTGCGCAGCAGCATCGCTCGCGAGATCACAGAAGCCGGCGAGCTGCATGAGATCGCGGTGAGCGCCGGGACTATCGCGAAGTGGATGCAGGAAGCCAACGAGCAATTCCCGCCGGCCTACATGAACGACCCAGTGCCACTGCCCAAGCCCGCTAGGGAGGCGGCCTAGATGAATTGGGAAACGCATTTCACGGCTCAATGCACCCCTTCGCTCTGCGCAGTCAGACTGATTGAACGATGACGATGCAGCGTGAATATCCGCAATCCGTCGATGCTCTCGACTCTCTGGACGACCCGTCGCCGGAAGTGAAGGCCACGGTCGATCTCCCGAGTGCAGAGGCAACACTTGCTGCCGCGACCGAGGCATGTGAGGGCGTATCCCGTCACTTCTCATGGGTGGGCCCGCTAGTCGAAGCGGCGCTACTTTGCCCCACAGAGGAGCGGCATCCAGTCAAGGTCTATACGAAGTGGGGCGGCGACACCTCGCCAATTGGAGAACCCGAAGATGCCGATGCGGATAAGCACGAGTCCTATTCGGACCACATGCTTCGCGTCATCCACAACGTCTACCCATGGCTGCTGCCTCTGCTTGACTCTGCGAAGGCGACTTTGCTCGTATACCCAGGCACCTGCTGCTTCACCGTTCATTCGCGTCTCGGATTCGTGTTCGACATCCCGCCGCTCATCCCTCTCACACAACTCACACCGTTTCCTGCAGAGGCGGGTGAGACGCTTCACTAGGAAAACGATATGGGACTGCTTGACCCCAACACGCTCGGCCTCCTCGGGCCACTCATGGAACAACCGAAGGCACAGGGCCTGCTAAGCGGTGAGCTGCAGCAACTTCTCGGCGGCGGCCTTCTCAGTCGATTTCAGCCCGGCCCGAATGAGGGATGGTCGGAGAAGCTATTCGGCACCAACGACCCACGCGACCCGCGAGGCCCGGCCATGATGGCATTGAGCCTCGGCCTGATGCGCGGCGGCAAGAACGGGGGCTTTGCCGATGGTCTGGAGGCATACAACAAGACCTACGCCCAGCACGAAGACCGCATGACGAATCGTGCGCTGAACAACCTGCTCCTGGGCAAGAGCGCGTTGGAGATTCAGGGCATGCTCAACGGAGCCAAGCGCGACCAGAGTATCCAATCCGGTCTAAGAAAACTTCAGGACGAAGAACAAACCCAACGCGGTCGCGCGGCGACGATTCCCATGCTGAATCGAAGCCCTGTGGACGAATTCGGCACTGCTGGCATCGGGGACGTGCCGATGTACAGCATGGGCGGACTCTCACAGTCGGGTGCGACAACTCAATCTCCGCAGCAAGGCGGAACGCGCGGCGAGCTGCCGCTGACGGGAGCCGCCTTGACTGTTGGTAGCACGAACACCAATCAGCCGGGTCAGATGGGTTCCTCGCGCGGTAACTACACGCAAGGTCTCTCCAATCGCTTCATGAAACAGGCGGAGGTGTACGCCACCAATGGCGACTTCGGCACCGCCAATAAGCTCTACGAGCAAGCCGCCAAGTGGATGCCCGAGGTGCACAAGATCGAAGTGGCCATGCAGAACAGCCAGCCGGTGAACGTCATCACGATGAAGGATGGAACGCAGGTGGTCTCGAACTTCGCACCGACGCCGAAAGTTCACTGGGCCGACACTGGTGGCGCAGTCCTTCCAGTGAACGAGTACACGATGCAGCCGCTCGCCAGCATTAAGAAGACCATGACGCCCGGCGAGACTGCGTCGAACCAGGTGGCGTGGGCGAACAACCGCAATTCGGTTGACCGTCTGAGTTGGGACAAATCCCAAGCCAACAAGCCCCAGTTCCACGAAGGCAACTGGCACGTCCCGCCATCCTCTGATAACCCGCAGGGAGCCGTCGTAGCGCCCCAGATGCCGCCGGGCACGATGCCCAAGCTCACCGAGGTTCAGGCGAACGCCACGCAGTTTGCAACGCGCATGCGTGATGCCTCAGGCGTGATCGGCGGCTTCGAGAAGAATGGGGCGCCTTGGGCATCGACGGTGGCGCGTGCCGGCTACGACCCCCAATTCCCGAACTGGATCCCAGGCGGTCAAGTCGCTTCGGGCGCGGCTCGCGGCCTCAACAACGCCACGGTCCCCGAGGACGCGCAGAAGTACTACCAAGCGCAAACCAACTGGGTTTCAGCGAACCTGCGGAAGGAATCGGGCGCAGCCATCGGCAAGGACGAAATGGCCCAGGAGATTCGCAAGTGGTTCCCCCAGCCGGGCGACGGCGCCGAGGTAATCGCTCAGAAGACCGCGGCTCGCAAAGTCGCTGAAGAAGGTATGTTGGTGCAGGCGGGTCCCGGTGCGAAACAGGTAAGCAGCATCCTTGAGCGCGCGGGCAGCGGTGCTGGCGGCAAGGGCGCCCAAGCACAGGCGCTCGACCTACCCAACGGCATGAACGTCAAGGAGTTGAAGCACGGCGCAGCGTACCGGCTTCCCGGTGGTCGCGTCGGTGTCTACGACTCGCTCACCCGCAGATTTACGGAGCAATGATGCCCAGCTACTCACTCGATGAAATCCAGGCGATGGCTGCGGCCGAGGCCGGCGGGCAGCCGATGCAACGAGGGCCTGCCGTATTCAGCCTGGATGATGTGAAGGCCATGCAGGCGCAGGAGAAGGAAGACCTTGCGCGGCGACAGATCACCGGTTCCATTCCCTACGCGATCTTGCGTGGCGGTAAGGATGTCATCGACACGGGCGCGGAACTGCTCGCGAAAGGTTGGGACAAGCTCACGGGCGGCGATCAACCGACGCTTTCTTCCTTGGTGACTGGCCAGCCTCAAGGCGAATACGCCCGAGTCAAGGCGATGAACGATGCCGGCAAGGCGGAATACGAGCGGGATGCACAAGGCCGCATTGGCCCGCAGATCGGGCGCCTCGGTGGAAATCTGCTGATGGGCGGGCCGTTCGTTCGCGCCGCGGGAGCGACTCTCGGAGCTACGGGTGTTCCGTTCCTTCAGGCAACGGGAAACGCGGTTGCGTCCGGCGGCATGACTACCGGCCGTACATTGGCGCCTGCCGCGGACATGACGGCTCGCATTGTTGGCGGCGGCACTGGCGGCTATATCTCGGCGGGCCTTGCGGACCCCGACTCCGCCAACACAGGAGCGGTTATCGGCGCGGTGTTGCCGCCGGGCCTGAACGTGGTGGGCAAAGGATTCCACGCCGCAGGCAATGCTTTGCGCGGACCCGGTGTGCCTGAGGGTGTGCGGCGCTCGGTCGCGCAGGCCCAGGAAGCGGGCTACGTCATTCCGCCGACGCAGGGCAACCCGACGCTCCTCAATCGGACGCTGGAAGGCATGGCGGGCAAGCTCACGACGGCGCAACAGGCCAGCGCTCGGAATCAGCCGGTGACCAATGACCTTGCAAGGCGTTCCGTTGGCGCAACTGAACTGACACCCGAGGCCCTTCAAGCAGTCCGAAATCAGGCGAACCAGGCCTACGAAGCACTTGGCCAAGTTGGCGCGTTCCAAGTCGATGACGGGTTCAGAGCAGCGGTGAACCGAGCCGCCGGCAATTCGAGCCAGATGAAGCAAGACTTCCCCGGCTTGGTCAATCGGGATATCGAAGCGCTAGCGGAAAGCTTGGTCAGCCGCGAACAGTTCGGTGCGCAGCCGACCATTGAGGCGATCAAGCGGCTCCGATTCGAGGGCAGTGCGAACAAGGGCGCGCAAGACCCGGCCAAGGTGGGCTTGGGGCGCACGCAAATGAAGATTGCGGAGGCGCTAGAGGATCTGATCGACCGCAACCTGCAGGCGGCCGGTTCGCGCGACCTGCTCACCTCGTACCGGGATGCCCGCACCACGCTTGCGAAGGTCTACGACGTGGAGAAGACGCTGAACACTTCGACGGGCAACGTCGATGCGCAGAAGGTCGCGAAGCTATTCGCCAAAGGCCGACCCTTGACCGGCGAGCTCAAGACCATCGCTGAATTCGCTCAGGCCTTCCCGAAAGCCGCGCAACCGACGGAGCGTATGGGCAGCTTGCCAGGCGTGAGCCCGCTCGACTTCGCCACGTTCGGCGCGATCAGCGGCGCATCCGGAAGTCCGGGGTTCATGTCGGGTCTGTTGCTGCGCCCGGCCGCACGAAATCTCGCGCTGTCGCCGACCATTCAACGGGGGCTGCTTGCGCAGCAGCAGGCACCGGCTAACGCGGGCCTTCTCGGTCAACTCGGGGACGATCTTCTTTCCCAGGGGTTCTTCCAAACAGCTCCCCTCCTAGGGGTTTCCCGTTGAAGCCCCGCCAGAACGCCCAGATGGCCACCGCCGCGAGCAAGAGCCCAAGTTTCCAAAGCTTGAATTCGAGGATCGGCGACAAGTCCATGACGCCCATTATCGCGCCGCGAGAAAGCCGGCAATCATGAAGAAGGCCACTCCCACCAAAGCTGCCGTTGTTGCGAATTCCGGGCCCCGCACGCACCTACAAATCACCCGCGACGAGAGCAAGACAGAGCACCAGCAGTTAGCGGAGATCAGCTTGTCACCTATCGCACTTGGGGCGACTGCCGCGTTGCCGTGGGCACAGAAGATGATGGGCGTGATCGGTCTGAACGAGGGAATGGCGGTCATTCAGGAGCGGGCTGCGGCTGCTGCCGCCGGGGACCTCGATGCCGCGAAGGCGATGCTCATGGCCCAAGCCGTGACGTTGGACACCGTCTTCAACCAGATGACGCGCCTCGCAGCGTCTTGCCTCCACATCAAAGAGGACGGCACCTGGACCGTAAAGAAGGAAGCCATGGACGACATTACGCGGATCGCGTTCAAGGCACAAAGCCAATGCCGCACGACGCTTCAAACGCTTGGCGAGTTGGTCAACCCTCGATCCGTCGCCTTCATCAAACAGGCCAACATGGCAAATGGTCCGCAGCAGGTGAACAACGGGCAGTCGGCGGTATCAGCGTGTGATTCCCAGAATCTGACCAGTACGCGCGCCCCTGCGCACGCGCCCGCGGGAAATTATTCCGCTTCGTCAAACAAACTATTGGAGGCCAACCCAAGTGAACGGATGGACTTTGGAGCGCAGGGAGCGTCAAGCGCAGCTAATCAGATCTTGGAGGCCGTGGGAACAGTCAACCGGTCCAAGAACACCGGCGGGAAGGTTAGCCGTCTCTCGGAACGCCGAAAAGCACGGCCAGCGTAGCGCCGCGAGCCTTCGTGCAATGGGCGAACTACGCCACCTCATAGCGCTTTTCCGAGAGCAGCAATCCGGCCTTGGGTGACTAGGCATCTACTTCGCTGTGTCAGGGCGGTGCGACTTGAAAACAATCAAACGAAATCAAGCCGTTCAAACCAGTCAAACTTGGCATGAGCGTAGGGAGCCGTCCCAATGAACCACCCCACTATTTCTGTTACAACTAGGAGCATAGAAATAGCGCACTGTTGCGGGGGGACATGGCGAAAGTTGACCACCCAGCGTTGCTCAGCCCCGGAATTCACCCAATGTCCGAGCTGGACTTCTTCCAAATGACCGTTTCCGCGTTCCCTGGCCATCCTCGACGTGCTGCCCTGTACGGGTTGTTCGCTGGCTGGGCCTCGCGGCTTCGTAATCTTGGGATCGGTGGATCGCTATGGCTAGACGGGTCATTTTTGACTTCCAAAACTGATCCAGACGACATCGACTTGGTGCTGTGGTCCCCAACGCAAGGTAAGCCGCTCAAGCTCACCGAACAAAAGGAAGTCGTGGATCTGCTGGACCATGGCGCATCCAAGATCTTGTACAGGCTGGACTTGTACGTCGAGATGACGACCGTCTTAACCGACGCGAAGCGCAAGGCGTACTGGATGAGTGTTTTCGGGCGGTGTCATGACGGCGTGACGCCGAAGGGAATCGCGGAGGTTGCATTGTGAGCCGCGAATTTCTCCGAAAGCATGTCGAGGAACTTCGTCGCAACGCCAGCGAGACGATGGAGCGCGCAGCTCTTGAGCCTGATAACTGGCTTCTCCAAGGCGTTGCGAAGAATCAGTTGGACGCGGCAGCCGAGGCGGAACGCAACTTGGCCATTGAAGAAGTTGGCGACTCCTTCGAGGCCTTGGAGTGGCGACTCGTTGGACAGCGCTTGAAGGTTGGCGAGGTGCCAATGGCTCTTCTGGCACGGCTGGCCGACCCTCTGAACAAGCTAATTCTTCGGGCGGCTTATTTCGCCAGGAATGGGCTGGACCCATCACAGGGCGTGGGCGACGACCTAACCAACGAGCTTGACCTTCGCTTGGTCGGCGTGGCTCCAGGGTCAGCCCGTCTCTTCATCCGGGGCAACAGCAACCCGGACACAACAGGAACCAGCGCTTTGAGCAGCGCTGTCGAGAACTTGTTCGACGTGCTCGTTGCGACTGACGACTTCACAGACTTCTACGAGCGTCTCGGGGAGATCGGAGAGTCTGCGGCACATGCGCTGCGAGACACGTTGAAGGCGCTCGAACAGGAAGAGTGTTCGCTGGAGGTCAAGTGGCACTCGGCCCGGAACGCACGCCAGTGGGAGGCAACATTCGACCAGGTGGTGCGTGTCCGGTCGCTGCTCGATGGGACAGCCGAGCCGACGTATAGGCAGAGCACGCTGCGAGGCATTGTCACTCTGCTCGCAGTCAATGGGCGCGTGCAAATCGTGGACGACGCTGGCAAGAAGAAGACCATACGTTTCAATCCAAAGCAGCAAGGGGAGCAAGTCGGCGCGCTCCGCCTAGGGCAGCAGGTACAGCTATCGGTTACCGAGAGAGTTGTCGTAGATCCGATTACCGACTTTGAGCTTGTCCGCTACACGCTGAATCCGCCCCAAGGCCCATTGCACTGAGGTGGACAAAGAAGACATCCTTATCGAGGCTCGGCTGCCGGGGGATGACAACTGGTCGAACATGCTGTTCCTCGCATCGGCGTATGCCGAAGCTGCGGAGGTCTTGTGCAGTGCGCTCCAAGAGGACGACTACGCGCAACAGTACACGAGCACCATGGTGATACGGCAACTGTGCCGGCATGCCATCGAGCTTTTTCTTAAGGGCGCCATCGGGATGAAGAGCGGCCATGTCTTGGCGACACACCGCCTTGATCGTCTATACCCGGAGTACACGCGTCTCTATCCGAACGACGTCTTTCATTTCACGATGCCGATACCGAAGGAGCTGTTGTCCAGTGAAGATTTCTTTGCAGACGAACTCGAATCGTATCAACGTGACGACGCGGAGAAATATCGCTATCCCGCCTCGCGCCAAGGGCAGTCCTTTGCATCGATGAGCGCATTCGACGTGGGCGAGGAAATGAAGGTGATCGAGAATCTGCGGTCGGCGATCAACCACTTGGGATTTCAGCTCGCCGAGCGCTTTCAGAAGATTTATCGACCAGGTGGCCTCTTCTGAGTCCAAGCCGGCCCGTCAGTCGTCCTTGTCGGCGTGGTAGCGGCCCGAACAGTAGTAGCAGCGGTACTCTGGTTTGTCGTGCTCGTCATCGGAAGGCCACACATCCATCTCGCCTGAGGTGCCCTGCGCGCCGCACACATCGCAGTACGCTGGTATGTCCTCGCTTTCCTCGTTCTCGCAGAATAGGCAACGGTAGCCGGTTGACGATTGGTCGTTCTTCACCAGCGTCGGGTTGTCGCAATTCGGGCAGCCCAGCCGCACTGGCTCAATGTCGGGTTCCGATGGATCCTGCGTGTCTGCCTCCTCGATGGCGTCCGCCTCGCGGATAGCTTCCTGGCGCCGAAATTCGTATTCGTCGGCCAGCTTGCGGAACGTGTCGAGCGTGCCAGCCGGAATTTCGGCCTCTACGTCGATGTCGCTGTGCTCCTCGAGAAATTCGAGAACCGACCGGAACAGACGGCCCAAGGTGGTCCGCACTTCGGGTACGTCCATCTTGAACTTGTGATGCTCGATTTGATTTCGCAGATCTTTCACCCATTCAAGATCCTTGCGCAACTCCGCGCTAATCGAATCTGCGCCCTCATTGCTGATGAAATTCACTGCGTCCCATAGCCCTATGGTCTTCGTCTTGTCCAGCTTCTTGGAGAAAGGATCCTTGTAGAGAAGCAGCGGATGCTTCTCCGCAACGTGGTGTTTGAATATCAGTTCGATGAAGTGCGCCATGTGCAGCACTGCGAATTTGTATGCTTTGGGCTCACCGGCGTCCCCTTCCTCGAACTTGGAGAGAGCCTCGGCCAAGCTGTCGAGCGCGTTCTCCAACAAGTCGAGTTCATGCTTTTCGTCTGTTGCCATTGCTACTCCCAGATCAAACGGTTTCTTCTCTTGGCGCGTTCTACCAACATACGCAACCCCGTAGGCCAGACAGCCCCCTCCTGCTCCGCAATCGAGATGGCGCGCTCGAAGTCAATTGGGCACACTGCGCCCCGCATCGCAACACTGTAGGCGTTGCGCATCGCCAAGAACAACTTCAAGAGGGAAGTCTGGCGAGCCACGAAGTCATTGGCCAAGTACCGGACCAATGCGACCCACGCTAGGTACACGAGCACGCCCGCTGCTACCCCGTGAACCTCTCCGATGGAGACGGCCACGCCCAAGCCGATCAGCCACTTGATAGTGGCCTTAATCCAGTGCCACCACGCGCGGACGCTTTTGAGATGAGCAGGGACGCCCGCCTGACGGCTGAACGCAAAGGTCTCGGCGTAGACCATCTTTCGCACTAGCCAAAGTTCCAGCCGAGGGCTGTTGGCCCACTCCGCGCGGCAGTAGTTAACGGAGCAGTCGGCAAGTCCCTCAACTCCGGCGCTATCGTCAACGTCCTTGGGGCCGTCGAGCTTTGCAATGCCGGACTGCGCCCACCGCTCCTGCTGTTTGCCGTCGTCTGGGTATCTCTCAACGCTCGCGTCAGCATCGCCGACCAAACGCTCGATGGGCGCCCACAAGAAGCACTCGCCATCGGCGGCCAGGGCCTTCGCGTGTTTTTCCCGTTGGTCCCAAGACCCATCGAATGGAACACCTGCGCCCCGATCCGGGAAGGCCAACAGAAGCGAGTTGGCCAGCTCCTTGAGAATTGCTAACTTGTCGAAGGAACTGGCTTTGTAGCGCTCGTCTATCGCTGCCGCGACGACGGCCTCAAGCTCCCAGGGTACTGATCGCTGCATCGCTAGCCTCCTCATGTTTTTGCCGGCGCTCGGCCAATTCGGGGGCCAGCCCAACATTAGCAAGTTAGCAACTTTAGCGCGCGTGCTCGTTTGCGACCGCTGCTCGCCAACTGGCGCTGAACTTCGATTAGGTCGAATTTTGATAAAGAGTTACCATATCAATACAATGAGGAGCGTTGATGGTCGTGGAGGGCCGGGACGAGGCCAGGGCCGGAAGCCCCTTTCCGACGACGACCCGACCCTGACCCTCAGCGTCAAGATGACTGCGAATCAGCGGGCGAAGCTGGCTCGCCTCGGCGGCGCAGCGTGGATCCGCAAGAAGATCGACCAGGCCAAAGAACCCAAGTAGTACCGCCAAGCCCACGGCGGATCGCGATGGGCACCAGGGAGCGAACGCACCCCTATGGCACGCAGTTCAACCTCGGCCGCTCTTGAGCGGCTTTTGCAACGCCCCATCTTCGGCGGGGTGTTCGGTTACGGCAGATACGCGCTCGCAAGCATGCCCTGTGTGTCACGCGGCCTGCACGCCACTCGCTACATGGTGGTCGAACCGCAAGCCGGTGCGGTGCTAAGCGTGGCAGAAGACAAGGTCGAGGCGCTGGCCGGCGCTCGGCGCATTCTCAGTGCCACCAGTGAAATTCAGGCCGCCAGTGAACCCGAGCCCGAGCCCGAGCAGTTGAAGATGTGGCCTGAGTGGGACGAGCCCGAGCCGCTCGAATCACCTCCCAAGGCAGTGAGCCGCCGTAGGCGCGAGATATTCGAGAAGTCCGAGGGGAAGTGTCACTACTGCAGTGCGAGCCTGCGTGTAGATGGCGCATGGCACGTCGAGCACATGATGCCCAAAGCGCTCGGCGGCAGCGATGACATGGTGAACCTCGTCGCAGCTTGTGTGCCGTGCAATCTGGGGAAATCGGACCGCACGGCCATCGAGTTCGTCAGCCTCGCTCGCCAGCAATGAAAAAGGGGCCGAAGCCCCTCACTCGCTAGAGCAGCAAGACGACGTAGTGATGGAACATGCCGCTGCAAAGCAACCGAGCGTTCTCGTTGTCGATGAACGCGGCGCCGAAATGGCGCACCTTGATGATTTGATACCGAGCGTTGTTTGACGTGTTTTCCATGTTGTTCTCCTTGTAGAAATGGAAAGGTGAAGGCGGGCGAAAGTGCCCAACCACGTCTATTTATGCTGCGGAGATGCTGGAGGCCTTAAAAAGGGCAAATAAAGTCGGCTAGGCGCGGTTGAAAGAGCTTGGCTGCCGAAAAGCGCTTACAGGCCCGTTACATGGAAGCCAGAAAGCGAAAAGGGTTAGCAACCACTTAGTCGCTAACCCTCATGAATACTGGTGGCCTGGGGCGGAATCGAACCACCGACACGCGGATTTTCAATCCGCTGCTCTACCAACTGAGCTACCGGGCCAGAGTCGAAAATTATAGCAGAGGGCTTGCCGGCCTCCTCCGGAAAACCGCCCTCAGGCCGCGCTGCTGCGCTTGCCCCGCGACAGGTCCACGCCCAGCTGCTTGAGCTTGCGGTACAGGTGCGTGCGCTCCAGGCCGGTCTTCTCGGCCACGCGCGTCATCGAGCCGCCTTCCTTGGCCAGGTGGAATTCGAAATAGCTTTTCTCGAACTCGTCGCGCGCGTCGCGCAGCGGCTTGTCCAGCTCGAACACCTGGCGCGCCTGCGGGCCCATGTCCACCGGGGCCGGCATGGTCTGGCCGCCGGTCATGGCGGCTTCCACCGTCAGTTCGGCCGGCTGCTGCTGCATGGGCGGCATCACGCCGGCCATGCCGGGCCGGCGCACTGGCATCGCCGCCGCCGCGGCGCCACCAACACCGGTGCTGCCGCCGTTGCGCGACAGGCCCGCTTCCACCGCCTTCAGCAGCTTCTGCATGGTGATGGGTTTTTCCAGGAACGAGTGCGCGCCGATCTTGGTGGCTTCCACCGCGGTTTCGATCGTCGCGTGGCCGCTCATCATGATCACCGGCATGCTGAGCAGGCCGCCGGTGGACCATTCCTTCAGCAGGGTGACGCCGTCGGTGTCGGGCATCCAGATGTCCAGCAGCACCAGGTCGGGCCGCACCCGCTGGCGCGCGGCGCGCGCCTGGGCGGCGTTCTCGGCCAAGTCGACGGTGTGGCCCTCGTCGTTCAGGATTTCCGACAGCAGGTCGCGAATGCCCAGCTCGTCGTCGACCACCAGTATGTTTGCCATCGAACCTGTTTGCGTTGTGAGGGCGTTGCTAAGCCGCAACTGCGAATGATAACGAGACTTGGGCGCCTTGGATGACACCGTTTTCACAGCGGTTCTGCAGATCGATGCGCGCGCCATGCTCATCCGCGATTTTTTTCACGACCGCGAGGCCCAGCCCCGTGCCCTTGGGCTTGGTCGTCACGTAGGGCTCGAACGCGCGTTTCAAAATGTTGTCGGGAAATCCGCTGCCGGTGTCCTGCACGATCAGGCGCACGCGGCGCCCCGCTTCGTTCCACTGCGTCCGGATCATCACCTCGCGCAGGGCGCGCCCCTCGGTCGCGTCCTGGGCGTTTTGCAACAAGTTGTGGATGACCTGGCGCAGCTGCTGCACGTCGCCCAGGATCGGCGGGCAGCGCGCCTCGAGTTCCGTCGTCACCGGAACCTGCGACGTGCCGGCAGTGGCCTCTCCCTCGCGCGCATAGAGCTGCAGCACCTCGCCGATCAGCGCGTTCAGGTCCACCGGCTGCAGCTGCGCGGCCGGCAGGCGCGCGTAGTCGCGGAATTCGTTGACCAGCCGCTTCATCGCGTCGACCTGGTCGACGATGGTGTGCACCGCCTTCGCCAGCAGCGCCTGATCCGGCCCCTGCAGCTTGCCGGCGAGCTTCATCTCCAGCCGCTCGGCCGACAGCTGGATCGGCGTGAGCGGGTTCTTGATCTCGTGCGCGAGGCGCCGCGCCACTTCGCCCCAGGCCTGCGCGCGCTGGGCCGACACGATCTCGGAAATATCGTCCAGCACCAAGAGGCGCGCGCCCCCCGGCATGGCGGCGCCGCGCGCCACCAGCGTGAGGATGTGCGCCTGCGCCGTGCCGGTGTCGCCCGCGGCCGCCACGTTCAGCTCGAACGACTGCTGCCAGTGGTCCGCGCCCTGGCGCCGCCGCTCGCCCATGAAGTCGTCGAACTGCTGCTGCACGGCCTGCGCAAAACTGCCCAGGCCGGGCAGCTGCGCGAGCGGCTGGCCTTCGTGGTCGGCCAGCTGCGCATGCAGGATGTGCGAGGCGCCGGGGTTCGATGCCTGGATGCGGCCCTGCGCATCCAGCACGATCACACCCGCCGTGAGGTTGTCCAGGATGGTCTGCAGGTTGGCGCGCGCGGCATCCACCTGGTCCATGCTTTTTTCCACCGCGCTGCGCGCGTCGGCCAGCTGCTGCGTCATTTCGGCGAACGAGCGCGTGAGTCCGCCCAGTTCGTCCTTGCCCTGCAGCACCGGCTTGGGACTCAGGTCGCCCTCGGCCACCTCGCGCACGCCTGCGGCCAGCAGCAGCAGCGGCCGCGCCAGCTGGTTGCCCAGCACGATGGCCAGCAGCACCGCGCCGAACACTGCCAGGAACAGGCTCAACGTGAGCGTGCCGATGTACATGCGGCGCAGGCCCTGGCGCCCCAGCGCGCGCTCCTGGTATTCGCGGTTGGCCTCCTGCACCGCCAGCGCGTTGGCCACCAGCGCGGCCGGCAGCGGCTGCACCGCCTGCAGGAAGCGCGGCTCGGCCAGCAGGCCGACGCTGGCGGCCGGCACCACGGCCAGCGCCTTCACGCGCGCATGGCTGGCGCCGCCGGCGGTGAGGTCTTCCAGCCCCTCGACCACCGCGACGCTGCGCTGCGTGCGCGCCGTGCGCAGCTGCTGCGCGGTCGGCCGCTCGGGGCTGAGCTGGAAGCGCGACTGGCCGGCGCTGGCGATCACCTGGCCCGAGCTGCTCCACAGCACCACGTCGGTGGCCGAGAGCTGTTCGCGCAGGCGCTCCAGCGCCAAGGGCGCGGTGCTGTCCGGCAAGTCGGCCAGCTGCGCGGCGGCGGCGCGCGTCTTGTTGGCGAAGTCGTTGGACAGCGTGTCGAGCGTGGTGCGCCCCAGGCTCAGGCCGGCGTCGAGCGCGCCTTCCACCTTCACGTCGAACCAGCTTTCGATGGAGCGCGAGACGAACTGGTAGGACACCACGTAGATCAGCATGCCGGGCACGAAGCCCACCAGCGCGAAGATGGCGGCCAGCTTCACCAAGAGGCGGCTGCCGAACTTGCCACGCCTCACGCGCGAGGCCAGGCGCAGGCCGATCCACAGGATGACGGCGAGCAGGAAGCCCGCCACCAGCATGTTCAGCGCGAACAGGCGCCCGTAGTTCTGCTCGTACAGCTCGCGGTTGTTGGTGGCCTGCGCCAGCAGGAACAGCAGCACGATGCCCAGCGCCACCAGCACCGCGGCGCCGACGCCCACCGCCCAGCGCACCGCGCGCGCGTTGTCCAGCAGCGCGCGCGGCGCCATGTCGCGCGGCGAGAGCCTGGTCATCGCGCGGGCTCGAGCACCAGGCGCTGGTTGCGCGTGACGCTGACGTTCCAGTCGGCCTGGCCGACCGCGCCGATCTGGAACGGGCGCGGCAGCTGCGACACGTCCAGCCGGAAATGGAAGTCCACGTTGTAGCGCGCGTCGGGTTCCAGGTCGCCCAGGTCGGCGATCTTCCAGCGCGAGATGCGCTGCACCGCGGCCAGCGCCTCGTCGCGCGTCTCGAAGGTCTGGCCCAGCGCCAGGCCGGCACTGCCGATCTGCGCGGACGACACCTGCAGGCGCCAGCGCCGCGTGAGCGGCTGGTAGGACAGGCGCATGTGGCGCATCGCGGTCGCCTGGCGCTTGTCGTACCAGTACCAGCGGTCGCGGTACAGCGTGGCCTCGGCCACGAAGAACATGGGAATGCCCTTGGCGAGCGCGTCCTCCACCACCTGCGGCATGTCGAACTGCACGCTGGCCGACAGCAGCACGCCGTCGTCGCCGCGCTCCATGCGCAGCTGCGCCACTTCGGCGTGGCCGCCGGTCTGCGCGGCGGCCGGCGCCAGCCAGGCCAGTGCCAGCCAGGCGCACAGCAGCCACGCGGCCCGTTCAAGCATCGGCCTGAACCGGATCGGGGTCCGCCGGGCGCTTGTGCAGCGCGGCGTGGAAGAAGCCGTCGTGGTCACTATCGGGATTGTCCCGGAGCCGTTCTGGATTCCCCGCGGTTTGGGGCAGCAAATGCCCGGGCGATGGCAGCAAAGCAGCCTGTTTGTTGTGCGCAACAAACGCCGCCACGCACGCCTCGCCTTCGGCGCGGAACACCGAGCAGGTGCAGTACACCAGCACTCCTCCCGGGCGCAGCAGAGGCCACAGCGCTTCCAGCAGCCGTTGCTGCTGGCCGGCCAGTTGCGCGATGTCGCTGTCGCGGCGCAGCCAGCGCACGTCCGGGTGCCGGCGCACGATGCCCGAGGCGGTGCACGGCGCATCCAGCAGGATGGCGTCGAACGGCACGCCGTCCCACCATTGCGTGGGCTGCATCGCGTCGCCGGCGCGCACTTCGGCATGCAGGCCCAGCCGCGCCAGGTTGTCCTGGATGCGCGCGCAGCGCGCCGGGTCGGCGTCCAGCGCCAGCAGGTCGGCGTCGCACAGCTCCAGGATGTGCGCGGTCTTGCCGCCGGGCGCGGCGCAGGCGTCGAGGATGCGCGGGCGCCGGTCGGCCGGCAGATCCTGCAGCAGCAGCGGCGCCGCCATCTGCGCCGCGGTGTCCTGCACCGACACCAGGCCATCGGCGAAACCGGGGATGTCGTGCACCGGGCGCGCCTGTGCGAGGACGAGCCCCTGCTCGCCCACCGGCACCGATTCCATGCCGGCCGCGGCCAAGGTGGCGTGCATGGCGTCGCGCGAGGTCTTGCGCACGTTCACGCGCAGGGTCATCGGCGCGGCCTGGTTGCTGGCCTGCAGGATGGCCTGCCAGTGCGCCGGATGGTCGGCCTTCAGCCGGTCGATCCACCAGCGCGGATGGTTCCACTGCGCCACCGGGTCGCGCCCGGTCGCGGCGACCAGGGCATCGCGCTCGCGCAGGAAGCGCCGCAGGCAGGCATTGACGAAGTTGGCTTGCGCGCGCGTGCCGGCATCGCGCTTGGCGGCTTCCACCGCCTGGTCCACCAGCGTGAAGGGCGCGTACGGGGCATGCGCCTCGTCCCAGGCCAGGGCCAGCGCGGTGCACAGCAGGGCGTCGGCCTGCGGCGGCGGCGGGCGATTGGCCAGCAGCTTGCGCAAGGCTTCGGCACGGCCGAGCTGGCGCAGCGCGTGGAAGGCCAGGGCCTGCGCGCCGGGGCGCAGCTCGCCGGCAACGCGCGCGATCGCCGGCGTGGCCGATTCGCCCGCGCGCACGGCCGCCAAAACAGAAGCGGCAGCCTGAAGCTGCCGCCACAACGGAATATCTTGCCCTGCCATGCGTCAGGCGAGCATATCACCCCAGATATTGCGTGCCCAGCTCAGCGCGTAAGTGCCTTCCAGCTCATTGGGCGCCGGGCTCAACCCGCCCGAACCGGCCACCGTGCGGTAGCTGTTGTCGGCGAATTCGTGCACGCTGGCCACGTGGATGACGCGCTTGTCGTCCACGAAGCTGTAGCAGGTGTTGGTGAGCATGGGGCGGGGATTGGGCTCGAAGCCCGAGAGCTGCGCCACCACGGCCGCCGCCGCCACTTTGCCGTGGTTGTTGGCCATGTGGCCGCTCTTGGGCATGCCCGGCGCGATCTGGATGGCGTCGCCGATCACGTGCACGTCGGCCGCGGCGGTGCTCTGGAAGGTGCTGTAGTCGACGCCGCACCACTTGCTGTTGGCAAGGTTCGACAAGCCGGTCTGCACGGCGATCAGGCCGGCACGCTGCGGCGGCACGACGTTGAGCACGTCGGCCTTCACGTCCGGCTGCACTTCGAACTTCAGCGTGCGCGCGCCCGCGTCGACGGCCGCCAGCGCGTGCTGGCTGCGGTATTCCACGATGCCCGGGTACTGCTCGGCCCAGACCTTCTTGAACAGCGCGCCCTTGGAGGTGACGTCCGGGTTCGCGTCCAGAATCAGCACCTTGCTGCGCGGCTTGGCGTTCTTGAAGTACCAGGCCACCTGGCAGGCGCGCTCGTACGGCCCCGGCGGGCAGCGGTAGGGCGCCTCGGGAATGGCCAGCGCATAGACGCCGCCGTCGGGCATGGCTTCGAGCTGGCGGCGCAGCGCCACGGTTTCGGGCCCCGCCTTCCAGGCATGCAGCACCAGGCCGGACGCATGCGCGGCGGCGAGGCCTTCGACCTGGTCGATGCGCAGGTCGACACCGGGCGAGACGATCAGCTTGTCGTAGCCGATCACCGCGCCGCCGGCCAGCGTGACGGTCCGCTTCGCCGTGTCGACCGAGCGCGCGCTGTCCTTCACCACCGTCACGCCGTGGTTGCGCGCCAGCGCGCTGTACGGCACGGTGAGGTCGGCCAGCTGGCGGCTGCCGCCCAGCACCATGTTGGAAATCGGGCAGGAGACGAACGCGTCGTTCGGCTCGATCAGCACCACCCCGATTCGTTGCTGCGAAAGCAGGCGCACGTACTTGGCGGCGGTGGCGCCGCCCCAGCCGCCGCCGATCACCACCACCTGCGCCTTGGACGGCACGGAGGTGGTCGCACAGCCGGCGATTCCGAGCAGCGCCAAAGCGCCGGACGACTGCAGCAAGGTCCGTCGTTGCATCCCCATCTCCTTGTTCTATTTCTTCTGCGCGGCGAAGTACGTGGCCAGCTGCGCGATCTGCGCGTCGCTGTAGCCCTTGGCGAGCTGGTGCATCACGGTGGCCGGGCGCGCGCCGGTCTTGAAGGCCTGCAGCTGCGCGACCATGTACGGCGCGGCCATGCCGGCCAGGCCCGGCACCGCCGAGCCCTCGGCGGCGCGGCCGTCGGTGCCGTGGCATTGCGCGCAGCTCGCCGCCGTGCTGCGCAGGTACAGCTGCTCCTTGTCCTGCGCGGACGCGGCCAGCGGCAGCAGCGCCAGCGACGACAGGCACAGGGCCGCGGCCTTCATGCGGCTCATTGGCCGGGCTGCTTGGTGGTGCGCAGGTACGGCTTGATCGTCTTGAAGCCGGGGAAGGCGGTCTTCGCCTCCTCGTCGCTCACCGCCGGCGTGATGATCACGTCCTCGCCGTTCTTCCAGTTCACCGGCGTCGCCACCTTGTACTTGGCGGTCAGCTGCATCGAATCCAGCACGCGCAGGATTTCGTCGAAGTTGCGACCGGTGGTCATCGGGTAGGTCAGCATCAGCTTGATCTTCTTGTCCGGGCCGACGACGAAGACCGAGCGCACCGTGGCGTTGGTGGCCGCGGTCCGGCCCTCGGAGGTGCCCGCCTCATCGGCCGGCAGCATGTTGTACAGCTTGGCCACCGCCAGGTCGGTGTCGCCGATCATCGGGTACTTGACCGCCGCGCCCTGCGTTTCCTCGATGTCCGCGACCCACTTGCCGTGGTTCTCCACCGGGTCCACCGACAGGCCGATCAGCTTGGTGTTGCGCTTGGTGAACTCGGGCTCGATCTTGGCCATGTAGCCCAGCTCGGTGGTGCACACCGGCGTGAAGTCCTTGGGATGCGAGAACAGCACGGCCCAGCCGTCGCCGATCCACTCGTGGAAGTCGATCGGGCCTTGCGTGGTTTGCGCCTTGAAATTGGGCGCGACGTCGTTGATGCGCAGGGACATGAGGGGCTCCTTGTTGTTGGGTGGGTTCACTGTGGGGCGCCCATGATGCGCCGCCCGCGCGGCGGCTGTCAACGCACTGCGAGTGATGAGCTTATGCTGCCGGCAATCGCAGGCCGCGCGCAGGTTTGAAGCCGAACAGCCACGCCAGCAGCAGGGCCGGAAACTCGGCAATGGCGCCGTTGTAGCGCGCCACCGCGTCGTTGAATTTGCCGGTGGCCACGTGCGCCTGCCGCACCAGCTGGGCACGTTCGAAGCTCAGGTTCTCCGGCAGGCGCGGGCCCGCCAGGTCGTGCGCGTCGTCGCGCTCGGCCCGCTCCCAGGCCATGGACAGCACCTCCTGCGCCGCACCCAGCGCGGCGATGCGCTCGGGCTCCAGCGGGCGCTGGCGCGCCGCCGCCAGCGACGCGGTGAGCTGCGCCGCCGCGCCCTGCAGGCCGCCCCAGAAGGCGCTGCCGCCGTCGAACTGCGAAGGCGGATGCGCGTCCTGCGGCTCCATGCAGGCGTCGACCAGCGCGACCTGCCGCACCAGGCCGGCCTCCAGTTCGGCGAAGGCGGCGTTGGCCTGCGCGCGCAGCCGCGTGAGGCGGTTGTAGGCGCCCACGCCCCAGAACAGCAGCACGGCCGCGGCGACCCAGTAGACGATGGACGAGGATGTCATTGGCGCAATGAAAAAAGGCGGCACCACCTTCCGGTGATGCCGCCCCAGTTTAGTGGCTTCGGTGGCGGGCGCTTATTGCGCGTCGCCGATCCCGCCCTCGGCGGCCTCGGAGCCGCCGGCTCCTTCGGTCACCGCAGCCAGCTCCGCCGCTTCGGACTCGGCGATGGCGCGGCGCTCGGCGTCGTCCATCTCGTCCTTGGCCTTGCGCGCCTTGTGGTACGCCATGCCGGTGCCGGCGGGAATCAGCCGGCCGACGATGACGTTTTCCTTCAGGCCGCGCAGCTCGTCGCGCTTGCCCATGATCGCCGCCTCGGTCAACACCCGCGTGGTTTCCTGGAAGGACGCCGCGGAGATGAACGAATCGGTGGACAGCGAGGCCTTGGTGATGCCCAGCAGCAGGTTACTGTAGGTCGCCGCGATCTTGTCCCCGCCGCGCAGGCGGTCGTTGGTGTCCAGGATCTCCGAACGCTCGACCTGCTCGCCGCCGATGTAGTCGGACTCGCCCGGGTTCTCGATGACCACGCGGCGCAGCATCTGGCGAACGATCACCTCGATGTGCTTGTCGTTGATCTTCACGCCCTGCAGGCGGTAGACGTCCTGCACTTCGTCGACGATGTAGCGGGCCAGCTCTTCCATGCCCAGCAGGCGCAGGATGTCTTGCGGATCGGCCGGGCCGTCCACCACGGTCTCGCCCTTGTTGACCACCTGGCCTTCGTGCACCAGGATGTTCTTCTCCTTGGG
>JAZKIV010000031.1:0-6184 GCA_040384685.1 Pseudomonadota bacterium | reverse complement strand
CCGCCCGCGTGCGGCTTTGCCGCGTGGTTTACGACAGGCGTCAATCCGGCTTCACACCCGCATCCTTGATCACCTTCGCCCACTTTGCAGTCTCCGCCGCAACAAACGCATCGAACTCCTCCGGCGTGCCCCCACCCGCGAACGTTCCCATGCCGTCCAGCCGCGCGCGCGTTTCGTCGCTGCGCACGATGCGGGTGACCTCGTCGGCCATGCGCCGCACGATGTCCTTGGGCGTCGCAGCCGGCGCCAGCATGCCCGCCCAGGTGCTGCCCATGAACCCGGCGAAACCCTGCTCGATGAAGGTCGGCACGTCCGGTGCGGCCGGCAGCCGCTTGTCGTGCGACACGCCGATCAATCGCACGCGGCCCTGCTTGCCCGGCTGGATCAGACCCGATGCCGCATCGAAGAACAACTGGATCTGCCCGCCCATCAGGTCGGTGAGCGCGGGCGCGGCGCCGCGGTACGGGATGTGGACCATGTAGGTCTTGGTGATCGCCTTGAACAGCTCGCTGGTCAGGTGCGCGGCCGAGCCGTTGCCCGAGGAGCCGAAGCTCACCTTGCCGGGATGGCGGCGTGCGTAGTCCACCATCTCGCGCGCGGTCTTGAACGGCGCATCGTTGTTCACCGCGGCGAGCAGCGGCGAAACGCCGATCAGAGCGACACCGGCCAGGTCCTTGCGCGGGTCGTAGGGCAGCTTGGGGTACAGCGTGGTGTTGGCCGCATACGCCGCGATCACCACGGCGAAGGTCGAGCCGTCGGCCGGCGCCTTGGCCAGCGCGTCCACGCCGATGATGCTGTTGGCACCCGGCTTGTTGTCCACGGTAACGGTCTGCTGCAGCCGGTTTTGCAGGCCGATCTGCACGATGCGCGCCATGTTGTCGGTGAAGCCGCCCGGCGTGTACGGCACGATGATGCGGATGGGTTTGTTCGGCCAGGCCGGCTGCGCGAGCGAAGGCAGCGCGACAGCGGCGGCGCCGGCCGCCAGGCCGCGCTGGAAGTTGCGGCGGGAAATGGATGTCGTCATGCGTGGGTCCTTGCGAAGACCCACGCATCTTGGCCGGTGCCGGGCCAGGCCCGATCGGTGTTTTCCCCGCGCGCCTGTGCCGCGCGCGACAGCGCCGCCTACTTGCGCGGCGGCGGCACGTCGGTGCAGGTGCCGTGCGCGATCTCCGCCGCCATGCCGATGCTCTCGCCCAGCGTGGGGTGCGGATGGATGGTCTTGCCGATGTCGACGGCGTCGGCGCCCATCTCGATGGCCAGCGCCACTTCGCCGATCATGTCGCCGGCATGCGTGCCGACGATGCCGCCGCCCAGGATGCGGTGCGACTCGGCGTCGAACAGCAGCTTGGTGAAGCCTTCGTCGCGCCCGTTGGCGATGGCGCGGCCCGAGGCGCTCCAGGGGAAATGGCCCTTCTTGATGCCGATGCCCTGCGCCTTGGCCTGTTCCTCGGTGAGGCCGACCCAGGCCACCTCGGGGTCGGTGTAGGCCACGCTCGGGATCACGCGCGCGTCGAAGGTCGACTTCTCGCCCGCCGCGGCTTCCGCCGCCACGTGGCCCTCGTGCACCGCCTTGTGCGCCAGCATCGGGTTGCCCACGATGTCGCCGATGGCGTAGATGTGCGGCACGTTGGTGCGCATCTGCACGTCCACGGGGATGAAGCCGCGGTCGGTCACCGCCACGCCCGCGTTCTCGGCGCCGATCTTCTTGCCGTTGGGCACGCGGCCCACGGCCTGCAGCACCAGGTCGTACAGCTGCGGCTCCTTCGGCGCCTGCTCGCCTTCGAACTTCACCAGGATGCCGTCCTTGGTGGCTTCGCCGCCGACCGTCTTGGTCTTCAGCATGATGTTGTCGAAGCGCGGCGCGTTCATCTTCTGCCACACGCGCACCAGGTCGCGGTCGGCGCCCTGCATCAGGCCGTCGAGCATCTCCACCACGTCCAGCCGCGCACCGAGCGTGGAATACACCGTGCCCATTTCCAGGCCGATGATGCCGCCGCCCAGCACCAGCATGCGCTTCGGGATGGCTTTCAGCTCGAGTGCGCCGGTGGAGTCGACGATGCGTTCGTCCTTCGGCAGGAACGGCAGGTGCACCGCCTGCGAGCCGGCGGCGATGATGCAGTTCCTGAAGCTGATGGTCTGCTTCTTGCCCGTGCCCTGCTGGCCGTCGCCGCTGGTTTCCTCGACCTCGATGCGGTGCGGATCGGCGAACCGGCCGACGCCGCGCACCACTGTCACCTTGCGCATCTTGGCCATGGCCGTCAGGCCGCCGGTGAGCTTGCCCACCACCTTCGCCTTGTGCGCACGCAGCTTGGCGAGGTCGACCGTCGGCTTGCCGAAGCTCACGCCGAGGGATTCGAAATGACTGATTTCGTCCATCACGGCCGCGACGTGCAGCAATGCCTTGGAAGGGATGCAGCCGACGTTGAGGCAGACACCGCCGAGCGTCGCGTAGCGCTCGACCAGGACCACTTTCATGCCGAGGTCGGCGGCACGGAACGCGGCGGAATAGCCGCCGGGGCCGGCGCCGAGGACCAGCATGTCGCAGTCGTAGGTGCCGGCGGGCCCACCCTCACCCCGGCCCTCTCCCGCCGGGGCGGGAGAGGGAGGAAGTCGGACTCCCTCTCCCCTCTGGGGAGAGGGCTGGGGTGAGGGGCCGGGTGCGGCAGCAGCTGCATCCGCCGTCTCCACCACCGCCACCACCACCCCCTGCGAAATCTTGTCCCCCAGCTTGACGCGCAACTCCTTCACCACGCCCGCATGGCTGGACGGAATCTCCATCGAGGCCTTGTCCGACTCCACCGTGAGCAGCGACTGTTCCGCCTTGATGGTGTCGCCGGGCTTCACCAGAAGCTCGATGACGGCCACGTCCTTGAAGTCCCCGATGTCGGGGACTTTCACTTCCGTCGGGGTGCCCATTATTTTTCTTTCGATTTGATGGTGAACACGTCGAATGGCGTGGCCGAGTTGCGGTCGAACTCGCAGCCTGCGGCGATGCCGGCCTCTGCGACCTCGCGCGCGGTCTTGGCGCGCGGATACAGCGCATGCATGGCGCCCAGCGCGAAGCTGCGCCCCGAGCCGATGCCCCAGAACTCCTTGAACTCGAACACCTCGCGGTAGCTGTACAGGCCGTAGATGCCGCTGGCGTTGGCAATCACCACGCTGAACTGGCTGGACTCGTACGGGTCGCTGTCCTCTTCCTTGGTCTGCAGGAAGAAGTTGTCCTTGAGGTAGGGATGCAGCTTGGTGAAGGTGTCGAACACGTCGTCCTTGCTGCCGAGCTTGAGGATCTCGCGCGGCATCGACCCCATGGCCTTGCGCAGCACCGGAAAGTGGGCGACGGTGCCGGCCATGCCGATGTAGCTCGGCCCGTCGTCGGTCTCCACCTTGAAGATCTTCGTGTTGTCCTCGAAGCGGTGCGCGAGGCGGGTATCGCCGAATGTCACCAGGGTATCGGCAGCAATCGCGATCTGCCCCGCTTTTTTCACCACGACGACTGTTGTCATAGACCTCTGTTGTTTCTTCTTTTCCTTAGAGGAGCACGCGGCGGAAATCCGCCAGGATCTGCCCCAGGTACACATTGAACCGGGCTGCCGATGCGCCGTCGATGACACGGTGGTCCCACGACAGCGACAGCGGCAGGATGAGCCTGGGTTGGAACTGCTTGCCGTCCCACACCGGCTGCGTCCGGCTTTTGCAGACGCCAAGGATAGCGACTTCCGGCGCGTTGATGATCGGTGTGAAGTAAGTTCCGCCGATACCGCCGAGCGAAGAAATCGTGAATGTCGCGCCCGACATGTCGCCAGGGCCGAGCTTGCCGTCGCGCGCCTTCTTCGCCAGCTCGGCCATTTCCTGGCTGATGGCCAGCACGCCCTTCTTGTCGGCGTCCTTCAGCACGGGGACCATCAGGCCATTGGGCGTGTCGGCCGCGAAACCGATGTGCCAGTAGTTCTTCAGGACCAGCTCCTCGCCGTCGAGCGAGCTGTTGAATTCGGGGAATTTCTTCAGCGCCGCGACGCAGGCCTTGATGAGGAAGGCCAGCATGGTGACCTTGATGCCGCTTTTCTCGTTTTCCTTGTTGAGCTGCACGCGCAAGGCTTCCAGCTCGGTGATGTCGGCATCGTCGTGGTTGGTGACGTGCGGGATCATCACCCAGTTGCGGTGCAGATTGGCGCCGCTGATCTTCTTGATGCGCGCGAGCGGCTTGCGCTCCACCGGGCCGAACTTCGCGAAGTCGACCTTGGGCCAGGGCAGCAGGCCCAGCGCCTCGCCGCCACTGCTTGCGGCAGGCGACTTGGCCGCGGCCTGCGTGCGCAGCTCGCCGGCCATCACGGCCTTGGTGAAGCCCTGCACGTCCTCATGCGTAATGCGGCCCTTGGGACCGGAGCCCTTCACTTCCTCCAGCGGCACGCCAAGCTCGCGCGCGAACTTGCGCACAGAGGGGGAGGCGTGCGGGAGCGTGCCGGTGGGGGTGGTGGGCTCGTGGGGGGGGAGGACAGCGGTGGGGGGCACGCGCCCACCCTCACCCCTGCCCTCTCCCGCCGGGGCGGGAGAGGGAGGAAGTCCTGCTCCCTCTCCCCCCTGGGGAGAGGGCTGGGGTGAGGGGCCGGGTGCAGCGCCAGCACCACCCTCCCCCTGCAACACAGCCACCAGATCCCCCACATTGATCTTGTCGCCGATCTTGACCTTCAGCTCCTTCACCACGCCGGCGGCCGACGAGGGAATTTCCATCGAGGCCTTGTCCGACTCCACGGTGATGAGCGACTGCTCCAGCTTCACGCTGTCGCCCGGCTTGACCAGCACCTCGATGACGGCCACGTCCTTGAAGTCGCCGATGTCGGGGACCTTCACTTCGATCGGGCCGGCTGCACCGGCCGGTTGAGCGTTGGGCGTTGGGGGTTGAGCGTCAGGAGCGGGAGAAGGCGCGGCCTTCGGCTGTTCACGCTCAACGCCCGACGCCGAACTCTCAACCTCGATCACCGCCAGCACCGACCCTTCCGAAATCTTGTCGCCCATCTTGACGCGCAATTCCTTCAGCACGCCGGCATGGCTCGACGGGATCTCCATCGACGCCTTGTCCGACTCCACCGTGACCAGCGACTGTTCCGCCTTGACCGTGTCGCCGGGTTTCACCAGCAGTTCGATCACGGCCACTTCCTTGAAGTCCCCGATGTCGGGGACCTTCACTTCGACCTGTGCCATCTTGTTGTTCTCCGGGTGCCCTTGGCCGGGCGGTTTCTTGTTCGGGATCTGCCTGCGCGCGGATTTTCCGCGTGGGGATTGTCAGGCGTAAAGCGGGTTCACCCTGTCGGTGCGGATGCCATATTTCTTGATGGCCTCGGCCACCTTGGCGGCGGGCACGGTGCCCTCCTCGGACAGCGCCTTCAGCGCGGCCACCACGATGTAGTGCCGGTTGACCTCGAAATGCTCGCGCAGGCGGCTGCGGAAGTCGCTGCGGCCGAAGCCGTCCGTGCCCAGCACCTTGTAGGTCCGGCCCTTGGGCATATAGGCGCGGATCTGCTCGCAGTAGACCTTGATGTAGTCGGTCGACGCCACCACCGGTCCCGGGTGCTTTTCCAGCTGCTGCGCGACGAAGGACACGCGCGGCTTGCCGGTGGGGTGCAGCGTGTTGAAGCGCTCGCAGTCCTGGCCGTCGCGCGCCAGTTCGTTGAAGCTGGGGCAGCTCCACACGTTGGCGGACACGCCCCAGTCCTTTTCCAGCAGGGCCTGCGCCGCCACCGATTCGCGCAGGATGGTGCCGCTGCCCATCAGCTGCACACGCGGGGTCAGCTTCGCGCCTTCCTGCAGCAGGTACATGCCCTTGACGATCTGCTCCTCCGTGCCGGGCTTCAGGCCGGGCATCGGGTAGTTCTCGTTCAGCAGGGTGATGTAGTAGAAGACGTTCTCCTGCTGCTCCACCATGCGCTTCATGCCGTGGTGCATGATCACCGCCACCTCGTGCGCGAAGCTCGGGTCGTAGCTCACGCAGTTGGGAATGGTGCCGGCCAGCACGTGGCTGTGGCCGTCCTCGTGCTGCAGGCCCTCGCCGTTCAGCGTGGTGCGCCCGGAGGTGCCGCCCAGCAGGAAGCCGCGCGCCTGCATGTCGCCCGCCGCCCAGCACAGGTCGCCCACGCGCTGCAGGCCGAACATCGAGTAGTAGATGTAGAACGGCACCATGATGCGGTTG
>JAZKIV010000030.1:0-1444 GCA_040384685.1 Pseudomonadota bacterium | reverse complement strand
TTTCGTGCACGGCTTCCTGGAGCAGGTCGAGGGCATCGACTTCGAGCACAAGGTGGAGATGGGCATCCGCAACGACCGCTACAAGGCCATGGTGCCGCAGGTGGTGGCGCCGCTGCGGCTGAAAGGCCGCGTGCATGCGTTCGAGGCGCAGCTGGCGCGCGCCCACACGAAGAAAAAACTGAAGTTCACGCTGCCCGGGCCGATGACCATCGTCGACACCGTGGCCGACCGGCACTACGGCGACCGCGTGCAGCTGGCCCATGCCTTCGCCGAGCTGCTGAACCAGGAAGCGCTGGCGCTGCAGGCCGACGGCGTGGACATCATCCAGTTCGACGAACCGGCCTTCAATGTCTACATGCAGGACGCGGCGGACTGGGGCGTGCAGGCCCTGGAGCGCGCGGCGCTGGGCCTGGCCTGCAAGACGGCGGTGCACATCTGCTACGGCTACGGCATCCAGGCCAACGTGGACTGGAAGAACTCGCTGGGCGAGGAATGGCGGCAGTACGAGCAGGTGTTTCCCGCGCTCGCCAAAAGCAGCATCGGCCAGGTGAGCCTGGAGTGCTACCACTCGCACGTGCCGCCGGACTTGATGGCGCTGCTGGACGGCAAGGAAGTGATGGTCGGCGTGATCGACGTCGCCAGCGATGTGGTCGAGACGCCCGAGCAGGTGGCCGATACGATCGGGCGGGCCCTGCAGTTCGTGGCGCGCGAGCGGCTGATGCCGTGCACCAATTGCGGCCTGGCCCCGATGGATCGCGAGGTGGCGCGCAGGAAGCTCGAAGCGCTCGCTGCCGGCACGAAGCTGGCGCGCGAGCGCTACGGCGCTTAGTTGCGGTTCGGGTTGTTCGGGTGGCGGTCGTTGCGGTTGCGCACGCCGTCACCGTCGCGGTCTTGGTCGTTGCGGTTGCGCACGCCGTCGTGGTCGCGATCGCCCATGCCGCGGTTGCCCATGACGGCGGAGCCCCGGCGCCAGTTGCCTTCGGTGTAGTACCAGCGGCCGTTGCGTTCCACCCATTGGGGGTTGTTCCAGGCGTAGCCGTTGCGCTGGCTCACCCAGTGGCCTTGCGACCACACGTAGCGGTTGCCGGTCCAGCGCCAATGGCCTTCGACCCACACCTTGCCGTGGCGCGGTGCGGGTGCCGCTTCATGGCGCGGCGCGGGCGGTGCGGTCTGCACCACCACCACCGCCGGAGCGGCAAGGACCGGCCCTGCGAGGCCCGCGATGGAAGCGGCGACAACAGTCGCCAACAATGCTTTTTTCATCATGCTGTGTCTCCTGTGGACAGACCTTCGCATGGTCGTGCCTGAGCCTGGGGGGTTCGCGCGGGCGGGAACCTCATCTGGGTGTCGGACAAAGCCCTGCACAGCTTGCGCTTGGTCGTTTCGGGAGACCACGCGGCAAAGCCGCACGCGGGCGGGCCGTGTCGCGCGGACAGGGCGTCCC
>JAZKIV010000029.1:0-1590 GCA_040384685.1 Pseudomonadota bacterium | reverse complement strand
TCTCGCCCTTGTTGACCACCTGGCCTTCGTGCACCAGGATGTTCTTCTCCTTGGGCACCAGCTCCTCGTGCACGCCGCCTTCCGGGTCGGTGATCTGCAGGCGAATCTTGCCCTTGGTCTCCTTGCCGAACGACACCGTGCCGGTCATCTCGGCCAGCACGCCCTTGTCCTTGGGCGAGCGGGCTTCGAACAGCTCGGCCACCCGCGGCAGGCCGCCGGTGATGTCGCGCGTCTTCTGCCCTTCGACCGGGATGCGGGCCAGCACTTCGCCGGGGCCCACGTCCTGGCCGTCGCGCACCTGCACCAGCGAGCCGACCTGGAAGGCGATCGTCACCGAGTGGTCGGTGCCGGGGATCTTCACCTCGTTGCCGGCGGCGTCGATCAGCTTCACCTGCGGGCGCACCACCTTGGCGGAGCCGCGGCGCTTCGGGTCGATCACCACCAGCGTGGACAGGCCGGTGACCTCGTCCACCTGCTTGGCCACCGTCAGGCCCTCTTCCACGTTCTCGAACTTCACCGTGCCGGCGAATTCCGTGATGATGGGCCGGGTCAGCGGGTCCCAATTGGCCAGGATGGTGCCGGCCTTGATCGGCTGGTCGGCCTTCACCGCCAGGATGGCGCCGTACGGCACCTTGTGGCGCTCGCGCTCGCGGCCGTGCTCGTCGTGGATCACGATTTCGCCGGACCGCGAGATGACGACCAGCTCGCCCTTGCTGTTGGTCACGTAGCGCATCGTGGTGTTGAAGCCCACCGAACCGGCGGACTTGGCATCCACGCTCGAGGCCACCGCGGCGCGCGAGGCGGCGCCGCCGATGTGGAACGTGCGCATCGTCAGCTGCGTGCCGGGTTCGCCGATGGACTGCGCGGCGATCACGCCGACCGCTTCGCCGACGTTCACCAGGCCGCCGCGGCCGAGGTCGCGGCCGTAGCACTTGGCGCACAGGCCGAAGCGGGTGGCGCAGTTCAGCGCGGTGCGGACCTTGACCTCGTCCACGCTCGCCGCTTCCAGCACGTCGATCGCGTCCTCGTCCAGCATCTCGCCGGCCGGGATGACGACGGAGCGGCTTTCGGGATGCAGCACGTCCTCGGCCGCGACGCGGCCCAGGATGCGGTCGCGCAGCGACTCGATGACTTCGCCGCCTTCGACGATGGCGCGCATCAGCGCGCCGTCGGAGGTGCCGCAATCGACTTCGGTGACCACCAGGTCCTGCGTCACGTCGACCAGGCGGCGCGTCAGGTAGCCGGAGTTCGCGGTCTTCAGCGCCGTGTCGGCCAGGCCCTTTCGGGCACCGTGCGTGGAGATGAAGTACTGCAGCACGTTCAGGCCTTCGCGGAAGTTGGCCGTGATCGGGGTCTCGATGATCGAGCCGTCCGGCTTGGCCATCAGGCCGCGCATGCCCGCCAGCTGGCGGATCTGGGCGGCCGAGCCGCGGGCGCCGGAGTCGGCCATCATGTAGATGGAGTTGAACGACTCCTGGTCCACTTCCTTGCCGTGGCGGTCGATGACCTTTTCCTTGGCCAGCTGGGCCATCATGACCTTGGACACTTCGTCGCCGGCCTTGCCCCAGATGTCCACCACCTTGTTGTAGC
>JAZKIV010000028.1:0-24318 GCA_040384685.1 Pseudomonadota bacterium | reverse complement strand
AGCAGTTGTCCTCGATGATGGTCGGGTTGGCCTGCAGCGGCTCCAGCACGCCGCCCAGGCCGACGCCGCCGGACAGGTGCACGTGCTTGCCGACCTGCGCGCAGGAGCCGACGGTGGCCCAGGTGTCGACCATGGTGCCTTCGTCGACGTAGGCGCCGATGTTCACGTAGGAGGGCATCAGCACCGCACCTTTGGCGATGTAGCTGCCGCGCCGCGCCACCGCGGGCGGCACCACGCGCACGCCGCTTTCGGCCATTTCCTGCGCCGACAGGTGCGAGAACTTGGTCGGCACCTTGTCGAAGAAGCCCAGCTCGCCGGCGCGCATCAGCTCGTTGTCCTTCAGGCGGAACGACAGCAGCACCGCCTTCTTGATCCACTGGTGCACCGTCCACTGGCCCACGCCCTGGCGCGTGGCCACCCGCAGGCGCCCGCCGTTGAGTTCGTCGATCACGTGTTCGACGGCGTCCACCACCTCCTTGGGCGCGGCCTTGGGCGAAAGATTGGCGCGGTCCTCCCACGCGGTGTCGATGGTCTGCTGCAGTTGTTGTGTCATGGAGTCAGTTCCGGGATTGGATGAAAGTCGCGATGCGGTGCGCCGCTTCCAGGCATTCGGCGGTGTCGGCCACCAGGGCCATCCGCACCCGGCCGGCGCCGGGGTTGCCTGCCGCGGTGTCGCGCGCCAGGTAGCTTCCCGGCAGCACGGTCACATTGTATTGAGCGTAGAGCTCGCGGGCGAATTCGGTGTCGCTGGGCGCCGCGGCACCGTCGCGCCCGGGCCGCACCGTAGCCCACAGGTAGAAGCTGGCGTCGGGCAGGCGCACGTCCAGCACCTCGGCCAGCACCGGCGTCACCTCGGCGAACTTGCGGCGGTACAGCGCCCGGTTCTCCACCACGTGCTGCTCGTCGCTCCAGGCGGCGATGCTGGCCTCCTGCACCACCGGGCTCATGGCGCCGCCGTGGTAGGTGCGGTACAGCAGGAATTTCTTCAGGATGGCGGCGTCGCCCATCACGAAGCCCGAGCGCATGCCCGGCACATTGCTGCGCTTGGACAGGCTGGTAAAGCTCACCAGCCGGCGGAAATCGCTGCGGCCCAGCCTGGCCGCGGCCTCCAGCCCGCCCAGCGGCGGCTCGTCGCGGAAATAGATCTCGCTGTAGCACTCGTCCGACGCGATCACGAAACCGTAGCGGTCCGACAGCGCGAACAGCTGTTCCCACTCGGACAAGGGCATCACCGCGCCGGTGGGGTTGCCCGGTGAGCAGACGAACACCAGCTGGGTGCGCTGCCACACCTCGTCGGGCACGCTGCGCCAGTCCACCGCGAAATTGCGTTCCGGCACCACCGGCGCGTAGTAGCTCTCGGCGCCGGCCAGCAGGGCCGCGCCTTCGTAGATCTGGTAGAACGGGTTGGGGCAGACCACCACCGCCGGCCGCGTGCGGTCGACCACGGTCTGGGTGAAGGCGAACAGGGCCTCGCGCGAGCCGTTGACCGGCAGCACCTGGGTCGCCGGGTCCAGCGCCAGCCCGTAGCGTCGCTGCAGCCAGCCGGTGAAGGCCGCGCGCAGCCGCGGCTCGCCGCCGGTGGCGGGATAGCCGGCCAGCTTGTCCAGCGAGTCGGTCAGCGCCTTCTTGACGAGATCGGGCGTCGGGTGCTTGGGCTCGCCGATGCCCAGGCTGATCGGCCGGTAAGCCGGATTGGGCGTCACGCCCGCGAACAGTTGCCGCAGCCGCTCGAACGGGTAGGGCTGCAACCGGTCCAGGAGAGGGTTCATGCCGCGATTATCGGTCTTGCTCCCTCTTCCGCTGGCGGGAGAGGGCTGGGGTGAGGGTGGAAGTCGGATTCCCACCGACTTAACCGTTCGTTTCAAGGCGCGGCCGCTTCGGGCGGGGCGGCCCAGGGGCCACGGTATCATCCGCGCTTGCGTCAGGAGTCCGGTTTCGGGCAGCAACCGTGCGTCTCACATCCATCAAGTTATCGGGTTTCAAGTCCTTCGCCGAACCCACCAATTTCATGCTGCCCGGCCAACTGGTCGGCGTCGTGGGGCCCAACGGCTGCGGCAAGTCCAACATCATGGACGCCGTGCGCTGGGTGCTGGGCGAGTCGCGCGCCAGCGAGCTGCGCGGCGAGTCCATGCAGGACGTGATCTTCAACGGCACCAATACCAGGAAGCCCGCCTCGCGCGCCTCGGTGGAGCTGGTGTTCGACAACGCCGACCACCGCGCCGGCGGCCAGTGGGCGCAGTTCGCCGAGATCGCCGTCAAGCGCGTGCTCACCCGCGACGGCACCAGCAGCTACTACATCAACAACCAGCCGGTGCGCCGGCGCGACGTGCAGGACGTGTTCCTCGGCACCGGCCTGGGCCCGCGCGCCTACGCCATCATCGGCCAGGGCACGATCAGCCGCATCATCGAATCCAAGCCCGAGGAACTGCGCCTGTTCCTGGAAGAGGCCGCCGGCGTCTCCAAGTACAAGGAACGCCGCCGCGAGACCGAGAACCGGCTGTCGGACACGCGCGAGAACCTGACGCGGGTGGAAGACATCCTGCGCGAACTGAACAGCAACCTCGACAAGCTGGAAAAGCAGGCCGAAGTCGCCCAGCGCTACAACGCGCTGCAGGCCGACGTGCAGCTGAAGCAACACCAGCTGTGGTTCCTGAAACGCGCCGAGGCCGAGGCCGACCAGGCGCGCGTCAAGGCCGACGCCGACAAGGCGGTCAACGACCTGGAAGCGCGCGTGGCCGACCTGCGCCACGTGGAAAGCGAGCTGGAAACCATCCGCCAGGCGCACTACGCCGCCGGCGACCAGGTGAACCAGGCGCAGGGCCAGCTGTACGAGGCGAGCGCCGAAGTCGGCCGGCTGGAGGCCGAGATCCGCTTCGTGGTGGAAGGCCGCCAGCGGGTGGAGCAGCGCCTGGCGCAGCTGAAGGAGCAGGCGGCGCAGTGGGGCGGCCGCAAGGAAGACGCCGAGATCGAGATCGAGACCCTGGCGGCGCAGGCGGTGGAGGCCGAGGAACGGGCCGTGCTGCTGGCGGCCCAGGTGGAAGAACAGGGCCTGCAGATGCCCGAGCTGGAAGAGGCGCTGCGCCAGGCGCAGGCCAGGTCCGCGCAACAGCGCGCCAGCGTGGTGGAAGTGCAGCAGCAGATCCAGGTGCTGGCCGCCGACCAGCGCAACATCGAGGAACAGAGCCGCCAGCTGAACCAGCGGCGCGACCGCCTGGAGGCCGACCGCAACGCGCTGGCCGCGCCTGACGAGGCGCGCCTGGCCAACCTGCGGGCGCAGCTGGCCGCCGCGCAGGAAGCCGCCGAAATGGCCGACGCGCGGCTGCACGAGCTGCAGGAGCAGGTGCCGCGGCTGGACGAGGACCGCCGTGCGCGCCAGCAGGAAGTCAACACCGAAAGCGCGAAGCAGGCGGATCTCTCGGCCCGCATGGAGGCGCTGAAGGCGCTGCAGGAGAAGGTGCGCACCGACGGCAAGCTGCAGCCCTGGCTGGCGCGCCACGGGCTGGAGAGCCTGCAGGGCCTGTGGAGCCGCATCCACATCGAGCAGGGCTGGGAGAACGCGCTGGAAGGGGCGCTGCGCGAACGCATGGGCGCGCTGGAAATCTCGCGGCTGGAGATGGTGCGTTCCTTCGCCGCCGACGCGCCGCCGGCCAAGCTGGCCTTCTACAGCCCGCCGCAAGCCGCCGCGCCGGAAGCGCCCGGCGCGCTGCCGCGCCTGGCCGACCTGCTGCGCCTGAACGACGCCGGCCAGAAGGCCCTGCTGGCCGACTGGCTGCACGGCTGCTACACGGCCGCCAGCTTCGAGGACGCGCTGGCCGCGCGCGACAAGCTCAAGCCCGGCGAAGCCATCTACGTGAAGAGCGGCCACGCGGTCACGGCGCACGGCGCCAGCTTCTACGCGCAGGACTCCGAGCAGGCGGGCCTGTTGGCGCGCCAGCAGGAAATCGAGAACCTGGAAAAGCAGCTGCGCGCGCAGTCGCTGATTTCCGAGGAGTCCAGGGGCGCGCTGGTGCGCGCGGAAGCCGCGTACACCGACGCCTCGCAGCGGCTGGTGGCGGCGCGGCGCGAAGCGGCAGAGACGCAGGGCCGCATGCACGAAACGCAGGTCGAGACCCTGCGCCTGACCCAACTGGCCGAACAGACCCGCGCGCGCAGCGAACAGATCGCCGGCGACCTGGCCGAGGTGGACGCGCTGCTGGAAGAGCTGCAGGAGCGCCGCGTGTCGGCCGAGGCGCGCTTCGAGGAGCTGGACATGCAGCTGGCCGACAGCCAGGAGCGGCATGCGCAGCTGGACGAGCGGGTGATCGAGGCCGAGCGCAAGCTGGCCGAGTCGCGCGAGCAGCACCGCGGCCTGGAGCGCCAGGCGCAGGAGGCGCAGTTCGCGCAGCGTTCGCTGGGCGCGCGCCGGGGCGAACTGCAGCGCGCCATCGAAACGGCGGCGCAGCAGGCGGCGTCGCTGGCCGACGAGGAGCAGCGCGCCCTCACGGAACTGGCGCGCCTGACCGACGCGGCGGCGCAGGCCGGGCTGCAGTCGGCGCTGGAGCTGAAGTCCGAGCGCGAGCAGGCGCTGGGCGCCAAGCGCAGCGAATACGACGACCTGACCGCCAAGCTGCGCGCCAGCGACGAGCGCCGGCTGCAGCTGGAGCGCGAGCTCGACCCGCTGCGCCAGCGCATCACCGACATGCAGCTGAAGGAGCAGGCCGCGCGCCTGGGCCTGGAGCAGTACGCGCAGCTGCTGGCCGACGCGCAGGCCGACCTGGAGGCGGTGGGCAGGTCGGTCGCCGAGGGCAACGTGCGGCTGGCCGGCATGCAGGGCGAGATCGACCGGCTGCACCGCGAGATCGCGGCGCTGGGCGCGGTCAACCTGGCGGCGCTGGAGGAGCTGAGCACGGCGCGCGAGCGCAAGCAGTTCCTGGACGCGCAGTCGGCCGACCTGAACGAGGCCATGACCACGCTGGAAGACGCCATCCGCAAGATCGACGCCGAAACGCGCGAGCTATTGGGCAGCACCTTCCAGACCGTCAACGAGCACTTCGGCCGGATGTTCCCCGAGCTGTTCGCCGGCGGCAACGCGCGGCTGGTGATGACCGGCGAGGAAATCCTGGACTCGGGCGTGCAGGTGATGGCGCAGCCGCCGGGCAAGAAGAACCAGACCATCCACCTGCTGTCGGGCGGCGAAAAGGCGCTGACGGCCATCGCGCTGGTGTTCGCCATCTTCCAGCTGAACCCGGCGCCGTTCTGCCTGCTGGACGAGGTCGATGCGCCGCTGGACGATGCCAATACCGAACGCTATGCCAAGCTGGTGAGCAGCATGAGCAAGGAAACCCAGTTCCTCTTCATCAGCCACAACAAGATCGCGATGGAAATGGCCGAACAGCTGATCGGCGTCACCATGCAGGAGCAGGGCGTCTCGCGCATCGTGGCGGTGGACATGGAATCGGCCACGACCTTGGCCGAAGCGGCATGACCAGTTTTTCGGTCGGCATCGCCATGCTGGGCGGGCTCACGCTCGCCGGGCTGATCGGCTACAACGCCTGGAGCACGCGCCGCAACGCGCCGCGCCAGCCCGAAGCGCCGCCGGCCGAGCCGGTGGCGCGCGAGCCGGTGGAGCCGGCTTTCAGAAGCGACGGGGAGGAAGACCTCGCCACCTTGCCCCTGCCCGAACGCAAGCCGGGGCTGGACGCGCTGATCGACGTGATCGCGCCGATCGCCGTGGACACGCATGTGTCCGGCGAGGCGGCGCTCGCCGCGCTGCCGCCGACGCGGCGCGTGGGCAGCAAGCCGTTCGCCGTCGAAGGCCTGAACGAGCGCACCCGCGAATGGGAAGCGCCGCGCCCGGGCGAGCGCTACACCGCGTTCCAGGCCGGCGTGCAGCTGGCCAACCGCAACGGCGCGCTGAACGACATCGAGTATTCGGAATACGTGGTCAAGGCCCAGGCCTTCGCCGACGCCATCGGCGGTGAGCCGACGTTTCCCGAAATGCTGGACGAGGTGGCGCGTGCGCGCGAGCTGGACCAGTTCGCCGGCGCGCACGATGCGCAGCTGGGCTTCACCCTGCGCGCCCGCCAGGCCGCCTGGAGCCCCGGCTACGTGCACCAGAACGCGGCCAGGCTGGGCTTCGTGGTCGGCGCCATTCCCGGGCGCATGGTGCTGCCGTCGGCCCAGCCCGGCTCGCCGGCGATCCTGGGCCTGGCCTTCGACACGCAGGCCGCGCTGGCCGAGGACCCGACCCAGTCGGCCGTGCGCGAAGTGACGCTGAGCCTGGACGTGCCGCAGGTGCCGCGCAGCGAACAGCCCTTCGTGCGCATGCGCGAAGCCGCCATCGCGCTGGCCGCGTCCATGGACGGCCAGATCACCGATGACAACGGCCAGGTGATCCGCGCCGAAGCGCTGGACGTGATCGGCGCCGACCTGGAAGGGCTGTACGACACGCTGGACGCGCGCGACGTTTCGGCCGGCTCGCCGCAGGCGAGGCGTTTGTTCTCATGAGCGAAGAAACACCCGTGCCCGCGCGCGTGCAGGAGCGCGCGGATGCGCTGCGCGAGCTGCTGCACGGCCATGCCCACCGGTACTACGTGCTGGACGAGCCGTCGGTTCCCGACGCCGAATACGACAAGCTGTTCCGCGAGCTGCAGGAGCTGGAAGAACAACACCCGGTGCTGCGCACGCCCGATTCGCCGACGCAGCGCGTGGGCGGCAAGGTGCTGGACGGCTTCGCCAAGGTGCGCCACAAGGTGGCCATGCTGTCGATCCGCACGGAGACCGACATCGAGGCCTCGGGCGCACGCAGCTTCGACGCGCGGGTGCGGCGCGAGCTGGGCCTGAAGGAAGACGATCCGCCGGTGGAGTACGTGGCGGAGCTGAAGTTCGACGGCCTGGCGATCAACCTGCGCTACGAGAACGGCACGCTGGTGCAGGCGGCCACCCGCGGCGACGGCGAGATCGGCGAGGACGTGACGCAGAACATCCGCGGCGTCGGCCAGATCCCGCTGCGGCTGCCGCCGGACGCGCCGCCGGTACTGGAGGTGCGCGGCGAGGTGTACATGCGCCGCGACGACTTCGAGCGGCTGAACGAGCAGCAGCGCGCCAAGATCGCGCAGGGCCAGAAGAACGAGAAGACCTACGTCAACCCGCGCAACGCGGCGGCGGGCGCGGTGCGCCAGCTGGACCCGGCCATTTCGCGCCAGCGCCCGCTGTCCTTCTTCGCCTACGGCTGGGGCGAGGTGACGCCGGCGGACGCGGGCGGGCCCGATTTCCACAGCCACTACGAGGCGCTGCTCACGCTGCGCGCCTGGGGCCTGCCGGTCTCGCCGCGCACCCAGGTGGCGCGCGGCGCCGAGGAACTGGCGGCCTTCCACCAGGCGGTGGGCACCGAGCGCGACCGCCTTCCGTTCGACATCGACGGCGTGGTCTACAAGGTCAACAGCTTCGCGCTGCAGCGGCAGCTGGGCTTCGTCACGCGCGAGCCGCGCTGGGCGGTGGCGCACAAGTTCCCGGCACAGGAGCAGCTGACGACCGTGGAAGGCATCGACGTGCAGGTCGGCCGCACCGGCAAGCTCACGCCGGTCGCCAAGCTGGCGCCGGTGTTCGTCGGCGGCGTGACGGTGACCAATGCCACGCTGCACAACGAGGACGAGGCGCGGCGCAAGGACGTGCGGGTCGGCGACACGGTGATCGTGCGGCGCGCCGGCGACGTGATTCCCGAAGTGGTGGCCGTGGTGCCGGACAAGCGCCTGCACGAGGCGCAGGTCTTCACCATGCCCAAACACTGCCCGGTGTGCGGCTCCGAAGCCGTGCGCGAGGAGGGCGAGGCCGACTACCGCTGCACCGGCGGGCTGTTCTGCGGGGCGCAGCGCAAGCAGGCCATCCTGCACTTCGCGCAGCGCCGCGCCATGGACATCGAGGGCCTGGGCGAGAAGCTGGTCGACCAGATGGTGGACGCCGGCCTGATCAAGACCCTGCCGGACCTGTACCGGCTCGGCCTGGTGTCGCTGGTGGGGCTGGAGCGCATGGGCGAGAAGTCGGCGCAAAACCTGCTGGCGGGGCTGGACCAGGCCAAGCAGACGACGCTGCCGCGCTTCCTCTATGGCCTGGGCATCCGCCACGTCGGCGAGACCACCGCCAAGGACCTGGCGCGCCACTTCGGCAAGCTGGACGGCATCATGGATGCGTCGCCCGAGCAGCTGCTGGAGGTGCCCGACGTCGGGCCGATCGTCGCCGAGAGCGTCCACACTTTTTTCCAGCAGCCGCACAACCGCGAGGTGGTCGAGCAGCTGCGCGCCTGCGGCCTGCACTGGGAAGAGGGCGAGCCGGCGGTGCAGGCGCCGAAACCGCTGGCCGGCAAGACGGTGGTGCTGACCGGCACCCTGCCCACGCTCAGCCGCGACGAGGCCAAGGACATGCTGGAAGCCGCCGGCGCCAAGGTGGCCGGCTCGGTGAGCAAGAAGACCGACTACGTGGTGGCCGGCGCCGAGGCCGGCAGCAAGCTGGAGAAGGCGCGCGAGCTGGGTGTGGCGGTGCTGGACGAAGAAGGCCTGAAGGCCTTGCTGCAAAGCGGTGTCTAGGTGCGCGCCGCCAGGGCGGTCTTGACGGTGTCGATCACCTGTGCCCAGCCGCCCGCCGATGGCTGCCGGAACAGGCTCGCCGTCGGGTACCAGGGCGAATCCGGCCGCTCCAGCAGCCAGCGGTAATCGGGCAGGAACGGCAGCAGGATCCACACCGGCTTTGCCATCGCACCTGCAAGATGGGCGACCGAGGTATCCACCGAAATGACGAGGTCCAGGGTGTCGACCAGCGCCGCCGTCTCGGAGAAATCCGCCAGGTGCTGCCGATGGTCGGCAATTCCCAGCTGCTGCATGAGGTCCGCGTCGCCCTCGCGGTAGTCGGTCTGCAGCGAATGCGCTTCGATCGGCAGCGCCAGCAGCGGCGCGAGCAGGCCCAGCGGGATGCTGCGCTTGAAGTCGCCCGGGTTTCCCTTCCACCCGGACCATGCGAATCCCACACGCAGTCCCCTGGGTGTGCCCAGGCGCTCCCTCCACGCCTGGGCCTTGCCGGCGTCGGCGTGCAGGTAGGGCACCGCCGCGGGGATCGTTTCCAGCTCCGTCCTGAACGCCAGGGGAAGGCTCATCGCCGGGCAATGGTGGTCGAATGCCGGACGCGGTGCGCCCTTTTGCACCAGGTGCACGTCGCCGCCCAGCGAGGCCATCAGGGCCAGCAGTGGCTTGGGAACCTCGAAAACGGGATGCGCACCGCGCTCCCACAGCAGCGGCAGGTAGCGCGAGACCTGGATCATGTCCCCCAAGCCCTGCTCCGCACCGACCCAGAGCGTCTTGCCGCGAAGATCTTCTTCCCCGGTCCATGCGGGGCCGGGCGGCGCCGCATAGGCAATCGGTTTGCCGCCGCGCAAGCGCGATTCGTAGAGCGCCCAGCCTTCGCGCAACCGGCCTGTCAACAGCAGCAGCATGGACTTGTTGAAATGGATCAGCGCCGGATCGGGTGCCAGGGCGGCGGCTTCATCGAAAGCAGCCGCGGCTTCGTCGAACCGGCGCAGGCCCATCAGGGCGACCGCGCGCTTGTTGTGGCCGTCGGCAAGCCGCGGCTGCGCCTCGATCACCTTGCCGAAACTGGCCAGGGCTTCCTCGAAGCGATCGAGCTCCACCAAGGCCCCTCCCAGGGTGTGATGGGCGTCCGTCAGGCCGGGATCGCGCTCGAGCGCCCGGGCGGCGCTGGCCCGCGCTTCATCGGGCCGCCTGAACCGCAGGAGCACCGCGCCGCGATGTGCCAGGGCCGCGGCGTGGTCCGGCTGCGCGGCAAGCGCCTCGTCGAAACTTGCCAGGGCCTCATCGAACCGCTGCAGATTGGCAAGCGCGATGCCGCGGTTGCAAAGCGCGTCCGGGTACGCCCGCCGGACCTGCAGCGCCTCGTCGAAGTGCGCGAGCGCGCGCAGGTGGTCTGCCCGATGCGCCCAGGCCAGGCCCAGGTTGTGGCGCGCCAATGCGTTGCGGGGATTCAGTGCCAGGGCCTTTTCCAGGCAGGCCTGCGACGCGTCGACGCGGTCCATCTCCAGCATCGCGAGCCCCCAGTCGCTCAGCACGCCGTCGTCTCCGGGAGCCAGCTGGCTCGCCGCTTCGAAACACGCCACGGCGTCACCGTGCCGGCGCAGGTGCTGCAGGATGCGCCCCTTCAGCCACAGGGCACGCGCACCCTGGACGATTCGCAGCGCCGCCTCCACGCCGGCCAGCGCGGCATCGAAGCGCCGCAGCTCCATCAGGGAGACTGCCTTGTTGAGGTGTGCGTCGTGGGAGTGGGGGCGAATCCTCAGGGCGGCGTCGAAGTGCTTGATGGCTTCGCCGTGGCGTCCCTGGCGGGCCTGCACCAGCGCCGCGATCTGGAGCGCATCGAAATTGCGCGGGCTCGCCGCAATCAGCCGTTCGCAGACGCGCAGTGCCTCGGCCAGCAGGCCCTGGTTGAAGAGGCTGGCGGCTGTGTTGACGTCGATGCCTCGTGCGGACTGTGGCGCCATTCAACGAGTCTAAGACGGATTCTGTAGGATGAAGCCATGACCGTCCGCGAGATCCTGAAAATGGGCGATGCGCGCCTGCTGCGCGTCGCCCAACCCGTCACCGAGTTCGGCACACCCACGCTGCATGCGCTGATCGGCGACATGTTCGACACCATGCAGGCCGCCAAGGGTGCAGGCCTGGCCGCGCCGCAGATCGGCGTGGACCTGCAGCTGGTGATCTTCGGCACCGGCGCGGCGCATCCGCGCTACCCCGATGCGCCGCCCGTGCCGCGCACGGTGCTGCTGAACCCGGTGATCGTGCCGCTGGGCGACGCCGAAGAAGAAGACTGGGAGGGCTGCCTGTCGGTGCCCGGGCTGCGCGGCGTGGTGCCGCGCTGGAAGTCCATCCGCTACACCGGCGTCGACCCCGAGGGCAATCCGATCGAGCGCACCGCCGACGGCTTCCACGCGCGCGTGGTGCAGCACGAATGCGACCACCTGGTGGGCACGCTGTACCCGATGCGGGTGCGGGACTTCACGCGCTTCGGCTACACGGACGTCCTGTTTCCGGACATCGCGGCGGCGGAAGACGACTGAGCCTCAATTCCGGTAGGCGTCGTGGCAGCTCTTGCAGGTGCCGGCAGTCGACGAGAAGGCGGTTTTCAGCGCGGCGATGTTGTTCGTCTTCGCGGCCGCCAGCAGCTTGTTGGTCTCGCTGACGAACTTCTCGTTGTGCTCGCGAAAGCGTGCCGCCTCGGTCCAGATTTCCGGTTTCGCGCGGTCGGAGATCTTGTCGGGCCCGGCGGCGAAGCCGTCCATGGTCAGCCGCGACAGCTGCGCGACCACCTCGGCGTGCTCCACCGCCGCCTTGCCGTCGTAGGGCGCGCGGCCGTTGACCATGGCGCCGATGCGCGCGAAGTGCTGCGACAGCACGAACAGCGCGCCCTGGCGGTACTTCACCGCGTCCTCGGGCTTGACGAACTGCGGCGAAGCGGCCGACGAGACGCCGGCGCTCCACACCGTGGCCAGCACGGCCACACAGCCTGCCGCCGCGAAGCGGCGGGTACCACTGCTGCGCATTTATTCCCCCGTGTACTCCAGCAGCGCCAGGTATTCCTTGCGTTCGCCCCTGGCCCATTCCTTCACGCCGATCTCGCTCAGCAGGCCGGTGGGCTGGATGTTCATGGCCAGCATGGAATCGGCCAGCTTGTTCACCACGTCCGCCGGCGTCTTGGGCGCCGCCAGCAGTGACCAGTTGACCACCGGCAGCGTTTCGCCGATGACGGTGCCGCCGCTTTCCTTCCACTTGCGGGCGATGGTCGGGTTGACTACGCCGGCGTCCGCCATGCCGGCCGAGATCTGCGCGGCCACGCTGTCCTGGAAGCGCGTGTGCGAGATGTAGGGGTCGCGCACGTTCAGCCGGCGCAGCTCCGCCTTGGCCATCGCGGTGGTCGCGGCGAACTCGTCGGGCATCAGCAGCTTGCGGCCGCTCAGCTGCGACATTTCGCGGATCGCCGAGCCCTTGGGCACGATGAAGGCCGCCTTGTACGGGTCGGCGCGCCTGACCACCGGCTGGTAGCCGTGGTCGCGCACCAGCTTGGCCAGCTGGTTGACCGACTTGCCGAAGATCACCGCCGGCTTGTCGTCCGACAGCGCCTGCTGCACGAAGCGGCGGATGTCGATGATCGGGTCGACCAGCATCTGCTTGCTGCGCAGGTTGGCGGAGATGTAGTCGGCCCAGCCGCGGTAGCGCATGGCCAGCATCGAGATGCTGAGGTCGGCCGTGACCGCTTCGTTGACCAGCAGGCGCGCGCCGCCCAGCGAGGACTGGGCCCAGCTGAGCGAAGCGGCTCCGACGGCGGCCGCGGCGCCGGCGCGCAGCAGGGTGCGGCGGTTCAGGATCGGAGAAACGGTAGCGTTCATGGATGAGTCCCTCGTTGTTGATTTGGTGAAGAGGCCGCGGCCGGCTGCCAGCCCTGCGTCGGGGAGGGGCTGCCGCCGAAAGAGGTGGTGCGCACGCGGGGGCGCGAGGTGGCCTGCTGCTGCTCCCAGGCCTGGGCCGCGGTGACTGTGGCCCGGAACGCCTCCGCGCGCTCCAGCAGCCACTTCTTGTTCTCGTCGGGCAGCGCATAGCTCAGACGGAATTCGTCCATGGGCATGCGGTCTTCCTTCACCGACTTGATCAGCCGGTCGATCTCGCCGGCCGCGTGCGCGGGCGTGGACAGCAGCACCAGGCGGCTCATCTTGTCCGGGTTGTTCGGCACGTGGCACTTGGTGCACTGCGACTCGCGCAGCTGCAGCGCGAGGTCGCGGTACTGGCGGTCCAGCGCCTTGGCATACGGGTTTTCCGGCCGGTAGACGCCGTCGAACAGCGTCACCGCCGGCTGCGTCTGGCCCTGCGCGTCGGTCCACAGCCAGGTGCCTTCGAAGGCGTGCTTCACCGGCTGCACGGCCTGCAGGGCCGGCGTGGGCGCGCGGTCGGTGAACTGCGCGGCCGAGATCTTCATGCTGTTCGGGTCCACCCACAGCATGAAGGCATTGGCGTTCTGGTACATGGACCACTTGGCCTCTTCGTGCCAGAACGGGTAGGGGAACTGGCCGGGCGGCAGGCGGTTGCGGAACGCGGCTTCGAGGCGGACCAGGAAGCGCTTCTCCTCGGGCACCCACTGCACCGTGTGCTTGCCGTTGAACATGAACAGCGGCGCGTACATGTTGGTCCAGACGTCGGGCGCGAACTGCGTCAGGTTGGTCTGGCGCAGCGTGGCCTGCGGGTCCTTGCTCTGCCGGCCCCACAGCAGGAACTTGGGCAGGTGTTCGCGCAGCGCGCTGTCGCCGAACAGCGCCTGGCGGCAGCTGTTGTAGGCGGCCACGTCGCCCGGCGGCGCGACCGGACAGTTCTCGGCGAGTTCTGCGGCAATCTCCTGCGCCATCTGCTGCACCGGCGGCGGAACGCTGCCGGAGGTGTCGGCCGCGCCCGGGCTGGCCGCGAAGGCGGGCACGGCTGCGAAAGCGCAGGCCGCGAGGGCCCAGCGCGCTGCGCGCGCCGGCAGGAAAGGGATCGATTGCCGCATGGTGGTCATCACTACTCCTTGGTGTAGTCCAACAAAGCCAAGTAATCCTTGCGTTCGGCGCGCGCCCACTCCTTCACCCCGATGCTTTGCAGCACGGCGCTCGCCTGCGTATTCGTGTTCATTCCCATCAGGACGTCGCGCAGCTGCGCCACGGTGTCCTCGGGCATGGTGGGAGCGGCCAGCAGCGACCAGTTCACCACCGGCTGGGTCTCGGCCAGCACCCGGCCGCCATCGGCAACCCACTTCTTGGCGATGGTCGGATTGACCACGCCGATCTGGGCGAAGCTGTTCTGGACCTGCTGCGCCACCGCTTCCTGGTAGCGGGTGTGCGCCACCTCGGCGCCCACCACGTTCTGGCGGCGCAGCTCGGCGCGCGCCACCGCCGTGGTGGCGGCGTATTCGTCGGGCATCAGGATCTTGGCTTTTGCGCGGCCGGCATCCGCCAGCGTCTTGAGCGGCGAATTCTTGGGCACGATGAAGGCGGCCTTGTAGCCGTCGGGGCGCTTCACCAGCGGGTGGTAGCCCTCGTCGCGCACCAGCTTGGCCAGCTGGTTGACCGACTTGCCGAACACCAGCTCCGGCCGCGGCTGCGCTTGTGCCAGGCTAATGAAGCGCTTGATGTCCAGAACGGCTTCGATGCCGATGGGATGGCGGCCCTTGAGCTGTTCGCTGACGTAGTCGGCCAGCGGCTTGTAGCGGTTGGTGAGGACGAAGAAGTTGGTCTCGCCGGTGACCGCTTCGTTGATCAGGAAGCGCCAGGCCTTGCCGCCCGCCGCCGCGCGTGGTGTGCCGCCCGCGCCCTGCGCCCAGGCCGGTGCGCCGAGCAGCAGGCCCAGGCCTCCCAGGCCGGCCGCCGCGCAGAGGCGCCGACGCTCGTTGTTGTGACGCAGTTGACCTCGATCACCGTCTTTTCCGTCGCTCATGTTCCCTCTCCCTCGTTTCGTTTTTGAATCGCGCGTAACCACGCGATGTGCGAAATGTAGGAAGAGCTTGGGCCGCGGTCAAAACGGATGAGCGGCCAGCCCCTGTCAGACTTGACAGGGATGCATGACGGAACGGCGCTGTCGCATGCGTGTCATTCCAAATCACTCACATTTGCTAACGCGCGGATACGCTCAGCTCCCATTTGAGGAAGACAAGCGGCGTCGCGGCGCTGATGAAGCGCATCCGGATGCCTGCAGCGCCAACAACTGGCGCTCTTGGTAATTTTTTTACCCACCTGTCAATGCTGACGGCACGCTTGCTGGTGCGAAAGATTTCAAGCTGCGCAGCATGGGGACCATTTGTCTACATTCGGGCGCGTAACCCGAAATGCGGCAGGGTCTTGCTCAGGCCTGTTGCGGGCCGGTCTTTTCGTCCACCGCTTCGACCTGGAGTTCCACCAGCATCTCCGGCCAGGGCAGGCCGGCGGCAAACAGCAGCATCGAGGTCGGGCGGCACGCACCGAGCTGCTCCTCGCAGATCCTGCGGTAAAGCGGCAGGTCTTCCCTGCGCACCAGGTAGTGGGTCACGCTGACGATGTTCGCGACGGACATGCCGGCGGCCGCAAGAATGCCCGCGATGTTTTCCCAGGCGCAATTCGCCTGCTCGCCGAAGTCGGACGGCAATGTCCCGTCGCGCCGGAAGCCGGGAATCCCGCTCGTCCTGAGCGTTCGCACGGTTCCCTCGATGACCACGCCGTCGCTGAACCGCGCGATCCGCGAGATCACGTCGGTGTTGATGTGGCGGACCTTGCCCGCCGGCTCAGACGAGGCCATGAAGCGCTCCCAGTGCAAGCCTGGCGCCCAGCGCCAGGAAGGCGAACCCGAAGGCGAAGGAAATGTACTTTCGCCGACGGACATATCCCGCGCTGACCCTGGGGTGGGAAAAAGCGACGGCCAGCACGGAGTGCCAGCCGAGCGCGATGCACGTCGTGCCCGCGATCAGGATGATGCAGACCAGGACGGGCGTCTTGGGAAGGATGACGACGGACACCATGGAAAGCCAGAACAGCGCCGTCTTCGGGTTCGTGACCTGGATGAACAGGCCCTTGCGGAAGGATTCCCAGAGCGATTGCGCAAGGCCCGTGGTCATGAGCACAGGTCCGCTCGGCGCGAACGAGGAGCGCAGCGACTTGAAGCCGAGAAACATCAGGTAGCTTCCACCGAGGATCTGCATGGCAAGCGCAACCCTGGGATTGAGCGCCAGCAGCGCGGTGGTTCCGGTGACGGCCATCAGCGACCAGAACGCGGTCCCGATGCTGCATCCGAGCGCGACCGCGAATCCGTGGGCCCGGCTCGCCACCGCCGCCGAAACGATGCCGACGAAATTCGGGCCCGGACTCAGGAACGCGATGAGCGACGCGCCGAAAACGCTCAGGAGACTGGGCCAGTAGGCAGCGAGATCCATGCGGTTGCACCTTCCCTTTTTCAGGAGAACACCGGACGCGGCACCGCCATCCTGCGAAGCGGTGCCGCGCTCACGGCGTGGGCACGGTCTGTTCTTTCCAGTCGCCCCTGTATTTCCCGTGGCTCCACAAGTGGAATCCCATCAGAATCATATCGCGGTAGCCGTGGCCGCTTTGGGCGATCAGGGGCGTCACCATGTGGAACACCTCGCGATCGTCGACGACCAGCGCGTCGCCGGGCATCAGGGTCACGCCGTAGACCGGCGGCTCGTCATCGTTCTCGTGGACCTGCGAGATGCCGCCCTTCACGTCCTGCCGGGCCACGCAGCCCATGACCACGAAATCCGCGCCGTCCTTGTGCACGCCCTCGGGGACGGGAACGCCGCGGACGGCGGGCTCGGCGTGGACCCTGACCGTATGGAGGTTGACCATCCATTCGTTCTGGTAGCCGGCCAGCGGCCAGCGCTCGTCGACCGCATGGAAGCCGGCCTCGATGAACGCCCGCATGTCGGCTTCCAGGGCCGAGAAGTCGCGCTCGATGCTTCCGGTCAGCTTGTTGGTCCTGCCTTGCAGGAAGAGCTGCGTTCTCAGCTGGACGATGTCCGCGCGCCTGGTCTGCGGGTCGTAGACGGCGTGGTATTGCGCCAGGCGGCGCGTCCTTCCGCCTTGCTCGGCGGGATGGTATGCATCCGGGCCGAGGTCGTCGAACACCGGCTGGTATCTCGTCAACTTTTCGCCCATGTTGAGCACTGCGTATTTTTCACCGGTCGTCATGGTTGTCATGGTTCTGTTGTCCTAAGCGATGTTGGTGGTGGATGGTTCGAAGCACGAAGGCATGTCCACGGGCTGCCGCAGCAGCCGCGCGGGCGCGAAGTCCGACAGGTCGACCGTGTCCGGGCGGCCGCGCACGATGGTCTCCGCCAGCCCCAGGCCGAGGGCCGGGGCGAGCTTGAACGCGCCGCCGTGGTCGCCGCCAAGCAGGTAGAGGCCCGCGATGTGCGGAATCGGACCGGCCAGCGGCAAGCCGTCGGGGCTCAGCATGTAGACACCCGCCCAGCCGCCGCGCGGCGCGATCGGCCGCGCGAAGCCGAACCGGTGGCACAGCACGGCCAGGTAGGCGTCCAGGAAGCCGTCCGAGGTGGCGGTCGGAATGCGGGACGGATGAACGCCCGTCTGGCCGCCACGCTCCGCGCCGACCAGGATCGCCCCGCCGGGCATGGGCCGAAACCAGGCCTCCTGTTCCTGGTCGATGACGGCCGGCAGCCTGCCCGCGCCAGGCAATTCGCTGGGGCGGAACACGGCCAGCCGGCTCAGGCGGGGCACCAGGCCGAGATGAAGGCCGACCGACGCGAGCAGCGGGTTCGACCAGGCGCCGGCCGCGAGCACCACGCGGCCGGCCGCGAGCCTGGAGCCGTCGCCGGTGATTCCGGTCACCCTGCCGCTCTCGATGGCGACGCCGTCCGCCCGGAAGCCGAACCGGTAGCTCACGCCCAGCGCGACGGAGCGCTCGTAGTAGCCGCGCAGCACGGTTTGGGCGTCGCCGACCCCGGCCGCCGCCTCGTGCAGGACCACGTCGCCGTCGCGCAGGGTGAGCGCGGGGCACAGAGTCCGCGCTTGCGCTGCCGAGACCGCGCGGATGTCCGTTCCCCAGCGCGCCTGCCGTTGCGCGAGCGCCGACAGCGCCGCGCCCAGGTGCGCCGGCGCGACCGTCAGCATGCCGGCCGGCTCGAACGCGGACCGGGTCCCGAAGCAGGCGTCGAAATGCCGGAACACTTCCATCGAAAAGCGGGCGAGCCGGCTCTGCGCTTCGGTGTCGAGGTTGCTGCGGATCAGCGCGCCGCTGCGGCCGGTCGCGCCCGCGCCCAGCCCTTCCTGGTCGACCACGGTGATCCGGCCCGCGCCCATGCGGGCCAGGTGGTAGGCCGTGGCAACACCCAGGATGCCGGCGCCGACGATGACCACATCCGGCGACATGGCCTCAGACCGCGGTTTCCAGGACGGGCGTGGCGCAGCAGTCCATCACCTCGCGCTCGATGTGGTCCAGGGCGGTCGCGAGATCGGCCTGCTCGATGGTCAGCGGCGGCAGCAGCTTGAGCACCTGGTCGCCATGGCCGCAGGTTTCGATGATGAGGCCGTACTCGAACAGCCTGGAGGCGATGGTGCCCGCCGCGTCTTTCTGCTTGAACGCCAGGCCCTGGAACAGGCCGCGCCCCTTGGGCTGCACGGTGCCCGGCGGCAGCGCGGCCGCGATGTCGTCGAAGCGGCGCCGCACGAAGTCCGCCTTCTGCGCGACGCAGGCCGCCAGCGCCTGGTCCCGCCAGTACGTCCTGATCGCGGCGGTGGCGCCGACGAACGCGAGGTTGTTGCCGCGGAACGTGCCGTTGTGCTCCCCGGGCGCCCACTGGTCGAGCTCCGGTTTCAGCAGCACCAGCGAGAACGGCGTCCCGAAACCGGACAGCGATTTGGACAGCGTGACGATGTCGGGCACGATCTTGCAGCTCTCGAAGGAGAAATAGGTCCCGGTCCGCCCGTTGCCGGCCTGGATGTCGTCGACGATGAGGAGGGCGCCGATCTCGCGCGCGAGCGCGGCAAGGCGCTGGCACCAGGGCGCGCCGGCGACGTTGAGGCCGCCTTCGCCCTGCACCAGTTCCAACACGATCGCCGCCGGCTTGTCGACGCCCGAGCCGGGCCGGCGCAGCATCGGCTCGATCACGTCGATCGTGTCGATGGAGGTTCCCAGGTAGCCGTCATAGGGCATGAAGGTCGAGCCGTGGAGCGCGGCGCCGGCGCCCGAGCGCTTGCCCGGGTTGGCGGTCAAGGCCAGCGAGCCCAGCGTCATGCCGTGAAAGGCGTTCGTGAACGTCACCACGTTGCTGCGCTTGGTCACCTTGCGCGCCAGTTTCACCGCCGCTTCGATCGCGTTGGTGCCGGTGGGGCCGGGGAATTGCAGCTTGTAGTGCAGGCCGCGGGGCTCGAGGATCACGCTCTGGAAGCACTCGATGAAATCGGCCTTCGCCTGCGTGTGCATGTCGAGCGAATGCACGATGCCGCCGGCCGACAGGTAGTCCACGACGGGCCCGACGATCGCGGGATTGTTGTGCCCGTAGTTCAGCGTTCCGGCGCCGGACAGCAGGTCGATGTAGCGGCGGCCGCCGGTGTCGATCATGTGCGCGCCCTGGGCCGTTGCGAACGTCACCGGGAACGAACGGCAGTAGGAGCGCACGTTCGATTCGAATTTCGAGAACACATCGGTTTTCAAGGGGTCACCTCAGTCAGAAGGTTGCTTCGGGAAACTGCTTCGGGGTGGGGCTTCAAACCGCTTTCCAGGCTGCCGACGATCTCCGCGGCGCGCAGGGCCAGCAGGCTGAACGAGCCGGCGTCGCCGAAGCCGTGGCTGCTCTCGCACAGGCCGTTCAGGTAGCAAAGCCCGGCGCCCCGCGTGCGCACGCTGTAGTCGCGCTGCACGACCACCGCGCCGTCGGCGTCCCGGTCCAGGTTGCGCTCGACCGCGGACAGCAGGGGCGGGACCCGCTCCTTGCCTTCGCCGACGCCGATGTCCTTGAAGCCGGTCGCCAGGACCACGGCATCGACCAGGATGGTTTGCGAGGTTCCCAGGAAGCGCTCCGTGGCGGTGAGCGCGACGCCCCCGGGGACGCATTGCACCTTGTCCACGGTGGTGTTGTTGTGCAGCGTGAACCGGTCGCGGCCGTCGAGGCGTTCCTCGTACAGCGTCAGGTAGAGCTTGTGCAGCACGTCGATGTCGGCCGAGCTGTAGTTGGTGCCGCGCAGCTGCCGCTGCAGGTCGATCTGGGCCGCTTTTCCGGCCTTGAAGTAATAGTCGACGAAATCCGGGAAATAGACGTGGTCCGAGAACGGGCTGGTGTCCTTCTGGCGCATCGCGAACGTCCGGTGCAGGGCGTGGATGCGCAGCTTCGGAAAGCGGGCCAGCAGGTCGAGGTTGATTTCGACGGCGGACTGGCTCGCGCCGATGACGGCGATCGACTGCAGCGAGCTGCCCAGCGCGGACACGCGGCGCAGGTAGTCGCACAGGTGGAACACCCGCTCGCCCATCGCATGCACGAAATTCGCCGGGATGTTGTGGCTGCGCCCGGTGCCCACCAGGATCGAGCGCGTCCGGATCTCCCCGTCCGGGGTCGACACGACCCAGCCGCGCCCGTCGCCATCCGGCGCGATCGTGCGGGCTGGCGCCGAGTAGGTGACGCGGTCCTCGAAATGGCCCGCGACCCACTGGATGTAGCGCGCGTATTCCTTGCGCAGCGGGTAGGCGAGCCCGAGGTTGAGGTAGTCGAACAGCCGCCCCTGGCAGTGCAGGTAGTTGGTGAAGCTGTAGTGGCTTCGGGGGTTGCGCGGCGTCACCAGGTCGCGCAGGGGGTTGTTCTGGATGTCCGATCCGTCGAGCAGCATGCTGGGATGCCAGCCGCTTTGCGGAGTCGCTTCGATGAAGTGCGCGGTAAGCGGGCTGCGGCTTTCTTCCAGGGCCACCGCGACCGCCAGGTTCGACGGGCCGAAGCCGATGCCCAGGACGTCACAGGTGATCTGCGTGGAGCTTCTTTTTGACACGGGGTTCCCTTTCCTGCCGGCCGTCGGGCGGCTCTGTTGTTGTTGCTGCACCGCTCGCGGGCTGCTGCGGCCATCTCACGGGCCCCCGCTCGCCGGCGGCGTCCCAGAGTTGCCCGGCGACGGCGGGCACGATCGGCGCCGCCCCGGCGGCAAGGGCCTGGGTGAAGGCGCGCATCTGGCCCGGGCTCGCGCCCCGCGCCAGCAGGCGCAGGCCGAGGTCGAGGCTGTTCGTCAGGGTCTGCGCGGCGATCCGCAGGCTGGGGCGCGCCGGTTCGTAGGCCGACTGGAAGCGCGCCTGCACGGCCAGGGCGGCGCCGGATGCCTCGGGCGCCGCGCCCGCCACGCCGCTTCGGGACAGCGCGTCGATGAAGCGCCCGAGCGGCTCGCGCAGCTTGGCTTGCGAGACGCGACGGAAGTCGTCGCGGGTGAAGTTCGACTGGTTGTATTCCGGGTTCACCCACGACAGGTAGAACCGGACGTCGTCGCGGTCTTCCTCCTTGAGCAGGTCGCGTCCCCAGATCAGGTGCCCCTGGCTGGTGGAGAACTTGTAGTTCTCCAGCTGCAGGAATTCGTTGGTGATGAAGGCCTCGGGCAGCAGCGCATCCAGCCCGTGCTGCCGCGCGGCCAGCGCAAGGGCAAGGTGCGCGACGACGTAGAAGAACGAGTTGTCGAAACCCAGGAACTGGCAGTACCGCGTGGGCGCCTGCGGGCCGCTGACCATGTCGGCCCCGCCGGCCTGCCGGCTCGCCTGGTTGAGCCAGTGGTAGTGGCCCGGCACCATTTCCGCCCACACGTTCAGCACCAGGCCCGCGCTGCCGGGAAAGGGCGCGGGGATGCCCCAGGACGACGGGAAGGTGATCGGGAAGGCCGGCAGCCGCTTGACCAGCATTTCGTCGAGCAGGCGGCGCAGGGCCGGCCGGATTTCCGGGATGGTGCCCCTGAGATGCCGCACCAGCGGCTCCCGCCAGGCTTCGATGTCGAACACGTACTCGCCGACCTCGCGCGCGGTCAGCGGGTCTCCGGGCTGGCCGCCGCTGGGGTGCAGCCCGATCAGCTCTCGCGCGTCGTTGCCGTGCCCGCAGGCCTCGCAGACATTGCCCTTGGTCGAGGCGATGCAGACCGGGCACCAGCCCGATGCATACGACTCGAACAGGAAGCGCTCGCGCTTCGGATCGAACGGGACTTCGCGCCTGCGGTACTGGAAGACGCCGGCCGCGTGCATCCGTTCGAACCAGCCGCGAACGTACGCCTGGTAGGGGGCATCGGGCATCCCCACGATGTCGAAGCCGATGCCCGCGGCCCGGAGCGTGTCCTGGATTTCGGCATGGCTGCTGTCGGCCAGCTCCCTCGGCACGCAGCCGAGCCGCTCGGCGGTAGTCACCACATAGGTCTGGTTGAGGTCGACGCCGAGTGCGGTCACCACCTCGTGCCCGCGAAGCTTGAGGTACCGAGCCAGCACGTCGACACCCAGGTAGGGCCCCGACAGGTGCCCGACGTGCAGGTCGCCATTGGGTGTCGGCGGCGGCGCGACCAGCGCATAGCGGCCGGGCAGGGAGGTTTGCATGTGTGCCGCCTTCATTTGGCCAATGCCGCTTCCCGGTCGCTGCGGCCGGCCTCGGACGCGGCCACCATCCGTTCCATGCGCGCGTTGGCTTCCGGGCTGCCCCAGTAGATGGTGAGGAATTCGAGCGGCGCGTCAGCCGACACGTTGGTGATGAAGTGGCGGCAATGGCGCGGCAGGTAGATCACGTCTCCCCGGGCCACGTCGCTCGACTTGCCGTCGATGTCGATCCTTCCGGCCCCGGAAAGGATGAGGAAGGTCTCTTCCTCGTCGTGGCTGTGCGGGGTGGTGGCGCTGTCCGGCCGCACCGAGGCCATCGAGCTTCCCCACAGCGGGTCCGACACGCCGGGCCATGGATAGAGGCGGCGGAGGTCGCAGTTGTATTCGAATGATGTGGCGGCGTTTGCGGCGCGGAGGATGTTCATTTCATTTCGTGGCTGAACGTTGGTCCGGCTGACGATAGGACGGATGCGAAGGCGCATCCATTGCCCTCTTGGGCTAGTCATTGGGAGGGGCTGCCAATGGGCTAGCCCACACCCGAAAAAGGATTAGCCGGACTGGGTGGGGACCCTGCGATGCCGCGGGCCAGAGGTAAGTATCGGCAACATTGGAACTGCGGTAAAACCTCTCAAATTTCAGGGTTGACGCGAGCCAACTTCTTCCTCTTCAATAGTCTCTTTGCGGTGCGCTTGGCCATCAGGTGAGGGAGTAAGGTGATGAAGGTAGTTTGTTGTCTTGAAAGTATTTCGGCGCAGGCCTCGGCGGTCTCGAACTGGACCCTGGTGCTGGGTGGCGCGGAGATCCACGGCATCTGGTCGATCGAGGAGGCGTGCACGTTCGCGGCCAGCCGCGCAGCCGATCTCATCGTCTTCGGTGAAGCTTGCGCATGGGAGGCGGTGCGCCAGGCGAAGGACGAACTGGCGCACTCGTGCCCGCGCCTGCGGGTGGCCGTGCTGCCGGCGCGCCTTGAAGGCCCGCAGCATGAAGCGGTCTACCAGCCGTTGCTGTGCCTGCTCGCCATGGCAAAGGATTCGGTCGACGAACTGCTGTGCGGCATTTCCCCGCAGGCGCCGGCCGCCGCGGCGCCGGTGAGCCCGGTGCCCGGCGGCGAATCGTCGATCGACGATGTCGGCTCCGTGCTGCAGGTGAGCCGGCGGCAAAAGGAGGTGCTGCGCCTGCTGCTGCAAGGCTTGAGCAACAAGCGGATCTCCAATGCGCTGGGAATCTCGGTCAACACGGTGAAGGCCCATGTCGCGCAGATCCTGCGGATCGCCGGGGTCAACGGCCGGGGGCAGATCCTGTTCCAGCTGCAGCGCCGGATCGCGGAATGCGGGCCCGCGCCGCTGCTGGTCGGCGGTGCATGCGCAGCCGCACGCTGATCGCCTGGCCGGCGCTCGCGCTCACGCCGCTGTCACGGCCTCCAGCAACTCCGTCTCGATCTCGATCTGCCTGCGGTTTTGCTGCAGTTCCGCGCCGTCGATCAGGAACGTGTCCTCCACCCGCTCGCCGAGCGTCGACACCTTGGCCAGCTGCAGGTTGATCTTGTGCCGCGCCAGCACCAGTGCGATGGAGTACAGCAAACCTGCCCGGTCGCTGGCGGAAATCGACAGCAGCCAGTGCTGCGCCTTCTCGTCCGGCCGCAGGTCGATGCGCGGCGCCACCGGGAAACTCTTGACCCGCCGCGACACCCGCCCTCGGCTGGGCGCCGGCAGCGGGCCGGCCTTTTGGATGGTGGCCGCCAGCTCCGCCTGCACCATGCTGATCAACTCGCGGTAGTGCTCCGGCAGCATGCTGGTGACGGCCTGGAAGGTGTCCAGCGCGTAGCCGTTGCTGGCGGTGTGGACCTTGGCGTCCAGGATGCTGAAGCCGGCCTGGTCGAAGTAGCCGCAGATGCGCGCGAACAAATCGGGCTGGTCGGGCGTGTACACCAGCACCTGCAGGCCTTCGCCCACCGGCGACAGGCGCGCCCGCACGATGGTCTGGCCGCCGCCCGCGTAGCGCGACACGTGCCGCGTGTGCCAGGCGATGTCGGACGCCTCGTGGCGCATGAAATAGCCCACGTCCAGCGTGTCCCACAGCTTCTTGTGGGCCTGGTAGGGCAGGGTGTAGAGCTGCAGCTGCACCAGGGCTTCCCGCTTGCGCGCTTCCACGTCCGCGTCGGGGTCGGGCGCGCGGCCGCCCAGCACGCGCAGCGTGTAGCGGTACAGGTCTTCCAGCAGCT